>NZ_CP059399.1:2779970-4169955 GCF_013744875.1 Nocardia huaxiensis
GACGCCACGGCTCGTCGCGCGTCATGCGAATGATGCCGAAGCCGATGTCGTCGTCCATGCCGACGATGTTCGTGTACGTGTGATGCGAATAGTTGTGCGCGCGTTTCCAGTTCGCCGACACCCCGGTCATGTCCCACTCCCACGTGGTGGAGTGGATCTCCGGGTCGTTCATCCAATCCCACTGCCCGTGGCTGATGTTGTGCCCGAGCTCCATGTTCTCGATGATCTTCGCGACCGAGAGCAGGGCGGTGCCGGTCAGCCACGCCCAGCGCTTGCGGCTCGCGAACAGGGTGGCGCGACCGGCCGCCTCCAGCATGCGCTGGGCGGCGATGGTGCGCCGGATGTACTTGGCATCGCGTTCCCCGAGGGACAGCTCGACATCCCGCTTGATGGTGTCGAGTTCGTGCCCGAGGGTCTCGATATCGGCCGCCGTGAGATGAGCGAACGTTTTGATGTCGGTGATGGCCACCGGCGGTCCTTCCGTGATTCGCGATGTCCCCGAAATCGAGGGTACGGGGTCTGCGGGGTGAAGGTGTTACGCGGTCCGCGAAGTTGTCTCAGACATCGAGGGTGCAATCGCCGGCCGCGGCCGAGATACAAGTTTGCACCTTGTCGCCCGCGCGGTGCTCGTTGCCATTGCGCAGATCCCGCACATGGCCGTCGGTCACGGTCACCACACAGGTCTGGCAGATGCCCATGCGGCAGCCGAACGGCATCTGCACGCCCGCGGACTCGCCGGCCTGCATGAGCGTGGTGGCGCCGTCGACCTCGATGCTGCGGCCGGTCTTGGCGAAGGTGACCGTGCCGCCCTCCGCGGTCGCCGAACGTGCGATCTCGAAGCGCTCCACATGCAGCTGGTTCTCGATACCGGCGGCGGCCCAATGCTTTTCGATCTCGTCCAGCATGCCGAGCGGGCCGCACGCCCAGGTTTCGCGCGCACGCCAGTCCGGGCAGACCTCGTCCAGATCGGCGAGCGCGAACTTGCCGTTCTCGCCGGTGAGGTGCAGGTGTGCGGTGAAAGACGGGTGCTTGTCGTGCATTTCGCGCAGTTCGTCGCCGAACATGACATCGTCGGGTGTGCGCGCCGAGTGCACGTGCAGCACATCCGGCACCGACTCACGGCGCTCCATGGTGCGCAGCATGGCCATCACCGGGGTGATGCCCGAACCGGCGGTGAGGAACAGCACCTTGGCCGGCGGCGGCTCCGGCAGCACGAACCCGCCCTGCGGCGCGGCCAGCCGGACGATGGTGCCCTCCGGCACGCCGGACACGATGTGGCTCGACAGGAAGCCCTCCGGCATGGCCTTCACGGCGATCGAGATGAGCCGCTTGCTCTTGTGCTCCGGATGCGTCCAATCCGGCGGGCAGGTCAGCGAATACGAGCGCCAGTGCCAGCGCCCGTCCACCAGGATCCCGATGCCGATGTACTGGCCCGGCTCGAACTTGAAATCGAAACCCCAGCCCGGCTTGATCACCAGCGTCGCCGAATCCGCCGTCTCCTTGCGCACCTCGACGATGCGCCCGCGCAGCTCCCGCGCCGACCACAGCGGATTCACCAGATGCAGGTAGTCGTCCGGCAGCAGGGGAGTGGTGATCCGCGCCGCCGCCCCCCGCAGCGCATCCAGTCGAGTCCGCCCGGCAGTGGTGCCGTCGGCCACCGGGGCCTCCAGCCACTCCCGCAGCCCTCGCACGGAGAAACCACCAGTCTTCGATGCCATGATTCGGAACGCTTCCCTGTCGTCGTGCGCGCTGACCCGCGCGTCGTCATGCGTGTCCGCCGCGCCCTCACCAATGAGTGTCACGCGGCTCTCGCAGCAAGGTTACGGCATCGTAGGTTAGGGCGTCGTTGCCAAGGGGTCGAGCCCAACCGCCGGGGCGCGAAGAACGCGTCGAACACGGCCCCGACGCGGGGGCGAGGGCCGGAGCGGACGCGGGGGGCGGACAGGCCGACACGGGGGTCGGGGGCGGAGCCCACGTATGGGGGTTTGGGGGCTTAGCCCCCACCCCCTTTTCCTGCTCTCAGAGCAGGTCGAGCAGGAACGGCAGTTCTTGCGCTGCGTACCAGGCCAATTGGTGGTCTTCGGCGTCGCCGAGGACGAATTCGGCGTCCGGATCGCCCATGTCGGCGGCGTCGATGACGTCCACGGCCTTGGCGACTTCGGACTCCGCCTCCGCGAGATCCACGTGGACCGAGGCGATTCGGTCGTAGGGGATGGGGGCGGACAGCCGGACCACGGCGTCGTCGAGGTCCGGGCGCAGGGTCGCGCCGTCCACATCGGCGGCGATGACGGCGCGGCGGAACACCGGTCCGCGTGGGGCGGAGTCGGTTTCGTCGGGGTCGGCGTTGTCGGCGCCGGCCTGTTCGTCGGCGAGCAGGCGCAGGGAGGCGCGCGCGGCTTCGGCCATCGCGACTTCGGCGAGTTCCTCGTCGTCACCGGAGGCGTAGGCCTCGCGCAGGGCGGGGGTGACGGCGAAGGCGGTGTCGTTCAGGGCGCGGATTTCGCGTTCGGCGACGAGCTCTCGCAGCATCGGCACGGTGGCCGGTACGTACACGCGTAGCTTGTTGGTCACGCGGGACGACTCACTGGACGCAGGCACCGAGCATCTCCTCCATCGACTCGTGCACCGAAGCGGTCAGCACCGCGATATCCGCCATCGCGTCGCGATCGGCATTGAGCCCGTAGAACACGCGTCCGTCGTAGGACGTGAGGCCGAAGCTCAGAGCCTGATTGCGCAGCAGCGGCGACACCGGGTACATCTCCAGCATCCGCGCGCCGCCGATGTACATCGGCTGCTGCGGACCCGGCGCGTTGGTGATCACCAGATTGAACGTGTGCTCTGGAAACGTACTCGCCGACCGCACGCTCATGGCATGCAGGCTCGCCGGAGCGAATCCGGCCATGTGCACCAGCGTCCGCGCCCGCACTCCGCGCTGATGCCGGGAGTGCGCCTCGGTGGCGTGTTTGATGTGCGAGAGCCGGATGACCGGATTCGGTTCGCCGACAGGCAGATCCAGCACCAGCGAATGCACTTCGGAGGCCGGTTTCAGCTCCCCGTGCGGCCCGTCCGCGTACACCGACATGGGCACGACGGCGCGCAGGGCATCGGATTCGGTGAGGATCGCACCGCGCGAGAGCAGCCAGTTGCGCAGCGCCCCGGTGACCACGGCGAGGATCACGTCGTTGATGGAGCAGTCGAATCTCTTGCGGATCTTGCGGTAGTCCTCGAGATCGGTGCGCACCACTTCGAACCGCCGATTGCGCGAGGTCCGGGTATTGAGCGGGCTGTCGGGCGCGCCGATGGCCGCGGCCCGCACCATCGACACCATCTTCTTCACGGCCTTGCCGGTGGCATCGATGAGCGCGAACGCCTCGGCGCTGTGATGCCGCGCCACCTCGAGGGCTTCGCGCGGCTGGGTCGCCAGGTGCAGCAGCGCGCTCACGAGCAGTTCCACATCGGCGGGTTCGCGATGCGCCCGCCAGGCGTCGTCGGCGACCTCGCGCGGGGCTGCCGAGGTGTCCAGGATCACATGCCCGATCTCCAGCGCGGAGTCGCCGTCGACGAGCGCGGAGTGCGTCTTGGTGAAGATGGCGCACCGTCCCTCGGACAGCCCCTCGACGAGGTACATCTCCCATAGTGGACGGCTGCTGTCCAAGGGCCGCGACGCCAGCCGCGCGACCAGGTCGAGCAGTTGCCCGTCATTGCCCGGCTCGGGCAGCGCCGACCTTCGAATGTGGTAGGTGATATCGAAATGCGCATCGTCCACCCACACCGGCCGGCCCAGCGCGAAGGGAATCTCACGCACCTTGTGCCGATAGCGGGGGACCAGCGGCAACCGTGCCTCCACCAGCGATACCAAGCGGTCGTAATCCAACGGCCCGTGGCCGGAATTTCCGGCCGGCGCCGGATTGCGCAGAATGGCGAGGGATCCGATGTGCATCGGGTTGCTGCTCGACTCGAGCCGATAGAACGACGCGTCCTGCGGCGTCAGTCTGGTGATCACGCTGCCTGCTACTCCCTGATCCCTGCCTGCGCCCGCACATGCGTTTGAATAAACACAGCCCCTGCCGAGCGTCGGCGTACGGCGGCACGCGCCGGTTGTTGAGGGCAAGCTATCGCAATCCGATCACCCGGGGAATGAGTCGAGCGCCACTGCCCGCACTCGCACCATCGTCGGTGCCCCGCCTGTCCGGGCCGTGGGCGCAAGCCTCCGCGTGCCGAACCCCCTACATCCTACGTCAGGGGTGGTGAAACCACTTCGGCTGCAAAACGATTCACTGAGAGCTCAGCCCGTCATCCCGGCATGCTTTTGGCCGGGATCCATCGCCCGTGGTGGATCCCGGCCAAAAGCGCGCCGGGATGACGGGTAACGGCCCGGCGCGGCGTTGAGCTTGTCGGTACAGTGCGAGCGGGAGGATCGTGGGGGCGACGTCTTCGCGACCCGCCTGAGCTGGCCCGTCGCACGTGCACCTCAGCGCCTACGATGGGCTGCGCACTACCATGGCAATTGGTTGCGCGCCCGCGCGTGCCCAGCCCGCCCAGGCGGGTGCGAAAGACGACCACCGACCAGAGGACTGACAAGACCCGTGCCTGCGCTGACGTTTTCGAGGTTGCTACGGATTGGTGAGGGTCGCACGGTCAAGCGGCTTGCGCACCTGGCGGACGAAGTCATCGCCCTGGACGAGGAGTTCTCGGCCCTCTCCGACGCGGAGTTGCAGGCCAAGACCGATGAGTTCAAGCAGCGCTACGCCGACGGCGAAAGCCTCGACGAACTGCTGCTGGAGGCGTTCGCGACGGCGCGGGAAGCATCCTGGCGCGTGCTCAACCAGAAGCACTACAAGGTGCAGATCATGGGTGGCGCGGCGCTGCACATCGGCAATGTGTCCGAGATGAAGACCGGTGAGGGCAAGACCCTCACCTGTGTGCTGCCCGCCTACCTGAACGCCATCTCCGGCGAGGGCGTGCACGTGGTCACGGTGAACGACTACCTGGCCAAGCGCGACGGCGAGTGGATGGGTCGCGTGCACCGCTTCCTCGGCCTCGAGGTCGGCACGATTCTGTCCGGCATGACCCCGGCCGAGCGCCGCGTGGCCTACAGCGCCGACATCACCTACGGCACGAACAACGAGTTCGGCTTCGACTACCTGCGCGACAATATGACCCACTCGCTGGACGATCTGGTGCAGCGCGGGCACAACTTCGCCATCGTCGACGAGGTCGACTCGATTCTGATCGACGAGGCCCGCACGCCTCTGATCATCTCGGGCCCGGCCGACGCCTCCTCGAAGTGGTACGCCGAATTCGCGCGCATCGCACCGCTTCTCAAGAAGGACCTGCACTACGAGGTCGACATCAAGAAGCGCACCATCGGTGTGCACGAGGCCGGCGTCGAATTCGTCGAGGATCAGCTCGGCATCGACAACCTGTACGAGGCCGCGAACTCGCCGCTGGTCAGCTACCTGAACAACGCCATCAAGGCGAAGGAGCTGTACACCCGCGACAAGGACTACATCGTCCGCGACGGTGAAGTGATCATCGTCGACGAGTTCACGGGCCGAATCCTGGTGGGCCGCCGCTACAACGAGGGCATGCACCAGGCCATCGAGGCCAAGGAAGGCGTCGAGATCCAGCCGGAGAACCAGACTCTGGCCACCATCACGCTGCAGAACTACTTCCGCCTGTACGACAAGCTGTCCGGCATGACCGGTACGGCCGAGACGGAAGCGGCCGAGCTGCACCAGACCTACGGCCTGGGCGTGGTGCCGATCCCGACCAACAAGCCGATGATCCGCGCCGACCAGTCGGATCTGATCTACAAGACCGAAGAGGCCAAGTACGCCGCGGTCGCCGACGACATCGTGGAGCGCCACGAGAAGGGCCAGCCGGTCCTGGTCGGCACCACCTCGGTCGAGCGTTCGGAGTACCTGTCCAAGCAGCTGACCAAGCGCGGCATCCCGCACTCGGTGCTGAACGCCAAGTTCCACGAGCAGGAAGCCCAGATCGTCGCCGAGGCCGGCCGCCCCGGCGCGGTCACCGTGGCCACCAATATGGCCGGTCGCGGTACCGACATCGTGCTCGGCGGCAACCCGGACATCATTGCCGACCTGGTGCTGCGCAAGCAGGGCCTGGATCCGGTCAACACTCCCGACGAGTACCAGGCGCAGTGGCTGCCCACCCTGGAACGCGTCAAGGAGCAGACCGAGGAGGACGCCGAGGCGGTGCGTGAGGCCGGCGGCCTGTACGTGCTCGGCACCGAACGCCACGAGTCGCGGCGCATCGACAACCAGCTGCGCGGTCGTTCCGGCCGGCAGGGCGATCCGGGCGAGTCCCGCTTCTACCTGTCGCTGGGTGACGAGCTCATGCGGCGCTTCAACGGCGCGGCGCTGGAGTCGATCATGACCCGGCTGAACCTGCCCGACGATGTGCCGATCGAGGCCAAGATGGTCTCGCGCGCCATCAAGTCCGCGCAGACCCAGGTCGAGCAGCAGAACTTCGAGATCCGCAAGAACGTCCTCAAGTACGACGAGGTCATGAACCAGCAGCGCACGGTGATCTACGCCGAGCGCGGCCGCATCCTGGCCGGTGAGGACATGGAGGGCCAGGTCCAGGAGATGATCACCGACGTGATCACCGCCTACGTCAACGGCGCCACCGCCGAGGGCTATGTGGAGGACTGGGATCTCGCCAAGCTGTGGGGTGCGCTCAAGACGCTGTACCCGGTCGGCATCGACTACAAGGACCTCACCGGCGAGAACGAGACCGGCGAGGTCGGCGAGCTCACCCGCGAGGAACTCCTCGAGGCCGTTCTCGACGACGCGCACGCCCGCTACGAGAGCCGCGAGGACGAGATCGACGGTCTGGCGGGCGAGGGCAGCATGCGCAACCTGGAACGCCAGATCCTGCTGAGCGTCCTGGACCGCAAGTGGCGTGAGCACCTCTACGAGATGGACTACCTCAAGGAGGGCATCGGCCTGCGCGCCATGGCGCAGCGTGACCCGCTGGTCGAGTACCAGCGCGAAGGCTACGACATGTTCGCCGCCATGCTCGACGGTCTGAAGGAAGAGTCGGTCGGCTTCCTGTTCAACCTGCAGGTCGAGGTGCAGCAGCCGCAGCCCGCCGGTGTCCAGGTCGCCCCCGGCCTGCAGTCGCCGGTCGGCAACCGTCCGCTGCCCACCCAGGAAGCGGCCCCGGCTCCCAATGGCGCCCCGGCGGCCTTGCGCGCCAAGGGAATCGACGAGTCCGGCCCGCGCGGCCTGTCCTACTCCGGCCCCGACGAGGGCGGCCGCGCGGCCGTCCACAGCGATGCCGAGGAGTACGGGGACGGCGACACCTCCGGCACCACCCGCCGCGAGCGCCGTGAGGCCGCCCGCGCGCAGGGCAAGCACGACAAGGCGCCGAAGTCCAAGCGCCGCCGCTGATTTCGCACACCCGACAGGGGCGTCCGGGCGAAATGCCCGGGCGCCCCTGTTGTTTCGGGGGCGCGGTGTTCCGGAGTGCGGGTTACACGTTGCGCCGCACGATAATGGTGTGCTGGATGCGGGGGACGGTCGCGAACACGAGACCGGCGAGCGGATCGGCGGGCAGCCGGTCGAGGTGTACCCCGATCTCGTAGGCCCCCACCATGCCGAATCTGCCGAGCGGCACCGTATCCCACTCCATCCGGCCGATCTGCCAGTCCTCGGCGTCGCGGATGACGAATCGGTGCGACCAGGATTCGGTGGCCTCGATCGTGCCCAGTACATTGTCGTCCGCATCGCTCAGCGTGAACCGCGGCTTGGACGACGACCAGTTCTGGGTGACTTTGCCGAGACCGGCGATACTGGCGACGATCTTGAACCGGACGACTTCCTCGGTGATCGTGTGGATGAGCGCATCGCGCTCGTCCCGGAGTTCGACACGCTGCCCGGACAGCCGCTCCGCTGCCCGCACGCCGATCGGCACCAGCGCGCCGAGCGGCGTTCCGTCGCGGTCGGCAATGCTCCACTCGCGGCTCACGACCAGTCCGGCCTTGTTCCGGAACACCAGCGTCCGTTCGGTGTACAGCCGCGGATTCACCGAAACCTGCTCTGTCGGTGTGGTTCTCACCGGTAGCGGCTGGGTGAGGTGGGTCCATCGGTAGCCGTCCCACCAGCGGAGGACGGCGCCGTTCGGATACCAGCCTGCGGAGGGGAGCGGGTGCGTCATGGTTCGAGGGTAGGAATCCGCCGCGCTGCCTCCTACCCACCGCAGGGGTGTGATTCCCGCACCTCAGGCAGCCTTCGGCACCACCTGGGCGATATCGGTGCTGAGGAATTCCGGCGCTTTCAGCACATAGCGCAGCATGAAGCGGATGAACAGTGGCATATCGCTCGCCTCGGGATCGTTGTAGACGCGCGGATTGGTGACCCGGTATCGCCGTGTGCGAGAGATCATCTCGCAGCCGCCCGCCGCGACCACATTGCGCACCCAGTCGGACCTCGACCCGTAGGTGAGCGCGATGACGAAGCGATCGCCGCGCTTGAACGCCCACAGTGGCCTGCGGAATGTCCTGCCGGACTTGCGGCCTCGATGGATCACCACGGCCCAGCCCGGCGCCCACGGTGCGATGAATCGGGTGAGCTGATTGATCCCGTACTTGTTGGCGCGGGCGATCCAGCGGGGAGTCGGCATCTCGGAACTCTATGCGTTCAGCGGGCCAGATGCCGGTAGCGATGGATGGACAGCGGCAGGAAGACGGCGATCAGCAGCAGCGGCCAGACGATCGCCATGAGGGTCGCGTGCTGGGCCACCCAGCCGGCATCGTCGCCGGTGGGGTTGCCGAACAGCGCGCGGACGGCGGTGGTGGTGGAGGACAAGGGATTCCAGGCGGCGAGGAATCCGAGCCAGGCGGGCATGGTGGCAAGGGGGATGAACGGATTGGCCAGGAAACCGATCGGGAATTCGAGGGTGCGCACACCGGTCACGGCTTCGGGGTTGGCGTGGAACAGCAGGCCCAGGTAGACGCCGATCCACAGAAATGCGAAGCGCAGCAGCAGGAGCAGACCGAGCGCGGCCGCGGTGTGCCCGAGCCCGCGCTCGGGCTTCCAGCCGATGGCGAGGCCGCAGATGACCAGAACAGCCAGGGCGACAGTCGAATTGAGCATGTCGGCGATGCCCCGTCCGGTGACCACGGCCGAGGCGGACATGGGCATGGACCGGAAGCGGTCCGTAATCCCGCGTGCCGCATCGGAACTCACCGCCACCATGGTGGTGCCGATGCCGAAGACCATGGTCATGGCGAACATGCCCGGGAGCAGAAATTCCCGATAGTCGCCGCCGCCCGGAACCTGCATGGCGCCGCCGAGCAGATACCCGAACATGAGCACGATCATGATCGGGAACAGCAGCGTGTTGGCGATGACCGCGCCGGGCCGCCGCCGCCAGTGCGCGAGGTCCCGCCCCGCGATGGTGAATGCGTCGGCCACCGCCCAGCGCCATCGAATCAGACGGGATCGACTGTCCGGCAGTGGAATCGGAGCGCCGGTAAAGGCGGGCGCGATGGATTCGACGGGCATGTGGGCCTCCTCGGCTGGGTGGGCGGCGATGGCGAGTGGGGCGATAAGGTCGGCGGCAGTTCGGCGTCGCATGGTGCGTTTGGTGCTCAGGCAGCCACCTCCACGGCGGCGGGCCGACCGGTGAGATGCAGGAACACCTCGTCCAGGGTGGGTCGGCGCACGGACAGGTCCTCGACCGGAATACCGCTGTCGCGCAGCGCATTCGCGATATCGGTGAGGTCGGCGACCGGATCGGTGGCCGGTGCGCCGACCCGTCGGGTGTCGGGGTCGACGACGGGCTCGGCGTGCAGCCGGTTCCGCAACAGGGTCGCGGTGGCTGCCAGGTCGGCGGCGTCGTGCACGATGACATCGATGCGGTCGCCGCCCATTCGGCCTTTGAGCCCGCCGGGTGTGCCCTCGGCGATCACCCGTCCGTGGTTCATGACCGCGATCCGAGCCGAAAGCTGGTCCGCCTCTTCGAGATACTGCGTGGTGAGCAGGACGGTGGTGCCCGCCGCGACCAGTCCGCGCACGGCCTCCCACACCTGGTTCCGATTGTGCGGATCCAGTCCGGTGGTGGGCTCGTCGAGGAACAGCACGGCCGGCGCGACCAGGAAGCCCACGGCCAGATCGAGCCGTCGCCGCATGCCGCCGGAGTACTGCTCGATCGGTTTGTCGCCGGTGTCGGCCAGCCCGAACCACTCCAGTAGTTCGGCTGCTCGTTGCCGGGCCCGCGCCGCGCCGAGGTGATGCAGTTTCCCGAACAGTTCCAGGTTCTGCCGCCCCGACAGCGCCTCGTCCACCGCCGCGTTCTGCCCGACCAGCCCGATGCGCTCTCGGACCCGCGCGGCGTCGCGCACGGCATCGAATCCGGCGACCTCGATCCGCCCGGAATCCGGACGTGTGAGCGTGGCCAGCATTCGCACGGCCGTCGTCTTGCCCGCCCCGTTCGGGCCGAGCAGGCCGTAGACCATGCCCTCGGGCACGGCCAGATCGAATCCGTCCAGGGCCGCCCTACTGCCGTAACGCTTGTGCACTCGTTCGCACACGATCACATCGCCCACCGCGGCCCCTAACTCTCTACAACGTAAGTAGTTAGAGAATGGGATACGTTGTAAAGAGTTGTCAACCCCGAAAATCCGGGCCGAACCGATTCGGAGAGGATGTCCGCATGGACTACAGCGGCAGCGGCGACCCGCAGCGCACCATCGAACTGCTGTGGGGTCTCCCGCCCAAGCCCCGGCGCGGCCCGAAACCCAAACTGACCGTCGAGGACATCGCCGACACCGCCATCCGGCTGGCCGACAGCGACGGCCTGGCCGCCGTCACCCTGCGCCGCGTCGCCGAAGAACTCGGCGTCACCGCCATGTCGCTGTACGGCTATGTGCCCAGCAAGGCCGAACTCCTCGACCTCATCGCCGACCGGGTGCTGCGCGACTACCCCATGCCCGCGGACGACGGCGCGGGCTGGCGGCCGCGATTGGAGGCCGTCGCCCGCGCGAATTGGTCTCTCTACCTGGCACATCCGTGGCTGCTGCAGATCGCGGCCAGCCGCCCCGTGCCCGGCCCCTGCCTCACCGCCAAATACGACTACGAACTGCGCGCCGTCGACGGCCTGGGCCTGACCGACGTCGATATGGATCTCGTTGTCGCCCTGGTGAACGACTACGTGCGCGGCGCGGCGCGCACCGCCGTGGACGCCGCCCGCGCCGAAGCCGAAACCGGCCGCACGGACCAACAGTGGTGGGACGCAATCGGTCCCGCACTCGCCCGGGCCGCCGACCCGGAGCGTTTCCCCACCGCCGCCCGCGTCGGCAGCAGTGCGGGCGCGGAATACGGCAGCGCCGTGGATCCGGCCCGCGCCTTCGAATTCGGCCTGCGCCGCCTGCTCGACGGCCTCGAGCGATTCATCGACGACCTCAGTCGAGATTGACCGATTCACCCCAGTAGCGGGGATCCCAGTTGATGAGGATCATGCCGGCCACACTGCCGGCGCAGGCGCCGCAGGAGTTCACGCTGATGTGACTGTCCACATCGGTGTCCCCGTTCAGCACGGCCTTGGTCGACAGCCAGACGGCCCGCAGGTACATGGTGGCGGGTCTGCCGCAGCGGACGCATTCCGGGAGGGGCGCCGCACTGTCGTTGCGGCCGATGCGGACCTCCGGGGTCACCGGTGCGCCGGGGCCGAGCAGATCGTCGAGGAGCGGCGAAAAATCTCTGCGCTCATGGTCTTCCACGGCGGAAGATTACCGATTTCCGGAAGGCCGCGCAGCACTTCCGATTCCGTCAGCTCACCGTGGTGGATTGGCCCTTGAACCAGGGGTCGTTGGAATTGAGCGCGACCAGCAGCCGGCGGATGGCCTCCACACGGCGTTCCTTGCCGGGCAGAGCGTCCAGCGCGCACTCCGGATCGGCGGGCGGGCCGAGATGGGTGCAGCCGCGCGGGCAGTCCTCGATGGCGTCGGCGAGGTCGGAGAAGGCGCTGATCACATCGTCGGGGGTGATGTGCGCCAGGCCGAAGGAGCGTACGCCCGGGGTGTCGATGACCCAGCCGCCGTCGGGCAGATGCAGCGCCACCGACTGGGTGGAGGTGTGCCGGCCCTTGCCGACGCCGGACACGTCGCCGACGGCCCGTTCCGCTTCCGGCACAAGGCGATTCACGAGTGTGGACTTGCCGACGCCGGAGTGGCCGATCAGGGCGGTCAGGCTGTCGTCGAGCAGATCCAGCACCGGCTGCAGCGGATCCTCGATACCGCCGTAGACGATGGTCAGATCCAAATCCTCGAAGTCCGAGGCGAATTCGGATTCGGCGGCCAGGTCGTGCTTGGTCAGGCACAGCACCGGTTGCAGCCCGCCGACATACGCGGCCACCATGGCGCGCTCCACGAATCCGGTGCGCGGCGGCGGGTCGGCGAGCGCGACCACGATGAACAGCTTCTCGGCATTGGCGACCACGACGCGTTCGAACGGATCGGTGTCATCGGCGGTGCGCCGCAAGACCGTTCGGCGATCGGCCACCCGCACGATGCGGGCCAGGGTGTCCGGCTTGCCGGACAGATCGCCCACCACATCGACCTGATCGCCCACCACGATCGGTGTGCGCCCGAGCTCCCGCGCCCGCATGGCCACGATCCGGCGCTCCGGATCGTCGTCGAGCACACACCCCCAGCGGCCCCGGTCGACCGAAACGACCATGGCCGCTTCGGCATCCAGGTGCTGGGGCCGGGTCTTGGTGCGCGGCCGCGTGCCCTTGCCCGGGCGGACCCGGACGTCGGACTCGTCGTACTCGCGGCGCCTCAGCGGTCCGCTCCCAGCATTCCCTCCCACAGGGCGACGAAATTGGGGAGGGTCTTGGCGGTGGTGCCGATGTCCTCGATCTCGATACCGGGCACGACCAGGCCGAGAATCGCACCGGCCGTTGCCATTCGGTGGTCGGCGTAGGAGTGCCAGGTGCCGCCGGTGAGCGGGGTCGGCTCGATGACGAGGCCGTCCTCGGTCTCGGTGACCTTGCCGCCGAGCCGGTTGATCTCGGTGGAAAGCGCTGCGAGACGGTCGGTTTCGTGCCCGCGCAGGTGCGCGATGCCGCGCAGCCGCGACGGCGAATCGGCCAGGGCGGCCAGCGCCGCCACGGTCGGGGTCAGCTCGCCCACATCGTGCAGGTCGATATCGATGCCCGCCAGCCGATCCGGGCCGGCCACGGTGAGCACGCCGTCGAAGATGCGGGCCTCCGCGCCCATGCGCACCAGGATCTCGCGGATCACGTCACCGGCCTGGGTGGTGTAGCGCGGCCAGTGCGGAATGCTCACCTCGCCGCCGGTGACCGCGGCGGCCGCCAGGAACGGGGTCGCGTTCGACAGGTCCGGCTCGACCTCCCAGTCCACCGCGCGAATGATGCCCGGCGCCACGGTCCAGGTCTGCGGCTTGCGCGGATCGGCCGGAGCCTCGACGCGCACGTCGGCCTGCCGCAGCATCTGCACGGTCATCTCGATGTGCGGCATGGACGGCAGGGGAGCGCCCTCGTGATTGACGGTGACGCCCTGCTCGAACCGCGCCGCCGACAGCAGCAGCCCGGACACGAACTGCGACGACCCCGACGCGTCGATGGTGACCGCCCCGCCCAGCAGCGACCCCGTGCCGTGCACCACGAAAGGCAGTGCGTCCCCGTCGATGTCGACGCCCAGACTGCGCAGCGCCCCCAGGATCGTGCCCAGCGGCCGCACCCGCGCCTGCTCGTCCCCGTCGAAGGCCACATCCCCGTTGGCCAGCGCCGCCACCGACGGCATGAACCGCATGACCGTGCCCGCCAGCCCGCAGTCCACGGTCGCGCTGGTGAACTCCTTCGGCGGGGTGACGGTGAGCTCGTCCCCGTCGCCCTCGATGGAGGCGCCCATGGCCCGCAGCGCGTCGATCATGAGGTTGGTGTCGCGACTGCGCAGCGCACCGCTGATGGTGGACGGCTGATCGGCCAGAGCGGCGAGGATCAGCGCCCGGTTGGTAATCGATTTGGACCCGGGCAGGGTCACGGTCGCGTGCACGGGAGCTTGGACATGGGGCGCGGGCCAGAAAGTCACCCCCCTATCTTCGCAAACGGACCGCAGCGCGCGTTGCGGACTTACTGACAGGGCGGCTCCGAACGGCAACCCATCCGTCATCCCGGCGCGCTTTTGGCCGGGATCCACCGCCGCAGCACACGTACCCCCGTGTGGATCCCGGCCAAAAGCATGCCGGGATGACGAAGGCTGGTTCCTGTCGGGGATGACGAAGGCTGGTTCCTGTCGGGGATGACGAAGGCTGGTTCCTGTCGGGGATGACGAAGGCTGGTTCCTGTCGGGGGTGACGAATGCCGGTCCCATCCGGGACCGGCATTCGCGAACTCCGTTTGCCCTGTGAGCGACTACTTGTGGCGTCCGTGCAGGAACGGGACGACCTTGCGCAGCAGCTTCATGGTGGAGTCGGTGCGCGAGTAGGACAGCAGCGCCATGCCCGGAATCGTGAAGCGCTGCACCGCGATCGAGTGCGGGCGCGAGAACTCCAGCAGACCCGGCGCGCCGTGGATGCGGCCGATGCCGGAGTCCTGGCTGCCGCCGAACGGCAGACCCGAGATGGCGGCGAAGCCGAGCACCGAGTTCACCGAGGTGGCGCCGACCTTCAGGCGGCGGGCGATCTCCAGGCCGTTCTTCTTCGAGTACACCGCCGAACCCAGCCCGAAGGTGCTGTTGTTGGCCAGCTGCACGGCCTCGTCCACACCGTTCACGGTCTTGATGGTGACGGTCGGGCCGAAGGTCTCCTCGGTCACCGCGGCCGAGGACTCGTCGGCGTCGACGATGATCACCGGCTCGATGAACGGGCCCTTGATCGATTCCACGCCGCCGAGCACGGCCTTGCCGCCGTTCTTCAGCGCGTCCTCGATATGCCGGCGCACGATGTCGATCTGGCTGGGCATGGTCATCGGCCCGTAGCTGGCCTTGGCGTCCGAGCCCGGCTTCACATCGGTCAGGATGCGCTTGACCTCGGCGATGAACTGATCGGCCACCGACTTGTCCACGTACACGCGCTCGACACCGGCGCAGGTCTGGCCGCTGTTGGCGGTCGCGCCCCAGGCCACGGCGTCGGCGGCGGCCTTGATGTCGGCGTCCGCGGCCACGATCACCGCGTCCTTGCCGCCGCACTCCAGCAGCACCGGGGTGAGGGTGTCCGCGGCCGAGGCCATGATCTTCTTGCCGGTCGCGGCGGACCCGGTGAACGCCACCTTGTCCACGCCCGCGCGGACGAGCGCCGCACCGGTCGCGCCGTAACCGTTGATGGTGTTGAACACGCCGTCGGGCAGTTCCGGATTCGCCTCGGCGAAGCACTGGGCCACGAAATTGCCGATGCCCGTGGAGTATTCACTCGGCTTGAACACCACGGCGTTGCCCGCGGCGAGCGCGTACGCGATGGAACCGTTCGGCGTGTAGACCGGGTAGTTCCACGGCCCGATGATGCCGACCACGCCCAGCGGGCGCTGCTCGAGATGTGCGGAGAAGTTGGCCATGAGCGCGCCGGGCGCGATCTTCTTGGGCTTGAGCACCTTCTCTGCGTTCGAGGCCGCCCACTTGATGTGCTCGAGCGCCAGCATGAGCTCCAGGAAGGCGTCGTCGAGCGGCTTGCCGTTCTCGGCGTGGATGAGCTCGCACAGTTCGTCGGACTTGGCGACCAGCTGGGAACTCCAGCGCAGCAGATGCTTCTTGCGCTCGGCGAAGGTCAGCGCACCCCAGGTGGCGGCGGCAACCCGGGCCTTGGCCACGGCCGCGCGCACCGCGTCCTCGTCGTCGATCGGGTAGGTCGCGAGCACCTCGCCGGTGGCGGGGTTGACGGAAGTCAGTGTGGCGTCCGCCTCGATCGAAGCGGCGGTGTCGGTTGCAGACATGATTGGCGGCATCCCCTATGAGAGTGTGATGAGAGGAACGTCTCACACCGCCGAACTGAAGTCAATTGCCCTCACATGTTCGGTCACTATCCACATGTTCGGCCATAGCGGGCTTGTGTCGGTGTGCGGTGGCAGCATGGTGGTCATGTGTGGCAGGTATGCGACTACGACTGATCCCGCGAAGCTGGCTGTCGAGCTCGATGCCATCGACGAGACCGACGACAGGGGCTTCGACCCCAACTACAACGTGGCGCCGACCAATCGGGTGCTCACGGTAGTGGAGCGGCACGACCGCGACCACCCGGAAGACCCGGCGACGCTGCGTATCCGGGCCATGCGCTGGGGGCTCATTCCACCGTGGACCAAGGCTTCCGAGCCCGGCGTCCCGGTCAAGGGCAAACCCCTGTTCAATGCCCGTGCCGACAAGGCCGCCACCACCGCCTCCTTCCGCGACGCCACGAAGAAGCGGCGCTGCCTGGTCCCCATGGACGGCTGGTACGAGTGGATCACCGAGACCGACGGCAATGGAAAGGCCGTCAAGGTCCCGTATTTCATGTCCCGCGCCGACGGCGGCCGCATCTACATGGCGGGCCTGTGGTCGGTCTGGCGCGACCGCAGCCAGGGCGACGACGCGAAACCGCTGCTGTCCTGCACCATCCTCACCACGGATTCGGTCGGTGAACTCACCAAGGTGCACGATCGCATGCCGCTGCCCATGGCCCGCGAGCACTGGGACGCCTGGCTGGACCCGGATCACCCGGCCCCCGAGGAACTCCTGGAAACCCCCACGGAGGCAGCGGTTTCGGACATCGTCCTCCGCCAGGTTCCCGCACTGGTGAACAGCGTCAAGAACAATGGCCCCGAGCTATTGGGCCAGGTGGACGAACAGGCCGGTCAGATCAGTCTGATCTGACCGGCCTGCCGGAGATTCGCTGCTGTCAGACAGTGCATTTCACGGACGGCAGGGCGAAGTTCAAGCCGCACTTGAGAAGTCCCGCGACGGTGTCGATGACCTTGGTCGCGACGCCGCCGCCGAGGCTCTCGGCCTTCTCCGCGTTCTTGTCCTTCTTCGGCTCCGCGCCGGGAGCGCCGGAATCCGGCGCGAGGGGATAGTTCGGGCTCTGCGCCGGGGCCACCGAGATGAC
The DNA here is from genome assembly GCF_013744875.1 of Nocardia huaxiensis. Classification (NCBI taxonomy): domain Bacteria; kingdom Bacillati; phylum Actinomycetota; class Actinomycetes; order Mycobacteriales; family Nocardiaceae; genus Nocardia; species Nocardia huaxiensis. Next base: position 2,797,034 of record NZ_CP059399.1, read on the forward strand.
GCTGGGCGTCGCCTGCGCGGTGGCGACCGTCAGCGGGCCGGACCCCAGCGCCAGGAGCAGCGCGCCGGAGACAGCGACCACGCCGGTGCGAAAACGCTGATGGGGGGACATACCGCATCACATCCTCGGGTCGAACGAACCTGGCCCGACAAGTAACGCACACATCCGGCGCGAACCCTCGGATCCGCGCCGGACGCATCGCGTCACGCCTTCGTTTCGACCCCGATCCAGGTCTCGGCCTCGGCTTCCGCCTCCGGCTCGGCGGCCGCCCGGGACTGGATCCCGCCGGCTGTCCGCAACGGCACTTCCTTCCAGAACAGCACCAGTACGAACGCCAGCACCGCGAGCACCGAGGCCGACAGGAACACGGTGTCCATGGCATCGGCGAATCCGGCCTTGAACGGTTTCGCCAGTTCCGGGCTCAGCTGCTGGATGATCGAGCTGTCGGCCAGCACCTTCTCGGCCGCCGAATGATCCTGTGCGGCCAGCCCATTGGCGAGCGCCGCATCGGCCGGGTTGCTGCTGTGCATGCCCTGCACCACCGCCGCCTTGAACTCCGGCTGCGTGGCCGCCGCCTGCAGTTCACTGCTGATATTCGGTGTCACCTGCGCGAACAGAATCGACAGGAACACCGCCACGCCCAGCGTGCCGCCGATCTGCCGGAAGAAGGTCGCGGCGGCGGTCGAGACGCCCATGTCCTGCGGCGGCAGCGCGTTCTGGATGGCCAGCGTCAGCGGCTGCATGAGGTTGCCCAGGCCCAGACCGGTGATGAGCATGAACAGCATGGTCACCGGCAGCGGTGTGTCCGGGGTGATGAAGTGCAGCAGGAACAGTCCCAGCACCACCAGCCCCGCGCCGATCGGCGGGAACCAGCGGTAGCGCCCGGTGCGCGAGATGAGCTGTCCGGCGATGACCGAGGCCACCATCATGCCCACCACCAGCGGCAGCATCTGCATGCCGGCCAGCGTCGGGCTCGCGCCCCGCACCACCTGCAGGTACTGCGGCAGCAGCGTGATGCCGCCGAACATGGCCGCGCCCACCACGATCGAGATGAGCACGCCGAGCGCGAAGGTGACGTTCTTGAACATGCGCAGCGGAATCAGCGCGGCGTCACCGAGTTTCGCCTCGATGGCCACGAAGCCGATCAGGCCGAGCGCGCCCACCACGTAGCAGGTGATGGAATTGGCACTGCCCCAACCCCATTCGCGGCCCTGCTCGGCCACCACCAGCAGCGGCACCAGACCCAGCGCCATGGTCAGCACGCCGAACCAGTCGACGGCCACCTTGGGCCGTTCCACCTTGGGCAGCTTCAGCACGCGCGATACGACGGCCAGCGCGATCAGGCCCAGCGGCACGTTCACCAGGAATACCCAGCGCCAGCCGGAGATGCCGAAGATCTGGTCCTGTCCGGCGAGCACGCCGCCCAGCACCGGTCCGACCACGCTGGAGGTGCCGAACACCGCCAGGAAATACCCCTGGTAGCGGGCTCTTTCGCGGGGCGACACCATATCGCCGAGGATGGTCAGCGCCAGCGACATGAGCCCGCCCGCGCCCAGGCCCTGGAAGGCCCGGAACGCCGCCAGTTGGTACATGGACTGCGCGAACGTGCACAGCAGCGAGCCCGCGACGAACAGCGTGATGGCGGTCAGATAGAACGGCTTGCGGCCGTACATGTCCGAGAGCTTGCCGTACAGGGGAGTGGAGAGCGTGGCGGTGATCAGGTACGCCGTGGTCACCCACGCCTGCATCGAATAACCCTGCAGGTCATCGGCGATGGTGCGGATGGAGGTGCTGACGATGGTCTGGTCGAGCGCGCCCAGCAGCATGCCGAGCAGCAGGCCGCTGAGCACGACCATGATCTGTTTGTGGGTGAACCCTGCCGGGGAATCGGTATCGGTCTGCGCTGTAGTCGTCACGAATTGCTCTCTGCGGTATCGGTTTTCGATTCGTTGTCGGTTTTCCGGTCGAAGGGCGGGTTTTCGGTGAGCTCGGTGAGCAGGTGCTGGCGGGTGATCTCGTAGCCGTCGACGAAGCGGCGCAGCAGCCCGGCGAAGAGGTCTCGTTCCTCCGCGGTCCAGTCCGAAAGGATCATGCGCAGCCCCTCATTGCGTCGCACGCGCATCTTGGCGGCCACCTCGCGCCCGAAGTCGGTAACGGCGAGCACGCTGACCCGGCCGTCATCCGGATCGGCCCGGCGTTCCAGCACACCGCGTTTCACCAGTGCGGCCACCTGTCGGCTGATGGTCGAGGCGTCGGAGTACATGGCCTCGGCGAGTGCGCCCGAGCGCATCGGCCCGGCCTGCAGCAGCTGGAACAGGATGGAGAAGGCGGCGGGTTCGATCTCGCCGTGCGAGGCGGCGACGATCTGTGCGGTGGTGCGGTCGCGCAGTTTGCCCAGTCGCCCGATTTGGAAGCCGATGCTGTCGAGCAGCTCGTCGGCTGGGAGGCCGCACGTCGGTTCGTCGGTCACGGACCACCATCTCCTTGCATCGGCCAACTGCTTGCGCCGGTCAACTAGTTGTGCAATGCAAGTATGTCCAGATAGTTGATCGATGGCAAGTAGTTATCCGGGGTCGGTGGCTCACCTCACGGCGCGGCCCGGCGTCAGCTCACCGCGACAGCCGCCGTCACCGCACCGGTCAGCCGCACCAGATCCGCCGGAGCCAGTTCGATCTCCAGCCCGCGCTTCCCCGCACTGCACAGCACCCGATCCCATTGCAACGCCGACTCATCGATCACCGTCGGCAACTTCTTCTTCTGCCCCAACGGCGAAATCCCGCCCAGCACATACCCTGTCGTCCGCTCGGCCTTCGCCTTGTCCGCCATCGCCGCCTTCCCTCCACCCAGCGCCGCGGCCGCCGCCTTCAATGACAGCGTGGTCGGCACCGGCAGCACGGCCACGGCCAGGCCACCCGACCCCAGCTCGATCACCAGCGTCTTGAAGATCTGCTCGCCCGTCACCCCGAGCTGCGCGGCCAGCGCGTCCACAGCCTCGACGCCATAGGAGTCACTGCGCGGATCGTGCGTATACGAGTGCACGCGATGCTCCACCTTCGCCTGCACGAGTGCCCTGATCGCCGGAGTCGCAGCAGAAGCCATGAGCCTCACCCTAGACACCGTCGCAACCGCTTTTCCCGCCGTCCGGGAACAGGTGCAGTGTTCGGTCTGTTGCAGACGATGCGCGCGCCAACGAGCACAAGACATCATTCTGAGGAGGAGCCGGTGACCGTTCTGGTGGAGGAACGCCCGCCGATGACGGTGGATATCGTCGTGACCCCGAATGCCGGTTTCCTGGCGCGCACTCCCTTCGCGGTAGATTCAATTGCTACGGCGATCGAAGGGATAAGCGTGACGAGCGACGACGACATGGCAGTCGATCGCCTGCGTGATGACGACTCGGACACGAGTGAGGGCATCGACGCCGGTGACGACGTGGCCGACGAGTACGAGGCCGGAGAGGCCGACGAAACCGGTGCGCGCAGCAATGAATCCGCCGCCGAACTGGCGCAGCGATTCGAACGCGACGCCCTGCCGCTGCTGGACCAGCTCTACGGCGCGGCGCTGCGCATGACCCGCAATCCGGCCGACGCCGAGGACCTGGTGCAGGAGACCTTCGCCAAGGCGTACCAGGGGTTCCGCTCCTTCCGGGAGGGCACCAACCTGCGCGCCTGGCTGTACCGGATTCTCACCAACACCTACATCAACTCGTATCGGAAGAAGCAGCGCCAGCCCGCGCAGTACCCGACCGACGAGATCACCGACTGGCAGCTGGCCTCCACCGCCGAGCACACCTCCCAGGGGCTGCGCTCGGCCGAGATGGAAGCCCTCGAAGCCCTGCCGGACGACGACATCAAGCGGGCCCTGCAGGAACTCCCCGAGGAGTTCCGGATGGCGGTGTACTACGCCGACGTGGAGGGCTTCCCCTACAAGGAAATCGCCGACATCATGGGGACTCCCATCGGTACCGTGATGTCCCGGTTGCACCGCGGCCGCAAGCAGCTGAAGGGGCTGCTGGCCGACGTGGCACGGGAACGCGGATTCAACCGATCGGGTAGCGCGCGTCAGGAGGTAACCCAGTGAGCGACGACATGGAAGACCTGGACTGCTCGGCGGTCCTCGCCGATGTGTGGCTGCTCCTCGACAACGAGTGCGACGAGAGCGCCAAGGCGCGGCTCACCGAGCACATCAACCGTTGCTCCCCGTGCATCGAGGCCTATGGCCTGGAGGAGAAGCTGAAGTCGCTGCTGAACCGCAAGTGTGGCGGCGAGCGGGCGCCCGACTCGCTGCGGCAGCGGCTCACCATGGAGATCCGCACGACCTTCACTCAGGTGGAGACGCGGATCGAGACGGCGGAGTAGCTCCGCGCGAAGACCCCTAGATACAGCACGAGCGGCACAGTTTCCAGTCGGAAACTCGTGCCGCTCAGTGCTTTCGGAGCTACAGAGTGAGCTCAGGCGTTCGGCCGCTTGCCGTGGTTGGCGCCATTCTTGCGGCGGCTACGCTTCTTACGTCCACGCTTACCCATAGGTAATCCTCCTTCTCGGTTCGAGACATTCTTTCACGCGGGGTCTGCTGTACCTTCAGCTGGTACGAGGTCCACCGAAACCTAGGGGTGTCATGGCTGAGGAAGTGCTTGCCGAGATGGTGTCCACCGTCTTCCAGATCGTCGCGAGCGTCGGCGACGAGGTGAAGGAAGGCGACACCCTCGTCATCCTCGAGTCGATGAAGATGGAGATCCCCGTCGTCGCCGAGGCCGCAGGCACGGTCACCTCGATCAATGTCAAGCCGGGTGACGTGATTCAGAAGGATGACGTGATCGCGGTCATCTCCTGACCTGCGCCGGATTCCCCACGGCTCCCGCGACATTCAGACCTGCCGGTCGGACGCATGTGCGCGAAGCCCCCACCGGCGTGGGAACATACACCCGACGTGGGTGCAGAGGAGCGTGGGTGGAATGTCGACACTGAGTGATCTACTGGCCGAGCACACCGATCTACCGGGTGCGGCCGTCGATCATCTGCAGCGGGTGGTCGGGGACTGGCAGCTGCTGGCCGACCTGTCCTTCGCGGACCTGCTGCTGTGGGTCGGCACCGGTCCGGTCAACGACGGCGCGGACATAGTGTGCGTCTCCCAGTGCCGCCCCACCACCGCGCCGACCGTGCATCCGGAGGACCGGGTCAGCACGCTGGCCACCAAGGACGCCTACCCGGAGATCTTCGAGGCGCTGCTCACCGGTGAGATCGTGCGCGTGGACGCCGACACCGAGACCACCGGCGTCTACCACCCGCATCCGGTGCACGCCATGCGCGAGGCCATCCCGGTGCGGGTCGGCGACGATGTGATCGCCATTCTCGGTCGTGACACCGACATGCAGCGCCGCAAGATGCGCTCGAGTCTCGAGATCGCGTACATGTCCTGCGCGGACGACCTGTGCCAGATGGTCGCCGACGGCACCTGGCCCGCGCTGGAGGACCGCACCGGTTCGCATTCCAGCCCGCGCGCCGGCGACGGTTTCATCCGCCTCGACACCGAGGGCATCGTGGTCTACGCCAGCCCCAACGCACTGTCGGCCTATCACCGCATGGGGTTGCAGAACGATCTGGTCGGCCAGGATCTGGCGCTGACCACGCGGTCGCTGATCACCGACCCGTTCGACGCGCAGGAGGTGGTCGGCGACATCCAGGCCGCCCTGGCCGGAAAGGCCGGGCGCAGAATGGAAGTCGAGGCCCGCGGCGCGACCGTGCTGCTGCGCACGCTGGTGCTGCGCCCGCACGGGGAACTCGGCGGGGCCGCCGTGCTGGTCCGCGATGTCACCGAGGTGAAGCGTCGCGACCGCGCGCTGCTGTCCAAGGACGCGACCATTCGTGAGATCCATCATCGCGTGAAGAACAACCTGCAGACGGTCGCGGCGCTGCTGCGACTGCAGGCGCGCCGCACCGAGAACGAGGAAGCCCGCCTGGCGCTGACCGAATCGGTGCGCCGCGTGACTTCCATTGCCTCCGTGCACGAAATGTTGTCCATGTCGGTTGACGAGGAAGTCGATCTGGACGAGGTGGTCGACCGCCTGCTGCCGATAATGGCCGACGTGGCGACGGTGCACACCGCGCGCATCAAGGTCCGTCGCGCGGGTTCGCTGGGGGTTTTCTCGGCGGAGCGCGCGACACCCCTGGTCATGGTGCTCACCGAGTTGGTGCAGAACGCCATCGAGCACGCCTTCGATCCCGGCGAAAACGGCGTTGTCACAATCCGTTCCGAGCGTTCGGCCCGCTGGCTCGACGTCATCATCAGCGACGACGGCCGCGGCCTGCCCGAGGGTTTCAGCCTGGAAGCCTCCGACCGGTTGGGCCTGCAAATCGTGCGCACCCTGGTTACCGCGGAATTGGGCGGCTCGATCGGCCTGCACCCGGGCGCGGATGTCGGCACCGACGCGGTTCTCCGAGTTCCGCTCGGCCGCCGCTCCGCCCGCTGAAATTCGGACACCGGCGCACCGAATAACCGCCCTCGATCATTGGTTCGAAAAGCGCCGGTCCCGCTCAACGGGAATTGTTTTGGAGCCGATACAAAGCTCTCCGTGTTTTTGCATTCGGAGGTTCGGGGCGAAGCCCCTGAGAGGCCGGGGAGAGTTCTCCAAACACACGAGAGCCCGGCACCTGTATTGGTGCCGGGCCGAATTGCGTTCGGGCCGAGGGCTGGGGTTCGGCCTGAACGCCTGTCGTCTGCTGGTTAGACGACGGTGCGGGTACGGGTACGCGCGTTGCGACGCTTGAGTGCGCGACGCTCGTCCTCGCTCATTCCACCCCAAACGCCGGCATCCTGGCCCGACTTGAGGGCCCAGGACAGGCAATCGGCGGTTACGGGGCAGCGAGCGCAGACCAGCTTGGCATCGGCAATCTGCGCGAGCGCAGGACCACTGTTACCCACCGGGAAGAACAGCTCGGGGTCCTCGTCGCGACAGATGGCCTTGTGGCGCCAGTCCATTCCTCTGCTCCTTTGCTTGGGCGCGCGCATGGCGCTGCCCCTCGGGTTTGTGGTCCGTTCACTTGTGCGACTCGAATGTTTCCGCACGGTTGCTTGTGAATGCTTTCACGAACACCGTAGATGTCAATAGATGTCCGGTGCACCGTGGGGAAGCTCACGCTGTAAGACCCCTACATGGGGGGCCTGCCGTGTCATTTGTACTCGGTCGAGCGGGTTTTCGCAGCACAACAGCGATTGTTCTCAGGTGTGTCGGGCCCGCTACGGCTTCGGCGCGACCACATCGAGGATATCCGGAACCGCTGTGAAATTCACCATGTTGCGTCGTCCGATGAAGTCGCCGTCGATTTGCAACCCGATCGGCTGCTCACTCGTGATCTTGACCGAAGGCACGTCGTCTTCACGAAACAAATTGTGGCCCTTGGGATTTCCCTTGGGGGTCAGCAACTGCCGGGCGATGTCGAGGGTGGCGAAGATCCCCATGGTCCGCATGGCAAACACCCCGAGACCGGTTTCGAAAGCGGTACCCGGGTTGGTGATCACCGGCGTGTTGTCGAGGTAGGTCCATGGACTGGCATTGGTCACGAATGCGTAATGCACTTCCGTGACCGGTTCGTGACCTGGAATCTCCAAGCGCACCTGCGGATCACGACGAGCGTTCCGGAAGAACTGTTTCACCGTGGTGCGCAGATACCGTGCGGGAGTAGCGGCTTTGCCATTCGCGCGCTTGGCGTCGATGGCCTCGCACACATCGGCGTCGAGCCCGACGCCCGCGCTGAAGCAGAACCAGCGATCGTCGGCGAGGCCGAGCCCGATGCGCCGATCCCCGAGCCGAGTATTCGGTTCCCCGTCGAGCGCGAGCAGATCGATCAGCTGATTGGTGGCATCCACCGGATCCGGCGCGATACCCAGCGACCGCGCGAACACATTCGCCGAACCGCCCGGAATGACACCCAGCCGCGGCAGCCATTCCCGCTTCGGCTGATCCGGCCGCGGCAGAAACCCGTTGATGGTCTCGTTCACCGTGCCGTCGCCGCCGTGCACCACGATCAGATCCATGCGCGTGTCCGCGGCCCAGCGCGCCAGTTCGGCCGCATGCCCCCGGTGTTCGGTGTGCGCGACGGTCAGCTGCGTGCGGCTCTCCAGCGCATGTGCGAGCAGATCGCGAGTGGCCGGAGTGGTCGAAGTGGCATTGGGGTTCACGATCAGCAGCGTCCGCACTCGAAGCAGCCTACTGGGGGATGTCGCAACGACGTACGGTCGTAGGCTTGGCAGCGTGGCTGAGCAGAACAGTGGAGGCGTGCCGGGGACCGTGCGGGGAGCGGGTGCGCTGGTGACCCTCGAGGGCGCGGTCGGCGTGATCGTGGCGATCGTGCTCGTCGTGCGCGGGTTGAGCGGCGCGGATCAGCATGTGGTGAACGGGTACGGGACGGCCGCGTGGGCCGGAATCCTGGCCGGTGCCGTGCTGGCGGCGGGCATCGCGCTGTACCTGGGCAAGCGCTGGGGCCGGGCGATCGCGGTGCTGGCGAATCTGCTGCTGCTGCCGCCGGCGTGGTACATGATCACCTCGCATCAGGCGTACATCGGCGTGCCGCTGGGGCTGGTCGCGTTCGCGGCGCTGGGGTTGCTGTTCGCGCCGGCGTCGAGCCAGTGGATGGCGGCGGGGTACGACACCTCCGAGTGAGGGCCGGCGGATCGGGTGGGACGGGGGCATACAGGGCGCTGAAAGCCCTGCTGACGGACTTTTGGACGTCTGTCCATCAACTCCCCGTCCCGGTCCGGTTCAGTCCTCCGCGTGGGCGGCCAGGCGGGGGAGCGCCGCGCCGGTGAGGCGGTAGCCGACCCACTCGTCCTCGGCCTTCGCACCGATCGACTCGTAGAAGTCGATGGACGGGGTGTTCCACTTCAGGACCGACCAGTCGAGCCGCGCGTAGCCCTGATCGACGGCCTCCTTGGCCAGCGCCGCCAGCAGCGACTTGCCCAGACCACGGCCGCGGGCCTCCGGCTTCACGTACAGGTCCTCCAGGAAGATGCCGTGCACGCCCTCCCAGGTGGAGTAGTTCAGGAACCAGATCGCCATGCCCACAACGCCTTCGGCGCCGGGGCCCTCCGCGACGTGGGCGTAGAGGGCGGGCTTGGGGCCGAACAGCGCGGTGTGCAGCTGCTCGGCGGTGAGGTGGCACTCCTCCCGCAGCTTCTCGTACTCGGCCAGGTCGTAGACGAGATCGACCAGAGCCGGGACGTCGGCGGGGGTGGCGCGGCGGATCATGGATCCCCTTTCACAGGTCGTCCAGGTGAGCAATCAGATTGTGCGCCCGCAGCGTACGCGCATCATGATCGTGGCCGAGCACGCTGACCCCGGCCGTGGACATGAAGAAGCGGCGGCCCTCGCGCACCTCGAACTCCAGCCAGCGGGCGATCAGGGCGCGCGAGAAGTGGCCGTGGCCGATCAGGACCACGTCCCGATCCCGCAGTGCCGGTTCGACTTTCGCGAGCGCGCGGTCGGCACGGGCGGTGACCTGCGCGGCGGTCTCACCGCCGGGGGTGACGCCGGTCCAGATGGTCCAGCCGGGATCGTGCTCGCGGATCTGCACGGTGGTCAGGCCCTCGTAGTCGCCGTAGTCCCATTCGGCCAGGTCCTCGTCGACGCGGTCGACGCTCAGGCCCGCGAGTTCGGCGGTGTGGGTGGCGCGCTGCCGGGGGCTGCTCACCACGAGGGGGTCGCGCAGGCCGAGACCGGCGAGGATCTTGCCCGCCTCGCGGGCCTGGGTCTCGCCGCCGGGCGTGAGCGGGAGGTCGGTGCGGCCGGTGTGCCGGCGCGCCTGCGACCACTCGGTCTCACCGTGCCGGAGCAGTACCAACCGGAATTCGGGAGCGCTCATGTACTGATCATGCCGGACCGAACCCGGCAAAGGGCGCAGTGGGCGGTGTGCGCGGCGACACCGCGACGGCCGCCGGGTCCGCTCGCACGGGGCCGGTCAGTTCGCGCCGACGGCGTACAGTTCGGTGCCGCGGCGTTCCAGGATGGTCGGGCCGACCGCCGAGAGGGTGATGGGCTCATTGTGATAGTCGGTGCGGGGCAAAGGGATTCGCGCCGTCTGCGCGCCGGTGGCGGGATCCAGGGCGGCGAGGCCGTCGGCGACGGGGACCAGCAGCTTGCCCGACATCAGGGTGGGGGTGCCGAGCACGTTCGGAATGCCCCACAGTGGGTCGAAGGTGGTGGTGTTCAAGGCGACCAGGCTGTCGCCGGTGAAGACGAAGTAGGCCGAACTCAGATGCGAGACGATTGCCTTGTCCGACATCGGACCCGAAAGCTGATGCGTGGCAATGCGTTTGCCGGTGTGATCGTAGACGGCGAATTGCGGTGCGCTGCTTTGCGTTCCGGGTAGGTAGAGCACAACCCGGCTGTCCGACACCGCGAGCACCCGCGCCCCGTTCACCGTGCCGCCCGGCTCGGCGAGGATATGCGAGCTGTACTCCTCCGGCGTGGTGCTGTCCTTGGGCGCCGGATTCAGCACCGTGAGCCGATCCGCCGTCTCGTTGGGGCAGCGTTCCAGCACGGCTAGTCGGCTCGCCCCCGAAACCGCCGACACCAGTTCGCATCCCGTGCGCGGCTGGGTGCGCGGATTCACCGGTGCGTCCACATACCCGTATTCGAGGGTGCGCACCAGGTCCGACCGCCACATCTCCAGCCGATCCTTGCCCAGCGCAAGCACATACGTGCCGTCCGCCGACATGGTGATCGCGTCGTCCATGTAGCTGGACCGCGCCGTCAGCCGTGATCCGCTCTCGGCATTGAGCAGCGTGGTCTGACTGCATCCGCGGTCATCCCGATAGGTCGCGATGACCGTTCCGAACTGCGACTCCACCCCGCACAGTGGTAGATCCCGCTGATACTTCCAAACCTGTTCCCCCGTAACCGGATTCCGCCCGGTCACGGTATTGCCGTCCGCGGTCACGGCCACCCCGCCCACCCCGATGGCCCGGAACGCGGCCGTATCCGCCGCATGCCACAGCTCTTTGTACTGCGCCGGCAGCTTCTCGGGCGTGGGCGGCGGCGTCAGCGTCTGCGTGGCGGTCACCGACTGGGTTCCGCGCACGCCACTGTGCCACCACACGAACGCTGCCGCGATCGCCACCAGAGCGGCGATCGCGACAGCGGTCAGTACATCGGCGCGCGTCCGCCGCTCAGGTGCGAGCACGACAGCGAGACTAACCGATCCGCGCGACTAGGCGGACGCCGCAATAGCGGTGTCCGTGGCCACCGCCCCGGATTCGCCCTCCACCTCGGCCTTCCGCCGCCGCGGCCGCCGAGCCGCCGGAGCGGCCTCGGCCACGACCTCACCGGCGCCGTTCGCGGCCGATCCGGCATCGGCCGCACCCGCCTTACGAGTGGCGGTGCGACGCGTCCGGGTCGCCTTCGGAGCGGCCTCGGCCTCCGACGCGGATTCGTCCGCCGGAACGCCATTACCGTTCGACTCGGGCTGGGCCTCGGCCGCACCCGCGGCCCGGCGTGCGCCCCGTCGCGCCCGAGCGGGAGCGTCGGCGGCAGTCGCCGCTACCTCGGCGGAACCGGCCGCGGCCGAGCCATTGTCGACCGTCGCGGCGCTCTCGTCGGCGGTCTTCTTACGGGCCCGCGTCGCCTTCTTGACCGGAACCTCCGCGGTGGCCGCTTCGCCCGGTTCGGCGGCGGCCTCGGTGGCCTTCACCGCGCGACTCGTCCGCTTCTTGGCGGTGGCGTTCGCGGCCTGGTCGGCAACGGTGTCGGTGGCCGGAGCCTCGGCTGCCTTCTTGCGGGCGCGGGTCGCCTTGACCGGCACCTCGGCGGTAGCGCCCTCGCCGGGCTCGACCGCTTCGGCCGTGGCTTCCGCCGCGGTCTTGGTGCGACGGGTCCGCTTGGGGGCCGTGCCATTCGACGACTCCGCGGCGGCGATGGAAACCTCGGCGGTGTCGACCGCGGTCGACGCGGCTTCGGCCGAGCCGTTCGCGATGGCCTTCGTCGTGCGGCGAGTCCGCTTCGGGGCGGTGCCGTCCACGGCTTCGGTACCCGAACCATCGGCGGCTGTGGTGGGCGCGTCGGTGGCCTCGGCTGCCTTCTTGCGCGTCCGGGTGGCCTTCTTGACCGGCACCTCGGCGGTGGCGGCCTCGCCGGGCTCGACCGCGTCGGCTGCCTTGGTGCGGCGGGTCCGCTTGGGAGCGGCGCCATTCGACGACTCGGCCGCCTCCGCGGTGACCACGGCCTCGGTCGAGCCTTCGGCTACGACGCCGTCGGCGGCCTTCGTCGTGCGACGAGTCCGCTTGCGGGGCTCGGGCTTCGCCTCGTCGGCGGTTTCCGTCACGGCGACGGAGGCCGGCGCGACCTCGGTGCTTTCGACTGCCGCGACTTCGACGGCTTCCTTCGCGGCCTTGGTGCGGCGTGCGCGTGCCGGTGCCTTCGCCGCGACCGGCGCTTCGGCGGCAACGGCCACGTCGGTGCCGGTTACCGCGTCCGCCACTACACTGCTTGCGGCAGTAGTGGTTTCAGCCGCGGTCGCAGCGCCGACGCCCGGGGCGGTCACGTCAGCGACCGTTTCCGGGGTACCGGAATCGATACCGGTCGCCTCGGCGGCCGCGGCCTTGCCGCGACGGGTGCGCGTACGGCTCCGGGAGCCGGTTTCCGGGGTTTCTGCCGAATCCTTAACGGCGGCAGTGCTTTCCGCTTCCACCTGGCCGGTGGACACCGGGGCTGTCGCGGTATCGGCTACGTCGGCCGCGGGTGCGGCGGCAACGCCGTCGGTCGCTGCCTGCGCGTTGCCGTTGGTCACGGCCTCGGCGGAACCTCGGCCCCGGCGGCGGTTGCGTTTGCGGCGGCTGCTTCCCTCCGTCGCCGGTGCGGTCTCCGTGCTCTCGACGCGCGTTTCCGTATCGGATTCGGTTGTCGTGCTGGTGGTTTCGGTGGTCACCGCGGTGGTGTTGTCACCGTTGCCACGGCCGCGACGGCGGCGGCGCTTGCGGCGGCCGGGCTTGTCGGCGTCGCTGTCGGCGGCCGAATCACCCTGGGGGGAAGTCGATTCCGTGGTGGTCGTGGTCTCGACGTCGGCTGCCTGGCCGCCACGCGTGCGGCGGCGGTTGCGCTGGCGGGGGGAGCGGGATTCGCGTTCCACCACGACGGCGTCGGCGTCGCGTTCCGGCCGCTTGGTGCGGACGGTGCCGGTGACGCCCTCCGGGATGCCGAGTTCGGCGTAGAGGTGCGGGGAGCGCGAGTACGTTTCGACCGGTTCGGGGATGCTCAGATCGAGCGCGGAGTTGATGCTGGACCAGCGGTTCAGCTCGTCCCAGTCGACCAGGGTGACCGCGACACCGGTCTTGCCCGCGCGGCCGGTGCGGCCGATGCGGTGGACGTAGGTCTTCTCGTCCTCGGGGCACTGGTAGTTGACGACGTGGGTGACGTCGTCGATGTCGATGCCGCGGGCGGCCACGTCGGTGGCGACCAGCACGTCGATCTTGCCTTCGCGGAACTTCTTGAGCGCCTTCTCGCGGGCGATCTGGCCGAGGTCGCCGTGCACCGCGCCCACCGCGAAACCGCGGTCGGCGAGATCGTCGGCCACCTTCTGGGCGGTGCGCTTGGTGCGCGCGAAGATCATTGTGGCGCCGCGGGTTTCGGCCTGCAGGATGCGAGCGACGAGTTCGCTCTTGTCCAGCGCGTGCGCCCGGTAGACGAACTGAGCGATGCGGTCGTGCACGGCGGAGTCGTGCGGCTCCTCGGCCCGGATGTGGGTGGGCCGGTTCAGGAAGGTGCGGGCCAGGGTGATGATCGGGCCGGGCATGGTGGCCGAGAACAGCATGGTCTGCCGCTGCTCGGGAACCATATTGAGAATGCGCTCGATATCGGGCAGGAAGCCCAGGTCGAGCATTTCGTCGGCCTCGTCGAGCACCAGCACCTGCACTTTGCCCAGGATCAGATGACCCTGTTCCGCGAGGTCCAGTAGTCGCCCCGGGGTGCCCACGACCACGTCGACGCCGGCCTTCAACGCGGCGATCTGGGTCTCGTAGGGCCGTCCGCCGTAGATGGCGTGCACGCGCAGCGGAGTGCCCTGCGCGTTCTTCAGGAACTTGCTCGCGTTCTCCAGGTCCTCGGTGACCTGCACGCACAGTTCGCGCGTCGGCACGATGATGAGCGCGCGCGGGGTCCCGTCGAGGGGGATGGTGCCGGACCCGGCGGACGCCACCCGGTGCAGCAGCGGCACGCCGAACCCGAAGGTCTTGCCCATGCCGGTGCGGGCCTGGCCGATGAGATCCTCACCGGCCAGCGCGAGCGGCAGGGTGAGTTCCTGAATGGCGAAGGTGCGTTCGATGCCGATGGCGTTCAGTGCGCGGACGATTTCCTCGCGCACGCCCAATTCGGCGAATGTCGGAGCGGTGTGGGTGTCGTCGAGTTCTGCGGTCAGCAGCGTGTCGGCCACACCCGGTTCCTGCTCAACAGTGATCTTGCTCAGGTTCTTGCCTTTCCTCGTTATCGCGTCTCGCGCGCACGAGGCGTGGGGCGGACCCGGTCGGTCCGCGACGACCACTTGATCCGTTCTCGCCGCTGCGGGATGCCGTCCGGTTCTCTGCCGGATTTCTTGGCATCTACCTGGCGCGGCGCATTTGCTGCGGATCGGAGTGCGCGCACATTTTCCATGGACTGCGGGCATCGGAGCCCGGGCTCGCGGTCGTACCGGCAAACTCGTTCGGGCGAAAATTTCCGCTGTCCGCGGTGATTGTAGCGTGATACGGTCTTCGCCCCGATTTCCGGCACCGCCATCGGTGAGCGTTATTGCGCTGGTGGACGGGATCGCCGGGATTCGCACGGGTTGCGTGCGCTCCTTCGCATCGGCGTTAATGATTGTGCCGCAGCGCAACTCGATCACGACGAGGTCGCGCCGCCGGGCCCGTACAGTTGGATTGCTCACATAGGTGTTACACCGTGTATCGGCATGTGCGAAATTGTGCGAGTGAGCTTGGCAGAGACCGTGACGACCGCGGCCCGCAACGCGTGGGCCCTGACCTTCGGCGATGGCATCGGGGCCCCCGAACCGACGCCCTCGACCGTGCTGTCGGACGCGCCGCATCAGGAATTGCGCCGCTACGACGGCGCATCCGCCGACGATCCGGCCGTGCTGCTGGTGCCGCCGCTGGCCGCCCCGGCCTTCTGCTTCGACCTGAGCCCCGAGCAGAGCATGGCCCGCTTCCTGCTCGACTCCGGTCGCGCGCCCTACCTGGTCGACTACGGCGACATCACCTTCGACGACCGCGCCATGGGTTTCGAAACCTGGATCGACGACATCCTGCCCGAGGCCATCCGCCGGACCTCCGCCGATCGCGGCGGCCGCGCGGTGGATCTGGTGGGCTGGTCCATCGGCGGCGTGCTGGCGCTGCTGACCGCGGCAGCCGATCCGACGCTGCCGATCCGCTCGGTCACCGCGGTCGGCGCGCCGCTCAGCTACGACCACATGGTCGGCGTGAAAGAGCTGCGCACGCTGATGAAGATCGACGGCGGCCGCACCGCCACCGCCGCCATCCGCGCCATGGGCGGCGTGTCGGCGAAGATCACCCGATTCGCCTACCGCGCCACCGCGTGGGATCGGGAACTCAAGCGGCCCTTCTTCATTGCCACCAATATCGCCGACACCGACACGCTCGCACGCATGCAGGTGACCGACCGCTTCCAGAATTCCCTGCCCGGTTACCCCGGCCGGTTCTACAACCAGCTGTGGGGCCGGTTCATGCTCAACAACGACATCGGCAAGGGCGTTGTGCACCTCGGCGATCGCCGCATCGCCCTCGCCGACGTGAATGTCCCGGTCCTGCTGGTCGGCGGCCCGAACGACGCGATCACCGCCGCCGCGGCCGTGAAACACGGCCTGAAGACGCTGACCGGTTCCCCGGACGTGCGGTACGAGACCGCACCCGGTTCGCACCTCGGCATCCTGCTGGCCGCCGACACCACCTGGACCTACCTGGACAAGTTCCTCAGCGACCAAGCCTGAGCGGGGTCACACGTTCGGGTACGGCCGCAGGGCCGGCCACGACTGCGGATTCAACTGTCCCAGTGTGTATTTCGTGAGCATGACGTCCACGATCTGCCGGGCGATGAGCTGATACACGGCCTCGGTCGGATGCGCCAGATCGCTGGTCGTCATGGCCCGCCGCAGGCCCGGGTCGGGCATGTTCTCGGCCATGCCGAGGTAGCGGACCGGGCCGTGCTTCTGCGGCAGTTTCTGCAGTTCGAATTCCTTCGCGTGGTCGAAGACGTGCTGCATGAAATCGGCCATGGCCAGCCCAGCTCGGACGTCCGGTCGGAGGCGGCGATGGCTCCGCCCTCGGCGAAGTCGGCGCTTTCTTGCCGTCGCTGTAGCGGCCGATCTCGTTGGTGCGCATCATGCCGCCCGCGCGGGCGAACATGCCGGTGGGCGCTTCGCGTTATGAAGTGCCGCAAGCGCTTACGAACACATCGAGGGTACGCCGCCGGTGTGCCCGCCGATGGGTGAATGGTCCCTCTCGGCACGGGCTAGGGTGGAGTCTCATGGGAGCAAATTCGTCTACTGCGCTTGGCTTGGGAGAGGGGTCGGCAGACGGTCGCATTGCCGCCGCCCACCCCGGAGTGACCGACCTGTTCGCCGTGCTCGCCTACGGTGAGATCTCCGCTTTCTACCGTCTGGCCGAGGAGGCCAAACTCTCGCCGACGCTGCGCGGCAAGGTCGCGGTCGCCAAGATGGCGGCCAACGAGATGGAACATTTCAAGACCCTCGAACTGGCGCTGGCCGATCGCGGCGGCGTGGACGTCTTCGACGCCATGGCCCCGTTCGTGCGCGCCCTGGACGCGTATCACGACTCCACCGACCCCTCCACCTGGCTGGAATCGATGGTGAAGTTCTATGTCGGCGACGGCATCGCCGCGGACTTCTACACCGAGATCGCCGGCGCCCTGGCTCCCGAGGTCGCCGATGTGGTGCGCGATGTGCTGGCCGAGACCAGCCACTCCGAATTCGTCATCGAGGAGGTGCGTACGGCCGTCGCGCAGAACCGCTCCGAGCGCGACCGGCTCACCCTGTGGGGACGCCGCCTGCTCGGCGAGGCCATCACGCAGGCGCAGTATGTGATGGCGCAGCGTGACGATCTGACCGAACTGGTGCTCACCGCGACCGGTGATCTCAATGGCATCGCGACGCTGTTCGAGCACATGCAGGCCAGCCATGCCGAGCGCATGCGGGTGCTGGGGCTGGGCTGATTGTTCGCTGACAGCGCAGGCTACTGCCCGCCGCAAGATCGGCCCGCTGCGCTAGCGTTGGCACGACAGCACAGGACTCTAGGTTCGGAGGTTGGCCGTGGAGGTCAAGATCGGCATTTCGGATAGCCCGCGTGAGCTCGTCATCAACAGCTCGCAGACCCCTGCCGAGGTCGAGGCTCTCGTGACCGGCGCGCTGCAGGGCGATGGCGGCGTCGTGGCGCTGACCGACGAGAAGGGCCGTAAGTTCCTCATCCAGGCCAGCAAGGTCGCCTACGTGGAGATCGGCACCCCGTCCTCGGGCCGCGTGGGTTTCGCCGCGGTCTAGCCCGGCGCTCGGGAACTCTCAGGGGCTCCGCCCCGGGGAATTCCGTCGGGGCCGGTAAGCCACCCCAAAACCGACAATTGCCCCGCCGAATCATTCGGCGGGGCAATTGTTTTATGTAGTTCGGGGACCGCGCGTCAGTCGATCGGGTGCAGCGGGACGTGCTTCAGGCCGCCCCAGCAGAGGGCGACGGTGGTGTCGACGGCCTCTTCCTTCGGGATCGGGCGGTCGGCCTCGAGCCAGTAGCGCGCGCTGAACTGGCTGGCGCCGACCAGGCCGACGGCGAGCACGCGCGCCCGGTACGGGTCGAGGCCGGAGTCGTGGGCCACGAGGTCGAAGACGGCGTCCACGCAGGCTTCGGTGGCCTGCTCGACGCGGCGCTGCACCTGCGGCTCATTGGTCAGATCGGATTCGAAAACCAGTCGGAAGCCCTGGGTTTCGTGATCGACGAAGTCGAAGTATGCCTGCACGGCGGCACGGACGCGCTGCTTGTTGTCGGTGGTGGAGCGCAGCGCCTGGCGCACGCTCGACACCAGGGCGTCGACATAGTTCTGCAGGACCGCGAGGTACAGCTCGAGCTTGCTGGAGAAGTGCTGGTAGAGAACGGGTTTGCTGACGCCCGCGCACTGCGAGATCTCGTCCATGCCCGCCGAGTGATAGCCCCGCTGTACGAAGACCTCGCCGGCGGCGGCGAGTAGCTGCGCGCGTCGCGCCTCGCGGGGCAGGCGGGTGCCGCGCTTAGTCGGCGCCATGGCCTCGGATGCCAAGCGGTGCGTGGTCATCCGGTCCACGAGGTCAGTCATTCCGATCTCCCAGTTGATTCCCGGCGGGAAGGATGTCACCGGGTATCCACCGAACGATACTCGCTCGGGCTCCCGATGCCGATCCAGGTTCCGAATATTGGTGTGCTGGATGTTCCCGATCTGTTCGGGAAACGCACGGTGTCGATATACCTCCGCAGGCGCGGAACGTTTCGTTGATTATGCGAGGCGGGTCACAGAAGTGGAACACATGTGCCGATTTGTGAGATGTGCCGCTTTTCTTACCGGATGCCTCGAACGAGTACGGGTTCGCCCCCCGCCCCTGAGTGTCACGGCGCCCTCTGTGAGACTCTGGTGATCGTGACCGACCATGGGGGCAGATACACCGGTGGCCGTGATTCACGCCGTCCGGTCGGAACCGGGGCGTCGCGGACGGCCGGTTCCAGGCGGCGCGGAAGACCCACGGGGCCGGTCTACGATCCGCTCGGCCTCTACTCCGAGCAGAACCCTCCGCCCACCGGCCCCGCCGCTCCGCCCGGCACTCTCGATCGGCTGCCGGAACCGGCTCAGCTGCCGGAACCGCATCAACCGCTGCGGGCGCGCTGGGATCCCACCGCACCGCCCGAAGGCGGGCCCGCCCGGCCGCGGCCGGAACGGGAGACCAAGAAGCAGAGCGCGCTGGGCCGTTTCGTCTCCGCCTACGGCTGGCGGGCGTACGCGCTGCCGGTGCTGCTGGTGGTGACCGTGCTGGTGGTCGTGGACGCCGTGCGCGGGGACGGTGGAAGTGTCACGGGGGTGCCGACTTTCGGCCGGCTGAGTGAGCGCGGGGACACCTCCGGCGTCTACGGCGCACCCCCCAAGGGCGACGGGAAGTTCGCCGCCGACCTGCCCACGGGCGCGGTTCCGGGTGGCGGTCCCTTCACCGAATCCGGCAAGGGGACTTGGCATGTGGTGCCGGGAACCACCGGCCAGGTCGGCACCGGCTCGGAACACGTCTTCACCTATACCGTCGAAATCGAGGACGGTGTCGACACTTCCGGGTACGGCGGTGACGACGCGGTCGCCAAGATGGTGGATGCGACGCTGTCCAATCCCAAGAGCTGGACTCATGATTCGCGTTTCGGATTCAGGCGCCTGGATGCCGGTGACCCGGATTTCCGGATTTCGCTGACCTCGCGGCAGAGCACGCGCAGCGCGTGCGGATTCGAGATTCCCATCGACTCCTCCTGCTACAACTCCGATTTGGACCGCGTGGTGATGTCGGAGGTGCGCTGGGTGCGCGGCGCGCTGGCCTTCGAGGGCGATATCGGCTCGTATCGGCAGTATCAGGTGAATCACGAGGTCGGTCATGCGATCGGCTATCACCAGCATCAGCCGTGTGATTCCGACGGCGGGCTGGCGCCGATCATGATGCAGCAGACCTTCGGCACCAAGAACAACGACATCGCCAAGCTGGATCCGGACGGCGTGGTGCCTTCGGACGGGAAGACCTGCACCTACAACGCGTGGCCGTATCCGCGCGGCTAGCCCTGACGATTCCCCGGTGGCGGCTGCCACCTACGCTTGGGAAGAACGCTCCGAGTCGTGGTGTTGCACGTATGCGCCGCGAGTTTTCGGCGAATTCGATTCTGAGGAGTCCGCACACGTGTCAACGCATAAGCCCCTGCCGCCCCTGGTGGAGCCGGCCGCGGAGCTGACCAAGGACGAGGTCGCCCGCTACAGCCGTCACCTGATCATCCCCGATCTCGGGGTCGACGGGCAGAAACGTTTGAAGAACGCGCGCGTGCTGGTGATCGGCGCGGGCGGCCTCGGTTCCCCGGCGCTGCTGTATCTGGCCGCCGCCGGTGTGGGCACCCTGGGCATCGTCGAGTTCGACGAGGTCGACGCCTCCAATCTGCAGCGCCAGATCATCCACGGCGAATCCGACATCGGCCGCTCCAAGGCCGACTCGGCGCGCGACTCCATCCTGGAGATCAACTCCGGAATCACCGTGCAGCTGCACAAGATTCGCCTCGAGCCGGACAATGCGGTCGACCTGTTCCGCCAGTACGACCTGATCGTCGACGGCACCGACAACTTCGCCACCCGCTACCTCGTCAACGACGCGGCGGTGCTGGCAGGCAAGCCCTACGTCTGGGGCTCCATCTACCGTTTCGAGGGCCAGGTCTCCGTCTTCTGGGAGGACGCCCCCGACAACCGCGGCATCAACTACCGCGACCTCTACCCCGAGGCCCCGCCGCCGGGCATGGTCCCCTCCTGCGCCGAAGGCGGCGTGCTGGGCGTGCTCTGCGCGTCGATCGGCTCGATCATGGTCACCGAGGCCATCAAGCTCCTGACCGGCATCGGCGACCCCCTGCTCGGCCGCCTCATGGTGTACGACGCACTCGACATGACCTACCGCACCATCAAGCTCCGCCGCGACCCCGACCGCCAGCCGATCACTGAACTCATCGACTACGACGCCTTCTGCGGCGTGGTCTCCGAAGAGGGCCAAGCCGCCGCCATCGGTTCGACGATCACCGCCCGAGAACTCAAAGACCTCCTCGACGCAGGCAAAGACATAGCCCTGATCGACGTCCGTGAGCCCGTGGAATGGGACATCGTCAATATCGAAGGCGCGACCCTGATCCCCAAGGACCGCATCCTCTCCGGTGAGGCCCTGTCCACCCTCCCGCAGAATCGCCCGATCGTCCTCTACTGCAAGACCGGCATCCGTTCGGCGGACTGCCTCGCTGCCCTGAAGAACGCCGGCTTTTCCGACGCGACTCACGTGCAGGGTGGAATCACGGCCTGGGCCAACCAGATCGACACCTCCCTGCCCACCTACTGAACCTCCGCCGAAGACTCGGGTCCGACCGATCGCCGAACCCGAGTCTTTTTGCCCTGCAAGGGAATACCTGTCGGACATGCCCAAGAAGCGACAACCCGGGCATGTCCGAGGATTCTGGAACGTCTGTTCGATCGGCCGTTTAGCGTCGTCGTGTGCCGTCCATCCGTCACGAGATCTCGCTGCAGTTGTTGCGTCATCGCGCCGAGGTCGCCCCGCTCATCGCTCGGACGGTGCTCGGTGTGCCGGTTCCTGACCTACCCTGCTGGCGACCGGGCCCGGAGACGGTGACATTGCTGTCTCCGGGTGAGCTGCACCTGGATCTGGTCCTGGTCGGTTCGACTGCCGACAAACCAGAGTTCGCGGTCATTCACGAGGTCCAGAACTCCTGCTGCGCTTCCGAACTCGACCGCATCGCACTCAGCTGGCCCGCCTATGTCACACACGTGCGACAGCGACTGGGGTGTCCGGTGGTGTTGCTGGCGTTCTGTCCCTCCGAATCGGTCGCGGGCAAGATCTCCACCCCGGTGGAGACCGGACATCCCGACTTCGTGTTCCGGCCCCGCACCTACTGGCCCGGCATGCTGCCCGCGATCACCACCGTCGCCGAAGCCGACCAATGGCCGGAACTCGCGCTGCTGTCGGCACCGGGGCATCTCGGTGACAACGAGCGACACAGAGTGCTCGCCATGGTGCTCGAGGCGATGCAACGCCTCGAGCCGGACTGGCGTGTCCACTACCATGACTACATCAGCAAATGCGTACCCGCCCGGTACCGGAAGGAGTGGGAGGACCTCGTGGCCATGGCGATCGAGAACTACCACTGGGAAAGCGATTTCGCCCGAGAGCATCAGGCCATCGGCCGAGCCGAGGGCCGCGTTGAAGGGCGCGCCGAAGGGCAGGTGGAGGCGCTGGCGGGGTCCGTTTTGCGGATTCTCGAGCGGCGCGGGCTCGACATCGACGAGGCCGTTCGCACACGGGTCACAGGCTGCTCGGATCTCGCGCAATTGACGCGCTGGCTGGATCTGGCGCTGGTGGTGGATTCCGCCGAGAAAATTCTCGAATCAGGGACGCACCCACGGGGCAAACCGCACTAGCAGGTCCGCCGACCGCGGAATCGCAGCCTGCGTCAGCAGGCCCTCAGCCCGCGAGGCCGAGCCAATGCGATGGAACGGTCGTGCGCCCGAACTGGCAGTCTTCCCATCGTCCTTCGTTGTGGAGGTGCAGTAAGCTGCCGCACGAACATGTAGAGCAGGACTGCGGCGGATGGAGCGCCGTGGAGGGGGCGGGCGTGGCGACAGAAGCGGGTGGCACCGGTACGTTCGGGGTGATTCCGGACGATGTGCAGGGTTTCGGGCGTGCAGCCTATGCGATCGCTGAGGAATTGCGTTCGGCTTCAGCCAATCTCGACACCGAAGTGCAGGGGTTGATGGCTACCTGGAAGGGTGCTGCAGCCGATTCCTATCTGGTGGGGTGGGATGAGATGCACAGCGGTGCAATGGATGTGTGGGACACGCTCTTCGCACTGGCAGAACGGCTCGGAATCACCGCCGAGAATTATCGCGATGCCGATACCGCCTACTCGGCGGCCGTGTCTTCGCTGGATCTGCCATGAGTGGGGTTGCGGGCGAAGGGTTCTCGGTTGATCTCGAGCACCTGGACTCGGTGACGGCGCGGATGCGTGCGTTGAAGAGTTTCGTCGTCGATCAGCTCGCGGCATTGGACGCCAAGGCGAACGCGGTGATGCCGACCTGGACCGGTGAGGCCGCGACCGCCTATCAGGTCGCGCACCAGGAATGGGCCGACGGCGCGACCGACGTCCAGGACGGGCTCGCCGTTTTGGAGAAAGCCGCGCAGACCGCCCACGGCAACTACACCGGCGCGATGGCCGCGAACCTGAAACGACTCGGGTTGTAAAGCGTTCCGTTCCAAAAGCTTTCGGGGATCTGGTAGATGAATCTCACGTTCGGCGCGTACTACGCCGTTGGCGAAGCGTGTTTCGACCTGGCCGATGCTTTGCAGACCGCGTTCACGACCGAGACAGCCACGCTGAACACCTGCGACGGTATGGCCGGTATGGACGAGGAGGGCAAGTCGTGGGCCACCGACTACGACACCCGGGTCAGCGAGCTGTTGACCCTGGTCGCAGACCTCGGCGAGGGTGTGCAGAAGCTGGGCCGGGTGGCTGTCCAATGCGGCTACGACCTCTACCTCGCCGACTACAACAGCATCGTCAACCCTGTCGGGCAACCGGCCGCGATGCCGACGATGCCAATTGTCGAGCGGCGATTCTATGGCGCACCGTGCAAAGCCGGAACCTCTCCACAGGGCGGGCTGCGTGACGCGGCGGACGATGTCATCGGGCTGGCCAACAAGGTCGGGATCGCGATCCCGGACGGCGACACCGACCAACTCGATGCCGCAGCCGCTGCGTGGAATCGGTTGCAGAACAACTACACCGCGAACTTGTCCTCGGTCCTGACCAACGCCGCCACGGTGATGGATGGCTGCGACGCCGACGACGCCCGCGCGATCGCGGAGAAGTTGCGTGGCCTGCAAGGCGTTGTCGACGACGTCCTGGCAGCTTGCGGCGAGCTGTCGGCGATGTGCACCGAGTTCAAGGACGCACTTTGGACTTTGCGCAAACAGATGCTGTGGAGCATCCTCGAGGAGCTCGGCTGGAAGGTCGCAGAAAAATTCGCCCTGACGGTCGCCAGCTCATTTCTCACCTTCGGCGCTTCCGCCGTGATCGGTGCCGCATCGATCGCGACCACCGTACTCGAGTATGCGGCCAAAATCGCCGACAAGGTCCGGGACTGGCGAAAGCTGAGAGCACAGGCCAAAGCGGTACGAAAGCAACGCGACCTGGGAGACTCTCAACGTAAGGCCAACGAAGCGAAGAACCTCGATGATGATCCATCATCTGGCAAGGGTGACGGCAAAACGCAAGGAAAGCTGCCGGAATTCGACGGTAAGCAGGAAGCTCAAGCTGTACGTGACCGGCTCGCGGCGAGCGGTCAGACCATCGCAGGCACCAGGAACGTAGCCGTGACTCGTGGACAGATCGATGGTCAAGATATTTCGTTGGATGCAGTCAGTGGAGGGAAAACGCCCGATGGAACGGTGGGTACGCCGAAAGAGCCGATGTTCAACCCAGTCTCTGAGGATGGGTCGGTAATTCGACCGACTGATTCTGAATACAAAATACTGGAAAATCTTGGACAACAACTCCGACCCGATTCGAAAGGTTCCATCAACTTGTACACTGAGCGAGAGCCTTGCGGCGCATGCCTGAGTGTGATAGAGCAGTTCAGGGCAAAATTTCCTGGAGTGGAGGTGAACGTAACCCATGGTTAGCTTTGAGCATGTCGAAGCGATGAAGGTCCTGTGTCGCGAACTGCTGGCCTCTGGAATTGCGACGGTCGATGAAATAGAAGGATGCTCTGCGTCCGAAATTGGTGAGGTAGTTTCCGCTGCGGCGCAATTCCCTCTCCCTGACGAGTACCTCGCATTCCTGCGGGTACTGGGTAAGAAGGCTGGAGCGCTGTTCAGGGGTACCGATCTATTCTTCCCGACGTTGTTGGAGGCGAAGGAAGCCGCTCTCGATATTGCTGAAGGACCTGATGAATCTTTGAAGCTGGAGGATCGCTTCTTCTTTGGCCATCATCAAGGCTACAAGGTGTACTTTTTCGAGTTGGGATCACCGGCTGTGTTCGCTTACCAGGAAGGGCATCCGGAGGTTGAGTTGTTGGCAGATTCATTTCTGAAGTTTTTGCAGCATGCGCTTGAAGTGCGTAAGTCCTTGATCTGAATGGGCTGAATTCTCCGCCTAATTGCAGTGGACGGTGTTGCTTGTGATGACGTCTTCGACCGGTTGTCCCGCGCCGCCTGGGGATTCGGTGCCGTCGAAGATTGCGTCGAGGATGTCGGCGCGGTCGAGGGTCGCGGGGATGCGGTGTGATGCGCGGGCGCTGAGGATCACCGCGTGTAGGACGGCCGCGTAGACCCGGGTGCGTGGCACGGTCAGACGCCACCCTCGCCGTTCGCACTCGAGCAGCCGGGTGTCGACTGCATCGAGCACATCCGCGATGACCTGAATCTCGATGTGGTCGGGGTCATCGGAGGGCATGGCGACCTCCGAGAAACAGTGTTCCCCAGCCGAATACCGCGATTCGCAATACGTCCAACAAACGCTCGCGGGTCGTTGCCGGTCTCCGGGCGGCTCGGCGGGCTGGTGCCGTGTGCCTGGCGGGGGTGGGCTGCCGCTTCTCGCGTTCGATGATTGCTTGTGCGGACCACGGATTCGGTTTGCTGCTCCACATCGTCGTTCTCCTCGTGATCGGGAGGTTGCGGTGTGATCAGGAGACCAGCGGATTCGGATGGGAACAAGCAGAATCGGACGTTTCACTCGGGTTGGTTCAATCGGCCAGGGCGTGGTTCGCGTCCGGCGTATGGTCTGTTCCGCGGTAGTGAGTGCTTCGTTCCGAAAATTCCGGGGATGCGAACATGACCAGTGATGACGAGCCGTCGACGCTGCCGCGACGGCAGTTGGGGCGATTTCTGCGTGAAGCCCGCGACAGCTGCGGGCTGTCCATGGATCGGGCGGCGCATTTGGTGGAGCTGAGTAAGACCGCCTTGCATCGCATCGAGACGGGCGGGGTGAAGAAGCTTCGTATTCGCGATATTCGAGCGCTGTGTGAGGTGTACGAGGTAGCGCCTGCGGATACCGATCGGGTCGTGGAGCTGGCGAAGCAGGCCCAGGTCACATCGTGGTACACAGCGTTCAGGGGTCTTTATGGTGATGCCACGTTCAACATGTATGTCGGTTTGGCCGCCTCTGCACGTCAATTGACGGCTTATCACGAGATCGTGCTGGGTTATCTGCAGACCGCCGACTACGCGCGTGCGCTGATCAGTGGGTTCTACGTGGACAGCAGCGTGGAGGACATCGACCGCCGTGTCGAACTGCGGATGAAGCGGCAAACGATCATCACGCGAAGAGCTGACCCCGTCAAACTCGAACTGCTGCTGCATGAATCGGCGCTACACCGCATGGTGGGCGGCCCGCGAGTAATGGCTGCGCAGTTGCGGCACTTGGCAGAGGTCGGCAAGCTGCCCAATGT
The DNA here is from genome assembly GCF_013744875.1 of Nocardia huaxiensis. NCBI lineage: Bacteria > Bacillati > Actinomycetota > Actinomycetes > Mycobacteriales > Nocardiaceae > Nocardia > Nocardia huaxiensis. The sequence continues at coordinate 2,823,291 of NZ_CP059399.1, forward strand.
CTCGCTTCGAGTGCAGCCCTTCGCTGGCGGATGCACCAGGGGCCTGTTGCATGGACCGTTCGTGATCCTCGAGTTCGGGGTCGATGCCAAGGTGCGCCCGATCGAGCCCCCGCTGGTCTACCTAGAGGGCGCCGGAAAACCCGACATCTACATGGAGAACGGTGACGACGTGCGGCGCTACCATGAAATCGCCTCTGCTATAAGGGAAACGGCCTTGACCGAGACCCAGACACGAGACCTGCTGCGGCAGGTGGCAAGGAGTTACGCGGTATGAGCACCGATCTGTCTGGGGTGCAGTGGTTCAAGAGCAGCCACAGCAGCGGCCAAACCGATTGTGTAGAAGTGGCGTGGTTGTCCGAGGGCATGGTCGGTGTGCGCGATTCGAAGAATCCCGCCGGCCCTGTGTTGACCTTTCGCCCCGGTGAGTGGGATGCGTTCACCGCCGGTGTGGTGGGTGGGGAGTTCTCGAGTCCCGCCTGATCGGATATCGGGGGAGCAACAGGACAATTCCGACCGAGCGGGCGCTCGGTGTGGCTTCCATTTCGGAAGTTGTTGCGGCGGTACCGTACGCGCGTGACCATGACTGCTGTGGAACCTCCCGAGCACGTGCGCTCGACCTTCGGGTTGCGCGAGGTCGTGCCGGATCCGCTGGGGAACTGGGACGGCGGGTGGCTGTGCGGGGATGTGGTGTTGAGTCCGGTGACGGATCATGCGCGGGCCGCCTGGTCGGCCAAGGTGCGGGAGACGTTGCGGGTGGACGGGCTGCGGCTGGCGCGGCCGGTCCGGGCCACCGATGGGCGATACGTCGTCAGTGGGTGGCGGGCGGATACCTATCTCGAAGGCGTGCCGGAGCCTCGGCACGATGAGGTCGTGTCGCTGTCGTTGCGACTACATCAGGTGACGGCGAAGCTGGAGCGGCCGCGGTTTCTGGTGCAGGCGCCGATCGCGCCGTGGGTGGATGTGGATGTGTTCGCGGCGGCCGATCGGGCCGCGTGGGAGGCGGTGCCGTTGCGCAGCCTCAAGGTGGGGGGCCTGCTGCCGGCCACCTCACCGGACGGGGAGCGGAGTTTGCAGCTCATCACGCAGCTGTCGACGCTGCGTAAGCCGGTGACGAGCCCGGCGCAGCTGGTGCACGGAGATCTGTTCGGCACGGTGCTTTTTCACGGTTCGTTCGCACCGGGGCTCACCGACATCACGCCGTACTGGCGGCCTGCCTCCTGGGCGGCGGCGGTCATCGTGGTGGACGCGCTGTCGTGGGGCGGAGCCGACGACGGGCTGGCCGAGCGCTGGCGGGATCTGCCGGAGTGGCCGCAGATGCTGGTGCGGGCGGTCATGTTCCGGCTCGCGGTGCACGCGCTGCATCCGCGGTCGACGCCGGAGGCGTTTCCCGGGCTGGCGCGCACCACCGACATGATTCGCCTATTGCTGTAACGGCATTCAGGGATCGAACGCGAAAACGACTGTCGCGCCGAGTGGATGAGAATCACTCGGCGCGACAGTCTTTTGGTGGGCGGGTGCGACGAATACCTGCCCAGGACTTACCTGTTCGCGGGACTAGACGTTGGCGTAGGCCAACGAGGGGACGCGGCTGACGGCGAACGAGGAGCGCAGGTAGAACCACCAGGTGGCGCCGGCCATGGCGAGGAAGACGACCGCGTAGGCGGTGAAGGCCGGGTTCATGCTGCCGAAGTTGATGTTGGACAACCGAAGTGCCTGCTGCACGAGCCAGCCGCCCGAGGCGCCGATCGCGCCGATCACACCGATGGCCGCACCCGCCTGCCGCTTGGCCGAGATGAGGGCCTCGGCCGGGGTCTGGCCGGTCTCGGAGGCGCGGCGCTTGGCCTCGGCGCTGAAGATGGACGGGATCATGCGATAGGTGGAGCCATTGCCGATGCCGGTGAGAACGAACAGCAGCAGGAAGGCGGTCAGGTAGAGCGGGAAGCTCTTGGCCGCCAGCGCCGCCATGATCAGCAGGGTGGACAGCGACATGCCGCCGAAGACATAGAGGGTGATCTTCGCGCCGCCGACCTTGTCGGAGATGAAGCCGCCGAAGGGACGGCTCATGGAGCCGACGAGCGCGCCGAGGAAGGCGAGGTTGCCGATGGTGCTCATCCAGCTGATCTTGGCCAGATCCGGGAAATTGGCCTTGAGCAGCGTCGGGAAGGCGAACGAGAAGCCGATGAAGGAGCCGAAGGTGCCGATGTAGAGCACCGACATGATCCACGTGTGCCGGTTGGTGAGGGCCAGCTTGTAGGACTTGCCGTCGGATTTCGCGCCGGAGATCGAGTCCATGTAGCGCAGCGCGCCGAACATGGCGACGAGGATGAACGGAATCCACATGAGCACGGCGAGGGTGATGCCGAAGCGGTAGCCGCCCGGATCCTTGGCGAAGATCATTGTGCCCAGGGTGATGACCAGCGGCACGAACAGCTGGGTCTGTGCCACGCCGAGGTTACCGCCGGCGGCGTTGATGCCAAGGGCCGCACCCTTTTTCCCCTCGGGGAAGAAGAAGTTGATATTCGCCATGGACGACGAGAAGTTGCCGCCGCCGACACCGGCGATGGCGGCCAGCAGCACGAACACCCACATGGGCGTGCTCGGCTGGTTCACGAAGTAGGCGATGCCGATGGTCGGGACCAGCAGCATGGCCGCGCTGAACACCGTGAACGCGCGCCCGCCGAAGCGCGGCACCGCGAAGGTGTAGGGGATGCGCAGGGCCGCGCCGACCAGGGTCGGGGTGGAGGTGAGCAGCAGGGCGTTGGAAACCGCGGTGGGATTGCCCTTTCCGAGGCCGGCGAGGAAGTCGAATCCGGCCGCGCCCATGGCGGTGACGATGGAGCCCCAGATAACCCAGACGCTGAAACCGAGATTCTCCGCGAATACGGAGAAGATCAAGTTTTTGCGGGCTGTTTGTTTACCCCCGTTTTCCCAGAATTCGGTGTTGTCGGGTTCCCAGTCGTCGAGCCAGCGGCCTCGCTTCTGGTACTTGAAGCTGGTCGTTTCCGGCGCGGCTGCAGTTGCCATGTGCGCTTCCTCTCGAGATGACGACCGCCCCTCATCGTGATCTCCGGATGGTGAATGTGGATCCGGAGGGATCCCTAGCGGTCGCACCTACCGTACGAAGGCACGGTTACGCCGACGTCGCTTTCAGTGACGTTGGGGGTAATTCCGGCTCACCTTCGGGGAATTCACATGGTGACCTTTCGGTTACCGATGAATTGTTAGCGAGCGTCAGGAAATTCGGCGATGAGGGACCCGAGGAAGCAGTTGGCCACGCGGGCCGCGCGCTCGGAGTCGCCGTCGATGACCGCGCGCACCAGTTCGGTGTGCTCGGTGTGGTACGCCTCGCCGGCCTTCTCGGAGCGGGACCGGATTCCGGCCTCGATCACCGGCAGCAGCGAGTCGTAGAACTCGAGGTACACGGCATTGTGGCTGGCGACCACGATGGCGCGGTGCAACTGCACATCGATCTCGATGGCGGCCTCGAAGTCGCTGTCCCACTTGCTCCGGCGTTCTTCCAGCAGCCGTTCCAGATTCGCGATGTCGATATCGTCGCGACGCCGGGCGGCCAGGGAGGCGGCGGTGGTGTCGAGGGCCTGGCGCAGTTCGAGGATGTCGCGCTGCTGCGATTCCGCGAAGTACTCGGTCAGGGCTCCGCCGAGGGTGGAGGTGGAGATGACATAGGTGCCGGATCCCTGGCGTCGCTCCACCATGCCGGCGTGCACCAGGGCCTGGACCGCCTCGCGGACGGTATTGCGGCCGGTGCCGGTGAGCTCGGTGAGCTCCGGTTCGGTGGGGATGCGGGAGCCGACGGGCCAACGGCCGGAACGGATTTCGGCACGCAGCTGTTCTGTCACCTGGGCGATGAGGCTGGTGCGCCGGACGGGTTGCACATTCGACAGCGTACCGTGCCTCACATTCGTTGCATCACATCATCGGGTCATCCTATGATTTCGTGGTGACTGCGACGCTGAACTCCACGACGGCCGCCACGCTTACCGAAGAAGCAGGCGGCCTTTCTTATACCGACAATCAGCGCACCCCCGATCCGCATCCGGCTCGCTCGCGCCGGGCGCTCACCGAGGGGCGGCTGCTCGTACTCGCCGCCATCCTCATGTCGGCCCTCACCTTGCGCGTCGCCGTCACCGCGTTCACCCCCCTTGCTACCCAAATCGGCCAGGACATCGGCTATTCCACCGCGATCGTCGGCGTCTTCGGCATGATCCCGACCGCCATGTTCGCGATCGCCGGTCTGCTGACCCCCGTCATGACCCGCCGTTTCGGCCTGGAAATGACCGCCCTGCTCGCCATGCTCATGACCGGTGTGGGGTCGGCCGTGCGCGCGTTCGTGCCCACCACCTGGGAGCTGCTGGTCTTCTCCGCCCTGGCGCTGACCGGCATGGGCATCGGCAATGTGGTGATCCCGCCGCTGGTCAAGCGGTACTTCTCCGATCGACTGGCCTTGCTGTCGGCCGTCTATATCGTCATGGTGCAGCTGGGCACGGTCATTCCCGCACTGGTCGCGGTGCCGGTCGCGGAGGCGCACGGCTGGCGAATCTCCTTGGGGCTGTGGGCCCTGCTGGCCTTCGCGGCCGCTCTGCCGTGGCTGGGTGTGCTGCGGGTACGCCGTCAGGCCGCGCTGGTGGACACCACCGAGTTGCCCGCCGACGCCGCCGAATCCACCGGCAAGGTGTGGAAGTCGCCGCTGGCGTGGGGCATGGCATTGATGTTCGGCATGACCTCGCTGATCACCTACTCGCTGTTCGCGTGGATGCCGACCATCTTCAGCGATGCCGGCGCGAACGCGGCCTTCGGCGGATCGATGGTGGGCATCTTCGCGCTCATCGGCCTGGTGGCCGCGCTGTCCGCGCCCATCGTGGTGGGCCGCATCGCCAATCCGTTCCCCATCGTGATCGGTTGTGCCGCTTTCTTTTTCATCGGATTCGCGGGCCTGCTGTTCGCGCCCATGAGCGCCCCGCTGCTGTGGGTGATCGCGGTCGGCCTGGGCCCGTCCACCTTTCCGATGGCGCTGACGCTGATCAACCTGCGCACCCGCACGTCCGCCGGTTCGGCCGCGCTGTCCGGTTTCACCCAGGGCGTCGGTTACTCCGTGGCCTGCCTGGGCCCGTTGCTGTTCGGCGCGCTGCACTCGATGACCGGAGGATGGCTGGCCCCGTTCGGCTTCCTCGTGGTCGCGGTGTTCGTGCTGCTGTTCGGCGGGTGGCAGGCGTGCAAGCCGCGCATGCTCGAAGACACCTGGAACTGAATTTCACTCCTCGAGTTGCGGTGCCGTGAGGTGCGCGCCATGCTGTGTGGCGGCGCTTACACCTCACGACCCGCGCTCGCCGATTTCGGTGATCGGTGACACTCGGAAACGCTTGTGTCACATGGCCGAAACATGGGCGAGATTCTCACACGATTTTCGGGGGAATCGTGAGCAACCGTTGATTTGCCGGAAATTTCGCGCAGCATCGCCGCAATACCGGTTTCCTACCTTTGGGTCATCCGATTTCAGGAGGACCCTTGTTGACGACGCTGAAGCGCAAGCGCGACATCGAGCATTGGGATGCAGAAGATGTCGAGGCTTGGGAAGCCGGTGGTAAAGACATCGCGCGCCGCAATCTGATCTGGTCGGTCTTCGCCGAGCATGTCGGGTTCTCTGTGTGGACCATCTGGTCGGTCATGGTGCTGTTCATGCCCGAGAACGTCTTCCACATCGACGCCGCGGGCAAGTTCTTCCTGGGCGCGGTGCCGACGCTGGTCGGCGGCTTCATGCGGATTCCGTACACCGTCGCGACCGCCAAGTTCGGTGGCCGCAACTGGACCATCTTCAGCGCGCTGGCGCTGCTGGTGCCGGTGCTGCTGACGCTGTACTTCATCAACCAGCCGGGTACCTCGTACACGACGTTCCTGGTCATCGCGGCCTTCGCGGGTCTGGGCGGCGGCAACTTCTCGTCGTCGATGTCCAACATCAACGTCTTCTACCCGCAGCGGCTCAAGGGCTGGGCCCTGGGCATGAACGCGGGCGGCGGAAACATCGGTGTGCCGGTGATCCAGCTGATCGGTCTGGCCGTCATCGCGACCCTGGGCAACGCTTACGGCAATGCCTCGGTGGTCTGCGCGGTCTACCTGGTCCTGGTCGTCGTGGCAGCCGTCGGTGCGGCGCTGTACATGGACAATGTCAAGAACCAGAAGGCCGACCTGTCCTTCATGATCACGGCGCTGAAGGTGCCGCAGTCGTGGGCGATCGCGTTCCTCTACATCGGCACTTTCGGTTCCTTCATCGGCTACTCTTTCGCCTTCGGCCAGGTGCTGCAGATCAACTTCAAGGCCGGTGGCGCGACTGCCGCCGCGGCCGCCCTGCACGCCGCGCAGATCGCCTTCATCGGCCCGCTGCTCGGTTCGCTGGCTCGGCCGTACGGCGGCAAGTGGGCCGACCGCATCGGCGGCTCCAAGGTGACGGTGTACATGTTCGCCGCCATGACCGGCGCGGCCGTCGTGGTCACCACCGCCAGCGCGCTCGGTGACAGCGCGGGCCGCCCGACCGGTCCGGTGCTGGGTCTGTTGATCGCCGGCTTCGTGGCGCTGTTCGTGATCTCCGGTATCGCCAACGGTGCGGTCACCAAGATCATCCCGTCCGTGTTCGAGGCCAAATCCCGTAGCCTGCCGGGTGATTCGGCCACTCGGGCCGCGTGGGCGCAGAACTGCTCCGGTTCGCTCATCGGCTTCGTCGGCGCGATCGGTGCACTGGGCGGCGTCGGCATCAACCTGATGCTGCGTTCCTCCTACGCCTCCACCAAGTCCGCGACCACCGCGTTCGCGGTCTTCATGGCCTTCTACATCGTGTGCGCGGTGGTCTGCTGGGCGGTCTTCCTGCGCCGCCCGAGCGCCAAGTCGCTCACCAAGGACTCCGACGTGGTCACCGAGGCCGAGGCCCTGGTGCTCGAGGCCGAGGCCAACGAATCCAACTCCACTTCGTCAGCGCGAGCCTGACCGAATCCCCTTCCACCGAAAGGACTGTCATGACGAACACAGTCGAACGCAAGATCGCGGTGGTTGTCGGCCACGGTATGGTCGGACACCGCTTCGTGGAGGCCCTGCGCTCCCGCGACGAGGCCGGGACCTGGCAGGTCATCGTGCTCAGCGAGGAGAAGCTGCCCGCCTACGACCGCGTGGGACTCTCGTCCTACGTGGGCATCTGGGAGACCTCCGCGCTGGCGCTGCCGGGCAACGAGTACGAGGGCGACGAGCTGGTCGAGGTGCGCCTGGGCGTGAAGGCCGACTCGATCGACAAGGCGGCCCGCAAGGTCACCACCTCCACCGGTGACGTGATCGGTTACGACGCACTGGTTCTCGCGACCGGCTCTTACGCCTTCGTGCCGCCGGTGCCGGGTCACGACCTGGAGGGCAACTTCGTCTACCGCACGCTGGAGGACCTGGACGGCATCCGGGCCGCGGCCGAGGCGGCCGGTCCGGGCGCGGTCGGCGTCGTGGTCGGCGGCGGTCTGCTCGGTCTGGAGGCGGCCAACGCGCTGCGCCTGCTGGGCATGACCCCGCACGTGGTCGAGTTCGCTCCGCGTCTGATGCCGGTGCAGGTCGACGAGGGCGGCGGCGCGATCCTGGAGTCGCTGGTCACCGAGCTCGGCCTGACCGTGCACACGGGTGTCGGCACCTCCGCGATCGAGATCGTCGAGGGCGCGGACCTGTCGGAGCGCCTCAAGGTCACCCTCTCCAACGAGGCCGAATTGCGTGCCGCCCTGGTGGTTTTCGCCGCCGGTGTGCGCCCGCGTGACGAGATCGCCCGCACCTCGGGCATCGAGGTCGGCCCGCGCGGCGGTGTCATCACCGACCTGGGCATGCAGACCTCGGACCCGAACATCTACGCCATCGGCGAGGTGGCCGCGGTCGAGGGCGTCTGCTACGGCCTGGTCGCCCCCGGTTACACCACCGCCGAGATCGTCGCCGACCGCCTGCTGGGCGGCGCGGGCGAGTTCCCGGGCGCGGACCTGTCCACCAAGCTGAAGCTGCTCGGCGTGGACGTGGCGTCCTTCGGTGACGCGCACGGCACCACCGAGGGCGCGCTGTCGGTGGTGCTGCACGACGCCGCCAAGGGCACCTACGCCAAACTCGTCGTCTCCGATGACGCCAAGACACTGCTCGGCGGCATCCTGGTCGGTGACGCCACCCAGTACTCGGCGCTGCGCCCGCTCGTCGGCCGCCCGCTGCCGGCCGATCCGGCCGCGCTGATCTCGCCCGCGGGTGCGGAACTCGGTGCCGACGCGCTGCCCGACGACGCCCAGATCTGCTCCTGCAACAATGTGTCCAAGGGCGCGATCTGCGGGGCCATCGCCGACGGCGCCTGCGACGTCCCGGCCATCAAGAGCTGCACCAACGCCGGAACCTCCTGCGGCGGTTGCGTTCCCATGCTCAAGAAGCTGCTCGAGCAGTCCGGCGTCGAGGTGTCGAAGTCGCTCTGCGAGCACTTCACCCAGTCGCGCGCCGAACTGTTCCACATCGTGCAGTCGACCGGCATCCGCACCTTCTCGGGTCTGATCGCCAAGTACGGCAAGGGCACCGGCTGCGATATCTGCAAGCCGACCGTCGCCTCCATCCTGGCCTCGACCTCCAGCGAGCACATCCTGGACGGCGAGCAGGCCGCGCTGCAGGACACCAACGACCACTTCCTGGCCAACCTGCAGAAGAACGGCACCTACTCGGTGGTGCCGCGCATGCCAGGCGGTGAGGTGACCGCCGAGCAGCTCATCGTCATCGGTGAGGTCGCCAAGGAGTTCGGCCTGTACGTGAAGGTCACCGGCGGCCAGCGCATCGACCTGTTCGGTGCGCGCGTGGAGCAGCTGCCGCTGATCTGGAAGCGTCTGGTGGACGCGGGCATGGAATCGGGTCACGCGTACGGCAAGTCGCTGCGCACCGTGAAGTCCTGCGTCGGCTCGACCTGGTGCCGCTACGGCCAGCAGGACTCGGTCGGCATGGCGGTGCTGCTCGAAAAGCGTTACCGCGGTTTGCGTTCCCCGCACAAGCTGAAGCTGGCCGTCTCCGGTTGCGCCCGCGAGTGCGCCGAGGCGCGCGGCAAGGACGTCGGCGTCATCGCCACCGAGCACGGCTGGAACCTGTACGTGGGCGGCAATGGCGGTCTGACCCCGAAGCACGCGGTGCTGCTGGCCGGCGACCTCGACGACGAGACGCTGATCAAGTACATCGACCGCTACCTGATGTTCTACATCCGCACCGCGGACCGGCTGCAGCGCACCGCGCCTTGGCAGGAGGCACTCGAGGGCGGCATGGACTACCTGAAGGCCGTCGTCTGCGACGACAGCCTGGGCATCGCCGACGAGCTGGAAGCCGCCATGGCCAAGCACGTGGACGGCTACAAGGACGAATGGGCCGCCGTGCTCGAGGACGAGGGCAAGCTCTCGCGCTTCGTGTCCTTCGTCAACGCCCCCGAGGAGTCCGATCCGACCATCGGTTTCGACGACAGCGGTGAGCGCAAGGTGCCCGTACTGCTGGGAATCCCGGAGATTCCCGTCGGTGTGGCCGCCGACACCGCATCCGCCACGAACGGGAAATGACCGCTTAACCGCTTGGAAACAGGGCGTCGGTACCAATAGGTAAGGCGTTCGGAGGAGAGTTACCGATGACCGTGATCGATACCCCCAACACGGCAGTCACCAGCATCAGCGGTTGGACCCAGGCGTGCCGGTTGGATTACCTGATTCCCGGCCGCGGCGTGGCGGTGCTGCTGAAGGGCGGCCGCCAGGCGGCCCTGTTCCTGTCCGACGACGGCACCCTGTACGCCGTCGGCAATATCGACCCGTTCGGGCGTGCGGCGGTCATGTCGCGCGGCATCGTGGGTGATCGCGGCGGCGTGCCGGTGGTGGCGTCCCCGCTGCTCAAGCAGGCGTTCTCGCTCATCGACGGGCGCTGCCTGGACGACGACTCGCAGAGCCTGCCGGTGTACGCGGTCAAGGTCGCCGACGGCGTGGTCTCGGTGTCCAACGACCCGCTGGCGTTCCCCGGCGGTACGGCATGACCGAGGTCGACGCGGGTACCCCGCTTGCCGGATTCACCGTAGGCATCACCGCGGCACGGCGCTCCGACGAGCTCGCCACGCTGCTGCAGCGCCGGGGCGCGAACATCGTGTCCGCCCCGGCCATCCGGATCATTCCGCTGGCCGACGACACCGAGCTGGAGCGCGTGACGCGCCAGCTGGTGGCCGAACCGCCGCAGATCACGGTGGCCACCACCGGAATCGGCTTCCGCGGCTGGATGGAAGCGGCCGAGGGCTGGGGCCTGGCCGAGGAGCTGCGCGACACCCTGGCCGCCACCCGGATGCTGGCGCGCGGCCCGAAGGCCAAGGGCGCCATCCGCGCGGCCGAATTGCGCGAAGAATGGTCTCCCGCTTCGGAATCCAGCGCCGAGGTGCTGGATCACCTGCTGGCCCAAGGGGTCGAGGGCGTGCGGATCGCGGTGCAGTTGCACGGCGCGACCACCGAATGGGAACCCGTCCCGGACTTCTGTGAGGTATTGCGCTGTGCCGGAGCCGATGTCGTGCCGGTGCCGGTCTACCGGTGGACGCCGCCGGAGGACCGCACCCCGATGGATCGGCTCATCGAGGCCATCGTCACCGCCAGCGTCGACTGCGTGACCTTCACCAGCGCGCCGGCCGTGGCCTCACTTCTCATGCGCGCCAAGGAAACCGGACTGCTCGAAGCGGTGCTGCACGCGCTGCGCGGCCGGGTGCTGCCCGCCTGCGTCGGCCCGATCACCGCGGCCCCGCTGGAGGAACTGGGCGTGCCCACCTCCATGCCCGGACGCGCCCGCCTGGGCGCGCTGGCCCGGCACGTGGCCGAGGAACTTCCCCGGCGCGCCAGCCGGATTCAGGCCGCCGGGCACATCCTGTCGGTGCGCGGCGCCTGCGTGGTCGTGGACGGCCAGGTCCGCCAGCTCGCCCCCGCTCCCATGGCGCTCATGCGCTCGCTGGCCCGCCAGCCCGGCCGCGTGGTCTCCCGCGAGGACCTCCTCGCAGCGCTCCCCGGCGGCGGCGAGGACACCCACGCCGTCGAAACCGCCATCGCCCGCCTGCGCGCCGGCCTCGGCACCCCGAAAGCCATTCAGACCGTGGTCAAGCGCGGCTACCGCCTCGCCCTCGACCCCGCCGAATGCGCCGACGACCCCCGCCCGGTCGCGATGAATCCCGCTGCCCGCCAGGCTGTTACGGGCCGCTCGGCGTTCGCCCGCCAGGACCTCCCGGCGCGCGGCCCGGCGGCCGCCCGCCCGGCCACTCCGCCGATCAACGGTGCGGCGGCCCGTCCGGCGGCCGTACCCGTGAACGGCACCGTCCGCCCGGCGGTCGCGCCCGTCAGTGGAAATGCTCGTCCCGTCGCTCCGGTGAACGGCACGGCGCACCCCACGCCCGCGCCGATCAGTGGAACAGCCCGGCCCGTCAGTGGTGCGGTGCGCCCCGCGCCCGCATCGGCCAACAGCCCTGCGCGCCCGGCATTTCCGGCTCGACCGGCGACTTCGCACGGCGGCGGACTGCCGCCGGTCTCGGGTTCCGGCGCTCCGGTCCGGCCCACCCGTCCCGCTCCGGCCACGGGGGCCTGGTGAGCACCCCGGCGCTGGTCCTGGTCGCCCACGGCACCAGGAGCGCGCGGGGCGTGCAGATGATCGGCGATCTGGCCGCGGCGGTGTCCCGCGAACTGGGTGCTCCGGCTCCCGGGTGCGGCAACACTCGTGAACTTGCCTCCGCCGCAACGGGTACCGGCGCGGTTTTCGGGGCCGCGCCGGTACCGCGGGTGCGCACGGCCTTCGTGGACGTGCTCGGCCCGGCTCCGGCCGAGGTGCTGCGGGATCTGGATCCCGTTCCCGCCGTGGTGGTTCCGGCCTTCCTGGCCTCGGGCTACCACGTGTATCAGGACGTGCCGCGAGAGGTGGCCGCGAGCGAGCACGCAGCGGTCGCGGTCACCCACGCGATGGGTCCGGATCCGGCGCTGGCCGCGGTCATGCGCATGCGACTGGTGGATGCGGGCTGGCGCCCGGGTGACGCGGTGGTCATGGCCGCCGCGGGCTCCTCGGACGCGCGCGCCCGCAAGGACGTCAAGCGGGCCGCGGGCATGCTTTCCGAGCAGATCGGCGCGCCGGTCCGCCTGGCCTACATCGCCACCGGCGAACCGCGGGTGCCGGAAGTCGTTGCCGCGGTGCGTGCTTCGGGTGCGCGCCGGGTCTTCGTGGCCTCCTATCTGCTGGCGCACGGGTTGTTCCACGAGCGGCTGCATCAGGCCGGCGCCGACGGCGTCGCCGAACCCATCGGCGTCCACCCCGCGGTGGTCCGCCTGATCGCCGACCGCTACCGCGCCGGCGCCCGCACCCTGGTCCCCGCCCGCGTCGCCTGACCTGCATTACAAGATCCCTTTCAGAACTTCCCATGCTGTGGCCGCACACTGGAGTGCGACCACAAGCAAGATCGGGAGGGACCCTCATGAAGAAGCTGATCGCCACCATCGGACTGTTCCTGGCCTGTGTCGCAGCCACTTTCGGCACCGCACACGCCGCGCCGGACCCGTGGGTGCAGGATCAGATCGACTGGGCCAACTGCATCAAGGAGCACACCGCGGCCGAGTGCCGCGCGATACTGAACCACAAGTAGCTACAAGATCGCTGCTGTTCCGGCGCAAGCCTTCTGGGGATTCCGGTCCACCCCGACCGGAATCGCCATAATTCCCGATCGTTTGGCGGTTCCCCGATACCGTGGCAATCTGTTCGCGATTTCGCTCTGATCGGGAGGATCCCTAACTTGAAGAAATTCGTCGTCACCGCCGGATTGTTCGCGGCCTGCGCCGCAGCCTCTTTCGCTCCGGCCTCCGCCGACCTGTACCAGCCCTACGATCCGTGGGTCGCGTGCAAGTCCGCGGGCAATTCCGACGAGACGTGCGCTCAGATGGCCGCCGGCCCGAATGCCGACCAGCAGAGCGGTTTCGGCTGGACCGGCTCCTCGGCCGTCACCCGCTGATTCCTCGCAATTACGCGGCTCGCCCGACACGAGCCGACCATTGCTGAATCAGGTGCATTTCAGAATTTGATGCGGTCCGGTGTCCTCGACACCGGGCCGCATCACATCTCGTGATCCACGCCACAATTGCCATGAGGTAACCGGGGTTTCCAAGGCCGCACCCGGCGTCCGATGATCGGGACCGGCGGTCGAGATTTCCCGCGCGGCATGGTGACGATGGCGGCATGACCGCCGAACATCCCGCCCGTCTGGCCGGCCTCGCCTCGCAGGCCGCCGTCCGCGCCAAGCACAAGGGCGACTGGCTGGCATTGTTCGCGGCAGATGCCCGGGTGGAGGATCCGATCGGCATCTCGCCCTACGACCCGGTGGGGGAGGGGCACTACGGCCTCGCGGCCATTGCGGCGTTCTGGGACAAGGCGATTGCGCGCAGTGTCATCGACTTCCGGTTCCCGGATTCCTTCGCCTGTGGCGACGAAGTGGCCTTCGTGGGAACCATCCGCAGCGAACGGTCCGGTGTGGCGGTCGAAGTCGATGGCGCATTCACCTACCGTGTGAACGAAGCGGGGAAAATCATTGCGCTGCGCGCCTTCTGGGAGCCGGCGCGCGCACGGACCACCCCGCTCGGCTGAATATCCCTCAAGCGCCCGGTGTTTGGAGCGCGGGGAACCAGATATCGGTGAGTACGACCGCCGCTTGTTCCGCGGTGACGTCCAGGGTGCCCTGCATGGCCCAGCGGGTGAAGAAGCGTTCCAGCTGGGCGACCAGCAGCTCTATCCGCAATTTGGCCTCGTCCTGTTGAGCGGCGGGCCAGCGGGACAGGTACGAGGTCATCACATTCGGCAGTGCGAGAATGCCCTCGCGCGCGACCTCGCGGAATTCGGGTTCCAGCGTGGTGGCCTCGTCCCAGGCGGGGAGCAGGTCCTTGTATTCCTGGAACCATTCGATGGCGCGGCGCATCCAGGCGGCGAACTCCTCGCGTGAGCCCGTGTCCAGCACATGGTCCAGATCTTCGTAGAAGTGCTGGACGCTGGGCAGGGTGCCCTGTTCGGCGATGGCGCGCAGCACATCCGGCTTCCCGGTGAAGTGCAGATAGAAGGTGGCGCGGCTGCAGCCCACGGCGGCGGCGATGTCGTCGACCCGGACGGGCGCGTAGCCCTGGGTGGTGAACAGCTGTTTGGCGGCCTCGATGAGCCGGCTGCGGGTGAGCCGTTTCTGCTCGTCGCGCAGGGAGGTGCGGCGGGTGGCTTCGGCCGGCTGTTCGGTCTGCATGCGGCCAATGATAGACGCTCGTACATTCACTAGACACTCTGTCTAGTGAGTGTTAGCGTGTGGATCAGATCACGTCCGGCAGGGGAATGTGACCCGCCGAACCAGGAGAGTGAATTGGAAACACGTGAATTGCCCCGGGTGTGCGTCATCGGCGCCGGACCGTCGGGAATCACCGCCGCCAAGCGGCTCGCCGAATACGGCATCCCCTTCGATTGCTACGAGGCCTCCGACGAGGTGGGCGGCAATTGGTACTACAAGAACCCGAACGGGATGTCGGCCTGCTATCAGAGCCTGCACATCGACACCTCGAAGTTCCGGCTCGCGTTCGAGGACTTCCCCGCCCCGGACGAGTGGCCGGACTTCCCGCATCACTCGCAGCTGCACCAGTACTTCAAGGACTATGTGGAGCATTTCGGCCTGCGCGATCGAATCCACCTGTCCACCAAGGTGATCTCGGCCGAGCGTGATGCCGACGGGCTCTGGGTGATCAGCACGAACACCGGCCGCACCGAGGTGTACGACGTGCTGCTGGTGTGCAACGGCCACCACTGGGATCCCCGGATGCCGGACTACCCGGGCGAATTCGACGGCGTGCTCATGCATTCGCACGCCTACAACGACCCGTTCGACCCGATCGACATGCGCGGCAAGCGCATCGTGGTGGTGGGCATGGGCAATTCGGGGCTGGACATCGCCACCGAACTGTCGCAGAAGTTCATCGCGTCCGAGTTCTTCCTGTCCGCGCGCCGCGGCGTGTGGGTGCTACCGAAGTATGTGAACGGCAAAGTCGGCGACAAGCAGTCGGTGCCGCCGTGGATGCCGTCCAAACTGGCGCTCAAGCTCAAGCAGCGGTTCGTGGTCAAGAATCGCGGGCACATGGAGGATTACGGCCTCCCCAAGCCGGATCACCTGCCGTTCGAGGCGCACCCGTCGGCCAGTGAGGAATTCCTGCACCGCGCCGGCTGCGGCGACATCACGTTCAAGCCCGCCATCACCCGATTGGACGGCAAGCAGGTGCATTTCGCCGACGGCACGGTGGAGGAGGTGGATGTGGTGTTGTGCGCCACCGGATATCACATCAGCTTCCCGTTCTTCACCGACCAGGAACTGCTGCCGGACGAGCGCAACAAGTTCCCGCTGTGGCGGCAGATGATGAAGCCGGGCGTGGGCAATTTGTTCTTCCTGGGCCTCGCGCAGCCCATGCCGACCCTGGTGAATTTCGCCGAGCAGCAGTCGAAGCTGGTGGCCGCGTATCTCACCGGCAATTACCGGCTGCCGTCGGAGACCGAGATGAATCAGGCCATTCGCGAGGTGGAGGAGAGCCGGTCCGGCCGGTACTACGACTCGCCCCGGCACACCATTCAGATCGAATTCGAGCCCTACGTCCGGGATCTGCAGAAGGAGATCGCGCGGGGCGCCAAGCGCGCCGCCGCCTACGGGTATGCGCTGCCGGTCGCGGCTCGCGCCGCCGTGCGAGTCTGAGGGGCGCACCGATGACTGTCGAGGGATTCTGCACCGGCGAATTCGCCGGGCTGCGTGCGGCTTTCACCGAGCAGGTGGAGTCGGGGGCGGAGCTGGGCGCGTCACTGTGCGTGACGGTGGACGGCGAACCGGTGGTGGATCTGTGGGGCGGCTGGGCCGACCCCGAACAGCGGAAGCCCTGGGGCGAAGACACTCTGGTGAACACCTTCTCGATCAGCAAGACCATGGTGGCGCTGTCCGCGCTGCTGCTGGTCGATCGCGGTGAGCTGGACGTGTACCAGAAGGTGGTGCACTACTGGCCGGAGTTCGCGGCCAATGGCAAGGCCGATATCGAAGTGCGGCACCTGCTTTCGCACACCTCCGGGGTGTCGGGCTGGGAAGCGCCGATCGAGCTCGCCGACATCTACGACCTGGAGGCGTCCACCGCGCGGCTGGCCGCGCAGCAACCGTGGTGGGAGCCGGGCACCGCGTCCGGGTATCACGCCATCAACTACGGGCATCTGGTCGGCGAGGTCATTCGCCGCATCACCGGGCTCACCCTCGGGAAATTCTTCGCCGAGGAGCTCGCCGGGCCACTCGGTGCGGACTTCCACATCGGCACCGGCGCAGCCGATTTCGATCGGATCGCCACTCTGGTCCCGCCGGAGTTCGGGGAGTTCGACCAGTCGCTCATCCCCAAGGACACCGTCCTCTACAAGACCCTGTTCCAACCCCTGCTGGACTTCGCCGAATGCGGAACCGCGGGCTGGCGGCAGGCCGAGATCGGCGGCGTGAACGGGCACGGCAATGCCCGCTCCATCGCGAAGATACAGTCCGTCATCAGTTGCGGAGGGGAGCTGGCGGGCCGGAAGTTCTTGTCGGACAAGACCATCGATCTCATTTTCGACCAGCAGTCCGACGGCGTGGATCAGGCGATTCTGGTGCCGCTGCGGTTCGGCATCGGATACGGTCTGCCGCAGCAGCAGACCGTCCCGCACGTCCCCGATCGCCGGGTGTGCTGGTGGGGCGGGCTGGGCGGCTCGATGGTGGTCAACGACCTGGAGAACCGGGTCACCGTCGCCTATGCCATGAACCGCATGGCTCCCGGACTGATCGGCTCGGAGCGCGCCGATGCCTACCTGCAAGCCACATTCGAAGCCGTTCGAGGACGTGAATCATGACCAATACCGTTGACCTGCAAGCGCTCGCGGCTCAGATCGCCGGCAAGCTGACCGGGCCGGGCGGGCCGTTCGAGATCACCGTGGAGCCGGTGCTGGGCGCGCCGATCCCGGTGTTCCGCAATCGGCGCCGCTCACTGCTCGAAATCCTGGACGCCTCCAAGGAACTGGGGGATCGGGACTACCTGGTCGCGGGCGAGCGGCGCTACACCTTCACCCAGCATCACGAGGCCGCCGGTGCGCTGGCGGCGGCGCTGCAGCAGCGCTACGGCATCGGAAAGGGCGACCGCGTAGGCATTCTCGCCGCCAACAGCCCGGAGTGGGTGCTGACCTTCTGGGCGGTACAGCGCCTGGGCGCGATCCCGGTGGGCTACAACGCGTGGTGGGCGCCCCGGGAGATCGCCTACGGGCTCGAGCACACCCAGCCGGTCGTGGTCGTCGCCGACGCCAAGCGGGCGGAACTGCTGGAGCAGACCGGAACCCGGATTCCGGTGCTCACCATGGAACGCGATCTGCCCACGCTGATCAGCGAATACGCAGGTGAGTACCCGGAAACCGCGGTGGCCGAGGACGATCCGGCCTGCATCCTCTACACCAGCGGCACCACCGGACGGCCCAAGGGCGTGGTGCACTCGCAGCGGAACATGGTGGCGGTCAGCGACTATCACCGCTTCACCGACGCCCTGGCGGCGGGTTTCCGCGGCCTGCCGTGGGACGGCAGCCCCACCGAGCGCCGCTATCTGAACACCTCGCCGCTGTTCCATATCGCGAGCCTGCACAATCTGGTGATCCCGCGACTGGCGACCGGTGACTCGGTGAGTTTCCCGACCGGCGCTTTCGAGCCCGACAAGATCATGAAGCTCATCGACGAGGAGCGGATCACCAACTGGGCGGCCGTGCCGACCATGGCCAGCCGGCTGCTCGAAACCGATATCGCGCAATACGACCTGTCCTCGCTGGCGGCGTTCTCGCTCAATGCCGCGCCGTCCTCGCCCGCCTTGCAGCAGCGGCTGCGGGAGCGGCTGCCGGTCGCGCAGGTGGCGTTGACGGTCAGCTACGGCTGCACCGAGAGCGGCACCGCGGCGACCGTGGCGACGCCCATGGAGCTGGCGGCGCATCCGGAGACCGTGGGGCGGCCCATCATCGGCGTCTCGATCGAGATCCGCGATCCCGAGGGCAAGGTCGTGCCCGACGGGACCGAGGGCGAGATCTGTGTGCGCAGCCCCTACGTCATGCTCGGCTACTGGAACGACGAGGCCGCGTCGAAGGCCGCCATCGACGAGAACCGCTGGCTGCGCACCGGCGACTTCGGGTTCCTCAGCGAGGGCCGGTTGCAGATGGCCGGTCGCCGTTCGGATCTCATTCTGCGCGGCGGCGAGAACGTGTACCCCACCGAGATCGAGAACGCGCTCGACGAGCATCCCGCCGTGCAGGAATCCGCGGTGATCGGGGTGCCGCACGAGGACCTCGGCCAGGAGGTGGCGGCCATTGTGGTCGTCGCCGACCCGGAGTCGCTCACCGAGGACGAACTGCGCGATCATGTGGCGCAGCGGCTGGCCTACTTCAAGGTGCCCGCGCGCTGGCTCATCACCTCGGAGGCGTTGCCGCGCAATGCGACCGGCAAGGTGCTGCGCCGTGAACTCTCACTAGGGGAGTGAAAACCCGTGTACGACACCATTATCAAGAACGGGCGCTGGTTCGATGGCACCGGTGCGCCGTCGGCCCTGCGGCATCTCGGGATCCGTGCCGGGCGGGTGGCCACCGTGAGCGCACAGCCGCTCGACGAAACCGGTTGTGCGCGTGTCATAGACGCGGCCGGGCAGTGGGTGATGCCCGGGATGCTCGACATCCACACCCACTACGACGTCGAGGTGCTGCTGGATCCGACACTGTCGGAATCGCTGCGGCACGGCGTCACCACGGTCATGCTCGGGTCCTGCTCGCTGTCCACCGTGCACGTGGACGGGGCCGACGCCGGTGACCTGTTCGGGCGGGTGGAGGCCATTCCGCGCAAGCATGTGGTCGAAGCGGTGGATGCGCTCAAGACCTGGAACAGCGCACACGGGTATGTGCGGGCGCTGGAGTCGCTGCCGCTGGGACCGAATATCGCTGCCTTCATCGGCCATTCGGATATCCGCGCCGCGCAGATGGGCCTGGAACGCGCCACCCGGCCGGACGAAGTCCCCACCGAATCCGAGCTGAAAGCCATGGAGCACAAGCTGAGCGAGGCGCTCGACGCCGGTTTCATCGGCATGTCCTCCCAGCAGCTCATGTTCGACAAGCTGGACGGGGAAGTGTGCCGATCCCGCACGCTGCCGTCGACCTATGCCACCGCGCGGGAACGGCGGCGGCTCAATCGGATTCTGCGGGACCGCAAGCGGGCCCTGCAGGGCGGGCCGGATGTGGCGCGCCCGCAGAGCCTGCTCGCCATGGCCGCCTCCAGCCTCGGCCTGTTCCGGCCGAATCTGAAGGTGAGCCTGCTGTCGGCCGCCGACATCAAGGCGATTCCCGGTGTGGTGCACATGTTTCCGCTCATCGCCAAGGTGCTGAACAAGCTGGGCGGCGACTTCCGGTGGCAGCACCTGCCGGTGCCGTTCGAGGTGTACTCGGACGGCATCGACCTGCCGGTGTTCGAGGAATTCGGTTCCGGCGCAGCGGCTTTGCACCTGTCGAATCAGCTGGAGGAGCGGCACGCGCTGCTCGCCGACGAGAACTATCGGCGCTGGTTCCGCAAGGATTACGACAAGAAGTGGGGTCCGCGGGTCTGGCATCGGGACTTCTTCGACGCCGAGATCACCGAGTGCCCGGACGCGAGCGTGATCGGCAAGACCTTCGGGCAGGTCGGCGTGGAGCGCGGCGGCGTGCACCCGGTCGACGCCTTCCTCGACCTGGTGGTCGAATATGGGTCGAAGGTGCGCTGGCGCACCACCATTTCCAATCACCGGCCCGAGGTGCTGGATCGGCTGGCCGCCGATCCCAGTGTGCAGCTGGGGTTCTCGGACGCGGGCGCGCATCTGCGGAACATGGCGTTCTACAACTTCGGGCTGCGGCTGCTGAAGCGGGTGCACAACGCGCAGCAGGCGGGGCGGCCGTTCATGACCGTGGAGCACGCGGTGCACCGGGTAACCGGGGAACTGGCCGACTGGTACGACCTGGATGCCGGGCACCTGCGGGTCGGGGATCGCGCTGATGTGGTGATCGTGGACCCCGCGCGGCTGGACGAGAGCCTGGAGGACTATGCCGAGAACCCCATCCCGGAGTTCGACGGCCTGTCCCGCATGGTGAATCGCAATGACGACACCGTCACCGCTGTGCTGGTGAACGGCGAATACGTGTTCGGACTGGGTGAGCGGGCCGCCGCGCTGGGCAAGACGCGGGTCGGCGACTTCCTGCGGGCCGGACGTCGGTGAATCCGGCCTCGAGACAAGGAATTTCATGAGTACAGCACGATTCGCCGGTAAGACCGCCGTGGTCACCGGTGCGGCGTCCGGTATCGGCGCGGCCATCGCCACCGCGCTGATCGCCGAGGGCGCGAATGTGGTCGCCCTCGATATCGACGAAGCCGGATTGCAGAAGAAGGCCGCCGAACTGGGCGACGCGTTCGTCCCGGCGGTCGCGGACGTGACCGTCGAAGCGCAGATCGAGGCCGGGATCGCCACCGCCGCAGAGCGTTTCGGGCGACTCGACGCGGCCTTCAATGTGGCGGGCGGCTCTCGGATCGGCGCGATCACCGATCTCGCCGAGTCGGATTGGGATTTCACCGTCGACCTGGTGCAGAAGAGCGTGTTCCTGTGCACCAAGCACGAGGCCCGGCTCATGCGCGATGCGGGCAATGGCGGTGCGATCGTGAATATTTCGTCGCTGGACGGCCGCATTCCCATGCCCGCGGGCAGCGCCTACGCCACCGGCAAGGCGGGGGTCGTCATGTTCTCCAAGAACGCGGCCCTGGAGCTGGCGCAGTACCGGATTCGCGTCAACGCGGTGCTGCCGGGTCTGGTGGACACCCCGCTGGTCGCTCCGATCATGGGTTACAAACCCGCCAAACAGATGTTCCTGGAACGCATTCCGCTGGGTGCGGCCGCCACACCGGAACAGGTCGCCGCGCCCTGCCTGTTCCTGGCCAGTGCCGACGCCTCCTACATCACCGGCACCGAGCTGGTGGTGGACGGCGGGTGGGAGGTCAGCAACTTCCCGAACCTGGCGAAACTGGCCGGCTGAGTTCGGCGCGGCCGTCCGCGTCCACCACAACGGTATTGCCGCCCAAACGTTTCGCCTGATACATGGCGGAGTCGGAGCGGCGGAACAGATCGTGGTAGGCGGCTTCGCCGCACGGCTCATCCCACTGCGTGGCGTCGAATACCGCGATGCCGACGCTGGTGGTGATGGGCACCGGCAGGCCCGGCAGGGTCTCGACCGCGCGGCGGAGTCGTTCGCCGGTGATGACGGCTTCGTCGCGCAGGTAGCCGACGATCACGAATTCCTCGCCTCCGGTGCGCGCCACCAGCGCATCGGAATCGGCTGTGCAGCTGAGTATCCGGGCGACGCCGGTGAGCACCTTGTCGCCCAGGGAATGCCCGTAGGTGTCGTTGACCGCCTTGAACCGATCCAGATCGAGGGTCGCCACGTAGGCCGCGTCCCGCTTGCGGCTGTCGGTGTGGGACAGCAGATACGAGTCGAGTCCGCGGCGGTTCAGCAAGCGGGTCAACGGATCCGACAGCGCGTCGCGGCGCAGCAGCCAGTGCGAGAACTGCATGAACGGCAGCATCACCCCGATCACCACCAGCATGACCAGCACCACCGAAAGCCCCACGGCGGCGCTGAACATCCGCACGGACAGCACCACGCTCGCCAGCAGCGACCACAGCACGTGCACCGCCAGCACCCGCGGACTGTGGAACACCGTCACATACGCGCCCATGGCGGCCAGCAGCATCAACCCCAGCACCCCGATGACGGGATCGTGCACCACCAGCGTGTTCCCCAGCGCATCCAGATCGAACAGTGCGATCCACGCCAGCGACTCCCGCTCGCCCGGCCAGCGCAGAAACCACCACCGCCACGTCCAGATCCCCGCGACCGCGGCCTCCGCGAGCCCCTGCGCGATCCCCGCGGGCCCCGCCAGCTCGTGCTGCGCCACCATCGCCAGCAGTGCGATGACCAGCATGACAATGCCCCCGGCCCCCAGCATGAACTTGAACCGCCCGAGCGCCCCGTGCGACTCGAACGTGCGCACCAGCCATCGGTAATCCACCCGGTCTCGCAACCAGGCCCGGAACATCGATCGACTGTCGGCCATCGAACCGCCTCACCCCGGCCTCACTGAAGAGCTGCCCTGGTACCGCACGTTCCCCAACCACAGAATTACTACTCGACAGTAAGTCGAGTTGATCACCCCCGCAATATGCGGCGACACACACCGGCGACGCGCCGATCTCTCGCGAATTCGTTCGAACAAAAGTTCGAATCTCGAGGTACCCTCATCGCCATGGTCGTTTCCACGCACGAGGAGTTGCACCGGATCCACCACGCCGTCCCGGCCGCCGCCCGGACCTTCCGCGCCCTCAACCTCCCGCTACCCGATCCGGTCGACGTGGCCCTGCTCCAGCCGGATCCCGCGGACCCGCCCGCGGCCCGCCATCGCCCGGATACCCTGCTGCGCATCACGACTCGCGTAGGCGCGTACCTGCTCCTGGTGCAGGCCCTCGCCTACGACGACCCGGCAAAGGCTTCGACCTGGGCCTACCACCTCGCCCATCTGTACGAAAAGTACCGTCTCCCACCGGTTCTCCTCGTGGTCTGCCGAGACAAGATCACCGCCATGTGGGCGGCCTGCCCCCAGGAAATCGGCCTCCCGCACTGGCCCGGCCTCTCCGTCCGCCCCCTGGTCCTCGGCCCGCACAACACCCCCTTCATGACCGACCCGAAGCAGGCTGCGAAAGACCTTCCCCTGGCGACGCTTTCGGCCCTGACCCATGCCGGTGGCCCTCAGGGCGCCGCATCTCTGCGCGCTCTCTCGATCGCCCTGCGCCGCACCCCTGCCGAAGACCGCCACCTGTTCACCGAACTAGCCGACCTGGCCTTCGCCCCTGTCCCACACCAGGAGTCCGGAACGGCCTCGTGACCCCCGACCCGCCCACCGAAAACCTGGCCGAAGCCATCCTCCGCATCCTGGACCGCCGCGGCATCCACCTCTCCGACGCCCACCGCGCCCGCATCAGCTCGGGAACGAACCTCGAACTCATGGATCTGTGGCTGATCGCCACCATTGCCGACCAGTTCGCGGACCAGCACGCCCCTGAATCCCCGCCGGAGACATGATCAGGGTTCCAGCTCGGACGGGCGGGGAATGTGTGTCGCTTGATCAGCGGGGTGGGAGGACGGGGGCGTCCCAGGCTCGGGAGTAGCGGCGCTTGTCCACGGCCTTGGTTTCCTTGCTGCGGTAGACGACGTAGGGGCGGACCAGGTAGCCGACGGGGGCGGAGAACATGTGGACCAGGCGGGTGTAGGGCCAGATGCCGATGAGGGCGAGGACCACCAGGCCGTGGGCTTGGAAGGTCCAGGGGGTGCCGACCATGAGGGTGGGTTCGGGGTGGGCGGTGAAGAGGCTGCGGAACCAGGGGGAGACGGTTTCGCGGTAGTTGTAGGTGCCCCAGAGCAGGTTGCTGCCCACCGTGTTGAGCAGGCCCGTCACCAAGGCCGCGCCCAGCAGGATGTACATGATCTTGTCGTTGGTGGAGGTGGCTTTGCGGACCGCGGGGACCGTGATACGGCGGTAGGCCAGGATGGCGGTGCCGATGATGACCGCTACGCCCGCAATGGTTCCCGCGGTGACGGAGAACAGGTGGTAGACGTGTTCGGAGATGCCGAGGGCCGCGGTCCAGGATTCGGGGATGAGGACGCCGATCACGTGGCCGCCGATCACGCCGAGCATGCCGAAGTGGAACAGCGGGCTGCCCAGGCGCAGCAGGCGGGACTCGTAGATCTGGGAAGACCTTGTGGTCCAGCCGAATTGGTCATTGCGGTAGCGCCACAGGTGGCCGAGGACGAAGGAGGTGAAGGCCACGTAGGGGAGGGTCATCCACAGGGTGGTGGTCATCGGCGGGACTCCGATCCGGTGAAGCTGAGGGGGTCCATGGCGAAGGGCTCCAGGCCGACTTCTTCCTCGGGGGGACCCTGGGCGGCGAGTTCGGCGATGCGGCGGCGGTCGGCGGTGGTCACCGGCGGCAGGGTCGCGGTGACGGCGGCCAGGATGCCGGCGTAGGGAGAACCGTTGTCGGACAACGAGAGCCGGAGCAGTTCCAGGACCGGAACGTGCTCGCCGAGCAGGCGCTCGCCGCCGACCGGGTCGACGGTGGCGGCGAACTCGAGCAGGACGGCCAGGTGGTCGGGCAGTTCCTCGTCGCCGAGTTCGACACCGGCCTGCCGGTAGGCGTGCTTGAAACGCAGCAGGGCCATACCGCGTTTGCGGGTGTCGCCGTAGGCGTAGAAGGTGAGGTGCAGGCTGGCGCGGCGGCGCATATCGAAGGTTTCGACATACTGCTGGGCCAGCAGGATCGGTCCGGTGGTGCGCAGGTGCAGCAGGAAGGCTTCCATGCCGGGCCGCACCGCATCGGGCAATTCGCTGATGGCGCCGGCCAATTCGTCGAGCATGGCCAGGGTCTGCTCACCGGGGTAGTCGAGCAGCAGCGCCGCGAGACGCCACACCAGGCGGCGTTCACGCTCGGACATCTGGACCGCCGGTTCGGGGCGGCGGCGCAGCTTGAGCAGGCTCATCAGTGGGCTCCGCTCGTTTCGGGCACGGCCTCGGCGGCGGCAGCGCCATTGGTGCCGTTCGCCGAATTCGCGGCAGCGCCATTGCTGCCGTTCGTCGTCGCGGCCGTGCTTCCGTTGGATCCGTTGCCGCCGTTCTTGCTCGGGATCAGTCCGTCGGTCTTCTTGCCGTCCCAGTTGAGCAGGTTGATGCGGGTCGACTTCTCGTCCGGCGCAGCACCATTGGTGTCGGTGAGGTGGAACTTCTCGGCCATGTAGTCGAAGGCCGTCATGCCCGGGCCGCCGTCGGTATCGAGGGAGCAGCCGGTGGCCAGCGAATCCAGTTCGTGCGCACGGGAAGTCGCGCCGGAGGGGATCACGTAGCGGTGCTCGTACTTGGCGATGGCGAGCAGCCGGTACATGGCCTCGATCTCTTCGGGTTCCAGGCCGACAGCGTCCGGAATGGTCAGATCGGGTTCCTGGCCGAGGTTGATCGACCGCATGAACGACCGCATGCCCGCCAGCCGCTGCAGAGACGCCCGCACCGGCCCGATTTCACCGGCGGTGAACAGTTCGGCCAAGTACTCCAAGGGAATTCGCAGCGCGTCGATGGCGCCGAACAGGTTGGAGTGGTTCTCGCCGTCGTGCCCGGTCTCGGTGAGCACGTCCACCACCGGCGACAGCGGCGGCACGTACCAGACCATCGGCATGGTGCGGTATTCCGGGTGCAGCGGCAGCGCGATCTGGTAGTCCACGATCAGCTTGTACACCGGCGAATCCTGCGCGGCGGCAATCCATTCCGGCGAGATCCCGGCGCGCTCGGCCTCGGCGATGACGCGCGGGTCGTGCGGGTTGAGGAATACGCCCAGCTGCGCCGGGTACAGCTCAGCGTCGTTCTCGACCGACGCCGCCTCCAACACCGCGTCCGCGTCGTACAGCATGACGCCGATGTAGCGCAGTCGCCCGACGCAGGTCTCCGAGCACACGGTCGGAATGCCGACCTCCACACGCGGGTAGCAGAAAGTGCATTTCTCCGCCTTGCCCGTCTTGTGGTTGAAGTAGATCTTCTTGTACGGGCACGCGGACACGCACTGCCGCCAGCCGCGGCACTTGTCCTGATCCACCAGCACGATGCCGTCCTCGGAGCGCTTGTAGATCGCGCCGGAGGGGCAGGCGGCCGCGCAGGACGGGTTGAGGCAGTGCTCGCAAATACGCGGCAGGTAGAACATGAAGGTCTCCTCGAATTCGAGTTTGACCTTGTCGGACAGCTTGGCCAGCAGCGGATCCTTGCCGACCTGCTCCGGGCCGGAGCCCAGCGAGTCGTCCCAGTTGGCGCCCCAGGTGACCTTGGTGTCCGCACCGGTGATCAGCGACTTGGGCTTGGCCGTGGGCGTGGTGTCCATCTGCGGCGACGACAGCAGATTGTCGTAGTCGTAGCTCCACGGGTCGTAGTAGTCCGACACCGTGGGCAGATCCGGGTTGGCGAAAATGTTCAGCAGCCGCTTCATGCGCGACCCGGACTTGAGGCTCAGGCGGCCCTTCTTGTCGCGGACCCAGCCGCCCTTCCACTTCTCCTGGTCCTCGTACCGGCGCGGATAACCCTGTCCCGGACGGGTTTCCACATTGTTGAACCAGACGTATTCGGTGCCGGCGCGGTTGGTCCACGCCTGCTTGCAGGTGACGCTGCAGGTGTGGCAGCCGATGCACTTGTCCAGGTTCATGACCATGGCAAGTTGAGCCATAACACGCATGATCAGTACTCGACTTCCTGCGAACGCTTACGAATGGTTGTCACTTCGTCACGCTGATTTCCGGTGGGGCCGTGGTAGTTCAGCGCGAAGGACTGCTGGGCGTAACCACCGATCAGGTGCGAGGGCTTGATCATGATGCGGGTCAGCGCATTGTGGATGCCGCCGCGTTTGCCCTTGCCCGCCTTGGTGTCGTCCGCGCCTTCGATGCGCGGCACGGCCACGGCGCGGTCCTGCGCGTGGTACATGAACACGGTGCCCTCGGGCATGCGGTGCGAGACGATGGCGCGCGCCACGACAATGCCGTTGCGGTTGATCGCCTCGATCCAATCATTATCGGCCACACCGATTTTCGCGGCGTCCTTCTCCGACATCCAGATGGCCTGACCGCCGCGCGAGAGCGTCAGCATGTGCAGGTTGTCCTGGTAGGCGGAGTGGATGGACCACTTGGAGTGCGGGGTCAGGTAGCGCACGGTGACGCCGTTGTCGCCGACAGTGCCGACCCCGGGCTCACTGAAGAGCGCCGACATGTCCAGCGGCGGACGGTAGATCGGCAACTGCTCGCCGAGTTCTGCCATCCAGTCGTGATCGAGGTAGAAGTGCTGCCGCCCGGTCAGCGTGTGCCAGGGCTTCTTGCGCTCCACATTGATGGTGAACGGCGAGTACCGGCGGCCGCCGGATTCACTGCCCGACCATTCCGGCGAGGTGATGACCGGCACCGGCCGAGCCTGGGTGTCGGCGAAGGTGATTCGCTTGCCCTCGGCTTCGGCGGCCAGGTCGGCGAGCTGGGTTCCGGTGCGCTTCTCCAGCTCGTGGAAGCCCTCCACCGCGAGCCGGCCGTTGGTGGTGCCGGACAGCGCGAGAATCGTCTCGGCGGCGTGGGTGTCCTTGGCCAGCGACGGACGGCCCTGTGCCACACCGGAAACCACGGTGCCGTTGACGCCCCTGAGGTATTCCACCTCGGCGTCGGGAATGGTGGTGACGGCCTTGGTGGTCACGCCGAGGGTTTCCACCAGCGGCCCGAGTGCGGCCATCTTCTCGGCGACGGCCGGGAAGTCGCGTTCCACGACCACCAGCTTCGGCATGGTCTTGCCCGGAATCGGTTCGCACTCACCGTATTTCCAGTCGAGCACCTTGCCGCCGGCCTGCGCCAGGGCATCCGCGCTGTCGTGCTGCAGCGGCACCGCGACCAAGTCCTTGCGCTTGCCGAGGTGCTTCTCCGCCATCCAGGAGAAGCCGCGGGCGATGCGGTGGAACGCCTCGAAGTCGGTGCGCGCCTCCCACGGCGGGGAGATGGCCGGGGTGAAGGCGTGCACGAACGGGTGCATGTCGGTGGAGGACAGGTCGTGCTTCTCGTACCAGGTGGCGGCGGGCAGCACGATATCGGAGAACAGCGTGGTGCTGGTCATCCGGAAGTCCAGGGAGAGAAGCAGATCCAGCTTGCCGGTGGCGGCTTCGTCGCGCCATTCCAGTTCCTGCGGGCGCACGCCGGTGGCCTCGCCGGTCTGCAGGTTGGAGTCCGCGCCGAGGAGATGCTTGTGGAAGTACTCGTTGCCCTTGCCGGAGGAGCCGAGCAGGTTGGCGCGCCACACGGTGAGCACGCGCGGGAAGTTCTCCGGGGCGTCCGGGTCCTCACAGGCGAAGCGCAGGTCGCCCGACTTCAAGCCGTCCACAACGTAATCCGCGGGAGCCTTGCCCGCGGCTTCCGCCTCGTCGACGATGTCGAGGGGGTTCTTGTTCAGCGTCGGGTACGACGGCATCCAGCCCAAACGCGTTGCGAGCGCGATATTGTCGGCCGCCGTGCGCCCGGCGAACTGTCCCTTGCCCAGCGGCGAGGAGAAGGTGTCGGAGGTGAACGGGTCGTAGCGCCACTGATCGTTGGTCAGGTACCAGAACACGGTGCCCTGCATCTGGCGCGGCGGGCGCTGCCAGTCGGAGGCGAAAGCCAGTGTGGCCCAGCCGGTTACCGGACGGCACTTCTCCTGGCCCACGTAGTGCGCCCAGCCGCCGCCGTTCACGCCCTGGCAGCCGGTGAGCAGCGTCAGCGTGAAGAACGAGCGGTAGATCTGATCCGAGTGGAACCAGTGGTTGGTGCCCGCGCCCATGAGGATCATGGACCGGCCCTTGGAACGCATGGCGTTGTCGGCGAATTCGCGCGCGATGCGCTCGGCCTGCTTGGCGGGGACGCCGGTGATGGCCTCCTGCCAGGCGGGCGTGTACGGCTCGTTGGCGTCGTCGTAGCCGGTGGGCCAGCTGCCGGGCAGCCCGGACCGCGCCACGCCGTACTGCGCCAGCAGCAGGTCGAACACGGTCGTCACACGTTTACCCGCGACGACGGTGGTCGGCACGCCGCGGGTGAGGACCTCCGCGGCGGGCCCGTCGAAGCGGGGGAACTGCACGGCCGCAGCATCTTCGGTGCGACCGTGCAGGGTCAGCAGGGGATCGACGTCCCCCAGATCCAGGTTCCAGTTGCCCTTGCCCGCCTCGGTGAAGCGGTGGCCCAGAGAACCATTGGGCACCTGCGGGTTTCCGTCCTGGTCGAGCAGAACGGTCTGGAATTCGACGCCCTCGCCCTCGATTCCGAGGTCGGCGGCGGTGAGGAATTTGCCGGGCTGGAAGATGTGCCCGCGGTATTCGCCCTCGGCGCTCCAGCCGCCGTCCTGCTCGTCGAGCACGACCAGGTACGGCAGGTCGGTGTAGCGCTTGATGTAGTCGTCGAAGTATTCGGTGGTCTTGTCGACGAAGAATTCCTTCAGCACCACATGACCCATGGCCATGGCCAGCGCGGCGTCGGTGCCGGGACGGGCGGGCACCCATTCGTCGGCGAACTTGGTGTTGTCGGCGTAGTCGGGGGACACCACGACGACCTTCTGGCCGCGGTAGCGGGCCTCGGTCATGTAGTGCGCGTCCGGGGTTCGCGTGACCGGGACGTTGGAGCCCCACATGATGAGGTAGCCGGCGTCGAACCAGTCGGCGGATTCCGGGACGTCGGTCTGGTCGCCGAACACCTGCGGGCTCGCCACGGGCAGGTCGGCGTACCAGTCGTAGAACGACAGCATGGAGCCGCCGATGAGCGAAATGAACCGGGCGCCGACGGCATGCGAGACCATCGACATGGCCGGGATCGGCGAGAAGCCCGCCACCCGGTCCGGACCGTACTGCTTGATGGTGTAAACGTGTGCGGCAGCGGCGATTTCGGCGGCTTCCCACCATTCGGCGCGCACGAAGCCGCCCTTGCCGCGGGCCTGCTTGTAGGTCTTGGCCTGCTCCGGGTTCTCGACAATGGACTCCCAGGCCAGCACCGGATCCTTGAGCCGGGTCTTGGCCTCGCGGTACATCTCCAGCAGCGCGCCACGCACGTAGGGGTAGCGGATGCGCGCCGGCGAGTAGGTGTACCAGGAGAACGACGCGCCACGCGGGCAGCCGCGCGGTTCGTACTCGGGCTTGTCGGCGCCGACGGACGGGTAGTCGGTCTGCTGCGATTCCCAGGTGATCACGCCGTCGGAGACGTAGATCTTCCACGAGCACGATCCGGTGCAGTTCACGCCGTGCGTGGAGCGCACCACCTTGTCGTGGGCCCAGCGGTCGCGGTAGAACTCGTCGGCGCTGCGGCCACCCACTTTGTGCAGGGTGCGCATATCCGCGGACACATCACCGCGATTGAAGTATTTTCCCAGCCGAAGCAGCGCATCTGCGGATGAGGATCCCGTTTGCAAGTTTGCCATGACGCCCCCATCGGGTGAGAAAAACCGGGCTGCTGCGTCGACTGTAAAGACGTCGCAGCGGGCGTCAAAACGATTCTCTCACAGTGCGCCTGGCCCCGTTGTGAGCTGTGAGGTCAGCGCAACGTGACGGTCACTGGGGGATAGCGGCAGTGCAGGTCACAATACGGTACGACCTGCGGGAATATGGTCGAATTGCTCGAATCCGGTCGTGCCGTGGAGGTTTCGGGAAGCTCCCGGTGAAGCTTTGGAAACGGCTGGTTCTTCGCGGGTTTACATTTGTTAACACAATTCGGAAGGGCCGCTGTACGCGCTTTTCCGCCAAACCGGCTATCGCTTACCGGTCTCGGAGTGACCTGCGTAACTCTCCGGCAATTCAGTTTGCTGATCGATTACTGCGTTCGTCCACCTCGGCCAGCCCGACCACGAGGATCAACACCATCATCACGATGGTGACCGTCATGAACAGCGGCGTCACCAACTGCATGCCGTCGGACCCCTGCGGCGGCGTCCAGTCGTGCATGCGATGCGCCCGCATGGATGCCATGCCCATGTAGTGCATGCCGCATACAGCCAGGCCCATGACGAGGGCGGCTCCGAAACTGGCGAGCAGCCCGCGGACGGTGACGGCGAACCACAGGGCCGCGGTCGCCGCCACGACCGCGATGAGCAGGGACAGCGCCACCAGCGGCAAGTGGTATTCGATGTGCGCGTTGGTGTTCATGGCGTACATGCCCAGGTAGTGCATGGCGGCCACGCCGAATCCGGTCACCAGCCCGCCCAGCGGCAGTGCCACCGCCTTGCGGGTGCCGCGCACCGCGACCGACAACCCGATCCACACCACCACGATCGCCACCCCGGCGCTCAGCAGCGTGACCACCCCGTCGAAGCGAATGGTGGCGTCATGAATGGAGAACCCCAGCATGGCGGTGAAATGCATGACCCAGATGCCCGCACCGCCCAAGGCCACGGCCCCCGCGATCAGCCACCCGTCCGGTTTCGCCGCCGCCCTGGCATAGGCCGCACACCGCAACCCCAGCATCGACCCCACCACCGATACCGCGTACGCCAGCGCCGGCGTGAACCACCCATAACTGAAATGATCGAGCTCTAGCACGCTCGCTCCCCCCGGAGTTTCGAGATTCTGGCCTGACGGCCGTGTGAAAACTAGTTCATCACAGCCGCTTTCGCACATCGATCCCCGAATTCCCCGGCAAAGCTCCCACCCTGAACCCCTCGACGAGGCCGAGTGAACCACCGATCGGCGCTACCCCGCATGCACAGAATGATCATGGCAATGTCCACCGCACACACATGGGCGGGAACACGCGATTCGGTGTAGTGCAGACACTACGCTGACTTCTATGAGCGAGGCGTACGACTGGTCCTGGATGCGCCATCCCATCCCGGTGATCGACCTGGACATGTATCTCGACATGCCTGCGGACCTTTCGCGTGCCATCGAGGTGAAGGACGGCATGCTCGTGCACTGTGAGTCGCCGTCGCCGAACCACATCGCGGTGACCTCGGCGATCGAACAGGGGTTGCGGCGAGCGATCCGGGAGCGCGCACCGTTCGAACCTTGTGTGCGGGCCAGCCGCGAAGTGGACATGCTCGTATCGGAGGTGCCGTTCAGTTTCCGGCGGCCGGATGCGATCGTCTACCGCTGCATCGACGACCCTCGCGAGAAATGGGGGCGTAAGCCGACAGCGGGTGACGCGCTCCTCGTCGTCGAGGTCGTCTCGCCGTCCACCGTGACTGCCGACTGCATCGAGAAGCGGGCGCTGTATGCGCGGCTCGGCATTCCGCACTATTGGATCGTGCGGATGGCCAATGATGACGGACCGGTGGTTTCGATCGAGCGACTTCGGTTGACCAGTGGCGGCGCCTACGTCACCGAAGATACCGCCCTGCGTTCCAAGGACCCGGTTGCCGCGGTGTCTGTCATCGATCCGTTGAAGGCCGAGATCACCTGGGCCGAGTTGGATCTCGACGTGGAGTGATGTTCGCCAGGTGTGTTATTCGGCGATGAGTTCGGCCTCCGAATCGAGGGTCTGCCGGGTTTCCTCCGGGACGCCGATCGCGCCGGGGGAGTAGGTGACTGCGCGGAGCGCGCCGGTGTAGCGGAAGACGCCGCGGCGGTCGCGGAGGTCCCAGTCGACGGGGCCGCGGGCGTCGAGACCGATGGAGATGCCGGTCCAGGGGGACATGCCCACGAGTTGAACCTGATTGGGGAGGGTGGCGGCGGGGATGGCGTCGATGGTCAGGGTGAAGTCCCAGCGGAGGTGGGGGCGGACTGTGGCGGAGAGGGTCAGGCGGCGAGTGGCTTCGGGGACGGGGCCGGCGTCGAGGGTGGTGAAGCGGCCGTAGGCGTTGTAGCCGAAGTGGAGGTGGTCGTTTTCGATGTAGAGGAGGTAGCCGCCGAGGGGGTCGCCGTGGGCGACGAGGACGCCTTCGTCGCCGGGGCGGTAACCCTCGAGTTCGACCGCGATGGTGAAGTCGCGGTAGGCGATCAGGCGTTGGGAGCGGTAGCGCTCGAGGGTGGGGGTGCCGGGGAGGATGCGGACCTCGTCGGTGAAGTGGGACTCCTCGGGGCGGCGTCGCGCGAGGTCCTTACGGGTGATGAGGGGGAAAACGGTGTTGTGCCAGGCGGCTTCGTCCCAGGCCGCGGCGAGTTCGGCGACTTTTTCCGGGTACTCCCCGGAGCGGTCGTGTAGTTCGGTGGGGTCGGTGCGGACGTCGAAGAGCTGCCAGTGCGGGTCGTCGATGTCGCGGGCGGGGTCGTGCAGGGCCAGGAGTTTCCAGCCGTCGCGGTAGAAGCCGCGGTGGCCGGTCATTTCCGAGTACTGCTCGACATGCCGGGATTCGGCGGCCGGATCACGGAGAACATCCACGGCGGATATTCCGTCGAAATCTTTGGCGGGCAAACCATTACGTACGGTGGGGCGCGACAGGCCGGCCAGCTCCAGGAGAGTCGGCGCCAGGTCGGTCACGTAGATGTATTCCCGGCGGATGCCGGTGTCGCCCTCGGTGCGAGGGAGTCCCGCAGGCCAGGAAAGGACGAACGGGACACGGACGCCGCCCGCGAAGGTCTGGCCCTTGTAGAACCGAAAAGGTGTATTGGAGGCTTGACCCCAGCCGCGCGGATAGTGCACACCGAGCTTCGCGGTGCCGATGAGTTCGTCGTCGTGCGGGACGTCGCGCTCCCAGTCGGGCTCGTCCACCTGAGCGAACTGCGCGAAGTAGGTGCGGGTGCCCTCCGGGCCGCCCTCGGCGGTGCCGCCGTTGTCGGAGGTGAACACGATGATGGTGTTGTCGAGTTCGCCGAACTGCTCGAGGGTGTCGACAATGTGGCCCAGGCTCTGGTCGATGCTGTCGACCATGGCCGCGTACACCTCCATGTATCGCTCGAAGCGAGACTGCTGTTCGGGGGTGAGCGAATCCCACTCCTGCGCTTCGTAACCCGGTTCGGTATTGCGCGGCTTCTGCCCGGTGCCGGGCGGGAACAGGCCCTGCGCGAGCTGTGAGCCGAACCGGCTCTGCCGCAATCGATCCCAGCCCTCCCGGTACCGGCCCCGATACTTGGCCAGATCATCCGGCTTGGCCTGGAGCGGCCCGTGCATGGCGGTGTGCGCGAAGTACAGGAAGAACGGCTTGGACGCGTCGTGCGCGCGCAATTCCTTGAGGTACCCGACCGCTTTGTCGGTGTAGTCGTCGGTGAGGTAATAGCCCTCCGGGTACTCGTCGAACTCGACCGCCGAGGCATCGGAGACGAGCTGGTTCGGGTAGTAGAAGGAGTTCAACCCCTCCAGCGACCCGTAGTACCGGTCGAATCCGCGCTGTGTCGGCCACGAATCGCGATTGGCCGCCGGATGCAGCGTGGCATCCCGCACCAGATGCCACTTGCCGACGGCGTAGGTGGCATATCCATTGGCGCGCAGGATCTCCGGCAGGGTCAGCACATCGTCGGCCAATTCCAGCCGCAACCCCGGATATCCCGGATCGGCATTGGCCACGAAGCCGAATCCCGCACGGTGCGAATTGATTCCGGTCAACAGCGCCGCCCGCGACGGCGAGCACAGCGGCGTGGTGTGAAAGTTGGTGAGCCGCAAGCCATTCGCCGCCAGTCGATCCAGCGTCGGCGTCTCGATCTCGGAGCCGAACGGCCCGATATCGCTGTAGCCCATATCGTCCACCAGCACCACGACGATATTGGGCGCCCCGGCGGGGGCGGCCGGCGGATACACCCACTCGGGTGTGGACTCGGCGGTGGTGCGGCCGAGCGCGCCGGTGAAGTTCTCGTAGCCGCGGGCATGGGACGGGACTGGCATTCTCCCAGCGAAGAGCCCGAAAACGATTCTTTCCAGGGTTTCACGCACGCTGCGTACAACCGCTGTCCGGGCCCGCACCGGCTGTTAGCGTCGCCGCTACTCAAAGTCTCCCGGTGCCGTCCGCGCACTCCGCCGTCCCGACGGCACGTATTTCGAGGTGTTCCAGATGAATTCGTCCCCCGGCGGTCTAGGCCGCCGCCATTTCCTGCGCAACTCCGGCATTGTCGCGGCCGCCATCGTCGGCGGCGCGGCGCTGGCCGCCTGCACCTCGGCGGTGAACCAGCAGAAGGGCGGCGGGGACGACAACGCGCAGCCGGTGCGCGGCGGCACACTGAAGTACGGCGTGAATGTGGACCTCATTCCGGCCAATATCCTCACCAATACCGGCACCACGCCGTATGTGATCGGGCTCGTGTTCGAGACGCTGGTGCGGTACCCGCACGACAGGCTGGAACCGCAACCGAGCCTGGCGAAGAGCTGGACTCTCGCGCCGGACGGGCAATCGATCACGCTGCACCTGCGCGATGATGTGAAGTTCCACAGCGGGCGGGCCTTCACCTCCGAGGACGTCGAATTCTCGCTGCGGCAGTACGCCGATCCGAAATGGTCGGCGCAGTTGAAGAGCACGGCGGCGGCCGTCACCGGTTTCGACACCAGCGATCCCCACAAGATCACGCTGACGTTCGCGCACCCGCTCGGCAACCTGTTCGATCTGCTCGACACGGTGCCGATTCTGGACAGCGAATCCATCGACCAGCTGGCCACCGGCGACAAGATCATCGGCACCGGGCCGTTCCGGTTCACCAGCCGGATTCCCAACTCGCAGTTGGTCTTCGAGCGCAACGAGCACTACTGGGTGCCGGAGCGGCCGTACCTGGACCGGGTGGAACTCACCGTCATCTCCGACAATCAGGCGCAATTGAACGCCCTGAAGTCCGGGCAGATCCAGCTGGCCGATGGCGTCAGCTACCGCGACAACGAAAACCTCGCCAAGACAGCCGGTTTCAAGACCATCGTCTACGAGGGCGCGGAACTGCAGCTGTACGTCGGCGCCAATGTGCAGGATCCGACCCTGGCCGATGTGCGGGTGCGGCAGGCCATCGCCTACGCACTGGACCGCGAGCGCATTATCAGCGAGGTGTTCCGGGGAGCCGGATATCCGCTGAATGTGCCGTGGCCCAAAGGTTCTCCGGCCTTCGACGACGCCCGCAACACGCGATACTCGCGAGATGTGGCCAAGGCCGAGCAGATCCTGTCCACCCTGCCCAAGCCCGGCAAGCTGCCACTGGCCTACAACACCGCACTGGCGACCTACGCGGCCACCGCGCAGATCGTGCAGGCCAACCTCGCCGAGATCGGCCTCGAGGTGGAGTTGGTGCCGACCGACAACGGCACCTTCATCAAACAGCTCATCGGCGCGCAGTTCCCGGGCCTGTGGATCACCGACCACTCGTGGGCGCAGTTCGTGCCGTCCACGCTCACCGTGAGCGCCTACCCGTTCAACGCGCGAAAGAATGCCTCCCGCTACGAATCTCCCGATTACGTGAAGGTCGCCGACGCGGCGTGGAAGCTGCCGCAGTCCACCGGGCCGGACGCGCAGCGGGCCTACCAGGCGCTCAGCGATCAACTCCTCGACGGGCTGTTCCTCATCGAGATCGGCGTGCGTTACGCCCAGGCCGCAGCCGGCACCACACTTCACGGATTCGACTGGACCAAGCGCCGGGAGACCGTCTTCACGGAGGCGTTCCTGGCATGAGCGGTCAAGCGCGTAGTCGGCAGCGGAGCGTAACCACGCAGCGCTCCGCTCATGCCCGAAACGGCGCAGCATGAGCGGGTACCTGCTCAGGCGCGTGCCCTCCGCGCTGGCGGTGCTGTTCGGCGCGTCGGTGCTGATCTTCCTGCTGCTGCGGCTGGTGCCCGGCGATCCGGCGAGCACCCTGGCCGGACCCGACGCCACACCGGAAACCATTGCGGCCATTCGACATCAGCTCGGATTGGACCGGTCCATTCCGGCCCAGTACCTCACCTGGCTGAGGGGCGTGGTCACCGGCGACCTCGGCCGGTCCTACATCATCGGCGGCCAAATCTCCGACCTGGTCGGGCGTGGGCTCACCAACACCCTGGTGCTCACCGGGTCCGCGCTGTTGCTCGCGGTGGTGGTGAGCCTGGCGGTGAGCATCTCCGCCGTCCTGTGGAACAGGCCGTGGCTGAATGCGATCGTGGCCGCGGCGAATACGGTCGCCGTCGCGATCCCGACCTTCGTCACCGGCGTGCTGCTGGTGCTGGTGTTCGCCGTCGCCATCCCGATTCTGCCCGCGGGCGGCGTCCCGCCGGACGGGTTCGTGGCGCACCCGGATATCGCCGTGCAATACCTGCTGCTGCCGTCGGTCTGCCTGGCGTTG
Source organism: Nocardia huaxiensis (assembly GCF_013744875.1). Lineage (NCBI taxonomy): Bacteria > Bacillati > Actinomycetota > Actinomycetes > Mycobacteriales > Nocardiaceae > Nocardia > Nocardia huaxiensis. The sequence continues at coordinate 2,860,178 of NZ_CP059399.1, forward strand.
CCGGTGACGGCGGCGCTCACCCGCTTCCTCACCGAGGCGCTGCGCACCGAACTGCGTAAGCCCTACGTGCTGACCGCACGGGCCCTGGGCATCTCACATCGGCAGATCGTCACGCGCGGCGCGCTGCGCAATGCGCTGCCGACCCTGCTCACCGTGCTCGGCATCCAAACCGGGCATCTGCTGGGCGGCGCGGTGCTGGTCGAAGCCGCCTTCGCGTGGCCGGGTATCGGACAGCTCATCGAACAGGGCATCAACCGCCGCGACTATCCGGTGGTGCAGGCGCTGCTGCTGTTCTCGGTCGTGGTGTTCGTGGCCATCCAGCTGCTCACCGATCTCGTGCATGCCTACCTCGATCCGCGAATCCGTCTCGGAGGCAAGGCATGAGCGAGATCGTGCGCGACCAGGCGGCCGTCGATACAGCGAAAATCGGTGAGCGCGAGCCGAATCCGGAAAACCCGCTGTGGCGGGCCCTGCGCAGGGGGCAGGGTTCGGCCGGGCTCGTGCTGATCGTGATCATCGCGGGGTCCGGGCTGGCCGCGGGCGTGCTCGCGAAATATGATCCGCTGACCCAGATTCCGGGCGCCAACCTGCTCGGTGCGAGCGGGGAGCACTGGCTGGGCACCGACAATCTCAATCGCGATCTGTTCTCACGGGTGCTCTACGGCATTCGCTCCAGCCTGCTGATCGCGTTCGTGGCGGTGCCGCTGGGCGCGGTGATCGGCTCCCTGGCAGGGCTGCTCGCGAGCGTGAACACCGTCACCGATGTGATCACCCAGCGACTGTTCGATCTGATCCTGGCCTTCCCGACACTGATCTTCGCCATTGCCCTGGCCGCCGTCACGGGCCCGGGCGCGCACGCGGTGATCATCGTGATCGTGGCCGCGGAGATCCCCATCTTCGGCCGCCAGATCCGCACCGCCATCCTGGCCGTGCGCGAGCAGGCGTTCGTGGAGGCGGCCGAGGTGATCGGCGCCGGCACCTGGTGGACCCTGCGGAAACATGTGCTGCCCAATGTGATCGAGCCGCTGACCGTACAGCTGTCGCTGTCGTTGTCGCTGGCGGTGTTCGTGGAGGCGGCCATGAGTTTCATCGGCATCGGGGTGCGCCCGCCGGACCCGTCACTGGGGTCGATCATCGCCGACTCGATCGCCGATCTGGACGCCAATCCGGCGTTCGCGGTCGGACCGCTGCTGGTGGTCTCCGGCCTCACCCTCGGATTCCTGTTGATCGCCCAGGCTCTGGGCCGTGCCCGGAGGATCGGATGAGCGAGTACACAGGTCCCCTGCTCGAAATCGCGGAGCTGGTGGTGCGTTTCGGCGACCGCACGGTGGTCGACGGCGTGCACCTGCGCGTCGGTCGCGGCGAAACCGTCGCGCTGGTGGGCGAATCCGGCTCCGGCAAGTCGCTGACCGCCCGCGCCGTGCTGGGACTGCTGCCCGACGGCACGCACGCACACGGGTCGATTCGGCTGGGCGGCACCGAAATTGCCGGAATGCCGGATGACGAGCTGCGGGTGCTGCGCGGTACCCGCGCCGCCATGGTGTTCCAGGAACCACACACCGCGCTGAACCCGGTGCAGCGCATCGGCACCCAGATCGCGCAGGCGCTGCGCGCGCACGGCCCGATCAGCAAGGCAGACGCGCGAACTCGCGCCATCGAACTGCTGACGCTGGTCGACATCCCGGAAGCGGAGCAGCGACTCGACTGGTATCCGCACCAACTGTCCGGCGGCCAGAAGCAGCGCGTGGTCATCGCGCTGGCCCTGTCGGGTGAACCGGACCTGCTCATCGCCGACGAGCCCACCACGGCGCTCGATGTCACCGTGCAGGCGGAGATCTTGGACCTGCTGCGAGAACTCCAGCGCCGCAAGGGAACCGCCATCCTGTTCATCACCCACAACCTGGGCGTGGTCGCCGAGATCGCCGACCGCGTGGTCGTGATGAACGCGGGCAGGGTGGTCGAGGACCAGCCCGTACGGGACCTGTTCGCCACACCGCGCGAGGACTACACCCGCACCCTGCTGGCGGCCGTCCCGAAACTCCCCGAGCCCGAACCGGAATCGGTACGGGAACAGGTATCCGTGACGTCCGTGCCCAGTCCCCCCGTCATTCCGGCGCGCTTGTGGCCGGAATCCACCACGGGCGATGGATCCCGGCCAAAAGCACGCCGGGATGACGAAGGTGGTGCACGCCGGGATGACGACGCGGACGTCCTGCGCATAACCGACCTCGATGTCGTCTACCGCAGGCGCGGCCGCGACTTCCAGGCCCTGCACCAGGTGTCGCTCAGCCTGGCCGCCCGTGAGGTGGTCGGCCTGGTCGGCGAATCCGGTTCGGGCAAGAGCACACTCGGCCGCACCGCCCTCGGCTTGATTCCCGCCACGGCGGGAGAGGTGGTGCTGCAGGGCGTTCCGCTCACCGGGCTGTCCCGGCGAGAGCTGCGCGGTCTGCGCAGGCAGGTGGCCCTGGTGCATCAGGACGCCACCGCCTCACTGGATCCGCGCCGCTCCCTGGCGGATTCGATCGGTGAACCACTGCTGGTGCACCGGGCCGCCTCCGGTGCGCTGCTGCGCGCCAAGGTCGGCGATCTGCTCGAATCCGTGCGTCTGCCGCGCTCCTACGCCACGCGGCGGCCGGGTGAGCTGTCGGGCGGTCAGCGTCAGCGTGTCGCCCTGGCGCGCGCCCTCGCGCTCGCCCCGCGGCTGCTGGTGGCCGACGAACCGACCAGCGCCCTGGATGTTTCGGTGCAGGCGCAGGTGCTGGAGCTGTTCGCGGATCTGCGCGCCGAATACGGATTCGCCTGCCTGTTCATCAGTCACGATCTGGCCGTGGTGAATCGGGTCTCCGATCGCGTGGTGGTGTTGCGCCAGGGGACGATCGTCGAAACCGGAACGGTGGAAAAGGTTTTCGGTAATCCCGCCCAGGATTACACCCGGCGGCTGCTCGCGGCCGTTCCCATTCCCGATCCGGCGCGGATTCGCGTCGATACTTCCGCTCGGGTCGCGGTCGGAGCATAATCGCGCTACCTCCTGGCATACGGCCCGGACCGGTGCAGATACCGTTCGGTCCGGTCGTCAACCAGGTAATTCACCCGGCTCGCCGCGCCGAACCATCCCTGACAGGATTACGCACTGATACAAACAGGAACAGTTCAGCGTGCGGGTTCATCCGATCTTCCGTGGGAGCATTCACCGGAAGGATGAACTCGATAGGGCACCGGCAAGGAGGACTGTGGTGGTCGCCGATGTGGGATGCGGACCGTATTCCGGCGAACTCGAGGCCCCTACTTTCGGCAACCTGCTGCGCCGCCTGCGCGATCAGCGGGGCGTTTCCCGGGAGCGCCTGGCCTTCAATGCCGGGGTGAGCGCAAGTTACATCACGCATTTGGAGAAAGGCGACCGCGGCAACCCGACCCGCGAGGTGGTGGAGGCGCTGAGCCGATATCTGGACCGGCTCATGCCCCTCTCCAGCTCCGATCACCGGCAGTTGATCGACCTCGCCGGACTCGATACCGGTGAGTTCCCGGAAGTGTCGGAGCTGCGGGCCGCCGTCACCACCGAAATGCGCCGGGTGCTCGACATGCACGGCCCGAATTTGGCCGCCTATGTCGATATCCGGGGAAATCTGCTGGCCTGCAACGACAGTTGGGACGCCGCGTTTCCCGGCGCCACCCTGGACGGCAATATGCTGCGCTGGTTCTTCAGCAGCGACATGGCCGCGCGGGTGCTCGTCAATTGGGAAGCCGATGTGCGCCGGACGGTCTACTGGATGCGCGGGCTCATCGGCCGCTCCGGCAATACCGACGGTTTCCTGGATCTGCTGCGCGAACTGGGCGAATTCCCGGCATTCCGGCAAGCCTGGGCCGAAGGCGGCGTGGAGTTCGCCCCGCACGTGTGGACCATGCATCTGCGCAATCCCGCGACCGGCCTGCGGCGCCGGATCGTCGCCCAGGCCGGTCGGCTGCAGAACGCTGTTCACCCCGGTCAGGTCGTCATGGTCCTGGGTCTGCCCGGGTGAGTGAGCTCGCCGTCAACGGGGTGTGGTGAAGATCGCTGCCGGGTTGCCGCACCGGTGATCGCACGTAGAGTCGAACAGTGCTGACTACCGCCGTTCCCGCCGTTCCGCTGCGGCCCGTGGTGCTGCCCGCGGACCCCGAACAGGCCGTCGATCTGCTGCAACGCGAAATCGAACGGATCCACCGGGACGGCCGCGCCATTGCCCCGCTCACCAGCGCGGAGCAGGGACAGGGGTTGCCGGAGACCGTGCCCGGCAGCACGGCGGTGGTGTTGTCCACCTCCGGTTCCAGCGGAGTCCCCAAGCGAACCATGCTGTCGCGCAGCGCATTGCGGGCCTCGGCGCGCGCCTCCTCCGCACGGCTCGGCGGGGCCGGTGACTGGTTGCTCTGTCTCCCAGCCGGTTTCGTGGCCGGATTCCAGGTGGTCTCGCGGGCCGTGCTCGGTGGCACCCGGGTGCTGGCCCTGGGCAGCGGGCCGTTCGACGCCGCCGGCTTCGCGGCCGCCACGCGCCGGCTCGGCGCGGGCCCGCGCTACACCTCGCTGGTGCCCACCCAGGTGAAGCGGCTGCTCGGCGACCCGGCGGGCCGGGCCGCACTGGCCCGCTACGACCGGGTACTGATCGGTGGCGCGCCCCTGGACCCGGACAGCGACCGGCGTCTGCGCGAGATCACCGGCGCGGTGGTCACCTACGGCATGACCGAGACCTGCGGCGGCTGCGTCTACGACGGCCTGCCGCTCGACGGCGTGCGAGTCCGGGTGGCGGACGGCGTGATTCACCTCGGCGGGGACGTGCTCGCCGACGGCTACCTGGACGCGGCGGCGGGCGAGGCCGGACAGTTCTACACCGAGGACGGGCAGCGCTGGTATCGGACGGCGGATCGCGGCCATTGGGCCGACGGGCTGCTCGTGCCCACCGGCCGCCTCGACGATCTGATCAATACCGGCGGTGTGAAGGTGTCCGCGCTCGCGGTCGAACAGGCGCTCGGCGCAATGGATTCGGTGGATTCCGCCGTCGTGCTGGGGTTGCCCGATCCGGAATGGGGAGAGCAGGTCGGCGCGTATGTCGTTCCGCGCGCGGGCTGTTCGGCCGATGCCGCGGCCCTGTGCGCCACGGTCCGGGAACGCCTGGGTCGTGCGGCCGTGCCCAAGCGGATCGTGGTCGGCGAAACCCTTCCGCTGCTGCCCAATTCGAAGGTCGACCGCCGGTCGGTGCGCGCGCGGCTGCTCGCCGCACCGCCGGTCACGCTCGGAAACTAGTTCGGGAGTAAGAAATGTCATGCGGGATGCGGTAATCGTCGCCGCGGTGCGGTCACCGATCGGCCGCGGCAAGCCGGGCGGAGCGCTGGAGCACGTGCACCCCGTCGATCTGATGGCGCACAGCCTGCGAGCGGTGGTGCGGCGCACCGGAATCGATCCGGCGTGCGTCGACGAGGTCATCGGCGGCGTGGTCAGTCAGGTGGGGGAGCAGGCCACCAATATGACCCGGCGCGCCGCCCTGGCCGCCGGGCTGCCGGAATCGGTGGCCGCCAGCACCATCGACCGCCAGTGCAGCGCCAGTCAGCAGGCGCTGCGCTTCGCCGCGCACGCCGTGATCGCCGGGGACTGTGACGTGGTGATCGCGACCGGTGTGGAGTCGGTGAGCCGAATTCCCATGGGCACCAGCCTGCTCGACGCCGACAACCTGGTCGGATCGGCCTTCATGGAACGCTATCCGCAGGGCGTGCCGTGGCAGGGCATCAGCGCCGAACTCATCACCGCCCGATGGGGATTGAGCCGCGCCCAGCTCGACGACTACGCGCTGGAGAGCCATCGGCGGGCCGCCGAGGCGACCAAGAACGGGCTCTTCGACGCCGAACTCACCGGTCCCATCGCCGATCTGGCGTTCGACGAGGGCATTCGCTACGAGAGTTCCGCGCAGGCGCTGAACGCCCTGCCCGCCTCGTTCCACAACCCGGCCATCGCCCGCCGCTTCCCCGAAATCCAATGGCGCATCACGGCCGGCAATGCCAGCCAGCTCGGCGACGGCAGCGCCGCGGTCATGGTCACCACCAGTGAACGCGCCCGGCAGCTGGGTCTGAAGCCCTTGGCGCGCATCCGATCCCACATCGCCGTCGGCGACGACCCGTTCCTCATGCTCACCGCCGTCATCCCCGCCACCGAACGCGCGCTGAAACAATCCGGCCTGAGCCTGTCCGACATCGACCTCATCGAGGTGAACGAGGCCTACGCCAGCGTCATCCTGGCCTGGTCCCAGGAAACCGGCGCCGACCTCGCCAGGGTCAATGTCCACGGCGGCGCCATCTCCCTCGGACATCCGCTGGGCGCCAGCGGCGTTCGCATCACCGCCACCCTCGTCCACGCCATGCGCGCCCGCGGCGCCCGCTACGGCCTCCAAACCATGTGCGAATCCGGCGGCCAAGCCAACGCCATGATCATCGAAGCGCTGTGAGCCCCACGCCATTCTGACTGACCGCCTTCGTCGTCCCGGCATGTTTTCGGCCGGGATACACCCGGACGGGCACATGAACGGCCAGTGTGGATTCCGGCCAAAAGCACGCCGGAATGACGGTGGTGGCTGTGAGCCGGAATCGCGGCCCGGGATGAATCAGCCTCGTAGGGGGATGAATTCGACCGGTGCGCCGTCTGGGGCGTCGGCGGGGACGATCACCAGGCCGTCGCGGTCGAGGAGTCCGGCCAGGTGGGCGGTGCGCAGGGCGGCGTCGCCGAGCCAGCCGCCCTCGGGCAGGGCCTGCGCCGGGACGATTCGCGGTACGGGACCGGCGATTTCGGCGGCGTTGGCCAGCGGGCCGATCAGCGGGCGGGTTTGGTCAACGCCGGTGAGGCCCTCCTTCAGGGCGGGGATCAATGCCAGCAGGGTGGCCACGGCGGCGTAGGGGTTGCCGGGCAGGCCGAGAACCGCGGGCCCGGAGTCCAATTGGGCCACCACGGTGGAGCCGCCGGGGCGCAGGCGCAGGCGGTGCACCAGCATGCGGGACTGTGCGCGGTCGAGGGCGGCGCGCAGCTGATCGGCCGCGCCGCCGCCGGTGGCGCCCACGATGACCAGCAGGTCGCAGTCGGTGGCGGCGGCCAGCACCTCGTCGAAGGCATTCGCGGTGTCGCGCAGGTGGACTCGATCGACCGTGGCCACGCCGTACCAGCCGAGCAGATCCGGCAGCACCGGACCGATGGAATCCCTTGTCTGCCCCGCGTACAGCGGGCCGTCGCTGCGAATCTCATCGCCGGTCATGACGATTCGCGCCCGCACCGGGCCGCGCACCGTCACGGTGCTCACCTCGGCCGACGCCGCGACCGACACCAGCGCGGGGGTGACCGGCCGCCCGGCGGGCGCGAGCTCGTCACCGGGCATCCAGTCCTCGCCACGGCGGCGCACATCATCGCGAATCGGGCTGTCCGGCAGGCGATGCAGTGATCCGTCGGCGGCGATCTCCACGAATTCGTCGCGCACCACCGTGCTGGTGCCGTCGGGCACATGCGCGCCCGTCGCGATGCGCACGGCCTCGCCGTCGAGCAGTCCCACCGGCCGCTGCCCGCCCGCGAAACCGATATCGCGGCGCAGCTGCCACGGCCCGTCCCCGCTGACCGCGTACCCGTCCATGGCCGACACGTCGAACCGCGGCAGCGCCTCGGCGGCGCGCAGCGGCTCGGCCAGCGCCGCCCCGCGCGCGGATCGCACCGGGGTCCGGTGGGCGGGCAGCCGGGAAATGTTCCGCCGGAGCAATTCTCGCGCCTCGGCCAGGCCCAGCGGCGCCGCCGACCGGGCCGCGGCCGCGCGGGCGTGGCGCACATCGTCGGGGGTGTCGCAGTCGGCGACTCCGGCCAGCCGCACGGTCACGGTATCGACCGGAACGAGAGCTTTCATCGGCCGATTCACCAGTGATTCCAGTCGATTCAACGCCTCGCACAACGCGGCGCGGCGCCATACGCCGACCAGATATTGCGGCCGCCCGGATTCATCCGCGGCGAATACCGCGTCGCTTCCGGATTCCCTTGCATTGGAAAGGAGTTCGTTCACTGCGTGTGCGGTCAGGAATGGCATGTCCGCGGCCAGCACCACGATCAGTCCGGCCGGAAACTCACACCCCTCGAGTACGCCCACACCGGCTGCGATGGCCGACACCGGACCCGCCCCGGCCGGTATCTCCTGTGCCTGAAGGATTTCCGCCGGCAATTCCGGCCGATGCGGTCCCACCACGACGGTTCGCGCACACCCGGCGACGGCGGCGAGCGCGGCATCCAGCATGGATTGCCCGCCCACCACGATGGCGGGCTTGTCCACGCCGCCCATGCGGCTGGCGCGCCCGCCCGCGAGCACAATCGCGTCGACAGTCGTCACAGGGCGAACTCCGGCGCGCAGTTGATCATGTCTGCCGATCGTAGTGGTTCGGTGTTTCCCGGCCGTGAACCGGTGACCGCGTCACTTCGAATGAGGCTTGCTAAGCAATTGCTCAGCTGTAAGCGACTATGCGATGTGTCGCGACACATAGTAGAAATGGTTACGTTTTGGACTGGTGCACAATGCAGTATGGCAGTATCCGAACCCAGAACTGGCGGCGTACCTGGGCGAATCGGCGCGGTTCAGAGGAGGCGCTGCAACCGGGTTCCACTCACCGGGACCCTGCACTCCGGCTGATGAGGGACGGTTGCTGAATGTTTGTGGAGAGGGAACGGACGTGACGTTGATCGTGAAGCCGAATAGAGACCCGGACGAGTTGAGGCCGCCCAGTTTCGGACTGCTCCTGCGCAAGCTGCGTGACGCCCGCGGCGTCTCCCGGGAACGTCTCGCCTTCAACGCCGGTGTCAGCGCCAGCTATATCAGTCATTTGGAGAAGGGCGATCGCGGCCATCCCACCCGCGAAGTGGTCGATGCGCTGCTGCGATACCTGGATCGAATAGATCCGCTTTCCACCGTCGAACGCCGGCATCTGCTCGATCTGGCCGGTCTGGGCACCAGCGAATTCCCCACGGTGGAACAACTCCGCGACGAAATCACCGACGACATGCGTCGCGCCCTGGATCTGCACGAGCCCAATCTGGCCGCCTATGTCGATACCCGATGGAATGTGCTGGCATGCAACGCCAGTTACTCCCGGGCCTTCCCCGGTCTGGAAGAAGACGTCAATATTCTGCGCTGGCTGCTCGGCAATCCGGCCGCGCGCGAAGTCATGCTGGACTGGGAGGAAGAAGTCCGGCTCACCATCCACTGGCTGCGCGGTTTGATCGCCGGTTCCGGCGACACCGCCTGGTCTGCGGATTACCTCTCAGAACTCGGACGTTTCGGGCTTTTCCGGGAAATGTGGGACGAAGGCATCGCCGCCTACGGCCGTCCCCGCGCCACTATGCATCTGCACGACACCATCTCCGGCCGCTGCCGCGCCATCGCGGTCCAGATGTTCAGCGTCTTCTGCGCGGCCTACCCCAATCAGATTCAGATCTTCCTCGGCATCCCGTCCTGGTGCTCCGAGGACGGCGAACCGCTCGATCCCGGTCACCTGCGCGACGCCGCGCAGGACGAATAGGCCGCGCGCTCGCACGCGGCCGCCCGATCGATCGAGTCCCGCCACAGCCCATCTCACCGGGCGATCTGGATCTCGCCCGCGCCGCGCCCCTTCAGCCACGGGCCGGACAGCGCCCGCGCCAGGCTGTTGTCGCGCCGTGCCGTCGCCCGCTGCACCAGCCGGATCAACAGCGGCGCCACCACATCCGGATGCGTCCAGGCCGCCCCGTGCCCCGCGCCGGGCACGGTCACCACCCCCGCCGCCCCGGGCAGTCCGGCGGCCAGCAGCTCGGACTTCTGCGCGGTGCTGGTGCCATCGTGGCTGCCGCGCACGATCAGCGCCGGCGCGGTGATCTCGGGCAGCCGGTGCAGCACCGAGCGCCGGTCCATCAGGCACCGCGCGGCCGGGGCCAGGGCCTGGCGGTCCGAGGCGTACCAGCGGCTGGTCCACACCCGCCACAGCCGCGGATCGGTGCCGCCGATGAGCTGCGGCGCGAGTTCGGCGACCAGCGGCGCCATCGGCTCCGGACTCAGCCAGCGCTCGAAAAAGGTGCGGTAGAAAGCCAATTCGGCGGGCGTGCAGGCATCGCCCTCGGTATCGAGCAGCGCCAGACCGCGTACTCGTTCCGGTTCCGCGAGCGCCATGCGCATTGCGGTGAATCCGCCCTGGCTCATTCCGCCGATTACCGCTTGTTCGATTCCCAGATGATCCAGGACCGCGAATGCGTCGGCCGCGAGATCCCAATAGCTGAACTGTTCGCCCTCCGGTGTCTGAGTGCGTCCGTGGCACCTCGCATCGACCGTTACGAGATTGATACCGGCCGCTGCCAGAGGTTCGCGCATCGGTTCGAACATCGACTCGTCCATGAGAAATCCGTGGCTGAGCAGAAGTGTCGGGCCGGAAATGTCGCTGGTGACGAAATGGACTGTGGCTGAACCTGATCGCACGTAAGGCATGGTCAGAACGGTAAACGACGAAGTGGCCGGTTCCTATTGTTTGCCGGAGCGGTGCCGAGCACGCTTCAGTGCTGTTCCCGATGAGTACCAACACTGGCCAGTGTCGGTACTGCTAGGGGTTTGCTCCAGATAGCTCCCGAGCTGGACAACGTGATGTCGAGCGCATTTAAATCAGGCCGTGGCGTTTTTGGGACAAGCGCCAAACACTTGGGAGGAAAGAAATGCTGGACATCACCACCGCCGCTCGTCGCAATGACTTCCGCGTGGATCAGGGTGCGGGTCTGCGTGAATCTCTGGAGGGACTCCTGCTGCACGACGGCGTCGGTTTGGATGCGCGTATGCGTCATGCCATCGCGGCCGTCGTTCACCTGGCCGTCGACGCGCCGCTGGGCGTTCCCGAAGACGCCGAGGAATTTCTGGGCCGGCTCGACGCCTCATGGCTGTTCGCCGCCTGGAACGATTGCGATTCCGAATTGTCGTTGCTCAATACCCTGGCCGGCGGCGAGGTTCCCGCGCTGTCCTGGTGCGAGCTCATGTTCACCACGGCATTGGCGCCCTGGTCCTCCGCTCCGGCCGCGGTGCACGCGCGCCGCGTTTTCGTCACCGGCGAGCAGGCCCGGCTGGCCGCCGTCGGCGACCGCTAGCAGTACGCGCGTGTCACCGAATTTCTGACGTATTGAAGGGGTGCTTTGAAGTGAAACTGCTTTTCACGAATTTCGATGCCATGTTCGAAACCATCGCGCGCCGCGACGAGTTCGAGCCCGAAGCCTGGCACAAGCGCGCATTGTGCACCCAGACCGATCCCGAGGCCTTCTTCCCGGACAAGGGCGGGTCGACCCGTGAGGCCAAGCGGATCTGCGGGTCCTGCGAGGTGAAGAAGGAGTGCCTGGATTACGCCCTGAGCCATGATCAGCGCTTCGGCATCTGGGGCGGGCTCTCGCCGCGCGAACGCCGTCGTTACGACCGCGGCGCCGCCTGAACTCAGGTGGCACGGGGGATTGCGAGTCAGTCGGAAGCCGCTCGCAGCAGACAGAATTCATTGGTTTCCGGATCGGCCAGCACCACCACCGGAGCATGCGCCGGCGGCGGGGCGAGGTTGATCGGCGAGGCTCCTGCGGCCTGCAGCCGAGCCGCCTCTTCGGCCGGATCATCGCTGGGGAAGGCGATGAGATCCAGATGCAGGCGACTGCGTTCCCCCATTGCCTCGGGGGTGCGCAGGAACTCCAGCCACGGGCCCTGCCCGGTGGCGGAACGAATTCCGGCATAACGGGCACTGTCATGGGTGACGGGCCAGCCGGAGGCCGCGGACCAGAATCGTGCCAGGCGTAGCGGGTCCTGGGTATCCACCACGATCGCGGCCACCGCTCCGGTGTCGACATAGTGCTCGCGCGGTTCCAGCACGCAGAATTCATTGCCCTCGGGATCCGCGAGCACCGTCCACGGCACCCCGTTCTGGCCGATGTCCAGCCGCCGCGCACCGAGCGAGAGCGCCCGATCCACCTGCACGCGCTGATGATCGAGCGAGCGGCTCGACAGATCCAGGTGCATCCGGTTCTTCGCCGCTCCACCCGTTCCGGCGGACCCCGCCGCGGCATGCCGGGCGGGCAGGAAGGTCAAGGCCACATCCAGCCCGTCCGGATCCGGCGCGGCCACATCCACCTGGCCCGGCCGGTCGACTGTCACCTCCCAGCCGAGCAATTCCGCCCAGAAACCTGCCACGGTCCTGGGCTCGACCGAATCGAACACCACGCACGCCAGACGGGTGGACATTCATCCACGGTAACCGCCGCGCCCGGCGTGGCGTGCGCGCTTCATCCGAAACGTGTGAGCCGTCCACCACGTCCCGGGTCCTACCTTCGGCGCTGCACACCGAACCGCTCGACCGATTCGAGGAGGACCCGTGGCAGGAACCCTGACCGTCTGGAAATTCCCCACCCCCGACGGCGCCGAAATCGCGGTGGAGACGCTGGAGGAACTGGCGAAGGAACAGCTGATCTCGGTGCACGACGCCGCCATCGTCAGCTGGCCCGAGGGCGCCAAGAAACCCAAGACCAAACAATTGCGCAAACTCACCGGAATCGGCGCCCTGGGCGGCGCGTTCTGGGGCCTGCTGTTCGGGCTGATCTTCTTCATCCCACTGCTTGGCCTGGCGATCGGCGCGGGCCTGGGCGCCATGACCGGCGCCATGCGCGATGTCGGCATCGACGACGAGTTCATCAACCGCCTGCGCGCCGAAATCACCGAGGGCACATCGGCTTTGTTCGTGCTCACCTCCGACGCCGTCCCGGACCGCGTGCTCGAGCGCTTCCCCGGGCAGGAGGCGCAGCTGCTGGCCACCAATCTGTCGCAGGCGCAGGAGGAGATGCTGCGCGAGATCTTCTCGGCCTGACCACCGTGCGCGCCGGAATCATTGCCGCGCAGGTGATTCCGGCGCTGCCGACGACAAGGAGCTGCACGTGGACAACTACCCACCCATTGCCGACCACGGACTCATCGGAGACCTGCAAACGGCCGCACTGGTGGCGACCGACGGCACCATCGACTGGATGTGCCTGCCCCGCTTCGATTCCCCCAGCATCTTCGGAGCCCTGCTCGACCACCGCCGGGGCGGGCACTGCCGGATCCGCCCCGCACCGGGCTTCCGCAGCAGGCAGATGTACTTCCCCGACACCGCCATCCTCATCACCCGGTTCATGACGGCGTCGGGCACCGGCGAAATCGTCGACTTCATGCCGCCGCTCACCGACCGGACCCCCACCGACAATCACCGGCTGGTGCGCATGCTGCGCTGCGTGCGCGGGCAGATCAGTTTCGACGTGGACCTCATGCCGCGCTTCGACTACGGCCGCCGCCCGCACACCACCCACATCCTGCCCGACGGCGCGGTCTTCGACGGCGGCGACCAGATGCTCACCCTGCACGCCGTGCGCGAGCCCGGCGACGCCCGCCTGGGCCGGATGCAGGTCGCGGGGGAGGGGCACGTGCGCGGCTCGATCACCTTGGAGGCCGGGCAGGTTCGCGGCATCGTGCTGGAATCCGGGGCGCGCACCACCCCGCACGCCATCCGGGTGAGCGAGATCGAGGAGCTGTTCGCCGACGCCGTCCGGTTCTGGCACGGCTGGCTCGCACAATCCACCTACCGGGGACGCTGGCGGGAGATGGTGCACCGCTCGGCCATCACCCTCAAACTCATGACCTACGCGCCCACCGGGGGGCTCATCGCCGCGCCCACCGCCGGACTGCCGGAACAGCTGGGCGGGGAACGCAATTGGGACTACCGCTACACCTGGATCCGGGACGCCTCGTTCTCGGTGTACTCCCTGCTGGCGCTCGGATTCACCGAGGAGGCAGCACAATTCGCGACCTGGCTGCGCGACCGCTACCGCGCGCACGGCGGCCCGCTGAAGATCATGTACCGGGTGGACGGCACCTGGGATCTGCAGGAGCAGATCCTCGACCACTGGGAAGGCTACAAGGGTTCGCGCCCGGTCCGGATCGGCAACGACGCCTCCGGACAGCTGCAACTCGACATCTACGGCGAGATGCTGGACAGCATCTACCAGGCCGACCGGCGCGGACTGCGCATCGGGCACCAGGGCTGGCACGACGTGGTCGACATGCTGGACTGGCTGGGCGACAACTGGGACCAGCCCGAGGAGGGCATCTGGGAAACCCGCGGCGGCAGAGCCGATTACACCTACGGGCGGCTCATGAGCTGGGTGGCCTTCGACCGCGCGGTGCGGCTGTCCGCCGAGCACAGCCTGCCCGGCCCGGTCGAGCAGTGGCGGCGGCACCGCGACCGGATCTACGCCCAGATCTGGGATCGCGGCTGGAATCCGGCCCGGCAGTCCTTCGTCCAGCGCTACGGCTCCGAGGTGCTGGACTCCTCGCTGCTGCGCATGGCCCAGGTCGATTTCGTGGCGCCGCGCGATCCGCTGTGGCTGTCCACGCTGGGGGAGATCAGCACCGACCTGGTCACCGACAGCCTGGTCTACCGCTACGACCCGATCGCCGCACCGGACGGGCTGCGCGGCGACGAGGGCACCTTCTCGCTGTGCACCTTCAACTACGTCAACGCGCTCGCCCGCGCCGGCGAATTGAGCCAGGCCCGGCTGGTTTTCGAGAAGATGCTCACCTACGCCAACCATCTCGGGCTGTACGCCGAGGAGATCGACCTCACCGGCGAACAGCTCGGCAACTTCCCGCAGGCCTTCACCCACCTGTCGCTCATCGACGCCGCCATCACCCTCGATGACGCCATGAACCGAACCCGGTCGGCCGATATCGGTCAGCTCGCCGGGCTGCTCCAGGGGTGAGTCCCCGCCGCGCCGGTCAAAGGAGCCCGGCGCGGCGGGCCTTGTCCAGCGCGGCCGTCCGCGAATTCACGCCCAGCTTGGCGTAGATGCCGCGCAGATGGGTCTTGACGGTATTGACCGACACTCCCAGGTCGACGGCGATCTGCTGGGCCGTGCGACCCGACGGAAGATGTTTGAGCACAGTCATTTCCGTCGCCGTGAGCTGCTGATCGGCCGAACGCCGCCGCGCCAGTGGATGATGCCGGACCCGATCGACGAAATCGTCGTGGTGGCCGAAACTTCCGGCCTGACCGTCGAGCACGGCAATGGCGTCGGGCACGTCCAGGAACGGTCGCACCAGGCAATCCGGGGCGGCGTAGGCGAGGGCCATCTCCAGAGCGCGGCGCACCTTGTACGGTGAGCGGCTGGCCTCGTGCCGGACCGCGTACAGCAGCCACAGCGTCACCCGATCGGCCACCCCGAACACGGTGTCGTCGGCCAGCAGCGGCTCCAGCACGACATCCACCGTCGCCGGTTTGCTCGTCACCAGAGCCAGTGCGGCCCTGGACAATTCCACCTCGGGACCATCCCCGTGCGCGGCGCGCGCCTGCTCGATCAGCAGCCGCGCCGTTCGCGGTTCGCGCACCGCGAGCAGCGCCCACACCACGTGGGTCAGCAGGCGGCCCGGCGTCATCGGCAACGGGCCGCCCTGGGTGAGCAACGACAGCATGGCCCGGCGCAGTTCCTCGACGGCGGTGTGGTGATCGGCCTCGGTCTGGCAGGCCAGCAGCCGGCCGACCACATGCGCCGACCAGCCGGCCGCGGGCCGGACCGACCCGTCCAGATGCTCCTGCATGGTCAGCAGCTCCGCGGTCTGCTCGACGGGCCACGAATCCCCTTGCAGATACGCCGCGAATCCCGCCAGGGCCGTGGCGTGGGCGGCGTCGGCGCAATGCTCCAGCCCGTACTCCGCGGCGATGGCCAGCGCCCGCCCGGCCCGGTCCCGCATGGTGGTGACCGCGCCGTCCATGGCCGCCGACATGGCCAGCCGGGTCACCGAACGCAGCGCCAGCTGAGGATGATTCGTGCTCTCCGCCAAGGCGAGCCCGCGCTGCAACTGCTCCTCGCCGCCCTCTCGGTCCCCGCGCAGCAGCATGGCGGTGGCCAGCTGGATGGTCAGGTAGCAGTCGATATCGGGATGCCCGACCGCCGGATGCGGACCGGTGCCGGGCAGCGCCGCCATATCGTCGGCGAGCAGGGCCGCGTCCACCCGGGCCGCCAGGGCCAGCGGCGGCAGCCAGGCCGCCGGAACCACCGAATCGCCGGTGCCGCCGGGGATTCGGACCATGGCCAGGTAGGTGGTGGCGCTGGTCGCGTCGCCGTGCGTCAGCGCGTCGATCGCGCGCAGCAGCCAGATGAAGGGGTCCTCGGACAGCGCCGGGCGCAGGCTGTCGAGCTGCGCGAACAGTCGAGCGCCGGCGCCGTCGAGCACGATGGCCATGCCGCGGCGGCGCAGGAACTCCACCAGCCGGTCGTGCGCCGAGTCGTCGAGCAGATGCGGCAGCGCCGACAGCGGCAGGCCCGCGTCGTCGTACCAGGCCGCGGCGCGCAGATTCAGGTCGTCGGCCAATTCCACACCGGCATGCCGGATTTCGGCGCGGAAGTGCGAGCGCAGCATGGGGTGGTAGCTGAGCCAGAGTTCGTTGTCGCGGGTGGTGCGGGTCATCGGATAGTTGACGCGCTCGAGTTCATGCAGCAGATGCCGGGCCGACGGCCCCGCCAGGGCCTCGGCCAGCCGCGGCGTGAACGACACCGGAATGCTGGTGTAGAGCAGGAATTGGCGCAGCGGCACGGGCAGCGCGTCGACCAGCTCGCCGAGCAGGAAGTCCGAGACCGCGGGGGGCGGCTGGGTCAGCATGGCCGGGGCGGCGCGCGGATCGTCGCCGTGGGCCGCGAGATAGCGCGCGGTGATGCGGACCAACGCCACCCAGCCGTGCGTCAAGGCCATCACCTCGGCCAATTCGGCGTCGTCGAGCCGACAGCCGTGCTGGGCGCACAGCAGGCGCGTTTCCGTCTCGGTCAACGCCAGATCGGCGGAACCGAATCGGGTGAGAACACCGCTCAGTTCGAGGGTGTGCCAGCGGAGCGGCGGGTCGAAGCGGGCGCAGACGACCACGATCACCGCCGTGGGCGGATACCGCAGGAAGTACTCGAGCCCGGCCAGCGCGGGCGGATCGGTGAGGCGATGCGCATCGTCGATGATCAGCACCCGGGGAACGTCCGGATCATCGAGCGCGGCAATCAGATTCGCCACCGGTGTGGTTTCCGAGCCGGAGTGGTCGTCGCGGGCGGGGGCGGGCAGGGCCAGGCAGTCGTGCACGGCCTCCCACAGTCGCCCCGCGTCGTCGAGCCGTTCGTCGATGGCCAGCCGGCCGACCACCGTGCCGGGGTAGTGCGGGCGACGGCGCAGCCAGTCCGCGATCGCGACGGTCTTCCCGGTCCCGGCGGCAGCGCACAGCAGCAGGACCTTTCCGCCGCCCGCGGCCGCGGTCTCGAAGCGGTCGTACAGCGCGGGCCGGTCGATCGAGGGAATCGGATCCAGCATCGAATTCTCCTTTCGGCGAACGAATCACCCCGATGTGATCTGCATTGCGTCGCGGACTCATCCGCCAAGGGTGAGGCGATCCCGGGTGCGGCGGCGCACAGTCGGAAGCGGGTCCACACCATTCGAGAGATAGGGGTTGACTATGACCGAACATCCCGTGCGGCAAGGTATTGCGGCCGGTACATCGATCGGGGCGGCAATACTTCTGCTGACCGTGGGCGTGCTGTCGGTCCTCGCGGGTATAGCCGCGGTGGCGAATGACGCGATGTACGTCGTCGGTTACGAGTACATCTACGAATTCGACATCACCACCTGGGGCTGGACCCATATAGCACTGGGTGCGGTACTGCTCATCTCCGGCGTGGGACTGGTGACCGGCAGAACCTGGGGACGCGTGGCGGCGATGTGCGTGGCCGCGCTGTCCATCGTCGCCAATTTCCTGTGGCTGCCCTACTACCCGTGGTGGTCGGTGCTCATCATCGCGCTCGATGCCGTTGTGATCTGGGCAGTCGCCACCTGGAAGGGATATGCCACCTGAGCGATCCGAACCTGATTGTGTGATCGACCACAGCTGACCTCCGAGTCATCGCTACGTTCAGCAGTCTCCGTCACTGCGCTTCCTGGCGACTTTCTGCTCAGTTCTCGAATGCTTGACAGGACAACGAGTTCGACGCGGAATATGACACGCTATGCGCATATTCAACTGAATAGTGAAGCGGATAGCTAACGTTCAGCAAGCCGGGGGCCCGGCGATGTGCTTCGAAAACATATAGGCGGACCGGGTGCTGTGATGAACGAGCGTCAGATACGAGTACTGGGGCCGCTGCGGGTCGTGATCGACGGAACGCCGACACCGATTCGCGGACGCATTCAGCGGGCGCTGCTGGGCCGCCTCGTGGTGGCCCACGGGCGTGCGGTGTCCACCGACCGACTGGTCGACGATATTTGGGAGGGGGAGCCGCCGCCGAGCGCCGCATCCGTGGTGCAGGTCCAGATCCACAATCTGCGAAGGGTTTTCGAACCCCGCCGGGCGCGTCGCGCCCCGGCCGCGGTGGTGGTGTCCGAATCCGGCGGATATGCGCTGCGCATGGCCTCGGACCAGGTTGATTCCTGGCGGTTCGAGGCCATGCTGCGCGCCTATCAGGACCGGGTGCGCGAACTCGGCGGCGAACTCGACCCCGGCGAAGGCTGCCGGCTGCTCGACGCCGTGCTGGGCTGTTGGCACGGACCGGCGCTGGAGTCGTTCGAAGGCGCCGGCTGGGCGGTCGGGGAGGCGGCGCGCCTCACCGACCTGTGGCTGCTGACCGCCGAGCTGCGCGCGCAGTGCGCACTGGAGCTCGGCCGGGCCACCGAAGTGATCACCGGTCTGCGCCCACTGCTGGAACAACACCCCGAACGCGAGGAGAGCGCGCGCCTGCTCGCCACCGCGCAATACCGTTTGGGGCAGCAGGCCGACGCGCTGGCAACCTTGCGGCGTGCCGGCGAATATCTGGTCCGGGAGATCGGGGTGGACCCGGGCCGACGGCTGCAACGGCTGGAAACCGCGATTCTCAACCAGGCGGAGGATCTCGGGGATCGCTGAAATAGGTCGCTCGCCTGCCCGCGGGTCGTTCCCGAGCTGATGAAACACGTTGTCTGGCAATACTGTTCGCGGGTCGCTATATCTATGTACAAACGGAGACAGCGAGGAAACCCATGGCATTGAATGCGGAATACGCCATAAGACCCGGGTATCTACAACCCCCGACATTGGGGAAACTATTGCGGAGATTGCGCGACGAACGCATGGTTTCGCGCGAGAAGCTCGCCTTCAACGCGGGCGTCAGCAGCAGTTACATCACACATCTCGAGAACGGAAACCGCGACCGTCCCACCCGCGAGGTGCTGCACGCCCTGGTGCGATATCTGGACCGCATCGGCCCGCTGTCGGCGGTGGAACACCGGCATCTGCTCGATCTCGCCGGACTCGGCGCCGGAGAATATCCGGACGCGGAACAGCTGCGCGCCTGGATCACCACGGATATGCACCACGCGCTGACATTGCACGAGCCCAACCTGGCCGCCTACTTCGATACCCGGTGGAATCTGCTGGCCTGCAATGACAGCTTCGCCCAGGCATTTCCGGGAATCGCCGAACAGGGCAATTTCCTGCACTGGTTCCTGGGCAACGCGATCTCCCGGCGCACGGTGGTCGAATGGGAGCAGGAGGTGCGGCTGCTGGTGCACTGGCTGCGTGGCCTGCTGGCCGGCTCCGGCGACGCCGCGGCCTCGGTCGCCTTCCTCGCCGAACTCGCGCAATACGAACAGTTCTGCCGCATCTGGGACGAGGAAGCGGTGGCCTACGGGCGGGACCGGCCGCTGCTGCACCTGCGCGACCTCGATACCGGTACGCGGCGCGGCGTGGTGGTGCAGATGTTCCGGGTGGACTCGGTGCCGCACTCCGACCGGATCCAGATCTTCCTCGGCATTCCCGTGGACAGCCTCGCACCCGTGCCCAGCGCCGCCGGGTGAGCGCCGATCCGGCGTCCTACGGGAACACGAAACGCGCGCGGCGCAGATCGACCCGATCGCCCGCCAGCGGACAGCCCTCCTCCGCCAGCAGCCGCAGCTGCCGCTGGGCCAGGTGCGAGGCCGGACTCCCGTCCGCGCGCAGCACCCGATGCCACGGCAGATCCGCGGAATCGGTGCGCATGATCCAGCCGACCGTGCGCGGGGTGGACAGGCCCGCCGCGGCCGCGATATCGCCGTAGGTGGCGACGCGGCCGGGCGGGATGGCGGCGACCAGTTCCCGCACGCGTTCGATATCGGCATCGGAGGTGGGCATGCGGTTATCCCAGCACGGATCGGACGAGTGCGGCGGTCTGTTCGGGACGCGACTGCTCGACCATGTGATCGCAGTCGAACTCGTGCACGGTCAGGTGTGCGCCGAGGTGTTCGGCGAGCGCGGCGCGGAAAGCCGGTGTGACGAACGGGGGTTGCACCTTCATGGCCTGCACCAGCACCGTGGGCAGGTGCGCCGGGGGTAGTGCGTAGTCGCGGGCCAGCTGACCCCAGTACGCGATGATCGCGGGCATTTCCAGCCGCCAGGCCACGCGGCCCTGCGGCGTCGGCACCAGATGTTCGGCCAGTTCGGCCTCCAGAAGCTCCGGATCCACCTCGCCCCAGGCGGTTTCGAGCTTGTCGAAACGCGCCTGCTCGATGTCCGCGTAATCCGGGTGTTCCAGAACGGAATTCGCGATCCGGAGCATGAACTCGGGGTCCAGGCCGATGGCCGGATCCAGCAGGACCAGCGCGCGCACCAGCTCCGGATGCCGCCGCGCCAGATGCACCGCCGTGGCGCCGCCGAACGAATGCCCGAGCACCACCACGGGTTCGCTCACCTCGCTCGCCAGCAGTTCCACCAGGTCGTTCACCAGGGTTTCGAAATCCCACGGCGGCACACCGGGCGACCTCCCGTGCCCGCGCAGATCCGGCGCAATAATCCGGACATCGGGCAGATATCGCTCGGCCAGTACTTGCCAGCGCCGACCGTGACCCGTCAGCCCATGCAGAGCCAGAACGACCGAACCGGTCGAAGGACCGAAGCGATGAACATTGAGATCCACTGTCCCGCCTCTCCGCGCCTTTGCGCACCGCTTGGGTGCCGCCGACCGTATCGCACGCGTGCCGGCGGCCGGGTGCCGAACCTGTTTCGGGCGTACCAGGTGAGTTACCCGGCTCACGAAATCAGTTGTTGTCGCCTTCGCCCTGACTGTGATCGACTGCACGGGAAACTCGGGGCAAACGAAAACTGTCGGGCCGGTCTGTTGAAATAGCCCGCGTGATGCGATCGGATAGCTCGGTGCAGCTTGTGCGCCGGGCAGCGGCAGCCTCCCCACCACGGGAGTGGGACGCCGCTATCCGGCCGCTGTTCACC
This sequence comes from Nocardia huaxiensis, assembly GCF_013744875.1. Lineage (NCBI taxonomy): Bacteria > Bacillati > Actinomycetota > Actinomycetes > Mycobacteriales > Nocardiaceae > Nocardia > Nocardia huaxiensis. The sequence continues at coordinate 2,881,481 of NZ_CP059399.1, forward strand.
GACCTCGGCGCGGACCCGGGCTGGAGCCCGTGGCAGGTGCTCGGCGGGCCCGGCACCGGCAAGACCTCGCTGCTGGTGGATCTGGCCGCCGCGCGGATTCTGGCCGGGGCCGAACCCGATTCGATTCTGCTGCTCACCTACTCCAAGCGCGCCGCGACCGCCGTGCGCAATGCCATCACCGCGCGCATCGCGGAAGCCGATCCGGAACTGGGCGGCGTACCGGGGGCCACCCGCGGGCCGCTGGTCCGCACGGTGCACTCCTACGCCTTCGGTCTGCTGCGCACCTTCGCCGCCACGCACGGCAATCCGCCGCCGCGCCTGCTCACCGGTTCCGAACAGGACATCGTGCTGCGCGACATGCTGCGCGGTGAACTGCTCGACGGCGCGGCGGACTGGCCCGAGCGCCTGCATCCCGCGCTGCCCGCCGCCGGATTCGCTGAACAATTGCGGGACCTCATGCTGCGTGCGACCGAACGCGGCCTCGGCCCCGAAGATCTGGTCGCGCTCGGCCACCAGCACGACCGCTCCGAATGGGTCGCCGCCGGCCGCTTCTTCGAACGCTACGAGCAGATCATGCTGCTGCGCTGGTCCGTCGGCATGGACGTCCCCGAAGCCAGCGCCCCCGCCCTGGACGCCGCCGAACTCGTCACCGCCGCCCTGGAAGCCTTCTACGAGGACCCCGACCTGCTCGTCGCCGAGCGCACCCGCCTGCACACCATCCTCGTCGATGATGCCCAGCACCTGGATCCCCATGCCGCACAACTCATCCGGCTGCTCGGCGCAGGCCCCGCCAGCACAGTTGTAGCAGCCGACCCCGACCAATCCGTCTTCACCTTCCGCGGCGCGGACTCTCGCTTCGCGGCCGACCCGCAGGCGCCCGAGGACCGCCGAATCACCCTGCGCCACAACCACAGATCCGCCCGCGCGATCCGGGAGATCGGTGCGCGGATCTCCGCCCGCCTGCCGGGCGGCGGCGCACACCGCGCGGCACCGGATCAGCCGGTAATAGCTCCCGGCACAACAGATTTCCTGCGCGAGCTGATGGAAGGCCCCGTTCCGGCGGAGCCGTTCGCAGACGGTCCCGTGGCCGAGATTCATCGCGAGGCGGACATCGCGGACGCGGCCGGACTCACGGCGGCATCCGAGCCTGGAGCGCGGATCGGCTGGGACGCAAGGACATCGGCCGGTGAGGTGCGCGTCCAGGTGCTGACCACTCCGGCCAAGGAGGCGGCGCTCATCGCCGATCACCTGCGCCGCGCCCATCTCACCCATGGCGTCCCCTGGTCACGCATGGCGGTCATCGTCCGCTCGGTGCCACTGTCCCTGGCCCCGCTCCGGCGTGCCCTGCTCGCCGCCGGTGTGCCGGTGCGCCAGCCACCCGCCGATGTCCCCCTGGCCCGCCGCCGCGGCGCGGCCTGGATGTTGCTGGCCCTGCGCGCCGTAACCGCAGGCGATCCCACCCACGTGGCCTACCCGCGGCCGATCCCGTTCACGGCCGAAGAAGCGCTCGACCTGCTGGCCGGACCCCTCGGCGGTGCGGATCAGATCAGCCTGCGCCGCCTGCGTCGTGGCATCCGCCGCACGGTCCTGGAACTCGGCTATCCGGAGCGGACGCCCACCGAGCAGGACGGCGACGAGCCGATCGCGGCGGACAAGACTGTGCGGCACCGTGATTCGGAAGGCTCCGAGGACGCCGAGGCGGCGGCGCGCTATGCGGATCTGGATCGGTCGTCGGCGGAGATTCTGCGGGATCTGTTGGTGGGAGCGGGGAATCGGGAGATTCTGGAGCGGCTCACGGAGGTGGAGTCCGCGCCGTTGCGGCGGGTGTTGAAGGCGGTGTGGAAGGCTCGCAAGGCGCGGCGGGACGGGGGCGGGCTGGAAGAGGTCATGTGGGGGTTGTGGTCGGGGTCGACGCTGGAGAAGCGGTGGTTGGGGCAGTCCGAGCGCGGGGGAGCGGTCGGGATGCAGGCGGATCGGGATCTGGACGCGGTGATCGGGCTGTTCGAGGCGGCCGCGTCGTATGTGGATCGGCTGCCGCGCGCCACCATCGAGGGATTCGTGGAATACCTGGAGCAGCAGGAGATTCCGCAGGACAACGCACCGCACACCGATCCTGGTGAGGCGGTGACCGTGTGCAGTGCGCACGCGGCCGCGGGACGGGAGTGGGACACCGTCGCGGTGGCCGGTGTGCAGGAGGGGATCTGGCCGAACCTGCGGCCGCGCGGCTCGCTGCTCGGGGTCGAAGATCTGGTGGATCTGCTTGCGGGCGTGGGAGATACCGGGGAGCGGGTGAGCCGCGCCGCGCCGCTGCTCGCGGAGGAACGGCGGCTGCTGCTGGTGGCCTGCTCGCGGGCGCGGCGGTCCCTGCTGGTGACGGCGGTGGAATCGGTGACGGGAGACCAGGATCTGGTGCCCTCGCGATTCCTGGCCGAACTCGACGCCGAAGGGGAGGACGGGCAGCCGGGGCGGATACCGCCGCCGGTGGATCCGGGACGAGCGCTGGCCATGCACGCGCTCATCGCCGAATTGCGCGGCGCCGCATGCGATCCCGAGACCACGCCGGAGCGGCGGGCGCGGGCGGCGCACGAGCTGGCGCGACTGGCGGAGGCCGGGGTGCGCGGCGCGCATCCGCGGGACTGGTACGGCATCGCCGAACTGTCGTCGCTGAATCCGCTGTGGGACAGCGAGGACGGGTCCATCTCGCTCTCACCCTCGACGGTGGAGCAGCTCAAGACCTGCCCGCTGCGCTGGGCGCTGGAGCGGCACGGCGGCGGGGATGGCGAGAATCCGCACGCGCTCAAGGGCAATCTCGTGCACACGCTGGTGCAGGCGCTCGCCGGGCAGGTCGACGAGACGCAGGTCAAGCAGGCGCTCGTGAAAGCCTGGAAGAAGGTCGATCCCAGCGCTCAGCACGGCGAGAACTGGCATTCCCGCGCCGAGCTGCGCCGCACCGAAACCATGGTCGACACCTTCCTGGCGTGGCTGCGCAATACCCGCGACGAGCTCACCGCCATCGGCGTCGAGGTGCCGGTGGACTGTGTACTGCCCGCACGCAATCCGGGCGAGCACGCGGTGCGCATCAGCGGCCGGGTGGACCGGGTGGAGCGAGATGCGCTGGGGCGCTTCGTCATCGTCGACGTGAAGACCGGGAAGACACCCATCTCCAAGCAGGCCGCCGAAGAGCACGCCCAGCTCGCCACCTACCAGGTGGCCGCCGCCGAAGGCGCGCTCGGCGAAGGCGAACCCGGCGGTGCGCGCCTGGTCTACGTGGCCAAACCCAGCAGCCGCGAGGGCGCGTCCCAGCGTATGCAGCTGCCCCTCGACGGCGAGGGAATCGACAACTGGCGCAATGTCATCCACGACGCCGCCGAATCCTCCAAAGGCCCCAGCTACCTGGCCATGCGCAATGACGGCTGCCGTCACTGCAAGGTCGCGGGCAGCTGCCCCGTCCAGGACACCGGGCGACAGGTGACGGACGAGTGAACGCGGCATCGCACGGCGATTCCGCGGCCGGTGACACCGGGCGCATCACGCCCCGGCAGCTCGCCGACGCCCTGGGCCTGCCCCCGCCCACCGACGAGCAGGCCGCGGTCATCGCCGCCCCGCCCGGCCCCACCCTGGTGGTGGCGGGCGCGGGCGCGGGCAAGACCGAGACCATGGCCGCCCGCGTGGTCTGGATGGTCGCCAACGGCCTGGTCGAACCCGAACAGGTGCTGGGCCTCACCTTCACCCGAAAAGCCGCCCAGCAGTTGACCACCCGCATCCGCACCCGCCTGGCCCGCCTCGCGGGCGCCCCCCTCGTGCGCGACATCGACCCCACCGGCCGCCTGCGCGCCCTGCTCACCGGCTCCGAACCCGAGATCAGCACCTACCACTCCTACGCCGGCCGCCTGCTCACCGAATACGGCCTGCTGCTGCCCGTCGAACCCACCGCCACCCTGCTGACGGTGACCCAGCTCTGGCAGCTCGCCTACCGTGTCGTCTCCACCTGGGACGGCGACCTCGACACCGACCGCAGCCCCGTCGGCGTCACCGAAGCCGTCCTGGCGCTGTCCGGCCAGCTCGCCGAACACCTCGTGGAACCCGCCCAATTGGCCGGCGCCCACCGCGAATTGGAGCGCCTGGTCCACACCCTGCCCGCCGGCCCCCGCCAGAAGGGCGGCCCCAAGAAGGCCCTCCTCGACCTCCTCCAGGTCCAGCACGAACGCATCGCCCTGCTGCCCCTGGTCGATCGCCTGCACGAAGAACTCCGCCGTCGCGGCGCACTGGACTTCGGCGCCCAAATGTCGCTCGCCGCCCGCCTCGCCGCGCTCCACCCCGAAGTCTCCCGCTCCGAACGCGACCGCTTCCACCTCGTCCTGCTCGACGAGTACCAGGACACCGGCCACTCCCAGCGCATTCTCCTCGCCTCCCTGTTCGGCTCCGCCCAGCCTGAAGGCACCGCGGATGAAGGTGCCGTCCCCGGGGCGACCGCCTTCTCGTCATTCCGGCATGCTTTCGGCCGGAATCCACAGCAGCGGGAGACATCCGACAGCGTGGATCCCGGCCAAGAAGCGCGCCGGGATGACGAGGGCGAAGGCGTCAAGTCGACGCAGCGGCCGGCGGCTCAGCGGCTTGCGGTGACCGCGGTGGGTGACCCGATGCAGTCGATCTACGGGTGGCGCGGGGCGTCGGCGGCCAACCTGCCGCGGTTCGCGACCGACTTCCCCGCTGCGCCAGGGGTTCCCGCGCCGATCCTGCCGCTGCTCACCAGCTGGCGGAATCCGCCCGAGGCGCTGGATCTGGCCAATCTGGTGGCGGATCCCCTGCGGCTGCGGGCCATCGAGGGCGGGGGTGTCACCGTGGACGCGCTGCGGCCGCGACCAGGGGCGACTCCGGGGGTGGTGGCGTTGGCGCTGGCCGAAACCGTTACCGAGGAACGGGATTGGCTGGCCGAGCGCATCGCGGCCGAATGGGAGGCGGCGGCGGACGCGGGGGAGGAGCCGCCCACCTCGGCGGTGCTGGTGCGGCGCAATGCCGATGCCGCGCCGCTGGCGGAAGCGCTGCGGGAGCACGGGCTGCCGGTGGAGATCGTGGGGCTGGGCGGGCTGCTGCACACCCCCGAAGTCGCGGATATCGTTGCGACGCTTCGATTGATCGCCGATCCGTCGGCGGGCAGTGCGGCCGTGCGCATCCTGACCGGGGCGCGATGGCGGATCGGCGTCTCCGATATCGCCGCGCTGTCGCGGCGAGCCCGGGAACTGTCCATCTCGCGGCCTGCCGGGCAGAGCGATGCCATCACCGACACCGCGACGCTCGACGACGCGCTGCGGGAGGTCGCGCCCGAGCCGTCGGAGCGGGCGGGACTCGGCGACGCTATCGCCGATCCCGGTGCGGCGGACCAGTATTCGACACAGGGGTACGCGCGGATCACCGCGCTCGGGCAGGAGCTGGCGCAGCTGCGGGAGCGCAGCGGGCAGCCGCTCGCCGAACTCGTCGCCGATGTGGAGCGCACCATCGGCATCGGCGTGGAGACGCAGGCGCGGCGGGTGCACGCGGCGGCCGGGCGGGAGCACCTGGATGCCTTCGCCGAAGTGGTCGCCGGATACTCGGCCGATCACCGCTCCTCGCTGAACGGACTGCTCGACTTCCTCACCGCCGCAGAGGAAGTCGAGGGCGGCCTGGAACCCGGCGAGGTGGAGGTCGCCCACGACCGCGTGCAGGTGCTCACCGTGCACGCCGCCAAGGGCCTGGAGTGGGAGGTGGTCGCCGTCCCGCACGTGGTGGACGGCATGTTCCCCTCCGGCACCGGCACCACCACCTGGATGGGCGCGCTCGCCGAACTCCCCACCTCCCTGCGCGGCGACCGCCAGTCCGACGACGCGGGCGACGGCGTGCCCGTCCTCGACCTGGAGGACATCTACGACCGCGCCGACCTGGAGCGCTCCCTCGACCTCCACAAACAGGCCCTGGCCCGCCGCCGCCTCGATGAAGAACGCCGCCTGTTCTACGTCGCCCTCACCAGAACCGAACGCGCCCTGTTCGTTTCGGCCCACCACTGGTCCGAGACCGGCAGCAAGCCCAAGGGCCCCTCCGACTTCCTCCTCGAACTGAAACAGGCCACCGAAACCCCCGACACCCCCCTCGCCCGAGCCGTCCGCATCGACCGCTGGGACGACCCGCCCGCCCCCGACACCCCAAACCCCTTCACCGACAACCCGCCCACCGCCGAATGGCCCCGGGACCCCCTCGGCCCCCGCCGCGAAGCGGTAGAAGACGGCGCCGCCCTGGTCGACGCCGCCCTGGCGGTCCTGCGCGCCCGCCAGGCCGCCCCCGACCTCGGCGACGAATTCGCGGGCACCGCAGCCGATCCCGTTAGCGCGACGGAGTCGGCGCGGCTGGTGGGTGGCCCACCCGCCAGGGCCGCGACCATGGACGTCGCGGAAGCCGCCGAAACAGGCCGGGCCGCAGCTGATTCCGTCGGATCCATCGAATCCGGCAGCGCAGCAGTGGATTCCGGCCGGGACGCCGACGTCGACCCGGACCCGGAGGGCTGGGCCACCGATGTGGACGCCCTGCTCGCCGAGCATTTCGCCGCCGAACAGGCCATCCGCGAGGTGGAACTGCCGGGCCAGCTGGCCGCCACCTCCCTGGTCGATTTGCGTTCCGACCCAGCCAAACTCGCCGCTCGCCTGCGCCGCCCACTGCCGTACCCGCCGAGCCCGTACACCCGCCGTGGCACGGCCTTCCACGCGTGGGTCCAGCGTTGGTTCGGCGCGGGCCGCCTGCTGGCCTTCGACGAGCTTCCGGGGGCCGCCGACGTCACCGACACCGACGCCGGGCTCATGCGTCTACAGGAGGCGTTCCTGGCCTCGCAGTGGGCCGACCGCAATCCGGTCGAGGTCGAGATCTCCTTCGAAACCTCGTTGGCGGGCACCGTGATTCGCGGCCGCATGGACGCCGTGTTCCGTGAGCCGGACGGCAGCTGGATCGTGGTCGACTGGAAGACCGGCTCCGAACCGCACGCCGACCAGGAGCAGGCGGTGGCCGTCCAGCTCGCCGTCTACCGCCTCGCCTGGGCGCGGCTCGAGGCCGCCCGCACCGGCGTTTCCGAAGCCGAGGTCCTCGAGCGCGTCACCGCCGCCTTCCACTACGTCCGCTCCGGCCGAACCATTGCGCCGGACCATCTTCCGGGCCCCGCCGAGCTGGAACGTCTCATCACCGCCGCGGCCCCGGTGCGCCGCGAGAGCAATGGCGCACCGCCCGGCACGGGCAATGGGGCACCGCCCGCAGCACCGCCGGAACCCGTCGAGGTCGAATCGCTGACGCCGCCGGGTTGGGAACCACCTCCGGATCCGCAGGCCGGCTGGGACTTCGAACCCCCGCCGGACCCGGAATCCTTGCCGCCGGACCTGTCCCGCTAGTCGCGACGCGCCCGCCGTCGAGGCGGCGATCGTCTCGCGAGCCGGGTACGCTGCGGTCCTGTGCCGCAGCTAGATGTCCCCGGAATGGCCGGTGATCCGCGTGTTCGCTGATAATCCGCGTGGGCTGGGCAGGCTCACCGACCGGCCGGATTTCGCGCTGGTGGGTATCCTGCGCATCCCGGAAACCCAGGAAAGCCCTTGGCGTTCGCTGTGGAAGCGGGTGGCGCTGGCGGCCCTGCTGCTGATCGCCGCGACCCTGGTGGTGTTCTTCGGCCGCGACGGCTACCGCGATAGTTCCGGCACCGAGCTGTCCCTGCTGGATGCCGCCTACTATTCGACGGTGTCGCTGTCCACCACCGGCTACGGCGACATCACCCCCGTCACTCCGGAAGCCCGGCTGGTCAATATCGTCGTGATCACGCCGCTGCGCATCCTCTTCCTCATCGTCCTCGTCGGCACCACTCTCTCGGTCCTGACCGAACGTTCCCGGCAGGCATTCAAGATCCAGCGATGGAGGCACACCGTGCGCAATCACACCGTGGTCGTCGGCTACGGCACCAAGGGCCGCACCGCGATCGACGCCATGCTGGGCGACGGCGTGCAGCCCGGGGACATCGTCGTCGTGGACAGCGACGCGAACATGCTCGAGCGCGCCGCCAATGCCGGCCTGGTCACCGTGCACGGCTCGGCCGCCCAGTCGGATGTGTTGCGCCTGGCCGGAGTTCAGCACGCGTCCTCGGTGGTGGTGGCCACCAATCGCGACGACACCGCCACCCTGGTCACCCTCACCGCCCGCGAGCTCAACCCCAAAGCCAAGATCGTCGCCTCCATCCGCGAGGCCGAGAACACCCACCTGCTGCGCCAATCCGGCGCCGACTCCGTGGTCGTCTCCTCCGAAACCGCGGGCCGCCTCCTCGGCATCGCCACCACCACCCCCAGCGTCGTCGACATGATCGAGGACCTCCTCACCCCCGAGGCCGGCTTCGCCATCTCCGAACGCGAGGTGGAACCGGAAGAAGTCGGCGGCTCCCCCCGCCACCTCCGCGACATCGTCCTGGGCGTGGTCCGCGACGGCGAACTCATCCGCGTCGGCGAACCCGAGGTGGACGCCCTCGAATCCGCCGACAAGCTCCTCTACCTCCGCCGCGTCCAGGCATAAACAAGCCCGAACCCGCCCGGAACGAGGCGGAGGGCAAAATAGGCAGAGTGTCAGGTTTTCAGCTGAATGCTGTTCCGGTTCTTTCTCGTTCGTCGCTCGATCGCGCGGAGCATCTGCGCGCCGACGAGCAGGCGTTGAAAGAAGGCTGGGCGCAAGCGAAATTGCTGCGGATGAACAAGCGCGGCCAGGTGCGCATCGCGGAGGGTGCTGTCGTCCTGGAGGCCGCCGTGACCCTCGCGGAGGAGCCCGCCGCCGATGCGGTCTTCCTCGGCGTCGACGAAGGCATCCACCTGTGGGCGGTGCGCGACAACGACATCGAGGGCGAGCTCACCGACCTGCGCGCCTTCGGCGCCACCTTCACCCTCAATGATTTCGACACCGGTCTGCTCTCCACCGCCATAGCCCTGCTGAACTGGCATCACGCCGCCCGCTACAGCAGCCGCGACGGCAGCCTCACCACCGCCACCAACGGCGGCTGGTCCCGCACCAGCGAGGCCGGGCACGAGGAGTTCCCGCGCACCGACCCCGCCGTCATCGTCCTCATCCACGACGGCGCCGACCGCGTCCTGCTGGCCCGTCAGCACACCTGGCCGCAGGGCCTGTTCTCGCTGCTGGCAGGTTTCGTGGAGGCCGGTGAATCCCTCGAGCGCTGCGTCGAACGCGAAATGCGCGAGGAGGTCGGCGTCGACGTCCGCGACATCACCTATCTGGGCAGCCAGCCGTGGCCGTTCCCGCGTTCGCTCATGCTCGGTTTCGCCGCCGTCGCCGATCCGGACGCCCCGCTGACCTTCCACGACGGTGAGATCGCCGAGGCGTTCTGGTTCACTCGCGCCGAGGTCCGCGAGGCCCTGGCGGCCGGTGCGTGGGGGAGCGGTGATCCCGATGCCCGCCTGCTGCTGCCCGGTTCCATTTCGATCGCCCGCACCATCGTCGAATCCTGGGCCGCGGCACGCTGACCCCGGACAGCACGAAGCCGCACACCCGGTGAGGGTGTGCGGCTATGTCGTGTTCACGGGCGTTCAGCCGATGGCGGCGAGCGCCTGCTTGACCTGTACGAGGCTGGGATTGGTGGCGGTCGACCCGTCGCTGTACTTGACGGTCGGCACCACGTGATTCCCATTGTTCACGCTGCCCACGAATTCAGCGGCCTCGGGATTCTCTTCGATATCGACCTTGGTGTAGGTGATGCCGGCCTCGTCGAGTTGCTTCTCGAGCCGGCGGCAGTAGCCACACCAGGTCGTCGAGTACATGGTCAGATCGGTTGCAGTCACGGTTCATGCAACGAGGTCGCCCCCGATCATGTTCCCTGGCCGCCCGCCCGCGCACCCGAGCCGCCGCGTCGCAGCCGATCGGCCCGGGTCTCCCAGGCCAGCGGCCACAGGATCACCACGGCCAGCCCGCACACCGCGCCCAGCGCCCCGATGTGCGGGGCGAGGATTCCGAGCGCCACCGCGGCGACAGCGCACGGCACCGGCCAGATCAGACTCCACTTCCAGCCCGGCCGGGTGCGCAGGCCGACCAGCGCCGTGATGGTGAAATACCCTGCCGCGCCGCCACACAGGGCCCAGCCGATTCCGGTGCTCAGATGGCCCGCGGCGTGGTCGATGGTCAGCCCCAGCCCGCCCGCGATCATGGCGATGGCCCCGGTGAGGAAGCAGTGCATGGCCAGGACGTGCCGGCGCGGGAATTTCTCGTCCGGCACCGAACCGGTGAGCAGCCGCGCCACCACGCCGTAGAGCAGGGTCAGCGCCCACAGTCCGGCGAGGATGACGAAGGCCGCGAAGCCGAGGGTCAGCACGCGCGCGTTCCAGGCGACGCCGCCCACGGCATTGATCACCACGATCACGCCCTCACCGAGCACGATGATCACGTAGAGGCCCAGCCGTTCGCCCAGATGCGCCGGATCGGTGTGCACCGCCTGGATTTTCGGCACCTGGTCGAGGTCGAAGTCGCGAATTCTGCGCATGCGCCGCAGCCGCCGATCGAAGTGCCCCTGCACTTCGGTGAGCAGTTTCTCGCCGGTGACGGCGAACATGACCCACACGTCGAGGGTGAGGCCGACGGCCCAGCACACGTACTTCCACGGTTCGGGCACCCACAGCGACACGAGCCACGGCAGCACGCCCACGCCGAGTTCGATTGTCGGCCAATCCACTACGACCTTGCCGCGCCCCCACAGCCGGCCGGAGGCGATGCGCACGATCACGTAGACGGCGGCGAAGGCGGTCGCGTGCCGGTCCGGGATGCCGGCCACGGCCGCGATCATGACGCCGAGACCGAGCATGGCGGCCAGCATGAGCGGCACCCGGGTGTGGTCGCGGGCGATATTGCCGTACAGCATGATCACCGCCCAGACCATCCAGAAGGCCAGGTAGAGCAGGGCGTACAGGGCGAAGTCGCCGAGCGCGGGCCCGCGGTGCAGCAGATGGGTGAGCTGGCCGATGCCGGCCACCGCGACGAGGTCGAAGAACAGCTCCATCCAGGAGGCGTGCCGTTCGTGGGTTTCGGCGGTCTCCGGGGGCGTGTCGGTTGTCACGAAAAGACAGTAATTGTGCAGAACGGTCGGTCCTGTGAGGCGGCCGCCCGAAGTCACCGTGCCCTCGGTGGGCGCATAGTGCCGACGCTGTCGGAGCCTGCTGCCATGATGGTGCGCGTGACTGCCGCGACGACCACCAAGCTCCGGCTCGACGACCTCGATGCCGAGCAGGCGGCGGCCGTGCGCGCACCCCGGGGCCCGGTGTGCGTGCTGGCCGGTGCGGGAACAGGCAAGACGCGCACCATCACCCATCGCATCGCACACCTGGTCTCGGCCGGGCACGTGCGGGCCGATCAGGTGCTGGCGGTGACCTTCACGGCGCGGGCGGCCGGGGAACTACGCAACCGCCTGCGGGAACTCGGGCTCGGCGGCGACGCCGGGCAGGTGCAGGCGCGCACCTTCCACGCGGCGGCGCTGCGGCAGCTCAAGTACTTCTGGCCGCAGGTGGTCGGCGATGTGCCGTGGCGGCTCATCGAGGGCAAGTTCCCGATCGTCGCGCAGGCCGCGCGCGGGGTCGGACTGTCCACCGACACCGAGACGCTGCGCGATCTCACCAGCGAAATCGAGTGGGCCAAGGGCTCGCTCATCGCCCCCGAGGACTACGCGGGCGCGGTGGCGCGACTGCATCGAGACGCGCCCTACGAGGCATCCAAGGTCGCCGACGTGTACGCCGTGTACGAGAAGCTGAAGGCCACCCCCGACGGCCTGCTGCTGGACTTCGACGATCTGCTGCTGCACACCGCGGCCGCGCTCGAGGACTACGTCTCGGTGGCCGAGGAGTTCCGCAACCGCTACCGCTGCTTCGTGGTCGACGAGTACCAGGACGTCACGCCGCTCCAGCAGCGGGTGCTCGACGCCTGGCTGGGCGAACGCGACGATCTGACCGTGGTCGGCGACGCCAACCAGACCATCTACTCCTTCACCGGCGCGAGTCCGGCCTTCCTGCTGGACTTCTCGCGCCGCTTCCCGGAGGCCACGGTGGTGCGGCTGGAACGCGACTACCGGTCCACCCCGCAGGTGGTGTCGCTGGCCAACCGGGTGATCGGCGCGGCGCGCGGCCGTATCGCGGGCACCCGCCTGCAACTGATCGGCCAGCGGCCCGACGGTCCGGAACCGGTCTTCGCCGAATTCGACGACGAGCCCGCCGAAGCCGCGGGCACCGCCCGCGCCATTGCCAAACTGCTCGAAAAGGGCGTTCCCGCAGCCGAAATCGCGGTCCTCTACCGCATCAACGCCCAATCCGAGGTGTACGAGCAGGCGCTCACCGAGGCCGGTATCCCGTACCAGGTGCGCGGCGGCGAAGGCTTCTTCCAGCGCCCCGAGGTGCGGCAGGCCGTCCAGGCGCTGCGCCAGGCCCACACCCGCGACGATCTGCCCGACGCCCGCGGCGCCAACCTGGTGACGCTCGTGCGCGCGATCCTGCGCGGCATCGGCCTCACCAAGGAGGAACCCACCGGCGCGCAGGCCCGCGAACGCTGGGCCTCGCTCATGGCCCTGGTCCAGCTCACCGAGGAACTCGTCGGCTACGACGCCGACGCCGAGCCTGTAGACGGAGACGCCGGGTCCGGCGACGAACGTGACGAAGCCGGGCTCGACGCAGACCCCGACTCGGGTCTCGATCTGACCGGCCTGCTGCGCGAGCTCGCCCTGCGCTCGGAGGCCAGGCACGCGCCGACCGTGCAGGGCGTCACCCTGGCCTCCCTGCACGCCGCCAAGGGCCTGGAATGGGACGCGGTATTCCTGGTCGGCCTGGCCGACGGCACCATGCCCATCCAGCACGTGCTCGGTTCCGACGGCGCGGTCGCGGACGAGACCGCCCTCGAGGAGGAGCGCCGCCTGCTCTACGTGGGCGTCACCCGGGCCCGCGAGCATCTCCAATTGTCCTGGGCCCTGGCACGTTCCGCGGGCGGCCGCAAGATCCGCCGCCGCTCCCGCTTCCTGGCCGGTCTGGTCCCCGACGATTCCCCGGCCTCGCGCATCGCCAAGCACACCACCGCCCCGCGCGGCCCGAAGCGGGTCCTGCCGACCTGCCGCGTGTGTGGCCGCCCGCTGCTCAATACCGCCGCGACCATGCTCGGCCGCTGCAACCGCTGCCCCGCGGATATCGACACCGGGCTGCTCGAGGCGCTCAAGGAATGGCGCAAGGAGAAGGCCGACGCCCTGTCCCTGCCGCATTTCGTGGTGTTCAGCGATGTGACGCTCACGGCCATCGCCGAGCAGCGCCCGGCCGACGATCGCGCCCTGGTCGCCATCCCCGGGATCGGCGCGAAGAAACTGCAGACCTACGGCGCGGATGTGCTCGCCATTGTGCGATCCAGATCCAACAGCGCGAACCAGTAGTGCGCAAGACCGCAAAAGTGCTGGTCAAAAATAGGTTGTGCGTACCCGTATATCTACCTAGGGTGTTTGACATGCACACGGGAAGGGTCTTCCCGGCGCGCATAGGAACTGATCGCTAACGAGTGAAGGAGGGAGGCAGACCAATGGTGAACATCACGAGCTTCGACCGGAACGGCAACTTTGCCGCGGCCGGCGCTGTCGCGTTCACACCCGCACTGTGCAACCAGTCGGCGTTGTCGGCCTCCCGGGGGATCCTCGCCATGCAGGGGATTCGTCTGTCCAGCCACAGCGAGCGCGGCTCCGATCTTGGCCTTCAGGTTTTCGCAACCAAAGCCCAAGCGCCGAAGCACATCGTCAAGCAGGACAAGCCCATGGGTGGCTGGCACCCGGCAGTCGCGTATGCGGCTACCGGAACCGTCGCCGTCGATATCGAAGCCGGAATCACTCTGGCCGACGTACTGGCAGCCCGCCTCCGCCCGACCACCCACCCAGCGACCGTGATCAGGAGTCGACACCGAAGTCGACTCAGGTAGGGATCTCACTCCCAGCCCCTGGCCACGGATCGCGATAGACGCGAAACCGTGGCCATATTTCTATCCGGCCCTTCGGCCACCGGCACCGGTTTCGCGGACCACCAACGAAACGACCGCTGCACGAGCTGAAGGAGCACGACGTGTCGAACACGGTTACCCGTGACCGCGTGACATGCCGCAACACCGTGGCCCCGACTACCCGCCGCCGGGTTGTCGCTTTGACCCTCCCTTGCCGAGTGGGCAACCCCGACCTGTGGTTCGCCGAGAGCCCGGCCCAGCTGGAAGAGGCGAAGGCGCTCTGCGCTGCCTGCCCGATCCGCCAGGGCTGCCTGTCGGCCGCCATCGATCGGGCCGAGCCCTGGGGTGTGTGGGGTGGTGAGATCTTCGACCAGGGTGTCGTGATCGCCCGCAAGCGGCCTCGCGGCCGCCCGCGCAAGGTCGCGGTGGCATGAGCCCCCTGTATGACGGGGGAGTAGAACCGATACGACCCGCTTACCTGACGGTAAGCGGGTCGTGTTGTTTTGTGGGGCAGCTGTTTTCAGCTGGCGGTGCGGTATTCGGCGTAGCCGGGCACCCAGTCGTGCATGAGCTTCATGAAGGGGATCTCGGCGTCGAGCTGAGCGCAGATGCCGACCGAACCGCCGAGGACGCGGAAGATCATGATGTGCTCGGCCGGAAGTTGCAGGGAGCGAGCGGTTTTCATCATGTCGGTATTGCTGATGTCGGTGGCCTTGCCCGCCACGCGCTGCATCCACTTGCGGGTGAAGTGGAAGGTCTCGGTCTTGATCGGATCGGTGAAGGGGCGCAGGTAATCCTGAATCTCCTGGCGGCTCACCGTTTTACCGGGAATCACCCAGCCGTTCGCGTGTAGCAGTTCGACCAGCTCGTCGTAGCGGTCCTCCACCTCGAGCGCCACCAGCTGACCCAGAATGGGCGGGAAACCATTGGGCAGCGGAGCGCAGGCGCCGTAGTCGATGACGGCGAGGCGGCCGTCCTCGAGCACCATGAAATTGCCGGGATGCGGATCGGCGTGCAGCAGGCCCGCGATGGCCGGTGAGCTGAAATGGAATTCGCCCATCAGGGCGGCGGTGCGATTGCGCAGCTCGACCGTGCCGGCCGGATCCGCCGCGCCGCGCTCGATGATCTTCGAGACCGGAGTGGCATTGTCCAGCCACTCGGTGACGATCACCTTCGGCGCGCTCGCAACGACTTTCGGCACCAGGAAGCGCGGATGCTCGGCGAACGCCTTGGCGAACTGACGCTGATGGCCGCCCTCGATGCGGTAGTCGAGCTCCTCTTCGGTGCGCTCGCTGATCTCGGCCAGAATCGGCTTCACATCCGCGCCGGGAATGAGCGCGCCGATCATGCTCGCCATGCGGTTGAGCGTCTTGAGGTCCGAGCGCAGCGCTTCGTCGGCACCCGGGTACTGCACCTTCACCGCGACCGTGCGCCCGTCGGACCATTCGGCCTTGTGCACCTGGCCGATGCTGGCCGAGGCGGTCGGGGTGTCGTCGAAATGCTTGAAGCGCTGCCGCCAGCCGGTGCCGAGCTGCTGGTCGAGCTGCTTGTGCACGGCGGCGGCCGGCATGGGCGGGGCCGCGGCCTGCAACTTGGTGAGCGCCTCGCGGTAGTGCTCGCCGAACTCCTCGGGGACCGCCGCCTCCATGACGCTCAGCGCCTGCCCGAACTTCATGGCGCCGCCCTTGAGCTCGCCGAGGACGGCGAAAAGCTGTTCGGCCGCCTTCTGATTCAGTTCGGCATTGATTTCCGTCTTGTCTCCCCCGGCAAGTTTGCGGCCGAATCCGACGGCCGCCCGCCCTGCGATGCCGAGTGGAATCTTGGCCAACTTGGCATTGCGGGAAGAGCGCTTGCTCACAATCTCTGACACGTTCCCATCATGCCGATGTCCCAGACGGGGCGCTATGGGAATTCGGTGTTCTCCCGGGTCACCCATGACCGTGTTATCCATCACAGTGCGACCCTCCCGCTCATAACTCCGCAGTCGCACTGCGGATGCGCAATCCAGCGGCGGCGATCCAACCGGTGCGAATCCAGATTCAGTTCGAGAGTGGCGTTCAACGTCGCGGGTGGATGGGACGGGTTGCCGTGCGCGACCGTCTCGAGCTCGTTGAGCGCCAGGGCGGCAGCCGCCGCGACACCGGCGGGGGAGGCGTAGCCGGTGCGGCCCAGTAGCTGTGCCGCGAGCCGCGGCCACTCCGGCTCGCGATCGCAGCGATGCAGATCGGCGCAGCGCAGGCAGCTGGTCTCACCGGGCAGCACCAGCGGGCCGATGACCCCGTGCCCGTCCCGGATGCGCACCTGGAGGTGGGGGATGCGCCTGCGCATGAGGTCCGCGGCGCAGGCGGGGTCGGGGACCAGCGCATCGGCCAGCACCACGAGATCGGGTCGCGCCGGATCCGGCCGGGCAGCCCGTGCCGTATCGGGCCGGGCCGATCGAGCGGGCTCCGCCTCGCCGGTTCGCGCCGCCCGCAACCCGATGCGCCGCACTCCTTCGAGCAGCACATCCGACAGCGGCCCCCGCCCGTGGATCCGCACGGTGCGCAACCGCCCGCGCGGTCGTTCGGGCAGCAGCAGTTCGGCGGCCGCGAGCTCCTCGAGCAGGGCGCGCGTGGTCGCGGCATCGAAACCCAATGTGCTTGCCGAACACAGGATCTGCGACAGCTCGGTGGTGCCGTCGAAGAGCCGCAGCAGTTTCGGCACGGCGTCCGGCGGACCTGGCAGCCGCACGATGACGGCGCGCTCGGAGTGCCAGCCCAGCTGCACCCGCCCGTCCCGGCGTATCAGCACGGCCAGTTTGGGATGCAGCATCGGGCCGCGGGTGCTCGTCGCAGTGGTCACCTCCGCAGTATGCGACGCCCCGGAAACGAAGAAACCCGCGAAAACGCCTGACCATCAGCGCTTTCGCGGGTTATCCACAGGTTCACCGATGCCGGGTCCGGTGCCGTCCTAAGCGGGCGAATCGCCGGAGTTGCCCTTGTCCTCGGGCTCCTCGGCCTTCTTCTCCTGCTCCAGCCGCTCCTTCTCCAGCGTCTCCGCCAGCTGCGCCAGCGGATCGTCGAAAGCGGTTGTGCCGCCGCCGATCACGGAGTCGATGAAGCCGGCGGGGGAGTCCAGGTCGGAGGAGTCCGGCAGCAGGTCCGGGTGCGCCCAGACACCGTCGCGCTTTTCGACGCCGGTGTCGGTGGTGAGCCGCCGCCACAATGCCGCGGCCTCGCGCACCTTGCGGGGGCGCAGTTCCAGTCCGACCAGGGTCGCGAAGGTCTGCTCGGCCGGGCCGCCGGTGGCGCGGCGCCGGCGCAGCGTCTCGGCCAGCGCACCCGCACCGGGCAGCCGGTCGCCGACCGCGTCGGTCACCACGACCTCCACCCAGCCCTCGATGAGCGCGAGCAGCGTCTCGAGCCGTTCCAGCGCCGCCTTCTGCTCCGGGGTGGTCTGCGGCTCGAAAGTGCCCTGCGCGAGCAGTTCTTCGAGCTTGGACGGGTCGGAGGCGATGGTCATCGGGTCGATGCTCTGCGCCGCCTGCTCGATGGCGGAGAAATCCATCTTGATGCCGCGCGCGTAATCCTCCACCGCGCCCAGCACCTGCTGGCGCAGCCACGGCACGTGCGCGAACAGGCGCTGATGCGCGGCCTCGCGCGCGGCCAGATAGACCAGGATCTCGCTCTCCGGCTGCTCCAGGCCCTCACTGAATTCGGCGATGGCCGCGGGCATGAGCGCCGCGGTGCCGGCCGGGCCGAGCGGCAGGCCGATATCGGTGGAGGTCAGCACCTCCTTGGCGAGCTGGCCCAGCGCCTGACCCAGCTGCGAGCCGAAGGCCAGGCCGCCCATCTGCCCGAGCATGCCCATCATGGGGCCCGCGATCTGCTTGGCCTCCTCCGGCAGGGTGGCGGTCCACATGCCCGAAACCTGCTGGGCGACAGGATCACACAGCCGCTTCCAGGTGGGCAGTGTCTCCTCGATCCAGTCGTTGGCCGTCCACGCCACGGTCTTGGTGGCGCCGGCCGGGAAGGTGGTGGCCTGATCCAGCCAGAGTTCGGCCAGGTGCGCGGCATCGGTGACGGCGCGCTGGGAGCCCGCGCTGACCGGGGTCACGCTCGCCCCGAGCTGCTGGCGGGCCAGCCGCTTGGCGATGTCGTAGTTCACCGGGCCGGACTCCGCGCCGCCCGGCGTGCTCATGCTGGTGAACATGGCGCCGAGCTGCTGGAGCATCTGACCGAGCTGCGAGGGATCGAACCCGGCTCCGCCGGACCCGCCGAGCGGGAATCCGAACGGATTGTTCGCACCGGAACCGCTGGACTGGTCGCCCGGCTTGC
This sequence comes from Nocardia huaxiensis, assembly GCF_013744875.1. Lineage (NCBI taxonomy): Bacteria > Bacillati > Actinomycetota > Actinomycetes > Mycobacteriales > Nocardiaceae > Nocardia > Nocardia huaxiensis. The sequence continues at coordinate 2,899,786 of NZ_CP059399.1, forward strand.
GCTCCGGGTCGTCGTCGCGATTCGAGAATCCGAACGGGAAATCACTCATAGTCACTACGGTACTGGAGCCGCGCAGGGTGCGAACCGGCGAGCGGACGCGGCAATCGGGCACACCATCGGTACCCTTGGCCCGGTGAACCGCCGCATATTCACCCTGCTCGCCGCCCTGATCCCGATTCTGGTGCTGGGAATCGTGGGCAGCGTCGTCACCGTCCCGTTCGTGGCGCTCGGACCTGGGCCGACCTTCAATACGCTGGGCGATGTCGAGGGAAAACAGGTGGTCGAGGTGCGGGATGTGCCCGTCGATCCGACCACCGGCAACCTGAATATGACGACGGTCTCCGTTCGCGATCGGCTGAATATCTTCGAGGCGTTCGGGCTGTGGCTGGACGGTCAGCACGGGCTCGTCCCGCGCGCGGAGGTGTATCCGCCCGGCGTCTCGCGTGAGGAAATCGACAAATCGAATCAGCAGGAGTTCAAGAACTCCGAAGACGACGCGGAATTGGCGGCGCTGAATTATCTGAAGATGCCGACCGCGGTCGAACTGGTGAATGTCACCGAGGACGGTCCGGCCAAGGACGCCGTGCGCAAGGGCGATCTGCTGGTGAGCGTCGACGGTAAACCGATCGTGACGGCCAAGGACGTGGTGGCGGCGGTGTCATCCACGAAGCCCGGCACGGTGATTCCGGTGGTGTTCAAGCGCGACGGCGTCGAGCAGCGGGCCGAGGTCACCGTGGGCGCGCGCCCCGACGACGCCGAAAAGGGTTATCTGGGAATCACTCCGGTGGAGAAGTCCACCGGCCCCATCCAGGTCGACTTCAACCTGGCCGAAATCGGTGGCCCCTCCGCGGGTCTCATGTTCACCCTGGCACTCATCGACAAGCTCACCCCGGGTGAACTCAGCGGCGGCAAGTTCGTGGCGGGCACCGGCACCATCGACCCCGACGGCAAGGTCGGCCCGATCGGCGGCATCCAATACAAGATGATGGCCGCCCGCGAAGCCGGCGCCGAAACCTTCCTGGTCCCCGCCGCCAACTGCAACGAGGCCCTCCAGCGCACCCCGGACGGCCTACGCCTGGTCAAGGTCGAAAACCTCGGCAGCGCAGTGGATTCCCTCGAAGCCATCAAGGCGGGGAAAGACACTCCCTCCTGCGGATAGCCCTCCCGTCATCCCGGCGCGCTTTTGGCCGGGATCCACACGGTCGGCTCATGCGCGGGACTGTGTGGATCCCGGCCGAAAACATGCCGGGATGACGAGGGTTGCCCTCAACGAGTTGGCGGCTCAGTCGAAGTCGTCGGGTTCGTTCTCGAAGGTGTGGCGCAGGGCCTGGACCAGGTTGGGGGCCAGGTTGGGGGTGGTGCGCAGGTCCAGGTCGGCGAAGGGGTCTTCCTCGTCCTCGCTGGGACGGACCTGGAGCAGCGACAGGGAGGTGCCGTCGCGCAGGACGCCGGCGAACAGGCGGGCGTCGCGGCGGCCCGGATGGGTGACGGCGGCGCGGCGGGCGGCGTGGTCGGCGGCGTCGGGGTCGGCGAGCAGGGGTTCGATGGCGTCGTCGAGGGTTTTCTCGGCGGCGGGCGGGAGCACCACGATCTGCTGCACCAGCACGCAGCCTTCGACGGCGTCGGGCCAGCTGGTGGTGGCCAGGAATTCGTCGAGCGCCATGGAGTTGCCGGTGATGTCGTCCGGGAACGGTTCCTGCGCAATGGGTGTCAGCGCCGCCGCGTCGTCGAGCTGATCGATCAGACCGGGTTCGGCGGCGACCAGGTCGGCGGTGGGCACGAGCGCGAACATCTGCGGCGGCCGATCCCAGCCTTCGCCGTCGACGTACTCCGCCACTTCGCGGATGCATCGGTACAGGGCGGACGCGGCCCACTGCTCAGGGTTCACGGCGGTAATCCTCGCATCGCGGAACCAGCTCCGGGAGCGCGGGTGCCGACCGATTTCGCTACCCGCTGAGATATGGCGTGTCGGGTGATGGGCCGGAATGCGGGCGTTTTACGTAGAGTGGGGCGCGAACGGTCCCCTGGGACCGAAACTCATCATCGGACTGCGGCGAACCGACCGGTAATTCCGGCGCGGGCGCCGCCGGACCCTGGGAGAGTGGCATCGTGGGCATGCGCCCCCCGAGCGGCTTACCAACGCTGTCTCGACGCAGCCGAATCCTGCTCGTCACAGCCCTGGTGCTGGCGGCTCTGTTATTGGTCGGGCCGCGGCTCACCGACGCGTACACCAACTGGCTGTGGTTCGGCGAGGTGGGTTTCCGCAACGTCTTCACCACGGTGCTGGTGACCCGGATCGTCTTGTTCCTGGTGGTCACCCTGGTGGTGGCGGCCATCATCTGGCTGGCGCTGTTCCTGGCCTATCGTTCGCGCCCGGTGTTCGTGCCGTCGGCCGGTCCGGGTGATCCGATCGCCCGCTACCGCACCACGGTCATGAGCCGGCTGCGGCTGTTCGGCCTCGGCATTCCGCTGATCATCGGTCTGCTGTCCGGCCTTGTCGCGCAGTCGAGTTGGGTGACGGTGCAGCTGTTCCTGCACGGCGGCGACTTCGGCGTGAAGGACCCGCAGTTCAATCTGGACGTCGGTTTCTACGCCTTCGATCTGCCGTTCTACCGGATGCTGGTGAACTGGCTGTTCGTCGCGGTGGTGATCGCCTTCTTCGCGAACCTGGTGACGCACTACGTGTTCGGCGGCCTGCGGCTGTCCGGCCGCGAGGGCACGCTGAGCACGGCGGCCCGCGTGCAGCTGGCCATCCTGGCCGGAATCTTCGTGCTGCTCAAGGCCGTCGCCTACTGGTTCGACCGGTACGCACTGCTGTTCAGTCAGCGCAAGGACACCTTCACCGGTGGTTCCTACACCGATATCAACGCGGTGCTGCCAGCCAAGCTGATCCTGCTGTCCATCGCGGTCATCTGCGCCCTGGCGTTCTTCGCCGGAGTCGTCCTGCGCGACTTGCGGATTCCGGCCATGGCGGCGGCGCTGCTGGTGCTGTCCTCGATCCTGGTGGGCGCGGTGTGGCCGCTGCTCGTCGAGCAGTTCTCGGTGCGACCGAACGCGGCCACCAAGGAGAGCGCCTACATCGAGCGCAATATCGCGGCGACGCGGCAGGCGTACGGCATCACTGAGGACACGGTGGAGTACAAGGACTACCCGCCCGCGGGTGCTCCGGCCGCGGCGACGCCCGAGTCCCAGAAGGCCGATCGCGAGACCATCAAGAACATCCGCCTGCTGGATCCGAACCTGCTGACGCCGACCTTCACTCAGCTGAAGCAGCGGCAGAACTTCTTCGGGTTCGCCGATCCGCTGGATATCGACCGGTACACCATCGGCAATCAGAAGCAGGACTACATTGTCGGCGCCCGAGAACTGGTGCCGCAGAACCTGTCCGACAATCAGAAGGACTGGATCAACCGCCACACCGTGTACACGCACGGCAATGGTTTCGTCGCGGCCCCGGCCAACAAGGTGAACGAGGCTCCGCCGCAGGAGGCGCAGGCCGCCTCGGGCGCGAGCGGTGGTTTCGGTTATCCGGTGTTCGATGTCGACGGCAAGACCTTGGTCATCGATTCGACCACCCCGGCGGAGAATCAGGCCATCAAGGTCGAGCAGCCGCGCATCTACTTCGGTGAGCTGATCTCCAAGACCGATGCCGACTACGCGATCGTGGGCGCCAACGGCCAGCCCGCCCGCGAGTACGACATGGACAATGCCCGGTTCTCCTACACCGGTTCGGGCGGCGTGCCGATCGGCAACTGGTTCAACCGGCTCGCCTTCGCGGCGAAGTACGCCGAGCGGAACATCCTGTTCTCCAGCTCGATCGGCGAGGATTCGAAGATCATCTTCAATCGCAATCCGCGCGACCGGGTGCAGGAGGTCGCGCCGTGGCTGACCCCGGACGGTGACGTCTACCCGGCCGTGGTCGGCGGCAAGATCCTCTGGATCGTGGACGCTTACACCACGCTCGACAACTACCCGTACGCCGAGCGCACCTCGCTCGACGGCGTGGTCGAGGACAGCATCGACCAGACCACCGGTCGTCTGCTGCCGCGCAAAGAGGTGAGCTACATCCGCAATTCGGTGAAGGCCACCGTGGACGCCTACGACGGCACCGTCACCCTCTACGAGTCGGATCCCACCGATCCGGTGCTGAAGGCGTGGCGCGGGGTCTTCCCGGGTTCGGTGAAGCCGGCCAGCGAGATCAGCGATGAGCTGCGCCAGCACTTCCGCTACCCGGAGGATCTGTTCAAGGTGCAGCGCGAGATGCTGTCGCGCTACCACGTGAGCGATCCGCGCGAGTTCTTCAATGCCAACTCGTTCTGGTCGGTGCCCAGTGATCCGACGGTGGAGGGTGCGGGCAATGCCCATCAGCCGCCGTACTACGTGCTCATGGGTGATCAGTCGACCGGCGATCCGACCTTCCAATTGACCAGTGCCATGGTCGGTTTCCGGCGGCAGTTCCTGTCGGCGTACATCTCGGTCCAGTCGGATCCGAAGAACTACGGCAAGATCACCATCCTGAAATTGCCGGGCGATTCACAGACCGACGGTCCACAGCAGACGCAGACGCGAATGACCAACGACCCCAGCGTCTCCAGTGAGCGAACGGTGCTGACCGGTGGCAATACCGCGAAGGTCAGGTACGGCAACCTGCTGACCCTGCCGATCGGCAGCGGCCAGTTCCTCTACGCCGAACCGTGGTATCTCGAACGGGCAAGCGGCTCAGCCAATTCCGCGTCCTTCCCGCAGCTGGTGCGCGTGCTCACCACCTACGACGGCAAGCTCGGCTACGCCCCGACCTCCGCCGAGGCCCTGCGCGAGGTGGGCCTGGACGCCGGCAGCGCCACGGTGGTGCCGCCCAGCCAGGGCAGCGCGAATCCGCCGAATCAGGGTGGGACACCGCCCAATCAGGGCACGGTGACCCCACCGGCCACCACCGGCAAGGACGAGGCGGTCAAACAGATCGACGCCGCCCTCAAGGCCGTCACGGACGCCCAGAAGTCGGGTGACCTGGCCGCCCTGGGCAAGGCGTTCGAGCAGCTGCAAACCGCCATCAACGCCTACAACAAGGCCGGCGGGTAAATTACCCAGGGCGACAACTGATTTCGTGCGGTCCGGGTAACTCACCGGGTACGCCCGAAATCGGTTCGGCTCTCGACCGCCGGCACGCGTGCGAGACAGTGAGCGGCTCTCAGCCGGGCGCTGAAGGCGCGGAGAGGCGGAACAGAAAGGCGCTGCCGTCACCATTGACGGCAGCGCCTCTCCTTTTCTCCGGTATGGGAGAGAAAAGCTGGTGGGTCAGCGACCCCAGGACTCGATGAGGGCGGCATTCTGCTCGAGCACCTGGTTGAACTGGGGCTCGACGCCGAACTGCTGGGCCAGGCCGCCGGCGACCTCCTTGGCCTGATCGATCAGGACCTGACGATCGGTGGGGGCGACGGGCGCGGGGGCGGGGGCGGGGGCGACGGGCTCGGGCTCCGGCTCGGAGACGCCCGCGCGCAGGTACTGGCCGCAGACCGGCCAGGCGCCGACGCCCTGGCTGACGAGGACGTTCTCGGCCACGCGGATCTGCTCTTCCTTGCTGGCGGTGTGCGCCATGCCGGTGCCGCCGTTGGCGACCCAGGTGCTGTGCGAGAACTGCAGGCCGCCGTAGTAGCCGTTGCCGGTGTTGATGCCCCAGTTACCGCCGGACTCGCACTGGGCGACTCCATCCCAGTCGTGCGTCGGTGCGGCGGAAGCGGTTGCGGAGAAGCCGAACGGGACGGCAACAAGTGCGCCGGTGACGGCCGCGAGGCCCAGGACGCGAGTGTTGATCTTCCGGTTCTGTTTCATGGCGATGTCCCTCCCTGTGCCCACCTACCAGGCCGAATGCTCGCCTGCCCTGCCCCCAGGAGGTCGGGGTACCCGACCGCGGGGCAGGGTTGCCGGTGTGCAGCGGTTCGGGTCGGAGCCCATCACAGGTTTGATCCGGGCCGCTCCTGACGATAACGACCAAATCTCGGCAGATCACGTCTTGATAACTTCTGAATTGCATGAAGCGAATGACCGTAAAAATGGTGTTGATGCAGGTTGGCTATGCTGTATTTGCGAATTCCGAGCGGTCTGTTATAGCACCGTGATGTGATGTATATCACCTTGAAATTGTGAACTACTTCACGTTTCGCGCAATTCCGGCCGTCAACGCATGTGAACACCCCGCTGCGCAGCCTTCGCAACGAGGTCCCGAAACCCCTGTTTCGTGATCACCGCCGCGCCCCCGAAACCCCCTCTGACCTGACGATTTGGCGTAGGTGTGCGGCCGTGTGTAATGTTGTGTTCACCGACGCGGGGTGGAGCAGCTCGGTAGCTCGCTGGGCTCATAACCCAGAGGTCGCAGGTTCAAATCCTGTCCCCGCTACAAAGCAGGAGGCCCGGAACCATCAGGTTCCGGGCCTCTTTGCTATCTCCTGGCAGTCACCGATCGGCATGGCCGGATTTGCAATAGTCGTGTCGTTGACGCCATCGGGGTCGCGGTCGCAGCCTTGAGGCATGCGGACAGTGCTGATCGTGGTGTTCGACGGGTTCCAGCTGCTGGACATGGCCGGGCCCGCCGATGTGTTCAGCTCCGCGACCACGCTGGGCGCGGAGCCCGGGTATCGGGTGGAGATCGCGGCGGCGCCGTCCGGGCCGGTGCGGTCGGCGTCGGGGACGACGGTGCTCGCGCCGCACGACCTCACCTCATGGACGGAACCGGTGGACACGCTGCTGGTGGCCGGTGGGCTCGATATCCGGGCGGCCACCGCGGACGAGCCGCTGGTGGCGGCGATCGCGCGCATGAGCGTGCGGGCCGAGCGGGTGGGGTCGGTGTGTTCCGGTTCGTTTCTGCTCGCGCACGCCGGAGTCCTGGACGGACGGCGGGCCACCACGCATTGGGCGGGCGGTCAGCGGCTGGCCGAACGGTATCCGCAGGTGATCACCGAACCGGACCGTATCTATGTGCAGGACGGGCGCGTGTGGACCTCGGCGGGGGTGACCGCGGGCATCGATCTGGCGCTGGCCATGGTGGCCGCCGATCACGGTCAGGGGCTGGCGCGGGAGATCGCGCGGTGGCTGGTCGTCTATCTGCACCGGCCGGGCGGGCAGAGCCAGTTCAGCGCTCCGATCGGCGCGCATGCGCCACAACGGCACGGGCTGCACGAGTTGCAGGCGTGGGTGGAGGAGAACCTGTCCGCCGATCTGTCTCTGGCGGCGCTGGCGGCCCGGGCGGGCATGAGTACCCGGCATTTCTCCCGGGTGTTCACCCACGAGCTCGGCACCACGCCGGCCCGCTACGTCGAGCGGGTGCGCGTCGACGCCGCGCGCCGGCTGCTGGAGACCACCGATCAGCCGCTGGATCGCGTCGCCGCCGCCGTGGGCATTGGCGCTCCGGAAACCCTCTATCGAATCTTCCACCGCCACTTGGGCATACCGCCGGGCGAATACCGCGCCCGGTTCACCGGTATCTGAAAGAAGGAGTGCCGCATGGCCTTCCAGATCGCTATCGTTCTCTATCCCGGCATGACCGTGCTGGACGCGATCGGCCCCTATGAGTCGCTGCGCATGCTGCCGGACAGCGAATTGCGTTTCGTCTCCAATGAAGTCGGGCCGATCGTGTCCGACAGCGGTGTGCTGGCGCTGGGTGCCACGCACACCTTCGCCGAGACGCCGAGCCCGGATCTGGTGCTCGTTCCCGGTTCGGAGGGCGCGACCACCGAGGCCATGGCCAATCGGGAGCTCATCGACTGGCTGCGGGCCGTGCACGAGACGACGCAGTGGACCACCTCGGTGTGCAGCGGTGCGCTGGTGCTGGCGGCCGCCGACATTCTGCGCGGCCATCCGGCCACCACGCACTGGCTGGCTCAGCCCATGCTCGCCACCTTCGGCGCGACATCGCGGCCGCACGATCGGATCGTACGGTCCGGCAAGATCGTCACGGCCGCGGGCGTCTCCGCCGGAATCGACCTGGGCCTGTGGCTGTTCGGCGAGATCGCCGGCGCCGAGGAAGCGCAGATCATCCAGCTGGCCCTCGAATACGACCCGCATCCGCCGTTCGACTGCGGCCATCCCGACAAGGCTCCGGCCGCCATTCTCAATCGCGCCCGGCTGCTGATGGCCAAGCGGGCCGCCAATCCCCGTGTCCCCCTGGAGATCGCCAGTACCTACTGGAATCTGACCCTCAATCGCATTCGCGCCCGCGCCGGGCGCTGATCCGCGTTCACTCCTCGGTGGCGGCGGTGATGCGTCCGGAATCGATTCCGGCCAACAGGGTTTCGTAGTCGCGCGCGGTCTGGTCGGCGTAGGCGAGAGCGAATTCGCCCATGGCGCGGTCGAATCCGTCGCTGCCGCCCAGATAGGCGGAGATGGCGACGCGGTCACCGGAGCGGGCGTGACCGCGGGCCAGGGTGTGGCCGCACAGGATCGCGTACTGCCGCAGCTGTTCGGCGGACATGTCCTCGATGGTGACCGAGCCCTTCATATCGCGCAGCTGCCGCCAGTAGTAGAAGTTGCCGTCGGGGCCGGTTGCCCAGCCGAGGAAGATGTCGCCGGCCGCCTGGGTGAGCCGCTGGCCGTGCACGACCCGGTGGCCCTGATGCCGGAAGATGCTGGCGCTCAGGTGTTGTGCGAGCACCGAGTCCTCGGCCTGCTTCACCTGGAGGAACAGCGGGTCGCCGGTGCTGCGGCCGGTGAGCAGCGCGACGAAGCAGCGGGTGCCGACACTGCCGACGCCGACGACTTTCATTGCGACATCCCGGAGTTCATAGCGGTCGAGCAGCACCCGGCGTTCCTCGGGCAGGCTCTTGCGATAGTCGGACAGCACCGAATCGATCTCCGCCAGCAGGGTTTTCGGAATGGGCATGAGCAGCGGCGGATCGTGGCGAATGATGGGCGTGCCGTCGGGTCCGGGCTCGGTGAGTTTGTCGAGCGCCTGCAAACTGGTGCGGGACTTCGCCTTCGAGGTCACCTTGTCGATGAGTTTGCGATCCTTCGGGCTGAGCAGGTCGGCCACGGTCTGGGCGTCGGTCATCTGATACCAGACATCGGTCTCGCCGAGCAGGGAGAATCGATTCATGGCCTCTCGATACGCGCCCGCAGCGGCCGTGGCCGCCGCGCCCGCGGCGGTGTCGTCGCAGCCATTGGCGCGGGCCGCCACCGCGAGGCTGGCGGCCAGCCGCTTCACATCCCATTCGAAGGGGCCGGGCAGGGTTTCGTCGAAGTCGTTGAGGTCGAATACGAGTGCGCGTTCCGGCGAGGCGAACAGCCCGAAGTTCGACAGGTGCGCATCGCCGCAGAGTTGCACGGTGAGCCCGGTGTGCGGGCCGGAGGCGAGGTCGGCGGCCATGATGGCGGGCGCGCCGCGATAGAACGGGAACTGTCCGGCGGCCATGCGCGCGTAGCGGATTCGCACCAGATCGGCGACGCGGGTGGCGGCCTGCTGTTCGAGGATGGCGAGCGGGTCGGCGCGGTCCTCGGGCGGGTTCCACGCGCCGAGCGCGGATCGGGCGATCCGTTTGCGCGCCGCGCGCCCGGTCTCGATGGCCGTGGGATCGTTCGCCGCCGCCTGCGCTTCCGGAGTCGCCATACCCTCGGACTCTAGCCCGGGAGGATCTCGGTCCGATGAATTGCCAAGTAGTTGCTGTGTCACGGCCCCGGCGGACCCTGTCGGACGTGTGCTCTACGCTCCTGAAGGTAAGCAGTGGTGGGATGAATTGCGAGGACGCCATGAGGGCCGGGCTGTGACCAAACGCGGGTGGGTGCTCTTCCTGACCATGGGCCTGATCTGGGGCGTCCCGTACGCCATGATCCGGGTCGCGGTCGCGGACTTCGATCCGGTGGTGGTGGCCTTCGGGCGCACCGCGCTGGGTGCGCTGGTGCTGCTGCCGATCGCGCTGTACCGCAAGGCTTTCGCGCCCGTCCTGCGGCGATGGGGCTGGGTGCTGGTCTATACGGTGGTGGAGATCGTCGGCCCGTGGCTGCTCATCGGCCAGGCCGAGACCACACTGAACAGCTCCACCGTGGGCCTGCTCATCGCGGCGGTGCCGCTGGTCGCGGTCGTGCTGGTCACGCGGCTCGGGCACGAGCGCCTCGACCTGCGGCGCATTGCCGGTCTGCTGGTCGGCCTGGCGGGCGTGGGCGCACTGGTCGGACTGGACATCGACGTCTCGAATCTCGGTGCGCTGGCGGCCATCGCGGTCAGCGTGGTCGGGTACGCGGTCGGTCCGATCATCATCAACCGGAAGCTGGCGGACCTACCTCCGATGGGCGTGGTCACCGGCTCGCTGATCATGGCGGCGCTGGTCTACCTGCCCTTCGCCGTGTGGCGGCGGCCCGAGCACTACCCCGCGGACGCCACCTGGTCCGTGGTAGGGCTCGGATTGCTGTGCACGGCACTGGCTTTCGTGGTGTTCTTCGCGCTCATCACGGAGGTCGGGCCGTCCCGGGCCACGGTCATCACCTACATCAATCCGGCGGTGGCGCTGTTGATCGGCGTCTCGCTGCTCGGCGAGCCGTTGACCGCGGGCATGGCGATCGGCTTCCCGCTGGTGATCCTCGGCTCGATTCTGGGCACCGCCAAGGCCAAATCGGCGACGAAGGAACCCGCGCCGGTCTGAGTCAGGACTACGAAGTGGACTTGCGGCCGCGCCGGTCGATGCGCGGATCGTCGGTGACCTCGTAGCGCGTGATGTACTCGCTCAGGAACGCCTGCACGGTGGCCGTGGCGGGAATGGCCAGCAGCGCCCCCACCGCACCCAGCAGCGCCGCGCCGACGATGACGGAAAGCAGTGCGACAGCGGGGTTCACATCCACCGTGCGGGCGGTGATGCGCGGTTGCAGGACGTAGTCCTGGATCCACTGGTAGACCACCACGAAGATGAGGATCCAGACGGCGTCGATGGGCCGGATGGTGAGCGCGACCAGGATCGGCAGGGTCCCGGCGATATAGGTGCCGATGGTGGGCACGAACGAGGCGATGACGCCGAACCACACACCCAGCGCGATGGCGTTCGGAAGTCCCAGCAGCGCAAGGAAAGCGCCGTGCGCGACGGCCGAGATGACCGCGAGCAGGGCACGGGAGTAGATGTAGCCGCCGGTCTTGTCGATGGCCAGATCCCAGGCGTGCAGCACCGTCGTCTGCTTGGCGGGCGGCAGCAGCGAGCACACCGCGCGCCGGAAGTTCGGTCCCGCCGCGGTCATGTAGATGGCGAACAGCGCGATGGTGAGCACGCGCGCCAGCCCGCCCAGCACGGTGCTCGACAGCCCCCAGGCATTGTTGGCCGCACGTTCGGCGTACCCGCTGACGATGTCGGAGTCGTGGAACATCCGGTCCCGCAGTTGATGCACGGTGAAATCCTGATGGAACGTGCGATTCACCCAGGCGACGGCGGAGTCGAGCAGTCCGGGCAGTTCGTCGAGCACACTGCCGACGGTTTCGACCAGCAGCACGCCGAGCGCGCCGGTGAAGGCGACGATGGCGGCCAGCACCAGGATGAACACGCCGGCGGTGGCGAGCCCGCGTGGCATGCCCCGGCTCGCCAGCGAATCCACGGCGGGTTCCATGGCGAGGGCGATGAAGAACGCCACCGCGAGCATGATGATGATGCCGAGCAGCCGGTGGGTGGCCCAGTTCGCGAGTTCGAAAAGGCCGAGGAACACCAGTGCGAGCACCATGGCGCGCGGCAGCCAGGCGGGCATGTGGTTGCCGGGCGGTTCGGCGCCGTCGGTCGCCGGGTCCTGCTCCTCGGGGGTGGTGGAGGGGGTGGCCACGGACCCAGTCTTGCCGGGCGGCCTGCGGTTTTGCCGTAGCGACGCACCGTCGTGTCCGTTGTGCCGGGAGTCTGGATCATAGAAACTGGTTGGTACTTGTGACGTTCAACTATCGAGACTCGTTCGCGGGCAAAAGATTTCCCCGCGATACTGTGCAGGGGTGCTTGTGGGCGGACAAACTATGCGGGTGCGGACGAAATTCTCCATCGAGCTCATGGCTCTGACCGATGAGCTGGCGCATATGGCCCGGCTGACCCATGAGGCGGCCGAGCGGACATCGGCGGCGCTGGCCGGAAGCGATCTCACCGCCGCGTACGAGGTGTTCGCGCTCGAGGAGCAGATTCAGGTCGAGCACGCCAAGTGCGAGGACCGGTCGGTCATCCTGCTGGCGCTGGAGGCTCCGGTGGCGCGGGATCTACGGCATGTGGTGACCGCCATGCAGATCGCCGATGACCTGCTGGCGGTGAGCGACGCGCTCAGCCGGGTCGCCGACAATGTGGTCCGGCGTTATCCGGAACCCGTTGCGCCACAGCACGTCGTGGACCTGCTGGTGGAAATCGCCGGGGCCGCAATAACAATCGTCGAGACCGTGGTGGGAGTCATTGCCGCACAGAGCCCGCCGCGCGATCAGGTGCTGGTGACCCGCGACGAGCGCATGGACCGGTTGCGCGCAGAGGTGCTGGAGATCGCCGCCGACGCCGAGTGGTCGCACGGGTCGGCCATGGCCATCGATCTGGCCATGCTGGTGCACCACTACGGCCGGTGCGTGGACCACAGCGTCCGGGTCGGGCGGCTCATCCGGTTCTTCCACACCGGGATTCCGCTGTACGCACAAGTGGAGGCATAACCTCCCCCGGCCCGTTCGTCGGATTTCGGGTCCGGGTAGGCTGCGGAATTGCTTCATGGCGAGGTCTTTTCGAGTAGCACCGCAGGTACGGACACCCGAATCCGACAAGGGCCCCAAACATGACGAATGTCACCGCCCGGGCAATGCCGCAGCAGGTGAGAGCCCGGGAGTTCGACCCTGATCCGAATGCCGTTCCGGCGCAGTCGTTGTCGCACCGGCAAATCTTGACCGTTTTGTCCGGACTATTGCTGGGCGTATTCCTGGCCGCGCTGGATCAGAACATCGTGAGCGTGGCGATCGTGCGAATCGCCAACAGCCTGCACGGATTCGACCAACAAGCCTGGGCCACCACGGCATACCTCATCACCGCCACCATCAGCACCCCGCTGTACGGCAAGCTCGCCGACATCTACGGCCGAAAACCCTGCTACCTCATCGCCATCGGGGTGTTCATCCTCGGCTCGATCGCCTGCACCTTCGCCGGCACCATGTATCAGCTCGCGGGATTCCGTGCGGTACAGGGCATCGGCGCCGGCGGGCTCATGTCGCTGGCCTTCACCATTATCGGCGATATCGTCCCGGCCCGCGAAAGAGTGCGCTACCAGGGCTATTTCATGATGGTCTTCGGCATCGCCACGGTGCTCGGGCCAGTCCTGGGCGGCTTCTTCTCCAATGCCGACCAGCTGCTGCGGCTGGAGGGCTGGCGCTGGGTGTTCCTGGTGAACGTGCCCATCGGCCTGGCCGCCATGCTGGTGGTGGCCAGGTTCCTGAACGTGCCGTTCCAGCGGCGGCCCCAGCGCATCGACTGGCTGGGCGCGATCACGCTCACCATGGCCACGGTCCCGATGCTGCTGGTCGCGCAGGAGGGCCGGGAGTGGGGCTGGCGGTCGGATCGCGCGCTGCTCTGCTACGGCATCGCGGCGGCCGGGCTGGTGCTGTTCCTGCTGGCCGAGTTCTTCATGAAGGAAGCCGCGCTGATTCCCCTGCGGCTCTTCCGCAGTGGGACGTTCTCGGTGGCCATCCTCGGCGGATTCATCGTGGGCGTGGCCATGTTCGGCGCGATCATTCTGGTGCCGCTGTATTTCCAAGTGGTGCGCGGATATTCGCCGACGGCGGCCGGGCTGTTCATGCTGCCGCTGGTGCTGGGCATCATGGTCGGCGCGCAGATCGCCGGGCTCATCACCAAATACACCGGACGCTACAAGGTCCTGCCGATTCTGGGGTCGCTCATCATTGCCGCCGGATCGGTGCTGTTCGCGCTGGTGCAGTACGACTCGCCGCTGTGGCAGCCGCTGGTGTACTGCGGCGTCATCGGTTTCGGCCTCGGTTTCTGCATGCAGACGCTCATCATCGCCACCCAGAACGCCGCCCCGGCAGCGGATATGGGCGTGTCCACCGCGTCGGCCACCTTCTTCCGGCAGATGGGCGGCACGCTCGGGGTGGCGGCCTTCCTCACCATCCTGTTCAACCTGCTGCCCGATCGGATCATGCGCGCCTTCGGCGGAGCGCTGCCGCCGGGATTCGATGCGGCCCAGCTGAATCAGGTGCAGAGCAATACCGGCGATATCGCGGCATTGCCGGAGGCGGTGCGCGATCCGATCCTGATCGGGTTCACCGACGCCATGAGCGGAGTCTTCTATGTGGCCGCGGCGGTGGCGGCCCTGGCGGCGTTCGTGCTGCTGTTCATGAAAGAGCTTCCGCTGCACGATCTTCCGACGCCCGTCGCGGAGCTGCCGGTCGAGGAGGAACCGGAGCCCGAGGGCGAGCCGGTCGCGACGACCAGCGCACTCTCGATCGGCGGCGGCGTGCGGCGCGAGGACGGCCATGAGATACCCGACGCGGTGCTGACCCTGATAGACCAACGCGGACACCAGGTTTCGCGGGCGATCGGTGAGGAGGACGGTAGCTACATCATCGGTGTCCCGCGCGCCGGATCCTATGTGCTGATCGTCTCCGCGAACGGCTACCAGCCCTCGGCGGTCACCGTCACCGTCGGCCGCCGCCCGCATCAGCTCGATATCGCACTCATGGGTTCGGGTGAGGTCTCCGGGGTGATCCGGTCGGCGGAACGCGGTGTGCCCCTGGCGGATGCGACCGTCACCCTCACCGACGGCTACGGCGATGTGGTGGGCTCGGCCGTCACCACCGCCGAGGGCCGCTACGCCTGCCGGGGCGTGCTCGCCGGGACCTACACCCTGGTGGCGGTCGCCGAGCACATGCGCCCGGCCGCCATCAGCCTCACCGTGCCCGAGAGCGGAATGCTGCGCCACGACCTGGAACTCGCGCCCCGCGCCGTGCTCGCGGGCGCGGCGTGGACCGAGGGCGGCCTGGCGGTGCCGAACGCGCAGATCACCATTCTCGACGAGGCCGGCGACCTGATCGCCACCACCCGCACCGACGATCGCGGCCACTACAAGGTTCCCGACCTCGCGGAAGGTCGCTACACCGTCATGGCCCGCGGCTACCCGCCCGCGTTCAGTCGGGTCACCGTCGCCGATGGTGAAGTCGCGCACGATGTCCTGCTCGGCTACGAACGCGCCGAGTCCGTGGACCGCGTGTGACCGAACCGGTGCGCACCGGTGCTCCGGCCGTGCCTGATCCAGCGCGAATCGCGGTGCGCAAGGCCGTGATTCGGCTGCTGCCGTTCCTGGCGCTGCTGTACTTCGTGAACTATCTGGATCGGGTGAACATCGGGTTCGCGGGGCCCAATGGGATGAAAGCCGATCTGGGACTCACGGATACGGCGTTCGGGCTGGGCTCATCAATGCCGTGCCGTACCTGGTCGCCACGGTGGCCATGGTGTGGTGGGGCCGTTACGCCGATCGGTTCGACGGCGGCGGATGGCATGTGGCGCTCCCGGCTCTGGTTGGGGGAGTGGCCATTCCGGTGGCCCTGTACCTCGGCAACCCCTTCGCCGCCATGGTCGCGGTGACCGTGTGCACGGTGGGCGTGCTGTGCGCCCTGTCGGCGTTCTGGGCGCTGCCGGGCGGGTTCCTGTCGGGTGCGGCGGCGGCCGGTGGCATCGCCTTCATCAACTCGATCGCGAACTCGGGTGGGTTCGCCGCACCGTATGTGACCGGCTGGCTGCGCGATTGGACGGGCAGTCAGCGCGTGGGCATGTGGGTGGTGGGCGGCTGCCTGGTGGTGGCGGGCCTGGGAATCCTGCGGATTCACCGCGCACACCGCCCGACCGGCTGTTAGGTTCGCGCTGGACGACGGTCCAGGATTGCGCCGGGCCGGGTGAGGGGAAGTCGGACATGAGAATCTCGCGCGTGGTGGCCGCGGTGGTGGGTGCATCCGGAATTCTGGCGACGGCTCTGCTGCCCGTCGCTCACGCGGACCCGGACGATGCCGGCACCGGCTTCAACGAGTATGTGGCACTGGGTGATTCATGGGCGGCCGATGCCACGCTGAGTCAGATCACCACCGTCTTCACGCCCGCGCAGTGCGTGCAGAGCGCACGCAACTATGCCAAGCAGGTGGCCGCCACCCTGAACATCCCGGTCTTCCGCGACGCCACCTGCGGCGGCGCCACCACCAAGCACATGACCGCACCGCAGACCGGCACGCTCGGCACCAACGCCCCGCAGTTCGATCGGCTGACCGAGACCACCGATCTGGTGACCCTCGAAATCGGCGGCAATGACGCGGAATTGGCCGCCACGGTCATGACGTGCGTGACCCTCGATCCCGCTGCGACGCCCTGCCGCGACCGCATGGTCGTGGACGGCGAGGACCGCATGTCGCGCAATCTCGCCGCCACCGCCAACCGGGTGATCGCGACCATCGCGGGCATTCGCGAGCGCGCGCCGCAGGCCCGCATTCTGCTGCTGGACTACTTCCAGGGCGTGGATCTGGACGGCGGTTGCTTCCCGGAGATCCCGATCTCCGACGGTGACGCGATCTGGCTGGGCCACAAGCTGCTCGAATTGCACCAGACCCTCGCGTGGGTGGCCGAGACCACCGGCGTCGATTTCGTGAACACCTACGACGGCAGCGCCGGACACGACGCGTGTCAGCCGGTCGGTACGCGCTGGGTTGAGGGGCTGCTGCCCTTCTCCGGCAATCCGATCGGGCTCGCGGTGCCGTTCCATCCCAACCAGCTGGGCGCGGACTATCAGGCCCGGCGGGTGCTGGAAACCCTTGGGGCGCGCTGACGTGCCGGTTCGCACCGTCAACGAGCGACACACCTACGCCGTCATGTGACGACACGCGGTGAGCGTGCGGTACTCTGCTGCCCGCAGCTAATTAGCGGCAATGGTAGTTGCGGGGGCGGAAGTGCGCGGTGGAACGGGAGATTCGATGATCGCCCCTGGTCTGAGGCTCGCCGGTACCCGGCGGCTCACGTCGATTCTGCTCGCGGCCGGATGTGCCGCGCTGCTGCCCGGCTGTGCGCAGCAGCGCCCGGCCGACGAACCGGGAACCGAGACCACCGACGCCGCCGCGCGCCGCAGCGCGTTCCTCACCGCGTGCACGGGCACGGCCGTGGGCTGGGAGGCCACCGCGGTGGTGAGCAATCTCGATCAGGTCGATCACCGGTATCTGGTGGTGATCAGTTTCCTGACACCGGAATCGACGCTGCTGGAACGCACCACCACCGAGGTGCGGGTGGGCGCCGGGGCCACGCAGGGCTTCGTCACCGAGACCCGGCTGGATCCGGTCAATCGCCCGCAGACCGTCCAGTGCGAACTGCGCGGCGTGCAACAGCTGTGAAAAGTTGCGCGGGGGTGGTGGTCCGGGCCTAGGATCGGTGCCGCCGGTCATGCTCGCAGGCCGCATCGATCGAGTCGGAACACGCAGATCAGACGGATAGCTGAAGGTTCGCGAACCCGTGCGGTGGTGGCGGGGCGGATTCTCCGGATGTGGATTTGTCGGTGCCATGGTGCATGCTCTTGGCACGCAGATGTCCGACCGTCCGCCCGGAGAGCCCAATGTCGTCCCGTACCACCAAGCCACTGCCCTTGTCGGAGACCGAAATTCGGCACATCGCCGAACAGATCGACGCCGGCCGTCCGCCCATGGTGTGGTTCACGGCCGCGGCTGTCGGCGTGCCGGAAGGCCGTTCCGGAAAGGTGATTTCGCTCGGCGATCCGTCCGAGGGTGATTACCTGCAGGTGAAGCCGACCGGTTCCAAAGATGTGCTGTCGTTCGGCCCCACCGAGGTGACCCTGACCAAGCCGGCCCGCCCCACCGCGGCCGCCGGTGCGAAACAGAAAACGGCAACCAGGAAGGACTCCACAGTGACCATGTCGTCGCCCGTGACGGCCCCGGCGGCCCCGCCGAGCGTGCCCGCCCCCGTGCCTGCCCCGGCCCCGAAAGTCGAGGCGCCGCAGCCCGCTACGGACGCCGCACCCGCCGCGGAGTCCAAGCCGGGCGCGGCCAAGCCCGCCGCCAAGCCCAAGCCCGCCGCCTCCGCGGCCGCCCGCAAGCCCAAGGCTCCGGAGGTCACGGTCACCCTCAGCGGCACCGCCGACGGCGAGTGGACCCTCGATGTGGTGAACGGCAAGAAGCGCACCATCAAGGGCCTGTCGGTGCCGAGTTCGGCTGTGTCGCAGGCGGCCAAGCTGCTGCACCCCGAGGTGGCCGAGGTGGTCGACGGCGTGCTGGAGGCCGTGCGGTCCTCGCAGCGCGCCAAGGTCGAGCAGTTGCAGGCCGAGCTCGAGAACGCCCGTCGGCTACTCGACGAGCTGGCCGGCTAGTTAGAACTCCCGGTCATCCCGCTGGGCCGATCGGCCCACCGGGATGGCGAGGGTTGTTCAGTCGCAGGCGATTCCGTCGCCGTCGGGATCCAGCACCGGGTTGAACCCGGGCGCGCCACGCAGTAGCGGAGCGGCCCCGTTGCGTTCGACGTCCGCGCAGCTGAGGTAGAGGCCCGGCTGGAATCCCAAGCCGCGCACGAGCGCTTCGATGCCCGCCGCGATGCGCGGTCCCATCATCCCGACGCGTTCGCCGAACTTGGCCGAACCGCTGTTGGGGTTGTACGCCGAACCCGTTCCGGGAGTGGCCGAGCCGGAGTTGGCCGACCCCGAGGCCGAACCCGTGACGAGGGCCGTGGCCGAGCCGGAATCGGACGAGCCCACCGGAATCGCGAGCGCGGTGGCCGAGGAGCCCGCGATCAAGGCCGCGGCGAAGAGCAGTGTGGTGGTGTAGCGCAGGGTAGTGGTATGACGACGTGTGGCGAACTGCATGAAAACCTGAATATCCGTGCGGTGACAACGATTACCGATGTCAGACCGCGGACTCCCGTCGCCACGTGCGCGGTCCGGACTCCGGATGACCGTGCCTGAGATCATCATGGAAAACGTACCCGAGCGAATACTCCTTCGCGTGGTACATGGCCGAATCCGCTTCTCGCAGAAGCTCGTACACGGTGACGTCGCCACGCGTGCCGCTGTAGGCGATGCCGATGCTGGCCGCGATGCGCACCTCGGCCGCACTCAGTTCGAAGGGCTCCCCGAGGGTGGTCAGCAGCCGTTCGGCCAGCAGCAGCGCCTGCTGCCGGGCCAGCGGGGCCAGCACCACGAATTCGTCGCCGCCGTAGCGCGCGGCCGCATCGTCGCGGCGGATGATGCGCCGAATCCGCGCCGCCGCATTGGCGATGAGCTCGTCGCCGACCGCGTGCCCGTAGTTGTCGTTGACCCGCTTGAAGCCGTCCAGGTCTATGAACAGCAGCGCGAGCGGTTGCTCACCCCACCGCTCCCGATTGCGATGCAGGGCCCGCAGCAGGGCGGCGCGGTTCAGCAGTCCGGTGAGCATGTCGTGATCGGCCTGGTACTGCGCGCGCCGTTCGCTGCGGGCGCTGCGCTCGATGGCGCGTTCACTGCGTAGCAGCACACCGGCCAGCAGCAGCGCGAACAGTGACGAAACCACCACGCGGTCCATCATTTCCAGGCTGGAGCCGACCACCGGCACCAGCGCGGCCACGATCATGATGATGGCGATGATGCTGGCCCGCTGCCGCGACCGGTGCGCGTGGATATCGCGTGGCCCGCCCAGCACCACCATGCTGGGGTGCAGCGCCGCCGCGCCGGCCAGCATGTAGGCGAATTGCAATGGCATGAGCAGGAACTCGCGGCTCAGATCGGCCGAGCCCACCATCTCCAGGTTGTAGCCGAGATCACCGACGAGAATGACCAGCATGGCCACATACACCAGGCGCAGCGAGGTTTCCGAGCGCGCCGAGGTGACGATGGAATGCGCGACCACGGTGAGCAGCAGCGCGTCCACCACCGGATAGCTCACGGCCACAATGGTGGTGAGGTCGACCGCGGTGGCCTTGTGCAGCATGGGGGAGATCAGGAAGGTCCACGACACCAGCAGCGCGCCCAGGCCGATCAGCCCGGAATCCAGTAGCAGGTCGTGATCGGTGCTGTTCTGCCGGGGGCGTAGCCACAGCACCGCCGCCATGCCGAGGAAGCAGTACCCGCTGAGGGTGAACAGATCGTCGAAGGGATGCCGCTGCCAGTCGCTGATTTCGCGCAGCACGGTGCCGACGGTGACCTGCACCACCGAGGCGGAAAGCAGATACCAGGGCACGGTGTGCCGGGGCCGGTACCGGTGCATGCCCACGCCGATCATGACCAGGCTGAGGGTGACCGAACCGATGAGCGTGGCCAGCGCGAGGGTGTGGGATTTGAAGATCAGCGGTAAGGCGACGATCAGAAGGCCGGAGTAGAACAGCACGGAACGCCAACAGACCTTGAACCGCCGACCGGACTCACCGGCCGGTGTTGTGCCTGTTCCCACCAGCCCCCCTTTGCCGCTCCATTCCCGAAGACCGTGCCACGCACCGACCCCTCGAACAGTGCTCGAAGGGGCTTTCGGTGATCATGAACCGAGTACTGCTGTACGAGCATAGGACCCAGTGGACGACGGGACAGCGCTGGCCGGGAGTACTGCCGTCCAGATCTGGGTAACCAAGTCGATCATGGCACGAATTTCCGCGCCGCGTATCCCTGTTGGCGGAACCCGCAGTCTCGCTTTTCGCGAGACTCGTTATGCTCCCTGCCAATCCGAAGCGTACGGCCTGGACGACCTTTCGACAGGAGTTGCAGGTGGAAGCCACAGCGGGACGATGGCTCGCGCCCGGGCGCGTGAACCTCATCGGCGAGCACACCGATTACAACGACGGATTCGTCCTGCCGATGGCCTTGCCGCTGGGTGTGACCTGCGTCGCAGGAGTGCGCGGAGATGGCGTGGTGCGGTTGCGATCCCGGCAGCGCGCCGGTGAACCCATCGAGACCAGCACCGGCGCGCTCGGTGTTTCCGGATGGTCGGAACTGCCGGAGTGGTCGCACTATCCGCTGGGTGTACTGCGCGAATTCACCCGTCGCGGTTACGAGGTGCCGGGGGTGGACCTCGATGTCGACGGTACGGTGCCGATCGGCGCGGGCCTGTCCTCCTCGGCCGCGCTGTCGTGCTCGGTGGCCCTGGCCCTGCGTGACCTGTTCGCCCCCAGCGTTTCCGCCGCCGAGATCATCGATATCGCGCGCACGGCGGAGAACGTCTATGTGGGCGTGCCGACAGGCGTGCTCGACCAATCGGCCGCGATCCTGTGCACCGCCGGTCATGTCCTGTTCCTCGATGTGCGCACCGGCGAGCACGAGCAGATTCCCTTCGATCTGGAAGGATTCGGCCTCGAACTGCTCGTGATCGACACCGGCACGCCACATCGACTGGTGGACGGTGAGTACGCGCGTCGCCGCACCGAATGTGCCACCGCCGCTGAAGAACTGGACGTTCCGTTTCTGCGCGATGTCGCCTCGATCGACGACACCGATCGACTCACCGACCCCGTTCTGCGCCGCCGCGCCCGGCACGTCGTATCCGAAAACGCCCGTGTCCGAGCAGTTGCCGAACAATTGCGCACCGGCGGCGACCCACGCGCCATCGGCCCCGCCCTCACCGCCGGACACCGCTCGCTCCGCGACGATTTCGAAGTCTCCGCACCACCGCTGGACACCGCCGTGGACACCGCCACGGCCCAGGGGGCCTATGGCGCGCGGATGGTCGGCGGCGGCTTCGGCGGCAGCGTGATCGCCCTCGTGGACCGCGACACCACGTCGCGGGTCGTCAAGTCGATCCGGGAGGCGTTCTACGCCAGGGGTTTCCAGCCACCCCGGACCTTCGCGGTCACCCCTGCCGCCGGAGCGCATCGCCTGTCCTGACTACTTCGCCGCGGGAGTGAACGGCTGGTTGATCGTCGTGAAGTATTGCGCCGCAGCGAGAATCGCCACCGGGGCGGTCACGAAAATCTGGCCGAGCAGCGTGCCGAGGAAGCCCACGGTGCTCATGCCGATGATGCAGCCCACGGCCACGCCGCCCAGTGCGCCGAACATGGCGGTCAGCACGCCGGTCACGGTGCCCAGGGTGGCGCCTCCGATTACGCAGCCGATGGCCGCGCCGCCGAGTCCGCCGACCAGCGTGCCGATGCTCGCACCCATGCCGATGGTGCTGGTCATGCGGCTCCAGGCGGCCTGCTCGCGCTCGTACTCGGACTTCCACGGCGCGGAGTTCTCGTAGGGCAGCGCCACCGGCTTGTAGACCGCGTGCGCCAGGTCGAACTGCGGAGTGAGGGTGGCGACGCGGTCGTGGATCTCGGCGGCGATGGGGAACTCGAAATCGTCGACGCGGAACTTCAATTCGGTTCCGGCGACCGTGGTTCCATTGGCCGCCTTCACCTTGAAGACGCCGTCCTCGACCACCATGGACCCGGCATCGGTCTTGATGATGGCCTGGGACTCGGTATTGGTCGCCGCGTAGTTGATGGCCCCGTCCTCCGCGACTTCGGGTGCGGCGGAGGCGATTCCGCTGGTGACGGCGAGGGAGGCCGACAGCAGGGCAGCGGAGACGGCGAACTTGTTGATCTTCATCAGGGGGACATTCCTTGTGTCGGTGCAGTTCAGGGTGCTGCACGTGGAGCCGATCCCGTTCAACGGGATCCGGAGAAGAGTAGGGGTACCGGCGGCACCGCCCGGAGGCGGTGTCGCTCAATGGAATCGACGGTCTAGGCGGCCGAAGTGTGACTGCGGCGGGCAGCCAGGCCCACCAGCGCATCCACCACCAGGAAGCCGAGCAGCGGAATGCCGATCATCGGCACGTACCAGCTCACGAACAACGCGGCCGCGGCGAACGGCACCAGCACCGCGATCGGCGTCTGCCGCAGCGCGCCGCGGCGCGGGGCCCGGCCCGCGGACAGCTTCGACTCCTTGGTCGGCCGGCGCCGCCACCACATGAGGTAGCCGCGCACGATCACCGTGATCAGCCCGATCATGATGGCCAGCAGCAGCAACTGGTTCAGCAGCCCGAACATCAGGCCCATATGGAACTGGATGCCCCAGTTGGTGAGTTTGGCCATGAGCGGCCAATCCGAGTACCGCAGGATATCGGTGACATTGCCCGTGGACCCTTCCACCGCAATGGAATCCAGCGTCAGCACACCCGGGCGGCGCAGCTCCTTCGCGGTGAAGGCGGTGCCGTCCTTGGCCGGAATGCTGATCTCGAGCGGACCCTCCAGGCCGTTGGCGCGCGCGACTCCGTACACGGTGTCCACGAGTGCGGCCTTGTTCGGCGAGGGCGCGTCCGTCGGCGCCTTGCCGTGATCGGCGTGGTCACCGCCCGGGGGCATGGCGGGCATGGTCGAGCCCGGCAGCTTGGCGCTGACCGCCGGGGTCTTCCAGTTCATGGCCGCGCGCAGGTCCGCGACATTCTCACCGGCGTACTTCGACCAGGTCATGCCGGTGACCGACAGCAGCAGGATCACCGGCAGGATCCAGATGCCGACCGCCGCATGCCAGTTCAGCGTGCGAGCGCGCGGCTTGGACCGATCCGGCCGCAGCAGCCAGCCCGCCGAACGCTTCTCGCGGCGCGCCCGCACCCGGCGGTACCAGAGCACCAGCCCGGCCAGCGCCACCAGCCACATCCAGGACGCGGCGATCTCGCTGTAGTAGCGACCGACGTCGCCCAGGTGCAGATCCTTGTGCAGCTTGTCGATCCAGGTGCGGGTGGGCAGCGCGCCCGAACTGCCGTAGACGACGCTCTCGCCGACCGGCTGCGCGGTGACGGGATCGACGAACACGGCCCGCCGCTCGGAGGCCCCGAGCGTCGGATCGTTGAAGATGACCCGGGTGGTGTCGCCCTGGTTCTGGGCCGGGGCGACCGCGCCGAGCGGCAGATCCGGCCGCAGTGCCGTGGCGGCGGCCACCTGCTCGGTCAGCGGCTTGGCCGGACCGGTCGAATCGGTGTGCAGCAGTCCGCGATCCACGACGGACTCGAGCGTGGGGGAGATCGCGTACAGCGCACCGGTGACGGCCGCGATCAGAATGAACGGTGCGATGAAAAGGCCTGCGTAGAAGTGCAGTCGCAGCATGAGCGCCTGGAAGGCGTTGCCCGCACCGCGTTTGCTCGACTGTTCTCTGGTTCGGGCAGGGGAGGGCGGCGGTGCCGAATCAAGCTGTTCGACACCGCTTTCTGTGATGGTCACAAGCGGTCTTTCCGTGTGTTCGAGGAACCCCGGCGCCGTGGCCGCTGATCAGGGCGTGCCGCGGTAGAGGTGTGCGGCACGGTCGATCAGCATCGGTTGCCGATACGGCGAAATCACACGAACGAGCTGGTCCGTGTGCCCGGGTGCAGGATGAAGTCAGACTCGAACGAGCGCGGGCGGACCGCGCGTGCGGAATGCGTCGGCCGCGAGGACGCGCAGCACGACCCGATCGCGATGACCGATCGGAAGTGCCGCCGGACCCGCGGGAACGGGCAGCGCCAGGGGAATCGGCAGCACCCACGACAGCACGGTGGTGACGATCCGATACGCGGCTTCCGCGCCGACGATCACCACGGCCGCGAAGACCGCCGCCACGGTGTGCGCGGCCAGCATGGCCGGACTCCACATCCCGGCGGAATGATGATGGTGGTGGCTCTGCCCCGGCGATCCCCACATCATGCTGACGTGCCCGAGCAGCTGCCCGCCCACCAGCGCGGCGACCAGGCCGAGCCAGGTGGTGCGTAGCGCGTTCACCCCCGAGACCAGCGCGCCCACCGCCGCCGACACCGCGATGAGCAGCGTCAGCGGCCCGGATTCCGGTGGCGCCGCCCCGGAAATCCAGCCGTGCGCCGCGACCGCGAGCGCCCCGGAAACGAGTCCGGCCGCCCCACCACGCAATACCGCAGCATCACTGCGAACATGCGCCGAGGGTCGGCCGGACTCGAAACTCACCGCCTGATGATAACGGAGCGTACGGGCTGGTTTCCGGGCCGCATGCGTCGATCCGGATGAACGCCCGTGCGGGATCCACCGTTGCGGCGACGGACCCGATCGCTCATCGGCTCCGCTCCGGTCAGGCGCGCCAGCCGCCGCACCGAACGAGAAAGCCTCCGGCGCGCACGCGGCACACCGGAGGCTTCGTGGCTGTGGCAGCCCGAATTACTCTGCGGGAACTTCCATTTCGATGAGCGGCTTGCGCAGCAGCTTGCCGGTGGCGTTGCGGGGCAGCTCGTCGAGGAAGATCACCTCGCGCGGGACCTTGTAGCGGGCCAGGTTCTCCTTGACGTAGTCCTTGAGTTCCTGGACGTCGCGCTTGGAGTCCGGGCCCGGAACGACGATGGCGCGCAGGCGCTTTCCGAAGTCGCGGTCGTCGACGCCGACCACGGCGGCCTCGAGCACGTCGGGGCGGTTGGACAGCAGGTTCTCGACCTCCTGCGGGAAGACGTTCTCGCCGCCGGAGACGATCATGTCGTCGTCGCGGCCGTCGATGAACAGCAGCCCGTCGTTGTCGAAGTGGCCGACGTCGCCGGAGGACATGAGCCCGTCCACATACTCCTTGGTGCGACCGTCGGTGTACTGCTTGAACGAGTGCCCGTTCTCGATGAAGATCGTGCCGGTCACGTTCGGCGCGGTGATGCGCTTGCGGTTCTCGTCGTAGAGCGCGATGCGGATGCCGACCGGCGGCTTGCCCGCGGTGGTCGGGGCCTTGCGCAGTTCGGCCGGCTGGGCGACGGTCATGACCGCGCACTCGGTGGAGCCGTACACGTTGTAGAGGCTGTCACCGAAGTAGTCGAGGGTGCGGGTGACCACGTCCGGCGGGATGGCCGAACCGGCGGCGAACAGCACGCGCAGGGTTTCGCTGGGCTTGTACTTCGCCAGAATCTCCGGCGGCAGGTCGAGGATGCGCTGCAGCATGGTGGGCACGACGACCAGGCCCTGCGCCCGATACTTCTGGATGTTCTGCAGGGTCAGTTCCGGGTCGAATCGCCGCTGCTGGAACACGACTCGGTTGCCGAGCGCGATGGCGATGGTGAACTGCGACAGGCCGGTGGCGTGGAAGATCGGCGCGGCCATGACGACGGTGCTGTTGCGCGGCAACGGAATCCGGTCCAGGAACTGCGCGGTAATGAACGGGCTCACCTTGTCGCGCGGCGCGCCCTTCGGGGTGCCGGTGGTGCCGCTGGTGAGGATGACCATGCCGCCCGGCTTCTCCGGCGGGGCCAGCGGCGCGATGGACTGCCCGGCCGCCACCGAGTCGATGGTCGGAATCGACGGGTCGGCATTGTCCTTGGCGTCGACCCAGGTCAGGATGCGCGGGATCTCGGCGGGGATGGCGCTCATGAGGTCGAAGAACTCGCTGTCGTGCAGCACCGCCTTGACCTTCTCGCGGGCGGCCACGTCGGCGAACTGCGGCTTGGCGAAGCCGGTGTTCATCAGCACCGCGCGCACGCCCAGCTTGCCGGCGGCGACCAGGCTCAGCACCATGCCGCGATGGTCGCGGGCCAGCACGCCGATCACATCGCCGGGGCCCAGGCCCTGCGCGGCGAGTCCGCGCGCGAAGGCGGTGGACTGCTGATCGATCTGCTCGAAGGTGAGCTCACCGGCCTCGTCCACGATGGCCGCCGCCTTGGGGCTGGTCTTGGCGGCGTGCGCCATGGCGCCCGCGAAGGGGCCGAACTTCAGCACGTTCACGGCCGAACGGACCGCGTGGTCGGGCCGCAGCGGGTTGAACAGTCCCCCTCGGACCATGGCATTGACGCTCAGCGCGGCATCGCTCGCCTTGCGTAGAACCGTGCCTGCCTGTGGAAGGGCAAGTGACATGGGTACAACCTTCCGCGATCCCCTGCCGGACGAGTCGGCTGACGGACCGCAACCTCGAGATCCAGTGCGGTGCTAACACTAGCAAGCACCGCGCCGAACAGTGTGGCCGAGGTCTCTGTAACCTGCGGTTTCGAATACATCGCGCAGGTCGTGGCGCGCGTGACAGGCCGATAGGGGGTCCGATCCGCCGGATAGGGGGCGCGGCCCGGTGGTTTCGCTGAGCGCTAGCTGCCGGCGGCGGGAGCCTCGAACTCGACCAGCACCCGGCGCAGCAACTTCCCGGTGGCATTGCGGGGCAGCTCATCCAGGAAGAACACATCGCGCGGCACCTTGTAGCGGGCCAGATTGTTCTTCACGAACAGCTTGATCTCGTCCGGATCCGGCTTCTCGCCGGGCTCGGCGACGATGAAGGCGCGCAGGCGTTTCCCGAACTCCGTATCGTCCACGCCGACCACCGCGGCATCGAAGACGTCGGTGCGCTCCAGCAGCAGATTCTCCACCTCCTGCGGGAAGACGTTCTCGCCGCCGGAGACGATCATGTCGTCGTCGCGGCCGTCCACGAAAAGCAGTCCGCTGTCATCGAAATGGCCGACATCGCCGGAGGACATGTAGCCGTCGATGATCTGCTTGTGCCGGCCGTCGGTGTAGCCCTTGAACGGTGCGCCCGAGCGGATGAAGATGCGACCGGTGACATTCTTGGCGCGAATGCGCTTGCCGTCGTCGTCGAACAGCGCCACCTCGCAGGTGATGGGGGAGCGGCCCGCCGTGCCGGGCGCGACGGCCAGATCCTCCGGCCGAGCCACCGTGGCCACCGCGCATTCGGTGGAGCCGTACAGGTTGTAGAGCACATTGCCGAACACCTCGGCGGTGCGGATGCTCAACTCCGGTGAGAGCGCCGAACCCGCGATGACAATGCCCTTCAGCGAAGAGGTGTCGTACTTTTCGCGGATCTTCGGATCCAGTTCGACCATGCGGTGCAGCATGGTCGGCACCGCGACCAGCATGTCCACCTTGTGCTCGGCGATCAGCCGCAGCGTCTGTTCGGCGTCGAAGCGCCGCGCCACCACCGTCTTGTTGCCCAGCGCCACGCCGACCAGCCAGGTGCCCAGCCCGGTGCTGTGGAAGATGGGGGAGACGATGAGCATGGTGCCCTGGCGCGGGAAGTCGATGCGGTCGATCATCTGCACCGTGGCCAGCGGGGTAACCTTGTCGCGCGGCGCGCCCTTGGGCAGGCCGGTGGTGCCGCTGGTGAGGATGATGAAGCCGCCCGGCTTCTTGGGCGCGGGCAGCGGCTCGCGGTTGTTGGCCGCCACCAGGGCATCGAGAGTTGTTGCGTTGGCGGGCAATTCGGTGCCCGCGTCGACCCAGGTGAGCACCCGCGGGAGGTCCGCCGGGAGGGCGTCGAGCAGTCCGAGGAATTCGCTGTCGTGCAGCACCGCCTTCACGTTCTCCCGCGTGCACACCTCCGCGAACTGCGGTTTGGCGAAGCCGGTGTTCATGAGGGCCAGACGCGCACCGAGCTTGCCCGCCGCCGCCATGGACAGCAGCAGTCCGCGATGGTCGCGCGCCAGGATGGCGATCACCATGCCCGGCTTGATGCCCATGCGCTGTAGTCCGCGCGCGATGGCATTGGACCGCTCGTCGAGTTCCCGATAGCTGAGCTCACCGGCCTCGTCCGCCAGCCCGATCGCATCCGGCCAGATCCGGGCCGCGTGCCGCACCATGGTCGCCTGCGGGCCGTACACCCGCGAATCCAGTGCGGTGCGCACGGTTTCGAGCGGCTCCTTCGGATCGCTCACCCCCTGCTCCCGCAACCGCTTCAGCCCCTTGAGGGCCTCCACGGTGTGCGTCATTCGCTGCTGCGCCGAATGCAGAACCGAGGCCATCGCGCCCACCTCCATTGACGTGCTGTTTTCGCCCGCCGCGGCGACGGGTTGTCGCCACGGTAGCAGTGGAGTGTGACCGTCGTTACACAAATTCGGTCAGAACGGACACGGTTTGGTCTGTGCTCAGTCGGCGACCGGATCCAGTCCGGTATTCAGGCCGAGCTCGGCGGTGGCGTCGAGATCCGCGGCGACGGCGGCCAGCTTGCCGCGGATCGCCTGCACCGCATCCGGGCCCAGGGCCAGGCGCAGCGGCGGATTCGGTTGTCCCACAGTGGTGATCACCGCGGCGGCGGCCTTGGCCGGATCGCCCTCCTGCTGCTGATCCGAGGCGGGCAGGCCGTCGCGAATCGCGCCCACGGTGTCGGTGTAGTCGGCGATGCCGGTGCTGATGGTCAGCGCCGCGGGCTTGGCGAAACTGGTGCGGAACGCGCCCGGCTCCACGATCAGCACCTGGATGCCGAGCGGATTCACCTCCGCCGCAAGGGCTTCGCTGGCCAACTCGAGCGCACCCTTCGCCGCGGAGTAGATGCCGACCCCCGCGAAGGACATGAACCCGCCCATGCTGCTCACCTGCACGATCGCGCCACTGCGGCGTTCGCGCATCTGCGGCAGCACCAGCTGGGTCAGCCGCAGCGGACCGTGGAACATGACCTCCATGGCATCGCGCAGGTCGGCCTCGGCGGTCTCCTCGATCGCGCCGACGATCCCGTAGCCCGCATTGTTCACCAGCACATCGATGCGCCCGGCCTCCTTCACCGCGCGCTCGGCGGCCTGCGCGTCCCGCACGTCCAGGGCCACCACGGTCACCCGATCCGGATGCGCGGCAACCACATCCGCCATGCTTTCCGGACGCCGTACGGCCGCGATCACGTGGTCCCCGGCCTCCAGCGCCGCCTGGGTGAAGGCCGCACCGAATCCGCTGTTGGCTCCGGTGATCAGCCAGCGGCGCGGGGTGGTCTGTGCACTCATGGTCGATCCTTCGCTCGAGTCCCGGGCGGCTTGCCCGAGGTCCTGCGAACAACAGTGCCCTCCGCCCTGCTCGCCCGGTATGGCCCAAAGGTGGAAAATCGATCCGTGACTGGAGCTTTGAGCGATCCCGTTCGCCGTCCGCGCCCGCTGCCGGAGGGCGAGCCGCTGTCCGCCGAGGACCACCGGCGCGTGCTGGGCGTCCTCGAATCCGTCGACCGGGCAAGCGATCTCCCGGAATTCCGGGAACGCCTGATCCATGCCCTGCGCACCTGGTTCGGCTTCACCGGAGTAGCTGTGCGACACGGTAGTTCACTGCCCGAAGCCCTCCGCGAGGGCTGCGGTGTGCTCGGCGGTTACACCCCCGAGTTCCTGACGGAATACGAAGAGCGCTGGGTGAACTCGGACCCCCTGCGCAGCGAGCACACCGCGAACCTGCTCATATCCCGCGGCGTCGCCCGCCTCAGCGACATCGCCCCCGACTCGACCTTCCTGCGTGACTTCCTGCGCCCCAACGGAATCACCGACAAGGCCGTCATGGTGGTGGACGCGGGCCCGGCCGGTGTGGTGTTCGTCGGCATGGCGGTCTGCGACGCCCCTCGCGTCCCCGAACGCGACCTGGCCGTCCTGCACACCCTGCGCCGACACCTCACCCCACTGGCCACCGAGCAGCTCTCCCGAGACCACGACCGCCGCGCCATCGGCGCGAATTGGCAACTCACACCGCGAGAATGGGACGTCGCCGACCTGGCGGCCCAGGGCCTCACCAACCGCCAGATCGCCGAACGCCTCTTCATCGGCGTCGACACCGTCAAGAAACACCTGACCCGAGTCCTCGCCGAAACCTCCTGCACCTCCCGCACCCAACTGGCCCTGCGTTTCGCCGCCGCGTGACCGGTCCGCGCCGCAGAATCGGTGAATGACAGAGCAATTCGACTTCTCCGGTCGCACGGTCTTCGTGGCGGGCGGTACCAGCGGGATCAATTTGGGTGTGGCGCAGGCCTTCGCTCGTGAGGGTGCGGCGGTGGCGGTACTGTCCCGCAGTCCCGTCAAGGTCGAGGCGGCCGTTGCCACTCTCGCCGAATACCGGGTGCCCGCAGTGGGTTTCGCCGCAGATGTGCGGGAGTACGACGCGGTTGCAGAGGCCATGTCGGCTGCCAGTGATCAGTTGGGCGAGTTCGACGTCCTGGTCTCCGGTGCGGCGGGAAACTTTCCCGCCACTGCGCGGGACATGTCCGCGCGCGCTTTCGCCGCCGTCGTCGATATCGACCTGAAAGGCACCTTTCACGTTTTGCGTGCGGCCTATGAGCACCTTCGTAAGCCGGGCGCGACCGTCATCAATATCTCCGCGCCCCAATCCAGCATCGCCATGGAACTTCAGGCTCATGCCTGTGCGGCGAAGGCCGGCGTCGACATGGTGACTCGTGTCTGCGCTCTGGAGTGGGGTCCCGTCGGCATCCGCGTGAATGCCATTGCCCCCGGCCCGATATCCGGCACCGAGGGCATGGCCCGCCTGGCTCCCACCCCTGAACTCGAGAGTCTCGTCACCGACTCCGTGCCGCTGGGCCGTTACGGTGTCGCGCAGGAGATCGCCGACTGCTGTCTGTGGCTGGCATCGCCTATGGCCTCCTATGTCACCGGCGCGGTGATCCCTGTCGACGGCGGCTGGTCCCTGGGTGGCGCATCTCAGCTGTTCACCGGCATGCGAAAGCTCTTCTCCGGCAATCCGTGACCGCCGCCACCGCGCGGTGAGTTCGCCTGGAGTTTGCTTGCGCATAATGGCCGTCGCAGACACTCGTATGAGGACCGGACCCGCACACCATGAAAGGATCCGCACTCGTGCGACTCAGAGCAGCCACGGCAGCACTATGTGCGGTTGCCGCAACCCTGTTGGTCTTTCCCCCGTCCGCGAACGCGTGGGGCACGCAGGGGCACAACACCGTGGGCGCCATCGCCGACCTGCGCCTGAGTGCCACGGCCCGAACCGAGGTCTCCCGCCTCCTTTCCGGCGAGCCCGACCCCACCCTCGCAGGCGTCTCCACCTGGGCCGACGAGATCCGCGCCACCGACCCTGACCTCGGAAAGCGCTCCGCCCCCTGGCATTACGTGAACATTGCCGAGAACAACTGCGTTTACAACCCGGCGGTGAACGGCAATGACGGCTCGAATGTCATCGAGGCCCTGCGCACCCAATCCGCCACCCTCGCCGACCGCACCCAGCCGGATTCGGTCCGCCGCCAAGCCCTGAAGTTCATCGTCCACTTCACCGGCGACATCCACCAGCCCATGCACGCCGGCTACGCCCGCGACCGCGGCGGCAACAATATCGAACTCCGCTACCTCGGCAAGAACACCAACCTGCACGCGATCTGGGACAGCGGCCTGCTCGACACCCTTCAGCTAAACGACGCCGCCGAACTCGAACGCCTACTGTCCCTCCCCGCCCCCAACCTCCCTGCCGTACAAACGAATACCGCCCCCGTCCAATGGGCCCAATACAGCTGCCGCATCGCCCTCACCCCAGGCGTCTACCCCGACTCCTCCACCATCGGCGACGACTACACCCGCCAATTCCTCCCCATAGCCGAAACCCAGCTCCGCCTGGCGGGCGAACGCCTCGGCCAACTCCTCAACACCCTCCTGGACCCCACCGCCGGAACCATCGTCACCGGCTCCTGAACGCCGAAAACCGGTGCGAGACCCACAGTCTCGCACCGGTTTTCCTCACTGATTCAACTCCTACACGGTCCCGAGGGCGGCGCTGATCTTGTGAGCCATCGCGGCAACCGCAGGGGTCGGCTGCCCCTTGGCATAGGCGGCAGACTCGACGGCGATCGTGACGATGGTCTGGAAGTTGTCGGCCTCAGCAGGATCCTGAGCCCGCAGCAGTGCCACAGCCGCGCTCAACGCCGGCAACACCTGCTCGGCCAACTCCGCAGTGTTCTTGCCGGACAACTGAATATCCCGCGACTTCGCGGCAAGCACATGCCCGCACAGCCCGGTCGCCGAGGTCAACGCGATGGAAGCCCGCGAAACCCCCTTGTGCGGCGCCCCCGCCGCCGACATCAGCGACACCGCCCCATACGCAGCGGTCCGCAACGTGCTGTTGTCATGAGCGGTGAGAGTGACGGTGGCAGACATGATGTGTACTCCTTCGAAGCGGTGCTTGTCTCGGCCGATTCCGTTGTGGCTCCGGCCCGTTGTCCTTGATGTACACACTGTCGCCGCTCCGCCTGACACAGCACTGACACCACCCTGACACCCCCGCGCCACCGAGAAAGCCCTCGCCACAACCCTATTCAGCCAGCAGCCGACCGGTGAACCCAGCATCGACCAGGCGCCCGTACGCCGCCCGAACCTCCTCCGGCACAACCTGTTCCACAGCCCACCCCTTCGCCGGATACACCCACACCCGCTGGGTGTCACCCACCAACATGTTCACAACCCGATCCACATCCCCGATCCCGGCAACATACTCATCGAGCCCGAGCGGAAGCGACCCGCAAATCACATCCACCCCCGGCCACCGCTTCCGGCAAATCCCATAACCCCGCCGCTGCTGATACGGCCGAGAAATCAACATGACCGACTTGATCGAATCCGCAATCCCGAGGCCCTCCAACAGCGCCCGGCTGAAGTCGATGTTGTCTCCCGTGTTGGTAGCCAGGAGCTCGATCAGCACCGCATCCGCGGGTACCCCAAGCTCGAGAGCCCGCTCCCGAAAATGCACAGCCTCTCCGCGCGGAAACCGCTCCACCGTCGTAGGAGCATTCGCCCCGCTGAAAACTATCAGTGGCAGCATCCCCGCGTGATAGAGCTCGGCCGCATGGATGGCGACTCCGATGTCGTGCCCACCCAACCCGATCCCCACGTCAACCGCCCGCACCTCGTGATGCATCTGGTTGTACTCCCATAGGATTTCGACATCCGCGCGAAACTCCGCAGGCAACCGCGTCACCATCAGTCGGTCCCTCACTCCGGCAGCTTGAAGTCGTAAGTCCACGCGAATCGAGATCCCGCGTGGACGCCACGGGCGAACTCGATCAGCACATCGTTCGCCGTGTAGGTGCGTCGTTCGAGGACCATCACCGGTTCTCCGGCCGGAAGATCGAGGGTCGCAATCTCATCCGGCGTCGGCATGCGCGCGGAAAGCGACTCGGAAATGTGATCGGGTTCGTAGCCCTGCAGGGTCAGCACCGCAAACCCGCCACCTGGACCGGCTGGGCCTGGAGCCGCGTCTACGAGAGGCGTTCCCGCAACGTGCTGGGGAAGGTAGTAGCTGGTGAGGGTATGCGTCGGTTGGCCGGCATCGCGCACTGTCCGGGCACGCTCATACACGGGCGAACCGACTTCCAGCCCAAAGGCTTTCGATACCTCCGCATCTGCCTCGACCAACGCGACGGTCTGTGTCTGATCGGTCCGGTTCCACGAGCGGCCGGATGCTTCGCGGTCGGCGGCGAACGCGACGGTGTCTCCGTACTTCCACTTCTGTTTCGAGTACCGCTCGATGCCGAGCCTCCGCATCGGCGGCCGTTCGCGAACGACAGTGCCGCGCCGCCGGATCGGCGTCACGAGTCCTTCTGCTTCGAGTAATCCGATCGCCTGGCGGACAGTCTTGATGTTCACGCCGTAGCGTTCGGCCAGCTCGTCTTGTTTGGGCAGCGTAGAGCCGGGAAGGTGCTCGCCGCGCTCGATCGCCTCCCGCAGGCGCGCAGCCAGCCCCCGGTATCCGGTGATGCTCATCTGATACCTCCGCCTTCGTCTCGACGCTCCCCATAAGGCTAGCTGTACATATCGCACGCACCAGATAGGCCGAATAAAGCTGGTTGTAGCCACATCCTCTAGGCCCTATTCTTCAATAGAGCTACCTTTATTTATGGTGTTGATCTCCGTCGGATGCGAGAGGATCCGAGATGGGCTGGCGCACAAGGCTCGCGGAGTTTCCGGGTGGATGTTTCCTGCCGGTGAGGGGCGAGATGCGTTACAGGCCAACGGCACTGGGCTATATCCGAACCGACGTATCCGGGATCGGGCAACTCTGGGACGAATCCCAGATCCGTGCGCTTGCCAGGCGTCTGGGCTACGACTTTGCCGGCGTTGTTGTCTACGACCCGACATGTGGTCGGCCGCCCTTGGCGCGATTGAAAGTTCAGGTGACCCTCCTCGATGCAGAAGCCGTCATCGTGCCCGGTGTCGAGCATTTCGAGGGTGGGCAAGTGCCTGGATCGCTTGTGGCGCGGGCGGATGTGATCACCTGCCACCCGGAGGAAACCTTCACGCGATAGACCTCGTCCGGTGTTGCTGTCGTTGGGGGTGGCCGCGGCGAGGATGGTGGCGGAGAACGCGAAAAGCCGGTGCGAGCTGGAGCTCACACCGGCTTTTCGCGGTGGGTTACGCGGCGTCGAGGGCCGCGATGATCTTGTGGGCCATGGCGGTTACGGCGGGGGTGGGCTGGCCCTTGGTGTAGAGGGCGGCATCCACGGCGGTTGTGATGATGGTGCGGAAGTTGTCGGCCTCGGCGGGGTCCTGGGTCTGCAGCAGGGTCATGGCGGCGGTGAGGGCCGGGAGGACCTGGTCGGCGAGTTCGGCGGTGTTCTTGCCGGGGAGGTGGATGTCGCGGGACTTGGCGGCGAGGACGTGGCCGGACAGGCCGGTGGCGGAGGTGAGGGCGATGGAGGCCTGGGAGATGCCCTTGGCGCCGGCGGAGGCGAGGAGGGAGACCGCGCCGTAGGCGGCGGTGCGGAGGGTGCTGTTGTCCTGGGCGGTGAGGGTGGCGGACATGGTGTGCTCCTTCGAAGCGGTGATGTTCGGTCCGGAACCCCTGTGGTTCCGGGCCGTTCGGCTTGATGAACACACTGTCGCCGGGTTGGCTGACATGGGACTGACACCGCCCTGACGGTCCGCTGACACGGGTTTGCCAGTGGTGACCGATCAGTTGTGGCAGGTGTCCTGATCGGAGTAGAGGAGCAGCGCGGTCACGGTCTGGCTGCCCTTGCCGCTCTGGGTGATTCCCATGAATCCGTAGTGGAATCCCGGCTGGTCGGGGACGGCGGCGGAACTCCAGTTCACGCCCAGACGCAGGGTGGGGTAGGCGTCGCGGACCTGGTCGACGGTGGAGCCGATCTTGATTCCCTCAGGGGTTCGGACCTGCGCCGACTTGTCCGGGAACAGGGCGACGACCTTGCCGTCGTTGAGATATCCGTTGCCGGTGGACCAGAACCGGAAACCGGCGCATCCGACCATGGTGCCGCCGTCGTCGAGTATGCCGCGCGGCTTGCCGTTGTTCCGGGCGGTTTCTTCGGTCCAGTCGGCGCCGAGGTCGAGGCCGCGGTAGCCGGTCGGACCGAGGATTTCGGTCTCGGACGTGGCCGGGCTCAGCGGCTGCATGGCCGCGAGCGGATCCCGTTCCGCCGCAGGGGATTCGGAGACGCTGTCACTGCCGCAGGCCGTGAGCCCGGTGATGAGGGCGACAGCGGCCAAGGTGGCGCCGATGGTCTGCTTGATGCGCATGAGGGTTCCTCGCGGTCGGGCGTCGAGCCCCCGGCTCGATCGTTATCTGTCGGCGTTGATCATGTTCGGCCGACCTTGCGGAACGCCCAACGACCGCTTAAGAACGAATCCCGGAACGAGAACCGGCGCGGACCTCGAAAGGTCCGCGCCGGTTTCCGTTGTGCCAGTGCTTACTTCAGCTTGTCCGAGGACAGCCCCAGGACGCGGCGGGCCACGATGAGCTGCTGGATCTGCTGGGTGCCCTCGAAGATGTCCAGAATCTTCGAGTCGCGGCCCCACTTCTCCAGCAGGGTGCGCTGGGAGTAGCCGGTGGCGCCGGCTAGCTCGACGGCCTTCAGCGTCACATCGGTGCCCATGCGGCCGGCCTTGGCCTTGGACATGGACGCCTCGAGGGAGTTCGGCTTCTTGTTGTCGGCCATCCAGGCGGCGCGCAGCGAGAGCAGGTAGGCCGACTCGTAATCGGCTTCCATGCGCAGGAATTCGGCGGCGGCGGCGTGCTGGTTGTTGGCCGGCTTGTCGTAGCTGATCTCGACGCCCGCGTCCTCGAGGACCTTGCGGAGCTCTTCGAGGGCGGCGCGACCGACACCGACGGCCATGGCGGCCACGAGGGGACGGGTGTTGTCGAACGTCTGCATGACGCCCGCGAAACCCTTCTCCACGTTGACTTCCGGCGAACCGAGGATGTTGTCCTTCGGAATCCGGCAGTCCTCGAAGCGGATCTCCGCGGTGTCGGACGCCTTGATGCCGAGCTTGTGCTCGAGGCGGGACACGGTGAGGCCCTTGGCATCCCGCGGCACCACGAACGACTTGATGGCCGCGCGACCCAGCGAGCGGTCCACGGACGCCCACACCACGATGTGGGTGGCGCGGGAACCGGCCGTCACGAAGATCTTGGTGCCGTTGAGGACCCACTCGTCACCGTCGAGGGTGGCGGTGGCGGTGACGGCGGCCGAGTCGGAACCGAAGGACGGTTCGGTGATGGCCATGGCGGCCCACACCTTGCCGAAACGCTTCAGCTGCTCGTCGGTGGCGACCGCGGCGATGGCGGCGTTGCCCAGACCCTGGTAGGGGATCGACAGCATGAGGCCGACGTCGCCCCACGAGGTCTCCAGCGCGTTCATCAGCGCGGACATATTGCCGCCGTTGGTGTTTCCGAGCAGCTCGGTGGCGTGGGCGTCGCCCTCACCCTCGACCTGACGGCCACCGGTGGCGCCGGAAACCTGCTCGGTGCCCGAGTCGGACAGGCCCTCGACCATGGCGGCCATGGTGTCCAGCTCGACCGGGTACTCGTGCTCGGCGAGGTCGTACTTGCGCGACGCCGGGCGGAAGATCTCGGCGGCGACCTGGTGGGCCTGGTTGGCGCTGGCCCGCAGCTTCTTGGGGAGTTCGAGATTGATCATGAGTGGTCTCTCCGTTGAGGATTCGTCCAGCGCCGCGTAGCGGCTCGATACAAGGGTGGCGGCGGGGACGAGGCGGGCTAGATGAGGACGATGCCTTCGGCGACGCCGACGGCGCGGAGATCGCGGTACCAGCGCTCGACCGGGTGCTCCTTGGTGAAGCCGTGGCCACCCAGCAGCTGCACGCCGTCGAGACCGATCTGCATGCCCTTGTCGGTGGCCAGCTTCTTGGCCAGCGCCGCCTCGCGAGCGAACGACAGCCCCTGCTCCGCGCGTGACGCACCCCGCAGAGTCACGAGACGAAGACCATCCAGCTCGATGGCCATATTGGCGACCATGAAGGCGACCGCCTGACGATGCGCGATCGGCTCGCCGAACGCCTCGCGCTCCTTCACATACGGAATCACGTAGTCCAGCACGGCCTGACCGGTGCCGACCGCCAGCGACGCCCAGCCCAGGCGGGCCAGCCGCACGGCGTCGGCGTAATCCTCGGCGCGCTGCGCGACCTCGGCATCGCCCAGGATCGCGTTGGTGGAGACCGCGACATTGTTCAGCAGCAGGCGGCCCAGACCGGCGGCCCGCAGACCCATCGACGGATCCGCCTCGATCACAACACCTTCGGTGTCGGCCTCGACGATGAAGAACGCCGGACGACCATCCAGCTCGGCGGCGACGATGAACAGCTCGGCGTCACCGGCGGCCGGAACCAGGCTCTTCACGCCATTGAGGCGGTAGCCCGACGGCGAACGAGTGGCCTTGGTCTTCAGCGCGAACGGATCGAACAGCGCCTGCGGCTCGGCGATGACGACCGCCGACTGCGGCACGTTCTCGCCGGTGTAGGCGCCCAGGTAGGTCTTCTGCTGCGCGTCGGTGCCCCACTGCGACAGCGCGACCGCGACACCGCTCGGCGCCAGGATCGGCAGCGCCAGGCCCATGTCGCCGTGCGCCAGCGCCTCGGCGACCAGCGAGTTGGTGACCGCGCCGCGCTCGGAGGCGGCACCCTCGAGCTCCTCCGGCACATTGATCAGGGTGATGCCGAGCTCGGCCGCGCGCTCCAGCAGATCACGCGGAGCCTTGGCGGCATTGTCGGCGTCGTAGGCGGCCGGGCGCAGGATCTCACCGGCGAACTCGCGGACCGTCTCGACGATCATCTGCTGCTCGTCGGTCGGAGTCAGGTCGAAGTAGTCCTTCTTACGGGACTCGTTGGCGGGCAGCCGCTTCGGCGCTCCACCACCGGAGACCTTCTCGAACGCGCGGGTGGCGGCGCCGAGCGTGCGGAAACCGGTCTTCGTGCCCTCGTACGTAAGCCGCTCGATGGGCTTGCGCAGGTTGTACTTCTCCGCGAGTTCCGACCCCGTGATGGTCGTCATGACCCGCATCGCCGTGCCCATCCAGTCGCGCTTGACCGGGTTCAGGCCAACAGCGGAAGTATCCGGACGTCGCTTCTTTGCGGTGTCTCGAGTGCTCATAATCACCAGTTTTCTTGAGAGTGGAGGGTGATCCTGCCCAGCAATCTTACTCCTGAGTAAGACTATCTTACTCCAGAGTAAGAACAACCGTCGAGGGTTGTCGAATCGGCAGGTGGAGGCGGTGGTTTGCGAAGGCGGGCGGAGTTGTCGGGAAATAGTGAAACAAACATCCTTCAAACGGGTGGCGAGTGGGCTACCGTGGCGCGCACCAATGTCCCCCATAAGGAAGGCCCTGTCATATGAGAACGCTGGTGGGTACGACCGGCGCGATCGCGATCGCCCTGTGCCTCACGGCCGGACCGAGTTCGGCCGAAGGCATCCCCCTGGAAACCGTCGCCGGTAGCGGCTCCGGCACCCAGTCCGAAACCGAAGCCGGCATGGAAACCGGCTCCGGCAACAGCTCGCCGGGGGAAGCGGAAACCTCCGTCGGCCTCGGCTCCGTGAACGTCGGCTCGAGCAGCAAGGACGGCCCGTTCCTCGACTTCGGCTCGGTCCGCGTCGGCAATTCGGGCTCGGCCCTCAGATAGAACGACACCGGCGCCGGGGTCCGCAGACCCGCGCCGGATACACCAGTGGGGGAGAAACCACCCGCCGTTCACCGAAATCTGTCACTGTGACGGAATGTACTGGGTAGCGGGGGTTTTCGCGGCGGTACTGCTGACGGTGTCGAACCGGTACGGATACCACCGGGACGAACTGTATTTCCTCGCGGCGGGGCGGCATCCGGACTGGGGGTACGCGGATCAACCGCCGCTGGTGCCGTTGATCGCACGGGGGATCTCGGTCATCGACTCGCAATCGCTGGTGCTGCTGCGGATTCCGGCCATCCTCGCGGCCGTCGCCGTCGTGGTGTGCGCGGGGCTCATGGCGCGGGAACTGGGTGCGGGACGGGTCGGACAGGCGCTGGCGGCCGCGTTCGTGGCCTCCGCCGCGCTGCTCATGGCCGCCGGGCATCTGCTCGGCACCACCGTGTTCGATCTGGCGTTCTGGTCCGGCATCGTGCTGCTCGTACTGCGGCTGCTGCGGCCCGAGACCGATCCGCGCTGGTGGCTGGGGGTCGGCGTGCTGGCCGGGCTGAGCCTGCAGAACAAGGCCCTGTCCGCGGTGCCGATCGCGGTGCTCGCGGTGACGCTGGCGGCCATCGGACCGCGAAAGATATTCGCCACCAGATACTTTCCGCTCGCGGTCGGTATCGCGGCGGTGATCGCGCTGCCGTATGTGCTGTGGCAGGCCCGAAACGACTGGCCGCAATGGGAACTCGGCCGGGCCATCGCGGGCGGATCCTCCGGCACCTCGGATACGCCACTGACCTTCGTACTGCTGCAATTCGGGCTGATGGGCCCATTCCTGGTGCCGCTGTGGATATTCGGGCTCTGGTGGCTGTGGCGGCAGCGACGGTATCGTGCCCTTCCGCTCACCTATCTCGTGCTGTTGCTGCTGTACACGGTGTCGAGCGGCAAGGCGTACTACCTCGGCGGCATGTATCCGCTACTGCTGGCCGCGGCGGCCGCCGGGGTGGAGCCGATGCTCGAAGGCCGCCGAATGCGCACGGCCGCAGTGGTATCGGTGACGGCGGTCAATGCTGTCGCCGGAGCCGCGCTGTTCCTGCCGATCATCCCGGTCACTTCGGTGCGCGATACAGCCGTGCTCGAAATCAATTACGACGCGGGCGAAACCATCGGCTGGCCGGAGTTCGTCGACCAGATCGCCGAGATCCGCATGCGGGCGGGCCCGAATGCCGAACTCCTGACCGCGAATTACGGTGAGGCCGGAGCGATCGAACGCTATGGCGCACTGCACCGGCTACCCACTCCGCACAGCGGCCACAACTCCTACTGGTGGTGGGGCCCACCGCAAGACGCCCGCCCCGCCCTGCTCATCGGCTTCGGCGTGGATCGGGCGCTGGAGCTCTGTCCGCAGATCGAACAGGTCGGCCGCATCGACAATGGCCTCGGCATCGACAACGAGGAACAGGGCGGACTCGTCTACCTGTGCCGCGCTCCCCGCGCGGGCTGGGCCGAAATGTGGCCCAGCCTCAGGCGTTTCGGGTGAACGCGGCCCGGTGTCAGGCCGCCAGCGCCGCCAGCACCTGATCCTGCAGATGCCCGTTGGTGGCGACGGCACTGCCGCCGTGCGGTCCGGGGTTGCCGTCGAGCGAGGTGAACGTGCCGCCCGCCTCCCGGATGAGAATGTCGAGCGCGGCCATATCCCACAGGGACAGTTCGGGTTCGGTGCAAATGTCGACCGCGCCCTCCGCCAGCAGGCAGTAGCCGAAGAAGTCGCCGTACCCGCGCACCCGCCACACCTCGTCGGTGAGCACGAGCAGCTTCTCCCGCCGGCCCAGCGCCCGCCACCCGGACAGGCTGGAGATCGCCAGACTGGAGGCCCCCAGCTCCGCCACCGCCGACACCGAAATCGCTTTGGGCTCACCCTTTTCGAAGGTCGACCAGGCGCCCGCGCCGGAAGCCGCCCACCAGCGCCGGGACAGCGCCGGAGCGCTCACCACGCCAACCACCGGAACCCCGTCGACCAGCAGCGAGATGAGCGACGCCCACACCGGCACCCCGCGCACGAAATTCTTGGTGCCGTCGATGGGATCGATCACCCACTGCCGTCCGCTGAACTCGGCATCCCCGCCGAACTCCTCACCGAGCACCAGATCACCCGGCCGCTCCGCGGTCAGGATCTCCCGCAGCGCCCGCTCCACGGCCAGATCCGCATCCGACACCGGCGTCAGATCCGGCTTGGCATCCACCTTCAGATCGAGTGCGCCGAACCGCTCACGCGTAATGGCGTCGGCGGCATCGGCCAGTCGCAGGGCCAGGGCGAGGTCATCGGAGTAGACGGTCACCGGGGACACGTTAGTGCCTGAATGTGACCGTCGCGCGTCGGCCGCAAACTTCCCGCATCACGCCGAAGCGGACAATTCGCGCGCCCCGGCCACCGCCCTCGCCCACCAGTGCATCTGATCCAGCATCGACTTGGCCGCATACTCGAAGTCCGCGGGCTCCAGCAGCGTCCCATCCGCCCCGAACAGCTGGTAATACTTCGGCAGCGACACATAATCCCGCACCGCGTGCGCATTCATCTCCGCGAAGATCTGCCGCAGATGCTCGATGGCGAACATCCCCCCGCTCTTCCCGCTGTACCCCACGAACCCGACCACCTTGCGATCCCATTCGTCCCAATGCCAGTCGATAGCGCTCTTCAACGAAGCCGGGTAACTCCGATTGATATCCGGCGTCACGATGACAACCGCATCGGCCGCCGCCACCCGCCGGGTCAAATCCCCCATGCTCTCGTGCCGCTCCGGATTCGGCTCCATGAGCAACGGCACCGCCGGCAACGGCACCGGCACCGTGTAATCCGCCAGATCGATCACATCCACCTCGAACCCGCCGTGCTTGCGTGCCTCGCCGGCGAACCAGCTCGCCACGGTTGGTCCGAACCGCCCCTCCCGCACACTTCCGATGATCACTGCCAGCCGCAGAGTCCTACTGCTCATTGCCGTCTCCTTCGAGAGTTCCACCCGGCCGTTCGGCCGCTGGAACCGACTCTGCCGCCCGCCCGAATCGCTAGGGAGACCACGCTGAGAGTGGTAGTGACAGGGCCACCCTGAGCAGCGCTGGGAGCCCGCGATG
Source organism: Nocardia huaxiensis (assembly GCF_013744875.1). Classification (NCBI taxonomy): domain Bacteria; kingdom Bacillati; phylum Actinomycetota; class Actinomycetes; order Mycobacteriales; family Nocardiaceae; genus Nocardia; species Nocardia huaxiensis. The sequence goes on from NZ_CP059399.1 coordinate 2,942,363, forward strand.
GCAAGGCCCTCGGTAGCCGCGAGACCTACCTCAGTCCTCACTCCACACGGATTCGATCGCAGCGGAAAGGAATTCGTCGAGGTCCTGGTCCTCGTCATCGACCGGCTCACACGGAGGGCGAACGGTGATCTGCTTGCGCATGCCAATCATGATGCCGAGTCGGTGTGAGGTCGGAGTTCGATTGCGGAAGGCATTTCGAGTGTGGGAAACCCTCAGATAATCGAGGGTTTCCCACTGGTGGGATCAGCTGATGGGGGCGTTCTTGAACTCGGGGCACAGGTAGTAGGCCGCGTCGACCGTCAGGTCGATGGAGGCGTCCTCGGTGAGGCCGCGATCGTGCAGGGTGACGGCCGCGTCGACCATGGTGCCGCCGTTGCGGAGCACGCCGCAGGCGGCGTACCCCTCGGTGAGCAGGTCGTTTTCGCTGTCGACGGTGTAGCCGTCGTCGCGCGCCTGCTGCAGGAAGGTGCGCTCGTTCTGGGTGCGGGCCTGGCCGGAGCCGGAGGAGCCGGTGTCGAAGGGACCGGCGTTCGCCGCACCCATCCCGAGGAGCGGGATGATGGCAATCAGCGATGCGGCTGCGAATTTACGCATGGGGAGGGTGTTTCTTTCTCTCATGTGATTGTTCGATGCGGCACACGGGCAGGCAACGAACTGGTTTGAAAACACCCCGACCCCCAATTCCCTCCCCGTAGCAGCGCGGGTAACACTACCGTCGAACGGTGACAAACTCCCACACGAGAGTCGTAGTGGCAGGCGAGGATTGGTGCTATCCGGCGTTCGAGGTGCAGATTGTGTCGAGTACCGTCGGCGCCTGCACGATCTGACCCGAACCGGCATTCATTACCGGATTGTTCGTGAGAATTCGGTTCGCTCCGTCCAGTGCGCTCTGCTGCGCGGCGGTAGCGGTCGGTCCCTTGCCGAACCAATAGATCGGCCTGACCTCGTTGTTGACGAGGATATTGCCCTGTATCAGCCCCTGCACCGCCGCGCCGCACTCGTTCTGAATGGACAACACGACGGTGCACCGTGAATTGCGCTGCTGGCAGGCCTCGATCGCGGCCTGATTCGCCGCCTCCTGCGTCGGATAGTCCACCGCCACACCGAATCCGGACGCACCGTGGATCCCGTTGTCGCTGTGCTCGGCTATCGCCCCGTACAGATCCCCGGACGCCTGCGCCGTTCCGGCTCCCGCAGCGATCAGCGCCGGGATCGCCAACGCGATCATCCCCATCCGAAACATGAAGCTCTCCCCTCGAAGTTCGTCCTGAGGGTAAACCAGATCCGCAGCTCGAGACCGCCGAGCAGGACGAGTTTCTCGCGCAGAGTGGTAGTGACAGGGCCACTCTCGGGCGGTCGGCCGCTGTTACGTTCGAATGGTGAGTGACAACGAGTTGGGGCTGTTTCTGCGGACGCGGCGGGAAGCGGTGACGCCTGCGGCGGTGGGGTTGCCGACCGGGCCGCGGCGGCGGACTCCCGGACTGCGGCGGTCGGAGTTGGCCATGCTCGCCGGGGTGAGTGTGGAGTATTTGACGCGGCTGGAGCAGGGGCGGGATCGGCATCCTTCGGCGGAGGTGCTGTCGTCGCTCGGGGATGCGTTGCGGCTCAGTTCGAGTGAGCGCATTCACCTGTATCAATTGCAGAAGACCGGTACCGGATTCCACTGCATGGGTGGTGCGCAGCCGAATCGTGAAGTGCGACCGGCGGTTCGGGCGGTGCTGGATCGGCTCGGGCCCGCGCCGGCGGCGGTGTTCAATCGGCTGCACGAGGTCTTGGCCTGCACCGAGGGTTATGAGCGGGTGATGGCTCCGGTGGGGTTGCTCGATGCCGGGCTGCCGGCCAATTTCGCGCGGTTCGTCTTCACCGATGAGCGGGCCCGCACCGTCTTCGCGGACTGGGACCATATGGCCGATCAGGTGGTCGCGGCGCTGAAATCCGGGCCCTTCCGAACCGACGCGGCGGTCGCGGCGCTGGCCGACGAACTCGCGGTCACCGCCGGGCTGGCCTTCACCGATCGCGTGCTGTCCATCCCGGGATTCATCGGATCGTCCGGGGTCGACCGGCTCGCGCATCCGGAAGCGGGGGAGCTGCGGCTGGGCTACGAGCGCCTGGACCTGTCCGCCGACGATGACCAGCACATCATGGTCTACCTCCCGGCCGACGAGGCCACGGCGGCCGCGCTCGACGGTCTGCTCGGCCGCCGCCCGGGCGGTCTGCGCGCCATCGGGTGAGGCTGATCTCGTTGGCGTGGAAGCCGATTGGAGGCGTACCCTCGCGATCATGAACGGTTATGCGAACGGCCATCCGGCCCAGTCCCATAAGAGTGGTGTGTTCGAGCACGCCTGAAGAGCGCTCGCCCCCGATTCCGTTCCTCCGGTGTCGTGCACCGGTCGTCACACAGGTCCTACTTGACGCTTCGCCGCGCCCAGTCATCTGTGTTTCATCACCAAACCGAGGAACGGTAGCCTTGACCATCGTGCATCCTGACGTATCAGCCGATCTTGCCGAGCTCGACACCACTCTGAAGACCATCGAGTCGGTGCTCGACATCGAAGAGCTCGCTCGTCGTATCGACGAGCTCGAGCAGCAGGCGGCCGATCCGGAACTCTGGAACAACCAAGAGCACGCGCAGAGCGTCACCAGTGAGTTGTCGCATGCGCAGAGTGAACTGCGTCGCGTCCGCGACCTGCGGCAGCGGCTGGAAGATCTGCCGGTGCTGTACGAGCTCGCCGAAGCGGAGGAGGGCGAGGACCGCACGGCCGCGCTCGCCGATGCCGACGCCGAGCGCGCCACGCTGCACAGCGACGTGGAGGCCATGGAGGTCCGCACCCTGCTGTCGGGCGAATACGACAAGCGTGAGGCGCTGGTCAATATCCGCTCCGGCGCGGGCGGCGTGGACGCGGCGGACTGGGCGCAGATGCTCATGCGCATGTACGTGCGCTGGGCCGAGCGGCACAAGTACCCCGTCGAGATCTACGACACCTCCTACGCGGAAGAGGCCGGCATCAAGTCGGCGACCTTCGCGGTGAAGTCGCCGTACGCCTACGGCACGCTGTCGGTCGAGATGGGCACGCACCGTCTCGTGCGCATCAGCCCGTTCGACAATCAGGGCCGCCGCCAGACCTCCTTCGCGGAGGTCGAGGTGCTGCCCGTGGTCGAGACCACCGACCACATCGACATCAACGAGAACGAGGTGCGCGTCGACGTGTACCGCTCCTCGGGTCCGGGTGGCCAGTCGGTCAACACCACCGACTCCGCGGTGCGCCTGACGCACATTCCGACCGGCATCGTCGTCACCTGCCAGAACGAGAAATCCCAACTCCAGAACAAGATTTCGGCCATGCGCGTGCTGCAGGCCAAGCTGCTCGAGCGCAAGCGGCAGGAGGAGCGCGCCCAGATGGACGCCCTCAAGACCACCGAGGGCGCGTCGTGGGGCAACCAGATGCGCTCGTACGTCCTGCACCCGTATCAGATGGTCAAGGATCTGCGCACGGCCTACGAGGTGAACAACCCTTCGGCCGTGCTCGACGGCGACATTGATGGTTTCATCGAGAGCGGCATCCGCTGGCGTATGCGGGAGCAGCAGACAACCCAGGGGTAAATCAGGATGAATTCGTATCTCGCCGCAAGCACCGGAGCCGATTTCACCAACTGGATCCGGTCGAGTGGTCTCGAGATCGTTCTGCTGATCGTCGGCGTGATGCTGTTCAGTCGCGCCGTAACCTTTGTGCGAGACCGGATTACGCGCAAGATCGACGCCGGCTTCCGCTCCAGTGACTCGCTGGTGCGGTCGGAGGCGGCCAAGCATCGGCACGCGCTGGCTCAGGTGATCACGTGGGTGGTGCTCTCCATCACGTACTTCCTGGTCGGTCTGGAAGTGTTGAAGCGCTTGGGATTTGAGCTCGGTGGCCTGATTGCGCCCGCGGCCGTTCTGGGCGCCGCGCTCGGTTTCGGCGCGCAGCGCATTGTGCAGGACCTTCTGGCCGGATTCTTCCTGATCACCGAAAGGCAGTACGGCTACGGCGATGTCGTGCGCATCGCCGTCACTGGATCTGCCAATGACGCTGAAGGTACGGTCGAGGACGTCACGTTGCGCATCACGACTCTGCGTAGCGCTGATGGCGAAGTCATCACGGTACCGAACGGTCAGATCGTGAAAGTCATTAATCTGTCGAAGGATTGGGCACGCGCGGCCATCGATGTCCCCGTGCCGGCGACGGCTGACATCAACAAGGTCAACGAGATCCTGCACGATGTGGGCGCCAAGGCATTCGCGGATCGCAAGCTGAAGTCGCTACTGCTGGACGAGCCCACCGTCATGGGTGTCGAAGATCTCACCGTCAACCAGATGAACATCAAGATGGTGGCCCGGACGCTGCCGGGCAAACAGTTCGAAGTCGGGCGTGAGCTGCGCGTGCGAGTCGCCGCAGCGCTCCGCCGGGAGGGTATAAGTGAAAACACGTAGGTCCACGGCGATCCTGCTCACCGTATGGGTCGCCACGTTCGTGCTGTACCTGTTCGTCAAGCCCGAAACCCCTCAGACAACGGGCTATTCGCCCATCATGAACACCATGCTCAGCAACTACCTACCGGATGAGGAAAACCCTCAGCAACGTTGACAAGTCCCCTGCGCGGCGCGCGGGCGCGGCGAGACCAAACCGTTACACTGGCAACTCGTGATCAGTCTGCGGAACGTCACCAAGTCGTACAAGACCTCGACGAGACCCGCCCTGGACAACGTCTCCGTGGAGATCGGCAAAGGCGAATTCGTCTTCATCATCGGGCCTTCCGGGTCCGGGAAGTCGACATTCATGCAGCTGCTGCTCAAGGGAGAGAAGCCGAGCGCGGGTGAGGTCTGGGTCTCCGACTTCCGGGTCGACAAGCTGCCGGGGCACAGGGTGCCCAAGCTGCGCCAGCGCATCGGCTGCGTCTTCCAGGACTTCCGGCTGCTGCAGCAGAAGACCGTCGAACAGAACGTCGCCTTCGCGCTGGAGGTGATCGGCAAATCGCGGGCATTCATCGACCGCGCGGTCCCGGAGGCGCTCGACATGGTCGGGCTCGCCGGCAAGGCCGACCGGCTGCCCGGCGAACTGTCCGGCGGTGAACAGCAGCGCGTGGCGCTGGCCCGCGCCTTCGTGAACCGGCCGCTGGTGCTGCTCGCCGACGAGCCCACCGGCAACCTCGACCCGGATACCAGTCAGGACATCATGACGTTGCTGGAACGCGTGAACCGCACCGGAACCACGGTGGTCATGGCCACCCACGACAACACCATCGTCGACGCCATGCGCCGGCGCGTGATCGAACTCGATCGCGGCCGCGTGGTGCGCGACGAGGAGATGGGCGTCTACGGGGTGGGCCGGTAATGCGCGCGGGATTCCTCTTCGGCGAGATCTTCACCGGTCTGCGCCGCAATGTGACCATGACCCTGGCCATGATCCTCACGACCGCCGTATCGCTGACCATGCTCGGCGGCGGGCTGCTCATGGTGCGGCTGGCCGACAAGATCCAGACGTATTACGAAGAGCGCGTGTCCGTTCGGCTGTACCTGGACCCCGACGCCACCCAGACGGACATGGACTGCACGCAGGATCCGTGCAAAACCCTGATGGCCAAACTGAAGTCGAATCCGGCCGTGGTGAACGTGCAGTTCGTCAACAGCCAGGATTCGCTGAAGGAGGTCCGCGAGCGCATCTTCAAGGACGAGCCGGCGCTGGCCGAGGAGGTCAGCAAGGAGGCGCTGCCGTCGGTGCTGCTGGTCAAGCTCAACGATGTCACCAAGTACCGGGCCATCTACGACGAGTTCAAGAAGGAACCCGGCGTGTGGGAGGTGCTCAACGACGTCGACATCGTGGATCGGCTGGTCGGCTTCTTCGTGGGCGTGCGCAATGCGGCCTTCGGGCTCGCGGCATTGCAGGCGCTGGCCGCACTCCTGTTGATCGCCAATATGGTTCAGGTGGCGGCGCTCGCGCGCAAGACCGAGGTCGGCATCATGCGACTGGTCGGCGCCACACGGTGGTACACACAGCTGCCGTTCCTGCTGGAGGCGGTGATCGCCGCGCTGGTGGGTTCGGTGCTCGCGGTGGTCGGATTGTTCATCGCGCGGCCGCTGGTGATCAACAAGGCGCTGGGCAGTCTGGCGAATGATCAGGTGCTGCCCAAGATCTCGGTCGACGACCTGGCGACCGTGGCGCTCGTCATCACACCGGTGGGTGTCGTCTTCGCGGCGATCGCGGCCTATGTCGCATTGCGGATCTATGTGCCCGAGTGAAATCGGTTGCCCCTGTTCACCTCTGGCGTTCAGTCGACACGCCGGGGGTGGGCAGGGGTGCGAAGCCGCGCGACGCGCCGCCGGTGTCGGCGGGTATCCGTAGGATTGCGGCCGTGAGTGCACCGGAGGTCGAGACAGCTGTCGGCAACGAGTCCGCGAGAGGCGGAATCGATGCGGCGCACGAGGTGCTACGGCGGGTCTTCGGTTACGACAGTTTCCGCGGCCCGCAGCGCGACATCGTGGAGCAGGTGATCTCCGGTGGAGATGCACTGGTGCTCATGCCCACCGGTGGCGGCAAGTCGCTGTGCTATCAGATTCCGTCGCTGGTGCGGCCCGGCGTGGGTGTGGTGATCTCGCCGCTCATCGCGCTCATGCAGGACCAGGTGGACGCGCTGAACGCGCTCGGTGTGCGGGCCGGATTCCTGAACTCGACCCAGTTCCCGGACGAACGGCGCACGGTGGAGGCGCAATTCGCGGCCGGCGAGCTGGATCTGCTCTACCTCGCGCCGGAACGGTTGCGGCTGGAGTCCACCGCGCAGCTGCTGGATCGCGGCAAGATCGCGCTGTTCGCCATCGACGAGGCGCACTGTGTATCGCAGTGGGGCCACGACTTCCGGCCCGATTACCTGGCCCTGTCCGTGCTGCACGAACGCTGGCCGGACGTGCCGCGCATCGCGCTGACGGCCACGGCCACCGCGGCGACCCGCAAGGAGATCGCCGAGCGGCTGGATCTCACGCAGGCCAAACACTTCGTGGCCAGCTTCGACCGGCCCAATATCCAGTACCGGATCGAGGCCAAGAACCGGCCCGAGCATCAGCTGCTGGCGTTCATCCGCAACGAGCATGCCGGGGACGCGGGCATCGTCTACTGCCTGTCGCGCAATTCGGTGGAGAAGACCGCCGCGTTCCTGAGCGCCAATGGCGTTGCGGCCGTGCCGTATCACGCCGGGCTGGACAATCGCACCCGCGCGGAGAACCAGGCGCGTTTTTTGCGCGAGGACGGCCTCGTGGTGGTCGCCACCATCGCCTTCGGCATGGGTATCGACAAACCGGATGTGCGTTTCGTCGCCCATCTGGATCTGCCCAAATCGGTCGAGGGGTACTACCAGGAGACCGGCCGCGCCGGGCGTGACGGCCAATCCTCCACGGCCTGGATGGTCTACGGCCTGAGCGACGTTGTGCAGCAACGCAAAATGATCGACAACTCCGACGGTGACGCCATGCACCGCCGGCAGTTGCAGCTGCATCTGGACGCCATGCTGGCGCTGTGCGAAACCGTCGAATGCCGGCGCACCCAGCTGCTCGCCTACTTCGGTCAGAACGGCACGGCCTGCGGCAACTGCGACACCTGCCTCAATGCCCCCGAATCCTGGGACGGCACCGTCGCGGCGCAGAAGTTGCTGTCCACCGTGCTGCGCCTGAAACGCGAACGCGGCCAGAGCTTCGGTGCGGGCCACATCGTCGACATCTTGATCGGCAAGCGAAACCCCAAGGTGGAGCAGCACTCCCACCACGAGCTGAAAACCTTCGGCGTCGGCACCGAACTCCGCGACATCGAATGGCGCGGCGTGGTCCGCCAGCTTCTGGCCCAGGGCCTGCTGGCCGTGCACGGCGACTACGGCGTCCTCACCCTCACCGAATCCTCCAACGAGGTCCTCTTCGACGGCCGCCAGGTCAAACTCCGCCGCGAAGCCGAACGCGCCAAGGCGGCCCGAACCCCCAAGCCCGCCAAGGCATCCCGCCTCGCCGCCGCGGACCTCACCCCCGCCGACGCCGACCTCTTCGAAAAGCTCCGCGCCTGGCGCGCCGCCACCGCCAAGGAACAGGGCGTCCCCGCCTACGTCATCTTCCACGACGCCACCCTCCGCGAAATCGCCGCCCGCAAACCGGCCTCGCTCGCCGACCTCGGCGGCATCTCCGGCATCGGCGAGAACAAGCGCGCCAAGTACGGCGAGGGCGTCCTGGAGGTCGTCGCGGGCGCGGGCGGTTCACCGGCGGCGCAACCCCCCTCCGGCGCAACGGTAAAGAGCTCGGACGGCGTGGGATCGGCCGGCGCGGCCCCCCGTGCGGCGAGTTCGATGCGCGCCGAGAGCGGGGCGGGAGCGCGCACGCCCACCCGCACGGGGACAAGCTCTCGTTTCGATGCCGCGGCCGATCCGGCTGCCCGGCCGGTCGCGCGCGGTGCGGCGGGCGGCGGTTCGGGTGCGGGCTCGGTACGCGAAATCGATTCGGCCGGACCGGCTTCGCGTGGTGGCGGCGTGCGCGCGAATGCCGCACCCGCTCGGCCCACCGGCTGGAGTGGCGGAGCATCCGCGGCCGATGAGATCCCGTGGCCGGACGAGGCTCCGCCGGACTTCGATGAGCTGCCGCCGGACTACGCGTGAGGTGAGCTGGGCCGCGGGCGCGTGGGTGGCCCCGAATAGGTGTCCGAGGCAGCCGTGCGGCTCGAAGTGATCTCCGCGGGCCTGTCAGCAGCGGATTTGGTTGCTGGACGGTTGGCACGTTAAGCTTTCGGGGCTGCCGCGGTCCACGGATCGCAGCGAGCGACCTGGTCCCGTCGTCTAGCGGCCTAGGACGCCGCCCTCTCAAGGCGGTAGCGCGGGTTCAAATCCCGTCGGGACTACTGTGAAGCCCCTCAACCGATTCGGTTGGGGGGCTTCTTCGTTGTGTGATGCCGAATGCGCTGGTGCGCAAGGGATACTGTCGCGTCGGCAACAGTCGCTCGGCGCGCCGAATCGGCATGAGCAGCGACACCATGGCAAATGTCGCAAATGTCCGTGTTCTGACTGTGAAACCGGCTGGACCACCCATAAGGTCGGACTCCATGTCACGTCGGATGATTCGCTCCATGATTGCCGCGGTCGCGATCGCGGCCGGGCTCACCTCCATGCCGCAGGGCCACGCCGATCCCGGAACACCGCCGCTGCCGGGGCAGGATCCGTTCTACACGCAACCCGAATCGCTGCGTGGCGCGCGCATGGGTCAGATCGTCGACAGCCGACCCATCACGCTCACCGGCGTCTCCACGCAGGCGCCGGTGACGGCGTGGCAGGTCAAGTACGTCAGCCAGGACACCAAGGGCAAGTCATGGACGACCATGGCCACGGTCATCCGGCCGAGCGGGCAGACCGGCGCGCCGAAGCTGGTGTCCTTCCAGCCCTGGATCGACGCCCTCGACACCCGCTGCAATCCGTCCTATCAGCTGCGCGCCGGCGTGCCCTACCTGGCGAGCACCGGCATGATCGCGGAGAACGGCAACCTCGCCACCTTCCTCGACCACGGCTTCACCGTCGTCGTCCCCGACTACCTCGGCCCCGAAAACCAGTTCGCCGCAGGCTATGTCGAAGGTCGCAACACCCTCGACGGCATTCGCGCCGCCCTGAACTTCGAGCCCGCCGGACTGGACGGCGCGAACACTCCGGTGGCCCTGTTCGGCTACTCCGGCGGTGCGCGCGGCACCGAGTTCGCCGCCGAACTCGCCGCGGACTACGCGCCCGAACTGCGCATCGTCGGCTCGGCCGCCGGTGGCCTGCCGGCCGATATGGGCAAGTCCGCCGAGATCATGAACGGCGGCCCGTTCGGCGGCATCAACTTCTCCTCGGCCTACGGTCTGGCCCGCGCCTACCCCGAACTGAACATCCCGGCCATGTTCACCGATCCGGGTCTGGAGCCCGCGCTCTCGGGCATGTGCCAGACCCAGATCCTGGCGAGCTACCCGTTCACGCCCATGCAGTCCAAGACCGTCGACGGTATGTGGCCGCTCGGCGAGCCCGAGGTCGCGGCCGTGCTGGACACTTTGAAGGCCGGTCGCTACGGCACTCCGAACGCGCCGGTGTACCTCTTCATGGCCGACCATGATCAGATCGCGGTCACCGAGCGCGCCCGCGACCTGGTGGCCGATTACCGCGGTCGCGGCGTCGACATCACCTATGTCGAGTACCCGGGCACCGAGCACGTCACCGCCGAATCCGCCGGCTCCCCGGCCGCCATCGCCTGGGTCGCCGACCGCTTGAACGCCGCGAACTGACGCGCCGCCGCCCGGTGGAGGCCAATATCACCGCCGGGCGGTTTGCCCGAGTAACCGGGTATTTGCGATGGTGGAAGTGGTTCCTCGACGGAACCCCGGACGAGGGAGCCGTACCCGGCGAGCGACAAGACGGACTCTGTGGAGGCTGTCATGTATTGGCTGGTTCTCGTGGTCAGCGGTGTTCTCGAAGCCGTTTGGGCCACCGCGCTCGACAAATCCGAAGGTTTCTCCAAGCTCGTCCCGACCGCTGTCTTCGCCGTCGCGCTCGCGGCCAGCATGGGCGGACTCTCCTATGCCATGCGCGGCCTGCCCGTCGGCACCGCGTACGCGGTGTGGGTCGGCATCGGCGCGGTGCTGACCGTCGCCTACGCCATGGCCACCGGCGGTGAATCCGTCAGCGCGCTGAAGCTCGTGTTCCTCGGCGGCATCGTCGTGTGCGTGGTGGGACTGAAGGTCCTGCACTGACCGATTCCGGAGATGCCCCGCGTGGTCGCGGAATATTCGCTTGTCCCCGCCCATTAATGTTGACCGTTATGAAGGCAGGGTCCCAATGAAAGAAAAGGGCCGCAAGGTCATCGCCACGAACCGCAAGGCGCGGCACCTGTACTCGATCCTGGACACCTACGAGGCCGGGATCGCGCTGGTGGGCACCGAGGTGAAGAGCCTGCGCGAAGGCAAGGCGTCGCTGGTCGACGCCTACGCCACCATCGACGACGGCGAGGTCTGGCTGCGTGGCCTGCACGTTCCCGAGTACGGCCACGGCACCTGGACCAATCACGCCCCGCGTCGCACCCGCAAACTGCTGCTGCACCGGCGCGAGATCGACAAGCTCACCGGCAAGACCAAGGAGTCGAGCCTGACTCTCGTGCCGCTGTCCATGTACTTCTCGGACGGCAAGGTCAAGGTCGAACTGGCGCTGGCCAAGGGCAAGCAGGACTACGACAAGCGCCAGGACCTGGCCCGACGCACCACCGAGCGCGAGATCACCCGCGAGCTCGGTCGCCGTATCAAGGGCATGCGCGGTTAATGGGATGATCCGGCGTTTGACCGGTGTTAGTATGGGTTGCCCGGTGCGAGCCGGGTGATTCATCTGAATCGATGAAAGTGCTCGGGGCTGAACGGTTTCGACTGCGTACGTTGATTCAGGGGAAGCGTGTCGGTGCAGGCAGGAGACCACCGTATAAGCGTCGCTGTAACCCTATAAGCGCCGATTCTCATCAGCGCGACTACGCTCTCGCTGCCTAAGCAACGAAGCGTGTCTGTCAGCCCGGGTTCGCCCACGACCCGGTCCCTGGCATCAGCTAGTGGGCTCTACAGTCCGTCGCGGCCGCGGCGACGGACTGGACACCTAACAGCGGCTGGGATCGTCATCTCGGCTTGTTCGCGTGACCGAGAGATCCAAGCAGAGGCATAGCGAACTGCACACGGAGAAGCCCTGAAGATGCGGCGGAGGACCCGGGTTCAATTCCCGGCAGCTCCACTGACACGAAGGCCCGGTCCACCAGGACCGGGCCTTCGTCGTTTCGTTCGTCTTCAGCGAGCTGCGTACCGACCGGCCATCCTTTTCTGGCATCGCACCGAATATCGGATCAGCACAACTCTCATCAATTGCGAAGGAGGACCGTGTGATCCCGCACTTCATCGGTGACGTCATCGACAAAGTGAACAGTTTCCTGGTCATGCTGCTGGTCCCATAGCGGCGCGCTGGTCCAGGACCACGATGCAGGCCCTCTCCCCGACATCTCGGGGAGAGGGCCTGCATCATTGCGGCGGAGGACCCGGGTTCGATTCCCGGCAGCTCCACTGCCTTCGGTGTATCCGGGGTGCGGTCAGCGGGTGCGCTGGACTCGGGGTTCGTCCCAGACCGGGGTGTTGCTTTCGTAGACGGTGCCGTCGGTGCCGAAGACGAGGAAGCGGTCGAAGTTGCGGGCGAACCAGCGGTCGTGGGTTACGGAGATGACTGTGCCTTCGAAGGTGGAGATGCCGTGTTCCAGGGCTTCGGCGGAGTGGAGGTCGAGGTTGTCGGTGGGCTCGTCGAGGAGAAGCATTGTGACGCCGGAGAGTTCGAGTAGGAGGATTTGGAGGCGGGCCTGTTGGCCGCCGGAGAGGTCGTCGTAGCGCTGTTCGGCGGCGCGGGCCAGTTCGTAGCGGTCGAGGACTCGGGTGGCGGCTTCGCGGCCTCGGCCTTCACGGTGTTCGTCGCCCAGGTGGAGGATTTCCAGCAGGGTTCGGCCGGAAAGGTCGGGGCGGGAATGGGTTTGGGCGAAATAGCCGGGGCGGACTCGGGCGCCGAGGGTGGCGGTGCCGGTGTGCGGGACCTCGGTGAGGTTGAGGGCCTGGATCGGCTGGTGTTCGGTGTCCGGGTCGGTGCCGCCTCCGGCGAGCAGGCGCAGGAAGTGGGATTTTCCGGAGCCGTTGGAGCCGAGGACGGCTACGCGGTCGCCGTACCAGATTTCGGTGTCGAAGGGTTTCATCAGGCCGGTCAGGCCGAGTTCCCGGCACACGAGGGCGCGTTTGCCGGTGCGGCCGCCGGCCAGGCGCACGGAGACGTTCTGGCGCAAGGGGATTGCCTCGGGCGGGCCTGCTTCCTCGAATTTGGCCATGCGGGTCTGGGCGGCGTGGTAGCGGGCGGCGACGCCGTCGTTGAACTTGGCCTTCTCGCGCAGGCGCAGCACCAGGGCGCGGAGTTTGGCGCGGTCTTCGTCCCAGCGGCGGCGGAGTTCGTCCAGCCGGGCATTGCGGTCCTCGCGGGCCTGCTGGTAGGTCGCTAGGCCGCCGCCGTGCACCCAGGCGGTCGCGCCGTTGACGCCGGGTTCGAGGGTGACGATGCGGGTCGCCGCGTTCGCGATGAGCTCGCGGTCGTGGCTCACGAAGAGGATGGATTTGCTGGATTCGGCGATGGTGCGTTCCAGCCACTGCTTGCCGGGGACGTCCAGATAGTTGTCCGGCTCGTCCAGGAGCAGCACCTCGTCGGGGCCGGCGAACAGGGCCTCGAGGACCAGGCGTTTCTGCTCGCCGCCGCTCAGTGCGCTCGCCGACCGCCATTTCGCGCGATCGAAGGGGACACCGAGCGCGGCCATGGTCACCTTGTCCCAGAAGGCCTCGAACTCGTACCCGCCCGCATCGGCCCAATCCGACAGTGCGTGCGCGTATTTCAGCTGGGCGGGCTCGGTGTCGTCTTCGATGAGCGCGTTCTCCGCGGCATCGAGGGCCTGAGCCGCGGCCTTGATATTCGGCGGGGAAACCGACAGCAACAGGTCCCGCACCGTCGACTCATCGCGCACCTGGCCGACGAACTGCCGCATGATTCCCAGCGATCCGGACCGGGTGACCGCCCCCTCGTCGGCGGCGACGTCACCCGCGATGATCCTGATCAACGTCGTCTTGCCGGTGCCGTTCGGCCCGATCAGCGCGGCCTTGACGCCCGCGCCGATCCGGAAACCCACCCCGCCCAGGAGCGGTCGCCCGTCGGGCAGGAAGTATTCGACCTCGCTGACGTCTATATGGCCCATGCACCCCAGCCAACCCGCTGACCCGGGGCGAACACAACTCGATCAGCGCTACGCCCCGGGTTCGCCGTAGGCGGCGGCTACCTCCTTGGAACCCATCCAGCGGCTGTACGTGGGCGATTGCGGCCAGCCTTCGGGGGAGTCCTGCCAGACCTCCTGGCGGCCGTAGGGGAGCAGGTCGATGAGACCGAAGGAGTGGCTGAGCTGTTCGGTGCCGCGCCCGTCGGTGTGCCAGGTTCGGTAGACCGTATCGCCGTGGCGGAGAAACACATTCACGGCGAAACCGGCATTGGGCGGCGCACCCACGTCGGCGCCGAAGGGGCTGTTGGCGGTGGAGTACCAGTCCATCTTGTTGCCCACACGCCGTTTGTAGGCGAGGGCCTCATCGATGGGGCCCTGGGTGACGATGACGAACCGGGCGTCGTAGTTGTCCAGAAACGCCAATCGGGTGAACTGCGAGGTGAATCCGGTGCAGCCGCCGCACTGCCACTCCTCGCCCGGGAACCACATGTGGTTGTAGACGATGAGTTGCGTCTTGTCCCCGAAGATTTCGGCCAGGCGAATGGGCCCGTCCTCACCGTCGAGGGTGTAGTCGGGCATCTCGACCATCGGCAGGCGCCGGCGCTGCGCGGCGATGGCGTCGAGTTCGCGGGTGGCGGCCTTCTCTCGGGCGCGCAGCGCATCGAGTTCGCGCTGCCAGGTGGCGGTGTCGACAACGGGCGGCAGGGCTTGGGTGCTCATAGGTCCTCCCTGAGGGGGTTTCGAGACTTCGGGCTGACTGTGTAGACCGCGCTCGGCCTCCGAATTCATCGGTGCGGGAGTGCTCGAGCGGGGAAAGAATTCAAGCCGGTCCGACCGCCCCTACGATCGGCCTATGTCGTATGAGGAGAGCCAGCGCATATATCGGGAGGTGATCGCCGAGTTCCGCGCCAATGGCGGGAAACTCGGCGGCCCCTACGCGGATATCGATGTGCTGCTGCTGACCACCAGCACGGACAGCGGATCACGCACCATCCCGATCGGCTACGCCCGCGACGGTGAGCGACTGTTCGTCTTCGCCGCCGACAACGGCCGGGAGGGCGGCCCGAACTGGTACCACGATCTGCTCACCCACCCGCACGCCCAGGTGGAGGTGGGCGCGGACAAATGGCCGGTGCTCGCCTCGGTGGCCCCGGCGGCGGAGCGGAAACGCCTCTGGGACAAGCAGATCGAGCACTGGCCGTTCATCGAGGAGATGGCGGCTCAGGTCCCCTGGGAGATCCCGGTCGTGATCCTCACTGCGGAACAGGCTGCGGGCTAGCGAGATAACCCTCGACCGCCCCCGCAGCGGCGCCCACCGCGGCGCCGACCGCCGCGAACGGCGCGGCAACCATGGCGTACCCCAGTGCCGCACCGATCGCCGGAACGATCACCAGCCCGATCGGCGCGAACGGAAGTCCGGCCACAACCCCCGACACCATGCCGATAACCGCACCCACTCCGGCGACAGGCGCCGCGGCCGCAGCACCCACCACGGCCCCGACCGCGGCGTCGCCGAGTATGGCCCCGGCGATCTGATCGGACCGCTCCGGCGTGAGCCCGGTCGACTCGAGAGCCTGCGACAGCGCGGATTCCGCCCCGATGCTGGCGGTATTGAACTCCCCGGCCTGCTCGGGCGACACCCAATCCGGCCGCACCACTTGCACATTCCCGATCCGGATCACCGTATCCGTTGGGCCGACCGACATTTCGACAGTTTCAGTGCCCGCGTGATCCTCCGCGGCAGCGGGCGCAGCGGCAATCAGGACAAGCGATAACGGCAGAGCACTCACCACGGCGAGTGCCGCCGCGCGACGATGGAAGGGAAGAATCGAACCGGTGGGCCGCTGTCTGCCCATGAGAAACCTCATTCCGAATGACCGATACCTGCCTACGTCATTCGAAACCGCCGCGCTACCGGATACATCCGCCCGCCCCCCTAGGCCCAAAACAATCTCCGGGCCGGATCGCCGGGTCAGCGTTTTCGAGTGGGACGGGTTGCGGGGGTGGGAGGGGCGAGGCGGTCGCCGTGGGTGCGGGTGCCTGCCTGTTTGAGGCGGCGGAGGAGGGGGGAGAGTTCGAAGTCGTGGATGCCTGCCAAGGACGCCATGGTGGTGGACATGAAGCGGTAGAGGTGGGCGGGGGAGTCGCAGAAGAGGGTGGCTACCAGGTTGAAGGGGCCGGTGATGGCGGCGGCGTAGGTGGTTTCTTCGAAGTCGGAGACCGCCGTGCCCACTGAATGCAGGTGGGCGGGGGAGACTTTGAGCCAGAGGTAGGCGGCTATGCCGGTGCCGAAGGCGGCGGGGGCCATGTCGAGGTCGAAGTAGAGGATGCCCGCCTCTTCCAAGGCGGTGATGCGGCGGATTACGCGGGCGTCGGAGAGGCCGGTTGCGCGGGAGAGGGCGGCGTAGCTGGTGCGGCCGTCTCGGGCCAGCATGTCCAGCAGGGTTTGGTCGGTGGGTTCGAAGGTGAACTTGCGGGGCTCGGTGGGAGTGGGGGTTTCGCGGTCGCGGCGGCCGCGGGCATCGATGGCGTGACGGCCGATGAAGCGGTGCAGGATCATCGCCGCCGTGATGTCGAGGACGGGGGTGCTGCGCTGTAGACGCTGGACCAGCAGGTCGTCGCGGTCCTGCTGGGTGCGGGGGTGCAGGGAGAAGGCCACTTCGGAGCCGCCGGCCGCGATGCCGACCCAGGCGGCGTCCTCGCGGCGGGCCAGGGCCTCGGCGACCTGGGTGGCCGATTCGGGGCGGCAGCGCACGCGGACGATCCAATCGTTTTCGCCGAGGGCGGGGGCGTCGACGGAACCGATGACACGGACCAGGCCCTCGCGGCGGAGGCGACGGTAGCGGCGGGCGACGGTCTGCTCGGCTACGCCGAGCTCGAGGGCAATCTGGCGGAACGGCATGCGCGGGTCGATCTGAAGGGCGCGCACGATCTCGCGGTCCATGGGTTCGAAGGCGGAAGTTTCCTTCGGTGGAATCGCTGCCATTGCACGAAATCTACGGGAACCGGCTCCGCAGTCGACCGGAAGCCTTCTCGAATCGGAAACTCGGTGCCCACCTTCGGATTCCACAGAGAGGACATCGGCGCATGCGCAAATGGCTACCGCTGCTGACGATCTGCTCAGGCACCTTCATGCTGCTCATCGACGTCACCATCGTGAATGTGGCGCTGCCGGACATGGCCGCCGACCTCGGCGCCTCGTTCGGTGCACTGCAATGGGTGGTGAACGGGTACGCGGTGGCCATGGCCGCGCTGCTGCTCGGTGTCGGGGCCATCGCCGATCTGGCCGGGCATCGGCGGATCTACCTCTCCGGTCTCGCGCTGTTCGCGATTTCCTCACTGGTGTGCGGGATTTCGCCCAACTCGACGGTGCTCGTCGCCGCGCGGGTGGTGCAGGGCATCGGCGCGGCGGCCATGGCCGCCACCACTTTCCCCATGTTGAACAGCGCCTACGACGGCCGGGACCGGGGTACGGCGTACGGCCTGTGGGGTGCGATCGCGGGCGCTTCCTCGGCCATCGGGCCGATCGTCGGCGGCGTGCTCACCGAAGCCGCGGGCTGGCGGTGGATCTTCTTCGTCAACCTGCCGGTCAGCGTGGCGGTCATTGTGCTGGGGCTGTGGGTGCTCGCCGATCGCGATGAAAAGCAGGGTGGCCGACTGGATCTCGCGGGGATGGCCGGGTTCGCAATCGCTGCCGGAGCGGCCACGTACGCGCTGATCCGGGCCAATGAACATGGTTGGTCCGAGGCCGGCACGTGGTCGATGCTCGGGGTGGCGGCGGCGGCCCTGGTCGCTTTCGTCCTCGTGGAACGGCGCGCGACGCAACCGCTGTTCGATCTCGCCCTACTGCGTCAGCGATCGTTCGCGGGTGTGCTGATCGCGGGTGCGGCGCTGTTCTTCTCCGCGTTCGCGGTCCTCATGTACACCTCGATCTGGCTGCAGTCCGAGCTGGGCATGAGCCCCATCCAGACCGGCTTGATCGGATTGCCGCTGTCCGCCATGGCATTCGGGGTCTCGGCCGGGTTCGGCCGTCATCTGCACGGTCCGAATGCCGGGCGGATCATCGGCGGTGGCCTGTTCGTCATCGGTGCGGGCGGTGTGCTCGGCGCCGCGCTGGTGCACGGTGACGCGGGCTGGCCGGCGTTGCTTCCCGGCTTCGTCGTTATCGGCACCGGTGTCGGATTGGCCACGGCCACTTTGGGTTCGGCGACGATGAGTGCGGTGGAACCGCGCCGCGGCGGTATGGCGACAGGTGCGGTGAACACCGCGCAACAGCTCGGTATGGCTTTCGGAATCGCGGCTCTGGGCGGTGTTTTCACCGTCCGTGCGCAGAATGTCCTGGCGGACAACGCGATTCCCGACGCGGACGAGGCCGCACGCGTCATCGCCGGTGGTCGCTCGGGACTGCTGCTGGCCCAGGCTCCCGATTCCGCGCGACCCGCGCTGGCGGAGGCGGCACGACTGGCGGCGGTCGCGGGGCTACAGGGGGCATTGGCCGTCGCGGGAGTGGTCGGCCTGCTGGGCGGTCTACTGGCGGTGCTGCTCATCAAGCCGCAGCCTTCGGCCGGAACGCGAACTCCCGCAAATGAATCCGAGGAAGCGATCGCCTGATCGGACGCCCGGCCTAGTCCAGGGTCACTGTTTTCAGCCAGGCCACGAGGTCCTGCTTCTCACTGGAGGAGCGGGGCCTCGTGTACATGAGGAACGGTGCGCGGTCGGTGTTCAGGAAGACGGTGACTATGGCATCGCCCCAATACGACTTCACCCGGTAGTGGGTGTAGGTGGTGCCGTTGTTGGTTTCGGTGAAGCGGGTTTTCGCGTCGAGCAGGGCGGCCACCGCGCGGACGTCCTCGGCGGATTTGTAGGCGTAGAAGCGGAAGGCCGGGTCCTTGGAATCGCTTCCGCCGCTTTCGCATTCCCACATGGCCGTCCACAGGCCGAAGTCGAGGCCGTCGTCGCTGTCGACC
Organism: Nocardia huaxiensis; assembly: GCF_013744875.1. Classification (NCBI taxonomy): domain Bacteria; kingdom Bacillati; phylum Actinomycetota; class Actinomycetes; order Mycobacteriales; family Nocardiaceae; genus Nocardia; species Nocardia huaxiensis. The sequence continues at coordinate 2,961,158 of NZ_CP059399.1, forward strand.
TTGCGCTTGTTCTCGGAGGTCGCCTCGCAGCGGGCGGAGTTGTAGCCCTCTTTGCGTTTGGTGTCGACGGGGACCATCTTCGGGAAAGCCGCCCAGATGGCGGCGTGGTCACCGGCGGAGGTTGTCGTCTCGCTCGCGTCGGAGCCGGCCGTGCCGTACCAGATCGCCCCTGCCGCAACGACGGTCGCGGCCAGCGCGGCGGCGAGGCCCGCGTACAGCCTGCGGCGCGCGGGCTTGGGCGGGCTGGGCAGGACGGTGGTGGGCGAGCCGGTCGCACTGCGCACCGTGGTGGGTTCGGGGCGGGCGGTGACGGCGCGGCGGGCGGCGGCCGCGAACTCCGCGCAGGTGGGGTAGCGGTCGCCCGGATGTTTGGCCATGGCCTTGGCCAGCACCGTGTCGAGCGCGGGCGGCAGATCCGGGCGCAGCGAGGTCAGGGTGGGGACGGCCTCGTAGAGATGACCCTGCATGATCACGCCGGGATGTTCGGCCTCGAACGGTCCGACCCCGGTGAGCAGCCGGAAAAGCGTGCAGGCCAAGGAATATTGGTCGGAATGCGGGCCGAGGTCGGTGCCGGACAACTGTTCCGGGGACGCGTAGGCCAGCGTGGCGGTGAAGGTGCCGGTGCGGGTGAGATGGCCGCCGTCATCGCGCAGACGGGCGATTCCGAAGTCGGACAGCAGGACTCGCTCGGGGCGGCCGTCCACCGGATGCTCCAGCAGGATATTGGCGGGCTTCACGTCACGGTGCAGGACGCCCTTGCGGTGCGCGTAGTCCAGGCCCTCCGCCACCTCGGCGATGATGCGCACGGCGCGCTCGGCCGGCATGCCGCCGTCGAGTCCGGAGGCGTCGGAGCCTTCGACATACTGCATGGAGATCCACAGCTGCTCACCCTCGGAGCCGCGATCGTAGACCGAGACGATATTCGGATGATCCAGGCGCGCAGCGAGTTCCGCCTCCCGCTCGAAGCGCGCACGGCTCTCCGGATCGGAGAACAGGTCCCGGTTCAGGACCTTCAGCACCGTCAGGCGGGGCAGCCGGGGATGGCGCGCCAGATAGACGGTCCCCATTCCGCCGCGACCAACCTCGCGTTCGATCACGTATTCGGCGAACGTCTCACCGCCACGAAGCATCTATCCCACTCCCGCACTGCCGGACTTTCCCCAGTCATCGTGTCCTATTGCCGCGCGGCCCGCGTGTCAGGGGTGCTCGGCGGGTGCGGGTCGCGCTACGTTCGAGAGGTTTGCTTGATAGTTGCCTATAGGGGTACCGCCCTGTCGAGGAGGCCGCATGAGCACCGTGATCGACACCGCGCCCTTTACCGGATTCCACAAGCGCCTCGCCGTCGCCTGCTCCGGCGGACCGCTGCTGGACGGCTACATCCTCAGCATTGTCGGGACCGCGCTGATCGGCATGCAGAATGAGCTGTCGCTGAGCACCGTCGACGTCCAATTGATCGGAGCCGCGGCGCTGATCGGCATGTTCGTCGGCGGCGCCCTGTTCGGGGTGCTCACCGACAAGATCGGCCGGGAGGTCATGTACACCGCCGACCTGGTGGTCATCGGCGTCTGCTCGATCCTGTCGTTCTGGGCCGAATCCACCTGGCTCATTGTGATTCTGCGCTTCGTTCTCGGCATGGCGGTGGCCGCCGACTATCCGATCGCCACCTCATTGCTGGGTGAATGGCTGCCGACCAAGCAGCGCGGCAAACTGCTCGGATTCCAGATCGTGGCCTGGTACGCGGGATCCGTGCTCGCATACGTGGTCGGCTACCTGCTGCTGACCTTCGGCGGTGACGGCAGCTGGCGGTGGCAGCTGGCCAGCGGTGCGGTGCTGTGCGCGTTCTTCCTGATCATCCGGCAGAGCACCGCCCCGGAATCGCCGCGCTGGCTGGCCACACACGGCAAGGGCGACAAGGCCGCGCGGATGGTCGAGAAATACCTGCATGTGCAGGTGCGGCCGGAGGACCTCCTCGAGGAGGGCGGCGGCGGCCCGGTCAAGCACGGGTCGCTGCGTGAGCTGTTCCAGCCGGAATACCTGAAGCGGACGGTGTTCTGCAGCGGCTTCTTTCTGTGCCAGGTGACGGTGCTGTTCGCCATGCTGACCTTCGGCCCGCAGATCCTCATGGCCTTCGGAATGCCGTCCGGTACCTGGATGGACACGCTCGGCACCGCCATCATCAGCATGGTGTTCCTGATCGGCTGCCTGCCCGCCATGCGGCTCATCGACACCGTCGGCCGCCGCCCGACCATCGTCTGGTGCTTCGGGCTGATGATCATTCCGGTGCTGTTCATCGGCGTGTGGCCGGGCATGCCCGCCATGCTGGCCTTCCTCATGCTGTGCCTGTACGCGTTCTTCTGCGGCGGGCCGAACGTGCTGGATTGGACCTATCCGAACGAGCTGTTCCCCACGCACATTCGCGCCACCGCCGTCGGCTTCGCCACCTCCATCAGCCGGGTCGGCGCGGCGCTGGGCACCTACCTGCTGCCGTGGTCGCTGGACCATCTGGGCATGGGGCCGACCTTCCTGGCGGCGGCGGTCATCACGGCCGTCGGCTATCTCATCTGTGTGTGGGGCGCGCCGGAAACCAAGGGCCGCACCCTCGATGCCGCGGCGGCGAAAACCCTCGCGCCCGCCTGAGCGGCGGGCATGACAACTGTCATGGCCGAGAGGTGATGGTTGGCAGATCCCGTGCGCGCCGCCCGTCCGTAGCGTCGTTTCTCGTAGCGCAGAGCCGAATACGAGGAGCGAAACGCCATGGTCACCAACGCAACCGCCACCACCGCACCTGTGGCCGCCGCGCCCGCCGCCACCACCCGGCCCGCCCGTCGCAGCCCCTGGCGGATGCTGGCCCCGATGGCCTTCGACATCGCCGTCCCCATGACCGCGTACTACCTGATGCACTGGCAGGGCTACTCGGATTTCACCGCGCTGCTGGCGGGTGCGCTCGCCTCGGCGGCCCTTGTCGTGGCCGGGGTGATCCGGGCCCGCCGCATCGACGGCTTCGCGCTGATCATCCTCGCCGGTTTCGCCATCGGCCTGGTGGGCGCCATGCTCAGTGGCGACGCCCGGTTGATGATCATCCGTGAATCCTTCGGCACCGGCGTGGTGGGCATCGCGTTCCTGATCAGCGCCGTGATCGGCAAACCGCTGACGTACGCGGCAGCCCGCAGGGCGATCGGCACGACCGACGCGGCGCACCTGCCGGTGCTGGAGCGGGCCTATCGGACCGACGCCTCGGTGCGCCGCACCCACGCCAATCTGTCGATCCTTTGGGGCGCAGGTCTTTTCGGTGAGGCACTGGTGCGCTCGGTGCTCGCCTACCAGCTGCCGATCCCGACCATGGCCTGGCTGTCGACCGTGCTCATGGCGGCCACCATGGGCGGGTGCGGCGTGATCACGATGCGCACCGTCAAGCGCCTGCGCAAGGCGTGACAGGTCGACCGAGCAGCCCGATCCCTCGCCATGAGGGGTCGGGCTTTACATTTTAAGCGAATGTGATTAACTGCCGTGAGGACACGGCGAGCGGAGTTGCGATGACGGTGGCAGCGGGGCCCATCACCCAGATCGCGTGGGTGGTCACGGATGTGGCGGCGAGCGAGGAATTCCTCGGCACCTGCTTCGGGGTGCGCAAATGGATGCGCATGCCCGACGTGCACTTCGGACCCGAAACCTGCACCTACCGAGGCGAACCCGCGGACTTCACCGCGCACATCTCGCTCGCCTACAACGGGGACACACAACTCGAACTGATCCAGCCGGTGCGCGGAACCTCCATCTACACCGAGTTCCTGGAATGCGGCGGCCCCGGCCTGCACCACGTGTGCGTGGAACCCGCCGACTTCGACGCCGCCCTGAAAGACGCTGCGGCACAGGGCATCGACGTGGTGCAGCGGGGAGACATGGGCGGGCAGATGCGCTTCGCCTACCTGGACGGGACGGCCGCGGGCGTGCCGTACCTCGAGCTCGCGGAGATCGGCCCGAATATGCGACTGTTCTTCGACCAGATCAAGAAGGATGCGGCGTGACAACACAGATTCCGGAAATTATTGCGGCGGAGACGATTTCCGAATGGAGCGACGACGTCGACGTGGTCGTCGCCGGCTTCGGCATCGCGGGCGGCTGCGCGGCCGTCGAAGCCGCGGCGACGGGCGCCCGCGTACTGGTGCTGGAACGCGCCGCGGTCGCGGGCGGCACGACGGCACTGGCCGGCGGGCACTTCTACCTCGGCGGCGGGACGGCTGTGCAGCGCGCCACCGGACACGAGGATTCGGCCGAGGAGATGTACCGCTACCTGATGGCGGTGGCGCGCGAGCCGGAAGAGGAGAAGATCCGCGCCTACTGCGACGGCAGCGTCGAACACTTCGACTGGCTGGAGGGACTCGGTTTCGAATTCGAGCGCAGCTACTACCCCGAGAAGGCGGTCATCCAGCCCGGCACGCAGGGGCTGATGTACACCGGCAACGAGAAGGTGTGGCCCTACCGGGAGCAGGCGACGCCCGCCCCGCGCGGGCACAAGGTCCCGGTGCCGGGTGACACGCAGGGCGCGGCGCTGGTGATCGAACTGCTGGTGAAGCGGGCCGCCGCCCTCGGCGTCGAGGTCCGCTACGAGACCGGCGTGACCAACCTGGTCGTCGACGCCGGCGGCGCGGTGGTCGGCGTGCAGTGGAAGGAATCCGGGAAAACCGGTGCGGTGCGGGCGAAGTCGGTGGTGCTGGCGGCCGGCGGGTTCGTCATGAACACCGAGATGGTGGCCGAGCATGTGCCGTGGCTGGCGGAGAAGCCGTTCGTGCTCGGCACCACCTACGACAACGGTCTCGGCATTCGGCTGGGGATCTCGGCGGGCGGCGACACCCGCAATATGGATCAGGCGTTCGTCACCGCGCCGGTGTACCCGCCGTCCAAGCTGCTGACCGGAATCATTGTGAACCGCAAGGGCGAACGGTTCGTGGCCGAGGACTCCTACCACGCCCGCACCTCGGCGTTCGTGCTCGAACAGCCGGACGCCGCGGCCTATCTGATCGTCGACTCCGAGCACATGGAACAGCCCATGTTCCCGCTCGCACCGCTCATCGATGGCTGGGAGACCGTCGAGGAAATGGAGACCGCGCTCGGAATTCCCTCCGGCGCACTGCAATCCACGCTCGCGCGGTACAACGAGAATGCCGCGCGCGGCGCGGACCCCGACTTCCACAAGGGCGCGGAGTGGGTGCAGCCGCAGGACCAGGGGCCCTGGGGCGCGTTCGATCTGACGCTGGGCAAGGCGCTGTACGCCGGGTTCACCCTCGGCGGCCTGTACACCTCCGCCGACGGGGAAGTGTTGCGGGAGAACGGATCACCGATTCCGGGGCTGTACGCGGCGGGCGCGACCGGCTCGACCCTGGCGCAGGACGGCAAGGGTTACGCCAGCGGCACCCAGCTCGGGTCCGGTTCGTTCTTCGGCCGCCGCGCCGGACGTCACGCGGCCAGCCGCTCCAGCTGACGCAGCAGTTCGGAGGCCGTGACGGCATCCAGGGCGCCGAAGTGGCTGTTGATGCGCACGGTGAGAATCCGCTGCTCGTCGGCCTCGTAGCGGTAGCCGCCCTGGATGCCGGGGTCCACCACGATGGTGACGTAGGTCAGCACGCCGAAGCGGCGTTTGACGTCACCGTAGGACATCTCCCAGCCGTGATGGCGCAGGCCGTAGAGCCTGCCCGTCGGGATCGTCCGATCCACGAAGCGCGGCAACTGATCCGAGGCCGCCTCGGCGGGCGTGAACCGATACACGCCCCGATCGAGCTGTTCGAAGGGTTGCAGCAGTTCGTAATCCGCGAACAGCACCCGCCAGCGGTCCAGATCCTCGCCCAGGTGCATGGGGTGCGCGATCCCCACGAGTGCGTCGTCGGGTAGCTCGAAACGTTCGTCCTCGACATCGGCGAAGGTGCGGTCGTCGTCGACGCGGAATGCGCCGCCGACCGTGCCGTCGGCGGCGAAGACCGCCCACACCAGGCGGCGCGCCAGCTCGCCGAGCACCGGATGGTCCACCACCAGAGCGCGATACGAGCAGGCCCGCCAGCGGCGGCCGTCGATCATGGCCGCCTCGAATCGCCGGACCTGGTCGTTGGTGACGGTCGCGAGTTCCTTCGCGGACAGGCCCGTCTTGGGCACCGCGCGATCGGCCAGCTCCTCGTCGCTCACATCCATTGCGCGGCTGAGCTCTTCGATCATGGCCTTGGCGCGGGTCTTCAGTGTGGCCTGCTTGGCCTTCTTGGCGATGGTGTGCAGATGCATGAGCGCCACATCCCCGCCGATGGCGGCCAGCACCGACAATCCCTCGATGGCGCGCGCCGTCGCGGAATTGCTCGGCCAGCTGCTCAGGAAGGGCGCGAAGCGGCGCACGGTGTCCTCGGTGCCCCACCGGCCCAGGGTGTGCAGGACCCAGCCGTTCTTGGCCGGATAGGCGGCCAGATGCCAGGAATCGAAGACGGCCCAGGCGAATTCGCTCAATGAGACGGGATCGGCGAGCGCGGTGACGGTGGCCAGCTCGGGGTGATCGCCTTCGGGTCCCGAGGCCATGAGCATCGTGATCACCTGCACGACAGCGGATTCAGGCAGCGCGGTCTCGGTGTCGCGCAGGCGGATCTGCGGCAGCAGCACGGGCGGCAGCCAGCGCGGCAGCTTGGGTGCGCGGGCGGGCAGGTCGGTCAGGACGGCCGGCAGTTCGGCCGCCGTCACCGGCAGTGGCCGTGGCGGGTCCAGCAGCGATTTCGACGCCGAATCGGCCTCTTCCGCGACAAGTTTCGGCTTCGCCAGCGCGTGCAGCTGAAAGGTCCGGACGACCAGCGGTGATTCGGTGGTGACCGCCCGGCGGGACAGCAATCGCATGGCGCGGCGCGGGAACTTGGTCGTCGCCTTGGTGAGCGCGGGCAGCACCCGCTTGTCGTCGATATGGTCCAGCAGCGCCTGATAGGCCGCGTCGCAGGGGATGTGCGGCAGCAGGCTCGCGGCGAGTTTGACATCGCCCGGGGGATGCCCCGGCGCGTCGATCAGCTCGGTGGCGAGCGTATCCACGGCTGCCGGGCCGACCTGCGTGAACAGGCTGTACCACTGCGAGACCGGGCCGTAGAGAACGCGTTTCACGATCTGCCGGTACCGGGTGAGCTGTGCGGGCGTGGTGAGCGAGGTGATCAGCATACGTACGGCGTGCTCGGTGGTCAGCCCCTCGAGCGCGAGATCGGCATCGACCCAATCCTGGCGCTCGGGAACCAGATACGAGGTCGCCAACCGTGCCCACACCGTGCCGGGATCCGAGCGAAGCTCCGAAAGGCGCTGTACCGCGGTCCGATAGGCGGATTCCGAAGCATCCGCCAGGATCGCGCGGACCCGTAGCGCGGCATGATCGTAGCCGGTGATGACCAGCTCGCCGGGCGCGGCAGCCCGCAACCAGGCCGTCATCCGCCCCTGTTGCGGGCGCGCCGGCTGTACGCTGACCGCGCGCTGCCAGACCGCGGCCTCGGCGGCGAAGGTCACGCCGTGCTCGAGCATCCAGCTGTCCACGAACAGCGCGTGGAATTCCCGCCGGTGCTCCGATTCGGTCATCGGACCGACCGCGATCCAGCGCAGGATCGTCAGCACCACGCCGGCGCCGAGCGGCGTGGCGGTGGCGCTGTCCGGCGCGTCGATATACGCCTGCGCGGCGTCGGCGAACTCGTGCAGTCCATCGTCCCGCGCCGCCGTGAGGACCGTGTCCACCAGCCTCCGGTTGCCGTGCAGCAGCTGCTGCACGTGCACCGTCGCATACGGCCGAAGTGGTTCCGGCCGTACCTGATTCAGCCCGCGGAACGGCTCCGCCTGCTCCCACCATGCCGCGGGGAGCGTCCACGTGTTCTCGTCGGCCATGGCCATGATCTTGCCCGCCGACACCGACAATCGCGTCGGCGCCCGGTTGTACTGTGGTGGCACGCTTTTTCGAGCACGGCAAGTCGCATGATCACCGGACGGGGGACGGCATGGGTCGAGCACGGACGAAAACAGGGTGGCGGACTGCGCTGGCGGTGCTGTCGGCGGTGCTCGTGACGGCTTGCGGGGGCTCGGGTCCGGCGGCCGATCCGCATCAGTGGCTGGAAGAGCTCGACAGTCCGCGCGTGCAGGACTGGGTGGCGGCCGAGAACGAGAAGACTCTCGCCGTGCTGGAGGCGGATTCGCGCTACGCCGAGAATTTCCGGCAGGCCCTCGATCTGGCCGGCGCGTCGGACCGGCTGCCCACGCCCGCCTTCGTGGACGGCATGATCGGCAATTTCTGGCAGGACGGCGAGCATCGGCGCGGCATCTGGCGGGAGACCACGGTCGCCGATTACGAATCCGCGCAACCACAGTGGCGGACCGTGCTGGATCTGGACGCCCTGGCGCTGTCCGAGGGCCGCGACTGGGTGTGGAAGGGCATCGACTGTTCCCCGGCCACCCGCACCCGCTGCCTGGTCGAGCTCTCCGAGGGCGGTGAGGACGCCGTCACCGTTCGTGAATTCGACCGGGCCGCAGGCGCATTCGTCGCCGGTGGGTTCGAGCTGGAACGCGGGAAGCAGCAAGTCACCTGGGTGGACGACAACAGCCTGCTGGTCTCGCGGGAATGGAATCCGGGGGAGAAGACCGCCTCCGGCTACCCCTATGTGGTCAAGCGCTGGCAGCGGGGGCAGACGCTCGATCAGGCGGTGGAGATCGCGCGCGGCGAACCGTCGGACGGTCTGGCCACCGCCGCGATCCGGCTCGACGGCGCCCAGGGCAGACGGCTGACGCTCGTGGGGCGGCGGCCGTCGTTCTATGAGAGCCGGATGAGCCTGGTGGACGGCACCCGGACCACACCGGTGGCGCTGCCCGCGAAATCCGACCTGGAAGGCATGGTCGGGGACCGGGTGCTGCTGTCCTTGCGCGCGGATTGGTCCACGGGCGGAACAACTTTCACGGCGGGATCGCTGATCTCCTTCCGGGCCGACGAACTCACCGCCGATCCCGGAAACCCGCGCCCCACCCTGGTGTGGGCGCCCGGCCCACTCGAATCGCTGCGGCAGGTCGCGACCACCGCGGACCGGGTGGTGGTGACCTCGCTGTACGACGTGCGCGGCCGCGCCACCGTCTTCGCCCCGCAGCCGGACGGAACCTGGTCCGCCACAGCGGTTCCGGTGCCCGACAATGCGACGGTCACCGCGGTGGACGCGGATTCACGCGGCGACACCGTCTACCTGTCGGTCACCTCCTTGCTCACCCCGGCGACGCTGTGGCGGCTGCACACCGAGGATGGGCGCTTCGATCCGGTGAAATCGGCACCGGCGCGGTTCGATTCGTCGCGCTACGTGGTGGAGCAGCTCAAGGCCACCTCACCCGACGGCACCCAGGTGCCGTACTTCCTCGTGCGCGCTACCGACCTGCGCTACGACGGCACCAACCCGACGATTCTGTGGGGCTACGGCGGTTTCGGCATTTCCACCCTGCAGTCCTACAACGGGCTGCTCGGCAGACTCTGGCTCGACCGCGGCGGCGTCTACGTCCTGGCCAATATTCGCGGGGGCGGCGAATACGGCCCGGCCTGGCACGATGCGGCGCTGAAAACCCAGCGGCAGAACGCCTTCGACGATTTCGCGGCGGTGGGCCGCGATCTCATGGATCGCCGGATCACCTCACCGCGGCATCTGGGCATTCAGGGCCGCTCCAATGGCGGGCTGCTCATGGGCGTCGAGTTCACCCAGCATCCGGAGATGTGGAACGCGGTGAACATCCAGGTCCCGCTGCTGGACATGGTTCGCTACGAGCAGATCGCGGCGGGCGCGTCCTGGGTGGGCGAGTACGGCTCCGTGGCCGAACCCGCCGAACGTGAGTTCCTGGAATCGATTTCGCCCTACGCCCATGTGAGGGCCGGTGTGCGATATCCCGAGCCGCTCATCTGGACCACCACCAAGGACGATCGCGTCGGCCCGCAGCACGCGCGCAAGTTCGCGGCCCGACTAGCCGAACTCGGCGTCGGGTACCTGTTCTGGGAGCCCACCCAGGGCGGGCACGGCGGCACCACGAACATCGACGAGCAGGCGCACACCAGCGCCCTCGAATACACCTACTTCCAGCGTCAGCTCATGTAGGAGGTGCGAACCGGCTCAGTCCCGGACGATGAGCGACAGCGCGATCGGCACGAGCACATCGACCAGCTCGCGCACCGGGGGTCGGGGATCCGACAGCAACCACTCGTGCGCGAGCCCGTTGATCGCGCCGATGAGCGCGCTGACGCCGAGCTCCGCATTGCCGCGCACGTGTGCGCCGGGCCCGGCCAGCGGGTCCACGGCCGCGGTGATGATGGCGATCCAGCTGTGCCGGCGCTCCCGGCGGTGCTGTTCCATCCGCTCGCTGACCCCGACCACCTCGACGAAGGCGACCTTCGCGCGATTGGGATCGGAGCCGACCGAGCCGAGGTAGGCCGACAGCGCGGTGGTGACCGTATCGGTGGGAACGGGATCGGGCCCCAGCTCGCTCAGCGCGGTCGCCAGCGCTGCTCCCGCCTGCTCCTGAATGTGGTCGTAGGCCGCGACCAGAATGTCCTCGCGGGTCTGGAACTCCTCGTAGAACTGGCGTTTCGACAGTCCCGCGGCGGCGCACACATCGGCCAGCGAGCAATTGGCGTACCCGCGTTCACCGAATATCAGGATGGCGGCATCGAGGAAGCGCTGTCGGCGTTCGGCTTTGCGCTCGACCACGGCCCGGCCGCCGTACTGTCGTCCCTCGATCGTCACTCCCCAACGGTAACGGCACGGAGGCCGAAGACGGCGACGGGGACGCAAACCGTCAATGACGTGGTCGCAAACCATCAATCATGTAGCCGACGGTGTCGTCCAGCAGCACGTCCGCATCCGCCGCATTGACGAATCCGGAACCGACGAAGGTGGCCAGCCCCTGCAGCGCGGCCATGGCCGACAGGCAGATGCTGCGCGGGTCGCCGTCCACCACTTCGCCGCGCGCCTGGCCGTCCGCGATCATGCCCACCGGCACGGCGTACGCCCGCGCCACCGCCTCTTCCATGGCGGCGGTCGGGTTGTTGTGCCGCCGGGCGAACATGAGCGCCAGCAGCGCCGGATTGTCGACGGAGAAATGCAGGTAGGCCCGCGCCATGGCGTGCAGCCGCTCCAGGAAAGTGCCGGTGGCAGCGGCCTTTTCGAACTCCGCGCCCAGACGCGTGAAGCCTTCGGCGGCCAGCGCGTCCAGCAGCGCCTGTTTGTCGCGGAAATGCCGGCTGGGCGCGGCGTGGCTGACGCCGGTGTCGCGGGCGAGCTGCCGCAGCGACAGGCCGTCGACCCCGACACGGCGCAGTGCGGCCTCGGCGCGGCGCAGGAGTTCGGCGCGCAGATCGCCGTGGTGGTAGGAGCGCAAACGGGCAGCGGACATCGAGAAGCAGGATATCCGACACACTTCCGATGTTGTCGTTGACTACTTTGTAGGCACTGCCTACATTGGCATGCACCATGACGAACAACAGCGTGTCCGCATCGGAAGGCGGGGAGTCCGTGTTGAAAGACAGTGCGTCCGCAGTGGTTTCGGAGGAGACCGGCGGCGGCCGCCCGCGCGTGCCCCTGCGCGGCTGGGTCGTCCCGATGCTGGTGGTCACGCTGCTGGCCGCGCTCATGGGCACCATGTACCTGGGCTACACCTCCGATCCGGAGAAGAACCTGCACGACTTCCCGGTCGCCCTGGTCAATCAGGACGACGGCGATGTGGTCGACGGCCGTGCCGTCAATGTCGGCAACCAGATCGCCGAGGCGCTGATCGACAAGGTGCCCTCGGACAAGGTGGACCTGCGGCTGGTCGGCATCAACGAGGCGCAGCGGGAACTCAAAGAGGGCCAGATCTACGGAGCCATCGTCATTCCCAGCGATTTCAGCAAGCGGCTGTCCATCCTCGCCGCGGCCTCGGTCGTGCCCGGCGATATCGAGCGGCCCGTCATCACCGTGCACACCAACCCGCGCGCCGGCACCTATGCGTCGGGCATCGTGCAGCGGTTCAGCGACCGCGCCATGGCCGAGGTCAATGCCACGGTCGGCACGCAGCTGACCGAGCAGGTCAAGGCCGCGCTGCAGCCCGCCCCGGGCGCGGCGGCCACCGAACTCAGCGGTGCGGCCCGGCTACAGCTGGCCAAGCCCATCGACGTCGAGGTCGGCCCGTACCGGCCGCTGCCCGAGGGCACCGGCCAGGGCCTGTCCGCCTTCTTCTACACGCTGATCCTGCTGTTCGCCGGGTTCAGCGGGGCCATGATCCTGCACGCCATGGTCGACAATGTGCTCGGCTACGCACCCGCCGAATACGGCCCGTGGTACCGCTTCATCGAGCCGGTGGCCATCAGCCGCTGGCGCACGCTGCTCGCCAAGTGGGCCATGGCCGCGCTGACCGCACCGGTCATCTCCGGCATCTTCCTCGGCATCGCGAGCCTGATGAACATGCCGATCGACCATCCGCTGCCGCTGTTCCTCTACGGCTCGCTGGCCGTCGCGGCCGTGAGCATCACCGGCCTGTCGGTGCTGGCCGCCTTCGGCACCGCCGGTCTGCTCATCAATATGATCGTGTTCGTGATCCTGGGCCTGCCGTCCTCCTCGGGCACCATTCCGATCGAGGCGACGCCGCGCTACATCGCCTTCCTGGCCGACTTCGAACCCATGCACCAGATCTATCTGGCCGTGCGCGCCATCCTCTACTTCGACGGCCACCTGACCGCGGGGCTGGGCACCGGCCTGTGGATGACCCTGTTCGGCTTGGCCCTGGGCCTGCTGCTCGGCACCATCGCCACCCACACCTACGACCTGCGCGGCCTGTACCGCCTCGGCGTGTCGCACCGGCCCGCCATGGCAGGACTGGCCGAGTAGTCCCGGCGTCCGAAATCCCTTGGCTCGCACCGACGCTGTTACCTGTGATGACTGGTGGCGGTAGGGCACAGGGACTTTCGACCCTGGTCGTTGTGGACTTGTGACGGCAGTATGGGCCCCGGGCACCGAATTACTCATCGCAGAGCGCGATGATCGTGGGGCGGTTCGTTGGATGGGTTCGTCACAGTTCGACCAGCTGACAGGACAGTTCCTGCGTGCCGTCCGCGATGCGGGCGGCGGTCTCACCGCCGTCTGCGCGGCGTGCGTGCGGGTGCTGCCGGTGCAGCGTGCCGCCATCGTGCTGGAAGAACGCGACGCCGGCATGCAACCCTGGTGCGCCAGTGACGAATTCGCCGATCGGGTCGAGTCCGCACAGGCCACGGCCGGGGAAGGACCGGCGGTGTCGGCGGTGGCCGACGGCGTGCCGATCCTGGTCGAGGACCTGGCCGGGGAATTCGATCGATGGCCGGGATTCGCGGCGGCGCTGGCGAATACACCGGGCGTGCCCGGCTGCGGACATCCGCTCCCGGCCCGCGCATACGGTCCCGCACCCGGCGTGGCCGTCGGATCCATGCTGGCGGTGCCATTGCGGCTGGGCGCCATCCGGCTCGGCGCGGTCGATCTGTACCGCGAGGTCATCGGGCGGCCGGGGCCCCGGCTCATGTCGGCCGCCCTGCACATCGCCGATCTGGTGACCGCGAGCCTGGTGCTGTCCTCCGGGGACGAGGCGCGGCAGTGGGCGCAGCCGGTGTCGAGCCGCTGGATCCACCAGGCCGCGGGCATGACCAGCGCGCAGCTGGGCATCGATATCGCCGACGCCTACGCCCGCATGCGCGGATATGCCTTCACACATGGGCTTTCGCTGGTCGAGGTGGCACACCGCGTAGTAGACCGCAAGGTTCGGATCGAACCCGAATGAACGCAACTATTCCGTAGCGCCCCGGCGGGCCCATACGATTAGCTGACAGCAAGAGCGGCACAGGAAACTTACGTGGCGGCGCCCCGGCGCCCGCCGATGCGGGGTGATTGCGGTGTCCGACAGTGAGTTGCTGGTGGCGGTGCTGGCGAGGTTCGCACGGCTGCTTCCCGCGGCACACGAAATGCCCCACATCCTGGAACAGTTGATGCGCAGTGCTATCGATGTGCTGGAACCGGCCGGGGCCACCGTCGCACTGTCGGCGCAGCTGAGCTCCGCGGAAACCGACCCCTTCAGTGGAATTCCCGCCGAACTGCTGGATCTCGAAGTCTGCCAGCGGGACTGCGCACGCGGACCGGGCGTGGTCGCGCACACCTGCGGTGCGCCGGTGACCATCACCGATATCGGCAACTACGGCGACATGTGGCCGGAGTACGCGGATCTGGCTGGGCAGCACCGGATTTCCTCGGTGGCCGCCATTCCCATGCGCCTCGACGACACCGAAGCCGGTGTGCTGAGCCTGTATTCGCGGCAACCCCGGCGCTGGTCGGGGCGGGATCTGTCGGTGGCGGCACTGCTCGCGGGCATGGCCACCGGGCACATCGTGACGGCGAATCTGGTGCAACGCCAGCAGCGGGTGACCGAACAGCTGCAGCACGCGTTGAACAGCCGGATCGTGGTGGAGCAGGCCAAGGGCGTGATCGCGCACGCCCGCCGGACCACCCCCGACGCCGCCTTCGAACTCATTCGCGCACACGCCCGGCGCAATCGGGTGACGGTGCGGGCCGTGGCGCACGGGATCGTCGAACTGGGGCTGCGGATCTGACTCATCTGCGCCACCGTCTCGATCGGTGCGGTAGGCTGATCAGTTGGCGGAACCGAAAGCCCCTGTCCCCGGCCGGTTTCCGTGTGTTTTCCGACCGTCCCTGCCCCTCGACGGCTCGTATCGGCAACTCTGATTCCCGCAGAAGTAGGGGCAGCAGTGAACGTGTCACGAGCACCGCGAAATCCCGGAAACACCCGTCGCGCCGTCGAATACGACGAACTCGTCCAACGCGTCGCCACCGGCGACAACCACGCTTACGAGGAGCTCTATCGCGCCACCCGCGGGCTGGTCTACAGCCGTGTCCTGACCATCGTCCGCGACCGCGGCTACGCCGAGGAGACCTGTCACGAGGTGTACCTCCAGGTCTGGCGCAGCGCAGCGGGTTTCGACCCGCAGCGCGGCAGCGCGCTGACCTGGCTCACCACCCTGGCGCACCACCAGGCGGTGGACCGGGTGCGCCGGGAATGCTCGGCCGCCGGGCACGAACACCGCTGGGGCGTCTGCGATTACCGGCCCGCCGCCGATGTGGTGGCGGAGGAGATCGTGCGCCGGCACGAGGTGCAGGCGGTCCGGCGGGGCCTGCGCTCGCTCACGCCGTATCAACGGGAATCGGTGGTGCTCGCCTACTACGGCGGGCTCAGTTACGCGCAGGTCGCCGCGCGGCTCGGCATCGGCCTGCCCGCCGTGAAGGCGCGCATCAGATCCGGTCTGGCACAACTGAAGACCTCGCTCGCATGAGCGGGCCCGGTGCGCTGTCGGCGTCTCTCAGTGTGCGGAGGTGGCTCGGAATCCCTTGGGCACCAATATGACCGCGAGCACGGCCACGGTTCCCACCAGCCCCGCCGAAATCCACGACGTGGTGGTGAGCGCGGAATCGAAAGCACGCTGGGCGATTTCGAGCACCTCGGTGCCGAGCGGCCCGCCGACCTGGTGGGCGATGTAGGCCGCGCCGCCGACGGAGCCGCGCGCGGTGTCCAGATCCTCCCCGGTGAGCGGGAGATCGGTCATGTGCTCGACGAACAGCCGGCCGTGAATGCTGCCCAGCAGCGCCACACCGAGTCCGATGCCGAGTTCGTAATTGGTCTCCTCCACCGCACCGGCCTGCCCGGCGCGTTCGGCCGGCACCGCCGCGACCAGCACCGCGGCGGCCGTCGTAATCGCCACGCCGTCACCGATTCCCAGGCACATGAGCACGAACGCCACCAGCGGATACGACGTGGTGGGCACGGCGGCCAGCACCACGAAGCCGACCGTCAGCGCGCCCAGGCCCAGCGCCATGAGCGGCCGCACGCCGATGCGCTGCATGAGCCACGGCGTGGACAGCGAACCCACCAGTGTGGCGATGGCGGCGGGCAGGGTGCGCAGCCCGGCCTCGGACGGGGTGTAGCCGTGAATGTACTGCAGCCACAGCGAAATCAGGAACAGCGCGGCGCCGATGGCGAGCATGGCCAGCAGGGTCGCCAGCGCGGCGGCCGTGAAGGTGCGATTGCGGAACAGGCGCACGTCCAGCAGCGGGTCGGGGGAGCGCAACTGCCGATACGCGAACAGTCCGAGCAGCACGAACGCGGCCACCAGGACCACCAGATCCAGCGCCGCCGGTTCGCCCTTGGCCACATGCTTGATGCCCCAGGCCAGCGCCACGATGCCGAGCACCGACAGCACCGCGCTGGTCCAGTCGAGCGAGCCCTCCTGCGGCGCTTTGTATTCCGGCAGCAGCCACAGTCCGGCCGTCACGGTCAGCACCACCACGGGCACGTTCAGCCAGAAGGCCGCCGACCAGCCGAAGTGTTCCACCAGATAGCCGCCGACCAGCGGGCCGATCGCCGCGCCCGCACCCGCGACCGAGGCCCAGATGCCGATGGCCAGGGTGCGCTCGCGATCATCGGTGAAGATATTGCGGATCAGCGACAGCGTCGACGGCATGACCATGGCCCCGCCGACACCGAGCAGCGCGCGGCCCGCGATCAACTGCGCGGGCACATGCGAGGTGGCCGCGACCACCGACGCCAGGCCGAAGAGCACGAACCCGGCGATGAACAGCCGCTTGCGCCCGAACCGGTCGCCGATCGCGCCGCAGGTGATGAGCAGACCGCCCAGCACCAGCCCGTAGAGATCCACGATCCACAGCTGCTGCATGGGGCTGGGTTCCATGTGGTCGATCAGCGACGGCAGCGCGACATTCAGAATCGTGGCATCCATGGCCACCAGCAGCAGGCTGGCGCACAGCACCGCCAGCATGGCCCAACGCCCGGCCGTGCGTGGCTGAGCCTGTTCGGATCGAGCTTCTGACTCCTGCCGGGGTGGGATGCTTCCCACGATTCCCGCCTCCTCGATTAGGCGCTATCGATCACAGCAACACTCTGGCTAGCACGATAGTCGCCGCTGAGAACCCCAAGAGCGGGACCTCGCTACTGCTGCAAGGAGCTGCTGTTCGCAGCCTCGCGCTCGGCCTTCTGAGCGGCGAGCAGGTCGCGGATTTCCATGAGGAGTTCCAGCTCGGTGGGGTCGGCCTTGACCTCGGTGGGCTTGGACAGCCGCTGCTTGAGGTGGTTCATCGGCACGATCAGGACGAAGTAGAGCACCGCCGCCACGAGGACGAAGTTGATGATCGAGCTGACGATCGGGCCCAGCGCGATGAAGGTGGCCGGCTTGCCCGCGAGCAGCTGCACGCCGAAACCGAACTCGGCATTACCGCCCAGCACCGCGAGCAACGGCTCGAGCAGGCCCTTCGTGATCGAGGTGACGATGGCCGTGAAGGCCGCGCCGATCACGACGGCAATCGCCAGATCGACGACATTGCCCCTCATCAGGAATTCTTTGAAACCCTTGAACATGGTGCTTGGTAATTCCAATCCGCGAGCTGTATTCGTAAGTTCAGCGCCGAAGTCTATGGGTTGCGCCGACCGCGGTGAGCAATTGCCACACCCCCTTCGCGGTGACCGTCACACCCGGCCATCCGAAGTGAGCCGGCCGCCCGGAGCAATCAGCTGCCGCGCTCGGCTCGGAAGGTCTTCACCAGCGACCAGCACATGCCCAGCATGACCACGGAGAACGGCAGCGCGATGAGAATCGCCACCGTCTGCAGGGTGGTGAGCGCCGACGCCCCGGACCCGCTCGCCACCAGCAGCGCGATGGCCACCGCACCCTGCGCGAAGGTCCAGAACGCCCGGCTCCAGGTGGGCGGCTCCGGATTGCCGCCGGAGGACAGCATGTTCACCACCAGCGCGCCCGAATCCGCGGAGGTGACGAAGAACAGCACGATCACCAGAATCGCCAGGCCCGCGGTAATGGACCCGCCGGGCAGCGTGTCCAGCAGCGCGAACAGCGCGCTGTCGCGATCGGGTCCGTCCGGGCCGACAAGTCCACCGCCGCCGAACATTTCGCGATGCAGGCCCGCGCCGCCGAACACCGCGAACCACACGAAGGTCAGCAGGGTCGGCACCAGCAGCACGCCCGCCACGAACTCGCGTACGGTGCGGCCGCGCGAGATGCGCGCGATGAACACGCCCACGAACGGCGCCCACGAGATCCACCAGCCCCAATAGAAGACCGTCCACTGCTGCGTCCACTCGGTGCCCGTCGGGCCCTCGGTCGCGCCGGTGTAGAGGCTCAGCTTCGGCAGCGTCTGCAGGTAGGCGCCGATGTTCTGCACCAGATCATTGACGATGAACAGCGTCGGCCCCGCCACCAGCACGTACAGCAGAAGTACCGCCGCCACACCCATATTCGTCTGCGAGAGCAGCTTGATGCCCTTGTCCACGCCGGTCACCACCGAGATGGTCGCCAGCACGGTGATGCCGACGATCAGCACCACCTGTAGCCCCTTGCCCGGTTCGTGCAGCCAGCCTTGGAAATTCAGCCCCGCCGAGATCTGCAGCACGCCCAGCCCGAGCGAGGTGGCTACGCCGAAGACGGTGCCGATGACCGCCACCACATCGATGACATCCCCGCGCCAGCCCCGAATCCGTTCTCCCAGTAGCGGTTCCAGTGACCACCGGATCGACACCGGCCGCCCCTTGCGATGAATCGCGTACGCGATGGCCAGCCCCACCACCACATAGATCGCCCACGGATGAATCCCCCAGTGCAGGAACGTCTGCACCATGGCCGCATCCGCCCGCTGCGCCTGCGTCTCCCCGACCCCCGGCCGCGGATCCTCGTAATGGAACAGCGGCTCGGCCACGCCCCAGAACACCAGCCCGATGCCCATTCCCGCCGCGAACAACATGGAAAGCCAAGCCCCCATGGAGTATTGCGCCTTCTCCCCGTCCTCCCCGAGCGGAATATCCCCGAAACGCCCCAGCCCCAACCAGATCGCGAACACCACGAACACCGTGACCAGCACGATGTAGTACCACCCGAACCCGCCGATCACATTGTCCTGCAACGCTTTCGCCTGCCGGGCAGCGGTCTCGCGAAACACGATGGCGTACACCGTGAACGCCGTGACCACAATCGCCGCGGGCCAGAACACCCGCGGTGCGACCGCCGCTCGATGATGAACCGTGCCGGGTGCGCTCACGAATCCCTCTCGCTGTGATGTTGATACGGCGTCAGTCCTCCGGGTGGAGGACCGACGCCGTACTGCTCCCAGGACCTAGTTGATCCGGGTCTTGATGTTCTCGACGATCTCGTTGAGGGCCTTCATGACGTCGGCCGCCGCGCCTTCGAGATTGGCGCGCACCTGATCGAGGGCCTTCTGCAGATCCTCGGTGCTGAGTTTGTCGGCGAATGCCTTTGCCATGTCGGCGAATTCGGCGGCCGCGGTGCTCGCCTTGTCGGCGAGTTCGGCGGCGGTGGCGCTGGCCTTCTCGGCGAGCTGTCCCGCCGCGTCACCGGCCTTGTCGGCGAGACCCCCGACGGTCTCGCTGACATTCTCGGCGAGTTCGTCGGAGGTGGCCGTGAGGTTGTTGTCCTCTGTCACGTGGTCGCCTACTGCCCGCTGCCGCCGAACTTGTCCTTCATGTTCTGCATGGCATCGTCGGTTTTGTCCCGCGCCTCATTGGCCATGTTCTTGGCGTCGTTCTTGGCCTTGTCGGTGGCGTCGTGGAATTTCGACTCGAACTCATCGGCCTGATCTTCGATCTTCTGGCCCATGCCTTCGGCCTTTTCCTTGGCCTTGGCGGCCATCTCCTTGGCCTTGTCCATCAGAGACATCGAAACCTCCCTAGGTGTGTCACGCCCGGGGTCCGGGCGTGCATGCGGGGTACTTCGACGAGCCACAGCGATTGTTCAGCAAACAATCGGTGTACGCCTATCGTGGCGATTTCTGGTGGACGGTGTCAACTCACGGGACAGATGTTGCAGGTCAGCCGACCGGTCCGAGCACCCGTTCGATGTAGCTGTTGGTGAACCGGCCCTTGGGATCGAAGCGCCGGCGGACTTCGGCGAACCGATCCCACTCCGGGTAGCGCCCGCGCAGCGTCTCGGCGGTCTGGAAGTGCCGCTTGCCCCAGTGCGGGCGGCCGTCGTACTTGTCGAACACGGCCTCGCAGGCCCGGAAATACGGCTCGTACTCCATGCCCTCGTACTGGTGCACCGCGATGTAGCAGGTGTCGCGGCCACCGGCGGGGGAGAGGAAGGCGTCGTCGGGGGCCACCCAGCGCACCTCGATCGGCATCGGGGTGTCGAAGCGCGCCGCGACCTGTTTGATCTCCCGGATCGCGGCCACCGAATGTTCGCGCGGGATGGCGTATTCCATCTCGGTGAACCGGAACAGTCGCGGGCTGGCGAAGACCTTGTAGGACCGCTCGACCTGACGCCGGTAGCTGCCCGCATACGCCGCGCCGCGCTGCACCCACGGAATGAGGGTGGGATTGCGCCGGGTGAGCCGGCACAGCGCGTCGAAGGTGTAGTTGGTCATGAGGATGTCGGAGAACCAGTCGACGGCCTTGCCGCGCGGCTGTTCGGGCAGGTCGACGGCATTGTTGCGCTTGGTCATGGCGAGCGGGCTGTGCGCGAACATGTAGAACTCGAAGTGCTCGTTACCGTCGACGTGGGTGTCGAGATCGGCGAGCACCTCTTCCACGGGCACGGGCCGTTCGATGCCCTCGAGCACGAACGACGGCACCATCTGCAGGGTGACGGCGGTGACCACGCCGAGCGCGCCCACATTCACCCGCGCGGCGCGCCAGCCGTCCGGATCGGTCTCCTCGTTGAGTTCCACCGTGCTGCCGTCGGCCAGCATGAGTTCGACGGATTGCAGTGCGGCGGACAGGTTCTGGAGCTTCGCGCCGGTGCCGTGCGTGCCGGTGGCCGTCGCGCCCGCGATCGACTGCACGTCGATGTCGCCGAGGTTCGGGAAGGCGAGGCCGAGCGGGTGCAGGGCATTGCTCGCGGCGTTCAGGGTGATGCCGGCTTCCGCGCGGACCAGGCCGGTGGCCCGGTCCACGGACAGGATCCGATCGAGCTTGTTCAGCCGCAGCATGGTGCCGTCGGTGAGGACGGTATCGGTGAACGAGTGGCCCGATCCGGCCACGCGGACGGTGTGCCCGGCCTGTTCGGCGCGGGCCAGGGCGTCCGCGATTTCCGCGGGTGAGCTCGGTTCGGCGATGGACGCCGGAGTGCAGCTCTGATCTCCGGCCCAGTTCACCCAGTTGGTCATGTGACCAACTTTAAACCGTGAGTGTGAGACGCGCTACCGTTTCCGGCACGCGTGCATGGCCTGCTTGGCCCTTTCCACCTCGTCGTCGGTGAGCGCGGGCTGGGTGAGCGGCAGCCGTTCCACGCTGTCGCCGCGCACGCCGTTGAGGATCAGGGCCATGTAGCGCCGCCACACATCGGGATTCACCGAGCGGGCGAAGCCGGCCACGCCGTCGACCATATTGACCATGCCGAAGAAGTCGGTGGTCTCGATCTCCGGCTGCAGCACCCCGGCCTGCTTGGCGCGGCCGATGACGGCCTCCATGCCCGGGCGGATGCGATCCCGCATGCAGGTGAAACGGTCCATGCTGTCGTGCAATTCGAGGACCACCTCGCCGAAGCCACGGTTGGCGGCCATGTGCTTGCAGGAGTACTCGAACAGCTCCACCAGGCCCTGCCAGGGGTCCGGGTGGTGCAGCGCGGTCTCGACCTGCTCGCCGAGTTCATTGACCATCTGGTCGAAGACCTCGGAGATGAGCTCCTGCTTGTTCGCGAAGCGGCGGTAGACGGTGCCGACGCCGACGCCGGCGCGCTCGGCCACATCGTCGAGGGTGACCTCGAGTCCGCGATCCGCGAAGAGCTCGCGGGCGGCAGCAATGATGCGCTGCTGGTTGCGCGCGGCGTCGGCGCGCAGACGCCGAGGTGGCGGGGCGGTGGTGACGTGATTCACACCCATATCCTAACAACAATCGGGATTAAGTGGAGGAGTTATCTCCGTTTTGCTGGTAGCTTGCAATACATGAAACGGAGATTAGACCTCCGTTAATCCTAGGGGACGAGGAAAATCACCATGACCACAACTCTCGAGAAAGACGTGGCTGCTCCGGCCGGCGCCGGTCGCCGCGGATCACATGCCATGCGCTGGTGGGTGCTCGCCGTCCTCGGCGTCGCCCAGCTGATGGTCGTGCTCGACGCGACCGTCGTGAACATCGCGCTGCCCGAGGCGCAGCTGGATCTCGGGTTCTCCAATGCCGACCGGCAGTGGGTGATCACCGGATACGCCCTGGCCTTCGGCAGTTTGCTGCTGCTCGGCGGACGCCTGTCCGACCTGTTCGGGCGGCGCACCACCTTCATCGCCGGACTGGTCGGCTTCGCCGTCGCCTCCGCCGTGGGCGGCGCGGCCGCCAACTTCGAAGTCCTGGTCGCCTCGCGCGTCGCGCAAGGTGTGTTCGGCGCGCTGCTCGCGCCCGCCGCGCTGTCGCTGCTGACCGTGACCTTCACCGAACCTTCCGAGCGCGCAAAGGCTTTCGGCATCTTCGGCGCCATCGCCGGCGCCGGCGGCGCGCTGGGCCTGCTGCTCGGCGGCGCGCTCACCGAATGGGCGTCGTGGCGCTGGGTCATGTACGTGAACCTGGTCTTCGCCGCCGTGGCGCTGGTCGGCGCGATCCTGCTGCTGGCCAAGCACACCAACACCGGCGATCGGCCGAAACTGGACGTGCCGGGCACCGTTGTGGTGACCGCCGCGCTGTTCGGCATCGTGTACGGCTTCTCGCACGCCGAGAGCGACGGCTGGACCAATGGCGTCACCCTCGCCTTCCTCATCGGCGGTGCGGTGCTGCTGGCAGCGTTCTTCGCCATCGAGGCGCGGGTCGCGCATCCGCTGCTGCCGCTGCGCGTGCTGCTCGACCGCACCCGCGGCGCGTCCTACCTGACCGTGTTCTCCACGGCCATCGGCATGTTCGCCATGTTCCTGTTCCTCACCTACTACATGCAGCAGCAGCTGGGGTACACCCCGATCGTGACCGGTGTGGCCTTCCTGCCCATGGTCGCGGGCATGATCGCCTCCTCCACCACGACGCCGTCGCTGCTGATGCCGCGCGTCGGACCCAAGGTGACCGTGGTGGTGGGCATGCTCATCGCCGCGCTCGGCATGCTGCTGCTGACCCGCATCGGCGTCGACACCGCCTACGCCACGCACATCCTGCCCAGCCTCATCCTGATGGGCGTCGGCCTCGGTATGGCCATGTCGACCGCGTTCACCGGCGCCACCTCCGGCGTGCACCACACCGACGCGGGCGTGGCCTCGGCCATGGTCAACACCAGCCAGCAGGTGGGCGGTTCGATCGGCACCGCACTGCTGAGCACGCTGGCGGCGACCGCGTTCACCGACTCCGTCGGCGCGCAGCAGCCGAGCCCGGGCGTCCTCGCGCAGGCCGCGGTCGACAGCTACACCACCACCTTCGGGTGGGCGGCCGGCATCTTCCTGGTCGGCGCCATCCTCACCGGCATCGTGATGCCGAGCAAGGTGCCCGTCCCGGCGGAGGGGGAACCGGTTCTGGCGCACTGACTTCCGCGTCCCGCATAGGAGAAGGCCCCCGCTCACGTCGGTGAGCGGGGGCCATTTCCTTGTCTACTCCCCAATGCCGCTGAGGTCAGCGGCAATTCGACGGCGGGGCGAGGCCCGCGAAACGGTCGGAGAGGTAGCCGACCGCGTTGATCGCACCCGGGAAGATCGCGGTGCCGTGATCGGTGCCCGGGATGACGTCGAACAGCACGGGTGTTCCCGAGGCGCAGTAGCGGCCCGCGGTGCCCATGGCGAGATCCAGTGGCACCTGGTCGTTACCGCCGTGCCACATGTACAGCGGCGCGCGCGGAACGCCCGGGTAGATCTCCATGGCGTTCTCGTGGAAGGTGTGGATGAGCGTCGGGTCGTTCTCCATGCCGAGGTGGAACACCTCGCTGATGCTGTGGCCCGCGCCGACCGAGATGATGTCGTCCACACAGGAATTGGCCATCCGGTCGCGCATGGCGAAGCCGGCCGGGGTGAGAGCCCGGTCCAGCGGCAGCTCATCCGGGTATTCGCGTTCCATGCCGATGGCCACCGCGAAGCCGAGCCCGAACAGCGGGTGCGGCGCATTGCCATTGGCGATGGCGATCTTGCCCGGATTCACCGGCGTGCCACCGATGGCCGCACCGACGATGGGCAGTTCGGGGGCGTACTCGGAGGCGAGCACCGTGGCGAAGCCGGTCGACATGGCCCCGCCGGAGTATCCGGCAAGTCCCACAGGGGAACCCGCGAGCCGGGCCGGGCCGAAGCGCAGTGCCGCGCGGACGCCGTCGAGGGTGATCTGCCCGCCCAGTCGGGCCGCTCCGTACGCGCTGGTCGGTCCTAGGTGATCCGGCACGGCGATCGCCCACCCGCGCGCCAGCAGCAGGTTCAGCGCGGATGCCTCCTTGAGGCTCCCGTCGAACAGGCTGTGCGAGGGCGCGCATTGCATCCCAAGCGAATTCACGAACGGCTGATACGACACCAGCGGTCGCGGCCCGCCGCCGCCCGGCACGATGAGCGTGGTGACCGCCGCGATCGGCCCGCCGGAGGAGTTGGTGGAGCGGAACAGCAGCTGCCACACCGTCGATCCGGCGAATCCGTGCGCGGGCACCACGCGGGCGTTGAGCACGTCGCCGGGCGCCGCGCCGTCGAGACCCGGTGGGGCGGCGTAGAACCCGTCCGCATCGGGAAATGGATAGACCGCCGAGTGCGCGGCCGGCGCCGCGGCCATGGCCGCGATCATGACCGTCACCGCTCCGACGCCCTGTACCAGCACCCTTCTGATCGATTGGCGCACCGCCAACTTGGCTCCTCGAGGCCGATGGGACAACACCGGGCAAGCCGCACTATCCTCGCAGTTCCCGGGTGTTGTTCGGGCTCAGCAACACGCCGAATAGCAACTAATTGGCAAACTGGAGAGGAGGGCGGTGGGCAGGAAAGCCGGCGGCAGCGACGCCGCCGTCCTCGCGGTCATCGCCCTCGGCGGCGGCACGGGTGCGCTCGCGCGCTACGGCGTGAGCCTGTGGGTGCCGGACAGCGGCGGAATTGCGTGGTCCACGTTGGCGGTCAACGTGATCGGCTGTTTCGCCATCGGCGTGCTCATGGTGTGCATCACCGAGATCTGGGTGGCGCACCGGCTGCTGCGGCCCTTCCTCGGTATCGGCGTACTGGGCGGTTTCACCACCTTCTCCACCTATGCGGTGGATGTTCGTAGACTGCTCGAATCGGGCCGGCAGCTCGCTGCGCTCGGATACCTCGGGGGAACGGTGGCGGCGGCGCTGAGCGCGGTGGTGCTCGGGGTGAGCGCGACGCGATGGTGGACGCGAAAGACACGGTGAGAACGGCGCGGCGTACGGCGATTCGGGAATTGCACGGTAAGTATCGATAAGCACGGCGATTGGGGGCAGGCGATGAGTGAAGCGGAACCGCGCTGGCGACCGGCGTCGCGGCTGACGGTCCTGCTCGGCGAGGACGATCGGTGGCAGCGCAAACCCCGCTACCACGAAATCGTGTTACGTGCCCGCGATGCCGGATTGGCCGGGGCGAGCGTGTGGCGCGGCGTCGAGGGCTACGGCGTCTCCTCGCAGATCCACACCACCCGGCTGCTCGATCTGGCCGAGCGGCTGCCGGTGCTGGTGATGATCGTCGACGACACCGATCGGCTGCGCGCCTTCGTGGAATCCCAAGCCGAGCTGCTGGATTCGCTCACGGTCACGCTCTCGCCCGTCGAGGTGTGGGACGGAGTGCGACGGTGACGGCGGTACTCGTGGTCGTCGGCGGCATGCTCGGCGCCCCCGCCCGATATCTGGTGGATCGCGCGGTGGCCCGTCGATTCGATAGTGTCTTTCCTCTGGGCACATTGGTGGTGAACGTCTGCGGGTCGATGCTGCTGGGCGCATTGATCGGTGCGGGAGCGAATCATTGGCTGCTCGCGACCGCGGGAGTCGGCTTCTGCGGTGCGCTGACCACGTTCAGTACGTTCGGTTATGAAACGGTTCGACTCGTCGAGGAGGGCGCTTACAGCTATGCGATGGCGAACGTCGTGATCGGCGTATCGGCAAGCCTGGCCGCGGCCTTCCTCGGTGGCTGGCTCGGACAGCAGGTGTGGCCATGATTCTCATGACCAGCCGGGCACAGGCGATACGGAAGGGAGGTGCGAGCATGGCCCACGATCGAGCCGGACGACCGGCACGGGCCACGGACCTCGAGGACATCGCGCATCTGGTGACCGCGTACTACAGCCAGATTCCGGATCCGGCCGATCCCGCGCAGCTGGTGTCCTTCGGCACCTCCGGGCATCGCGGATCGAGTCTGGACTGCGCGTTCAACGAGGCGCACATCCTGGCGATCACGCAGGCGATCGTGGAATACCGGGCCACGCGCGGGATCACCGGGCCGGTGTATCTGGCGCGGGACACGCACGCGCTGTCCGAACCCGCCTGGACGACGGCGCTGGAAGTGCTGGCCGCCAATGACGTCACCGCGGTCATCGATGCGCGCGACCGGTACACGCCCACACCGGCTTTGAGTCACGCCGTGCTGCGGCACAATCGCGGCGGCACGCGGCATCAGGCCGACGGCATCGTGGTGACGCCCTCGCACAATCCGCCGCGCGACGGCGGCTTCAAATACAACCCGCCACACGGCGGACCGGCCGACACCGTGGCCACCGACGCCATTGCCGCGCGCGCCAATGAGCTGCTGCGCAACGGGCTTTCGGAGGTCAAGCGCACGAGCCTGGCCCATGCGCTGGCCACCAAGGTGGAGCGCTACGACTATCTCGATCGCTACATCGGGGACCTACCCAACGTGCTGAACCTGGATGCCATTCGCGGCGCCGGGATTCGGCTGGGCGCGGACCCCATGGGCGGCGCGTCGGTGGACTACTGGGAGGAGATCGGGCAGCGCTACGACCTCGAGCTCGAGGTCGTCAACCCGTTCGTCGATCCCACCTGGCGGTTCATGACACTGGACAGCGACGGCCGGATCCGGATGGATCCCTCCTCGCGGTACGCCATGGCTTCGCTGGTCGCCATTCGCGACGACTACGACATCTCCACCGGCAACGACGCGGACGCGGACCGGCACGGGATCGTGACTCCCGATGCGGGACTGATGAATCCGAACCACTACCTGGCCGTGGCGATCGAATACCTGATCGCCAACCGCATGGGCTGGGACGCGCTCACCAAGATCGGCAAGACCGTCGTGACCTCCTCCATGATCGACCGCGTGGTCGGCGTGCTGGGCCGCGACGTGTACGAGGTGCCGGTCGGCTTCAAATGGTTCGTGCCCGGATTGTTCAGCGGCAGCCTGGCTTTCGGCGGCGAGGAATCCGCCGGAGCGTCGTTCCTGCGCATGGACGGCACCGTGTGGACCACCGACAAGGACGGCATCCTGCTCGCCCTGCTGGCCGCGGAGATCACCGCCGTCACCGGGCAGAGCCCGTCCACCCGCTACGCCGAACTCGAGAAGCGCTACGGCTCACCGGCGTACACCCGGGTGGACGCGAACGCCACCGCGGAACAGAAATCGCGGCTCGCGGCGTTGACGCCGGACATGATCACCGCGACAGAGATCGCCGGGGAACCCATCACCGGTATTCAGACCCGCGCCCGCGGCAACGGGGCGGCGCTGCACGGCGTCAAGGTCGTCACCGAGAACGCCTGGTTCGCCGCGCGGCCCTCCGGCACCGAGGACAAATACAAGATCTACGCGGAATCGTTCCAAGGCCCCGAGCACCTCGCACAGGTGCAGGCGGCGGCGGAAGAAGTGGTGGGACGGGCGCTATCCGGTGAGTAGAACTTCCGGGCCCACCGCCCAGCGTCACAAGGTTCCCGTCGAAATCTGGGTGCTGGTGGGCTCCGCCTTCACCATCGCCATCGGATTCGGCCTCGTCGCACCGGCTCTGCCGCAGTTCGCCCGTAGTTTCGGCGTGGGCGTCGCGGCGGCCTCGTTCATCGTGAGCGCCTTCGCGTTGATGCGGCTGCTGTTCGCGCCCATGAGCGGCAAACTCATGCAGCGGCTCGGCGAACGGCCGGTGTACCTCACCGGGTTGATCATCGTCGCCGTGTCGACCGGCGCGTGCGCTTTCGCCCAAACCTATTGGCAGCTGCTGGTTCTGCGGTCCTTGGGCGGCATCGGCTCCA
Organism: Nocardia huaxiensis; assembly: GCF_013744875.1. NCBI lineage: Bacteria > Bacillati > Actinomycetota > Actinomycetes > Mycobacteriales > Nocardiaceae > Nocardia > Nocardia huaxiensis. The sequence goes on from NZ_CP059399.1 coordinate 2,989,326, forward strand.
CCATGTTCACGGTGTCCTCGCTGGCGCTGGTGATCCGCATGTCCCCGCCCGCCGAACGCGGTCGCATCTCGGGCATCTACTCCACCAGCTTCCTGATCGGATCGATCGCGGGGCCGCTGGTCGGTGGCGCGCTGTCCTGGCTGGGGTTGCGTGCGCCGTTCATCATCTACTGCGTGGCGCTGCTGATCGCGAGCCTCATCGTCTATGTGGCGCTGAAGGATTCGCCGCTGGTGCAGCCGGAAACCGTGCACGGCATGAAGGTCATGACCTTCCGCGACGGCCTGGCGCGCCGCGAATATCGGGCCGCGCTGTGGTCCAACTTCGGCAATGGCGCAGCGGTTTTCGGCGTGCGCATGGCGTTGGTGCCGTTGATCGTCGTGGAAGTCCTGGACGAGGGCGCGGGCATGGCAGGCATAGCCCTCACCGTCTTCGCCATCGGCAATGCTGCGGTCCTGTTCCTCTCCGGCCGCTGGTCGGACCAACTGGGCCGCAAGCCTTTCCTGATCACCGGCACCCTGATCTGCGCGGTCGGCACAGCCGGTCTGGGCCTCGCCCCCAACCTGGCCTGGTTCCTCGTCGCCTCCTGCGTCGCCGGCATCGGCTCCGGCGTCTTCTCTCCGGCCCTGCAAGCCTCGGTCGCCGACATCGTCGGCCCCAACACTCGTGGCGGACCCGTTCTGGCCGGCTACCAGATGTCCGCCGACCTGGGCACCTTCCTCGGCCCGTACGCCATCGGCCTGCTCGCCGACCACGTCTCCTACGGGCTGGCGCTGGGCGTCACCGGCGTCCTGCTGGCCTCGGCCTCCGCCGCCTGGGTCTTCGCTCCGGAAACCCTGCGGCGCAAGGAGCCCGCGGTCTCGGCCCCGGCTTGACGCGTACCCGAATTCGGCCCCGATGGGACCGGCGGCGGGTCGCATCGGGCAGAGTGGTGGCCGTGAGCAAACCGTCTTCGAAGCACACCCCGCAGCCGGTCTCCAGCCGGACCACCTACGCGCTGGGTGCTCTCGCCCTGGTCCTCCTCGCCGTGATCGTGTTCGCGGTGTACCGGTGGAATCAGGGCAGCGATCAGCCCCGCAACGACGGGTACGGTTCGGTGCACGACGCGGCGGTGAGCGTGGCCCTGGACTCCGACGGCGCGATCGTGCTGGGCAAGCCCGGCGTCGCGAAAACCATTGAGATCTTCGAGGATCCGATCTGCCCCGCGTGCGGGAATCTGGAGCGCATCTACGGGCAGGAGATCGCTCAGCAGCTGGACGAAGGCAAGTTCGCCGTCCGCTATCGGCTCGTGAGCTTCCTCGACGGAATGTCGAAGAGCAAGGACTACTCGACTCGCGCCGTAGCGGCCAACGAATGCGTGGCGCAGGCGGGCGACGGCCGGGTGTACTCGAAGTTCCACGAACTGCTGTTCACCACGAAGCAGCCGGAGGAACGCGGGAACGACCACGACAACCAGGCCCTGGCCGCCATCGCCAAGGAGGCCGGCGCCTCCGACGACGTCGCACGCTGCATCACCGGCGGCCAGCGCATCGACACCGCCCGCAATCACGCCGAAGCGGCCATGAAGGCCCTGGAGGGCAAGCTCGGTGACGATGCCGGGACCCCGTCGATCTTCATCGACGACAAGCGCATCGACTGGCAGAACGACAACTGGGTGCTCGACGCCGCCAAGTAGCGAAGTCGATCCGCTGGGGCAGGGGGAACAGGTCGGGGGTGGGGTGCGGCCCTGCAGGGGGTACACGGGTGGACCGCACCCCGGGAGGAGCCGCGCTGGGTGCGTGGCTCCCTGGTCTGGCTCCCCGGCCGATCGCGCCGCCGGCTGGTTCTCGGCTGGTGTGGTGGTTGGGATATGTTGTGGCTCAGCCGTTTACGGCGCGGGCCGGGGTGTCGGGGATGTCGTTTTCCGGAGTGCAGCGGGAGAGCTGGGGGTGGATGAGGATGTGGTCGTCGACCGGGTAGGAGAGGTCGGCGGTGAAGGGGAGCGGCTGGGCGGGGGGTTCCACCGGGTCGGCGACCGCGCGTAGCGGGGTGGGGGTGGGGGCGTCGATGTCGGTGTGGGGGAACAGGTATCGAGCGCCTTCGCGGACGGTTTCGTGCGATTCGCCGGACGGGTCGATCCAGCGCATGCGGTCGGAGTCGGCGAGGTAGACGCGCCAGGGCTGTTTTCCCTTGTCGGCCAGCATCTTCAAGCGGTGGTGGTGGGTGCAGAGTACAGCGCGGGAGGCCGCGCCGGGGCCGCTTGTCAGGCTCGGCGGTAGCGGGCCGAACTGCGCCAGCACCGTTTCGGCGGCGGGCATTCCACAGTTGGGGAAGCGGCACATGCCGTCGACCGCGCGGATCTCCCGCGGCGGCGAAGCCGAGAACGGCCGCACCACAGCGGGTTTCTCCAGTTCACCGGCGCGTTCCCACGGTGCGGGCGCTGCGGATCGACGCCGCTGGTCCGGGCTCGCCTCCTCCCGCGCCGTCACTGCTCCAGCCCGCTCGGCCGCCGACGGCTCACCGACTCGATTCCGTGCGGGTCGCCCGGTCGAACTGTCCGGCTGGGCGGGTTCTTCGGCTCGGCCACCATTCCGCCGCTTACCCGGATGCTGTGACGCTTCGCCTGCCCGGTCCCGCTGCACTCGCCCGAACTGGGGACGATGCAGTGCCGAGGCGTCACCAGGCTGGTCCGGTGATGCGGTATCGGCGCTGTCCTGTGCTGGGCGAGTGGTGGATTCGGCTGTTGGTTCCGGTTCGGGGGAGTGGGTTGCTCGTGTGGTGCGAGGCCGATCTTTGTGTGGTGCGGCGGGTTCGGGGGTGGTGAGACGGGTTTCCGATGCGGGACCGGGTGGTGCGTCTTCCCCCGAGCCGGACTGCGGCGCTTCGCCTTCGGAGGTGGGTGCGGCGTCGGCGGGGAGGAAGTATTCCGGAATGACCTGGAAGCGGGCATGTTCGGCGATGGTGCGGGCGAGGGCGGCGTCGATCGGGCCGTAGCCGGCGAGGTAGCCGGGGTCGTCGCGCAGGCCGAGGAGGGTTTCGGCGGGGACGCCGATGTGGATGAGCGGGCGGCGGGGGTTGGCGGGAGCGCCGGATTTGGGGCAGTACTTGCCGTGGCCGCAACCGCAGCGCAGGCGGCCGGACCCGTCGGCGAGGGCGACCAGGGCGTCGGCGCGGCGCTGCGGCATGCTGCGCGGGTCGTCTTCACAGACCTGCAGGCTCATTTCACGCAGGCGCATGGCCAGGGTTTGGGCGCCGGCTGCGGGGAGGAGGCCGTCGAACACCGCCATACCGTCCTGCATGGCCCGAATACGAATATCGCGGTCGTCCTCGCGTTCTTCGCGCCGCCGCTGCTCGCCCTCGGGGTCGAGCCGCGCGACCCACCGCCGCGCCGTCTGCCGCAGGCGGGCCGGATCCGACCGTTCCGCGGCCTCGATCAGCTTGGGCTCCAAGGCTTCTCGCACATCCGCCGGCAGACCCCGCATGCTGTCGGTGATGACCTGAACCCGCGACAGATCGATCCGCCCCGCCCCGAACGCCTTCCGCGTCAGCGGTAGCGAATCCAACGCCAGCCCGAGATCGATCATGGCCGTGGCCACCCCCTCCGAAACTCGCACCGCCACCGCCACCTCGGTGGCCGCGAACTCCCCGGCCCGCACCCCACCCGGCCCCGGCGCCGCATTCCCCGCCCGATGCCGCCGATACACCTCCCGAACGGCCGTGACCTCCGCCGCCTGCGCGAACGCCGCCGCCCCATGTGCCCGCCGCAACGCGTCGATCAGCTCCCCATCGCCCATGTCCTCCACCTCTCTGCTGTCGAACATACGTTCGAGCCTACGCCGAGAAGATCGCACACACCACCCCCTATCCAGGCGATTTGGTTAGTCCCGCGCGTGTCGTGTAACTTCGTTCAGGCAAGCGGGGCACGCCCCGCGAGCGAAAACTGAACACGGGGCTATGGCGCAGCTGGTAGCGCACCACACTGGCAGTGTGGGGGTCAGGGGTTCGAGTCCCCTTAGCTCCACAGCAATACAGAGCCGCAGGTCATCGACCTGCGGCTCTGTTGCATTTCTGGCAATGCACGAACCCGCCGGGTGCCCTACGCGGTACCCTACGTTCATGAAGGCAAAGACGAGCGTGTACCTCGACACCGAGCAAGCTGCCCGTCTGAAGGAGGCGGCAGAGGCGACCGGGCGATCCGAGGCCGACCTTATCCGCGAGGGGATCGACCTCGTATTGCTGCGAGCGCACAAGGTCCGCCGCACCCGTCCGCGGCCGTCGTTCGATTCCGGGGATCCGGAATTCGCTGCCAACAGTGCGGACATGCTTGGCGAGGCATACGGCAGGTGAGCTTCTTCATCGCCGACACCTCCGCCATCATCGCCGCTTACGATCGTGCCGCGGAACTGCATGAGCAGGCTCGCGAATACCTCGACACGTCCGTCGCCGTTGTCTCGCCCCTTGTCCTCGACGAGGTCGATCATCTGCTTATAGCCCGATTCGGAAAGGACCGCCGGACGGCCGATCTTGTACTCGACGACCTGCTCACCTCGGCGGAGGAGGGCGAGGTGCTCGTTCCGGTCGTCGACCGTGACGACCTCCGAGTGGCCCAGAAGATCATCGAGCAGTACCGCGGCCTCCGGCTCGATCTGGCTGATGCGGTCAATGTCGTGCTGGCCGAGCGGTATCTCACCAACGACCTACTGACGTTGGACGAGAAGGATTTTCGCGCGATCCGGCCGTTGACGTCCGCTCATCGGTCGTTCCGGCTTCTGCTCCAGGACGACTGAACGGCCGATCGTGGCGGGGTGCTATGCGGGTGCGGTGATGCGCCGATCGATCGCCGCGAGGGCGAACTCGGACCAGCGAATGTTCTCCTGTTCGAAGGAGATTCCGCGTAGCAGTGTCAGGTACGGGCCGATGCGGTCGGCCTCGGCGAGGTAGGCCTGTTCGCTGCGGCCGTTGAGCAGTCGGGTGCGCAGGCGTTCGTAGCGGGCCAGTTTCGCTTTCGACCACGCCATCCGTTCGGCGATCGAGGCTCGGACCGACGGGGCGTCCTCGGCGGTCATGGCCTGGACCTTCACCATCATCTCGTCGCGGATGGCGGTGGGTTTGGCTGGTGTGTCGATGAATTCGCGCAGGGCGGCGTGCCCGGCCGCGGTGATGGTGTGCAGGCGCTTGTTGGGGCGGCGCTCCTGCTGGACGACCCGGGTTTCGATGAGGCCGTCGGCGGCCATGCGCTCGAGTTCCTTGTACAGCTGCTGCGGGGTTGCCATCCAGAAGTTCGCGACCGAGGCGTCGAAGCTCTTGGCCAGCTCATAGCCGGACGCCTCGCCGTCGAGCAGGGCGGCCAGCACCGCGTTACGTAGCGCCATCCGGTCAATCTAGCACGGTTGTAGATTAGTCAAATATTTGTCTGTGCGGGCCTGGACGGCTCGGAGATCGCCAGCTACGGTTCGAGTCACCTATTCAACTAATTGAGTATGAGAGGTGAGGGGCATGCATCCCTTCCGAGCGGCCGTGGAGGCCCGCGACGAGGCGGCGATCGAGGCGCTGCTGGCCGACAATGTGGTGTTCACCAGCCCGGTGGCGTTCCAGCCGTACCCGGGCAAGGCGATCACCGCGGCCATCCTGCGCGGCGTGCTGCGCGTCTTCGAGGACTTCCGTTACGTGCGGGAGATCGCCGACGCGGGCGGGCGTGACCACGCGTTCGTATTCGAGGCGACCGTGGACGGCAAACAGATCACCGGCTGCGACTTCCTGCATTTCGACGCCGACGGCAAGATCGACGACTTCATGGTCATGGTGCGCCCGCTGTCGGCGGCCCAGGCGCTGGCCGCGCGCATGGGGGAGCAGTTCGACCGGATCAAGGCCGAGGCCACCGCGCAACTCGAGCGCGCGGCGACACATCCGTGAGCGATTACGACGCCATCGAGGCCGAGTTCCCGCGTGGTGGGGGTGGAGTTGCGCGGCGTCATGTCTGCTGACCGTGAGCGGACCTCCGCATCCGGCGTCTACGCGCGGTACGTCGCGCTGGGTGACAGCCAGACCGAGGGTGTGGGTGATGGCGATGATCTGACCGGGTTGCGCGGCTGGGCGGACCGTCTGGCCGAACGGCTCGCGGTGCTGAACCCTGAGCTGCGGTACGCGAATCTTGCGGTGCGCGGGAAACTCTCGCACGAGGTCCGCGCCGAGCAACTGGACGCGGCTCTGGCCTTGGAGCCCGATCTCGCCACCGTCCTGGTCGGCGTCAACGACCTGCTGCGACCCGGATTCGATCCCGACGAGGTCGGCGAACACCTGAACGCCATGTTCGCGGCCCTCACCGCCGCCGGGTCGGTGGTGGCCACGCTGACCGTTCCCGACATCACCCGCATCACGCCCTTGGCTCGGCCGATCAGTGGCCGCGTCACCGCACTCAATCAGCGCATCCGGCTCTCCGCCGCGCGATACGGCGTGCTCGTCGCCGAAACCGCCGATCACGCCGTCGTCACCGATCCCCGGTTGTGGAGCGTGGATCGCCTGCACGCCGGGCCGCTGGGACATCAGCGCATCGCCGATGCCGTCGCCCAGGTTCTGGATCTGCCCGGCACCGATGACACCTGGACCCAGCCGCTGTTGCCCGCTCTCCGGAAACCCCGCACCGCCATCGCCGCGTGGAACGAATTGCACTGGGCGGCAACCTTTCTCGGACCATGGTTCGGCAGGCGCATGACCGGGCGGTCCTCCGGCGACGGGCGTGCCGCCAAACGGCCGCAGCTCGCGCCCGTCCGCCCAGGAGTCACCGGGCCACGCTGATGGGGGAGGCCGGGATTGGTAGCGTGGTTTTCGACCGATTGATCGATTTCTACCGGGGAGCGGTGGTGGCAGGGACTCGGCGGACGCAGGCGGAGCGGGTGGCCGAGACGCGGGGGCTGCTGATCGACGCGACGATTCAGACCATTGTCGAGGCGGGGTACGCGCGGGTGACGGTCAAGGAGGTGTGCCGGCGCGCGGGGGTTTCGCACGGTGGGTTGTTCGGCCGGTTCGAAACATTGGCCGATCTGGTGGCGGCCGCGGCGGCGGAAGTCGGTCGGCGGTTGATGGCGAAGTTCGTCGCGAGTATGGAACAACTGCCCGATCGCGGTGACGTGAGCGCGGTTTTGGCACTGTGGCGTGATGCCGCACGCGATCCGCTCAATACGGTCTGGCTGGAGCTGACAGTTGCCGCGCGCACGGATTCCCAACTGCGCGAACGACTTCAGTCCGTGCGAGCGGATTACGCGAGCGCGATGCTGAAGAGCGGCAGCGAAATGCGGGCGGTGCGGGGGCTGCCGCCGGAGCGGATCTTCGTGCTGGGCTCGATCGTGGGGACGCTGTTCGACGGTGATGCCATCCATTCGGGGCCGTTTCCGCAGCCGGAGCTGGACGCGCCGCGGTTGGAAGTGCTCACCGCGATGATGCGGCATTACCTCGAGAGTGAGCGATCGCCTCGAGAGTGAGCGCGGCCCCGCATGGCAGGCCGGGAGCGCACGCACACGCTCCCGGCGAGAACTCAACGGCCTGTTCCGAGCGCCTGCCCGAGCAGGGTCCGCAGGGCGGCGTCCACATAGTCCGGTAGGGCGGCCGCGCCGACGGGGTCGAGTGCGGTCGATGCGACGGTGGTGGTTGTGCAGCCCGCGGGCTGCACCGGCCCCGGCGTGGACAATGCCCGGTCGAGCCAGGCGAGAATGCCGCCCGCGCCGGTGAGTGCGACGATCCCGTGGCTGCCGATCACCGAATCCGGTACCGCGTCACGCACATAGGTGATGGACGCGCCCCGCGCGCAGTAGTTCGCCACCAGATCGTCCACGGCGGCAATCGAACTCACTTCGTCGTGGACGCCGTTGAGCACATACAGCGGCGTGGTCGGCACGGCTGCCCCGCGTGCCCGCGCGGTGATGGCCGCACCGATGACCGGATCGGCCAGCGCCTCGTCCAGCGAGGTCGACAAGAGTTCGTTCACCGTGCGAAACCGGTTGGCGCTCACCGTGGTCGCGGTGCAGTTCAGCGCTGCCGCCGCGACTTCGGCGCGGCCGAGCGGAGAGAGATGCCGGTCGAGGTGTTCGGCGAATTCGGGGGAATCCTTCGCCATTGCCGCCATGCCGATCGGTATCAGCCCCGCGGTGTACCGGCCGTCGGCGCTTCGCATGGCGGCGCCGAAATCCTGCACCGGCGCACCGATCGCGGCGCCGGCGATATTCAGCTCCGGCGCGTACGCGGGCTGCACTTCCGCCGCCCAACTGGTGGCGACCCCGCCGCCGGAATATCCCCACAGCGCGACCTCGGTGTCGGCGCCGGGCAGCCCGAGCGGCGTGAAGCTCTCGGCGGCGCGAATGCCGTCGAGCGTGGTGTAACCCATGAGGCGCGGTGTCAGGAAGTGATTGTCGATGCCACCCGGGTCGGGAACGGCGACGGCCCAGCCTTTGGCCAATCCTGTTGCCGCCAAAGCGACTTCATAGGGGACGGTGGAGCGCCCCGATTGCTTCGAAACATCCGCCGGGTCGGTGACGCCGCCCGCGATCATCGAATACGACGGCATGCATTCGCGCTGGATCGCGTCGTATGCCATCTGATAGGACAGCAGTGGACGGGTTTGCACCGGCCCCTCCGGAATCATGACCGTCGTGACCGAGGCGTAGGGCCGCCCGTCTCCGTCGGTGGTCCGGTAGAGCAGCTGCCATGCCTGGACCCGCAATGGAAATTGTTGCAGGGCTTTGACCTGTACCGCGCGGGTCCTCAAAATCGTTCCGGGCGAGAGCATCTCGTACCCCGCCGGCGGCTGGTAGAAGTCATCGGCCACCTCGGCGGAGACCGATACCGGGGCGGCGAGGCTGAATCCGACGGCCAACAGCACGCTTGCGAGCAGTGGCGACCGGCTGCTCCGCCGTCGTCGGCCTGTCCGGAAAACGCTGTCTCTCAATGGTTTTGCGAAGAACCGGCTGGTTCGCCCCTGTAGCTTCATCTGTCCCACTTCTCGATCGCCTGGTGACCGGCTGTCCATCGGTGACCCGATGTTCTCCACCGGCGATCCGGGACGCTACGGGAGGGCGCGCCGGAAATCAATATTTCGATCGTTCGCAATATATCTGAGCGAACGAGCCGCGGACACGGCTGGTGGTCAGGTCAGGGCGCTGCCGCGATGGCGAGGCCGATCAGGGCGACGACCTTGCCGGCCTCCAGCCCGACATACCAGTAGTGCGCGCGGGAGCGCGGTGCTTGCTCGCCCGCGAGCACCCGGTCGGAGCGGCGGGTGAGGGGAGGCCGGACCGCCGCCAGCTGGAGGGTCAAGATCGTGACGGCGCCGGCGAGCCACCACCACGTGGCGTTGCCGGGACGCACCACGGCGGCCGAGACGAGCAGCAGGACGGCGATCACGGTCTCGGCGATGTTCAACGCTCGGAACACGATTCGCCCGATTCCCAATCCGAGTGGGATCGTGATGCCCGGCGCCCGGAACTTCAGCGGCGCTTCGAGGAACGAGATCGCCAGGACCATGCCGAGCCAGAGCATGGGCAGGAACCACAGCAGGTGCTGCGCAAGGGATTTCACGATCACTGACGCTACCCGGGTGCGCAGTCGTCGCCAGGGTCCAATGTCCCTGTTTCGCGGGCGTCTTGGTCGCTGCCGGCCGAGGCCGGCCAGGCGTGGGTGGTGTGCAGGTCGAGGATGGAGGTGCGGATTTCGTGCACGACGTCCTGCAGCTCGTCGATGACGTCGGAGAGTCGTTGCCGCACCTCGGGCGAGTGCGCGCGGGAGATCGTGGTCTGCAGGCTCAGCCCGGCCGCGAAGAGTCGCTGGATGACGTGATCGTGCAGATCGCGGGCGATGCGGTCGCGGTCGGTGAGGATGTCGAGTTCGCGCATGCGCTGCTGGGCGCGGGCCAGCCGGATGGCCACCGCCACCTGCTCGGTGAACGCCGCGGCCAGTTCCAGGGTTTCGTCGGAGTACGGTGGCGCGTTCTGGGGGCGCACCATGACCAGCACGCCGTGCGCCGAATCGGGTGTGCGCAGCGGCAGAATCAGCGTCGGCCCCGGATCGGTGAGCGGTTTCCCCAGGTCGATGTCGCGGGCGTCGTCGAACCGCAGCGGTGCGCCCGCGGCGAAGGCGCGGCCGATCGCCGTGCCGACGACGTCGACGACCGCGGCGCTCGGTCCGTCACCGGGGCCGGACCAGTGCGCGATACGGAGTTCGGCGATCTCCTCGGGTGTCTGCTCGGGATCGTCGGTCAGGGCGAGGAAGGTTCGCTGTGATCGGGTGAGCCTGCGGGCGTGTTCGACCAGTCGCGCCAGTACGGCGCCCGGGTCGGTGCCGGCGAGGAACTCGGTGGCGATGTCGCGGGTTGCCTCGATCCACGCCTGGCGCGTGCGGGAGGACTCGTAGAGGCGGGCATTGTCGATGGCGATCCCGGCTGCGGCGGCCAGTGCCTGCACGAGCACCTCGTCGTCCTCGGTGAAGGGCTGGCCGTTGGATTTCTCGGTGAGATAGAGGTTTCCGAAGATCTCGTCGCGGATGCGGACCGGCACACCGAGGAAGCTGTGCATCGGCGGGTGGTCCTCGGGAAATCCGACCGCGGCGGGATGCCTGGCGAGATTCTCCAGCCGGATCGGTTTGGGCTGGGTGAACAGCAGGCCGAGCACGCCGTGCCCGTGGGGTAGGTCTCCGATGCGCGTACGCGCGGATTCGTCGATGCCCGCGTAGACGAACTCGGTCAGCCGGGTGTCCTGCCCGCGCACGCCCAAGGCCCCGTAGCGGCAGTCGACCAGGGCGGTGGCGGACTGCACGATGGTGCGCAGCGTGTCGTCGAGATCCAGCCCCGAGGTGACGGTGAGCATGGCGTCGACCAGCCCGTCCATCCGGTCGCGGGCGTCGATGATCTGCTCGATGCGGTCCTTGACCTCGGCGAGCAGTTCACGTAATCGCAACTGGGACAGGGTTTCACGGACCGAATAGGCGTCGCTGGGCTGGGCGGTCATCTCGGCTGTTCTCGTACTCCGTTCGGGCGGCGGGCGCCACGGGTCGTCACTGGGCGGCGGTGTCGGCCGCCGGCGTGACGAGGGTGAGGCCGGCGTCGTAGCGGCGGTACAGCAGGTGTCCGCGACCGGTGTCGCGATCGGTGTAGAACAGGAATGGCAGCCCGTGCTCACACAGCCGTGCTGCCGCCGCGTGTTCGGGCGATACCGGCGCCGGGCGCGGGTTGATCGTCAGCACGCTCGGGTCAGGTTGCGGCCGTGGGGGATTCACGTGGTACTGCCGGGCGAGTTTCAGGCCGCTGGGGCCCGCGCGATAGACGATCGCGTCGTCGCCGGTCTCGGCGTCGGTGAACAGGTGGACGTCGTAGTCCATGGCGTCCATGATCCGTGCGGCGGCCAGCGGCTCCAGGACCCGCAGTGGAACGGATTTCCGGCGCGTGATGCTGCCGGGACCGGGGGTGGACAGCGCACGCCGGGAATCATCGGGCCAGGGGCGGGGATGCCAGGGCCGGGCCAGGGCGTGCAGCTGCCGTTCCAGGCGCTGCACCGCGGGCAGGATATTGCTGTGTCCGTTCGTGAGGGCCTGTATGCGCGCCGGGTGCTCGCAGAACCTGAGATTGGCCTGCACCAGCATCGGGCCGTTGTCGCAATTCGCGGCGGCGAGCCGCACGTGCGCGCCGCCGACGACGTGGAATTTGTCGAGCATTCGTCCGACCGCACCCGAGACGCGTTCGCCCTCGAGCAGCCGTACGCGACCTCGGGCGATGACGACGATGTCGGGGTATGTTGCCGACGACCATGCTTCTGCCGGGCGCAGCACGTGTGGTTCTCCTCTTCTCGGCACGGAAATTCCGTCGTTCGCCAGCGTCGGTGGTCGGTCCCGATCGAGATAGGGCCCAAAGTCCCTCCCTTGCTTCGGCGAAGGACTCTCGCCCGCTCGCGACGCGGTGCTCAGGCGGTGTGCTGTGGTGCGTGTGCGCTCGCCGAGCGGGTTCGGGCCGTCCCGGCCGCTGTGCCGTCGAAGGTGAGGATGCCGTCCTCCAGCGGTGCGTCGCGGAGCAGGTCGCGGTCACGGAAATAGTTGTTGATCACCTGCCATGGACCGCGGGTGCCCTGCCGGGGCATCACCGCGTCACCGCGCCGGATGTAGCCGGAGGTGAGCACATCGCCCATGACCGATTGCTGCGAGCGGTCGCCGGCCTCGGCCTCGGCCACCACCGTCGTGAATCCGCGCGCTCGCATGTAGGCGAGGATCCGGCAGAAGTATTCGGCTGCCAGGTCGGCCTTGAGCGTCCAGGAGGCGTTGGTGTAGCCGAGCACGACCATCGCATTGGGCACGCCGTCGATGAGAGTGCCTTTGTAGAGCACCTTTTCGCGGGTGTCGACGGGTTCGCCGTCCACCGCCAGTGTCGCTCCGCCGAGCATCTGCACGGTCAGGCCGGTCGCGCTGATCACGATGTCGGCGGGCAGTTCCCGGCCGGAGGCGAGCCGGATGCCCGTCTCGGTGAAGGTGTCGATGCGGTCGGTGACGATGGATGCCCGGCCACTGCGCAGTGTTTTGAACAGGTCGCCGTCCGGGACGACGCACAGCCGCTGATCCCAGGGGTTGTAGCCGGGAGTGAAGTCGCGCATGTCGGCGTCCTGGCCGACCTGCCGCCGGACCGCCGTCAGCAGCGCCTTGCGGACCAGTCCGGGGAAGCTGCGAGAGAGCTGATAGCTGATCCGCTGCAATGCGATATTGCGGGCGCGGCTCGCTCGATAGGCCAGCGCGGCAGGCAGTTTCGCCATTTTCATGGCGACGGCCACCGGATCCTCGGCGGGCAGGGAGGCGATGTAGGTGGGGGAGCGCTGCAGCATGGTGATGTGCGCGGTGTCGGCGGCCATCGCCGGGACCAGGGTGATGGCGGTGGCGCCGCTGCCGATCACGACGACGCGCTTGCCGCGGTAGTCGAGATCCTCGGGCCAGTGCTGCGGATGCACGATGCGGCCGCGAAAGGTCTTCTCGCCGGGGAATTCCGGCCGGTACCCGTGGTCGTAGTCGTAGTAGCCGGTGCAGCCGACGAGGAAGTCCGCGGTGTAGGTCTCGGTCTCGCCGGTCTGCTCGTCGATCGCTTCCACCGTCCACATGCCTTGCGCGCTGGACCAATTCGCGGTGAGGACTTTGCGTCCGAAGCGAATGTGCTGTGGCACGCCGTATTCGACGGCGGTGTCCTCGATGTACCGGCGGATGGCCGGGCCGTCCGCGAGGACCGTGGTGCCGGGCCAGGGCCGGAAGTCGTAGGCGAAGGTGCAGACGTCGGAGTCGGAGCGGATGCCCGGGTAGCGGAACAGGTCCCAGGTGCCGCCGATGGCGGTGCGGCGCTCCAGGATCAGGTAGCTGTGTCCGGTCCGGGCCCGGGTGAGATGGCAGGCCATTCCGATGCCGGACAGGCCCGCGCCGATGATCAGTACGTCGACATGCCGCGTCATTGAGGTCTCTTTCGTGTGGTCGGATCCGGGGGTTCGGCCGGATTGTCCAGGGACGGTATCTGTGAACCTCGGTTACGTATAGTGACCTAGGACCCTATTCCGCCTGCGGCGCGGGAAGAACGCTGTGACCATGACATCTGTAGCCAAGACGCCCGATCCCGTTGTCGCCGAAGCGCAGGCGTACGCGGACAAACTCCTGCTGCTCTCGGAAGGATCGGTGCGCAAGCATTTCGATCCGTTCACCGATATCGATTGGGACAACCCGGATTTCGATGTCGATGCCGATCCGCGGCGGTGGATCCTGCCGGAGTCCGCGGATCCGCTGGGCCGCCACCCGTGGTACCTGGCGCTGCCCGAGGACCGCAAGATCGCCATCGGCAAGTACCGGCAGGCCAATATCGCCAAGGTGGGCCTGCAATTCGAATCCATCCTGATCAGCGGCATGCAGCAGCACGTCTTCGGATTGCCCAATGGCTCACCGGAATTCCGCTACTGCTCGCACGAGATGATCGAGGAGCACTATCACACGCTCATGTTCCAGGAGATGGTCAATCGCGTCGGCATCGATGTGCCGGGCATGGGACCGGTGGTGCGTCAGCTGCGGCACCTCGGCGTGCCGGTCGCCATCGCGTTCCCGAGCCTGTTCTTCATGGCGGTGTTGGCCGGCGAGGAACCCATCGACCACATTCAGAAGGATGTGCTGCGGTCGGGCGAGGACGTGCATCCGATCATGCGCGGGGTGATGGCCATTCACATCGCGGAGGAGGCGCGGCACATCTCCTTCGCTCACGAGTTCCTGAAACATCATGTGCCGCAGCGCACTCCGATGAGCCGATTCGCGGTCTCGATCGCCATGCCGGTGGTCATGTGGATCCTCGGCCGATCCATCGCGACGCCGCCCAGGGCCTTCTTCGCCGAGTTCGAGATTCCGGAGCGGGTGCGCAAGGAACTGTTCTACGGTTCGAAGGAGGCCAGGCAGGTCTTCAGCGACTACTTCGTCGATGTGCGGGCACTGGCCGCCGAGCTCGGGCTGATGAACCCGGTCGCCAAGCGGGTCTGGAAGCTGCTGGGCATCGACGGCCCGGCCAGCCGATACCGTTCGGCGCCGATTCGCGTCGTCGGCTAGCTCTCACGAGTCCGACGATGCGGGAGCGGATTCGCGCATCCTGCGCAGGTTCTCGGTGACCTCGGCCTCCCACGCCTCGTTGGCTTTGCTGGTGTCGACCTCGAATTCGAAGCGGCGCTGCGACTTCGGATCGATGTCGGCGACGTCGACGTAGAACTGCTCATACCAGCGGCGCAATTGGTAGATCGGGCCGTCGTCCTCGCAGAGCAGCGGATTCTCGATCTTGGACTTGTGCTTCCAGATCTCGACGTCCTGGAGGAATCCCGCACCGATGCCCTCGGTCATCTTGGCCGCCAGCCGGTCCGCCGCCTCGGCCGGTATCCCCGTGGGTTTCTCCAGGGTGATCCCGTACTGCAGGACGAAGGAGTCCTGTGTGACCGGGTAGTGGCAGTTGATCAGGACGCTGCGCACTTCGAATCCGCCGTAGACATTGGTCAGCGGGTTGATCATGTACGACGGCCCGAAGTAGGACGCCTCCGAGGTCAGCAGGGTGTCCCCGCCGTACTTCGCCGCCGTGCCGATGTCCGGGCGGCCCTTGGTCGCCAGATACTGGGTGGCGACATGTCCTTCGAAGACGGTCTTGAAGTGGGTCGGGAAGGCGTAGTGGATGTAGAAGAAGTGCGCCATGTCCACGATGTTGTCGATGATCTCGCGGCAGTTGGAGCCCTCGATCAGGATCGACTTCCAGGTCCACGGCGTCCAGGCGGGGTTGTGCGTCGCGGTGGATTCACCGTTGTCGTCGCTGTACGGTCCCGCGATGTGGGGGATGGCCGCTTCGGGCGGCGGCGGATTGCCCTCGTGGTCGTGCCAGACGAACAGCTGCCCATTGCGTTCCAGGGTGATCCAGGTGCGGGTGCGGGCCAGTGGCGGGACGCGGCGCGCGTAAGGGATGTCCTTGCATTTCCCGTCGCCGCCCCAGCGCCAGTCGTGGAACGGGCAGGCGACGTCATCGCCCTTGACCGTTCCCGTGGACAGGTCCCCGCCGAGATGCCGGCAGTAGGCGTCGAGCACCTGAACCTCGCCGCGACTGTCCGCCCAGACGACCAGCTTGGTGCCGAAAGCCTTGACCGAGTGCGGTTTACCGTCGCGGAAGCTGTCGGCGAGGCCCAGGCAGTGCCAGCCTCTGGCGTACCGGGTGGGCATGGTGCCCACGTCGATCTCGCGGACCCGCCGGCCGCGGCCCGGGGGATTCGTCGCCATCGCTCGCTCCTCGAAGTGTTGAAACTGGTTTCAGAACTGTGTCAGCTTCTGGTACCGGTCGACGTCGGTGCAATGGCCTAAAGGCCCTATTTTTGAGTAGTTTTCTCCACTTTCGCGACGCTCCGGCATTTCGGATTCTCATCTGGAACACGTTCTATTTCTGGTGGGCGAAACGTCCGCCGGCCGACAGTCAGGAGCACCCCGCGAGATGGCCCAGGAAATCATCGACCGCGTCGAGGCACTGCTGCCCGCTCTGCGTGAGCGCGCCCAGCACACCGAGGACCTGCGACGCATCCCGGAGGAATCCATCAAGGATCTGCAGGAGGCCGGATTCTTCACGCTCATGCAGCCACGCCAATGGGGCGGCTGCGCGTCGGACCCGGTCGTCTTCTACGACACCGTCCGCACGATCGCGAGCGCGTGTGGTTCCACCGGATGGGTGGCCGGCATCCTCGGTATTCACAACTGGCATCTCGCGCTGTTCGATCAGCGTGCGCAACAGGATGTGTGGGGCCGGGATTCCGATGCGCGGATCGCCTCCTCGTACGCGCCGATGGGCGCGGGCGCGCGGGTCGACGGCGGATACCTGGTGAACGGTGCGTGGGCGTGGTCGTCCGGCTGTGCGCACGCGGACTGGGTGGTCGTCGGCGGGCCGGTGCTCGAGGGCGGCGAAGCGGTGGACTTCGGCAGCTTCCTCATACCGCGCGCCGACTATCGGATCGACGATGTGTGGAATGTGGTCGGCCTGCGCGGCACCGGGTCCAACACGATCATCGTCGACGATGTCTTCGTGCCCGGACACCGTTTCCTCGGTTTCGCGACCATGGGTGCGTCGAGGTCGCCCGGACTGGAGCGCAATACCGATCCGGTCTACCGGATGCCCTGGGGCACAATCCATCCCACCACCATTTCCGCTCCGATCGTCGGCATGGCCTACGGTGCGCTGGCGGCGCACGTCGATCATCAGGGCACGCGGTTGCGAGCCGCCTACGCCGGTGAGCGCGCCAAGGACGATCCGTTCGGCAAGGTGCGGATCGCCGAGGCGGCCAGTGATATCGACGCCGCGTGGCGGCAGCTGTCCGGAAACGTCGCCGAGGAGTACGCGTACCTGGTGTCCGGCCGCAAGATGCCGTTCGACGTGCGGGCGCGCGCCCGCCGCGATCAGGTGCGCGCCACCGGCCGCGCCGTCGCCGCGATCGATCGCCTCTTCGAGGCCGCCGGCGCCACCGCGCTCGCGAACGAAACAGCGCTGCAACGATTCTGGCGCGACGCGCACGCCGGGCGGGTACACGCCGCCAATGATGCCGAGCGCGCCTATCTCATGTACGGCAATCACGCCTTCGGGCTGCCCATCGGCGACACGATGGTGTGAGCCGGATGCGGCCCGGCCCGGGATGCCGGGCCGGGCCGTGATCCCGGGTCGTCAGCGCGATGTCGCGGCGGTCGTGGCCGATCCGGGGTGTGACGCCGGTTCGATGCCGGCGTCGGAGCTCGCGAGGTGCATCAGGATCACCATGCCGCCGATCAGTGCCAGCCCGGTCAGCAGGACCAGGAGCCCGTGCGGCACCTGCGGCACCCGGAAGGTCGAAAACTCGTGTGCGCGTGTCATTTCGTCACCGCGGGCCGGGTCTCGGACACCTCGTGGGACTTCGTGCCCCAGCCCACATGGGCCTCGGCACGCATGCGGTCGGTCATGTGGGGATGGTGCAGCTCGAAAGCCGGTCGCTCCGAACGGATTCGGGGTAGCTCGTAGAAGTTGTGGCGCGGCGGCGGGCAGGAGGTCGCCCACTCCAGGGAGTTGCCGCTGCCCCACGGGTCGTCCACGGTGACGACCTCGCCGTAGCGGTAGGACTTGAAGACGTTCCACAGGAACGGAATCATCGAGGCGCCCAGCAGGAACGATCCGGCGGTGGAGATCTCGTTGAGCCTGGTGAAGCCGTCCGAGGGCAGGTAGTCGGCGTAGCGGCGCGGCATGCCTTCGTTGCCCAGCCAGTGCTGGGCCAGGAAGGTGAGGTGGAAGCCGAAGAAGGTGGTCCAGAAGTGCCACTTGCCCAGACGCTCGTCCATCAGGCGGCCGGTCATCTTCGGGAACCAGAAGTAGATGCCGGCGAAGGTCGCGAATACGACGGTGCCGAACAGGGTGTAGTGGAAGTGCGCCACCACGAAATAGGTGTCCGACAGGTGGAAGTCCAGTGGCGGGGCGGCCAGCACGACGCCGGACAGGCCACCGAACAGGAAGGTCACCAGGAAGCCGAGCGACCACAGCATCGGCGTCTCGAAGGTGAGCTGCCCGCGCCAGAGCGTGCCGATCCAATTGAAGAACTTCACGCCGGTGGGCACGGCGATGAGGAAGGTCATGAACGAGAAGTACGGCAGCAGAACGGCTCCCGTGGCGTACATGTGGTGCGCCCACACCGCGATGGACAGGGCCGCGATGCCCAGGGTCGCGTACACCATGCCGGTGTAGCCGAACAGCGGTTTGCGGCTGAACACGGGGAAGATCTCGGACACGATGCCGAAGAACGGCAGTGCGATCACGTACACCTCGGGATGCCCGAAGAACCAGAACAGATGCTGGAACAGCATGGTGCCGCCGCTGGCGGGATCGTAGATGTGCCCGCCCAGGTGCCGGTCGTAGTACAGCGCCAGCGCCGCCGCGGTGAGCAGCGGAAACACCAGTAGGACAAGAAAACTCGCGACGACGACGTTCCAGGTGAAGATGGGCAGCCGGAACATGGTCATGCCGGGGCAGCGCAGGCACACGACCGTGGTGAGCATATTGACCGCGCCGAGGATGGTGCCCAGGCCGGAGACGCCCACGCCCAGGATCCACATGTCCGCCCCGACGCCGGGCGAGTGGATCATGTCGCTTAGCGGCACGTACGCCGTCCACCCGAAATCGGCCGCGCCGCCGGGGGTGATGAAGCCCGCCGTCGCCAGGGTGGCCCCGAACAGGTACAGCCAGTAGCTGAGCGCGTTCAATCGCGGGAACGCCACGTCCGGTGCGCCGATCTGCAGGGGCAGCAGGATGTTCGCGAATCCGAAGATGATGGCGGTCGCGTAGAACAGCAGCATGATGGTGCCGTGCATGGTGAACAGCTGGTTGAACTGTTCCGGCGACAGGAACTGCATGCCGGGCCGGGCCAGCTCGCCGCGCATGAGCAGGGCCATCAGGCCCGCGATCATGAAGAACGACATGGAGGTCACCAGATACATCTGCCCGAGCACCTTGGGGTCGGTGGTGGTGACCATCTTGTAGACGAACGAGCCTTTCGGCGCGGTCCGCACCGGATCGGCTCGTTTCGTCTGTAACCGCTGCTCGGGCTTCGGGGAGACCGCAGTCACCAGCCATCCTCCTCACTCGTCCGTCCGGAGCCCGCGCGTGGTTCCGGATCGCCTTGTCACACATGCCTTCTGGCAACGGCAAGGAAATCAACTACAGGCGGTAGGAGAACAGGGCTGCGGCGGGTGCGGTGACCTTCAGCCGTGGAATTGAGGACTTTTGTCCTGGGCGACCAGGGTTTTCGATGCGGACCCGCGCGTTGCGCGACGCACCGGTCCCGGGACGCGGAGGACTTTGGTCCTCCGATCTCGGGGCACCATGGCTCTCGCGGAGATCGCGTCCGGCCCCGGCGCTGCCGCCGGGGTCAGGGGATGGTGATGAAGCCCTGGTCGGACATCCACTGGCGGGCCACCTGGGCGGGTTCGCGGCCGTCGACGTCCACCTGGCGGTTGAGACCGGTGATGGTCTCGTTGGTGAGGAGGCGGGAGATGGGGGTGAGGATGTCGATGATGCGGGGGTGGGCGGTGGCGAAATCCTCGCGCATGACAAGGGCCGCATTGTATTTGGGGAAGAAGGAGAGGTCGTCCTCCAGGAGGCGGAGGTCGAGGGCGGGGATGCGGCCGTCGGTGGCGGCGACCGAGCCGAAGCGGCATTGGGTGGCGTCGGCGGTGGCCTGGTAGACGATGGCGTCCTGGACTATCTGCTTGGCTACCTTGCCGGTGTCTATGCCGTATTTGCGGGCCAGGCCGGGGAAACCGTCTTGGCGGACACTGAATTCGGTGCCCACGCAGGTGGACGCGGCCGAGGGGTCGCTGTTCACGAGGGCGGCGTACTGGGAGAGGGTGGTGACGCCGGTTTCGGCGGCGGTACGGGCGCTGGTCACCAGGGCGTAGGTGTTGTTCATGGGAGCCATTGCGGCCCAGACCATTCCGTGGGCGGAGCGGTCGGCGTCGCGGACGGCTTCGAACTGGGCCTGGGAGTCGGGGAGCGGGGTTTCGTTGCCCAGGTAGTTCATCCAGCCGGTGCCCGTGTAGTCGTAGGCGATGTCGACCTGACCGTGCAGCTGGGCGTCGCGCAGGCTGTTGGAGCCGGTGATATTGGTGAGGTCGCGGACCTCGGCGCCGGCGGCGGTGAGGGCGAACTCGATGAGGTAGCCGAGGATGCTCTGCTCGGTGAAGTCCTTGGAGCCGACGGTGATTCGGACTCCGTCCAGCGTGGGGTCGGGGCCGATGCTGCCGGGGGCGACGCGCAGGGGGACGGCGCTGCCCGCCTCCAGTCCGCAGGCGGAGGTCAGGAGCAGGCCGAGGAGGGCGGCGAACAGTGCTGTCCGGCAGCGCATTCGAGATCTCACCGCAGTCCTCTCGGGCCGAGGTAGCGTTCCGCCAGCGCGCCCAGCCAGTCGATCAGCAGGGCCAGCACGACGGCGAGCACCGCGCCCACCCACAGGGTCACGTTGTCGCGCAGCTTGTATCCGGTGTCGATGAGGATGCCGAGGCCGCCCGCGCTCACCAGGAAGGACAGGGTGGCGGTGCCGACCGCGAGCACCAGCGAGGTGCGCAGGCCCGCGAGGATGTAGGGGACGGCGAGCGGGAATTCGATGCGGCGCAGCACCGTGAGCGCCGACATGCCCTGTCCGCGACCGGCGTCCACGACCGCCGGATCGACCTGCTGGTAACCGAGAATGGTGTTGCGCAGCACCGGGAGCAGCGAGACGAGCACGATCGGCGCGACGCCGATCCAGAAGCCGGTGCGGCGGGTGATGAGATAGAACAGCACGATCAGGCCGATGGCGGGCGCGGCCGCCCCGACATTGGCCACTCCGACGAAAAGTGGTGCCAGCAGCCGGAATCGGCGACGTGTGAGCAGTGTGCCGAGCGGCACCGCGATGACGATGACAATGGCCACCACGGTGAGTGTGATGAACACATGCTGCCGCACCGCCGTGGTGATATTGCCGCCGGTGAGGCTGGCCTCCTGGGTGACGGTGAGATCGCGGGCGAAGGCCCATACCAGCACGCCCACCGCGAGCGCGAGCGCCAGCGCGGGCTGGGCGAGCAGGCGGATGCGTTCGGCGCGGTGTTCGGTCTGCGCGGTCATGCGGAGCCCTCGGCTGTCGCGTCGCCGGCGGCGGAACCTGCCGCGGTGGAACGCATTCCCGACAGGTGCGAGACCAGCGTGTCGATGGTGATCAGGCCCGCGTAGACGCCCCGGCGGCCGGTGACGACCGCGTTCGCGGTGCTCTCCGCGAGCAGGGCGGACAGCGCCTCCTGGAGGGTGGAGCGGAGCGAAACGCCCTTGCCCACAGGGGTTCCCGCGTCGTGCAGTGAGGAGGCATGGGCGAGCTGGGGGAGGGTGACCCAGCGCAGCGGGCGGCGCTCGTCGTCGAGGACGAGACCCCAGTCGGTGCCGTGGCCGGTGATCGCGGCGCGCAGTGAGTCCACCGGTTCGGTCTCCAGCGCGGTGGCGCACTCGACCAGGGTGACATCGGAAACCCTGGTCAGGGTGAGCTGTTTGAGCGCCGCGTCCGCGCCCGCGAAGCCCGCGACGGTCGCATCGGCGGGGGCGGCCAGGATCGCGGACGGGGTGTCGTATTGCAGGATGCGGGATCCCTTGCCCAGCACGGCGATTCGGTCACCGAGTTTGACGGCCTCGTTGAAATCGTGGGTGACGAACACGATCGTCTTGCGCAATTCGGCTTGCAGCCGCAGCAATTCGTCCTGCAGCAGGCCGCGGGTGATCGGGTCGACCGCACCGAACGGTTCGTCCATGAGCAGGACCGGCGGGTCGGCGGCCAGCGCCCGCGCGACGCCGACCCGCTGCTGCTGACCGCCGGAGAGCTGGCGTGGATAGCGGTTGCGGAACGAATCGGGTTCCAGGCCGACCAGTTCCAGCATCTCGTCGATGCGGCCGGCGACCCGCTTGCGGTCCCAGCCGAGCAGGCCCGGCACCGTCGCGATGTTCTTCGCGACCGTGAGGTGCGGGAACAGCCCGGCCTGCTGAATGGAATAGCCGATCCCGCGCCGCAACCGATCGGGATTCACCGCCGATGTGTCCTGCCCGCCGATGGTGATGGTGCCCGAACTGGGCTCGATCAATCGGTTGATCATGCGCAGCGTGGTGGTCTTGCCGCAGCCGGAGGGGCCGACCAGCACCACGATCTCCCCGGCCGGAATGGTCATGGAGATCCCATCGACCGCCGGATCACGTTGCCGCGGATACGCTTTGGTGACCGAGTCGAGCACGATCCCGACCCCGGACGGTTCGGCGCCTTCAGTCACGGATACCCCCGGGAGTGGTGAGCCGGCCGACGAGTACGAGCACGGCGTCGAGCAGCAGAGCGAGCAGGATGATCAGCACCGTTCCGGTGAGGGCCTGCGGCAGGGCGGTCGGTGTGCCGAGCCGTTCGAGCCCGGAGAAGATGACATTGCCCAGCCCGGGACCTTTGGCATAGGCCGCGATCGCCAGAATCCCCATGATCAGCTGGGTGCTCACCCGCATCCCGGCGAGGATGGCGGGCCAGGCCAGCGGCAGTTCGATCCCCGCCAGCACCCGCATCCGGTTCATGCCCATGCCGCGCGCGGCATCGGTCACCGCCGGATCCACCGCCGTCAGCCCGACGATCGTATTGCGCAGAATCGGCAGCAGCGCGTAGAGCACCAGTGCCGTGATCGTCGGCGGAACACCAAGCCCGAGAACCGGAATCAGAATCCCCAGCAGCGCGAACGAAGGAATCGTCAAGATAATGCTGGCCGCCGCCGTAGCCGCGGCAGACCCCAGCGGACTGCGATGCACCAGCACCCCGATCACCACCGACGCGACCGCCGCGATCAGCACCGCCTGCACCACCGCCGAAACATGCAGGTAGGAATCCGTCACCAGCTGCTGACGATGATCAACCACATAGTTCCACAACGTGTCCAGTGCCCTGCCCTCCCACTGGTCGTGCCGCAGTGAGCATATCGACAATCGCGTACCGACGGGCAGGTTCTGGATTCACTCGCCGAACTGGTGCGACCGCGTCTGCGGAACCACCTGTGGCGCTTGGGTTGCCGGGCTCTGCTGGCGCGGAGCCACGGCCACGGTGGTCTGTCGCGGTTGCACGGGCGGCACGTAGGTATCCGGCGGCGGCGCTTCGACCGGCGGCGGAGCCTCCACCGTTGTCGGCGCGGACGTCACCGGCACAGTGGCTGAGGCGACTGTGGTCGTCGACGTAACCTGTTGCGTCACAACGCTCGGTGAGGTTGTCGGCGGTGTGGTACCCGCGTCGACGGAGTTTCCCCGGAGCGCGAAGGCCACGGCGATCACCACGCCGACACCAGTCAGTAGGGCCCCTGATGCCACTGCCATGCGCCGTCGTCGAGTGGCCGCAGTACCACCACGAGTGCTGCCCGCGCCCGGCATAGGCGCTCCCACAGCACGAACGACAGTCGGTACGTCCGCCTGATCCGGAACCGGCAGGCTTCCCTGTTCGGCTCCTGCAGCACGGACGACGGTCGTCCCCGCACCCTGATTCGACGGCGGCGAATTGTCTTCTGATCCTGAGGAATACAGGAAAGCGGCACCCGCGGGATCTGGTGCCGGTGCGGCCGGCGCCGCCACCGCGGCAGCCTGAACCGGGGCTTTTGCCAGTGAAATCGACTCTCGGAGCGGCCTTTCCAGAGCGGCTGCCGTGCCGTCCGGCAGTGCGCTCGCCGCGGCTTCGGCGAGGGCGGTGCAGGTCGGGTAGCGGTCCTGCGGGGATTTGGCCAGGGCGGTGGCTATGACGGCGTCCAGGGTTGCCGGGAGGTCCGGGCGCAGCACGCGCGGGGAGGGCGGCGGGGCGGTCAGGTGGGCGCCGATGACGGCGGCCTGGTCCTTGCGGGGGAAGGGTTGTCGGCCGGTGAGTAGCTGGAAGAGGGTGCAGCCCAGGGAGTAGATGTCGGCCTGGTGGGTGGCGGGGGCGTCGGTGAAGCGTTCGGGGGCGGCGTAGGCGAAGCTGGCGGCGATGCCGGAGAGGGTGACGGTGTCGTCGAGGGTGCGGGCGATGCCGAAGTCGCTGAGCAGGGCGCGTTCGCCGGATCGGGTGTCATGTTCGATGAGCAGGTTGGCGGGTTTCACGTCGCGGTGCAGGACGCCGCGGGCGTGTGCGTAGTCCAGGGCGTGCGCGGCGTCGGTGACCAGGCGGACCGCGCGGGCCGGATCGAGACCGTCGGGGTGCTCGCGCAGCAGCGCCGCCGCGTCGCCGCCCGCGATATAGCGCATGGCCAGCCACAATCCGGGATCGTGGGGGCCGCTGCGGTCGTAGACGGGGACGATATTGGGATGGTCGAGCCCGGCGGCGACGGTGGCCTCGCGGTCGAAGGCGGCGCGGGTCTTCGGGTCGACGGTGAAGGTGTCGGTGAGCACCTTCAGCGCGACCTGGCGGTGCAGTCGCGGATGTCCGGCGAGGTAGACCGCACCCATTCCGCCCGCACCGAGCAGTCGCTCGATGGTGAATCCGGCGAACACGGCCCCCGGCTGCAAACCCACGACGATCGATCCTCCCCGGTACCCGTTCCGGAGAGAATCTAGCGCAAACCTTTCAGTGGCAGCAGTGCCCGTCGGACCGGTCGGTCGCGGGCAGCCGGCAGAAGCACGACGCCTGGATCGGCACATCCGCCACCGCCGCAGCGAGTTTCAGCTGCTGCGCGATGATGGCGGCGGCCTCGGTCTTGCCCAGCCGCACCAGGCATTCGTGATACCCGTGCAGCGCCCACACATTGCCCGGATGCTGGCAGGCGCGCGGCAGCGTGTGGTCGAGGCCCAGATCGGCGCGATACACGGCCTCGGCCTCCACCACCCGATCCTGCTCCAGCAGCAGCGCGCCGAGCGCGTGCCGGGCGGGTTGCATCCAGCCCCACGGCTCGTCGTAGGGCAGATTGTCGTCGAGTTCGACGGCCCGGCGCAAAGCCTCGAATGCCTTGTCGTACTCGCCTTTTCGATAGAGCAGTTCACCGTCCAGCATGGCGGCGGCGATGGCGAGGATATCGCGGCAGGTGTTGTTGAACAGCGTGCGCGACTCCGGCACGCGTGCGACGGCGGCCTGGAACAGCTCCCGCTCGCGCTCCGCCTGCTCGATCCGGCCGGTCGCGGAACAGGCCACGCCCTTGCCGTAATGCAGCAGCGCGGTCGTCACGCAGTACAGCTCAGGGTCTTTCGGCAGCGGCAACGCCAGGATCTGCGCCCACTCACCGAATCGGATGAGCACGTGCACCCGCATGGCCACGAAGCTCTCCAGCCAGTCCGCCATGGGCGGCGACGGCACCCGCAGCAGCTCTTCGGAAATGGAATGCTCCAGCTGCGCAACGCTTTCCAGCGCGGTGGCGGACTGTCCGAGGAACATGGCGCCGTAGATCTTGAAGTGATGGTTGTGCGCCCGGTACAGCGTGTAGAAGTTCAGCGCCCCCGCCTCCCGCACGAACTTCTCGTCTGCGGCGATGGCCGCCGAATTCGCCGCCACCACGCTGCGGTAGTCGCCGCACAGGACGTCCAGGTGCGACGGCATGTGCTGCAGATGCCCGGCGTCGGGCACCAGCCCGCGCAGCCGATCCGCCACGGCCAGCGCCGATTCCGGTGCGGGCGACATCTCCATCAGGTGGATGTAGAGGTGCAGTATCCCCGGATGCGTCCGTCCCGCCTCGGTGCGCAGTGCCCGTTCCAGCACCGCCTTGGCCTCCAGGGTGAACGCCCCGGCGGCGGGTTCCCCGGTGCGCTGATCCCACAGCGCCCACGGGCTCAGGTTCATCAGCGCGTCGGCATACAGCGCGGCCACGTCGAGGTCGTCCGGGAACCGCTGGTAGGCCGTCCGCATGGCATCCGCGTAGTCCCGGTTCCACCCGGTGTGATCGCCCTCGGGCGCGGGTCGCGGATACCGGGCGCACAGAGCCTCGGCGAGCGCCCGCTCGACCGGGGTCGCGGATTCGGCGAGGGCCAGCGCCCGCCGCGCCGCCTCGTGTGTCCCGACCACGGTGGTCGCCAGCTCCTCGGCGTCGAAGAACTCCCACGGCTTGTTGTAGTTGGGCCCCAGCGCGAAGGCCAGCCCCCAGTGCGCGAGCACGCAGCCGGGGTCGGCGTCCAGCGCGCGCCGGAAGCAGCGCACCGCCTCTTCGTGGTTGAAGGCGTAGGTCCAGATCAGGCCCCGGTCGAACCACAGCCGGGCGTCGGGCGAGGAAGTCGTGACGGGCCGCGAGTACGCGCCGAGATCGAAGTAATCCGCACTCATCCCATGATCGTGCCACCAGCCCGCCTCGCCCGTGCGGGCGTTGCGCGCCGAGCGTGCCCGGGACGCGGGCGTGTCGGTGCAGGTCGGGCCGCACGCATAGGGTGGCGGGTATGACGAGCAACCCGTTCTTCGAACGCAGCACCCTGGCCTATGAGCTGCCGCCGTTCGCGGAGATCCGCGATGAGCACTACCTGCCCGCGTTCGAGCGGGGAATGGCCGAACAGCTGGCCGAGATCGCCGTGATCGCGGCGCAGGAGGAACTGCCCACGTTCGCGAATACCATTGCGGCGCTGGAGCGTTCGGGTGCGGTGTTGACACGGGTGTCGAATGTGTTCTTCAACCTGGTGTCCTCGGACTCGAACGAGCGCATCGACGCGATCGAGGCGGAGGTCTCGCCGCGGCTGGCCGCGCACGCGGATGCCATCCACCTGGATCCGGCGCTGTTCGCCCGCATCGACGAGCTCTACACACGGCGCGGCGAACTCGGGCTGGACGCCGAAGAGTTGCGCCTGCTGGAGCGCTACCACCTGCGGTTCGTGCGCGCCGGTGCTCGGCTGGACCCGGTGCAGCAGGCTCGGCTGCGTGAGCTCAATGCCGAACTGGCGTCGGCCTCCACGGAATTCGGTCAGAACAATCTGGCCGCCACGAACGCGGCGACGCTGATCCTGGACCGCGAGGAGGAACTGGCCGGGCTGACACCGGCGGCGGTGGCCGCGGCGGCGGAGAACGCCCGCACCCTCGGGCACGACGGCAAATGGGCGCTGAGCCTGCAGAACGTCTCGAACCAGCCCGTCCTCGCCGATCTGGCCGACCGGGCCGTGCGCGAGCGCATGCTGGCGGCGTCGCTGGACCGCGGCTTCGGCGCGAACGGCGGCAATGCCGTCCTCGGCGCGCGCATGGCCGCCCTGCGTGCCGAACGGGCCGAACTGCTCGGCTATCCCGATCACGCCTCCTACGCGGTGGCCGATCAGACCGCGAAAACCACTGCGGCGGTAGAGGATATGCTCGCGCAGCTGGTGCCGCCCGCGGTCGCCAATGCCGAGCGGGAGGCGGGCGAGCTCACCGCCGCCCTGCACGCGGTCGACCCGGACGCCGAACTGCGCGCGTGGGATTGGCAGTTCTGGTCGGAAAAGCTGCGCGCCGAACAGTTCTCGGTGGACGCGGAGGCGCTGCGCCCGTACTTCGAACTGGAACGGGTGCTGTGGGACGGCGTGTTCCACGCGGCCGGACTGGTCTACGGCCTCAGCTTCACCGAGCGCCCGGATCTGGTCGGCTATCACCCGGAGGTGCGGGTGTTCGAGGTGTTCGACGCCGATGGCACCGCCCTGGGTCTGTTCCTCGGCGACTTCTTCAAGCGCCCGTCCAAACGCGGTGGCGCGTGGATGAATTCGCTGGTGCGTCAGTCGGTCCTGCTGGGCCAGCGGCCGGTCGTGGTCAACAACCTCAATATCGTGAAGCCCGCCGAGGGCGAACCGGCCCTGCTGACCTGGGACAATGTCCGCACGCTCTTCCACGAGTTCGGGCACGCCCTGCACGGGCTGTTCTCGAAGGTGGTGTACCCCTTCTTCTCCGGCACCGCCGTACCGCGTGATTTCGTGGAGTTCCCGTCGCAGGTGAACGAGATGTGGATGTCGCGCCCGGAAGTTCTGGCCAATTACGCCCGGCACTTCGAGACGGGCGAGCCCATGCCCGCCGAACTGGTGGAGCGCATGGCCGAGGCGGAACGCTTCGGCGAGGGCTTCCGCACCGTCGAGTATCTGGCCGCGGCCCTGCTGGATTGGGCCTGGCACCGCCGCACCCGGACCGACGCGTCGGCCGACACCGATGCGGCGGGCTTCGAGGAGCAGGCCCTGCGCCAGGCCGGCATCGCTCTCGCCGCCATCCCGCCGCGCTACCGCACCGGCTATTTCGCGCACATCTTCGCGGGCGGTTACGGCGCGGGCTACTACTCCTACATCTGGAGTGAGGTCCTGGACGCCGACACCGTGCAGTGGTTCGACGAGGGCGAGGCGCCGATCCGCGAGAAGGGTGAGCGCTTCCGGCGCGAACTGCTCTCGCGCGGCGGCTCGGTCGACCCCCTCGAAGCCTTCGCCGCATTTCGTGGCCGCGCCCCGCGGATCGACCCGCTACTGGTCCGCCGGGGCCTGCAGCGCGCCGAGTAGCCGGCGCAGCGCCGCGAGCGTCTCGTCGAGCGCGTCCGGTGCGGTGGCCGTGGCCAGCCACAGTGCGGCCTCGTTCATCGCGCCGGACAGCAGGTGGGTGAGCGGTGCGATCGGTTGCGGCGGAATCACGCCCGCCGCAACGAGTTCGGTGAGCACCTCGCCGAGATGCCGGGCCGAGGCGGCCTCGTCCATGGCCCGCCAGTCGTGCCAGCCCAGCACCGCCGGTCCGTCGATCAGCATGATGCGCTGGATCTCCGGAGCGGTGCAGGCGGTCAGGAAAGTCTCACAGCCGGTGACCAATTGGTCCCACGGCTGCGTTCGCTGCTCGGCCGCCGCGGCGACGCGGTCGCCGACTTCGTTCTGCACCTGCTCCAGGACGGCGCGGAAGAGTTCGGTCTTGCTCTCGAAGTTGTGGTAGAGCGCGCCCTTGGTCACGCCCGCCGCCGCGGTGATCTCCGAAAGCCCGACGGCCGCATAGCCTTTCGTCGCGAACAGTCGTCTGCTCTCGCGCAGCAGGGTGCGCCGCGTCTGTTCCCGCTGTTGGGCGCGCAGCGTACCGGCCATGCCGAACCTCCCCGTTGACGTACCACTGGTATGTGAACTATGGTCGTTGACGTACCGATGGTACGTCAACTGCTTCGCTCGAAAGGCCAAGTCGTGCAACTCAGCAGCTTCTACCCCGTCGTCGGCACCACCGAACTCGCCGCCTCCCGCGACTTCTACACCAAGTGGTTCGGCTTCGACATCACCTTCGAAGCGGACTGGTACATCAGCCTGCGCCGCACCGACGGCGAGCGCTCGTTCGAACTGGCCCTGCTGGATCACACCCACCCGACCATTCCGGACGGCTACCGCAAACCGGTGCAGGGTCTGCTGCTCAACTTCGAGGTCGACGATGTGGACGCCGAGTGGGAGCGCATGGTCGTACAGGGCGGCCTGAAGGCCGAATTGCCCATTCGCTCAGAGGAATTCGGCCAGCGGCACTTCATTGTCGCCGACCCCTCCGGAGTGCTGATCGATGTCATCTCCGAAATCGCCCCCGCCGGTGAGTTCGCCGAGCAATTCAGCGCCGAGTACACCGCCGAACGTTTCGGCGATCAGTAGCAGATTCCACTGAGCCACAGCGCATTCCCGACCGGATGGGGTACTTTACCCAGAGACCAGGTGGGAGGTGCGCGAATGGTGGGTATGGCGCGATCCGGGGGCCGCCGGACGTTTCGCGGTGTAGTACGGAAGTCGGTGACCGCCGTGGCGGCGGTCGTGCTGATGTCGTCCGCAGGGGCGGTGCAGGCCACGTTCGGGGCAGGTCAGGCCGTGGCCGCGCCCTCGGGCGGATACGAGGAACTGTGGGTTCCGTCCAGCATGGGGCCGATCAAGGTGCAGGTGCAGTGGGCCGCCCGCGGTGGCAGCGCGGCCCTGTACCTGCTCGACGGCCTGCGCGCGCCCGGCGACCACAGCCAGTGGACCTCCGACACCGACGCGCTGCGCCAATTCGTCGGCGACAATGTCACCCTCGTGTTCCCGGTGGGCGGCCACTCCAGCTTCTACACCGACTGGTTGCGGCCGAGCAGCACCAACGGCCAGGCCGTCACCTACCGCTGGGAGACCTTCCTCACCGAGGAGCTGCCCGATTTCCTTGCGGGCTACGGTGTCTCGCGCACCAACAATGGCATTGTCGGGCCGTCCATGGGCGGCAATGCCGCGCTCACGCTGGCCGCCCATCACCGGGATCAGTTCCGCTTCGCCGGATCCTTCTCCGGTTACGTGAATCCGACCTTCCCGCTGTGGAACGAGGCCATGCGCGCCGCCATGCGCGACGAGGGCAACTTCAACCTCGACGACATGTGGGGTCCGGTCACCAGTCCGGCCTGGAGCCGCAATGACGCCACCGTGCAGGCCGAACTGCTGCGCGGGCTGCCCATGTACATCTGGAGCGGCAATGGCGTCCCCACCGGCGCGGACCTGCCCTACGGCGTGGGCAACACCATCAATGCCATGGCCCTGGAGGCGATGACCCAGACCGCCGCCCAGATCCTGCGAAATCGGTTCGCGGCCTTGGGGATCGGCGCTCGCATCGATATCGGCGCGGGCACCCACACCTGGCCGTACTGGCAGCAGGCGCTGCGCACCGCTCGACCCATGATCCTGGACGCGCTCGGCGCGCACTGACGCCTCCGGTTCCCGCGCACGGACGCCTGCGGAGCGCGGCGCGTTTGCCCGGTGACGCAGCGGGTACCGCTTTTTCGTGGCTCGTGCGAACGACATGCCCGCCGCCGGGCTGGGGTTGCCGGATTCCATTGCCGTGGTGCTTTTCGACTTGGACGGTGTGCTGACCGATACCGCCGCCGTGCACCGCCGGGCCTGGAAGGAGGTGTTCGACGAATTCCTCGCGCGGCGGTGCGGGCCGGATTTCCGGCCCTTCAGCGCCGGGGACTATCTGCGCTACGTGGACGGGCGGCCGCGCGCCGACGGGGTCCGGGAATTCCTGAGATCGCGGGATATCACACTGCCCGACGGGAATTCGGCGGACGAGCCGGGGGACGAGAGCGTCAACGGGGTGGGCAATCGCAAGAACGCATTACTGCTGTCGCTGCTGGATCGTGAAGGCGTGCGGGTGTATCCGGGTTCGGTGCGCTATCTGGAGGCGGTGCGCGCGGCGGGATTGCCGGTCGCGGTGGTGACTTCGTCGGCGAACTGCGCCTCGGTGCTCGAGGCCGGTGGGCTCGAGCCTTTCGTGGATGTGCGGGTGGACGGGCACGATATCGCGCGACAGCGATTGCGGGGGAAGCCCGCACCGGATTCCTTCGTCGCCGGCGCGGCGCTGCTGGGCGTGAAGCCCTCGCGGGCAGCGGTATTCGAGGACGCGGTGGCCGGAGTAGCGGCCGGGCGGGGTGGGCGGTTCGGCTACGTCGTCGGCGTGGATCGGGTGCGCGACGGCACGCATGCCGAGGAGCTGGCGCGGGCGGGCGCCGATGTGGTGGTCGCCGATCTGGCCGAACTGATGGAGGGACGATGATCGACTGCAATCCCGGATTCGATGTCGCGCCCTGGCATTTGCGTTGGTGCGGACTGGATCTGGACGCGCTGCTGCGCACCGAATCCATCTTCGCGCTCTCCAACGGGCACCTCGGACTGCGCGGCACCCTCGAGGAGGGTGAGCCGGTCGGGCAGCCCGGCACCTATCTGAACGGCTACTACGAGAAACGCCAATTGCCTTATGCCGAAACCGGTTACGGCTATCCCGAGGTCGGCCAGAGCATTGTCAATGTGACCGACGGCAAGATCATCCGCCTGCTGGTCGCGGACGAGCCGATGGACATGCGCTACGGCAAGGCCCTGGAGCACGAACGCGTGCTGGACTTCCGGTCCGGCACCCTGCGGCGCAATACCGTGTGGTCCTCGCCGACCGGACGCACCGTGCGCATTCGCTCGGAACGGCTGGTGTCGTTCACCGACCGGGCCATCGCCGCCATCCGCTACGAGGTCGAACCCCTCGACGGGGAGATCGATCTGGTGGTGCAGTCGGATCTGCTGGCCAATGAACCGGCCGCGGCCACCACCCGCGATCCCCGGCTGGCCGCCGCGCTGGATCGGCCGCTGGTCGCGGATTTCGCCACGGCGCGCGACTATTCCGCGCTGCTGGCCCATCACACCCGGCACTCCGGGCTGCGCATGGCGGCGGGCATAGATCACGAACTCGAGCTGCCCGGTCCGGCCCGCTGCTCGGTGCAGGTCGAGGATGATCTGGCGCGGGTCACCATCGCCGTCGATGTGGCGCAGGGGGATCGGCTGCGATTGACCAAGTACATCGCCTACGGCTGGTCCAGCCGGCGCTCGACTCCCGCACTGCGGGCGCAGGTGGCCGCGGCACTGGCCGCCGGGATGGAGACCGGGTGGGACACGCTGCTGCGGCGGCAGCGCGACTACCTCGACGAGTTCTGGGCGACCGCCGATATCGAGATCGACGGCGACCCGGAACTACAGCAGGCGGTGCGGTTCGCACTGTTCCATGTCCTACAGGCGGGGGCGCGGGGTGAGTCCCGGGCCATACCGGCGAAGGGATTGACCGGGCCCGGCTATGACGGCCACGCGTTCTGGGACACCGAGACCTTCGTGCTGCCGGTGCTCACCTGCACGGTGCCGTCGGCGGCCGGGCAGGCGCTGCGCTGGCGGCACTCCACCCTCGACACCGCGCGGCGGCGGGCGCGTGAACTCGGCCAGTCGGGGGTCATGTTCCCGTGGCGATCCATCAATGGTGAAGAGGGATCGGGGTATTGGCCCACCGGCACGGCCGCCGTGCACGTCAATGCCGATATCGCCGACGCCACCGCGCGCTATCTGGCCGCCACCGACGACGAGGAGTTCGAAACCGATTGCGGGGTCGAACTTCTCGTGGAAACGGCGCGCCTGTGGGCCGGGCTCGGCCACCACAATTCCTCCGGCGACTTCCGCATCGACGGTGTCACCGGTCCCGACGAATACTCGGCCCTGGCCGACAACAATGTCTACACGAACCTGATGGCCCAGCGGAATCTGCGCGAGGCCGCCGCGGCCTGCGCCCGCCGCCCCGAAATGGCGGACAAGTTCGGCGTGACCCCCGAGGAGACGGCGCGCTGGCACGACTGCGCCGATCGAATGGCCCTGCCCTACAACGAGAAACTGGGCGTGCACGAGCAGTCCGAGGGCTTCACCCGCTACGCGCGCTGGGACTTCGCCGCCACCACGGCCACCAATTACCCACTGCTGCTGAACTATCCTTACTTCGAGCTGTACCGCAAACAGGTGGTCAAGCAGGCCGATCTGGTGCTGGCCATGCAACTGTGCCCGACGGTCTTCACCGCCGAGCAGAAGGCCCGCAACTTCGACTACTACGACGCGCTCACCGTGCGCGACTCGTCGCTGTCGGCCTGCACCCAGGCGGTGCTGGCCGCCGAAGTCGGCCATCTCTCACTGGCTTTCGACTACTTCGTCGAAGCCGCGCTCACCGACCTGCACGACCTGCACCACAATGTGGCCCACGGCCTGCACATCGCCTCGCTCGCCGGGACCTGGCTGTGCTGTGTGGGCGGGTTCGGCGGCCTGCGCGACTGCGGGAAGGATCTCTTCTTCGCGCCCCGGCTACCCGACCAGCTCGATCGGCTCACCTTCCGGATCGCCTGGCGCGGCCGTCGGCTCGCCGTCGAGATCACCGCCGACTCCGCGACATACAGTCTGCTGGGCGGTGATTCGATCCGCCTGTCCCATCACGGGCGTGACTTCACCCTCGATGCGGACCCGGTGACACTGCCCATCCCGTTCCTGCGTTCCCGCCCCGCACCCGAACTCCCGGACGGGCGCAGACCCTACCGCCGCTTCTGAACCGCGGCCGCGTGCTCGCGGAGCGCGCGCGGAAGGGTCAGGGCGACAACCACGGTGGCCAGTATTCCGCCGGACCCCGCGAGGATCAGGGTGGCCGGGGCGCTGGTGGCATCGAGCAGCGCGCCGCCGCCGACATAGGACAGGGCCGCCGCAATCCCGATGAGGCCGTACAGGTTTCCGAAGACACGACCGAGCAGATGGTCCGGCACGATGCGTTGCAGCAGCGTGCTGGAGGCGACATCCATGCCCGCCAAGCCCAGTCCGCGCACGGCCTGCACGGTGAAGGCGGCGGCCACCGACCAGGCGAGGCCGGTGAGCAGATTGCCCGCGCTGCTGACGAAGAAGCCGCCCAGCAGCAGTGCGGTCATGGACAGCCGGGCGCCGTAACGGGTGAGCAGGCCGTAGCCGATCAGCAGGCCGATGCCGACCGCGCCCAGCAGCAGGCCGACCGAGGAGTCGCCGGAGTGCAGCGTCTCGGTGGCGAGCAGGACCAGGGCGACGTCATCGACGCCATTGCAGGCGACCACCGCGCAGAACCCGAGGGAGACGATCCGCACGGCCGGGATGCGGCGAATATAGCCGAGGCCGATGCGGGCTTGGGCCAGAAGGGATTCCGGGACCTCGCCATCCGGGCGGGGCGGCAGCGCCGGAAGCACGAGCAGGATGACCGCCGACACGAAGAACGAGGCAGCGTCGACCAGCAGCACCCCGCGAATGCCGATGAGCGGGAACAGCGCCGCGGCCAGCAGCGGGCCGAACGCCTCGGCCGCATTCGCGCCGAAACCGATGGCGGAGTTGGCCTTTTCCAGATCCGCGCCCGCGACCAGAGCGGGCACGGCCGATCGGGACGCGGGCATGAAGATATTGGCGGCGATCGACCGCGCGGCCACCAGCGCGAGCAGCAGCGGCAGCGGCGGCAGGGACAGCGCGATGAGCAGAACCAGTGTGCCCTGGGCCAATTCGCAGATGATCATGACCCGCCTGCGATCGAAGCGGTCGCTGATCGCGCCGGCGATCGGACTCAGCAGCGAGGGCACGAAATCCCCGACCAGCAGCAGCAAGGCCACGGCCAGACCCTGTCCGGTCGTATTCGCCACGTGCAGCATGAGCGCGACCAGGCTCAGCGAATCACCCGCGTACGAGATGACCCGCGCGCTGAACAGCGCGGCCAGCGGGCGGTGTGTGCGCAACAACTGCATACGCCGGGATCATGCCGCAATGCGAAAGGCCAGGCACGGCGGTTTCGCCGTACCTGGCCTGGCTGTGAGTCGAAAAGTCAAGCGGTGGAAGCGTTCATGGGAAGCGAGAGCACCACCTCCTGCTCGTTGCCGGGCAGGTAGTGCACCCCCACCACCCGTCCCACCTGTACCTGCGAGACCGCGGTAGGAGGGAGGAACTTCTCGGTGCGGGCCTCGAAGGTGCTGCCGTCGGGGCGGGTCACGATGAGGGTCAGGTCCAGGCGGGAGTGGCCGTCGCGGATCTCGCCGGGAACCGAGAGGGAGCGCACGACGCCCTGGGTGGCAATGCCGCGGCGGGCGATGTCGAGCTTCTCGGGGGTGGTGAAACCCTTGCGGATCATGGCCGCGTTCATGGCTTCCTGGGCGGCGGCGGTGTCGCCGGACAGGTCCACCTCGACGCGGTCGGTGCGTTCGGGCAGGTAGCGGACCGGCAGCACCACGCCGGGGCGCAGTAGGGCCAGCTGGGTGATGGGGACGATCATCTTGGCGTGCGAGGCGAACACCTTGCCGTCCACGCCCTCGACGCGGAAGTCGATGCGCACCTGCGGCTGATCGTTGAGGGTGACGCCGGTGTGGCTGATGCCCTCCACGGTGCCGATTCCCATGAGGCCGTCCCGGAATTCGGAGCTGTTGTTGCCGGTGAGCGCGGACAGGATGCTGTCGCCGGTGAAGGCGAAGACGATGGGCACCAGCGTGATCGCGATCATCGGCAGGGCCATGTGCCCGCCCACCCAGGGCAGGAAGGCATCGGAGGTGAGGCTGACCCACAGATAGATCAGCACGGACAGGACGAGGAAGGCGACGGCGGCGATGCGGAGCTGGTGCTTCATGATGTCCTCGAATTCGAGTGCGGGGGAGTCTTATCGGAATTAAGGGGGCGCTGGCCCGCTCATGCCCGATGGCATGAGCGGGGCGGGTGGGGGAAGATCAGCCGCCGACGATGCTCGAGCAGGCGAAGGTGATCTCGAACTTCGAGTTCTTGACTCCGGCAAGCGGATTGGACATGTCCGGGGCGCCGACGCCCTCACCGGTGATGGTGTAGGTGTTGCCGCTCTTGCTGAGCTTGGCCGAACCGCCCTGCGCGCCGTTGCCGTAGCCGACCGCGTAGGGCATGCCGCTGTCGCCGCCCTTGGAGCCCGCGATGCCGACCGCGGTCACGGTGTCGCCGGTGACGGTGGCGCTCACGCTGAGCTGGCCGTAGGTGGCGTTGGCGGTGTCGGTCAATGCCAGCGCGAGGTCATTGCCGTTCTTGACGCAGGTGGTCTCGAACTTGGCGTCCAGGGCCTTGCCGTCGACGGAGGCGGCGGACTTGCCGGCCGGAGCGGAGCCGCCGCCGGGGGCGGCCGAGGTCGCGGCCGAGGTGGTGTTGTTGCTGGAGCTGGTGGACTCGTCATCGCTGCACCCGGTCACCACCAGGGCGGCAGCGGCGGTGGCGGCGAGGACGGCGGTCAGGCGGATGGACTTGACGTTCATGGTGTTTCCTTCTTCTCGGTGGATCCGGTCTCCGGTGGAGCCGATGCGAGAACGGTAGAAACGACCGGTCGCCCTACCGATACCAACTTTCGGGGCGCGAAGGCCGGGGAAACTCCGCTAACCTGGGCGAATGCGACGACCCCGGGCCATGGTGCTGGATGAGGTGTGGCGCCGCCTGGACGGAGTCGAGGCCCTGAGCGGACCACACGGCGGGCCGCTGCGCCGCACCGTGAAGCTCATCCTGGACCCGCTGGTCATCCGGCCGGTGCAGCATCCCGAATGCGCCGGATCCATCCTCACCGCGGACGGGGCCGTGCTGCTGGCCACC
Source organism: Nocardia huaxiensis (assembly GCF_013744875.1). Classification (NCBI taxonomy): domain Bacteria; kingdom Bacillati; phylum Actinomycetota; class Actinomycetes; order Mycobacteriales; family Nocardiaceae; genus Nocardia; species Nocardia huaxiensis. The sequence continues at coordinate 3,026,167 of NZ_CP059399.1, forward strand.
CGCATGCACGCCGCCGCCGACGTCCTGCGGGCCACGGCCGACTGGTTCACGCTGCTCAAGGCGACCCGGCGGGCCCTGCGCATCACCGAGGGCAATGCCCAGGACCTGTACTTCCAGCGCTGCTTCGAACTGGCCACCGTGTCCGGAACACCGGACCCGGTGCGCGATCGCGCCGCCGCCGAGGAAGCCCTGCGCGATATCCACGACATGACCGCGGGCCGCACCACCCAGGCGCTGAAGGAGTACCTGAACGACCCGGAGAATGCCCGCGAGGTGGCCGAACTCATCCAGATCGCCTGGCGGCGCAGGCCGTTCACCGCCGTCGACCACCACACCGCGCAGCTCACCGGGCTGTTGGAGGCGTGCGCGGCCGAACGGCTCGGCCGCACCGGCGACGACGACAGCTTCGACGACCTGGTGACGCGATCGGTGGGCACGCATACCGGAATCCGGCTGTGGCAGGAGGAGAGCGGCGGGTTCGCCCAGCAGCTCGGCCTCACCGCGCACCCGCTGCCGCAATCACCGGAGGTCGGCCGCTCGGCCGCCAAGGCCACCCTCGGCCTGCCGCTGGATCGGACCATTCACGAGCGGGTCTTCACCGTGCTGCAAGCCTCCATCGAACGCTCCGAACTGCCCTCCATCCCCGAGCTCGTGGACGCGGAGATCGCCCGCGCCTGCGCACCGTGGGCGCTGCTGGACGAATCACTGCGCGTGGCCGTGGCGGCGGGAGCCACCCTGGCGGTCCGGCTGCAACCTCTCGACAGCCTTGCCGGACAGGAAATGCCCACTGCGGCAATCACATCCGGCCCGGAACCGGCCGCAGCGCAGGTGATCAACGGCCGCTGGCAGCGGGAAGCCTACGTACTTCAGGCCCGCCGGCTCGTGGTGCACGGCGAGGCCGAGGGACCGCTGGGCGCGATCGCCAGTGAGCTGCAAGTACCGTGGAGACCGTATATGCGGCGATTGTGGGCGCGCATGCACGGCCGCGATGTACGCGAGCTGCCGGTGTACGCCGCCGATGAACTCTGGGACGTGCTGGACGGAGTGGCCCGGTCGGTGATCCTCGACCACAGGGCGCGCGTGAAGAAGGCCCTGGCGCTGGTCGTGACCGAGCCCGAGACGATGGAATCGAGGGCGGGATGAGCGCGGTGACGATCATGCGCTACGGCGGCGGGGTGTACAGCATCGTCCCGCCCGGAGCGCCCACGGTGCTCGGCCCGGCGGCCGGCGCCGACGTCATGGTGCTGGAGGTCGCGGGCGCGCACCTGACCTGGAATGTGCTTGCGCCCGAACAGGTTCCGGCCGCCGTCATCCACGATGTGGAACTGGCGCAGGAGTGGCTGTGGGCCATCTACGGTGAGTCCCTGGCCGTGGCGCTGGCGGACGAGCAGCTCGGGACGGCCGACGCCGCACCCGCCCGCACCCCGCTGGCGGTTGCTGTACGTCGACTCGCATACGCCCACTGGGCTTCTCGCTGGTGGCCCGCCTCCACCTTGGACGGCATCGCCGCCCTGGACCAGGCCCTGCTCGACCGCGATATCGTCACTCTGACCGAAGAGTGCGACGCCCTCGTCGACGGCGCGGACGCGCTCATCCCCGAAGTCCCCGAGTTCGCCGAAACCTTCCCGCGCGCTTCGGATTACGCGCTGGCAGCAGGCGATGAAACCCCCTCCGGCGGCCTGGTCCTCGCCCGCGGCAGCGGCGGCTGGGACTGGCGGCAATGCCCGCCCGGCCTGGTGGACGCCTCCGAACGCGCCGTCTCCTGGCAGCTGGTCCGTGACGCGGGCACCACCTCGGTCACGGTGAGCGCGGTCGCCGCCCCCGGCATTCCCGCCGCGATCCCGCCCCACCTGCACCCGTGGGTCCGCGTGAAAACCGATGCGGGAGTGGTCGATACGCCCCTCACCTCCGCACGCGACGCCTGGGTGGGCACCACCACCGCCCCCGGATCCCCCCTGCACATCAACCTCTTCGTCCCCGGCTTCGGCCCCCGCCCCGCCGACACCCCGGACACCGGCGCCGACGCCCGGCTCGGCGGCAACGGCAATGGCAGCCCCGGCGGCGGCGCGAACCCGGCCGCTGAACTACGAGCCCGCATCCGGCAGTTCGCCGCCGCCCGCCTGCGCCTCGCCGCCGCCGACCCCGAACCGACCGCGCCCGACGCCCCGCTACTGGCCGAAATCGCAGCAGCGGCGGAGGATTCGGACTTCTGACATGATCGATTCGACGCCGGATCCTGAACTACCGCCATTCGACGGGCCTACGGTTTCAGGCGACTCGGAGATCCTGCGGGCGGGCGGGGAGGCCATGGCGCGGGGGGAACTGGGGGAGGCGCTGCGGATCTTCGAGCATGCCGTGGAGGTGGAGAGCGGGACGTATCGGGTGTGTGCGCTGGTGAATATCGCGTCGGTGAAGAACCAGTTGGGGGAGCATGCGGAGGCGGCGGAGCGGTATCGGGAAGCGTTGGGGCAGATGCCCGCCGAGGCGCCGCGGTTGCATCCGAGCACGTTGATCGGGTTGTCGCAGGCGCTGCAACACCTGGGGGAGTTGGACGAGGCGCAGGAGCTTCTGGACGGCGCGCGGGAGCTGCTCGCTGTCGACGGTGCGCCCGGCGATCTGCGATTCGCGTGCCTGGTGTCGGCGACGGCGGTGGCGCTGCATCGGCACCAGTTTGCGCGGGCCATCGAGTTGGCGCACGAATCACTGCACGCCGCACGGCAATTCGCGCCGGAGCAGGCCGGGCATCCGCTGAACAATTTGGCGGCGGCGCATTTCGAGACGGGGCGGTGGGAGCTGGCGGAGGATTTCGCGGGGCAGGCTTTGATCGCGTTCGAGGTCTCCGGGAATCCGGCGGGTGTCGCCGAAACCCAGTTGAATCTGGCCACCATGTACGTGCGGCTGGGGCGGTTCGACGCGGCCGAACCGCTGCTGTCGCGCTCGCAGCAGTTCTTCACCACGGCGGGCGCGGCCTATTACGCCGGAATCGGCTGGAAGATGGCCGGTTTCATCGCCCAACATAGGGACCAAGCCGAACGCGCCGAGGAGCGATATCACCGGGCTCTGCGCGGATTCGAGGAGTCCGGCGCGGTCATCGACGCCGCCGATGTGCGCACCCGCCTGGCCACGCTCGCCTTCGCGGCCGGCCGATTGGATGTCGGGGAGACCGAATTGGCCGCCGCGCGCGCCACGTACGCCGAGCACGGCCTCACCATGCACTGCGCCCAGCTGGACGCCTGGCATGCGGGACTGCTGGAGCCGCTCGTCGAATCCGTTCCCGGAATGCTCTCCCACGCAGCGGGTCTGGCCATCCCCGCCGCGCTCATCCTCGATGCCGCCCGCTACGAACTCCCCGACGGCACCCAGCGCGAGAACTGGGACCGCCGCATCGCCGACCCCGCGCTGCGCCTGGCCTTCCGCTACGCCTTCCTGGCAGGCGACGCCACCCTCCTCGCCGACCTGATCGAAATGCGCTGCGCGGGAACAACCCTGGACATCGCCCGGCTCTCCGAGTCATCGCCCCACCTGTCGACGGGCACCCTCGAACCCTTCGAACCACCTGCGCCCACCTCCGGCCCGGGAAACGACGCCCTGCAACTCGGCACCGCCCTCGCCGCCGTGGCAGCCGGTGCGGGCCTGCCGGTCACCCCACCCCCGCACGTGGCAGTGCCTCCGGACGGTCACCTCGCCCTCGCCGGCTGGATCACGGCAGCCGAGCAACGCTACGACCGCCGCCTGCGCGCCGACCGGGTGGTCCACGCATGACCGGCGAAAGTCCCAGGCGCTCAGGACTACTGAGGTTCCTGCGGCGATATCGTCAGCCCAACCCTCGTCATCCCGGCGTGCTTTTGGCCGGGATCCACAGAGCAACGCACGCTATCCGTGTCGATCCCGGCCAAGAACACGCCGGGATGACCGGGAGGCGGCGTCGTGAGTAGGAGCTCGGTCACCGGGCCGCAGCCGCGAGTGTGTGTGCGCATGGCGGATGCGGGGGATCTGTATGTCAGCTGGCGGTGGTTGGATGGTTCCGCGCAGGGCGGGATCGGGGTGGTGCCGGAAGCGCAGGCCGAGGCGGCGGTGGCGCGGTTCGCGGCGGCCTTGCCCGCGCCGGGGGTGCCGGGTGGGCTCGAAGCCGCGCTGACCACAGGTGAATTGGCGTCCCACGACTCGGAAGACGCACTGGCGCAGGAGTTGTCGGCGGCGTTTCTGCCGTACAACCTCGCCGTGCAGCTGCACGAGCGGTATGAGCGCGGGGTGCGGCCCCGGATCGGGATTCAGCCGTCGCCCCGGGTCGGGCAGATTCCCTGGGAGCTGATCGCGCCCGACCCGGGCTTGCGGTTGCTGGATTTCGCGGATGTCGGGTTGCTCGCGCCGCCCGGGATCGTGCAGGCCCCGGCCCGGGTCGGCAGGTCGTGGGGGCGGGATCGGGAGCTGCCGGTGGTGGCGGTGCTCGATCCCCGGGTGCCGGGATTCCGGGCGGATTCGGTGCTCGGGTCGGTGCTGGGCCGCATGGATGCGAGCGCGCCGGTCACCGCGCTGGTGGAGCGGCATGCCGAGCGGAATCGGCTGGTGCCGAAGGTCATCGACCCGCTGGAAGCCTTCCGGCGCACCGATGTGGACCGGGAGTGGCTGGGCGAGGTGTTGCGGGCGGGCGCTTCTCGGCTGCTGTACATCGGGCATGTGACGGCGGCGGCTCCGGCCTCCGGCCGAAGCGAGTCGGCCACAATGCATTTGGCATGCACCGCCGACACCGTAGGATTCGCCGATCCGCAACGCGATCACCGCCCGCTGTCGGCGCGCGATCTGCTGCTCGGCACCTACACCCTGGGCGATGACCCGCGCAGCGGCCCGCAGCTGTGGCCGATTCCCAGCCGGGTCGCACTCATCGCCTGTGAGAGCGGCGGTGACCTGCGCTTCGGGGAGGCGCTCGGCCTGGTGGCCGCCATGATCACCGGCGGGGCGGAGCTGGTCACGGCCGGCCGCTGGCCATTGCCTACGGACCTCGCCTTTCACCGGCTGGGCGGCGTGGCACCGGATATCCGACCTCTCCAGGAGGCGGTGTGCGCGGTCGATGCCGCCCACGAGCAACCCGATCCGGTGGCGGCGCTGAACCAGTGGCAGCGCGACCGTCTGGCCGCCTGGCGGACCCAGGGCGGCCTGGAAAACTCGCCGCTGGTCTGGGCAGCCCTCGCCACCGTGGAGGCGCGTACCGCGAGCGCACCGATTGGGAGCGGGCACGGCGGGTAGTCGGTCGTCATGCGAACCATCTCCACCGATATTCCGGCGCGAATGGATCGGCTGCCCTGGTCGCGGTGGCACTGGTTGATCGTGATCGGGCTGGGGTCGGTGTGGATTCTGGACGGGCTCGAAGTCACCGTGGTGGGCAGTGTGGCGAGCCGGCTGTCGCAGCCGGGCAGCGGCATCGACATCACGGCCGCGCAGGTTTCCGGGGTCGCGGCGGCCATGTACGTCACGGGTGCGTGCACGGGCGCACTGTTCTTCGGCTGGCTCACCGACAGATTCGGGCGCAAGAAGCTGTTCCTGATCACGCTGGCGGTGTATCTGTTCGCGACCGCGATGACCGCGCTGTCGTTCAATATGTGGTGGTTCGTCATCTTCCGCTTTCTCACCGGTTTCGGCATCGGCGGTGAGTACGCGGCCATCAATTCCGCTATCGACGAACTGATTCCGCGGAAGTACCGGGGCCGCATCGACATCGTCATCAATGGCACGTACTGGCTGGGTGCGGTCGGCGGCGCGCTGCTGTCCATCGTCGCGCTCAATACGCACCTGTTCCCGGCGGATATCGGCTGGCGGCTCACCTTCGCGCTCGGCGCGATCTTCGGCCTGATCATCCTGGTCGTGCGGCGCAATGTGCCCGAGAGCCCGCGCTGGATGTTCATTCACGGTCGCGAGGACGAGGCCGAACGGACGGTCGCCGATATCGAGGATCAGGTACGCGCCGACACCGCACGGGAATTGGCGGATGTCTCCGATCAGCGCATAGAGATCCGCCAGCGTCGATCCACCGGATTCGGCGAGATCGCCGCGGTGCTCATCAGGCACTATCCGAAGCGCGCGGTGCTCGGGTTCTCCCTGTTCATCGGCCAGGCCTTCCTCTACAACGCCGTCACGTTCAACTACGCCCTGATCCTGTCGAAATCCTTCGACATCGCCGACGACAGGGTCGGCTACTACTTCGCCGTCATCTGTTTCGGCAATTTCCTCGGCCCGCTGCTGCTGGGCAAGCTGTTCGACACGGTGGGCCGCGTGCCCATGATCGCGGGCTGCTACCTCGGCTCGGCGCTGCTGTTGTTCGGCACCGCATGGCTTTTCGGCCAGGGCCGGCTGTCCGCCGTCACGCTCACCGCCTGCTGGACGGCGGTACTGTTCGTGGCTTCGTGTGGCGCGAGCGCGGCCTACCTGACGGTGAGTGAGATCTTCCCGATGGAAACCCGCGCCATGGCCATCGCGTTCTTCTACGCCATCGGCACGTTCGCGGGCGGCGTCGCGGGGCCGCTGGTCTTCGCGAAGCTCTCCGAGGACGGCGACCCGGGCCGAATCGCTCTGGCGTTCACCATCGGAGCCATTGCCATGCTGCTGGCGGGCCTGGTCGAACTCGTCTACGGCGTCCGCGCGGAAGGCCGTTCGCTGGAGGATCTGGCCCGCCCGCTCAGTGCCTCCCCGGAACCCGATGCCGCCCGGTAACTTCGGACCCTATGGCGTCACCTGAATTCCTGGATATCGCGAAGCGCGTGAACAATTGGGGCCGTTGGGGTTCCGACGACGAGATCGGCACCCTCAACCTCATCACCGACGAGGTGGTCCGGGCGGCCGCCGCGACCGTGCGCACCGGCCGCCGCGTCGCGCTCGCGGTTCCCCTGAGCCAGCAGGGAATTCAGACCGGCATGATCCCCGGCCGGGTCAACCCGCTGCACAGCATGATCGCCGTCAACTGGGAGATGTTCGGCCCCAAGACCATTGCCACCAGTGACGACGTGGTCACCATGGGCCTGCAGGCCGGAACCCACTGGGACGCACTCACCCACATCTCGCGCGACGGCCGCATCTACAACGGTCGCCCCGCCGACACCATCACCGCGCACGGCGGCGCGGCGGTCAGCGGCATCGAGAAGATCCCGCATCTGGTCTCGCGCGGCGTGCTGCTGGATGTGGCGAAAGCCCGTGGCGTGGAGCGGCTCCCGTCGGATCACGCGGTCACCCCCGAAGACCTGGAGGCCGCCGAGGAACTGGCCGCAACCACCGTCCGCGCCGGCGATATCGTACTCGTGCGCACCGGCCAGATGCAGCTGTTCCTGGCCGGTGACCGTCACGGCTATGCCGTTCCGTCCCCGGGCATTTCGGTCCGCTGCCCGGAATGGTTCCACGCCCGCGATGTCGCCGCCGTCGCCACCGACACCCTCACCTTCGAGATTTTCCCGCCCGAACTCGAGGGCGTGTGGCTGGCCGTGCACGCCCTGCACCTGGTGGAAATGGGCATGCTGCAAGGCCAGAACTGGAATTTGGAACCGCTGTCGGTCGCCTGCGCGGAGGAATCGCGCTACGAATTCCTGCTCTCCGCCATGCCGGAACCCTTCGTCGGCGCCACCGGCACCCCGGTCGCTCCGGTCGCGATCTTGTAAGCCCGGTGCGTCGGGCCATCCATCGGCGGGCTAGCTTCGAACAGGTACTTGTGTCCGAAAAGTGTGCGTTGGAGGTAGAGAAGATGGCTCGAATTCCCTCGGTTCCCACATCGCTGCTGGCCGCGGGCGGCCTCACCGGCGGTTTCGCGCTCGCACAGGCGACGAAGAAGCGACAGCTGGGCGGTGCGGTGTTCGCGGCGGGAACCCTCGCGTCGGTGCCGCAGTGGTACAAGACCGCCGGTGCCGGCGGGGCCGCGGCCCTGGCCGGACTGTCGATCGGCGCCATGGGCGCCTCGCATCCGCTGGCCAAGAAGATCGGCGCCTGGCCGTCGGTGGCCGTGGTGTCGGGCGTGGTCGCGCTGGCCGCGTGGGCCGCGGTGGACCGGCGCGCCTGAAAGACCGGGCCGCGCCGGAAACCATGCCGGGCCGATCACCCGTGGTGATCAGCCCGGCCGTACCGCCGTCAACCCCTGAGGAACGCCGCCGCGATATTCCAGAACCTGGTGCGGTCCACCGCGTGGAAATCCCATGTCTCCGTGAGGTTGTGCGTCGCACTGACAATGCCGGGCACGTCGAAGTCGAAGCGGGTGGCGGTGCCCTTGGCCTCGAGTTCGGTGATGACGTACGCGGTGGCGGTTTCCACGGTGTGGGGCATCAGGGTCCAATCTGGTTGTAGGAGCGGGTGGATAGCGGGTGGTGCCTAGTGCTTCGGGTCGGTCAGGATCTCCTCATAGCGGTACTCGGTACTGATCGGGGTGCCGGCGGCATGCGCCTGCGCTTCGCGTCGGCGTAGGTCCACCCGGCGGATCTTGCCGGAGATGGTCTTGGGTAGCTCCGCGAATTCGAGGCGCCGCACGCGTAGGTAGGGCGCCAGGTGGTCGCGAGCGTATTCGAGGATGCTGCGGGCGGTTTCGGAATCGGCCTGCCAGCCTGCCGCGAGTGCGATATACGCCTTGGGCACCGATAGCCGGGTGTCGTCCGGTTGCGGCACCACGGCCGCCTCCACCACCGCCGGATGCTCGATGAGCACGCTCTCCAGCTCGAACGGCGACACCTTGTAGTCGGAGGATTTGAAGACGTCGTCGGTGCGCCCGATATAGGTGATGTAGCCGTCGGCGTCGCGGCCGGCGACATCGCCGGTGTGGTAGTAGCCGTCGGCCATGACCGCGGCATTGCGTTCCGGATCGCCCAGGTAGCCGGTCATGAGGTTCACCGGCGCCGCGGACAGGTCCAGGCAGATCTCGCCCTCGTCGCCGAGTTCACCGGTGACGGGATCCACCAGAACCACCGGCACACCCGGCGCGGGCCGCCCCATGGAACCGGGTTTGATGGGCTGGCCGGGCGTATTGCCCACCTGCAGTGTGGTTTCCGTCTGCCCGAACCCGTCCCGGATGGTGAGCCCCCACGCCTTCTCCACCTGTGCGATCACATCCGGATTGAGCGGCTCACCCGCGCCGAGGATTTCGCGCATACCCGCGGGCCGCTCGCCGAGCTCGGCCTGGATCAGCATGCGCCATACCGTCGGCGGCGCGCAGAACGTGTTCACCTCGGCGCGCCGCAGCTGATGCAGCAGCGCCGCCGCATCGAAACGCGTGTAGTTGTAGACGAATACGGTGGCCTCGGCCAGCCACGGGGTGAAGAAGCAACTCCAGGCGTGCTTGGCCCAGCCGGGCGCGCTGATGGCCAGATGCACGTCGCCGGGGCGCACGCCGATCCAGTACATGGTCGTCAGATGCCCCAGCGGATAACTGATCTGGGAGTGCTGCACCATCTTCGGGCGGCTGGTGGTGCCGGAGGTGAAGTACACCAGCAGCGGATCGGTCACCTCGGTGCGCGGGCGGAACGGCCCGGCGGATTCGACGGTGGCCGATGCGCTGTAGTCGTGCCAGCCCTCGACCGGCGCGCCCACCACGATGCGCGTGTAGTCGCCGGGCACCTGGTCGAACTTGGCCGCGTCGGCGGCATTGGCGATGACGAAACCGGCTCCGCCCCGGTCGATTCGGTCGATCAGATCGGCGGATCCGAGCGCGCCGGTGGTCGGCATGATGATCGCGCCGAGTTTGGCGACCGCCAGCATGGCCTCCCACAGCTCGACCTGATTGCCGAGCATGAGCATCACCCGATCGCCCTGGGCCACACCGAGACCGGCGAGCCAGGTGGCGACGCGATCGGACCTGTGGGCCATCTCGTCGAAGGTGACGCGCTCCTCGCGCCCGTCCTCCTCGACGATCCACAGCGCGAGCCGGTCGTTGCCGCGCGCGATCACATCGAACCAGTCGGTAGCCCAATTGAATTCGCCGGTCAGCCGCGGCCATTCGAAGGTGCGCAGGGCGGTGTCGTAGTCGGCGCCCGCGCTCAGCAGCGCGTCCCGCGCGGCGCGGTAGGCGTCGGTATTGGCGGTCACTGCTGCTCCTCCCCGGTCAGGCCGAGCAGGCGCGCGGAGATCTCACGCATCTCGACCTTGCGAATTTTGCCCGTCACAGTCATCGGAAAGTCGTCTACGACACGGACATAACGCGGAATCTTGAAATGCGCGAGCCGATCGTTACAGAACTCGCGCAGCGATTCCGCCGTCAGTGCGGTCGCGCCCTCCCGCATCCGCACCCAGGCCATCAGCTCCTCACCGTATTTCACATCCGGTACGCCGATCACCTGAGCATCCAGGATATCCGGGTGGGTGTAGAGGAATTCCTCGATCTCCCGCGGATAGATGTTCTCGCCGCCGCGGATCACCATGTCCTTGATCCGGCCGGTGATGGCGACATAGCCGTCCTCGTCCATGGTGGCCAGATCACCGGTGTGCATCCAGCGCGCGGAATCGATTGCCTCGGAGGTCTTCTGCGGCTCGTCCCAGTAGCCGAGCATGACCGAGTAGCCGCGCGTGCACAGCTCGCCGGGCTCGCCGCGCGGCACGGTCAGGCCCGTCACCGGGTCGACGATCTTGATCTCGATGTGCGGTCCGGCGCGGCCCACGGTGGCGGTGCGCTGCGCCAGGCTGTCGTCGGCGCGGGTCTGCGTGGACACCGGCGAGGTCTCGGTCATGCCGTAGCAGATGCTCACCTCGCGCATGCCCATGCGCTCGATGACCTGCTTCATGACCTCCACCGGGCACGGCGATCCGGCCATGATGCCGGTGCGCAGGGAGGACAGGTCGTAGCCGTCGAACTCCGGATCGGCCAGTTCGGCGATGAACATGGTCGGCACCCCGTACAGCGAGGTACAGCGCTCGGCCGCAACGGCTTCCAGCGTCGAGCGGGGGTCGAAGGACGGGGCCGGGATGACCATGGCCGCGCCGTGACTGGTGGCGGCCAGATTGCCCATGACCATGCCGAAGCAGTGGTAGAAGGGCACCGGAATGCAGATCCGGTCCTGTTCGGTGTACCCGCACAGCTCGCCCACGAAATATCCGTTGTTGAGGATATTGTGGTGGCTGAGCGTCGCGCCCTTCGGGAAACCCGTTGTGCCCGAGGTGTATTGGATATTGATCGGATCGTCGGCGGAAAGGCCCGACTGCGCCAGCGCCAGCTGCCGCCGATCACCCGCTCGGCCGGTGTCGAACAGCAGCCGCCACTCCGCGCTGTCCAGCAGCACCACCTGCACGAGTTCCGGGCACTCCGGCCGCACCTCGGCGATCATGGCGGCGTAGTCGGAGGTCTTGAACGACGGCGCCGCCACCAGCGTGTGAACCCCGGCCTGCCGCAAGACATATCGCAGCTCGTGCGCCCGATACGCCGGATTGATATTGACCAGGATCGCACCGAGCTTGGCCGTCGCGTACTGCACCAGCGTCCACTGCGGGCAGTTCGGCGCCCAGATGCCCACCCGGTCGCCCTTGCCCACCCCGGCCGCCAGCAGGCCCAGCGCCAGGGCATCGACCTCCGCTACGAATTCGCGATAGGTCCAGCGAATGCCGGTGGTGTAGTCGATCAGGGCGTCGCGGTCCGGGAACGCGGACGCGGTGCGATCCAGATTGGCGCCGATGGTGTCTCCCAGCAGCGGCGCGTTCCACACTCCGAAGGAATAGCTTGCCGGCCGAGGCCGGCCCGTGCTTGTACTCACTTCGATAGGATCCACGTCACACTCGCGCCCCTGCTACCCCCGGAAAGGGGTACCCGATGGTCTCGGCCTCCGACGCTCTCATGCGCCCGCGCGATACCGACGCGTTGCGGGCCGAGCTGCGGCGAATCTCCGCGATGTCCAAGATGCCGGTCGTATTCGGCGGCGAGGTGCAGGCCGGCACGCTGGTCCTGAGCGAGTTCGTCGGCACCCGGACCAATGGCATGCGGGGGCTGGCGGTCGCGCCGAGTTCCGGACTGGGCGGGGCGGCGGTGGCGACCGGGCGGCCGCGCTCGGTGGCCGACTATCGATCGGCGTCGACTATTACTCACCATTACGACGCCCCCGTGCTCGGTGAGGGGCTGCGCGCGGTGGTTGCGGTGCCGGTGGTGGTGCGCGGGGAGGCGCGGGCGGTGCTGTATGTCGCCAATCGCGACTCCGGGCCGATAGGGGATCGGGTCGCCGACGAGATGGTGCAGGCCGGTCAGCGGCTGAGCATGGAGTTCACCATTCGGGACGAGGTGGATCGGCGGCTGCGGCTGAACTCGGCGTGGGAGGCGGCGGCGGGTGCGAAAGCCGTTGTCACCGAACAGCTCCGGGATCTGCACGCGGAGTTGCGCGGCATTACACAGGGGGTGTCGGACGCACAGGCGCGCAGTCGATTACGCGATGTCAGCGACCGGCTGGCGCGGCTGGTCTCCGGCGTGGCCGAGCCCGAGGATCAGGTGGCGCTGTCGCCGCGCGAACTCGACGTGCTCGCACAGGTGTCCCTCGGCTGTACCAATGCCGAAGCGGCGCAGCGGCTTTCGGTGCGCGCGGAAACCGTGAAGAGCTATCTGCGCAGTGCCATGACCAAACTCGGCGCGCACACCCGGCATGAAGCCGTGGTCCGTGCGCGCCGAGCCGGTCTGCTGCCCTGAGGGCTCAGCCCAGCGGCTGGGCGAAACGCAGGTGGTTGCCCCACGGGTCGCGGAAGCCGCAGTCGCGCACGCCGTACGGCTGATCGACCAGCGGCTGCTCGACCGGGACCCCCGCCTCGCTCAGGCGGGCGAACGTGGCGTCCACATCCTCGGTGGCGAAGAACAGCGTGCCCATGGCGCCACTGGCGATGCGCGCCCGATTGCCCTCGGCCATCTCCGGCACCGGCACCATGGACGGGCTCTCCAGCACGAACTCGATAGCGGGCTGCGCGGCCGGCCCGACCGTGATCCAGCGCGCGCCCTCGATGAACGGCATGTCCTGCCGCACCTCGAGCCCGATCACGTCACGGTAGAACTCCAGCGCCTCCTGCTGGTCGCCGACGAGCACGGAAACATGGGTCAGGGTCAGATCTTTGGCGGTCATCGCAGGTCTCTTCTCTGTGTGGACTCAGTGTCATCGGGGTAGACGACACCCGGTTCACAAACTAATCGGTCTGCAACCCGGTGTGGGTGTCAGTGTCCGGCGCGCTCGGCCGTCGGCGACCTCGGCGGCATCCCCTGAGCGTGTTGTCGGTCAGAGGCGTGTGGCGGTGTGGACGAGGTCGGCTACGGCCGTGGATCTGCTGTGGGGTGGCCAGGCGATGACGGTGGTGACGAGTGGTGCGTCGGGTACGGGAACGACGGCGTGATCGTCGCGCAGCTGGGTTCGCAGCGACTCGGGCACGACCGCGCAGGCCAGGCCGAGGGCGATCAGTTGGAGGAGCTGGGTGTGGTCGCGCACCTGCGGGCCAGGGCCGTCCGGGTAGCTGCCATCCCGTGCGGGCCAGCGCGGGAGGGGGAGGTTCGTACGGGTGGAGACCTCGGCGGAGGAGATGTGGGTGCGGTTGGCGAGGGGATGGCCTGCGGGCAGGACCACGACCTGTGGTTCGGTGTACAGGTCCTCGGTGTCGAATCCGGCTGTGGTGTCGTAGGGGCGGTGCAGCAGGGCGACGTCGGCTCGCCCGGTGCGCAGCAGGCCCTCCGTCCGGCCGGGGCCGCACAGCATCACCTCGACCGTCACGGCGCCCGGTTCGGCGGCGTAGGCGTGCAGCAGCTTCGACAACAGCTCGGTGGATGCTCCGGCCTTGGCGGCCAGCACGATTCCGGGCCGGTCGGCCGCGGCGCGGCGGGTTCGCCGTTCTGCGGCTTCGACCGCTTCGAGGGCGAGCCGAGCCTCCTGTAGCAGGACCGATCCGGCGTCGGTCAGGCTGATGGCGCGCGAAGTGCGGTGCAGCAGAACGACTCCGAGCCGCCGTTCGAGTTGCTGGATGGCTCGCGAGAGTGGCGGCTGCGCGATCGCGAGACGTTGCGCCGCCCGCCCGAAGTGCAATTCCTCCGCGACGGCGACGAAGTATCGCAACTCCCGAGTCTCCACGCGGGTGATGGTATCCGGCGCTGACCGCGATCGATACCCGTGCGGTATCGACGCCCACTCGATCGGTCTTGGACGCCGCACTCGCCGGTCCCGCAGGATCGGCGGGGTGAGCGAACAGACGATCGCGCTGGTGACCGGCGCGAACAAGGGAATCGGATACGAGATCGCTTCGGGCCTGGGCGCACTCGGCTGGCGGATCGGGGTGGGTGCACGCGACCCCCGGCGCCGCGACCTCGCGGTGGCGACGCTGCGCGCGGACGGGATCGACGCGTTCGGCGTACCGCTCGACGTGACCGACGACGAAAGTGCCGCCGCGGCAGCCGAATTGATCGCCGACCAGGCCGGCGGGCTCGACGTCCTGGTCAACAATGCCGCAATCACCGGCGCGCTGCCGCAGACCCCGGCCACGCTCGATCCGGCAACCGTGCGAATCGTCGTGGAAACCAACGTGATCGGTGTCCTCCGGGTCACCAACGCCATGCTCCCGATGCTGCGCGCCTCCGCGTCACCGCGAATCGTCAACATCTCCAGCAGCGTCGGCTCCCTCGCTCTGCACACCACCCCCGGCCTCGACCTGGGCCCGATCCCCGCCGCCTACCTGGCCTCGAAGACCTTCCTCAACGCCTTCACCATTCAATACGCCAAGGAACTGGGTGACACCGGCATCCTGATCAATTCCGCCTGCCCCGGTCTCACCGCAACCGACCTCAGCAACTTCCGCGGCGACCGCACGCCACGGCAGGGCGCGGCCATCGCGATCCACCTCGCGACCCTGCCCGACGGCGGACCGACCGGCGGCTTCTTCGACGACGCCGGAACGGTGCCCTGGTGACCGGTAGCCGCAGCTGAAGGGGCTACCGGCCGTGTGTGCGAGCCCGGGTCAGTCGGCGGCCAGGTAGCGGATGGATTCGCCGCCCTTGGCGTGGTGGAGACGGCCGAAGCGGCTGTCGAGGAGGTGGGCCATGCTTTCCGCGGCGCCCAGGTAGGCGTCCTCGATGGTGCCGGCGCGGTGGGTGGTGGCCACCGGGGGCTGGCCCTTGGGACGGGCCTCGAGGCTGCACTGCTTGTCGTCGGCGCCGCCCTTGTGGGCGTTCACGTCGGTGATGTGGGCTTCCACTCGGGTGAGGTGATCGGAGAAACGATCGAGGACACCCGCGATGGCGTCCGTTGCTTCCTCGATGAGTGGCGCGCCGCCGCCGATGTGCTTGTCGGCGAAGACCTGGATTTGCATGGCATCTCCAATCACTCGGGATTGCCGAGAACTTGCTGACAACCTCGACATTACCCCTGCCCGGCACACCGTGTGTGCCTGATGCGTCACTGGATCCGGGGCGCGGCTATCGAGGGCGCGAGTCAGCGCACAGCCAGGTCCGCAACCGTGCGAGCGAGCTGATCCGCCGCGTCCGGATGGCCCATGGCGCGCGCCGACTTCGACACCGCCGCACGGGATTCCGGATCCTCCAGCAGTTCGAACAGCGCGGTGCGGAGATTGTCCACCGTGGCGTCGTCGCCGATGATCGCGCGCGCACCGCCGTGGTCGGCGAGGATGCGGGCATTGCGGATCTGCTCGCCGCCCACCGAATGCGGGTACGGAATCAGCACCGACGGCTTGCCCAGGGTGGTGAGCTCGGCCAAAGTGCCTGCGCCGGAACGTGATACCACCACGTCGGTGAGGGCGAGCACATCGGGGAGCTCGGCGCGGATGAAATCGCGCACCAGGTACCGGCCGCGCAGGTCCGCGGGCAGCGCGGCGGAACGCTCGCGTACCTGGTCATAGGAGCGGGCGCCGCACTGGTGGATGACATTGGCGCGGGTGAGCAGCTCCGGCAGCAGCTCGTGCACGAGATCGTTGATCTGCACGGCTCCCTGCGCGCCGCCGGTGACATAGACGGTGGGCAGCTCGGGGGTGTAGCCGGACCAGTCCAATGCGGGCACCGCGGCCTCGGCCCTGCCGGTGGTGAGGACCGGGCGAATCGGATTGCCGGTCACCACCGCGCGCCCGCGCACCTTGGCGGGCAGCAGCTCCACCGACGCCTCGGAACTGAGCGCGATCCGGTCGGCCATCCGGGCCAGCAGCAGATTGGCCTTGCCGATGCCCGTGGTCTGCTCGTGGATGACGAGCGGCTTACGGCGTAGCGCGGCGGCCATGCCGACCGGTGCGCACACATACCCGCCGGTGCAGAGCACGGCGTCGGGCCGGAACCTGCGCACCAGGCCATTGGCGGTGACCACGCTCAGCGGCACGCGCAGCGCATCCTTGGCGTTGTCGGCATTGAGCATCTTGAGCGGATTGCGGTCCCGGCGCAGTTTGCCCGCCTTGATGGGCGCGAACGTGATGTCGTTCTCGGCCGCGACCCGCGACTCCAGGCTGTCCGGCACGCCGATCCACAGCACCTCGGCCGTGGTCCCCGCCTCGGCCGCCAGGTCCCGCAGTGCCCGCACCGCCGACACCGCCGGGTAGGTGTGCCCGCCCGTGCCCCCGCCCGCCACGATCACCCGGACCGGTCCGTGGGCGGCGAGCCGGCGCAGCGTCTGGTCGCGGTCGACGGCGGGATTGGGCATATCTGGAGCCTCCTGGATTCACGGGTGCATGTGGCGCGCGGGCCGACAGCCAGGCTATCTCGCTTGATCAAACGTGTTGGCCTTCAGCTAACGGCCGTTTACCATGAGTGTGATCCGGATCACCTTGTTGCAGTGGAAGTTTTGACGCGAGTCCGTTTAGCAATGTCGCAGACCAGCGAGAGGGTCCGGCATGAAGCCGTTCGTCTTGCCCGAGTTCTACGTACCCCATCCGGCCAGGCTCAATCCGCATCTGGAATACGCGCGGGAACACTCCGCGGCGTGGGCGGTGCGCATGGGTTTCCTCGACGAGCGCACGCCGACCGGCGAATTGCTCTGGCCCGCAGACCGCTTGGAGCGGATGGAACTCGCCCTGCTGTGCGCCTACGCTCATCCCGACTGCGACGCCGAGGCTTTGGCGCTGGTGACCGAGTGGTACGTCTGGGTGTTCTTCTTCGACGACGACTTCCTCGCCAAGTTCAAGTACACCCGCGATCATCTGGCGGCCCTGGGCTATCTCGAACGCCTCGAACAGTTCATGGTCGAACCCGGCTGCGCCGCACCGGAACCCGCGAATCCCACCGAGACCGGCCTGCTGGACTGCTGGACGCGCACCATCGGCGCCATGTCTGCGGGCTGGCGGCGGCGCATGCGCGCCAGCACCCACAACCTCATGGTCGAATCCATGTGGGAGCTGGACAATATCGCCCGCGAGCGGGTGGCCAACCCCATCGAGTACATCGAGATGCGACGGCGGGTGGGCGGTGCGCCCTGGTCGGCCAATCTGGTCGAATATGCCTGTGGTGCAGAGGTGCCCGATCGCTTCGCCGGTGCACGACCGCTCGGAGTGCTGGTCGAAACCTTCTCCGACGCGGTGCATCTGCGCAACGACCTGTTCTCCTACGAGCGCGAGGTGCGGGTCGAGGGCGAGAACGCGAATATGGTGCTGGTCCTGGAAGAATTCCTGGGTCTGCCCACGCAGGCGGCGGCCGACCTGGTCAACGACCTTCTCACCTCCCGGCTGAAACAGTTCGAGGACACCGCCGAAGTCGATGTGCCGCTGATGTTCTCCGAGCACGCGGCGACACCGGCCGAGCAACTGGCGGTGGCGCGCTACACGCTCGGATTACAGGATTGGCAGACCGGCGGGCATGAGTGGCACCTGCGGTCGAGCCGGTACATGAACAGCGGCATCGGTACCGGGCCGACCGGGCTCGGCAGCGGGGTGGCGCGGTTGCGGGCCGGATCCCGGATTCAGCTCAATCAGTATGTGCCGCCGCCGCGTACACCGGGGCGGCTGCCGGTGGACGGGTTGCACATGCCCTCCGAGGCGGCGGTGAATCCGCATCTGACCGTGGCGCGCGCGGATGTGCCGCGGTGGCTGGCGGACATGGGAATGCTCGATCCGGCCGTCGGCTGGACGCCGGAGTATGTCGAAGGCGTGGATTTCGCCGCGCTGGCGGCGCTCATGTTCCCGGAGGGCACTCCCGAGGAGCTCGTCGCGCGCACACGCTGGTGCACGTGGGGCACGTACGCCAATGATCTACTCTCTCTGGTCTATCGTCCGCAGCCGATCGCCGGCCGGGAACAGTTGCGGCGCTTGGCATCACAGCTCACCGGTCGGGAAGCGCAAGCGCTGGCCCCCGTCGAGCGCGGTCTGGCCGATCTCTGGCGGGACCTTTGCGATATCGCGGGAGACAGTGCGCGGGAACGGATCCGGGCGGCGCTGCTCCAGCTGTTCGAATCCTGGGCACAGGTTCTGGAGAACGAAACTCGCGGGCGCATACCGGATCCGGTCGACTATCTCGACGGTCGCCGGATCGCCGCGGGCGGCACACTGCTCACCGCCCTGAGCCGGCTCACCGAATCCGCTGCTCTCACCGACGCGATAGCCGACACGAGTGTCGTTCGGCAGCTGGAGAATTCGGCGGCCGATCACGCGGCCCTCGTCAACGACCTGTACTCGTATCAGAAGGAGATCGAGTACGACGGCGAGCTGCACAATCTGGTCTACATCACCCAGTCCTTCCTGGGCTGCACCCGGGACGCCGCCCGCGCTATCGTCGTCGATCTGGTGAACGAGCGCCTGCACCAGTTCGAATACCTGGTGTCGGAGGAACTTCCGTCCTTCTTCGCCGACTATCAGCTGAGCGAGCCGGCCCGCGAGGCCGTGCTCGCTCACGCCGACGCCCTGCGAAACTTCCTGACCGGCAATCTGGCCTGGCATTCGGGTACCGCCAGGTTCACCGAAACGACTCTGCGCGAACGCCGTTCGACGCCGGTGCGCACCGGCCCGGTCGGCCGCTACGTCAGCGCGCTCGCCGATGCGGCGGGCCGGAAGTCGCGGCGCTCCGGCGCCTCGGCCTAGCGATCAGAAGTCCGCGAGTCTGGAGGTAGGCATGAGTTCGTCCACGGCAGCCGATCCCGCGTTCGGCACGGACCGGCCCCGGCGGCATTCCCTGGCGCGCGCGGCGCGAATACTCTCGCGTGCACAGCAATCCACCAGACCCCTGCTGCGGGCCGCGATCGACACCCTGCCCGGGCAGTTGCGGCTGATGGCGGGTTATCACCTGGGCTGGTGGGATGCCGACGGCGTGCCCACCGTCGCCGAAGCCGGGAAGGGGCTGCGGCCCGCCCTGGTGCTGGCTGCCGCCCGGACCGCGGGCTGTCCGCCCTCGGATGCCGTACATGCCGCTGCCGCAGTGGAATTGGTGCACAACTTCACCCTCGTGCACGACGACATCATGGACGGCGATCCGGTGCGGCGCGGCCGGCCGACGGTCTGGCGGGTGTGGGGTGTGGACGATGCCGTGCTGGCCGGGGATGCCCTGCACAGTCTGGCGGTGTGGACGCTGGCCGACGCCCCGGCCGCCGCGCTGCCGGGTATCGCGCGGCTGGAGGAGGCCGTCATCGAACTGTGCCTGGGCCAGCATCACGATTGCGCGTTCGAGACCATCGCCGAGGTCAGCGTGGAGCAGTGTCTGGAAACCCTGCGGCACAAGGGTAGTGCGCTGCTGGGCTGTGCGTGCGCCCTCGGTGCGCTGTGCGCGGACGCGCCGCCGGACATGGTGGAGACGCTGGATCGTTTCGGCCGGGAACTGGGTGTCGCGTTCCAGCTGGTGGACGATCTCATGGGCATCTGGGGTGATCCGGCCCGTACCGGCAAACCGGTCGGTAGTGATCTCATGCGGCACAAGCGCAGCCTGCCGGTGGTCATGGCGCTCGAATCCGCTTCTCCCGCAGGGCGGGAACTGGCCGAGCTGTACGCCTGCGACCGTCCGCTCGACGGCCCGTCCGCCGCCCGCGCCGCCGATCTGGTGGCCCGCGCCGGTGGAAAGCGTTGGGCGCAAGCCGAATCCATCCGGCACCTGCGGGCGGCCCAGTCCTGTCTGGCCGGATATCGCAATGCGCACGATCTGCTGGAGCTGGCCGAATGCGTCGTGCACCGGGATCGCTGAGCTCCGCTGTCCGATAATCGAATTCGACCCGAATTGGTTTGACCGTACGGTATTCATTTGCTGTACAGGCTATTTCAGCAAACTCGTGTCAACCCCCGTATACCCCTAATTCGACGGAATTCATTGCTCCAAAACCGCTCGGCTGCCAGGATATTCAGCAAATTCACGGCTTGCCTATTTCCTGGGAGTTCGAGCATGACGACGGGGGCCCACATCGCGCCGGCGCAATTGCTGGCATTGGGCCGGGAATCAGCCCGCGAACTCGTGCGGGAACTGGCGCACGCGTCGGCCACCGCCCGCACCGGCACCCTGCGAGTAACCGGTGAACCCGGCGGCGATCTGTATGTCGCCGAAGGCCGCGTGCTCACCGTGGAATCGCCCGGCGCGCCGGGGATCCGGGAGTTGCTGGCGCGCCCCGGCCGCACCTGCACCGGCATGGCGGATCTGCGACTGGTCGCCATGATGGCGGCCCTGGACGGCGCCTTCGCCATAACGTCGGGCTGGATCGGCGGTTGCCACTGGCAGGACCGCCCCTCCGGACCGCCGGTAGCGGACAGTCCGATCCCGCCCGTGCCCGGCGTGGATCCGGGCTGGCTGCTGCTGGAAACCGATCGCCGGCTGCGCGCCCTCGCGCACGGCCGGGTGTCCCCGCATCGGAATCACCTGCAGCTCACCGAGGCCGGGCGGCTGCTGCTGAGCGGCCCTGACAACAGTCAGTGGCAGCCGATTCTGCTGTGGGTCAACGGTCGTCGCAGCTGCCGCGACATCGCCATGCTGCTGTGCCGCGCACTGTACGCGGTCACCGTCGACGTCGTGCGCATGCTCGACTGCGGTCTGCTCGTCATCGGTCCGGCCGAGCGGGAACCGGACGTGCAGCCCGCGCGCGGCGGGAGTGCTCGTTCGATGCTGCCGCGCCGTCGCCGCGGGGCCAGCGGCATCAACGACACACTCCCGCCGCGCCCACCCATGGCGACCCGCGGCATGCAGCTTCTCGCACGGAAATCAGAAAGGACGCAATGAATACGAATACCCCGGGCCAGAATCCGCCGGCCAGCCTCACCGACCGAATCGCGATTCTGGTGAAGGTGCTGCGCTCCGAGGTCCCCGAATGCATAGCCGCAGGCGCCATAGACATGGCCACCGGAATGCTGCTCGCCGTGGAAACCGTCGACAACCATCCCCAGGAAGTCCTCGACCTTCTCGCCGCCGCCACCCTCGACATGTTCCAGGGCCGCAATGTCATCATGATCGAAGACATCTGGAAGGAACGCCGCGGAATTCGCCTCGAACGCCACTATTTCCAGGAGATCCTGGTCAACAGCGACAACCTCACCCACCTGTTCATCCGCACCGAAAGCCGGGACGACGTGGTCATCGTCGTGGTCTGCCGCAAATCGGTCAATGTGGGCATGCTCTTCGCCCAGGCTCGCCGAGTCCTGAAGGACACCGGCCGCCTCTGACTCCGCGCTCCGACACGATCAGGGAGCTCTCCTGGCGGGAATGGGGACGAATTCCCGCCGTGCGAGCTCCCTGATCGTGATGGTGGTGGTCAGGGGATGCGGGCGAGGGCGCCGAGCATGGAGACGGCTTCGGCTCGGGGGTGGGGGCGCCAGACTTCGGGGCGCCAGTCGGTGATGGGGGTGATGCCGGGGGCGATGAGGTCGAAGCCGTCGAAGAAGCGGGCGAATTCGGGGGTGGAGCGAAGGCGGAAGGGGATGCCGCTGCGCTGGTTGGATTCGGCGGTGCGGGCTACGTCCTCGGGGTCGAGGTAGTCGCTGGTGGCGTGG
This sequence comes from Nocardia huaxiensis, assembly GCF_013744875.1. Taxonomy (NCBI): domain Bacteria; kingdom Bacillati; phylum Actinomycetota; class Actinomycetes; order Mycobacteriales; family Nocardiaceae; genus Nocardia; species Nocardia huaxiensis. The sequence goes on from NZ_CP059399.1 coordinate 3,048,001, forward strand.
GTCATGGCCAGGTAGCTGCCGCTGGGGAGGGCGTCGGCCAGGTGGCGGACCAGGTCGTAGGGGCGCTGGTCGTCGGTGATGAAGTGCAGCACGGCCACCAGCATGAGGGCCACCGGGCGGGACAGGTCGATGGTGGCGCGCAGGTCGGGGTGGTCGAGGATGCGCTGGGGGTCGCGCAGGTCGGCGTCGAGGAAGCTGGTCGCGCCCTCGTCGGTGCTGGTGAGCAGGTCGTGGGCGTGCACCAGGACGATGGGGTCGTTGTCGACGTAGACGATGCGGGATTCGGGCGCGATGCCCTGAGCGATCTCGTGCACATTGCCGGCGGTGGGCAGGCCGGTGCCGATGTCGAGGAACTGGCGGATGCCGGCCTCGGCGGCCAAGTAGCGGGTGACCCGGCGCAGGAAGTTGCGGTTCTCGACCGCGGCCAGCCGTACCGTGGGGAACGCCTCGGCGACCGCGTCCGCGGACTCGCGGTCGGCCTCGAAATTGTCCTTGCCGCCCAGCCAATAGTCGTAACGACGGGCCGGATGCGGTTTGGTGGTGTCCACCCGTGCGGCGGCCGAATCCGGTGTCGGTTTCGAGTTCACAACGCCCCCAATCCTTCTCGACTAGTGTTGCATCATGTCAGCCCGAGTTGCGAACCGGTAGCGGCGGGGGCCGCACCGACCCGGAAGGTCAGTCATGCAGTTGCGCTACAGCCCGTACGACTTCGACGTCCACGCGGATCCGTATCCCCACTATGCCCGATTGCGTACCGACGCCCCGGTATACCGCAATGAGACGGACGACTTCTGGGCGCTGTCCCGGCATGCGGATGTGCTCGCCGCCCTGCGCGACTCCGAGCGTTTCTCCAGCGTGAACGGCATTCGCATGGAACCGGCCTTCTGGGGGCCGCAGGCCGAGCGGTTCTTCTCCTTCGTCGCCATGGATCCGCCCAAGCACACCCGGCTGCGCGGACTCGTCACCAAGGCGTTCACCGCACGGCGCGTGCAGGGGCTGGAACCGCGACTACGCGAGATCGCCCGCGGTCTGCTACAGCCGCTGCTCGAACGCGGCAGCTTCGACCTCATGGCCGATTTCGCCGGGCCGTTCCCCACCGATGTGATCTCCGAACTGGTCGGCGTCCCCGAGGCTGATCGCGACATGCTGCGCAAACTCGGCATGGAGATCATGTACACCGAAGAGGAATCCACCGACCTGCGGCCCGAGGCCATGCAGGCCATCGGCGCACTCGTCGGCTACTACACCGAGCTGACCATCGAGCGCGCGCAGCGGCCGCAGGACGATCTGCTCTCCGGGCTGCTCGGAGCCAGCGAGGGGGAGGACCGGCTGACGCCGGAGGAGATCGTCGGGGTACTGATTCTGCTGGTCGGCGCGGGCATCGAAACCAGCATGCTGACCTTCGGCAATGCCTGGCACGCGGCGGCCCTGCATCCCGAGCAGCGGCGGCAGGCGCTCGACGGGCGCATCGACGACTGGATCGCCGAGGCCATGCGCTGGGATCCGGCCACGCAGACCCAGCTGCGCAGCACCACCGAGGCGGTCGAACTGCACGGGGTGACGATTCCGGCCGACGCCAAGATCCTGCTGCTCACCGGATCGGCCAACCGCGATCCGGAGGTGTTCGAGAATCCGGACACCTTCGATCTGGATCGCGATACCGGCGCTTCGCTGGTCTTCGGCAGCGGCCGCCACCACTGCCTCGGCTCGAACCTCGCGCTGCTCGAGCTGCGGGTGGCCTTGCAGGAGGTCGCGGCGGCGGTCTCGGACTTCGAGGTCGACACCGCCGGGTTGAAACGCATCCACTCCTCGAACAATCGCGGTTTCGCCGGCCTGCCCACCACGGTGACGCGGCGCTGATCAGCGATCGGAAGGCGGTGCCGCGGAAGACCTCGTCCTCCGCGCCACCGGTATCCGGCGTTGCTGTCGAGGGTGATCAGCGCCGGAAGAGCTTGCGGCGCAGGGGTTCCCGGGGATCGTCGGATTCGCGCGGGGGTAGCGGGGCGGTGCCGGTGGCCTCCAGGACCAGAAGGGTGGCGATCCGGTGGGGCAGGTCCAGGCGCAGGCGCAGGGAGCGCCAGCCGCGTTCCAGGGCGGCGACCTGTTCGGCCGGGTCCAGGCGCAGAGCGGAGGCGGCGCGCAGCAGGATGTGCGGGTCCAGTTCGGGATGGCGGGCGGCGGCGGCGATCAGGGTGGGTAGACGGTCGATGCCGGCGCTGGCCATGACCCGGGCCAGCACCTTGGCCCCGCTCGGGGTGCGCGAGCGGCCGGCCATACAGTCCGCCACCAGTTCCACATCGGAATCGATTGCGGCCCGCAGGATTTCGTAGCAGTCCTCGATCATGAAGTCGTGATCGGCGGTGCTGAACATGTGGATGATCTCGGATTCGTGCCATTCCGTCTGCGGGCGGCGGCGGATCAGGCCGAGCGGGGACGGGAGCCCGCGGCGGCCCTCTCGTTCGACGAAACGCTCCTCCGCGGTCGCGTCGAGAACCACCAGCGGTGCGATCGCATCCGGCAGCGGCAGCAAGGCGCGCAACGATTCCCAGCCGGGTTGCAGCGCGGCGACGATATCGGCGGGGTCCGCGCGCACCAGGGTGACGGCGCGCAACAGCTCGATCGGGTCGCAACCGTAGTAGGCGCACGCGGAGATCAGCGCGGGCAGCCGGTCGTCGGGCGCGCAGCCCAGAACCTGCTCGAGGATGTAGCGGTCACCGCCGGTGGCCGACACATCGGCCAGGAGCCGGCCGACGATGTCCACATGGGTGTAGATCGCGTTCAGCAGTAGCTGACTGCTGCCGGGATGTGCGGCGGGATCGTTCACCTCCGCGAGAATCGCCTCGTACGCCAGATCCCGGTCCTTGGAGACGAGCGCGTACTCGCGCAGCGTCCGATGCTGTTGCAGATGCGTAAGAACCTGTGCGCGTGTGGATTTGCTACCCGAGGTCCACGACTGGAGCAGCCGCGGCCACACCGTCTGTGCGTCCTCGGACGCGAGCGCGCCGTCACCCAGCCGCTTCCAGGCCGACTCCTGGATCTCGCGGCTGATATCGAACCCGAGCTGACCTGCCAGCTGCGCGGCCCGCGTCCGCTCCCGGCCGCCGTGGCGGACGTGTTCGACCAGCACCTTCTCGAAGAGGGACCGGAGCTCGCGGTGAAACTCCAGGCGGCCGAGCGCCTTTGCCACCGGCTGCTGGTCGAGCGCGAGCGCGATGGCGCGCCGGGCCACCGCCGGATGGGCGAACCAGTCCGCGGTCAGCTCCGGATCGGTGATCACGGCGGCCAGTTCGTCGTCATCGAGCCGGGACGGTTCGATGGTGCGCAGGTGCCGCTGGTAGCACCACTGGTAGATATCGTGCACGCTCGCAAGCGATTCCGGCGGCATCACCCCGTCGCGGCGATGCCGGACGAGCTCGCGGCCCATGCTGGAGAAGGTGTCGGTGCGGCTCTCGGCACTGCTGTCGCGGGTGATCACACGGCGTTCGCCGGAGACGGTCATGGTGTTGCCCGGCACCGTCGCGACAATGGCGGGCTGGGTCGACGACTGTTCGGCATAGGTCGAGAAGGTGAACTCCCGCAGTGGTTTTCGCGGCAGCATGCCGTAGAGTGCGCGCAGCATCCGCACGGCCTGCCGGGCACTGTCCACCTGGAGCGTGATCGACGGTCCCTGACCGGCGAGCCGGGCCAGCGCGGCGCCGATCAGCACCGGCAGCCAAGGTTCGTCCAGGGCATCGAGAGCCGCTGCGGCGCACAGGTTCTCGGTGGACCATGCGGGCAGCGCGGCGGTATCCCACTGATCGGTGGGGGAGACCGACCCGTTCAGCGTGCTCACGAAGCCACCCGAATCGAACAGGTGCAGCGCCGAAACCCCGTCCAGCACACCGGGTTCCCCCGCCACCAGATGCGTGACACAGGTTCCGGGCCGCGCGTTCGACGGCGTCTTCAATCCCGCCAGCGCGATCCCGCCCACCACGGTGAACTCCAGCGCGAACATCTCCGCCGAATCCGGCGGCTCGTCGCCGGGCATGGTGACCAGCGAACCCATCTCGCGCACGGTCGAACCCAGCTGCGCGGGCCATCCGGGCGATCGAGCCACCACTCCCACGCCGGCTCCGGAGGATTCCAGATTCACCATGGCCCAGCCGCACAGCAGCTGTGGAAATCCGGTCATCGGTCCATCCGCAGTTCTTCGATGAGGTTGAGCATGTACAGCATCGGATCCGAGGCGGCATACGGCTTGAACACGGGATAGGAGTTGTCGCTGCGCTTTCCACAGCCGACCGCCGAGACCGGGAAGTACCGGTTGTACGGGAAGTGGATGGACAGCGTGGTGTCCACCGCCGGAAACAGTTTGCGCACCAGGCTTCTCGTCGCCTCGCTGCGATAGTCGATCTGATTCCAGTTGTAGAGATTGCCGGATCCATTGGTGCTCAACGGCGACTGCGCCCAATCGGCGGGCGGCGCGACAATGCTCACCTCCGGCATGTCGATGAGCGAGAGCAGATCGGATTTGGCCAGGATCGTCGAAACATGTAGTCGCGGCGGTTCGATCGGCTGATGCGACGGATAGCTGTTGGCGGCGCGCCACATGTTCGAGATCTGATCGATCATCACATTGGTGCGCCCGACCGTCTGCGAATGCTCGACATCATTGCTCAGGCTGTCCTCGTTGGCGGGGCCCGCGTGCTCCCGCATGATCGACAGGTACTGCTTGTTCAGGGTCGAGGGCACCACGAACCACAGGAAGTCGGCCACCGCCAGATGCGGGCTGACCTGCGCCGCCACCGCGCCATCGGTGATGTCCTCACCGGCCACGTCGATGAAGGCCAGATTCACCGTGCGCCGCGTGTACAACGACGACACCTTGACCACGATGGGCGTGCGCTGCTGCAGATGGCTCCAGGCGTGATGGCGCGCCTGTGTCTGCGTCTGCCGTTGTCCGCCGGGCGGTGGTGGCGGCGGATCGTCCAGCTTCTGCAACTGATTGCCCGCGAACTTGCGTCCCTCGGTGGCGCGAATGGCCTTGCGGTTCACCAGCTGATCCTCGAGCGATGCCCACTGCCGCACCGATTTCCGGGTCAGGATGATCGACCACTCCTGCGCCAGCACCGGGTCGTTCATCATCGAGTGGATCATGGACACGATCAAATGCGTTTTGGAGGACGCGGATTCGCCGACGAAGCCGATCACCTTGGTGGGGTGGTTCAGCATCTCCTCGTCGATCTCGCAGCCGTTCGGGCATTTCAGATTGAACCTGTCGAACAGCACGCCGAGCTGTTTCGCATGATCGCCGTTGGGTTTACGGATGATCCGGAACCAGGAGTCGGTGCTGCGGTCGTAGCGGAACTCGGACAGGCAGTTCAGGCAGACGGTGCGCATCGCGGCCCTCTCAGGTCGTGAGGCTGTAGAGCAGCACCATGACCGTGAGGCCGAAGGTGGTCAGCCCCACCATGAACGCGACCCGCAGCCAATGCGAGGCGCGCGACCCCGCGAACACATACTTCTGCCACGCCGTCCCCACCGGTCGATATCTCATTGCCCCACCTCAGAATTGGTCCACGAGGGTGACGATCACCCAGCCGATCAGCAGGAAGGCGAGCCACCCCAGCAGCACGCCCGTCACCGCCGCCGACGCGATGACCCCGGCGACATAGCGGGGATCGCTCTTGGAGAGCCGTTCCAGGACGCGCTGCCGCGATTCGATCACGGGCGCGAGCAGGAAACCGGCCGTCGTATCGGTGGGCAGCTTCGGCGGGGTCGGCACCTGCACCGAATCCTGCATGTCGCCGGGGGTGAGCACGCTGGTGTGCCGCATGCCGCCGCCCTCGCGGACGGGACGATGCGCCGCGACGTGCAGCGGCCACGCCACATGCGCGACCGCCTGGCGGAACTGGGCCTGGAATTCGCGCGCGGAGCGTTGCCGCGCAGCGGGTTCCGGCTCCAGCGCCCGGGCCAGCACCACCTGCACCGGTTCGGGTAGCGGCGCGCCGTTGTGCACATGGCTGAGCGTCTCCCAGCACACGCGCGCGAAGGAGAACACGTCGCTGAGTTGCGTCAGCTGACCGCCATTGAGTGATTCCGGGGCAGCGTAAGCCGGTGTGGCGACCTGATAGTGGGCGCGCGTCAAGCGCTGGAAGTTCTCCCGCAGCTCGACGGCGATGCCGAAATCGGTGAGCTTGGCCGACCCGTCCGGGCACACCATGATGTTCTCGGGCTTGATATCCCGGTGCACCACATGGTGTTCCGAATGCGCGTACACCAAACCCGCCAGCGCGCCGTCGAGATAGTTCAGCAGCACCGGCAGCGCGCAGGGTTCGCGCAGCCGCTGCCGTAGATTCGGGCCGTCGATCAGCTCCATCACCAGGAACGGCCGCACCCCGCGCCCGTCCTGATAAACGCCCGAATCATGCACCGTCACAATGTGTGCCGAGGTCATGCGGGCGGCGATGCGCGCTTCCCGCTCGAAGCGGGCACGCTGCATGCCGAGATCACCGCCCGCCGCCGCGAGGCTGCCGGAATCCAGCATCTTCACAGCGACCGACCGCCCTAGCTGGTGGTCCAGCCCGGCGTAGACCTCGGCCATCCCCCCAACGGCAATCAGCTCTTGCAGCTCGTACCGACCATTGATCAGCTTCAACCGCGTGCGATCCCTTCGAACCGGACCCGTCCATCACCCCCGACGATTCACCGCCGAGTGTACGCGTCCGCGCTCGATTCGCGACTGCTTATCTCCTTACGCCCCAAGCCCTCTCGACTTTCGTAAGGCCACCAAAACACCTGGACGATGGCGGCGACGAGCACCACACCGGTTCCCAGCAGCGCCCCGCCCAGCACATCGGTGAGCCAATGCACACCCAGATACAAGCGCGTAATCGCCATGAGCCCCACCACGATCACTCCCACCCCCACAGCAATCACCCTGCGCCCCAACCCCTCATGCGCGCGCAGATACACCAGAACGAGCACACCGACCAGCGCTGCCGTCCCCGTCGCATGCCCCGAGGGAAACGACAGACTGGTCTCGGCCACCAACCGGGTTCCCACCGGCGGCCGCTCGCGCCCCACCAGCGCCTTGACCACATGCCCGATCCCGGTGGCGCAACCCACTGTCGCCACCACGAACACCGCGCCCCGCCAACTCCGGTACCGCCACCCGACGAACGCCCCCACGCCGGCCGCGAGGAACACCGCCCGCTCCGGATTCCCGAGGAACGTGACCTCCTTCGCGAGCACCGTCCACGCGTCTCCCCGATGGCCGACGAACCAATCCAGCGTTCCCGCATCGGCCCCCGTCAACCACCCCGCCACCACGACCTGCCACACCACCACCCCGAACGCGGTAAGCACCCCACCAGCCCACACAGCCCGCCGGAGCGCCACCGCACGCGCGTCACCCATCCCGTTCCGACCCATCCAGCCATCATCCAGTTCCATCCTGAGAACCACCGGATTTGGCTCTCAGGGGTACCAATGGTGTAACTTCTTCCACGCACTCGGGAAACCGAAGGCAACCATCCGGGGCTATGGCGCAGCTGGTAGCGCACCACACTGGCAGTGTGGGGGTCAGGGGTTCGAGTCCCCTTAGCTCCACCGTGTTTCGCGGTTCAGGCGAACATTGTTTTTTAGGGGACTGTGTCGTGGCCGTTGACAGTCCCGTGACTCCCTCGACCGCATCGACCGGCACCGTGGTGCGCGGCCGTGGCGGCCGCTTCGAATTCCTCGATGCGCTGCGCGGACTGGCCGCCATGGCCGTGGTCATTCAGCACTGTTCGGAACGGCTGTTCCCGGCGTATTTCCGGTTCTCCCAAGCCTATTTCGGGCTCGGCGAGTTCGGGGTCTTCGTCTTCTTCCTCGTCAGCGGCTTCATCATCCCCGCGTCCATGGAGCGCGGGCGGTCACTGGGCGCGTTCTGGGTGGGCCGGTTCTTCCGGCTGTTCCCCTTGTTCTGGGCCTGCCTGGCCGCGGCGCTGATCCTGCACTCGATGGGCCGATACGGGCTGCCGGCGCAGTTCATGGACGATCCCGTGGTGAACCTGCTCTCGAACCTCACCATGATGCAGTTCTTCATCGGCGGCTGGGATATCCAGATCGTCGGCGCCTCCTGGTCGCTGTCCTACGAGCTGGCGTTCTACCTGTTCCTGTCGCTGCTGCTGATCGCCCGGCTCAATCGCCGATCGGTGCCGCTGGCGGTGCTCGCGGTCATCGTGATCGTGCCCGGGGCGCTGCTGCCGCCCGCACTGATCAATGGCGCGCAGGCGAATGCCGTCACCCGGTCGATCGTCGTGGTCGCGACAATCCTGGTGGCAGCGGTGTTCGCCCGGCTGGCAGCCGATCGGCGCATGGCCCTCGCCGCGATCCTGCTCGCGGTCATCACCGTCCCGCTGGTGCTCAACCAGCCCGGGGAGTCGGTGCTGACCTTCGGGTACTTCGCCACCATGTTCGTCGGCACGGTGCTGTACCGCATGGCGTCGGGCGAGATCAGCGCGTGGCTCGGGTGGGCGGTGTTCGGGTTCACCCTGTGCGTGATCTTCGGGATCAGCCTCTTCATTCCGCCCACGCTGGCTCCGGAGACGGGTGTGTGGGTCACGTGGGTGAAGCAGCCCCTCACCATCATCCCGGCCTACCTGCTGTTCGCCGGGGCGTTGTTGCTGCGGCGCTGCTCCTTTCCGCGTCCGCTGCTGTACCTGGGGCGGATCAGCTACTCGCTCTATCTCGTGCACGTCCTCGTGCTCGACAGCCCGCGCTGGAGCACCTCCGTTCTCGGCGTTCCCGCCGCATGGCTCACCCTGTGCACGTGGGTGATCGGCGTGCTGCTGATCGCGACCGCGACCTACCGCCTGATCGAGCAGCCCTGCCAGAACCTGGGTCACCGGATCATCACCGGAATGGATGCGCGCAAGCGTGCGGAGAACCTGCCGCAAACCGTTGCCGCATAACGTAGTCGGTCGCCTGCCCGGTTTATGCTGGCGCTCATGCTGGTGGGACGCGACGCCGAGCTGACCGCAATCGATGGGCTGCTGGCCGATGCGGCGGCCGGACACGGCCGCGTGCTGGCGATTCGGGGTGAGGCGGGGATCGGGAAATCGGCGCTGCTGGAGTACGCCGCCGAGACCGCCGCCGGCATGCGGGTACTGCGCGGGGTCGGCATCGAATCCGAGGCCGAACTGGGGTTCGGCGTCCTGCACATGCTGCTGCATCCCTTCTCCGCACGGATCGACGGGCTGCCGGGACCGCAGGCGGCGGCGCTGCGGGCGGCGCTCGGGCAGGCGGAGGCGGGGGAGGTCAATCGATTCCTGGTGGGCGCCGCCACCTTGACGCTGCTGGCCGAGCTGGCCGCCGAGAAACCGACGCTGCTACTCGTCGACGACGCCCAGTGGATCGACCAAAGCTCCACGGACGCACTGCTGTTCGCCGCCCGGCGGTTCGGCGAGGATGCGGTGGCCATGATTCTCGGGGTGCGGGAGACCGCCGTGCCGTTCGCCACCCCCGGTATCGCGAGCATGCGCTTGTCCGGGCTGCCTCCGGCGGCCGCCGCCGAGCTACTGGACCGGCACACCCCGGGCCTCACCCTGCCGGGGCGGGAGCGGGTGCTGACGGAATCGGGCGGAAACCCCTTGGCGCTGCTGGAATTGGGTGGTGCGCGGCGCAGCGCGGAAGCCGCCGGGCAGGTCGATCCCGGGCACGAGGTGGGTCCGCTGGCGGCGACCTCCCGGGTGCAGGAGAGTTTTCGTGCGCAGATCGCCGAACTACCCGCGGGCACGAGGACTCTGCTGTTGATCGCGGCGGCCGACAGTGGCACCGATATCGGCACGGTGCTCGCCGTCGCCGCCGGGCACGGCCTGTCGGACGCGGATCTGGAGCCCGCGGAGCGCGCCGGACTGGTGACCGTGGAAACCGATCGGCTGGTGTTCCGGCATCCGCTCATTCGCGCGGCGGTCTACCGGAACGCGGCGCACCACGCGCGAATCGCCGTGCACGACAGCTTCGCTCGCGTGCTGACCGCACCCGCCGACGCCGACCGCCGCGCCTGGCATCTCGCGGCCGCGACCACCGAACCCGACGAGACCGTGGCGCTCGCGCTGGAACAGACCGCGCGGCGGCAGCAGCGCCGGGGCGGGGCGATGGCCGTCTCCGCCGCCTACGACCGGGCCGGGCGGCTGAGCGTGGATCCGCAGCGCAAGGCACATCGCATTCTGCTGGCGGCGCGCGCCGCCTACGACGCCGGGAAACCGGATCGCGCGACCCGGCTCGCCGCCGAAGCCGCAGCGCTCACCGAGGATCTCGGAATCGTCGCCGACGCAACACATATCAGGGCGCAGGTCGAATACGAGCGCACCTCACCCGCCGCCGATGCCGAGCTCAGCCTGCGGGCCGCCGCGCTGATCGCGGACACCGATCCCGAGCGCGCGGTGTTCATCCTCGCCGAGGCGATCTGCTGTGCGCGCGACGCCGCGGACCGCGCCCTCCTGCTGCGGGGTACCGAACTGCTGAACTCCATTCGGCTGCCGGAGGATTCGCCACTGCGTCCGCACGCGGCCGCGCAGATCGCCTGGGCGGACCTGCTCGGCGGGCAGCCCGCGCCGGCGGTCGCGGTCGTGGCGGCGCACATTCGTGCGGCGCGGGCGAACACGGTGGATGACCTGCACAAGGTGGTCGCGGCCTTCAGCGGACTGATGCTGGCCGACGACGCGGCCGCCGCCGCGATCATGGAGGAGATGATCGCGGGCGCGCGGGCGACCGGTGAGCTGCAATGGATTCCGTACGCGCTGGAACCGGCGGCCCTCGCGCACCTGTTGTCCGGCGCCTTCGGCGAAGCGAGAACCGCTGTGGCCGAGGGAATCTCGCTCAGCGAGGAGATCGGCATGCCGATCGAGGCCGGAGCGCTGCGAGCCATCGAGGTGTGGCTGACCGCCGTCAGCGGGGACAGGACGGGATGCCGGGCGCTGGCCGGTGCGATCCTGCCGGGATTGTCCGCGACCCACCGCACGCACGCGGCGCTCGCCGAGTGGGGCGTCGCGCTCGCGGACCTGGCCGCAGGCGATTTCGACGCCGCCCGGGACCGGCTCGACAGCGTGTGCACCGGTCCCGCCGCGCACGACTTCCTGATTCGCGCGGTGCCCGATCACGTCGAGGCGGCGGTGCGCGGTGGTCGGCCGGAGCGGGCGGGCGATCACCTCACCGCGTTCGAGCGGTGGGCCGCCAGTGTCGCAAACCCGGTGGCGGAAGCCCTGTTACAGCGCTGCCGGGCCCTGCTGGCCGGCGGCGACGACGCCGAGAAGCACTACTCGGCCGCGCTGGCACAGCACGGCGACATCGGCAGCCCCTACGATCGGGCGCGCACCCGGCTGGTCTACGGCGAGTGGCTGCGCCGCCGCCGCAGACGCTCCGACGCGCGCACCCAGCTGGTCGAGGCCCTGGAGACTTTCGAGCAGCTGGGCGCGGGAGCGTGGGTGGGCCGGGTGCAGACCGAGCTCGCCGCACTCGGGGACCAGCCGGCGACGCCGCGCCGCAGCGATCCGCTCGCGCAGCTGACTCCCCAGGAAACCCAGGTGGTCCGGCTCGCGGCCGCCGGATACAGCAACAAGGAGATCGGCGCCCGGCTGTTCCTGAGCCCGCGCACCATCGGCCATCATCTCTACAACGCCTACCCCAAGCTGGGTATCGCCCGGCGGGCCGACCTCGCGCAGTTCCGGCTGTGAGCACGCTCGGGTGACCCATTCGACCCCGGTCGCCCGCCCCGAACGCCGGTAGGTTGACCGATGCCGCCGAAAGTACCGGCGAAATAGCGTTTTTCGTGTCAGGAATCCACCGCACGGAATGAGACGCTCATGCTCCTCGACAACAAGACCGCGGTCATCTACGGCGCCGCCGGTTCCATCGGCTCCGCCCTCGCCGCGGGTTTCGCGGCCGAAGGCGCGAACTGCTTCCTGGTCGGCCGCACCGCCGCCACCCTGGAATCCGTCGCCGGGAAGATCCGGGCCGACGGCGGTCGCGCCGAAACCGCCGTGGTGGACGCCCTGGACGCCGCCGCCGTGCACGATCACGCCGCCGCGATCGTGGAAAAGGCCGGGAGCCTGGACATTTCGGTGAACGTCATCGGCCAGGAGACGATCTTCGGCTCGCTCGCCGGCATCCCGGTCGCCGATTTCGCCGGCTCCCTGTCGCGGTTGCTCACCTCCCAGCTGATCACCACGCAGGCCGCCGCCAAGTACATGGTCACCCAGGAATCCGGTGTCATCCTCTTCTTCGGCGGCTCCGACTACGCGGGCAAGATGCCCGGGCTCGGCACCGTCCAGATCGGCAGCGACACCATCGAGGCGTTGCGCCGCCAGTGGGCCTGCGAGCTCGGACCGCACAATGTCCGCGTGCTCACCCTGCGCACCGGCGGCATCCCCGAATCCCTGCCCGACATCCCGCAGACCGAACTCGCCAAGCAGAGCATGGTCGACGCCACGCTGTTGAAGCGCGCCGCCACCCTCACCGATGTCGGCCACGTGGCGGCCTTCGCCGCCTCCGACAAGGCACGGTCGATGACCGCCACCCAGCTCGACATCTCGTGCGGGGCCTACGCGAACTAGCTCTGCGGGGTGCAGGTGTAGCGCGGGTGCCCGTTGAGGGCGTCGATCAGATACTCCGGTCGCTGCACCATGATCAGCGCGGCGCGATCCGGAACGCGCAGGCACAGTTTCGGTCCGGCGGCGCCCTGCGGGGCGTATTCGCTGGCGAATCCGCGCGACATGATGCTGTCGGATTCCAGCAGCGCGTCACAGGCGGCCGGGTCGGCTTCGGCTCGGCCGTAGCACTTGAACCAGTTGACCGAGTACTTCACCGACATGGCCGGGGCGTGCACGTTCTTGTCGGGGACGCCGATCCAGTTGATCGAGTCGGCGTGACCGCCCGATTCGGAGATGATCGACTGGATCGGGGCGGTCGTGCCCTGCCGCAGCAGCTGGTCCACCTTGTCGGTGGTGCCGAACGGACCGTCGGTCGCATTGAACAGCGGTTGATAGAAGTTGGTGAGCCCGTAGCCGGCCAACCCTGGGATGTCGTAGTCGCCGGTCTGCATCTGCACCGGGACATCGGCGTGCATGTTCTGGAAACCCGACATGAGCGAGGCCGAGGAGACGCGGGGGAGCGGGCGCCCGTCGAAGCCGTGGCCCTTGACCTGCCAGTCCAGATAGCTGGAAACGCCTACGGCGCCGATGGATTGGCCGTAGACACTGATGTGCTCGGTGTCCATCAGATCGATCCACGGGTTGCGCTGGTTGGCGCCGACCGGGGCGTAGGCCGGATCCTGGCGGACCAGTCGCGGCACCATGAGCACATTGTTGAGCTCATTGTTCAGGTCGACCACCGGGATGATGTCGTCACCGGCCACCCAGCGGATGCCGTCCTGTGCGGACCAGCAGGTGGACGGCGCAAAGCAGTCCGGCACGGTGAACTGCGGCAGGAACATGTCCAGTATGGTGCCGGGGCTGTCGGGCTGACCGACCTGCGCGACGCTCACTGCGATGAAGCCGTTGCGCACATACGATTCGGTGTACATGGAGATGTGGCTCATGGATTCGCCCGCACCCGGCATGCCGTACGCGACCGGGAACTTCTGACCCGAGCCCTCGGCGCCCTCGGGCAGCCACACCATGGCGGACATGGGGATTCCGCGTGATCCGATGATCTGAGTCTTGTGTACGGTGCCGAGCTTGAAGTCGGCGCCGGGGGTGTCGCCGGGAACGCAGGTGCCGGAACGGGTTTCGTAGAAGACGCTGCCGTCCTCATTGACGCACGGGTACCGGAAGTCCGCCTGCATGAAGTCCGGGTTGTCGTAGACGTCGTCGAGCGCGACATCGGAGGTCTCCGAGGCCGGGGCCGGCCAGTTGCCCGCCGTGTCCGCGAGACCGAACTTGCCGTCGTGGTTCCAGTCGGGGAGGTAGTCCGGGTGCGGTGGGAAGTTGACGCCGAGCCCCTCCAGATGCGCGAGCACATCCCACGCCTGCTGGGCGGCGGTCAGAATCTTCTGCTGCGAATCGGGGCCGGTGTAGGTGGCCGGGTTGGCCAGATCGGCGAAGCCGCCCTGCCAGTTGCCGGTGATATCGGTGATGCCGGCGCGGATCAGGTAGTCGAGCATGCCGGGGGTGGAGAGATCGCGGACCGTGGCGCTGAACGCGCCATTGGACGGATCGAAGGGGTGCAGCAGATAGGCGGGGTCCGGGTTGGGGTCCGGCGGCGGCGCCGGGGCCGCGGCTGCCAGGGGCAGTGTGCCGCCCGCCATCCACAGCGAGACCGCCGCGGTGAAAGTTATTGCTGCTCTTGCCAGCTGTGGCCTCAGTCTCACCGCTCGAGCGTATGGTCGCGAGGCCATGCCGCTGAACGACATCGGCCGCCAATGCCATGGCCCGAGCGGCCATTCGGCGCTGTCGATCGGCAACGCGGCTTCATCCCATTCGGTGCGAATTGCGCGGAATTCGGGTGCGCGCATTCGCCGATGCCCCTGCTTCATTTGTCTTGACGAACGCCGCGAGTGGACGTGGGATCGATCGACGTCGGAGTACAGCGAATCGCTATCAGTAGGCAACGCAGTGTGTTTGCGCACTCAGCGCTCACTGCGTTTGCAAACTCCTCTATTTCAAACTAGCGTCCATTCAAAACTTCATAATCCGAGCAGGACCATGAGCTACTTGCGCTCATCATGTTCGCTGCCGGGAGGGAATCGGTTCATCAGCGAACAGATACGACGCCGCAGGTCAACGGTGGCGTTCGGCCCTGTCTGTCGGAAATAATTTTGGGGGCAGTTCATGTCAGCGATCCTCACGGTTCGCGTCGAGCCGGAGCATCGTCCGGATACCCACCCGTCGTTCGCACTTCGCCCTGTCGCCTTGATGGCCACCATCACCGCGATAGCCCTGACCGTGACGGCGGGGCGCTACGAGTTCTTCGGCGACGAACTCTATTTCTTGTCCGCCGGAAGGCGACTCGACTACACCTATGCCGATCAAGGCGTGATCGTTGCGCTGGCGGCGCGCATCGCGGATCTGCTCGCACCGGGCTCGGTGACGGCACTGCGCTTCCCGGCCGTGCTCATGGGCGTGGGCGCGGTCATCGTGGCGGCGCTCATCGCCTACGAGATGAAGGGCACCCGGCGCGCCCAGTTGCTGGCCGCGGGCACCTACGCCACCTCCTACCTGCTGGCGACACAGGTCGCGCTGAGCACGTTCTCCTTCGACGCCACATTCACGGCCGTGATCACCTGGCTGTTCATCCGCTGGGTGCGGACCCGGCAGGACCGGCTGATCGTGTTCGCGGGACTCGTCGCCGCGCTGGACATGCAGGTCAAGTGGATGATCCCGCTGGTCTGGGCATGCCTGGGCGCGGGTGTCCTGCTGTTCGGACCGCGGGAGATCCTGCGTCGCCCCGCACTGTGGGTGGCCTCCGGCATTCTCGCGCTGTCGCTGGTGCCGATTCTGTACTGGCAGTCGCAACACAACTGGCCGCAGCTGGCCATGGGGCCGATCATCGGCGCCGAGCAGGATGCGACGGGTTACGGTCCGCCCGGATTCATTCCGCAGTGGCTCGGCCTGGCCGGCATCCTCGGCTCCCTGATGCTGGGCTTCGGATTCTGGGGCGTGTGGAAACTGGAAGCCCTGCGTCCGTACCGCTTCATCGCGGCCGCGCTGGTGCTCATGACCGCCTTCGTCATCTTCACGCACGGGCGGCCGTACTATCCGACGGGCTTCTTCCCCGCCATGTTCGCGCTCGGCGCGATCGCCTTCTTCCAGTACGACCGCAAGCGCTGGATGAACCTGGCGATGATTCCGATCATCGGCGCGCAGGTGGTGACCTTCATCGCCTCGCTCACCGTGCTACCCCTCCCGCCGAGCTGGCGCACCGAGACCCACGATGCCATCGACCTCGGCTTCCGTTCGGCGTTCTTCGGAACCACCAACTGGGACCGCATGGTCTCCGCCGTCGACATGGGCTACCAAACCCTGACGCCGGAGGAGAAGGCCAACGCCGTCATTGTCGCCCAGGGCTATTGGCAGGCCGGCGCCGTCGAACAGTTCGGCGGCAAATACAACCTGCCCGCCACCTACAGCCCGAGCCGCGGCTTCGGCTTCTTCGGCCCGCCGCCGGACACCGCGAACACGGTGATCTACGTCGGCCTCGACACCGCCGAACCCACCCTCCGCGCACAGTTCACCGAAGTGAAGCGGGTCGTCAAACTCGATGACCAGATGGGCATCCCAGGCATCGACCGCATGGTCGCCGTCTGGAAACTGACCGGCCCCAAACAGCCCTGGTCCAAGCAGTGGGACTCCATGACCACCCTCTACTTCGACCTCGGCCTCTGGCGCGACACCCGAGCCACCACCCGCCCCACCCGCTGACCCGATCGAGCCCGGCCCACCCGCCGGGCTCGACCCCTGTCCACCGGAAATCCGATGGACGTGCGGCATTCGTGCACCGCATGATGCCCCAATGGTTTTCGATCTACGCACCGCCGACCTGAACGCCGTCAACAGCGCGACGAAGTACCCGTCCATCGCCACCTACCACCAGCTCGGTGAACGTGGCGCCCTGACGGATGTCGCGACCCCCTTCACCGGCACGGTCATCGGTACGGAAAAGGTCGACGGCACCAACTCGCGCGTGATCAGCCTCCCCGACGGCACCTGGCTGCTGGGCAGCCGCGAGGAACTGCTGTGCGCCAAAGGCGATCTCATCGGCAACCCCGCGCAGGGCATCGTCGCGGCGCTGCGCGAATTCGCCGACGGCCTGGAACCCGCCCGCGGCGTGGTCCGCGTCCATTACCTGGAGCTCTACGGGGGCAAGATCACCGCGGCGAGCAAGCAGTACACCGGCGCCCGCTCCGTCGGGTACCGCCTCTTCGACATGATCGAGCTCCACGACTACGAGTCCATCCTCGCCATGGCACCGGCAGAGATCTCCGCCTGGCGCGAATCCGGCGGCCAGCCCTTCCTGCCCGAATCGGCCCTGACCGCAGCAGCCGACCAGGCCGGCCTGGAACTGACCCCACGCCTGTTCGCCCTGAACGCCACCGACCTACCCACCGAAATCGAGGCAACCCGAGACTTCCTCACCACCCACCTGCCCACCACCCGCTGCGCCCTGGACGACGCCGCCGCGGGCCACCCCGAAGGCATCGTGCTGCGAACGGCAGACCGCTCCGTCATCGCCAAGGCCCGCTTCGAGGACTACGACCGCACCCTCCGCCGCAGACAGCCTGCCGCCCGCTGACTCTCCGGTGCCGTCCGCAACACGCCGTGCGGCACACGGGGAGGCGGTATGTGCGCGCGTGTCAGGGGTATCGGGTCGGGTGGGGGCGGCGGGATAATTCTCTCCTGCGGAAATGCTCTTCTATCAGGGGGTTGGGGTCATGGCCCGCACTCTTCCTTTCTTCGGTGATGCTTGGCCGCTGCT
This sequence comes from Nocardia huaxiensis, assembly GCF_013744875.1. Classification (NCBI taxonomy): domain Bacteria; kingdom Bacillati; phylum Actinomycetota; class Actinomycetes; order Mycobacteriales; family Nocardiaceae; genus Nocardia; species Nocardia huaxiensis. The sequence goes on from NZ_CP059399.1 coordinate 3,065,437, forward strand.
GCGGGATCCGGTGGGGTTTCTGGCGGGGTTGCCTGCGCGTGGGGAGTTGGTGTGGCTCAAGTTGGGGCCGATGCCGATGGTGATGCTCTGTGATCCGGAGCTGACCTATCGGGTTCTCAAGGATGACAACACCTTTGACAAGGGTGGGCCGTTCTTCGATCGGTTGAGCGATTTGTTCGGGGATGGGGTGGGGACCTGTCCGCGGTCGAAGCATCGGCGGTTGCGGCGGCTGGTGCAGCCGGCATTCCGGCCGGCGCAGATGCAGCGGTACGAGGTGGTGATGCGGGAGGAGGCCGATCGGATGGTCGAATCCTGGAATGCGGGAGGGGATTTCGATGTGAGCCGGGCGTCGATGGCGTATACCGGGCGGATCGTGTTCCGGACATTGTTCTCGGCGTCGCTGACCGAGGAGTTGTTGAACGGGGCGCTGACCGATCTGGACGACTTCGTGGCCGAGGTGCCACGGCGCATGCTCACCCCGGATTGGATGGCGCGGCTGCCATTGCCCAGCAATCGGCGGTGGCATCGGACGATCGCGGGACTGCGCGACGCCGTCGACGGGATCATCGAGCAGCGGCGGCGGCAGACCACCACCGACGAATCGGATCTGCTGGCCAGCATGATCCTGTCGCACGACGAGGAAGGCGGGTGGCTCACCGACGCCGAACTCACCGACCAGGCCGTCACCTTCCTGGCCACCGGAACGGAAACCAGCGCAACAACTTTGGCGTGGGCCATGTATCTGCTGGCCACCCATCCCAAGGTGCAGCAGGACCTGCGCGACCAGGTGTCCGCCTCCGGCCCCACCTCCCTGTCGGATTCCGAGAACGACACAACGGCCCTGTGCCACCGCATAATTCACGAATCCCTGCGCATGTACACCCCACCCTGGATGCTCACCCGCGTCACCACCACCGACACCACCCTGGGGGAACACCACATCCCCGCCGGCACCGCCATCGCCTACAGCCCCTACATCCCCCACCGCAACCCCGACCTCTACCCCGACCCCGACACCTTCGATCCGGACCGCTGGATCGCCCGATCACCCTCCACCCCTTGCTCTTTCCTCCCCTTCGGCGACGGCCCCCGCGGCTGCATAGGCAACCGCTTCGCCTACCTCGAACTGACCGCCGCCCTGCAGGCCATAGCCGCCCGCTGGGAACTCCACACCCGCACCGACGCCCCCCTGCACCCCCGCATCGGCACCACCGTCGCCCCGCACGGCCTCCGCCTGCGAGTCACCGCGTAGCGCCGCGACCGGTGCGGTTTCGGGTTCGAGTTCAGAACAGGATCAGCGCTGCGCACAGCCCGGCGAGGGCGGTGAACTGCAGGCCGATCCGGTATTTCAAGATGCTGTCCCACCTGTCCTGCAGCGCACGGGCATTGGCCGGAATGATCCCGCTCTGCGCGGCTGCCGTCTGCTGCGCATTGATCGGCTTGGCAATACGAACGTAGAACCCGAGCCAGGTAACCAGCGCCACCAGTGCGACCCCCGCTCCCGCGGCGGCCCCGATCTGTCCCGCTCCCAATGCGATCGCCAGTGTGAGCACCGCGGCCACCACCCCGCTCACGCCGAAGAACGGCATTCGCCTGTCGCCGTAGTAATGCCCCCACCCCGCACTGACGGTCACGGTCGCATCATCCAGCCGTCGATACACCGACCGACTGATCACGGCCGCACAAACATCGGTGCCATAGATAACCGCATTGGTGAGAACCGCGGCAACAGCGACGATCTGGCCGGCAACGATGAGCATCCTCAGCTCCCTCTCTTGAAATCTAGCAACGCTAGGAACTGAAGCAACGGTAACAGTCACCCGCCAGATTGTCTAGCGGCGCTAGATTTTTGGCCCGAGCGCAGCCGCGGCATCACCGTCGGCGGAGTGCGAACTGGCGGTGAGCGCGCCGGACCCGGGCTCAGAGTTCGTCGAGGGTGAGGTAGCCGTCTTGAAGGGCTCGGGCCAGGAGGGCGGCCTTGGTGGGGGCGGGGCGGCCCACGTGGTGGTATTTGTCGCGGATTCGGGCTATGTGGGTGTTGACGGTGCCTGGGGAGATGAAGAGTTGGTGGCAGACTTCGGATTTGGAGTCGCAGAGGATCCAGGCCAGGAGGACTTGGAGTTCTCGGGGGCTGAGGGTGGGGACCTGGCGGGGGGTGGTGGTGAGCACGACGTGTCCTTTCGCCGGGCCTGGCGGGCTCTGTTCCATGGTCCCCGATGCGGGTGGGGGAGAACAGGTGCATTGGTCATCGTTCAGCGTTTGTCGGTTGGTCGGCGGATACCGGTGCGGGCGTGGGGGTGCCACAGTGGAGTGGGTCAGATTCACCGGATGCCAGTGAGCTCAGCATGTTCGGCCGCTACGAGGAGACGGTTCGGGCCGGGGAGGGTGTGTCCGCGCCGCCGCGGGCGCCCGGCTCGCTGCTCACTCCTACGCTGCTGATTTTCCTGACGGTGTCGGCGCTGGTGCTGACCGGCGGGGTGGTGGCGGTCTACTTCGAGAGCGCGAGCCGCGGTGCGGGGCAGGCGCTGCCGGGGCAGTTGCGGAATACCTATCCGACCATGCCCACGGCGGAATGGAAGGCCGAGGCCGCGAAGGTGGCCACCAATCTCGTGTACGTGCGGCCGGACCCTACGTCCATGCAATACCTGTCGCCCGGATTCATCGACCTGGGCGACCTGCTGATCAGCACACTCGTGGTGAAGAACAGTGATGTGGATCCGCTGCTGGTCGCGATCGATTCGCGGACGGGTGCGGTGCGCTGGCAGACGCTGATCGAGATGTACCCGCACAAACCGTCGTGCGCCACGCAGGCCGTGAACGGATTGCTGCCGTGCATCGGCGGGGATGCCGTGCACTTCTTCCGGCTGTCGGACGGAACCGTCGATCACGCGCTGCCGGTGGGGGAGGTGTCGCGGGTGGAGGTGATCGGCGCAGACGTCGTGACCGCCGGATATCGCGAAATGTCCAGGGGGACACCGGAGAACCTGACGGCCCGCTGGCATCGGACCTACCCGCAGGAGCCGGGGGACTGCCCCGGATCGGGAGATTCGCAGCAGTTCGGGGTCACCGATCGGTTCATCTATTTCGGCAGCGATGTGGGAGCGGTGGTGGCCGATGCCGCCACCGGACAGCAGGTGATCGACAGCCAATTGCAGGGCATCGCCGTGTATCCCGGGCAGGGGCTCGTCGGACGGCGGTGCTCCGGGACCACGGTGGAGACGGTTGTGCTGGACGAATCCGGGAGAACATTGCGCACGCACGCCGGTGATGGCTGGCCCGCCCGGCCCTCGCTGCTCACGAAACAGGATCGCGGACCGTACGTGATCGGCGGCAGGGCATACGATTTCGCGCGCGGTGCCGAACAATGGAGTGTCGACGCCGACGGTGCGCGCATGGTCGGGGATCTGATCCTCGCCGTCGAATCCGGGACGATGACCGGCTACAACCGGAACACCGGTGAGCAGATGTGGGCCACCGCGACGCCGGGGGATCCCGTCACCTCCGATGGTGAACGCGTGCTGTGCTCGTCGGACAGTGGCGTCACCGCCGTGGAGATGCGAACCGGGCGGACCGCCTGGACGCAGCACAGCGTGACCTCGCGCGGAATCGCCCCCGCGGGAACGGGATTCGCGGAGGGGACGGCGGACAGCATCATCTTCTACCCGCCGACCGGCGGCGCCGCGCATGCGCCCGGCCCGCTCACCACGGGCGTGGCCGCCTCCGAGAACTCGGCCGAGGGCAGCCGGCTGGTCACCAAGTGCGGGAAGGTTCCGGTCCTGCGGCCGGTGTCCTACCGCACCGACACCGGGGCGCTCATAGTGAAATTCGAGATCAAGGCCGCCTGCTCGACCGGGGATGTGGTGTCCACCAGTGCTTTACGGATCACTGTCACGGCGGGCGGACAAGTGATCGCCTCCGGGGTCTTCGACTTCGGAGACAGCCCGATGTATCTGCCGCGCACCGACAACTCCGCGGGTACGACGCTGCGCGAATTCCGTTATCCGCTGGGCAGTTTCTGGCAGTTGCCGACCGGTTCCGGGCCGAGCGGCGATCAGGTCGTCGAATGCGAGGACCAGGGCACCAGTCGTGGACCTGAGCGCGGTGAGCCGCCCAGCACGTCGGCCGGTGGCACGCCCCTCACCGCGGTCCGGTCGGTGCTGCCCGCCGGGAAGGACTCCGACACGGTGAGCCTGGCGGCGCTGCGCGCTCGCGCCGACGCCGACAAGGCCACTGTCGCAGCGGATCTCGCGGACCGCTGGGTTCCGCAGATCTCCTCGAAGCGGGTGAATCTGGTCGCGCCGGATGTGGACGGGCAGATGGTGACCTGGTACGCCACCGACATCCTGAACCAGCACCTGCGCATGCGGTTGCAGTACCCGAATGTGCGGCTGGTGTGGAGCAACGAGTGGCGCAGTTTCGATCTCGACGGCTGGTGGGTGACGCTGGCCGGGGTCACCAGCACCGATGCCGATTCCGCCAACCGCTGGTGCGACAGCAATGGCATCCCGACCGACGAGTGTTTCGCCAAAATCGTGAGCAATTCCCGTGATTCGACCGGCACCACCAGGTACCGCCGCTAGCGAGGAGGTCGTGCGGTGTATCCATCGGGAATGAGCGGGCCCGCCTATGTGCGGCCGCCCAGCGGGGTGACCGCCGTCTTCGCGGCGATATTGGCATTGCTCGGCGGGGGAGCCGGGGCGATCGGCGTGCTGGCCTTCCTGTCCTTCGTCGAGGAGCTCGGCGGGGTGGACCAGGCCGCCGGATATCTGCGCGGATTCGGACCGGACTGGTGGGAGGCGGTGGTCGTCGGCGGGCAGATCAGCAATGCCGTCTCCGCGATCCTGCTGCTGGCCGGTGCCATACAGCTGTTCCGGCGGCGGCTGTCCGGACGCACCATGATCATCTGGGGCTGTCTGCTCGTCATCGCGACCGGCATCGCCGGACTGATTGCGTCGCAGGCGGTGGTGAACTCCTGGCGCAACGGCATCGGCGGCGAATACTTCTCCGGCGAATACAGCGAGCTCATTCGCGGCGCGAGCCTGTCCTCGGCGGGAATCTCGCTGGGGCTGTTGATCTTTCCACTGGTCACGCTGATCCTCGCGGCAGCGCCGCCCACCCGGCGCTGGTGCGACTTCCGCGTCGTGGCGCTGCCGCCGGGCACGCCCGCGCCCTTCTACTTCCAGGCTCCGTCCGGCCCGGTCCCGATCGTGCCAACGCAGCAGCCGAATCCGGTTGCGTCACAACCCTATCGACCACCGGTGGTGCCGTCGCAACCGCGTATGCCGGTAGCCGTCCTACTGGGTGATATCTCGACGGCCGATCGGGTCCGGGATGGCGTCGCGGTGGTGCTGCTGTCGGCGGCGTGGCTGCTGCCGTGGAATCGACGTGTGGATCTGCCGGGTGGGAACGGACAGGCGTCGGTGCGCGCCATGATCGTTTTCACGACCTTGCTCGCGCTGGTGGCGGTCGCGGTGCCGTATCTGTCCCGTCTCGGTGCGTGGGCGCGGGAGTGGAGTGCCGCCCGGTCGCGTGTGGTCCAAATACTGGCGCTCGCACCGTATCTGATCCTGATCGGCGGATTCTTCATCGCCGATGTGGCCTCGGCGCGGTACCTGTTCGAGGCGCAGGCCCCGGCCGGTCCGGGGACCGGACCGGCCGTGTGGGCCGGTGCGGCGGGCGCGATGCTGGCGATTCAGCCGCGAACGGTACAGGGCGACAAGGGTGTTCCGCTGTGGTGGGGGCAGGCGGCGCGGGCGGTGCTGTGGGGCGCCGCCGTGCTGGCGCTGCTGTCCGGGCTGCTGGCTGTCCTCGCCCAGGCGATGGACTCGGAGGCTGGTTCGGAGGATGTCGCGGCTGTCTTCGCCCTGCGGACGATGCTCGCCGTGGGTGTCGCCGCAATTGCCGCCACCGGGCTGGGGATCGACGAGACCGCGTGGCGGATCGCCGTACTCGCCTACGGTGCGGCGGTTCTCGTCGTCGGTGTGCTGGACGCGCTGTTCGGGACCGGCGGCATCGAGTTCTTCGGCGGTGCGGGCTTCTGCGCCTGCCTGCTCTGGTGTGTGGCCGCCGCGGTCGCCGTCGCTGCCCCGCGCGACCCGGACGCCGTGCGGCACACCGGCCATGTCCTCGTGGCCGCCTGCCGTAATGTGCTGATACTCATTGCGTTTCAAGCCTTCTTCGATGGCGCGGCAACAGTGCTCGGGGCACTCGGTGCAGCCCGCGAGATCGGGGTGGGCCTCGTCGTCGCCGTGTTGTCGGCGGTGATACTGGCGGCCGCCGCGACGGGCGCGCACATGTTGCGGCCCTGGGCATTACCCGGCCGGGACCCGCGTATCCCGCGACTGGTCTCGATGGTGGCGTGCGCCGTGATCGTGGTGCTTTCGGTGTGGCGGGCGGTCACCGGTCCAGCGCTCGACGCGGAGGTGACCACTGGCCCGGTCGTGCTCGTCCTGTCCGCGGTCATTGCCGTGGTGCTGGTCGCGGCCGCCCCGGTGACCGCGCTGTACGGCGAGAAGCCGCTGCTCGCCGAACTCTCGGCCGCTCTGCACGCCGCGCTCGCGGCTCCGGGCCCGGTCTCGGACGATCCCGATCACCAGGCCGTCACCGACCCGAACACGCCGGAGGCGCGTCTCGCCCGCATCGCGCAGCGCCGCCCGGACCTGCGCGCCGCCGTCGCCGCACACCCGCATACGCGGCGTGGACTGCTGGAATGGCTGGCCGCCCAGGGCGATCCCGAGGTCGCGCGGATCGTCGCGGGCCGCAGCGGAGGTTTCACGCAACCCCGGTGAGCGATCGGACCGCACCTCATCCGTGATGGGCGACGTGCCCGCCGCCGGTCTCGGCTTGACTCGCGCTGTGCGAAAGATGCTGATTCCGCTCGCCCTGGCACAGTTCATCTGCAGCTTCGCCGGCTCGAGCATGAATGTGATGATCACCGATATCGGGACGGATCTGCACACCACGGTCGCAGGGGTGCAGCTGGCGATCACGGTCTTCCTGCTGGTGATGGCCGCGCTCATGATTCCCGGCGGCGCGCTCACCGAACGCTGGGGGCGAAAACGCTGCTTCCAGCTGGGGCTGCTCATCTACGCGGCGGGCGCGTTGCTGAGCGCCGTCGCACCCGGTCTGGGCGTGCTCATCCTCGGCAACTCGATACTCGAGGGCGTGGGAACGGCCCTGCTCATCCCGCCGGTGTACATCCTGACCACCCTGCTGTTCACCGATACCGCCGCGCGCGCCGGGGCGTTCGGCCTGATCACCGGGATGGGCGGGGTGGGGGCGGCGACCGGGCCGCTGATCGGCGGGGTGATCTCGACGACGATCTCCTGGCGGGCCGTCTTCCTGTTCCAGGTGCTGATCATCGTCGTCATCATGGCGCTGGGCCGGAGGATCTCCGATCCGCTGCCCGCCGTGCCGGATCGGCCGTTCGACCTGGTGGGGACCGTGCTGTCGGCGAGCGGCATGGTGTTCCTGGTGCTGGGAATCATGCAGGCGAACAATGGATTCAGCGTGATGATGCTGCAGATCGCGGTGGGCGTCCTGGTGCTGGCCGCCTTCGTGTTGCACCTGCGTTCGCGTGAGCGGCTGGGCCGCCCGGTCCTGTTGTCGCTGAGCATGTTCGGCAACCGGACCTCGAATCTGGGTCTGATCACGCAGAACATCCAGTGGTTGCTGCTGATGGGCAGTTCCTTCGTCGTCGCCACCTATCTGCAGGTCGTGCGCGGCTTCAACGCCGTCGAGACGGGCGTGATCTGCACGGCCGCCACCATTGGAATCCTGTGCAGCTCACTGCTGGCCGCGCGGTCGGCCCGAAATCATCCGGCGCGGGTGATGATCATCGCCGGCTTTCTGGTGACGATCGCGGGCATGGTGGTCCTGCTCGTCCTCGTGCGCGCCTGGCATTCGGCCTGGGCATTCACGCCCGGACTGCTGCTCACCGGTCTGGGCCTCGGCGCGATGCTGACGCCCTCGGTCAATGTGGTCCAGTCGGCGTTCCCCGAAGATCAGCAGGGCGAGATATCGGGACTGTCCCGCGCGGTGTCGAATCTGGGTTCGGCCCTGGGTACCAGCATCGCCGGCACGCTGCTGCTCGTCAGCCTGGCCACGCCCGGCCGGGCCTATCTGCTGGCGGTGGCCGTGCTGGTCGCTTTCGCGGTCGCCGGGCTGGTAGCGGCCTGGTTCCTGCCTGTCACCCAGCCGGAGCCGGTCGAGAATTCCGGCTAGGTCGTCCACCGCGACGAACTTGCAGTTTCTGAAAAATTGCAGATTCTGCTAGATTCTCGGGCATGGGTGAGGCGAAGGGCAGCGAGCCGGAACTCGGGCTGCGCGAGCGCAAGAAACGACAGACGAAGATCGATCTGTGCATGGCGGCGCGACGGCTGACGATCGAGAAGGGCCTGGACGCGACCACCACCGATGACATCGCCAAGGCGGTCGGGGTGTCGCCGCGCACGTTCTTCAACTACTACGACACCAAGCTGGACGCGGTCGTCGGGCCGGTGACCGAGATCGGAACCCCGCAGGCGCGCACGGAATTCGTGGCCGGCGGTCCCACCGGGGTGCTCATCGACGACGTGGTGTGGCTGTACGCCTCCGGCTACGAGCCGGAAGACGAAGTGCGCGAAAGCATTGCGCTCGTCGCCGAGATCATCAAGACCGAGCCGCGCGTGCTGGCCGGATTCATCGCCGCCGGAGCACGGCACGAGGCGGCGGTGGGGGAGCTGCTGACCGCGCGCCGGGGCGCGCAGGTCTCGGCCGAATTCGCCGGAGTCACCGCAGGAATCATGTCCAACCTCACCACCCGGGCAGCAATGTCGTTGGCCGCCGATCCTTCTCGGTCGCTGGCCGAGGCGCTGCGAGCGCAGTGCGCATTGGCGGCCGACCTGTTCCGCCGACCTGATGAGAGATGAAGGAGTAGTGCCGATGACCACGACGGCTGATTCGCCGCCGACCCCGATCGTCCTGACGCAGAAACGAATCTGGCTCATCTTCGCCGCGCTGATCGCCGGCATGTTCCTGGCCAGCCTCGATCAGACCATCGTGGGCACCGCCATGCCGACCATTGTCGGCGAGCTGGGCGGCGTCAACGAAATGGCGTGGACCGCAACGTCCTACCTGCTGGCCACCACCATCGTCATGCCCATCTACGGCAAATTCGGCGACCTGTTCGGCCGCCGCTGGCTGTTCCTGTTCGCCATCGGCGTCTTCACCGCGGCGTCGGTCGGCGCGGCGCTGGCCACCGGATTCTGGGAGTTCATCGCCTTCCGCGGCCTGCAGGGCGTGGGCGGCGGCGGTCTGATGATCCTGGCGCAGGCCATCATCGCCGATGTGGTGCCGGCCAAGGACCGCGGCAAATACATGGCCCCGATGGGCGCGGTGTTCGGTCTCACCTCGGTGGCCGGGCCGCTGCTGGGCGGTTTCTTCGCCGATCACACCGGCTGGCGCTGGTGCTTCTGGATCAATGTGCCGATCGGGCTGGCGGCCTTCGCCGTCGCGTTCAAATACCTCAACATTCCCAGCCATCGGCCCAAGGCGAGGCCGGACTACCTCGGCGTCGTGCTCATGTCGGCGGCCACCACGCTGCTCATTCTCGTAACCGATTGGGGCGGTAAGCGTTACGCGTGGGATTCCGCGGTGATTCTGGCCATGATCGCCGCCCTGGTGCTGGTGGTCGGCGTGTTCATCATGGTGGAGGCGCGGGCCGAAGAACCCATGCTGCCGCTGTGGCTGTTCCGCAATCGCACCTTCGTGCTGACCTCGGCCATCGGCCTGGTGGTGGGCCTGGTCATGTTCGCGGCGCTCGCGTTCATCCCCACCTATCTGCAAATGGCCACCGGCGCTTCGGCTTCGGTGTCCGGCCTGCTGCTGATCCCCATGATGGTCGGCATGATGGCCACGCTCATCACCTCCATGAACGCCATCACCAAGACCGGCCGCTACCGCGTCTATCCGCCGCTGGGCGCACTCATCATGGGCGCCGGCATGCTGTGGCTGACCCAGCTCAGCGCGAGCACCTCCATGTGGGTGGTGTCCGGGATGCTGCTGGTCATGGGCGCGGGGCTGGGCCTGATCATGCAGATCATCGTGCTGGTGGTGCAGAACGCGGTTGCGCCCGATCAGATCGGCACCGCGACCAGCGCCAACAACTACTTCCGGGAAATGGGCGGCGCGATCGGCGTGGCGGTCTTCGGGTCGATCTTCACCAACCGGCTGACCGAGGGACTCACCGGCGCGTTCCGGGACAACTGGGCGCAGGCGGCGGGCTCCGGGGTGGATCCGAGCGCGCTGGTGCCGTCGGTGGTGAAAAACCTTCCCGCCCAACTGCACGACGCGATCGTGGGCGCATACGTCGACGCCCTGGTGCCCGGGTTCTGGTACCTGATTCCCGGTGTGGCCGTGGCCTTCCTGCTGGCGCTGTTCATCCCGCACCTGACGCTTTCCGACGAGGCGGGCATGATCGCTCGCGGTGAAGCGGTGCTGGAGGAGGATCTGCCGAAGGCGGACGCGAAGGCATAGTGACGGTTCAACCGTTGTAGCGGAAGACATTGTCCCAGTGGCGATCCAGATCCTGTTTCGCCCGGGGCAATGTCACCGCGTGCAGCCCGCCGCTCTCGTCCGCGGTCACCAGGCCGAGCTCGCGCAGCGTGCCCAGCCCGTCCTGGACATCGAAGTCGAAGGTGGTGTTCCAGCGTTCGCGGAACCAATCCTCGACCTTCTTGTCGAGGTCGGCGGTGCTCAGCGGCCGGTCGGCGGTGCGCAGGAAGTGGTAGGCCAGTACGGCTTCGGTGACCTCGGATTCCTCGGCCGCGCCGAGCAGATGGTGGAAGACGCCCGCGCCATTGTCGAGATTGCGGAAGTACAGGTGCTCCTGCAGCGACTTCATGAGCTTGATCTTGCGATTCTTGAACTTGGAGAACTGCCGCACCAGATAGCCGCCCAGCGCCGCCATGCCCGCGCCCAGGGTGACCAGCGCCGTCTGATCCAGTCGCACCGATTCGTCGCGCAGCCCGACCCAGAAGGCGAACAGCAGCACCAGCAGCCCCAGGGAGGCAATGAGTTTGGTGACCAGCACGATGATGCCGGACACCACCGCGGGCACCCCGATCAGCAGCTTGTCCAGCGGCCGCATGCGCACCCGCACGGTCGGATACAGCATCTCCAAATCATTGCTCGGCACATTCTGGAACAGCTTCAACAGCACCGAACCGCCCTCGGGCGAACGCTGCTCGTCGTCGGTCTCGCTGAAGGCGACGTAGACGAGAACCTTGGCGTAGCTGGTGAATTCGACGGTCCGCTTGCGTAAGCCGTAGAACGACTTCACCTCCGCGGTGCGCCGCGCCGCCCCGCGCCGGAAGAACAGCACCGTGTCGATGCCCTCGTCCTCGACCCGCAACCGCACCTTGAGCAGCGAGTGCTCACCGAACGCCCGCCCGATCTCCGCGGCGTCGATGCGGGTGAAGTTGGCGTCCTCGGCCAGGGCGACCAGTTCCCGCTCGACGGTTTCCCGGGCGGCGACCCGATCCTGTGCTGTCACAGCGCGAATCGCGCGCATGTTCACCGCCGGATCGATCACGTGATAGGCGTCCAGCACCGCCTCGCCGCGCTCGTGGAACCGGTGGTGGAGCAATGCGGCCAGCAGCCGCGCGAACTCCCGGAACTCGGCGCGCTCGGCCTCGGGCAGCTCACCGGCGCACAGCGAGATGACCGCGCTCTTGCGGAACGGCAGAAAGTGTTCGGTCTGCATCACCAACTCCTCGCCTCGAAATATCCGCCGCGACAACACGAGTGCGCAAGGGCCGGCTGTCTCAGCCGAAGGGATTGCCGTCGATGCCGCAGCCGGTGCCGGCCGCGGGCAGCACCCCGGAGAACAGGTAGTCGCGCTTCACGCGTTCGGCGCAGGTGCTCGGCACGTACATGCTGCTGTGCCCGGCGCCCTCGACCACCACCACCTGCGCGGCGGCCAGCTGAGCGGCGCCCGCCTGCGCGCCCGCCAGCGGGGTCGCCGGGTCGAACCTGCTGTTGAGCACCAGAATCGGGGCCGCGGTGCGGCGGTTCCACGGCCCGGTGTAGCGGTCGGCGTCGCGACCCTGCCAGAAGGCGCAGGCCATCATGTCGAAGACGCCGATCCGGCCGAAGTAGGGCACGCGGCGGTCCTCGGATTCGGCGGCGCGGCTGTACACGGCCAGGTCGGTCGGGACGACGCTGTCGCTGCACTGAATGGTGTAGTACGCCTCGGTGCGATTACCCGTGTACCCGGCCTCGGCCGCGATGGGGACCACGCCCGACAGCGTGGCGCCCGCGTCGAACAGCGATTGCAGCAGGGCGGCCAGGTTCGGATAGGTGTCCGAACGCGAAAGATCCGCTGCCGCATTGACGATCGCGGAGTAGGTCCACTCCTGACCGTCGAGCAGGATGGGAGCCAGGCGCGCCCGCTCGGCGATGACCCGCCACTTCAGCGCGGGATCACCGGAGGAGAAGGCACAGCGCGGACCGGCTTCGGTGCACAGGCGCAGGAAGGCGTCGAAGGTCTGGGCGATGCCGGTCGCCACATCCTGGCGCATATCGATGGGGACGGTGGCGCCCTGTGTCCCATGGCCATTGGCGCTGCCCTCGAAATCGAGCGAGCCGTCGAAGACCATGGCGCGCACGCGCCCGGGGAACATGTTCGCGTAGATCGCGCCGAGCTGGGTGCCGTAGGAGATGCCGTGGTAGGTCAGCTGTGCGTCGCCGACCGCACGCCGCAGCAGATCCATATCCCGGGCGGTGTTCGCGGTCGAGGCGTGATGCAGGATCGGACCGGCCAACTGCGCGCAGCGGTCCGCGAATTCCCGGTTGTGCGAGAAGAATTCGGCTTCACCCGCCGGATCGCCGGGCATATCCGGGAACGCGCCGAGGAAGGCCAGCTGCTCCTCGGTATTCGGGAAGCAGCGGGCCGTGGCACTGCGCGCGACCGATCGCGGATCCCAGGAGACGAGGTCGAAGCGCGCCCGCAGTTCCTCGGAGAACAGCCACGGCCAGTGTGCGCGCTCGCGCAGCCGGTCCACGCCGGAGGCTCCGGGTCCGCCGAAATTGACGAACAGCGTGCCGATTCGGGCCGCCGGGTCGCTCGCGGGCAACTTGATCACGGCGAGATCGATCTGATCGCCGCGCGGGGCGTGATAGTCCAGGGGCACCCGCGCGGTCGCGCACTGGAAGCCATCAGCGCACTGATCCCACTGCAGCACAGGGGTTTCCGCGGCTTCGGCGAGTGCGTCGAGGAAGGGGTCCGGTGCGGCCGCCACATCGGCCGACACCGGCCGCGCCGAGGCGCCGGCTCCGAGGGCTACGACGAAGGCGACGATCCAGACCAGGCGAAATCTGTTGCGTACCAATCGTGGAGCCACCACACCAAGAGCCTTCCGAGCACAGATGAACACTTGCCCGCCACACCCTGCCATACCGCACCCGCAGTCGGCATGCGGGTCGGCGAAAAGTGAGCGCCGCAGGGTGAAAAACTCGTCGCGAAGCCGGGCGTATCGCCCGCGTCATGTCATGTGCGCAGGTGGGCAAGGCAATTCGTGGTCATGGACCATGCGGTTCGAAAGAGAGTAGAAGGTGAGTACTCGACCAACTTAGAGTTCGAACTCCACCGATGAGGTTCCGGTCGGAAGGAGTCGACGATGACCACTGATGGAGGATTGCGGACGGGGCTGACAGTCTCCGGACGGCCCATGTCCATGCCGCTGCAGGATGTGCGGACGCTGTCGCGGCGGCTGGTCGGACATTTCGTCGACACGGTGATTCCGTGCGGGACATTGCCCGGAGACGTCATATCCGGTGATGTCACCACGATCACCCGCCTCTGCCTGGAGCTGGCCGTGAGCATGCTGGACGGGGAGGACATCCCGGCCAAGACCGGCCGGCTGGCCGAGGCCGCGGCGGGCTGGGCACGCGAGGGCGTTCCCATCGACGTCGTGCTGCACGCGATCCATGAGGGCTTCAAAGTCGGTATGGGGCTGACTGTTTCGAATGCCACGGCGCAGGACTTCGAGAGCGTGGTGAACGGGGCCAAGCTGGTGATCGAACTCCTCGACACCATCAGCGCGACCGTGGCGCGCGCCTACGTACGCGAGCACAAGGCGGTGGTGAGCGAACATCACACCGCCGTGCACACCCTGACTTCGGCACTGCTGGGCGGACATTCGACCTCGACCATGGCACGCGAATGCGGGATCGAGATCGCCGACGCGTATTCGATACTGGCACTGGATATTCCGCAGCATCCGGACGAGCGGCATCCCATGCTCGACGGGAAGGTGGTGGCGCGGCGCAAGTTACGCCGGGTACAGGCCGAACTCGCCGTGCGCTGCGGGGAGACCGCGCTCGCCCTGCTCAGCGTGGACGGGGGCACCATCCTGCTGCCCGCCGCCGAGAATGACGAATGGCTCGGCGAACTGCTGGAACGGCTGTCGGCGGCCGCGCATGTGCCCATTACCGCGGCGGTGGTGACCGTGCCCGCGACCGACGTGCCCGCGGCGGCCGACCGCGCCCACGAGCTGCTCGACATGGTGCAGCGCCTGGAATGCGTGCCGGGACTCTATCGATTCGCCGACATGGCCCTGGAATATCAGCTCACCCGGCCCGGCCCCGGCCGGGAATCCCTCGGGGCGCTGCTGGATCCGCTCGATGCGCATCCGGAATTACTGGAGACCCTGCGCGTCCACATCGGCAACAATCTGAATCGGCAACGCACAGCGCGAATCCTGCACATACACACCAATACCGTCGACTATCGCCTGAAACGGATCGGCCAACTCACCGGATTCGATCCCACCGTGACCTCCGGACTGTGGCAGCTGCGCTCCGCGCTCATCGCCCGCACCTTCACCGAGCACCGTGTCGCCTAACACCGCGCCGGCCGGTCCGCGCCGGTCGGAAAAGGTCTCTGTTTCGGCTCACCGAATGCTTCCCCGCCATTCGTGAGCTGGTCCAGAATTCGGCCGTGAACCTTCTGAGCGCGTTTCGCCCCGGCCTAGCGTGAGCGCGCACCAGGCGGTCCGAAGAAAGGCAAGTCCATGAGAAAACCATTCCGGCGCAGGATAGTTCGCACGGCAATCCTCACGGGGGTGGCAGTGCTCGCCCTGGCCCTCGGCGGGCCGGGCGCTGACGCCGCACCGGGGACGGGGTCGGCGTGCACCTCGGGCAGCGGGGCCGGCTCGGGCAACGGCTCGGGGAACTGCTTCGGCGGCTCGGGTTCCAGCGCGGGGCTGTCGGGCGGATACGCCTCCGACACCCAGGGCTTCGGCCCGGTCATGACGTCCTGGCTGGCAGCGTTCGGGTACGGCCTGTTCCATCCGGACGCCACTCCGCCGGGCGCGAACGACTGGGGCTGCAAGCCCACCGCCGAGCATCCCCGGCCGGTGGTGCTGCTGCACGGCACCTGGATGAACGCGTACAACGGATTCGCGTACATGGGTCAGCCCATCAAGGACGCCGGGTTCTGTACCTTCACGTTCAATTACGGCCGCTCGAATCTGATCCAGGGCGGCGGTCTGGGGTCGTTCCTGCCGGGCACCATGGGCACCGGCTACATTCAGGATTCGGCGAAACAGCTGGCCGTCTTCGTCGATCGCGTGCTGGCGGCCACCGGCGGCACACAGGTCGATATCGTGGCGCACTCGCAGGGCGGCTCGATGGCCAACTGGTACACCAAGTTCGACGGTGGCGCGACCAAGGTGAACAAGCTGATCACCTACGGTGCAACGCATCACGGCACCTCGCTGGACGGAATCGGCGCACTGGGCCGGGCCGTCAACAACTTCGGCATCGACATTCTCGGCTTCGTCGAACTCTTCGTGGGCCACAGCGGAATTCAGCAGACCATCGGCTCGGATTTCGTGAATCAGCTGAATGCGGGCGGCGATACGGTGGCGGGCATCGACTACACGATTGTCGGGACCCGCTACGACGAGATCACCAACCCCTACGATCTCACCTTCCTCACCGCCGGTCCCGGGGCGCAGGTGGACAATATTCTGCTGCAGGACGGCTGCGAAACCGATCTCTCGGACCACCTGACCATCATGTATTCGCCACGCGCCCTGTCCATTGCACTGCGCGCCCTCGATCCGGCGAAGTTCCCTGAGCTGCAATGCACCTTCAACCCGTGGCTGCTCGGCGGCGGCGGGTCCCTCTAGGCGCGAGCCTCGGCCTCGATCCAGGCGGCCATCATCTGCGCGGTGGTGGCGATGGCCTCCTGGCGCTCGGCGGGGTCGACCTCGAGCGCGGTGGCGCGCAGCACAGCCGCGAAGCCGGTATTGATGAACACGAACGTCATCACCTCGTACCGGTGGTCGTCACCCGGCCCCAGCAGCTGAATCAGCAGCACCTTGACCAGCAGGCGCAGCCGCGGCTCGAATTCCGGCAGGCCGCTGCTGTAGAACTGCACCCCCGCCACCAGCGCCCGCACCAGCTTGGCATTGGCCACCAATTCCTCGGTGAACACCTCCAGCAATTCGGTGATCAGCCGGGGCGCGTCGGCGAGCAGATCGCCGGGCGGCTGCCGGGACAGCGTGGACACCCAATCGGTGGCTCGCCGCTCCAGATTCTCCAGCAGCCGCCCCAGCAGCTCGTCCACCATCACACTGCGATCGGAGAAATACCGATATACCGTGCCGATACTCACCCCGGCCGTGGCCGCGATCCGATTCGTCGAAGTATTGGAGATGCCGCGCTCACCGAACAATGCGGCGGCGGTATTCAGAATGTGTTCGCGAGTTTCCTTGGAGCGCAGCTGAGTCGGGCGACGCCGCGGTCGGACAGCTTTCGGCGGCATCCGCTCATCATAGAGTCACAGGAAGTCGAACAGGGGCGGGAAAACGAGAACAACCGCCCATGCCCAGACCGCATAAATCACCAGATAGCGGGTCTGCCATTGTTCGAGGCGGCCGAATGGCGTACGGCGGCGCAGGAATCCGAACAGCAGCCGGGCCGACCAGGCGAGATTGGCCAGCAGAATCAGGTTCTCACCCAGTGCCGCAATGCGATTCGGAGTCGAACCCCATTCGGTGATGCGTCCCGCGACCGCGGCCAGCACCAGAACATCCACGAGCAGCGCGCTGACCACCAGAGCCAGCTGCAACCTGTCGAAAGCGCCTGGAGCAGGGGCGGGTTCACGGGCCGAGATCGAATAGAGCAGCAGGGCGAGCACCAGCGCCAGCAGCACGTCGAACAGGATCAGGGCGTCGCGATCCACGTCGATTCCCCTGCCGCTCAGCCCGATTCCGGCGAGCAGCGCCAGCAGCACAGCGGTGAACAGGGGAGTGAAGACCTTCGTCAGCAGCGGCGCGATATTCCCGACCACATTCTGCGTGCCCTCGGCCGGCCACGCCGCCACCACCACGGCCGCGACGCCACCGCACGGCAGCAGCCACTGCGAAACGAACTCCTCCGCATCGACCCCGATGGCATCGAACGTGCCGAGCGTGACCCCGATCAGCACCCCGCCACCGAGACAGATCAGCACGAAGTAGATGAACCACTCCCCGGTGAACCGAATGAAATCCATCCGCCGCCGACCCGAACGCCACGCACCCGCGGTGTAGGCCACCCCGGTCACCAGCCACAGCGCGATCGGCAGATGAATCGCGGTGAGCACCAACGACTGCGAATCCGACCCGAGCGGATAGGCATTGGCCGCAACGGCCCCGAGCCCGAACAGCCCGGCCAGCATCGCCACCACCCGCAGCGAAAGCCGGTGCCGGATGGCGAAATACACGGCCAGCGGCGCGAACGCGAACAGCGCGGCATTGCGGCCGTAGAACTCCGGATGCCCGTCCAGATCGACCCCAAAGGCCACCGGCAGCTTGACGGCGACAGCCGAGGCCACCGCACAGCCGACCATCACCACCAGATCCGGCCGCGTGACGCGATTGCGGGCCGCTGCATCGGAGAGCGGCACAAGCTGTTTCCACAGCAGCTCATCCGCCCCGCCGAGCCGCTTCACCGCGATGAGAAACGCCTCATCCGCCGCCAGCCCCGCCGCGGTCAGCTCCGTCACGCTGCCACGCAGCCGGGCCTCCGAGTCCGTGATATCGGACTCCGGCAACTTCCTCCGCTGTTCCACATACGCGCGCCACCGCGCGATCCGTTCCTCGACATCGCTGTCCGCGGTCATGAGCCGTGGATAGTAGTCCCTGACCAGTAGGCATGCGGGGGAACAAACCGAATGACCACCCGGTGTCGTCGACTCCGCGCGGTCACCCTCGTGCGGCCCGCCGCATTGCCGCGCGGTCTGCCGGCTCTTCAGCCCACCGGGTACCTCGCGCCCACCCGGCCGCGTCGGTCTGCGCGGCCGAAGTACGCGCGTCGAATGCCCTCCGCCACCGCGCCTGCACCGACTCGGTACTGCCTGGGTCGACGCCTCCCACCGGATTCTCGCCGTTCGTCATGTCCGAGATATCCCCGCCGTACAGGTGGCAGGTACGGGATATCGCGGTCTCGGCAGCGCAGTGGGTGTGTGCCGGATCGGGGCGGCCGGTAAAGTGGCCCCGGATGAGTTTTTCCACCGCTGTTGCTGAGCCGAAGTCGCTGGACCGCCGATTCGGGCGGGTGATGTGGCTGGTGCCGGTGTTGTGTACGGGCTTCGCGGCCCTGTGTCTGATGGTGCCGCTGTGGCCGTTCAAGGAGATCTCCGACAGCTTCATCGACCTGCAGGTGTATCGGCTCGGGATCGAGACGCTGCGCGATGGCGGTGATCTGTACGGGCAGCTGCCCAAGACCTCGGTCGGGATCGGGTTGCCGTTCATCTATCCGCCGTTCGCCGCGCTGGCGCTCGCGCCGTTCGCGCTGCTGCCGTGGGATGTGGCCGCGTTCTCGTTCTTCGTCACCTCGGTGGCCTGTATCGCGCTGACGCTGTACCTGGTGGCGCGGCGGGTGTGGGCGGGCGAGGATCGCAAGCTGCTCGCGGTGTGGGTGATGGCATGTGCGACGCCGCTGGCGCTGCTGCTCGAGCCGGCGCGGGAGACCCTCGATTTCGGGCAGGTCAATCTGCTGCTGATGGCCTTGGTCGCGGCGGACTGTTTGACCGAGAAACCGAAGTGGAAGCGCGGGATGCTGATCGGCATCGCCGCCGCCATCAAGCTGACGCCGGGTGCGTTCGTGCTGTTCTTCCTGGTCCGCAAGGATTACAAGGCGGCCGTGACCGCGGCGATCACGGGTGCCGCCGCGACCGCGCTGAGCTTCGCGGTCATGCCGAAGACGTCGACCGAGTACTGGTTCGGCGGAATGGGCAATGTGAAGGGGCTGAGTGGGTCGGCCTTCCACACCAATCAGTCGATCCAGGCGGTGCTGGCGCGCTTCCAGATCGAGAAGCCGCTGTTCACCATTCTGTGGCTGGTGCTGAGCGCCGTCCTGCTGGTGCTGGTGGTGGCGGCCATGCGCAAGGCGGCGGCCATGCCCGCACTGGCGCTGGCCCTCAATGCCGTGTTCACGCTGCTGGTGTCGCCGATCTCGTGGTCGCACCACTGGATCTGGATCGTGCCCGCGCTGCTGGCCATGCTCGGCTACGCGACGCGGTTGCCGTGGCGGCAGGCGGCGGGCTGGTACGCGGTGACGGCCGTGACCGCGTGGGTCTTCGTCTACGGGCCGCAGAACTGGCTGCCCGGTGACGACAATCGCGAATTCGCGTGGTCGATCCGGCAGCACATCGAGGGCGACACCTACGTGTGGCTGAGCGTGCTGCTGGTGGTGCTGTTCCTGGTCACGGGACGCCGGACCGGCCCGGCCGCCGTCGACACCGCCGCCGTGGCCGCCCCGGTGGGGGAGACCACGGCTTTGGAGGGCACGACTACTCCGCGGTGAGCCGCACCGGGAGCTCCCGGTGCCCATTGGAGATGAAGCCGATGACCGGGGCCACCTCGGCCGGGTCCACCGCCAGCGCCAGCTTCGGGAACCGCTCGAACAGCGCGGGCAGCGCGATGCTCGCCTCCAGCCGGGCCAGCGGTGCGCCGATGCAGTGGTGCGCGCCGTGCCCGAACGCCAGGTGGTCCTTGGTCACGCGGGTGACGTCGAAGGCGTCGGCGGTCGCGCCGTGCACCTTCGGGTCGCGGCCCGCGGCGGCGTAGGAGGCGAGAATGGCCTCGCCCTTGGCGATGCGGATGCCGTCGATCTCGATGTCCTCCACCGCGTAGCGCAGCGGCAGGTGCGCCACGGGCGATTCCACCCGCAGCGTCTCCTCGATGACGTCCTCCCAGCTCGCCTGGCCCGCGCGCACGGCGGCCAGCTGTTCGGGGTGCGTGAGCAGCAGGAAGATGGCCTGGTCGAGCAGGTTCACGGTGGTCTCGTGCCCGGCGTTGATGACCAGCATCAGCGTGTCGATCATCTCCTTCTCGGTGAGCCGCTCGCCGTCCTCGTCGCGGGTGGAGATGAGCACGCTGGTCATGTCGTCGCCCGGATTGTCGCGGCGGAAGGCCACCAATTCCGCGATGAGACCGCCCATTTCGATGTAGTTGGCGACCGCGGCGTCCGGGCTGATCTCGGTGTCGAAGAAGCGCGCCACGCAGATGCGCAGCCCGGCCTCCATGGACTCCGGCACGCCCAGCAGCTCGGTGATCACCTGGATCGGCACCGGATAGGCGAAACCCTCACGCAGGTCCGCGATCTCACCGGCTTCGGTGGCGGCCAGCTTGTCCAGCAGGGTGTTGACGATCTCCTCGATGCGCGGCTTCAGCGCCATGGTGCGGCGGTTGGTGAAGGCCGGTGACACCAGCTTGCGCAGCCGTCGATGATCGGCACCGTAGGCGGTGAACATGTTTTCGGCCACCACCCACGGGAACAGCGGCCACTCCGCGCTCACCGTGCCGTCGATGAAGGCGGGCCAGTGCTGCGAGGCGGACTTCGATACGCGCGGATCGGCCAGCAGCCGCTTGAGCACATCGGCATCGGTCACCGACCAGGCGGGCACACCCATCAACTCGATCAGGGCCACCGGCCCGCGCTCCCGGATGCGGGCGTTCTCGCCTTGAATGTCGACACCGGTCAAATCCAATGCCAGGGGTTCGATCGTCACTGCTGGTACTCCTTGTCCTACTTCACATTCAAGGGCGGGCTCGCCGGGAAGATGACCGGCAGCCCCGCCAGCGCCCGGTGGAAAGGCCCTGGCCGCCAAGACAATTCTTCGGCAGGAACGGCAAGTCGCAACTCGGGCAAGGCATCCAGCAGCTGATCGATCGCCTCCTGCGCCACCAGCGACGCCACCGACCTGGCCGGACAGGCGTGCGGGCCCAGGCTCCACGCCAGATGCGAACGGTTGCCGATGCGTTCGCCGCCGCCGATGGCCGGATCGTTGTTGCAGCCGGTCATGCTGATCACCACCGGCTGATGCGCGGGCAGCCAGGTCTCGCCGATGAGCATGGGCTGGCGCGGGTAGGAGACGGAGAAGTTGGCCATGGGCGGGTCGTTGAAGAGCACCTCGTCCAAAGCGTCACGGGTGGAAAGGCTTCCGCCGAGCACGTCACCGGCGAAACGGTCGTCGGTGAGGATGAGCCGCAGGGTGTTGATGATCAGGTTCTGCTGCGGTTCCAGGCCCGCGCCGTAGATGCTGATGATGTTGTAGAGCATCTCGGTGTCGTCGAGGGCGGCGTCGTGCTGCAGCAGGCGGGTCACCATATCGTCGCCCGGCTCGGCGCGTTTGAGCGCGATGAGCTCGAGCAGCGCCTCGCTGAGCATCTGCATGCCGAGGGCTGCGTTCTCGTCCACGGAGTCGAACAGCGCGGCCATGCCCGCGGCCACCCGCGCGCCGATATCCGGTGGGCAGCCCAGCATGTCGTTGAGTCCGGCGAAGACCAGCGGCATGGCGTACTGGCTGATCAGCTCGGCCTCGCCCGCCTCGCAGAAGGCGTTGATCAGCGGCAGCGCCTCGCGTTCCACGATGGCGTGCAGGCCGTGCAGGTCCACGCCCTCGACGGCGGCCACATTCGCGCCGCGGTAGCGCCGGTGCGTCTCACCGGCATTGCGCAGCACGTTCGGATACCACTGCAGCATCGGCTTGATCGGGCTGTCGTCGGGGATCGAGTCCTGCCACAGCCGTGGATCGGCCGGGAAATGCTCGGGATCGTTGAGGATCCGCACGGCGTCGTGGTAGCCGATCACCAGGGTGGCGGGCACGCCCGGGGCCAGTTCCACCGGCACCAGCGAGCCGTAGCGGCGACGCATCTCCCGGTACGCGCCGTGCGGGTCGGCCGCGAATTCCGCTGTGTAGAGCGGGAAGTGGCGTGCTTGCGCGAGGGCGGACAGTCCGATCGGCGAACCGGTCGACGTGGTCACAGGCGGGACTCCTGACGGGAATGAAACAGGAACTCGACGAGGGTGATGAGCGATTGCACGCAGGTGCGGCGATCGCGCGCATCCAGGGCGGTCAGCGGCGTCTCGTCGGTGAGATCGAGGGCGTCGCGGATCTCGCTGAGCGGGTACCGGTGCGCGCCCTCGAATTCGTTGACCGCCACCGCGTACGGCACGCCGCGCTGCTCCAGCACCGCCAGCACCTCGTCGGACTGTTCGATGCGGCGGGTGTCGACCAGCACCAGCGCGCCCAGCGCACCCAGCGCCAGCTCCTCCCACAGCGGGACGAAGCGCTGCTGGCCCGGCGTGCCGAAAAGGTACAGGGCCAGTTGTGGATTGAGCGTGATGCGGCCGAAATCCAGTGCGACGGTGGTGGTCGTCTTCTCGCGCAGCCCGGCCATATCGTCCACACCCACGCTGGCGTGCGTGATGGTTTCCTCGGTGCGCAGCGGCTTGATCTCCGATACGCTGCCGACGAAAGTGGTCTTGCCGACCCCGAAATTGCCTGCCACCAACAGTTTCACCGACTTGGTGACGGTCGGCGGCAGGTAATCGACGCCCGCGGGAGCCGACTCAAACCGCGAGGGCTCGAAGCCCATTCAGTACCTCTTCCAGCAAGCTGACATCCGGCAGGGTGTGCTCGGGTGTCCGGGTTATCAGGTGACCGCTGTCCAGCAGGTCGGCCACGACGATCTTCACCACCGAGGGCGGCAGGTCGAGGTGCGCGGCGATCTCGGCCAGCGACAGGGCGTTGCGGCACAGCGCGAATATGCGGCGCGCGTCGGGGGAACCGCCCTGCAGTGGCGTTTCGGCGGCGACGATCACGGTGACGAGGTCCAGGTGCCGGGTGGCGCGCGTCCGCCCACCCGTGCGCACATAGGCCCGGACCAGATCGGGATCCCGCCGCGGGCCGGTCACGGCCGGGCGGCGTCGCGGCGCGGCACAGCGCCGAGCTCGTGCCCGACCCGGGCGGCGAGCTCGTTGAGGCGGTGCGCGACCAGTGCGACGTCGACCTCGGTGGTGGTCGAAACACCCAGTACCGCACCGACTCCGGCGGCGGTGATGAAGATCATCCCGCCGTCGTACTCGGTGACGTTCTGGCGCACATTGTCACCCGGCCCGCCGCAGAATTCCCCGAGCGCCTTGCCCAGCGACCGCAATCCCGATGCGGCGGCGGAGAATCGCTCGGCATTGTCGCGAGTGATATTGCCGTGGTGCGCCATGCGCAGCCCATCCTCGGACAGCAGCACCGCGAAACGCACCCCCGGCATCTCGAGATCGGCCAGCAGCCAGGCCAATTGGTTGGGTCCGTCGGCGGAATTGGATAGCACCGCGTTCTGCTGGCCGGCGGCGGTCGGAGAGTTCACGAGTTCATCCCTTCGGTGTGGTCGGCTCCGGCCGCGGCGTGGCGGCCGCTGACCGAGCCGCTGTGCCAGGCCACCGCGATATCGGGTCGCGCGAGTTGCAGGGTCGGTGCCGGGGCGGATTGCGGAGCGGGCGCGGGGGCCGATGCGGCTGCCGCGGTGGGGTGGAGCACCGGCGCCGGTGCCGGATGGAGCGAGGGGGCCTGCGCGCTGGGCTGAGTCACGGTGCGCCGCCGCCGTTTCGTGAGGCCGCTGGCGGTGAGGGCGGCGGAAATGGTGTTCTCGCGCACCGACTGCTCCTCCACGGGCTCCACCGGCGTCACGACCGCCGGTATCACGGCAGGCTGCTCCACGACCACGTCATGCGGTGCCACGAGCAGGGTTTCGGGGATGAACACCATGGCGCGCACACCGCCGAAGGCGTTCGGGCCGTCCACGTAGACATTGAATCCGTAGCGGCGCACCAGCGCCGCGATACTCGGGAAACCGATCTTGGGCGAGGGGCCCAGTTCGAGAATGTCGACACCGCGCTCACCGGCCAGCACCTGGCGCGCGTCCTCGAGCTGCTCGGTGTTCATGCGCACACCGGCATCGTCGATGAGGATGGTGACGCCGTGGTGCCCTTCCTGAAAACTGATGTCCACGAACGAGGTCGGCGGCGAATACCGCAGCGCGTTGTCCACCAGCGTCGCCACCGTGTGCACCAGCGGCTCCACCACGCGCGACACCACCACGCGCTCGGCCTGTCCGGCCCGCACCCGCTGGTAGTCGCGGACACGGCCGACCGCGCCGCCCACCACGTCGGTGACGGCCTGCTGCGGCCAGCGGCGGCCGGGCAGGCCACCGCTGACGATCACGTAGGACTGCGCCTGCCGGATCATCTGCTGCACACTGTGATCGATGCGGATGAGGGTCTCGTAGACCGCGTCGTCGCGGTGCTCGCGCAGCGCGGCGCTGACCACCTTGCCGACGTCCGCGCCGAGGCTGACCACCGACGTGCCGAAGGAGCGCACGGCCGCGGCGGTCACGTCCCGCGACGCGCTCTGCATCTCCTCACGCACGGCCTGGGCCTGGTCCTGGGCAGCCTGCTCGGCGGCGCTGATCGCCTGCCGCGCTTGAGTTTCGATCTCGCGTCGGCCCTGTTCGGCGGCCTCGGTCCAGACCCGCCGCAGTTCCTCGCCGTGGTTCTCGACGGTCTGGGCGAGCAAATGCTCCGAGGCGCGCAGCTGGGCCTGCAGGGCATCGACGCGTAGTCGATCCGCGCGCCACCGCATCGTGACGAACCCCGCCACCCCCACAGCGAGTATCAGTACAGGTAGGAGTATCCAGAGAAACATCACGGCCATATGGGGTTTCGTCAATCCTGTCGGCTACACCAAGGTCGATCACGGACGGGCAAACACGCCCGACAGTAGCCCACAACATACCGATTCCGTTACCCCAGCAACACTTTCAGGCGGGATCCGGCCGGGCCGACGCTGCGACCCGCCCGGATCCGGTGTGTCCGTGCGGGATTCACCCGTCACGAAACCGCGCCGATGAAACCTCCGATCGCGGCCCCGATCGCGCAGCCCACGATGGCTCCGACCAGGAAGAACCAGATGCCGATGACAATGCCGACCAGGCAGCCGATGAAGGCGCCGGCGAGGATCGCGTCACCGCCGCCCGCGGTGTGGATGAACGGCAGATCCTGTGAGCTGGTGGCGGCGGGGGTGGGGCCGCCGACCGGGGTCAGGGTCAGTTCGGTGTCACTGGCGAGCGTCGGGGTGACCTGGAAGGCCGCGCCGGCGTCGGTGCGCAGGGTCAGGGGGATCGCTCCGATGACCACGCCGTCGTCCGCGACCACCTGAACCGCGTCAGGAGCGAGGACGAATCGGCCGGAGGCCAAGGTGACCAGGGCATTCGAATGGTCGGCGGCCAGGGTGGTGGTGTATCCGACCGAGCCGTCCACGCCGCTGACGGTGAGCCCCGCCTCGCCGTGCGCCGTCGCCATGGTGATTCCGGTGGCCGCGATGGCGAAAACAGCTGTCGCCACCAATTTCTTGATGAACATGATCTCTTCCATCCGTTCGGGTTTCCTTTGACGTTCCCCCGACGAACGGCACCGGATGTTCTTTCATGATGCGCTTGCGGACCGTTTGCTGTCCATGGCTTCTCGCGGCTGTATGTGATCGAGACCTCGAGGGGGTGGACGTGAGCGTCGAAACCGTCCACTATGCTTAGGCTTACCTATCAACAAGGAGATTTGCCATGGTCCGCAAGTTCGTCGCCGCTTCGATGTCGGCCGCCGCTCTGCTGCTGCCGGTTTCGGCCGCCGTCGTCGTCTCCGCGCCCGCGGCCATCGCCGCGCCGGCCACCCCGTCGGCCGGTGAACTCCAGGGCAAGCTGCAGTCCGCGCTCAATGGCAATGCCGCCGAACTGGAATCGGGCGATGCCAGCCAGATCGTGAACGTCGGCACGACCATCGCCCGCATCCCCGGCTACAGCTGGGACGTCTCGGGCGTGTCCGTCGACGGTGACGTCCTCTCCGCCACCCTCAACAGCCGCCTCGGCTCCTACAGCTTCCCGATCCCGCTGACCTGGAAGAACATCGGCGGCACCTGGAAGCTGTCGCAGGAGAGCCAGGACACCCTGGTCAGCTACGCGAATATGGCCTGGTAACAACGCCTTACCCGGCTTGCTGCCCCGGTCCTCGCGGCCGGGGCGCGGGTCAGATCGTCTGCGCGGCGTCCGCCTCGACCAGGTTGCGCAGGAAGTCGATGGGCACCTCGGGCCAATCGGCATGCCAGCGCCCGGCGAGGCGGTCGGCGTACAGGGCCGCGAGCGTGGCCACCACGTGCGGTCCGCCGTCGAGGATGTAGCGGACCGAACCGTGCTCCGCGCACTGGGCGGTAATGGTCGCCAGCAGAGCCTTGGCCTCGTCCGTGCGATCGGTCGCGGCCAGGCAGGCCACCAGCAGCCGGCGTGCCTTCAGCAGTTCCCTCGGGCGATGCACCGATTCGAGGTGCTCGACCCACTCGCGGGCCCAGGCGCACGCGAGTTCCCGGCTGTCGGAGGCCGATTCGGCCAGCAGCAGCCGGATGGCGGTGAATTCCTCGTAGAGCACCGTGAATTCGTCGATCGGATCCACCGGCCTGCGACGATGCTCGTACTCGACCACCGGTTGCGGGCCGAATTCCGGATGCGGCGGCAGGCCCAGGCGCAGCCGCTCGTTCTCGACTTCCGCGCGCAGTCGCGGCAGTGACATCGAATGCGCCACGCGCGCACCCTCGTTCAGCCGCCGGATGGCGGCGGCCCGGTCGCCGAGCAGCGCCTTGATGCGCGCGCCGACCACGTACCGCGCCAGTTTGAAATCCACCACGCCCGCGTCCGGACCGAGTTTGTAGCCCTCGTCGAGATAGCGTTCGGCCTCGACGATCTCACCGCGCTCGTAGAGCACTTCGCCCAGCAGCGAACCGGCCAGGCGCGCACCGTAGGAGTGGCTGCCGCCGGACTGCTTGGCGACTTTCAGCGCACTGCGGAAATACCGTTCCGCCCCAGCGATATCCAGCTGGAGGCTGGCCGCCAGGCCCAGGAAGCACAGGCCGTGCACATTGTTGTAGAAGCCCTTGTTGCGGCGCATGTACGGCGCGGACCACTCCTGGATGCGCACCGCCTCCTCGAAGTCGCAGCGGTAGCCGGCGGCCAGGCTTGCCACATTCGCGCCGATGGCCACCACGTAGGGCGACAGTTCGTCCGCGTGCGCGAAACATGGGGCGAGCATGTCCTCCACGCCGAGCAGCACATCGGCGCGCACCGAGACCACGGCGTGCACGACGCCCGCCTCGGCGCGCAGGCGAGTGGTGGTCGCCGGGTCGAGCGAGTCGCCGTCGAGGTTCGATTCGGCAAGGCGCAGTGCGCGTTCCGCGGGTCCGGCGCGATGTAGCAGGATATTCGCCCACGCCAGATCCAGTTGCAGGCGCGGATGCGTCTCGATGACCGTCGGCGGTAGCTTGTTCACCAGTCCGATGAGGCTGGCCATCTGCCCGTACTCGAGCAACGACATGCCGTCGCGCTCGACGATCTCGACGGCGTACGCGTCGTCACCGGCCATCACCGCGTGATCGACCGCCTCACCGACCTGCCGATGCTCGGCGAACCAGACCGCGGCCGCGCGGTGCAGGCCCTCGATCCGTTCCGGCGCGGCCAGTTCCAGCCGCTGGCGCAGGAAATCCTGAAACAGGTGGTGGTATTGGAACCAGCGGCCGCCGTCGATGCGGCGCAGGAACAGATCCTGCTGCTCGATCTGCTCCAGCAGCGCCTGCCCGTCGGCGACGCCGGTGAGCGCGGAAGCCAGTTCGCCGCAGGTGCGTTCGGTGATCGAGGTGGCGACCATGAACTCCAGCACCTCGGGTTCCAGGGTCTCCAGGACATTCTCGGCCAGGAATTCGCCGATGGCGTGATGGCGGCCGGTGAGGGTGCCGATGAGGCGGGCGGGATCCGCACTGTCACGCAGATTCAGCGCCGCCAGTTGCAGGGCCGCGGCCCAGCCGCCGGTGGATTCGGTCAGATCCGCGACGTCTTCGCGGTCCAGGTCGAGCCCGCCCAGCCCGACCAGCAGCGTGTACGCCTCGTCGGCCTCGAATCGCAGGGCGGCGGTGTCGATTTCGGCGAGCTCGTGGCGGGCGCGCATGGCGCTCATGGGAAGTCCGGTCTGCCGGCGGCTGGTCACCACGATGCGCAGCACCGGACCGCACCCTTCGATCAGGAAGCGCAGGGCGGCAACGGTCGCCGCATCGGTGACCCGATGCCAGTCGTCGATGACCACGGTCAGCGGTTCCCCGCGCCGGTCGAGCTCGTTGATCAGCGAGGTGAGCACGAACCGCCC
This sequence comes from Nocardia huaxiensis, assembly GCF_013744875.1. Classification (NCBI taxonomy): domain Bacteria; kingdom Bacillati; phylum Actinomycetota; class Actinomycetes; order Mycobacteriales; family Nocardiaceae; genus Nocardia; species Nocardia huaxiensis. The sequence continues at coordinate 3,093,985 of NZ_CP059399.1, forward strand.
GGCCCCGTCGGCGTGCTCCTCCAGCAGTTCGCCGAGTTCTCTTGCCAGCGTGGGCCGTACCGCGCGAATGGCGTCCACCAGGTGCGCGAGGAACCACACCGGATTGTCGTCGTCGCTGTCGACGGTCAGCCACGCCACCGAGCCGCCCTCGGCGCTGATCGTGGCGCACCACTGGGCCGCGAGGGTGGTCTTGCCGAAACCGGTGGGGCCGTGGATGACCACGAGCCTGCGGTCCGATCGCAACCGGTCGAGCAGACGCGGGCGGTCGACCAGTGCACGGGGGAGTGCGGGCGGGCGCAGACGTGTCGCGGGCACGGGCGGGGTCCGGGTCGTCTGGCGGCGGCGATCGGAGCCCGTGGTCGCCGGTGGGCCGGCGGCGGCCTGGAACAGGAGGGGGTTGGAGCCGGTGATCGGCGGGTACGGGCGCTGGGTGGAATCTGCCGGCGTCGCGGGCGAACCCGGCTCGGCGCTGTCGGTGGCGGGCAGGGGGATCGGCAGGTCGTCGGGCGGAAGACCGTGCAGCACCTGGATATCCCGCAGTGCCGTCCCGAATTCGGCGGCGCTGCCGGGTCGTTCACCTCGATCGCGGGCCATGGCGGATTCGATGACCGTGGTGAGCTCGGCCGGCAGCCCGGAGGCGCTCAGATCCGGGATCGGTTGTTTGGTGATGCGGACGAACTGGGCGACCAGCTGTTCGCCACTGCGGCGTTCGAAGACGGCGTGGCCGGTGCCCGCGCAGAACAGCGTGGAGGCCAGGCTGTAGATATCGGCGGTCACATCCGGGGCCTGGCCCTGCAGCACCTCCGGCGCGGTGTAGGCGGGCGAGCCGGTGATCGTCCCGGCGGTGGTCTCGAAACCGCCTGCCAGCCGGGCGATTCCGAAGTCCGCCAGCTGTGGCTCCCCGTATTCGGTGAGCAGGATATTGCCCGGCTTCACATCCCGGTGCAGCAGTCCGCGCCGATGCGCGGTCTCCAGCGCGCCCGCGATCCGCACCCCGATGTGCAGCACGTCCTGCCAGCTCACCGGCCCCTGCTGCTGAATCCGCGCATCCAGTGACCCGTGCGCGTGGTACGGCATCACGATGTAGGGCCGTCCGGTCGCGGTGGACCCCACCTCGAAGACGTTCACGATATTCGGATGCCCGGAGAGTTTGCCCATGGCGAGCTGCTCGCGCACGAACCGTTCGAGGCTCTCCGATTCCAGGTCGGCCGTCAGCACCTTGATGGCGACCGTGCGCTCCAGCGCGGCCTGGAAACACCGGTACACCACACCGAATCCGCCCCGCCCGACCTCGGCCGGATCGGTGAATCCGGCCGCCTCGAGTTCCGCCGCGAACCCCGCCGTCGGGTCGCGGCGCGTGGAGAACGGATCGATATGCGCCACAGCCGACCCCGATAACCAAACGAGCCTGTTACCCCGAGCATAAGCCGGTTACCCGAACCACGCGGTGTTGATCGCCAACCGTTTCCCCGGGAGCCCCGGGGTGCGTTTCGGTGGAACCGTTCGTCCAGGTCAGCCGCCGGAGTGCGGTCAGGGGGGTCAGCTGCCCAGCGCGGCAATGCCCGCGCGGGCGAAGGTTTCGTCCTGATCGCCGCTCGGCGCGCCCGCCACACCGATCCCGGCGATCGGCGCGCCACCCTTGGCCTGAATCGGCGCGCCGCCACCCAGGAAGAGGGTGCCGGGGATGTCGGCCAACTGCGGGGCGGACTTCAGGCGCTCGGTGAGCTGCGAAGTGGGCGCGTTCCAGGAGGCGGCGGTGAACGCCTTCCGCTGGGCAGCGTCATAGGACTGCGGGCCCGCGCCGTCGCCGCGCAGCACCACGATGGTGTTGCCATTGCGATCCACCACGGCCACGGTGACGTGCTGATTCGCCTTGGTCGCCGCGTCGAGGGCGGACTGCGCGGCGCGGGTGGCGGCGGCAATCGTGAGATGGGTGCTCTGTTGCAGGTCGGCATCGCTGATGTCGGCGGTGATCGGGGCCTGCGCGGCCGGATCGGGGCCGTTCGCGTTCACGGTGGCGATGCCGATGCCCCCGGCCGCGATCACCGCGGCGGCGGCTCCGGCGATGACGAGGCGAGTACGGGCGGGCTTCTTGGTTTCGGTCATGCCTTCAGCCTGCTGCCGTTCTCGCGAATTCCGATCGGTGGATCGGGTGGGACCTGCGAGCGCATCGGGGGAGTCCGCTATCAACCGATCGGATGACCGTAGGCTGGGTGGCGCACCCCAGAATGGAAGTGTATGCCCACGTCAGCGCCATCGAGGAGGTGATCGGAGTGCGCAATTCCGGTGCGGGAACCCAGGATTCCCGGCTGCTGGCAACCATCGTGCACTGCGCCTTCTACGTGCTGCTGGCGGCGTCGCTGCTGCGGTTCATGCTCCGGCACCGCGGTTCCCCGCAGCTGTCGTGGGTGCTGGGGCTGACGGTGGTGGTGGTCGTGCTGTACGTCATCAGCGAGCTGCGCGAGTCGCGGCGGGTGCTGTGGTTCGTGCTCCTGGTGGCGGCCTGGTCGGCGCTGGTGGTGCTGGCGCCGAGCTTCGCCTGGTGTGCGGTGCCGCTGCTGTACACCGGACTGCGGATCCTGCCGGTGCGGATCGCACTCGGCCTGGTGGCGGCCCTGACCGGGCTGGTGGTGGCGGCCCAGCTGCGCGTGGCCACCTGGGCCGATCCGAACCTGCTGCTGGCGCCGATCGCGGTGGCCGCCCTCACCACCGCCCTGTTCGTCGGCATGCAGCGGCAGACCGAGGAACAGGCGGCGCTCATCGACACCCTCCGCGCCACCCGCGCCGAACTGGCCGCCACCGAACGGCGCGAGGGCGTGCTCGCCGAACGGGAGCGGCTCGCCCGGGAGATACACGACACCCTCGCCCAGGGGCTTTCGAGTCAGCGCATGCTGTTGCAGGCGGCGGATCGGGTGTGGGAGACCGACGGCGAGCAGGCGCGCGGGCATGTGCGCACGGCCGCCGATGTGGCGGAACGGAATCTGGCCGAGGCCCGCCGGTTCGTGCACGATCTCACGCCCTCCGAGCTCGCCGCCGGCGGCTCGCTGTAAGCCGCGCTGCAAGCGCTGGCGGAACGCGAATCCGGGGTAAGCCTGTGCGTGTGCGTTCATCTCGATGGGGTTCCGGTGGCGCTGCCCGATCCCATCGCGACGGCCCTGCTCCGCATCGCGCAGGGCGCGCTGGCCAATGCCCGCGAGCACGCGCACGCCACGCTGGTGACACTGTCGCTCACCTACCTCGACGACAGCGTGATGCTCGATATCGCCGACGACGGAACGGGTTTCGACCCCGAAGCGCCCGTTTCAGCACCGCAGCGCGGTCACGGCCTGCCCGCCATGCGCGCCCGCATGCGCCAGCTCGGTGGCCTGCTGACGCTCGAATCCGCGCCCGGTGACGGCACCGTGGTGTCGGCCTCGGTGCCGCTCGGGCACTCCGCCCCCGCCCTGGAGGATCGATGAATTCGGTTGTGCGCCTGGTGCTCTGCGACGATCACGCGGTGGTGCGCGCGGGCCTGCGCGCTCTGCTGTCCAGCGCCGAGGGCATCGAGGTGATCGGTGAGGCGGGCAGCGGCCCGGAGGCCATCGCCCTGGCCGGTCACCTGCACCCCGATGTCATTCTCATGGATCTGCAACTGGGCGGGGACATGGACGGCATCGAGGCCACCCGCCGCATCACCGCCCTCCCTGCCCCGGTACCGCGCGTGCTGGTGCTCACCACCTACGACACCGACGCCGACATCACCCGCGCCATCGCCGCGGGCGCGACCGGCTATCTGCTGAAAGCCGAACGGCCCGAGGAGCTTTTCAGCGCCATCCACGCCGCAGCGCAGGGTCGCACCGCCCTCTCCGCGCCGGTCGCCGACCGCATGATGACCCAGCTGCGCAACCCGCGTCCCGCGCTGACCGCCCGCGAACTCGACATCCTCACCCAGCTCTCGCTCGGCCTCGGCAATCGGGAGATCGCCCGTGCGCTGCACGTCAGCGAGGCGACGGTGAAAACCCATCTGGGCCGGATCTACGAGAAGCTCGGCGTGGACACCCGCGCCGCCGCGGTCGCGCACGCGAAAGAGCAACGCCTACTGGGGTGATCCGGGTGCGCGCAGGCCGTTGAGCATGAGGTCCAGCATCACGTCGATATGGTGTGCGCGGCCCTGGGGGCCCAGTGGCTCGGTCAGCATGTCGACCAGGCTCGGTGACAGCATCATGTAGATGGACCGTCCGATCAGCCGGGTGTCGATCCCTTCGCGCAGATACCCTTGCCTCACACCGTCTTCGAGCATCGAGGCGATGGCCGCGCCGAGCGCCTCGTGCACGCCGAGCAGTCGCGCGGTGAGCTCCTCGTCCACGGCCGTGCCCTCGAACAGCAGCATGCGCACCATGCCGGGTTCCTCGTCGAGGGCGCGCATCATGGCCTCGCCCACCGCTTTCAGATGCGCGATGTATCCGTCGAAGGTGTCGTCGGGCCCCTCGCCCCAGGCGGCCTGCATGGCGTCGAACATCTTCTCGATGCCGAATTCGATGACGTGGTCCAGGATTTCGCGTTTGCTGTCGAAATACCGGTAGAACGTCCCGGTGGCGACGCCGAGCCGATCGGTGATGTCGTTGACGCCGGCGGCGGTGTAGCCCTTGTCGATGAAGACCGCGTACGCGGTCGCGACCAATTCGCGGCGGCGTTGCGCGGTGCGGTCCGCGCTCGGCGGCCTGCCGCGCCGGGGCGGCGCGGGTTCGGTCGGTGGGGTCATGGCGCTTTCTCTGGACGGTGGGTCGGCGCGGCCATCCTACCGCGCGCCGGTTAATTGAGTGAGATCTCATTCACCTAATTCCCAAAGTGTCCCAGACGTGCTAGCTTTCGATGCGAATGAGGTCTCATTCACCTAATTCTTTCGGGCAAAACCGCAGTTCAGCAGGGGAGAACACGATGGCACGAGACGCATCGGACAAGAAGGTGCCCACCTCGCGCGCACTACGCACCGCCGCCCTCGGGCGGGTTGCGGCAGGGGCGGTCCTGCGTCAGGCGGGGGTGAAGGTGGCCACGGTCGGCCGCAGCGAGGAGAAGAAGAAGGCGGTCATGGACCGCAAGCAGGCCGAGGCCATGAAGGCGCTCGTCAACGGTCTGGGCACCATGCGCGGCGCGGCGCTCAAGATCGGCCAGGCGCTGTCCATCGTCGACGGCGGCATCTTCCCCGACGAAGTGCGTGACGACTTCCAGAAAGCCCTTGCCAAGCTGCGGGATTCGGCCCCGACCGTCGGATTCGACAAGATGCGCAAGCTGATCGAGACCGAGCTCGGCGGCAAGCTCAGCGAGCACTTCGCGGAATTCCGCGAGACCCCGATCGCCTCGGCCTCCATCGGCCAGGTGTACCGGGCGCGACTGCACGACGGCCGCGAGGTGTGCGTGAAGGTGCAGTACCCGGGCATCGACAAGGCCGTGCGCGCCGACATCAAGAACATGGCGCTGTTCAGCCACGCGCTCAAACTCATTGCGCCCGCGCTGGATACCGCCGCGCTGTCGGCCGAGATCCGCGACCGCGTCGAAGAGGAGCTCGACTACGAGCTCGAGGCGCAGAACCAGCGCGCCGCCGCCCGGCTGTTCCGCGGCCACCCGTTCATCGTGGTGCCCGATGTGGTGACGGCGCTGTCCGGGCAGCGCGTGCTGGTCACCGAATTCTTCGACGGCCGCGGCTTCGAGGACATCAAGAACGACGATCAGCAGGCGCGAAACCGCGTCGCGGAGATCATCTTCCGGTTCTTCTGCGCGGGCCTGCTGCGCTACGGCCAGTTCTCCGGTGACCCGCACCCCGGCAACTTCCTGGTCGGCGCGGACGGGCGCATCGCCTTCCTGGACTTCGGGCTCTACAAGTTCATCGATCAGAAGTCCATCGAGGATCTGCTGGTCATTCAGCGCGCCATGGCCGAGGGCGATGCCCTCGCGGTGCACCGAGGTCTGGCCGCCGGCGGCTTCCTGCCCGACCCGGACGAGGTGGACGCCGAGGAGGCGCTGCCCATCGTCGAGTCGGTCTTCGGCTGGCTCACCGTCGACGAGGTCGTGGAGATCACCCCGGAGATGGTCAACGACGCCCTGGCCAACACCATCGTGCCGACCGGTGACAGCTTCAATCTCATTCGCAAGCAGTCGATTCCGCAGGAGCAGATGGTCTCGCTGCGCACCCTCGTCATGGTGATGGCGGTGCTGGGCCAGCTGCGCGCCGCCAACAACTGGCACGCCATCGCCCGCGAATGGCAGTACAACGACGCGCCCACCACCGAACTCGGCCGCCTGGAGGCCGAATCGGAGTGGGCCGACACGCACGTCTTCACGCCCGCCCGTGCCTGATATGAATCCGCTTGACCCCCTGGAGAAACCGATGCTCACCAACCTGCTGAACGATATTCTCGAGAACCCCATCGCGCGGGGTGCGATCGATCGCGCCAACGATGCCCGCGACACCGCGCTGGCCACTCAGCAGGCCGTGCTCGGCCTGCTGAATCTTCCCACGGCCACCGACGTCGAAACCATCACCCACCGGCTCAAGTCCATCTCTCAGCGCCTGGAGCAGCTGGAGGACGCGGTGGACAATCTGAACCGCACCGCGACCACCATCGCCTCGATCTCCAAGAAACTGACCCAGCTGGATCAGCACCTGGAAGCCGTGCTGGCCGAACGTATTCCGTCGGCCTGAGGTGCTCGCGCGGGCGATGCCGGTGACGGCATCGCCCGGCGCTCACGCGTCAGAAGCCCTGGCGCGGAATGTCACCACCGGCAGGGCCCGTGTAGCCGCCGGGACCCGCAGGGGGGATCCCGCCGGGGGTCGTGCCGGGCATGCCACCCGGATCCGGGCGCGGGATCTCGCCGCTGCCCGGCCGCGGCACCTCGCCGCGCCACGCGCCGGACTCGTAGCCCTGGCCCTCGATGAACTCCTTGAACCGCTTCAGGTCTCCCTTGACCCGGCGATCGAGCAGTCCGAGCTTGTCGCCGACATTCTCGACGAACCCTTCCGGATCGATATCCATCTGGGTGATCACCCGGGTGGTGCGATCGTCGATGCGATGGAATGTCACCACTCCCGCATGTTCCGGCCCGTTGTCCGACCGCCAGGCCACCCGCTCATCCGGATGCTGCTCGGTGATGGTGGCGTCGAATTCCCGTTCCACCGGCCCGAAATGCACCTTCCAATGCGTGTGCGTGTCGTCCAGCTGCTGGACCTGCTCCACCCCCTCCATGAACCGCGGAAACGATTCGAACTGCGTCCACTGGTTGTAGGCCGTCCGAATCGGCACGTTGACGTCGGTCGACGCGGTGACAGTACCCATGGCAAACCTCACTTTCCGTCCTCGTGTGCCGCGTTCTTCGGCACCATCGGCCGCCTACCCGTGAGAAACGGGTGTAAACAGCCGGGGCGCCGGTGTACCCGGGGCTACTGTCGGGCACATGACTAGCGGTAACCAGCGGGTGGTCGTGGGTGGTCGGGCGTTGACGCGGGCGGAGGTGGTCGCGGTCGCGCGGGGCGGCGCGGGGGTGGAATTGGACGGGGTGGATCTGGCGCGGCTGGGGAAGGTCCGGGGGTACATCGACGAGCTGGCGCAGGGGGAGCGGGCCGTCTACGGGGTGTCGACCGGGTTCGGAGCGCTTGCGCTGCGGCACATTCCGGCGGAGCGGCGCACGGACCTGCAGCGGTCGCTGATCCGGTCGCATGCGGCGGGGGCCGGTGCGGCGGTCGAGGCGGAGGTGGTCCGGGCCATGATGGTGCTGCGGCTGCGGACGCTGATGTCGGGGTTCACGGGGGTGCGGCCGGAGACCGCGGTGGCCCTGGCGGGATTGATCGACAGCGGGCTCATTCCCGTTGTGCCGGAATACGGTTCGCTGGGATGCTCGGGGGATCTGGCTCCGCTGGCGGCGGTTGCGCTGGCCTTGATGGGGGAGGGGTCGGTGCTGGCGGGGGACGGCGTGCGGCCCATGGGGGAGGCCATGGCGGAGGCGGGATTGACGCCTTTGACGCTGGCCGAGAAGGAGGGTCTGGCGTTGACCAACGGCACCGACGGGATGCTGGGCATGCTGGTGCTGGCCATCGAGGATCTGCGCGGGCTGCTGGCGGTGGCGGATCTGACGGCGGCGATGAGCGTGGAGGCGCTGCTGGGGACGGATCGGGTGTTCGCGGCGGATTTGCAAGGGCTGAGACCGCATCCGGGACAAGGGGTTTCGGCGGCACGCATGCGGGCCGCGCTGGCCGGGTCCGAGATCGTGGCCAGCCATCGGGGAGACGACTGCCCGCGGGTGCAGGACGCGTACTCACTGCGCTGCGCGCCGCAGGTGCACGGGGCCGCACGTGACACCCTGGACTACGCCGAGACCGTCGCGGAACGCGAATTGGGTTCCGCCATAGACAATCCCGTGGTGCTCGCGGACGGGCGCGTGGAGTCCAACGGGAACTTCCACGGCGCGCCGGTGGGATACGTGCTGGACTTCCTGGCCATCGCGGTGGCGGATGTGGCGAGCATTGCCGAGCGGCGCACCGATCGAATGCTGGATGTGCATCGCTCACACGGGCTTCCGGCCTTCCTGGCCGATGATCCCGGCGTCGATTCGGGCTACATGATCGCGCAGTACACGCAGGCCGGGGTGGTGTCGGAGTTGAAGCGGTGCGCGGTGCCCGCGTCGGTGGACTCTATACCGTCCAGTGCCATGCAGGAGGACCACGTGTCCATGGGGTGGGCGGCGGCGCGCAAGCTGCGGCGCGCGGTGGATGGCCTCACCACCGTGCTGGCGATCGAATTGCTCACCGCGGCACGGGCTCTCGACTTCCGCGCTCCGCTGCTGCCCGCGCCGGTGACCGGTGCGGTGCGGAATCTGGTGCGGGAGACGGTGCCCGGACCGGGGCCGGACCGCCACCTGGCCCCCGATATCGCCGCGGCCGTGGAGCTGGTGCGGTCGGGGGCGGTGCGCACGGTCCTGGACCTGGGTTAGGCCGGTATCCGGCACGCGGATCCCCGATGGGGGTGCGAGGACGGGATTCGCATTGCCTCCCTGGAGAGTCCATGCCAGCCTGGTGTCATGAAGGATCGGACCGGGCTCGAGGACCAGGTGCCGCTGCGGGTCACCGTCGAGTTCACCGATGCGGTGAACCGTTCGCTCGGGGTCCGGTGGTCGCCCGCCACGGAGGCGGGTGCGCGCAAGAAATTCGAGTACGCCCGGATCTTCCTGGTCGAGCTGAGCGACCGGCCGCACCGGACATACCTCGATATCGTCGAGCACCATCCCTGGACCTCGGTGCAGCTACCCCCGGCGCTGGCCGCGGGCGAATACGCCATCGAGATCGACGCCTACGGCAGCGCCAGCTGGGGCGACGGCCGCCTGGACGCGCACGGCCGCAGCCCCTCCTTCACCGTCGGACCTGTGCCAACCGGTGAGCCAGCTGCTTGATCAGTTCCGTGGCGATGACAGCCTGCCCGGAGGTGGAGAAGTGAATCCGGTCCGCGCTGAGCAGATTCGGGCGATCGTTGAACGGGTGATCCCAGGTGTCTGCCACCAGCGCGCCGAATTCCGCGGCCAGTCCGGCATTGATCTGGTTGACCCGGCGGACACGCTCGGTGAAATCCGGGAAGACCGGCACCACGAAGGCGCGGCCGAGCTGAATCGTGGTGAGCTGCGCTCCGGTGCCCGCCGCGAATTCGTACAGGCCGCGTAGCTTCGCTTCGATCTGCTCGAAATCCGGTGTGCGGCGCATGATGTCGTTCGCGCCGGCATTCACGTGCAGCAGGTCCGGGGCGAAGGCGCGCATGGGCGCGGTTTGCTCGGCCAGGGTTTCCGTCGTGGTGGCACCGTATTTCGCGACATTGAGGTAGGCGAGATCGGGTCGCACCCGCCGCAGCACCCCGGCCACCCGTTCGGGCCAGCCCTCGGGCAGATAGCCGGGGCTCGGATCGCCGGTTCCCAGGGCCAGGCTGTCGCCGAGGACGCCGAAGCGTCGCCACGGCGCGTCGTGCACCAGCGCCGCCGCATCCAGTGCGCCGATGACGAACGGATCGGTCTCTTCGGTGACGGCGAGGGCATGACCGATCTGACTAGATTCAACCATAGTCAGACCATACCCATCTGACTATTGATTGCTAAAGCCAGATTTCGCGTCGCGGCGTAACCCGGCACCTTCCGCGATGTCGGACCGGGAAGACCGTTTGACCGCCGGTGTGCCGGGAATGGCGGGAATACCAACGTTTCCGGCATCGGAGGATTTCCCATGATCAGGCTCGTCCGGCGTATTGCCCGGCCATTGCTGGCAACGGCATTCATCGTGGACGGAATAGATACGCTCACCCACCCGGAACCCCGGGTGAAGGCCGCTGACGCGCTCATGCAGCGCGGCCGGCGGGTGCTGCCCGCCCAGACCGCCGACAAACTTCCCGCCGACCCCGGTCAGGTGGTCCGCGCCAATGCCGCCGTCCAGGTCTTCGGCGGCGTCCTGCTGGCCTCGGGCCGCACACCCCGGCTGGCCACCTTCCTGCTCACCGCCACCGTCCTGCCCGCCACCGTCACCGAACAGGACTTCTGGGCCGAGGCCGACCCCGATCGCCGCGCCGCCAAACGCACCGCCTTCGTCAAGGACGTCAGCCTCCTCGGTGGCCTCCTCATCGCCACCACCGACTCCGCCGACCCGCCGCCCCTCACCAAACGCGCCCGCCGAGCGATGAAACAAACGGCCGCCGCCCTCCCCTCCGCCGCCGCCGTCTCTGAAGCCATGGCCCCGCTGCGCGACCAGCTCGCCCACGCCGCGACCCGCACCCGCGACCTGGCCGACGAAGCCATCACCGCCGCCCCCGACCTGGCCGACGCCGCCCGCACCCGCGGCGCCCACCTCGCCGAAGTCGTGAAGGATCGAGGCGGCGAACTCGCCGAGGTGGTGAAGGACCGTGGCGGCGACCTGGCCGAGGTGGTCAAGGACCGCGGCAGCGACTTCGCCGCCGTGGCCCGCGAAAAGGGCGAGCATCTCGCAGAACTCGCCCAGGATCGCGGCGCCGAACTGGCCGCCGCCGCCCGCGACCGAGGCGAACACCTCGCCGACACCGCTCAGGACCGCCGCACCGGCTTCGCCGCAATCGCCCGCCGCAATCGCAACCGCTGGGCAGAGAAAGCTCAGGACCGCGGCATCGAACTGGCCGCCGCCGCCCGTCAGCGCCGCGAATACCTCGCCGAGACAGCTCAGGACCGTCGTGCCGAATTGGCCGCCGCCGCAAGGGAAAAGAGCGAGCGCCTCGCCGAGGCGGCCCAGGATCGCGGCAACGGCCTCGCCGCCGCCGCCCGCGAGCGCGGCGAACACCTGGCCGAGGCCGCGCAGGACCGGGTGGGTCGCGCAGCCGAACGCGCGGGCCGCGCCACCACGCGCGCAGGAAGGCGCATGCAGTCGCACTGACCCGCCGGCCGACCCGGGCCCGGTGAATCCTCCTCTGTCCCAGAGGGTTCAGGGGCACAGCCCCTGAGAGACCGGCGCGTCAGATCGTGCGGAGCCAGTCGATGACGGCGGCCTGGTAGTCCTTCGTGTTCAGGGCGAGGTTGAGCGAGTGGCCGCTGCCGGGGAGGACGTAGGTGCGCAGGCGGGCTGCCGGGGCGAAGTAGGGGGCCTCGGCGGCCTGCAATGCGACGGTGTCGGTGCAGATGGAAAAGGCTGGGCCGCAGGACAGTCGGTCCTGGCCGCCATTGACGATCATGACCGGGGCGGTGATGGATTCGGACATGCCGGGCAGGGTGGAGGTGAGGCCGTCGGGATATTCGGTGAGGGAGAAGGTTTCCTTGGTGGCCTCGTCCACGGCGAGCACCTGCGGATCGACATTGCCCGGCCCGTGGAAGTCGGATTCGCGGGCGCCGGGGCGGGTGACGAGGTAGCCGGAGTCGTAGCCGCGGTCGCGGAAGAGCGGGTCCTCGACGGCGGGGTGGTAGGTGCTGATCACGCCGAGCACGTCGGGGATGGACAGGGTGTGCGAGTAGCCGGTGAGGAGGACGCCGTCCACATCGTGGTGGGTGGTGGCCTCGATCACCGAGGTGCCGGAGGTGAGTGAGTGCCCGGCGGTGACGACCTTCGAGAACGGTTGCGCACCACCGAATCCGGCGCGCAGCGCCTGCACCAGGCCGTGCAGGGCGTCGGCGGTGGCCGTGGCGGTGAGGCTCAGGCTCGGCGGCCGGGTGCTCGCGCCATTGCCGAGCCGGTCGGCCACCAGGGTCGCGAAGCCGGCGGCGTTCATGGCGCGCCGGAAGTTGTAGGTCTCCGGGGCGTAGGGGAAATCCCAGTAGGTGTGGTTGTAGTTGGAGCCCGCCATCATCACCAGCACCGTGCCGGTGGGCCGGTCGGGCAGGCAGAGGGTGGTGGCGAGGCTGCCCTGCGCCACCGGGAATTCGATATCGCGGCAGCCGCCCGCGACACTCGGATCGGCCTGGGCCATACCGGGGACGAAGCTCAGCAGCAGGACCGCGGCCGACACCGCGGCGGCGCGGAAAGAGGTTCGCACGCTTTGCCCTCCCTTGGGCCGGAGCGAATGAATCGATGGGTGAATTCGGCAGGCCATCCGGCCTGATGGCGAGACACGATACCGCACAATCAAATTCGTATGAGCGAATCTTCCGGATGGGTAATCCGGGAAATTGATCTACGATGCACCGCATGAGCACACGTGTTGTGCATTTTGTCGGTAGCTTTCCGGCCGACGGCACAGACGACGCCATGCGCGCCATGCTCGACGGCGCGGGCCGCCGCATGCTGACCCTCCCGACGGGCGAGACCTGGCGCTACGAGTTCTACATCCAGCCGATCATCGCGGAACTGGTGGCGCAGGGCGCCCTGGAGGTCAAGAAGCCGGGGACCTTGCGCTCCAGCAGAGAACGGTCCATTCACCGTGCGCCCCGGGGCATTCGGCTGACCGGCGACCTGTTGAATCTCGGCTATCTGCGCGAAGCCGACGAAGCGCTGCCCGTCTTCCGGCGGCTGCGGGCGGAGTACGAACTGCCCGAGGTGTCGTTGCAGATCGGCATGCCGACCGATTTCACCCTGGCCTTCATCGCCATGGGCGCGACCGGTCTCCGGCGACACCGAAAAGCCTTTCGCGACGCCACTGTTCGTGAAATGGCAGCGGTGCGAGCTCGCGTCGGCGCGGAAGTGGTGCTCCAATTGGAGGCCACCGCCGAATTGGTGCTCATGGCGAAAACGCAACCGCTGCACCGGAAAACGGATGCCGCCCTGCAGCTGTCCCGGGGCATCGCCGACCTGGCCGCGGCCGCGCCGGAGGGCGCCCGGATCGGTGTGCACCTGTGCCTCGGCAGCATGCACAATCGGGCCCGCGCCACCCTGCGCGATCTGCGCCCCTTCGTGGATCTCGCCAATTCGATCGCCCGGCAATGGCCTTCGGGCCGGACTCTGGAGTACGTCCACGGTCCCCTCGCGGCCGGGGAGCGCCCGCCGCCCACGCGATTCGAGTTCTACGCCCCGCTCGCCGAGCTGGATCCCGGCATCAGGTTCTACGCGGGTCTGGTGCACGAGGAGCCGAGCGAGCCGGAGCAGATACGGACCGTGCGTATGGTGGAGCGAGCGCTGGGCCGTCCGGTCGACGGCCTCGCCAGCGCCTGCGGTCTGGGCCGGCGTCCCCGCCCGATCGCGGACGCCATGGTGCGCCGCGCCGAAAGGCTGTGCGCCGCAGTGTGATCAGCCCTTGCGCCCGATGCCGCCGAACAGCACCAGCTGAGTGTCGGGCAGATCGTCGCCCAGCCATTGCTGCACCGGCACCAGGCCCGGTTCGACGATCTCGAACCCGTCGAGGAATCGCAGCGTCTCCTCGTGGGTGCGGTAGGCGGGCTGGGCCGAACTCTTGGCGGTGTCCATGCCCGTGCGCTGCTTGAATTCCTCGGTGGTGGTGTCCCCGCCCTGCGTGAAGATCAGGTAGCTCCCGGGCGCCATCGCATCCCGGAGCCGGGCGACGACCTCGTATGGTTTCTCGTCGTCCATGATGAAATGCAATACGCCCACCAGCACAATGGCGACCGGCCGGGTGAAGTCGATGTGCTGTTCGGTCTGCAATCTGTCGAGCAGGTCCGGCGCCCGGACGTCGGCCAGCATGGTGGTGACGCCGGGCGCGCTACCCAGTGCCGCATTGAAGTGCGCGATGACCACCGGGTCGTAGTCGGCGGCCACCACGCGGGCCTCGGGTTCCACGGCGTGCACGATCTCGTGCACATTGGGTGCGATGGGAATGCCCGCACCGATGTCGACGAACTGCCGAATCCCTTGTTCGGCAGCCATTTTCACGCTATTGAGCATGAACTTCCGGCTGAACCAGGCCAGCGCCTTGGTTTCGGGGGCAACCGCGAGCATGCGGTGGGCGACCATCTGGTCGACCTCGTAGTTGTCCTTGCCGCCCAGCAGGTAGTTGTAAACCCGTGCCGCGTTCGGCATGGACGGGTCCACCCCCACCGGGACGCGACCGGTCTCCGACACCGCACCTCCCTCGTATCCCGTCGATCGTATCCAAGCCCTGACTGTTGTCAGGCGAAAACACTCCCGGCGGGACGCGGGTCTCAACCGACGGTGATGGGCAGGGTCGGCGCCGCGCCTTCTCCCTTCTTCGCGTCATAGGTCAGCGTGTAGGCGCCGCGTACCGGGTCGGGGACCACGAACACGACGTAATTCTTGGCGCTGTCGATGGTTTCGTTGCGGTTGAGCAGTTCGTTGATCGGCCCGCGCATATCGGCGGTGACCAGCTGCCCGTCCGGGGTCTTCAGGGTGAAGTAGTCATAGAAGACATTCAGCCCGCCATCGGCGATGCCTGATCCTCCAATGATCTTGATGTGCAGGGCGAGCTCCATCTTGCCGCGCTCGTCCTCGGTGTAGCTGGGCGTGAGCGTGCCCCCGGTGACCTCGATGGTGGTCTGATCCTGCACCAGTTTTCCGCTGACCGTCAGCGCACGCGGCTGCACGGTGTCGACCTTCGCGTCGGCTTTCAACGGAATCTTGGTCTGATTGTCGGAGGGCTGTCCGTACACCACCGTCATGGTGTCGAGCAGGTGTTCCGCATCCGACAGTCTCTGCACCGACGTGGTGACACTCCCTGCGGCAGAACCCTTTCCGGGCACACTCGGATTGTCGAAACTGGCCCCGCCGTCGATCTCGCCGCCCACCTGCAAATAGCTGCTGCTGTACAGCGTCGCATTATCGGTGGAGGTGTTCTTGTACGTGATATCGATCCGCACCTTCCCCCCGCCGTATTCGTCCGGCACCACGGTCGCCTTGTCCACCGTGATCTCGAACCCGCTGTAATACCCCGTCTTCCCCACGGTCCGCACCGTGGACTGCCCGTTCTTCCCACCCGGCTGCTGTCCATCGACCGACGTCCCCGCCACCACCGTAGTGGTCCCGTCCCCGCTGGTCTTGCCAGTGCACGCCGTCGTCAGCAACGGTGTCACCCCAATGAGCGCCACCGCCCCCACCGCGGTCACAATCCGCCGTTTCCGCCCAACGGAATTCCTATTCGATCGCACGCTGCCTCCCAACAGATTCGCAATCCCAGTGCGCGCACGCCCGGACCCCCGAGCGCATGTTTCGCACTGAAATCTTGCACGCGCGCCGACACGTTAACCAGATGATCGTGCACGCGCGATTGGCTATATTCGCAATGCGGCAGTGACGAGCGTGACGAACTCCGAGCCGCTCGGCCGGTCACCGAATGCGACGACCGTCAGAGGCAGCCGATTCGGCTGTGAAGGTGTGGTGGCACCGCGACTTCCCGATCGCCCACACCTCCCGGGGCAACTACTCAGGAGGTGGATTCGATGACACGTACTCTCTGCGCGGAATTGGCCGCCGCACATGCAGCGCGACCGGACGGGTCGGTGACGGTCGAGGGGTGGGTACACCGGCGGCGACAGTTGTCCGGATCGACGTTCGTGGTGGTGCGGGACAGGTCCGGCACGGCGCAGGTGGTGGCCACGGAAGACGCTGTCCGGCAGCGGATTTCGGAGCTCCCGGAGGAGACGGTGGTACGGGTTTCCGGCCGGTTGACCGCCAACGTCCAAGCACCCGGCGGCATCGAGATCGTCGACCCGGAGATTCGGCCGTTGAGTGCGCCATCGCTCCCGACACCCGTCGAATTATGGCGGCCCGCACTGAAAACCGGCCTGCCGACGCTGCTCGACCACGCCGCGCTCACCTGGCGACACCCTCGCCGCCATGCTCGACCGGGTGCGGGCCGTGGCGGGCGCGGCGGTGAAGCTCGCCGGAGCGGAGCTTCCGGTAGTGCCTGAACACATTCCGGTGTTGCACTTCTCGGACGCCCTCGAACTGGTGGGCGCGCCCGCGGAGGAGCCCGACCTGGCCCCGGAACACGAACGCGCCCTGAGTAAATGGGCCAAAACAGAATTCGGCTCCGATTTCCTCGCGGTCGAGGGCTACCCGGCGGCCAAGCGGCCGTTCTACACCCACCCCCAACCCGGCGACCCGCGCTGGACCAACTCCTTCGACCTCCTCTTCCGTGGCCTCGAACTGGTCACCGGCGGCCAATGCCTGCACAACTACGCCGACTACCGCACCGCCCTGGCCGCGCGCGGCGAGGACCCGGCGCGGTACGAGGCGTACCTGGAGGCCATGAGTCACGGCATGCCCCCGCACGGCGGCTTCGCAATCGGGTTGGAGCGCTGGGTATCCCGTCTGGTCGGCGCGGAGAACATTCGCTCGGTCACGCTCTTTCCCCGCGACCTCCATCGCGTCCGGCCCTGAATCCCGGTACGGCCGAACCAAGTTCAGCGCAGCGGGACGACCCCGCCCGGCACTGCCGGGCGGGGTCTCGTAGCCGCCGCGAAATTACTTGGCGGGGTTGGGCATCGGGGAATTGATCGTCGTGAAGTAGCGGGTCACGGCCAAGGTTGCTCTGACCGGGGTGAATGGTGATTGGTTTGTAGTGCCACCGGTTGATTGACCGGCTGTCAACTTTCGAAAGCAGGGGAAATGATCTGACCTGCGGAAACAAGGTGAATCGCTGAAGTCGATTTCAGGGCGTGGCCACGCTGGGCGATTCGAAGTGTTCGGTGATGATGGTGCGGGCGAAGGCGATCAGGCGCTGGCGGGTGAAGATTTCGGGTTCGGAGAGCAGCATGCGCCCGGCTTCCCAGGCGAGGGTGAAGATGACCCGGGCGGTCATCTCGATGTCCGTGCCGGGCGGGACGGGGGCGTGGCGCAGGTAGTCCTCGAACAGTTCGGTGGCTGCCTTGCGCTGTTTCTCGATGCGGCGGCGGAATGTTGGGGTGGAGCTGTCGACCAGGCTGAAGGCGGCACGCCAACGGTTTGGGGCCTCGAGGACCGCGGTGAGGAAGCCGTCGAAGTATTCCAGGATGGCGGTCCCCGGATTGTCAGATGCCTGGAGTGTTGTCAGTACCGGCAGTAGCTGTGTGAGCGCACCGGCGGTTTCGCGGTCGAGCGAGGCGCGCAGCATGTCGTCGGCGTCGGTGAACACGCTGTAGACGACCGGGCGGGTGACGCCGACCTCGCGGGCCACGGTGTCCATCGACACTTTGTGCACACCCTGCTCGACGATAATTTTCAGGACCGCGTCCAGTAGTTGATCGCGCCGTTCCTCGGGGGGCATGCGCGGTGCGTAGGCCTTGCCGCGTCGTACCGGGGTGCTGGTCACGCTGCGTCCTCCTCTAATGTCGCTGCCTTGCGGCGAGCCCTGCCTGCTTGACATTCGACCGTGCAGCGCAAATACTACACTCAATGTAGCTACAAAGACTGTAGCTTTTGAGGAGGTCGCAATGACGCGCCGTTACTGCATCATCGGGGCTGGTTACACCGGGTTGGCGGTGGCGAAGGCCTATGCGGATCTGGGTTTGGACTACGACCACATCGAGGCCACCGACGCCATCGGCGGCAACTGGTCGCACGGGGTGTACGACTCCACATACCTGATCAGTTCCAAGGGCGTCACCGAGTACCCCGACTACCCGATGCCGCGTGACTATCCGGACTTCCCCAGCGCGGGCCAGATGCGCGACTATCTGCGCGCGTTCGCCGCCGAGTTCGGCCTCGCGCAACGCATCGAATTCGGCACGCTGGTGACCGATGTCGCGCCACTGGATGATTCGGGCCTGGCGGGCTGGCGGGTCGAATTCGCGAGCGGCGAGGCACGCGAGTACGCCGGTGTCGTGGTCGCCAACGGGCACTACTGGGACGTCAATATCCCCTCGTACCCGGGCGAATTCACCGGCAAGCAGATTCACTCCAAGAACTACAAGCGGCCCGCTGACCTGGACGGCACCCGGGTGCTCGTGGTCGGTGCCGGGAACTCCGGTTGTGACCTGGCGGTGGAGGCGGCGGTGACCTTCGGAAACGCGGAGATTTCGCTGCGCCGCAGCTACTGGTTCATCCCCAAATACGTGCTGGGCATTCCGAGCGGAACATTCGATGTCGGTTCGGTGCCGGTACCGAAAATGGTGCAGGAGGCCGTGTTTCGCTCGATCGTCGCCCTCGGCATGGGCAGCTACAAGAGTTTCGGGCTCCAGAAGCCCAAGCATCGGATCTTTGACCAAGATCTGGTGGTCAACCAGCAGCTGCCGTATTTCCTCAAGCACGGCCGAATCGCCGTACGCCCGGAGATCGCGCGATTCGACGGGCGCACAGTACATTTCGTCGACGGCACCAGCGGTGAATACGACACCATCGTGTGGGCGACCGGCTTCAAGACCACCTTTCCGTTCTTGCGCGAGGGACTGCTCGAGTGGGACAACGGCCAGCCCCGGCTGGTGTCACATACCTTCGCCCCGGGCCTGGCCAACCTGTTCTTCGCCGGACTGGTCGCCCCGCGTTCGGGCGCGGGCATGCTGCTGATGAACTCCTCGCGGCTGCTCGCCGAGGTCGCACTGCTGCAACAGCGTCTGCGCACTCCGGTCGGCGATCTCTACGCGCGCGTGTCCAAGCCGTCCAGTGAAATCCTCGCGGGCGGACCGGATTTGCGCTGGGAGGCGTTGCGCGGTCGGTGGCTGGTGCGCACCATGGCTCAGCTGTCCACGCTCCGCATGCTGCTGTCGGACACTCCGGCCGAGGCCCGCGTCGCCGGCGATGTCGAAGAGTCACGGCGGGACTCGACGCCGAGCCCGATGAACTCGATCACGCCGCGCGCTCTGCCTGGCACCGTGCTACGGCCGATTCTCGCCGTCGCCCGCCGAATCGCCTGACAGCAAATTCCCTCCGCGCCGATAGGAGTCCGCAATGCCCCCCAAGAACCGCGCACAGCGCACCGTTGCCGTCGGCAGCCCACTGACCTTGCCGTGCGGCGTGACCCTGCCCAACCGAATCGCCAAGGCCGCCATGAGTGAACAACTCGGCGAGATCAACGGCGCGCCCAGCCAGACCTTGACCCGGCTCTACAGTGCCTGGGGTCGTGGTGGGGCCGGGTTGCTCATTACCGGCAATGTCATGATCGACCGCCGCGCCTACGTCGAACCACGCAATGTGACCCTCGAAGACGACCGGCATCTCGAGGCCGTAAGCAATTGGGCGCGAGCGGGTTCGCGCGCGGGCGCGGCGATGGTCATGCAGATCAACCATCCGGGACGAGTCGCGGTCGGCCCGCTCAACCGGCGTCCGGTCGGACCGTCGGCTTTGCGTCCCCAGGTGATCGGCTACAACCTGCGCAAGCCGCGAGCGCTCTCGCTCGATGACATCGCCGATCTGCGCCGCCGCTACGCGCGGACCGCGGAACTGGCCGTGGCCGCCGGGTTCGCGGGTGTGCAGGTGCATGCCGCGCACGGGTATCTGCTGTCGCAGTTCCTGTCCCCGCTGGCCAACCAGCGCGAGGACCGGTACGGCGTCAGCCCGGAAAACCGCCGTCGCCTGCTGCTCGAGGTCATCGCGGACGTGCGCGCGGCCATCGGTCCCCACGCTGTGCTCTCGGTCAAGCTCAACTCGGCCGACTTCGAACGCAGAGGACTCGAAGAAGACGAATCACTCGATGTCGCGCTGGCATTGGAGCAGGCCGGGATCGACCTGCTGGAGATCTCCGGCGGTAATTACGAAGCTCCGGCCATGACCGGGGTGGTGCAGGACAGTACTCGCGAACGCGAGGCGTACTTCCTGCGCTACGCGCAGAATCTGCGCGCCCGCTCGGCGATGCCGCTCATGCTGACCGGCGGCATCCGCACCCTCGACTTCATGAACGAGGTGCTCGCCCAGGGCGCGGTCGATGTGATCGGGTTGGGTCGCCCCTTCGCCGTGCGGCCCGAAATCGCGGCGGAGTTGCTCGCCGGCACCCGGGAGCCGGAACTCCTGCCCACCGCACCGCGTATCGCGCTGCCCGGGGTGGATCCGATCAACTCCTATCTCCAGCTCGCCTGGCACGCAGCGAATTTCCGCAGTATCGCCGCGGGGGATAAGCAGGTGAGCGGCCCCGGTGCGGTCCGCACCCTGGCGGCCGCGGGGACCACCATGACCGTCCGTGCTCTCACTCAGTTCTGATCGCCGAGGAGCCATCATGAGTCTTCCCACTCCCACCCCCGTAGCGCGGGCCGTCGTCACCGGAGCGTCCTCCGGTATCGGCGTCGCGCTCGCCGAAGGTCTTGCCCGGCGAGGATATTCGCTGATTCTGGTCGCTCGTCGCGAAGACCGCCTGCGCGATCTGGCCGCGGAACTGAACGCCCGCCACGGGGTCGAGGCCGAGATCCGGGCCGTCGACCTGTCCGATCGCGATGAGCGTGGAAAATTGTGCGAGGAACTCGCCGGTCGCGATATCGCCGTGCTCTGCAACAACGCCGGTTTCGCCACCTACGGTGAATTGGCTGTCGCCAACCCGGGCCGGGAGCGGCAGCAGGTCGAGTTGAATGCCGTTGCGGTGCACGACCTCACCCTCGCGGTACTGCCCGGCATGATCGACCGGCGGGCAGGGGCGATCCTGATCACCGGGTCGACGGCGGGCAATCAGCCCGGCCCGAACAATGCCACCTACGCCGCGTCCAAGGCGTTCGCCAACACCCTGGCCGAATCGCTGCACGGTGAACTGGCCGGAACCGGTGTGCAGTGCACGCTGCTCGCGCCCGGCCCGGTCCGCACCGAATACGCCGAGACCGCCGAAGTCCCGAACCTGGACCGCATGGTGCCCGGCCCGCTGTGGGTCAGTGCGGAACAGGCTGCGGCGGAGGCGATCGCGGGTATGGCCGCGGGTCGCCGCCGTGTGGTCCCGGGGGTTTTCGCCAAGGTGCAGACCGTCGGCGGCCAGTACACCCCGCGCGGGTTGGTCGGGCCGATCCTGCGCACCGTTTATCGAAAGGTCAAGTGACATGGGCTGGGAACCTGCCATTCGCACCGTCGGCCGCTCGCTCGGCGCGGATCTGCGCCGCGTGCTGGCGCTGGGCGATCCGCGCCGCAGTCTCTACCGCGACGCCCATTACTTCAGTGCCACCGTCGAAATCGACCCCGAGCGCATGAAACAGTGGCTGCCCGCCGGGGTCCAGCTGGCCGAACCGGCCCGTGCGGACCTGTTCACCGCGTGCTTCCCGGACAACAATTTCGAATCCCCGGGGTACCACGAAGCCGGACTGTTCGTGCACATCAAGACGTTGCAGGGCACCGGAATCCACTGCCCGTGGATGATTCTCGATGATGACGTGGCCCTCATCATCGGCCGCGAACTGCTCGGCTATCCGAAGAAGCTGGGCGAGGTCGAGTGGACCGTCACCGACACCGAGATCCGCGCCGAGGCCACCCGCCGCGGGCACAAACTGCTCACCATGGGCGGACGACTCGGCGAGGCCGTCGCCGACCCGCCGCCGATCCTGGCCCGCCCGCATCGCAATATCGTCGGCCTCGCCGGTATCTTCCCGTCCTGGCTGGTGGGCTTCACCCCGCGCGAGAGTGTGATCGAGGTGCGGCGGATCGAAGACTTCACCTTGGAAGTCCATGGCTCCGAACGCGACCCGCTCGACCAGATGGGCATCGGCCGGGTCATCGAGGCCCGGCTGCACCGGGTCGACCTACTGGGCGTGTGGGTGCCCCCGATTCCCTTGCGCCCGTTGACTCCGCTGTTCGCCATGACGCACGCCCGGCCCCGCGTCCTATGACCGACACGCTCCCGACCGCGCCCGCCAGGAGGTCCGCATGAGCATCGCCGAACGCCTCACCACCGCGCCGATCGCCATCCCGCGACCGGCCACCACCGCACGCTTCACTCGTATCGACGCCTTCGACAAGGCGCTCATCGCACCCGGTGGTTTCGGTCCGCGACTGCGCGCCTGCCGTACGGCCGCACTGGATTTCCGCAGGGAGTTCGCCGCGACCGGCCGCCCGGACTCGGTGCGCACCCATGACCTGATCTCGCTGCCGTACCCGACCCGCTACGGGTTGTTCCGGGCCGCGATCAGCCCCACCCCGTTCCTCACCATCAGCAACCGCATGCTGATCGTGCGCTGGACGGAAACCGACGGCACCCCGCGCACCCTGCTGTTCGAACCCAGCGATCACGAACTCGACTCCTACACACCGTATTTCGCCGAACTCGAGCGACTTACCCCGGGACCGCTGCGTGGGCTGTTCGTGACCGAGCACTCCGATGTGCTGACCGCCTGCCGCCGGGCGGGCGTCGATCCGGCCGAGGTCGACTACCTCGCCTTCGATCACCTGCATACCCAGGACGTGCGACGCTGGCTCGGCACCACCCGACCGCAACCCGACATCAGCCCGGATCGTCCGGTGCCAGCGGCCTTCCCGAACGCGAAGCTGCTGGCTCAGCGCGATGAGCTGGAGGCCATGGCCGATCTACATCCCTTCCAGCGGCCCTGGTATCAGCCCACCACCTTCGTCGACCTGCCGCCGGAGAAGATCCTGCCGCTGGACGGCAGCGTGCTGCTCGGCCCCGGCGTCGCACTGATCACCACACCCGGCCACGCCATGGGCAACCAATCGCTGGTACTCAATACCGACACCGGCATCTGGGCCATCAGCGAAAACGCCATCGCCACCGAATGCCTCACCCCGGAGAACTCCCGCATCCCGGGCCTGGCGCACGCGGCGAAGAACTGGGGACACGAGGTCATCCTGAACGCGAACACCATCGAGACCACCTACGAGCAATACAACTCGCTCATCATCGAGAAGACCATTGCCGATGTGTCCCAGCAGGATTCACGCTACCTGCAGTTCTTTCCGTCCAGTGAGCTGACCGGCGCGCTGCTCAACCCCGGCACCTCACCCAGCTTCGCCCACCGCGCTATCCGGCACGGCTGACGTTCCCGGAGGCACCATGTCCACGACCCCCACACCCAGCCCCGGCTTCTTCGCCCAGTTGCTGGACCCGGCGCAGCGCGCCGATCCGTACGCGCTCTTCGCCCGTATTCGCGAGCAGGGACCGGTTCGCCTCGGTGAGTTACCGGTCGTGGTGCTGTCCTCCCATCGTGATTGTGCGGCGGTGCTGCGGCACAAGGCAGCAAGCGTCGAGCGTCACCACGCGTCGATTCCCCTGGGTCTCACACCGGTTCACGATCTCGCCGGTGCGTCCCCCGGTGAGCTCACCGGCACAGCATCGATGCTTTTCCGTGATGCGCCCGACCACACACGGCTGCGGCGATTGGCGGCCAAGGCCTTCACACCCTCCGTCGTGCGTGCGCTCGAACCGCGTATCACCGCCATCGCCGACGCCGCCCTGGATCGCGCCGCCGAACGCGGCGAGCTCGACCTCGTCGAGGATCTGGCCTACCCGCTGCCCGTCACGGTCATTTGTGAGCTGCTGGGCGTCCCGCTCGATGACGAACCACAACTGCGTCGCTGGTCGATGCTGCTGGCCCGTGCCCTGGACCCGATTTCGGCCACCGCGACAGCCGGTAGCCCCGATCCCGGGGAAATGGTCCGCGCGAACAACGAGCTACACGACTACTTCGAACAGCTCGTGCGCCGCCACCGCACCCGACCAGGTAATGACTTGCTGTCGGCCTTGATCGCCGCCGAGGAATCCGGCGACGCGCTCACCCACGACGAACTCATCTCCACCTGCGCGCTGTTGCTCATCGCCGGGCACGAGACGACCGTCAACCTCATCGCCAACACCGCCCTGACCCTGCTGAGCCACGGGCATCGCCATTACCTGTCCATCCTGCGCACCGCCCCGGCCTTCGCGACGTCGGTGATCGAGGAGAGCCTGCGCTACGACCCGCCGGTGCAGCTGCTTCCGCGCATTGCCCGCGAAGCCATCGCACTGCCCGGCATCGATATCGCGGCCGGTGACCTCGTGGTCCTGCTCTTGGCCGCTGCCAATCGGGATCCAGCCGTGTTCGCCGACCCGGACCGGTTCGATCCCGCGCGCGGCGACCGACATCTGGCTTTCGGTCTGGGACAACACTTCTGCCTCGGTGCACCGCTGGCCCGCCTCGAAGCGTCAGCCGCACTCACGCGATTCGCGCGCCGGGTCCGCGACCCGCGCCTCGACTGTGACGAGCCGCCGTATCGAGAGCATGTCACCCTGCGTGGTCCGGCCAGGCTGCCGCTGGCGTTTACTTCGATCGACCCGGTGAGGTGAGTGCGATCATTCTGGAGATGACGAAGCGGCCATACGCGCTGTAACCAGCAACCCGATGCTCCCAGGGCTGCAGGTCCAAGCAGTTGACGCTTTTCCGAGTAGTCGCCAAAGCTAAAAGCCCCCGGGCGGCGGCCACTACTGTGAACCGCCGCCCGGGTGGATGTAACCGAAATCACATCGCTAGAAATGGCTGGTTAGCCGCCATTTTTCACATGTTTCCCCAGGTCGGATCATTTCCCCGGGAAGGGGGAATTAACCGTGGTGAAGTATTGGACGGCGGCCATGATGGCGACGGGGGCGGTGATGAAGATCTGGCCGATCAGGGTGCCGAGGAAGCCGATGGCGCCCATGCCCGCGATGCAGCCCACGGCGGCGGCGGGGATGAAGGGGCCGAACATGCCGACGATGGTGGCGGAGGCGATGGCGGCGCCGCCGAGGCCGCCGACCAGGGTGGCGATGCTGGCGCCGAGGCTGATGGTGCTGCCGAGGCGGCTCCAGGCGGCGACCTCACGGTCGTACTCGTTCTTCCAGGGAGCCTTGTCCTCGTAGGGCAGGGCGACCGGCTTGTAGACGGCGTGCGCCACATCGAAGCGGGGGGTGAGGGTGGCGGTGCGATCGGCGATCTCGGCGGTGATCGGGAACTCGAAATCGTCTACGCGGAACTTCAATTCGGTGCCTGCGACGGTGGTGCCATCGGCGGCCTTCACCTTGAAGACGCCGTCCTCGACGACCATGGAGCCCGCGTCGGTCTTGATGACGGTCTGCGTCTCGGTATGGGTGGTGGAGTAGTTGATGACGCCGGCGTCGGAATCCGCCGGCGGTGCGGCGTTGGTCGCTCCTGCGGTGACTCCCAGCGAAACACTGAGCGCGGCGGCCAGCATGGCGACCTTGGTGAACTTCACGGGCGGTGAACCTTTCTCTGTTCCCTCATCTGGACGCAGTTCATCGACCCCGGCACATGCGCAGGTGAATTGCGGTGCGGGGGTGGGGAATACGCCTTGTCCGGCTCGCGGGGGAGTTCTGGGTCGATCGCCGCGGCTGGGCGATAGCTGTGAACCGGACGAGATGAGACGGTAGGGTAGGCAAACCTAAGTTTCAAGACCTTCGTTGCCGAACACTCGCACCGACTCCGGCGGCTCGACCACAGGAACCGCTGGTACAGCACACAACCCGGAAGAAATTACCTGATGGAAAGATCTCGTGCCCGGCCGCGACATTGGCCGGGCTGGCTGGTGGCCGCCGCCGTGCTGGTGGCTGCCTGCTTGCTCAGTCTCATGGTCGGCACCAAAGCCATTCCGGCCGCGCAGGTATGGGACGCGCTGTGGGGCGACGACGGCTCGGCCGACGCGCTCATCGTCACCGGGTACCGGGTGCCGCGCACGCTGCTCGGACTGCTCGCCGGGGTCGCGCTCGGCGTCGCCGGATGCCTCATGCAGGGGCTGACGCGCAATCCGCTCGCGGACCCAGGACTGCTCGGCATCAATGCCGGGGCGGCGTTCGCCATCACCATCGCGGTCGCGTTCCTGGGTGTCAGCGAGATCACCTCGTATGTGTGGTTCGGTTTCGCGGGTGCGGCGATCGCCTCGGTGGTGGTGTACCGGTTGGGCACCGCGGGCAGGCAGGGGGCCGATCCGATTCGGCTCACGCTGGCCGGGGTCGCCATCACGGCGGTGCTGTCGGGGCTGACCAAAGGGTTGATCCTGTTG
Source organism: Nocardia huaxiensis (assembly GCF_013744875.1). Classification (NCBI taxonomy): domain Bacteria; kingdom Bacillati; phylum Actinomycetota; class Actinomycetes; order Mycobacteriales; family Nocardiaceae; genus Nocardia; species Nocardia huaxiensis. The sequence goes on from NZ_CP059399.1 coordinate 3,120,206, forward strand.
AACGCCAAGGCGTTCGACGAGATGCGGCAGTGGGATGCCGGTGCGCTGACCGGGCGCGGGTACGACATCATCGGCGGCGCCGCGCCGTTCATCGCGGTGGGCGTGGTCGCGGCGGTGGTCGCGGCGCGCTCGCTCAATGCGGTGGCGCTCGGGGAGGATCTGGCGCACGCGCTGGGCGTGCACGTCGGGCGGACCCGGCTGCTCACCGTCACGGCGCTGACCCTGTTGTGCGGCACCGCGACCGCCGCGGTCGGGCCGATCACCTTCGTCGGACTGGCGGTGCCGCACATGGCCCGCTGGATCGTCGGCCCCGACCAGCGCTGGATCATCGCCTATTCGATGCTGCTCGCGCCGATCCTGGTGCTGGGCGCGGATGTGCTGGGGCGCATCGTCATCCGGCCGGACGAACTGGCGGCCGGTCTGGTGACGGCATTCCTCGGCGCACCGGTGCTGATCTGGCTGGCCCGCCGGACGCGGGTGAGTTCGTCATGACCGGAATCGATTTCGGCCGCTCGGTGCTGGTGCTGCGCTCGCGCCGGCTCACCGCCCGGGTGGGCATCCGGACCGTGGTGGTGTGCGCCGTGCTGGTGACGGCGGCGCTGATCATGGCCGTATTGTCGCTGGGCACAGGCGATTACCCGATTCCGCCGGACCGGGTGGTGCGGGCGCTGTTCGTGGGCGATCAACGCTTCGACCGGCTCGTGGTGTGGGACTGGCGTTTTCCGCGCGTGGCGCTGGCGCTGGCCCTGGGCGCCGCGCTCGGTGTGAGTGGCGCGATTCTGCAATCGGTGACCCGCAACCCGCTGGGCAGCCCGGATCTGGTCGGCTTCAATACCGGGGCCTACACCGGCGCGCTGATCGTCATCCTGGCGCTGGGCGGTGGCGGCTATCAGACGGCCGCCGGTGCGCTGATCGGCGGATTGCTTGCGGCCCTGGCCATTCAGCTGCTCGCCTTCCGGCACAATGTCACCGGTTTCCGGCTGATCATCGTCGGTATCGGTGTCAGCGCCATGCTGTCCTCGGTCAATACCTGGCTCATTCTGCGCGCCGACCTCAATGCCGCCATGTCGGCCGCGGCCTGGGGTGCGGGGTCGCTGAGCGGTGTGACCTGGCCGCAGGTCGCGCCCGCGCTGGTCCTGCTGGCCGGGCTCGGCGTGGCCGCCGTCCCGGCTTCGCGGCGCTTGCAGATTCTCGAGCTCGGCGATGATCTGGCGCAGGCGTTCGGTATTCGCGTCGGCCGCGACCGCATGCTGCTGATCGTGCTGAGCGTCGCGCTCACCGCCGTCGCCACCGCCGTCGCCGGGCCGATCGCGTTCCTGGCCCTGGCCGCACCGCAATTGGGCCGCCGCCTGGCCCGCACACCCTCCACGGCCCTGGCTCCGGCGGCGGCCATGGGCGCTCTGCTGCTGGTGACCTGCGACTGGATCTCACAGCGGGTGTTCGCGCCCACCACCCTGCCGGTCGGCGTCGTCACCGTGTCGGTGGGCGGGCTCTATCTGGCGTATCTGCTGGTCGCCGAGGCGCGACGGAACTAGAGGAACGATGAACGAAAAGATCGGTGCCCGAACGGAAGTGGCGGTACAGCAGGAAACCGCGGTGCGGTTGCGGGCGGACCAGGTCCGTCTCGGCTATCGCGGCCGGACCATCAGCGACCAGCTCTCCGTGGACATCCCAGACGGCACGTTCACGGTGATCATCGGCCCCAATGCCTGTGGCAAATCCACGCTGCTGCGGGCGCTGGCCCGGCTGCTGGCCCCCGAGCGGGGCGCGGTGCTGCTGGACGGCAAGGCCATCGGCGCGTACCCGGCCAAGGAGGTCGCGCGCCGGATCGGCCTGCTCCCGCAGACTTCCACCGCGCCCGATGGCATTCGGGTCGCGGATCTCGTAGCGCGCGGCCGCTATCCGCATCAGACCCTGCTGCGGCAGTGGTCGCGGGCGGACGAGGAGGCGGTGACGGCGGCCATGGCCGCCACCGGCGTCACCGAGTTGTCGGCGCGTTCGGTGGACGAGCTGTCCGGCGGGCAGCGGCAGCGGGTGTGGATCGCCATGGTGCTCGCGCAGGAGACGCCGATCGTCCTGCTGGACGAGCCCACCACGTACCTGGATATCGCCCATCAGATCCAGTTGCTGGATCTGTGCCGCACGCTCAACCGTGAGTCCGGCCGGACCGTGGTGGCGGTGTTGCACGATCTGAACCACGCCTTCCGCTACGCCGATCACCTCATCGCCATGCGGGACGGGCGGGTGATCGCCGCCGGAGCGCCGCGCGAGATCGTCACCGCCGAGCTCGTGCGGGAGGTGTTCGCGCTCGGCTGCCGGATTATCGACGACCCGGAAACCGGTGCGCCACTGGTGATTCCGCTCGCGGAAAACGCGGCCGAAGTGGGCTGATGCGGCAGCGCGGAACGTAGGTTCCCCACTCCTACTAAAGTTAGGCTAACCTTCATTTGCCCCTCCCTTGCCGGCCTTTCGCAGAGCCCGGGTGGACCGGGGGAGGGGTCGAAAATCGCTGATGGTGAAGGGAGTTTCCGTGGGACCGGTGGAACGGGACGACTCGAGCGCCGGTCACCCCGGACTGCCGCTCACCGGACCGCAGCTGGGCATCTGGAACGCCCAGCGCTTCGACCCGGAATCCGGCCGCTACCTGGTCGGCGAGGTCCTCGAGATCTCCGGCGGGCCGGTCATCGAGGTGGACCTGCTCGCCGAGGCCATCCGCCGCACGGTGGCCGAAGCCGAGAATATGCGGCTGCGCTTCCGCGAAACCGCCGATGGACCAAGGCAATTCGTCGCCGACACCCCGGCCGTGCTGCGCCCGACCATCGACCTGCGCCTGGCCGCCGACCCGTTCGCCCTGGCCCACGAGGCCGTCGCCCTGGAACGGCAACGCGCCGCCGAGGACTGCCGCGCCATGGTGGACCGGCAGCTGTACAACTACACGCTCATCCGCGTCACCGACCACGACGTGTGGTGCGTACAGCTCTACCACCACCTGATCGTGGACGGCTACAGCGCGGCCCTGCTGTCGCGCCGGGTCGCCGCCCACTACAGCGCCCTGAGACGTGGAAAACCGAAGCCCAAGAACACCTTCGGCACCATCGCGGCACTGGTGGCGGAGGAGCGGGACTACCGCGCCAGCGCACAGTTCCAGCAGGACCGGCAGTTCTGGCGCGAACAGCTGACCCCCTGGCCGGATATGGACGGGCGCGGCGTGCATGTCGGCGGCGCGGTCGAACGCACCCTGCGCGCCGAAGCCGTGCTGTCCACCGAAACCCTTGCTCGCCTGCGGGAATGCGCCGACAACTACGGCATCACCTGGGCCGACGTCCTGCTCGCCGCCTACGCCGCCTTCCTCAACCGGCAACTCGGCACCTCCGACGTGGTGTTGTCCATGCTGCTCATGGGCCGCGTCGGCCGCGCCGCCCTGACCACCCCCGCGATGGCCGTCAACGTCCTCCCGCTGCGCCTCACCGTCCGCGCCGACGACCGCCTCGGCGAACTCGGCCCCCGCGTCGCCGAGGCTCTCCGCGAAATCCGCGCCCACCAGCGCTACAGCGGCGACGACCTGGCCCGCGACTTCCACGGCTACAACGCCGGTGAACTCCTGCACGGCGTCGGCATCAACCTCAAGGTCTTCGACTTCGCCCTCGACTTCGACGGCGCCCGCGGCGTCCTGCGCAATGTGGCAGGCGGCCCCCCGGAAGACCTCGGCCTCACCGTCACCCCACTCCCCGACGGCACCGTCCTGCTCGGCTTCGAACCCGACGCCCGCAGTAACACCCCGGAAGCTGTCCAACAGCGCATCAACGGCCTGGTCCGCGTGATCGACGCCTTCACCGGCGGCGACAAGCCCCCGGTCGGCTCGCTCGAACTCATCGACCGCGACGAGCGAAACCGCCTGCTCGACAGCCGATCCGGGGACCTGGTCGGCGGCCCGTCGGACCGGGCTCCTGTCGATACGACGGCGGTCGATCTGCCGGTCGGCGCGGTCGAGAGCCGATGCGGCGTCGCTGAGGAGGGAACCGGCGTCGCCCGCCCAGGACCGGTCGCCGCGGAATCCGCATCGCTTCGGAGTGGTCGCGCTCCGGGGGCGACCGAACTGGCCCCGGACGCGCTATCGCGTGTGGTGGCCGAGCAACCCGCCGCGACCATCCTTTCCGCAGGCGAATTGCACTGGACCGCTGCGGAATTCGCCTGTCGTGTCGACACTCTCGCCGCGTTCCTGCGCGGTCACGGCGTGGGGCCGGAGGCAATCGTCGGCGTGGCTGTGCCGCGTTCGGCGGACCTCGTCGTGGCGCTGTTCGCTGTCTGGCGGGCAGGCGGCATCTTCCTGCCCCTCGACCCGGAGCACCCGGTCTCGCGACTGCGAGCCGTAATCGCCGACGCCGCACCGAAACTCATCCTCGCCTCCGACGAACTGGCCGCCGACCTGGAGTCCGATCCGACCGGCCAACCCGCTGCGGCCGACGGCACCCCGCCTCTCGTCATTCCGGCATGCTTTTGGCCGGAATCCACACAGTCCGGTGAAGTCGCGTTGGGTATGGATCCCGCTGGGGTGCGGATACTTCCGAGCCATGGCGCTTACCTGATCTACACCTCGGGTTCGACCGGCCGTCCAAAGGGCGTGCTGGTGGAGCACGGCGCACTGGCTCAGCTGCTGGCTTCGCACCGGTCGGGGATGTACGCCGACACCGCGGCCCGGATCGGTCGCCCGCTGCGGGTGGCGCACACGACGTCGTTCGCATTCGACGCAGCCCTCGATCCGCTGCTGTGGCTGCTCGACGGGCACCGAGTTCATGTGTACGACAGTGAAATCCGCCGCGATCCGGCAGCCCTCGTCGCGGCTTTCGCTCGCGATCGAATCGACGTCGTCGATGGCACACCGACCTTCGCCGCCACACTGCTCGAGTGCGGGCTGCGCGGCAGTGCGCACCGTGAGATCGAATCGGTGGTTACGCAGTCGCCGGGTGCCACTGCGGATTTCGCGGCCACTGCGCCCGCTGCGATACCGGGTGTGCGTCCGAGCGCCGAGGGGATGAATGCCGTCGCGTCGGTCGCGTCCGCCTCGGAATCCGGTGGTTGGCCGGGAATCGCTCTGCTGGCATTGGGCGGGGAGGCGTGCCCGCCGGAGCTCTGGCAGCGGATTCAGCGGGCGGGGATTGCGGCGGTGAATCTGTATGGGCCGACCGAAGCCACCGTCGACGCGTTGCACGCGGAGGTGCGGGGTGAGTCGCCGCATATCGGGTCGCCGTTGCCGGGGGCGCGGATCTACCTGCTGGACAATGCTTTGCAGGTCGTCGCCGACGACCGGGTGGGTGAGTTGTATCTGGCCGGGCCGCAGGTGGCTCGGGGGTATCTGGGGCGTGCGGACGCGACCTCGGATCGGTTCGTGGCCGACCCGTACGGGCCGCCGGGGGCGCGGATGTACCGGACCGGGGACCGGGCTCGGTGGGTTGCGGGGCGGGGTTACGAGTATGTCGGGCGGACCGACAATCAGGTGAAGATTCGCGGGCATCGGGTGGAGCTCGGGGAGGTCGAGGCCGCGCTCGGCGGGCTGCCGGAGGTGCGGGCAGCCGCGGCCGATATTCGGGAGATCGCCGGTCGGCCGATGCTCATCGGGTATGTGGTGCCCGCCGGTGCGGTGCCGAACTCGGTGGAGTTGCGGTCGCGGCTGGCCGATCTGGTGCCGGATCACATGGTGCCTTCGCGGCTGGTGCTGGTGGATGCGCTGCCGCACACTGTGAACGGGAAGGTGGATCGGGGCGCGCTGCCCGAGCCGCCGGTCGAGAGCTGTGGCCGGATGCCTTCCACCGCAGTGGAATTCGCGGTGTGCGAGGTGGTCGCTGGGGCGCTCGGGCATGACGCCGTGAGTGTCGACGACGATTTCTTCGGGGCCGGTGGGGACAGCATCACCGCGATCAGCGTGAGCAGCCGGTTGCGGGAGCGGGGGATTGTGCTGACTCCGCAGGAGCTGCTCACCCGGCGCGCGCTCGCCGAACTGGCTGCCACCGCAGCGGTGGTCGACAGTTCGGACGCCGGTTCGGGGTCCGACCTGGTGGTTGCAGACGGGGTCGGCCCGGCATCGTCGCCCGCGCACACGGGCACGACTGTCTTCGCGGGAGCGGCCAATACCCGAGTGGCGCAATCGATCACGCTGCCGCCGAAGGTGCTGGATCGGCTGCTGGCGCGGTACGGGGCTGTCGCGGATGTGCTGCCGCTCGCGCCGTTGCAGGAGGGCCTGCTCTTCCATGCGCTGCGCGATGGTGACGGCGATGTCTACACCATGACGGCGCGGTTCGAGCTGTCCGGTGTGGTCGATGCGGATCGGCTGGGTGCGGCGTTCGAAGCAATGCTGGCGCGGCATCCCAACCTCGGTGCGGCGTTCAGCTACGAGGACTTCGACCAGCCGGTCCAGGTTGTGCCGGTCACACCTCGATCATCCTGGCGCGTAGCGGATTTGCGTGGTCTCGCGGCCGAGGAGGCGACCGGGGCCGCGGCGGAGCTGGAGCGGAGCGCCGGTGCGGAGAGCTTCGACGTCGCCGATCCACCGCTGGTGCGGGTGCTGTTCATCCGGATGAGCGAGACCTCGCAGCGACTGGTGCTCATCGCGCATCATCTGCTGGCGGACGGGTGGTCGGTGCCGATCATGTTGCGCGAGACACTCGCGCTGTACCACGGAGAAGGCGAAAAACTGCCTGCTCCAGGGTATTACGGCAACTATCTGAGCTGGCTCGGTGCGCGTGATACCGCGTCGGCGGTGCAGCGGTGGCGGAGCTATCTCGACGGGCTGTCCGCACCGACGGTGGTCGGTCTCGCGGGGCGGCGGTCGACGGCTGCCGGGCTGCGAGTTGCGGTGTCGGAGAGCACTGCCGCCGCATTGGAAGGGCTCGGCCGCGAGCACGGGCTGACCATGAACACGCTGCTGCAAGGCGCGTGGTCGATGGTGCTGGGCGAGCATCTCGGGCGGACCGATGTGGTGTTCGGCGCGGTCATCTCCGGGCGGCCGGCGGAGCTAGCGGATGTCGAGAAAACCGTTGGGCTGTTCAGCAATACGGTGCCGGTGCGGCTGCGGCTGGACACCGGCCGGACGCTGGTGGAACAGCTCGGCGACTTCCAGCAGACCACCTTCGACATGCAGGCGCACGGCTACCTCGGCCTCGCGACTGTCGAAGGCGCGGCCGGGCTGGGCCGGTTGTTCGACACGCTCGTGGTCTTCGAGAATTTCCCCAAATCCGGTCTGGGACAGCCCGATACGCATGACGTGCGGGTCGCGGGCGTGGCCGTGCACAGCCGCACGCACTTCCCGATCACCGTCACCGCACGGCCGGGGGAGCGGTTCGAGCTGCTGCTGCACCATGATCCGGCCGCCGTGCCGGAGAATGCGGCCACCTCGCTGGCGGAGCGACTGGGCACGGTGCTCGCCGCTATCGCGGCGAACCCGGACGCCACGGTCGCCTCCGTAATCGAGCGAACCGACCGAAGGGACACGCGCGGAAGGACTCTCGCGGACTGGGGCCGAACCGTCGATCCCGCCGCCCCCGCGATCACCGCGGCGGGCGAGACCATCGACTACCGTGACTTCGACGCTCGGGCGAATCGCCTTGCGCGCCTGCTCATCACACAGGGCGTCGGGCCCGAGACCGTGGTCGCGGCGGCCATGCCCCGCACCGTGGATTCGGTGATCGCCGCGCACGCGATCATCCGGGCAGGTGGCGTGTACCTGCCGGTGGATCCCGAACAGCCCGCCCAGCGGATCGCGCAAATCCTCGAAACCGCTGCTCCCGCACTGGTTCTCCGCACGCTCGACGGTCTGGCGAGCGGCGGTTTCTCGGACGCGCCCGTCACCGACGCGGAGCGCCGCGCGCCACTGCGCCCCGGCAATACCGCCTACCTGCTGTTCACCTCCGGCTCCACCGGCGTCCCCAAGGGCGTGACCGTCACCCACGCGGCCATCGTGAACACCTTCGACTGGCTCCAGCGCCGCCAGAGTTTCGGCCCCGGAGACACCGTGCTGTACCGCACCCCGGCGATCTTCGACGCGTCCCTGCTGGAACTGTTCCTGCCGTTGCACGTCGGCGCGCGCATCGTGCTGACCCGCGAGAACGGCCACAAGGACCCGTACTACCAGGCCGAACTCATGCGCGACGAGCAGGTGACCGTGGTCCAGATGACCACGTCCATGCTCACCGTGCTCGCCGAGGAGACCGACCTGTCCGGCTGTACCGCGCTGCGCTGTGTGATCACCGGCGGCGAGGCGCTGCCCCCGGCGACCGCGCACCGCGTGCGTGCCCTGACCAGTGCGAGCGTGAACAACCTGTACGGCCCGACCGAGGCCGCCGTGGCGCTCACCTACCACGAGACCACCGACCTCGATACCGGATCCGTGCCGATCGGCAAGCCCGCCAATGGATCCGGCGTCCGCGTGCTCGACGAACGCCTGCGCCCGGTCGCGGCGGGAACCATCGGCGAGCTCTACCTGACGGGCGAGCAGCTGGCGCGCGGCTACCTGGCCCGCCCCGACCTGAGCTGTGCCGCCTTCATCGCCGACCCGTACGACCACGGTGCCCGCATGTACCGCACCGGCGACCTGGTGAAGTGGAACCCCGACGGCGAGCTGGAGTACGTCGGCCGCAGCGACAGCCAGATCAAACTACGCGGCCAGCGCATCGAACTCGGCGATATCGAAGCGGCCCTGCTGGGCTGCGCCGGCGTCGCCCAGGCGGTCGTGCTGCTGCGCGAGGACACCCCGGGCGATCAGCGCCTGGTCGCCTATCTCATCGCCCGCTCCGGCATCACCGTCGACACCGAGGCAGTCGCGGACGAGCTGCGAAATACGCTGCCCGCGTACATGATTCCATCGGCATACCTGGTGCTCGACGAGATCCCGCGCACGGCCAGCGAGAAGATCGACCGCAAGGCTCTGCCCGCACCGGCTGCTGCGGCAGTGGCTCCCGGAATGCGGGACGGTGCGGGAGCGGAGGTTGTCCGCGAGGTCGGCGATCAACCCAGCCCCGTCATTCCGGCGTGTTCTTGGCCGGAATCCACCCAGTCCGGCGCGGTCGCTGCGGGAGTGGATCCCGGCCACAAGCACGCCGGGATGACGAGGGTGGCGGCTCTGTGCGACGCGATGGCCGCGGTGCTGGCGGTCGACGACATCGGCGCGGAGGATGACTTCTTCGCTGCCGGAGGGCATTCGCTGACCGCCGTCCGGCTGGTCGGCAGGCTGCGCCGGGCGGGGTTCGCGGTGGTGCTCGATGATGTCTTCGCCGCGCCGACCCCGCGTGCGCTGGCCACCCGTATCGCCGAGCTCGAGAGCTCACACGCCGACAGCGACAGCGGCGCGGAAGGGCTTGCGCTGCTGGGAAGTCGGCTCGACCATGTGCTGACAGTGCGCGCGAGTGGGACCGGCTCGCCCCTGTTCTGTGTGCATCCGGTGGGCGGCACGGCCTGGCAGTTCGGGCCGCTGGCTCGGCTGTTGCGCGCGGATCGGCCGATCATCGGGCTTCAGCTCCCGACGTTGAGCGACAAAGGCTTCCACGCCGAATCACTGGACGAGTTGGCGCGGCACTACCTGGCGACCATTCGCGGCATCCAGCCGCACGGCCCGTATCACCTGCTCGGATATTCGCTGGGCGGCAATATCGTTCACGCGATGGCGGCGCTGCTCGAGGCCGAGGGGGAGTCGATCGCCTATGTCGGGCTGATCGATTCGCATCCGCTGGCCAATCTCACCGATCGGGCCACCCGCGCACTGTCGGACCCCGCTGAGCTGGATCGACTGATTCCGGAAATGCCCGGTGACGCACCGGAACTGGCGGATGCCATCCGCACCGCGGCCACCGCGCTGCTCGGCATGGTCACCCGCTCCGGCGCACCGGACTATCGCGGCCGGATGGCCCTGTTCGCCGCCGATGACGGCACCGTGCCCGCCCGCACCCGCGCTCAGCTCGACGGCTGGCTCGCCGTGGACGCCCGCCTGGTGGTCCGGCGGCTGCCCTATTCGCACTTCGACATCGTGTCCCCCACCGGGTGGACCGAGGTCGCCGCGTTGCTCGACGCCGATCCCGCGATCGGCGCCTGAGCGTTCCCCCAACAAGAAAGAAAGTAACCCCTGCAATGTCGCTGTACCGCATGACGGCTCGCGTGCGCGCCGCCGTCGCCCTGCTGATTCTCGCGCTCGTCGCGGTGGTCGCGGGCTGTAGCAGTTCCACCACCGACGATTCGGGCAAGTCCGGTACCCGGGAGGTGCAGACCGAAAAGGGCGCGATCACCGTGCCCGCCGACCCGCAGCGCATCGTCGTCCTCAATGGCTCGCTCGCCGGATACCTCTACGACCTCGGTGCGAAGGTGAAGGCCGCGGACCCGCGGGTGCTGGGCGTGACCCTGAAGCCGGGGGAGTTCCCGTCCGCCTGGTCGGCCGACGCGCAGGCGCAGGGCACCGTGGTGGTGCCCTCCGGTGACAATCTCAATCTGGAGTTCATCGCCGCGCAGCAGCCGGATCTGATCATCGGCGGCGGCCAGGGCTACCCGGGCCAGCAGACCATCGACAGCTACGACAAGCTGACCGCCATCGCCCCGACCGTGCTGATCTCCGCCAAGCTCACCAACTGGCAGGACATGCTGAAGGCCGTGGCCGACGGGGTCAACCAGTCGGCGAAGGTGGACGGGCTGATCAGCAAGTACAACGACAAGGTCGAGCAGGTCAAGGCGAGCATCAAGGTGCCGCAGGGCGCGGTGTCGGTGTACCAGTCCCGCAAGGACAACAAGCCGACGCTCATCGCTCCCGTCACCCCGCTGGCCGGGCTGCTGACCGAGGTCGGCTTCACCGTCGACGACAAGGTGGAGGCCAAGGCGGGCAACCCGACTCGCGCCGCCGCCGCGGACTGGGTGGTGTTCAGCCCCGAACTGCTCACCACCGTGGTGGACGCGCCCGGCCTGTTCGTGATCACGCTCGACGGCGGTCGCACCATCGATCAGCTGAAGACCGATCCGATCATGGCCAAGCTGCCCGCCTTCCAGGCCGGCAAGGTGTACGAGCTGCCCGCCACCAGCCAGCGCCCCGACTACCGCAATGCCATGGCCACCCTCGACCTGCTCGGGGAGCGCTTCAAGTGACAGCGGTCGGCGGCCTGCTCATCGACACCTCGCCGCTGCGGGCGAGCCGGGAATTCCGGTGCGCCTTCGCGGCCCGGCTGGTGTCGGTGCTCGGGATCGGCCTGCTCATGGTGGCCCTGCCCGTGCAGGTCTACCAGCTCACCGGATCGTCCCTGCACGTCGCCGGCGTCACCACGGTCACCGCGGTCGCCCTGTTCGCCGGTTCGCTGGCGGGCGGGGTGATCGCGGACCGGTACGACCGGCGCACCGTCATTCAATGGTCGCGCAGCGCAGCGGGTTTCGGCTTTCTCGCGCTCGGGATCAATGCCCTGCTGCCGGAGCCGCAACTGGCCGTCATCTACGCCGCGGGCGTGGTGGACGGTCTCGCGGGCGGGGTCAGCGGGTCGGCGATGATGGCCCTGGTGCCCATGCTGGTCGGCCGCGAGAAGGTGGCCGCCGCAGGTGCGCTGACCGCGCTGACCTCCGATCTGGGCACCATGATCACCCCGGCCGTCGCCGGGCTGCTCATCGCGAAAACCGGTGTCGGAGCGGCGTATTTCATCACCGCCGCCGCCACCGTCGCCACCGTGACGCTGATTCGTGCACTCGGGCCGCAACCGCCGCCCGCCCGCGACATTCAGCATCCGCTGCGGGAACTCGCCATCGGCATCCGATTCGCCATGCAGCACAGGGTTATTCGAGCGGCCCTTGTGACCGGCCTGATCGCCATGCTGGTGAGCGGGCCGCTGGTGCTGCTGCCGGCGCTGGCCGAACACGAATTGGGTGCGGGGGAAACGACTCTCGGCCTGCTCTACGCCGCACCCGGTGCGGGCGCAGTGCTCGGATCGTTGACCAGTGGCTGGATCGGCCGCAGCAGCACACCCGGTCGCGCCCTGCTGATCTCGCTGGCGCTCATGCCGATCGGCGTGATCGTGGCCGGACTGGTGCCGAACGCCGCCGTGGTCTTCCTCGGTCTGGCCGGGTTCGGTACGGCCCGCGCCATCAGCATGGTGCTGCGCTTCACCGTCCTACAGCAGCACGCGCCCGACGAACTGCGCGGCCGCGTGTCCGGCCTGCTCATGGTGCAGGCCGTCACCGGCACCGCCGTCGGCTCCATGGTGGCGGGCATCGTCGGCCAATTCTTCGCGCCCGGAACCGCTCTCGTGGTCTACGGGCTGTCCGTACTGGTACTCGGCGCGGTGACGGCGCTCGCCGCCGCGCCCCTGTTGGGAAAGGAGAAGCCCTGATGGATCGTGCCGCCTACGCCGAACGCATCGACGAGGTGCTCTCGGGTGAGCACGGGGCCAAGGTCGGCTATCCGATCGGACTGTGTGATGTGGAGGTGGCCCGCACCGTGCAGGTGGGGGCCGGACTGCTGCGCATCACCTTCACCGGGGAGGACCTCGCCGGATTCCACAGCTATGTGCCGGATGAGCATGTGCGCCTGATATTTCCGGATGACGAGGGCGTATTGCGCCTGCCGAAGAAGGACGGGCTGTCGCTGGAATGGGGTTCGCCGCGACCGGTCTCACGCGAGTACACCGTGCGCCGGTTCAGTAAGGAGGATCGCGAACTCGATATCGACTTCGCCATCCACCCGGGCGGCCTCGCCTCCGACTGGGCGCTGAAGGTGAAGCCCGGCAGCAGGATTCATATCGCGGGACCACCCGGGGGCGTCGTGGTCCCCAAGACCTACGACAAGTACCTGCTGGCCGGTGACCTCACCGCCCTGCCCGCCATCGCGCGCTGGCTGGAATGGCTGCCGCGCGAGGCCGCCGGATGGGCGGTCATCGAGGTGCGCGGCCCGGAAGAGGAGATCGAGATCGACGCCCCCGCCGGTGTCGAGGTGCACTGGGTGCATCGCGGTGACGCCGAAGCCGGGACCGGCGACGCCTTCGAGAAGACGTTGCGGGCCATCGAACCCGTTGCCGGAGAACGGCTCTACGTGTGGCTGGCCGGTGAGGCGGGGGTGCTCAAGCCGCTGCGTAGCTGGGTGCGCACCGACCTCGGCGTCGGCCCGAAGGACAGCCTGATCGCCGGGTATTGGAAGCGCGGCATCGCCGATTACGACCGAGACGAGTGAGGACGACCATGACCGACGAGAACACCGCCCTGGCCGACCGCGTGATCGCCGATGTGGCAACGGCGCTGGGCGTGGATCCGGCCGAACTGACCGGCGACGCCAACCTGCTCGACGCCGGACTGGATTCGGTGCGCATCATGTCGCTGGTGGAGAAGTGGCGCGCCGCGGGCTACGAGCACATCGACTTCCCCACGCTGGCTTCCGATCCCGTGCTGAGCTCCTGGATCGAAGCGCTCTCATGAGGAGTGGTGGTGCGGCGGTGTCTGAATCGTCTTCCGATGCCGCCGCGTCACTTTTCAAGTCACTTCAGGTGTGCGCCTTCGGCGAGCAACCGCCGCAGTTCCTTGCGGCTGGTCTTGCCCACGCCGGTCTCCGGGAACTCGTCCACGACGACCACCGAGTCCGGCATCTTCCAGGCCGCCACACCGCGCTCGCGCACGAAGGCGCGCACGGTGGTCAGCGTGGGCTTGTGCGCCGGATCGGCGGGCTGGACGAAGGCGGAGATGCGCTGTCCGAGCACCGGATCCGGGGAGCCGATGATGATGACGTCGCGGATGCCGGGATGCTCCAGCAGGTGGGCTTCGAGCTCCTCGGCGGAGACCTTCTCGCCGCCGCGGTTCACCCAGTCGCCGGCGCGGCCCTGCACCACCAGATTGCCGTCCGGGCGGATGCGCACGATATCGCCGGTGCGGTACCAGCCGTCGGCGGTGAAGCTGCGGGCATTGGCCTCCGCATTGTCGAAGTAGCCGCGAATCGTGTACGGGCCCTGCGTGATCAGATTGCCGTCGGCGCCCGGCGGCACCTCGTTTCCCTCGTCGTCGACGGCCTTGAACTCGTCGAATTCCGACATGGGGCGGCCCTGGGTCGCGATCACCACCTCGATCGGATCATCCAGGCGCGTATAGCAAACCAGGCCCTCGGCCATGCCGAACACCTGCTGGAGCGTCACGCCGAGCGCCGGGCCGACGCGCCGCGCCAGCTCCTCCTGGCAGCGCGCGCCGCCGACCTGCACCACGCGCAGGCTGGAAAGGTCCGGCGTATCGCCCTTTTCGGCGCGTTCCACCCACAGTCGCGCCAGCGGCGGCACCAGACCGGTGATGGTCACCCCGAACTTCTCGATGGCGGCGAACGCGGTGGCCGGGGTCGGATCCGGGGTCATGGCCACGGTGCCGCCCGCCCACAGCGCACCGAGAATGCCCGGCGAACTCATCGGAAAGTTGTGTGCGACAGGCAGAGTCGCCAGGTACACGGTGTCGGCGTCGAGCTCGCAGAGCTCCGCGCTGCGCCGCACGCTGAACAGATAGTCGTCGTGGGTGCGGGGGATGAGCTTCGGAATTCCGGTGCTGCCACCGGACAGTTGCAGGAAGGCCACCTCGCTCGCATCGAGCATGGGCAGTTCACCGGGCTCGTCCCGGAACTCGGCGAGATCCCGTGCGCCCTCCGGCAGGGCGGCTGCGGCGTCGTCGGTGACCACCAGGATGTGCCGCAGCGAATCCACCTGCGCACGAACCGCATCCGCCAGCGCCGCGTAGTCGAACCGCTGGTGCATCCCGCAGGTGATCACGGCGGTGGCCGCGCTGGCGGTGGCGATCGGCACCAGCTCCGCCTGCCGATGCGCGGGCAGGCAGAACACCGGCAGCGCACCCAGCCGGAACAGCGCGAAGATCACCTCCACGAATTCGGCGCGATTGGGCAGCTGCACGAGAACCCGGTCTCGCCGGGCGATTCCGAGTCGCGCCAGCCCGGTGGCGAGCGAGCGCGAGCGCCGATCGAGTTCGGCATAGGTCCAGCGATGCGTGTCGTCGACGACGGCAATGGCCTGCGGAGTGGCGGCGGCCCGCGCGGTCAGCAGGTCGCCGAAGGTCTTTCCGGTCCAGCAGCCGAGTTCGCGATAGCGCTGCGCCGCGGCCTCCGGCCACGGTGTGAAGCCCGTGAGCACGGTCGATGGCATTGTGGGACACCTCTTTTCGGGGGAATGATCGGCGCTCCCCGGATGCGGGAAGAATGGAGCGCCCCACATTCTTATCAGGTTAGGCTAACCTTATGCGCATGATCGATTCGGTTGAGCGCGTGGTCGTCGTCACCGGGGCGGCAGCGGGCATCGGAGCAGCGACGGCCGCCGCCCTCGCACCCGGCGCACGAGCACTGGCACTGTGGGATCGCGATCCGCAGGTTCATGCGGTGGCGAACGAAATCGCCCGGCGCACAGGAGTATCCGTGTCCGCCACGGAAGTGGACGTGGCCGACCGGAAGTCGGTGCACGACGCCTTCGACCGGCTCACCGCCGAGCACGGCCGGGTCGACGCGCTGGCGCACGCCGCAGGCGTCATGGATCCCGGTGCCGCGCTGGAGATCACCTCCGAAGCCTGGCAGCGCAGCTTCGCCGTCAATGCCACGGGCACCATGCACGTCATCCAGCGCGCCGCCCGCGATATGGCTGCCGCCGGACGGGGAGCCATCGTGGTCGTCTCCTCGAATGCGGCGAGCACACCCCGCCTGGGAATGGCGGCCTACTGCGCGTCCAAAGCCGCGGCCACCGCCTACACCCGCGCCCTGGCCCTTCAGGTCGCGCCCCACGGCGTACGCGTCAACCTCGTCTCCCCGGGTTCCACCGATACCGCCATGCTGCGCGGCCTGTACGTCGCCGCAGAGACGGAGCGCGCGGAGGCGGCGGCCGTCGTCCCCGGGCCGCTCGACTCGGCCGCGCAGGCGAGTCTGCTGCACGGCGATCCGGAGGGGTTCCGGCTCGGAATCCCCCTGCGGCGCATCGCCGATCCCACCGACATCGCTGCGGCCGTGCGCTTCCTGCTCTCTGACGAAGCGCGTCACATCACCATGCATGACCTGCGCGTCGATGGCGGCGCGACGCTCGACATGTGAATCCCCCGGCTGCCGTCCGCGATTTACGGGCGCAGCCGCCCGATGCCCGGCGTGCATCGGGTGTTCCGCGATCAGCCGTTGTCACTATCAGAAGGAGCCAAGATGGCGGGCGGAAGCCATTCCATCCCTACGGAACTCGCCGCAGCAGCGGAGCCGGATCCTGCCTTTATCCTCGCCCGGCCCTATCGGACCGTGGTCGCGCGCGGGGCCGGGCGTACCTTCCGCTCACCGGCGGAAGCGGTCAGTGCGATGCGCGGCGGCGAGGTCAGCCACATTGTCGGTGCGCTGCCTTTCGCCCCCGGCGCGCCCGTCGCCCTGTGGTCGCCGGAGTCGGTATCGGTGGAAGAGGCCGCGTACGGGGCTTCGGCTGCGGCCCGACCGGCATTCGAATTCGCTGCGGCACTACCGGATCCGGAGGTGCATGTGCGGCGGGTGGCCGAAGCGGTTCGGCTGCTGCGGGATCCGGCGCATCCGATTCGGAAGGTGGTGCTGGCCCGCTCTATTCGGGCTCTGGCGGCGCAGCGTGTGCGGCCGGTGGAGATCCTCGATCGGCTGGTGTCGACCGATCCGATGGGCAATGGCTTTCTCGTGGACCTCTCCGCCGCGGGCGGGCGGTTCGCCGGACGGCACCTGGTCGGGTCCAGTCCGGAGATTCTGGTCCGACGGGACGGCGCGGAGGTGCTGAGTTATCCGCTGGCCGGGTCGGCGCGGCGCAATCCGGAGGATGAGCGGGTGGATCGGGAGGTCGCGCGGACACTGCTCGGGTCGTCGAAGGATCAGCACGAGCATCGGTATGTGGTCGATCAGGTGAGCGCGGTGCTGCGTGATCGCTGCGCCGAAGTGCACACGCCCGCACCGGAACTCACCAGCACCCCGGAAATGTGGCATCTCGGGACGCCGATCACCGCCACCGTGCGCGCCGACGGGCCGTCGGCACTGGAACTGGCGGCGGCACTGCATCCGACACCCGCGATCTGCGGGACGCCCACCGCCGAGGCCGCCCGGCTCATCACCGAACTCGAAGGTGACCGCGGCTTCTACGCGGGCGCGGTCGGCTGGTGCGATGCCGACGGCAATGGTGAATGGATGGTCAGCATCCGCTGCGCCGAACTCGCCGCCGACGGCCGCAGCCTGCTCGCGCACGCGGGCGGCGGCATCGTCGCCGAATCCGATCCCGCCGCCGAATTGGCCGAGACCACCGCCAAATTCCAGCGCATCCTGCGCCCGCTCGGCATTTCCCTCCCGGTCACGGTCGCCTGATCGGCTGCCCGACACCGCTTTCCGGCCATCGGCCGACGTCACCAACGCATACGACGAACCGGAGCTACCCCGTGCCCATCCCCCCGATCGCGCCCTACGCCATGCCCACCCTGGACGAGGTGGCCGGCAATCAGGTGCCGTGGACCGTCGAACCGGCCCGCACCGCCCTGCTCATCCACGATATGCAGCAGTACTTCCTGTCGGCCTACGACGCCGAGCAGGAACCCGCACGCACGCTGATCGCCAATATCGCGCGACTGCGAAACCGCTGCCACGAGTTGGGAATTCCGGTGATCTACACCATGCAGCCGGGCAACCAGCACCCCTCGCGGCGCGGCATCCTCGCCGACTTCTGGGGGACCGGCATGCAGCACGGCCCCGACACCGAGGTGATCGCCGAACTGCGCCCGGACGAGCGCGACATCCAGGTCACCAAATGGCGGTACTCGGCCTTTCAGCGCACCGACC
This sequence comes from Nocardia huaxiensis, assembly GCF_013744875.1. Taxonomy (NCBI): domain Bacteria; kingdom Bacillati; phylum Actinomycetota; class Actinomycetes; order Mycobacteriales; family Nocardiaceae; genus Nocardia; species Nocardia huaxiensis. The sequence goes on from NZ_CP059399.1 coordinate 3,137,988, forward strand.
TGCGGGAGCTGCTCGGCTACTACAACCGCGACCATCTCATGGTGACCGGCGTCTACACCCACATGGGCTGCATGCTCAGTGCCGCAGAGGCTTTCATGAGCGATGTGCGGCCGTTCCTGGCGCTGGACGCCACCGCCGACTTCAGCCGCGAGGAACACGTCATGGCGCTCAACTACACCGCGCGGCGCTGCGGCGCGGTGCTGACCACCGCCGAGCTGCTGCGTCAGCTCGACGGTGCGCAGATCCCCGCGCAGGCCGCGTCGTAGTCGGCTACATCCGTGCCGGCGCGGCGATTCCCAGCAGATCCAGACCCGTCTCGAGGACGCGGGCCGTGAGATCGGTGAGCGCCAAACGACTCTCGCGCAGGGCCGGGGTCTCGGCCTTCAGGATCGGGCACTTCTCGTAGAAGCCGGTGAAGGTCGTCGCGACGCCGAACAGATAGTGCGCCAGGCGATGGAACTCCAGGGTCTCCACCACATCGGCCAGGACATCCGGGAAGCTCAGCAGTTCCAAGGCCAGTGCGCGTTCGGCGGTCTCGGTGATCAGCACCGGGGAGCCGTCGCGCACCGGGGCCACATCCCCGCGCCGGAAGACGCTCTTGATCCGGGCGTGCGCGTACTGGAGGTAGGGCGCGGTATTGCCGTCGAGCGCCAGCATGCGGTCGAAGTCGAAGACGTAGTCGCGCACGCGATCGGTGGACAGGTCGGCGTACTTGACCGCACCCATGCCGACCTGTTCGGCGATCTCCGTGCGGATCGCCGCCGCCAGATCCGGATTTTTCTCCGAGACAACGGTATTGGCGCGGTCGACGGCCTCGCCGAGCAGGTCGACGAGTTTGAACGTGCCCCCGGCGCGGCTGCGCAGCACCTTGCCGTCCGCGCCCAGCACGGAGCCGAATCCGACGTGCTCCGCCCGGGCCTGCGAGGTGAGCCACCCGGCGGCGCGGGCGGTGGCGAACACCATCTCGAAGTGCTGCCGCTGCGGTACGCCCACCACGTACAGCAGCCGGGTGGCGTCCAGATCGCGGAGCCGGTTGCGGATGGCGGCGAGATCGGTTGCCGCATAACCGAAACCACCATCGGACTTCTGCACGATCAAGGGCAGCGGGGTGCCGTCGCGCCCGGTGAACCCCTCCGGGAAAACACATTTCGCGCCATCGCTGATCTGGATGAGCCCGAGCTTGTCGAGTTCCTCGACCACCGGCTGCAATTCGTCGTTGTAGGCGGATTCGCCGACGAAATCGGCGTCGGTCAACCGCACCCCGAGCAGTTCGTACACCGAGACGAAGTACCGCTTGGATTCTCCGACGAGCAGGTGCCACAGCCGCAGCGTCGCCTCGTCCCCGCCCTGCAACAGCACGACCCGCTGCCGTGCCCGCTCCTTGAAGCCGTCGTCGGCATCGAACTTCCGGCGCGCGGCGGTGTAGAAGCCGTTCAGATCGCCGACCGAGAGTTCGTGGGCCGCTTCACCCTCCCCGATATCGAGCAGGTGCTCGATGAGCATGCCGAAGGGCGTTCCCCAGTCGCCCAGGTGATTCCGCTTGATCACCCGGTGCCCGGCCCATTCCAGCACGCGCACGGCCGCATCCCCGATCACGGTCGACCGCAGATGCCCCACATGCATTTCCTTGGCCACATTCGGCGCGGAGTAGTCGACGACCACGGTGTCGGGCCGTGCGGCGCGCGGTACGCCGATCCGGTCGTCGGCCAGCGCGGCACCGGCCAGCGCGCCGATCACCTCATCGGCGAGCGTGAGGTTGATGAATCCCGGGCCCGATACCTCGGCGGCGCTGACCACACCGGACAGATCCGCCTCGGCGAGAATGCGATCCGCCAGCTCTCGCGGATCGGCTCCCAGTCGTCGCGCCAGCGCCAGCGTGCCATTGGCCTGGTAGTCCGCATGCTGCGAACGCTGCACGATCGGATCGACGGGTACGCCTGCCACAGTGCCGAAGGCCGGCGTCAGACGATCCCGCAAGAGTTGGCTGGGAGTCTTCATAGCCCAGAACCCTAGTGAGTCCCTCGGCGCGGGTCGCGTGTTTATTGCGCGGCGAGACGCTCGAGCGCGGCGAGGGCTGCGGCGGTGGAAGCCTCCTCGGCGGGCAGCAGCGGGAGCCGGACCGTCGGGGTCGGAATCCGGCCCTGTGCTGCCAGAACGGCTTTGATGACGGTGGGATTGGGCTCGGCGAACAGGGCCGTGGCGATCGGGGCCAGGCGGTTGCTCAGGTCGCGGGCCTTGCCGATCGGGCCGTCCTGCCAGGTGCTGACCAGGCTCGCGTACGCGCCGGTCGCCACGATGGCGGTGGCGAGAATGGCTCCCGGCGCGCCGAGAGCGAGCAGGGGAGCGGCGTACAGGTCGTCGCCCGCGAGGACGGCGAAATCGGCTGGGCGAGCGGCCATCAACTCGATGGTGGTGTCGTCGAGCGCGCCGACCGCGTGCTTCACGCCGGCGATGTTCGGGATATCCGCAAGGGCCAGCAGGGTTTCCGTGCTCAGCGTGCGGCCGGTGCGGTACGGAATGTTGTAGACGACCAGCGGCACCGGGCTGGCGGCGGCCACGCGCCGGAAGTGTTCGAGCACGCCCGCTTCGGTGGGGCGGGTGTAGTACGGCACGACGGTGAGCGCGGCCGTGATGCCGTCCCGCAGTCGCCCGACCGCCTCCAGCGAGGCGGCGGTGGCATTGGTGCCCGCGCCGACGATCAAGGGCGCGTTGTGTTCCCGGCACACCCGCACGCAGAGGTCGATCACCTGCGTGCGTTCCGCGTCGGTGAGCATGGCGGCCTCGGCGGTGGTGCCCAGCGCGACCAGGCCGGTGGCCCCGTCGGCGAGGATGTCGCAGGCGAGCCGTTCCAGGGCGTCGGCGGCGAGGGTGCCGTCGGTGTCGAAGGGCGTGACGAGCGGGACGAAGAGACCTGAGAGCGTCATGGCTACGAGCTTCGCGGCATTCGACCGTAAGAACCAGTTCACATTTCTGGCATCGACCATAAGCTGAACTGATGCTCGATATTCGCAAGCTGCGCCTGCTGCGCGAACTCGCCCACCGGGAGACCATCGCCGCGGTCGCCGACGCCCTGAGCTACACCCCGTCCGCGGTCTCACAACAGCTGACCGCCCTGGAGCGGGAGGCCGGGGTGCCGCTGCTCGAGCGCACCGGGCGGCGGGTGACGCTGACCCCGGCCGCGCATGGGCTCGTGGGCCATACCGAATCGATCCTGGCGATCCTGGAACAGGCCACGGCCGAACTCGTGCAGGGCCGCACCACCCTCGCCGGGACGCTGCGAATCGGCACCTTCCCCACGGCCATTCGCACCATTCTGGCCCCGGCGCTGGTCATCCTCAGCACCGAGCATCCGGCGCTGGAACTGACCGTGACCGAACTGGATCCGGCCCTCGCCCCCGACGCGCTGCGCGCCGAAACCCTCGACATCGCGCTGATTCAGGAGTACGACTACGTGCCGGTCGACCCGGGCGCGGCCCTGGACACCGAGCCGCTGCTGGAGGAAACCATCTATCTGGCAGCCCTTTCCGACTCGTCCCTGGCCGGACATCGCCAAACATCCTGGATCGCGGGCACACCCGGCACGCTGTGTCACACCATGACCGTAAGAGCCTGCCAGGCAGCGGGATTCACCCCGCGCATCCGTCATCACGCGGACGATTTCGACGCCGTCCTGGAGTTGGTGGCCGCCGGTGCGGGGGTGGCGCTCGTGCCCGAACTGGGCGCGCGCACCCCGCCGCCCACCGTGACCCTCACACCCCTCGATGCCCGCCGCCGCACCCGCATCGCCTACCGCCGCGGCATGGCCGCCCACCCCGCCGTCCGAGCCGCGCGGACCGCCCTGCGCCGCGCCGCCGCCCACCGTGACCATTGACAGGCAAGTCCAAGGACGCCCTCGTCGCCGACGGCATCCCGGCCGCGTCGTTCTAGGTCGCCGATGTTCAGGCCGAATTCGATCGCCTGCAGGGCCTGGGCGTCGCCTTCACGCAGAAGCCGTTCGCGGCAGGCCCGGTCACCACCGCCGTCTTCGACGACACCTGCGGCAACCTCATCCAGATCGTCACCCCCGCCTGAGGCGCGACCTACTGCGGGCGCAGCACCACGATGCCGGGGACCGAGGCCACGTAATCGCTGAAGGCCGAGTCGACGACCTGGTTGTTGGCGGCCAGTGAGGACGCGTTGCGGAAGACCGGGCCGTTCGCGGTCATGACGAACAGGCCGACATGCGTGACGTCCAGGCCCGGGGCGTCCGCGTACGCGCCGATGTAGTCACCCGTGCGCAGCGCGGCGATCACCCCGGCGTCCACCGCGCCGGACGGGATGTAGGTGATCGTGCGGTCGACCGTCGGCAGGCCCGGAAGATAGGTTCCGCCATCGGCTTTCGCGTTCAGGCGCTTGGCCACCGGCACCGCCGCACCGGTCAGGGAGGTGGTGATGTCGGTGGCGGCCACACGCGGCACCTGGGCCCAGTCGGTGAAGAAGTGCTTGCGCTGCGCGAAGTCCACGCGGCCGCCCGCGTACCGGGTCTCGACCAGGTTGGTGAGGAACTGGTCGCGGTTGGACGAACGGCTCAGGGCCTCCACGTAATCGAGCAGGGTGAAGCAGTCCACCGCGCGCAGATCGACGATCAGCTGCTCGTGCTGGGACGCGGAGCCGACGAGCATGTTCGCGCCGTACGGCGTCCCGAGGAACTGCCGGGACAGCACCTCGAGCAGCTCGCCCTTGCCCGCCCCTCCCGCGGCCTTCACCGCGAGCAGCTCGTCGATCCGGCGGGCCGACCAGTCGTCGATATTCGCCGTCGGGGTGGCGCTCGCGGTGGGCAGCAGCAGTGCGGAACCGCAGATCAGCGCTATCACGACAATAAAGACACGAACGATGCTGCGCAGGACGCCTCCCAGGCCGAGCGGGCGGATTCGATCTCCACCGTACGGGCTAGACGCCGGTGGTTTCCAGCTCCGCCGGCGCGGACTGTTCGTGCGGCACGGTCTCGTCGGCGTCCCGGCGGCGCTGCCGCTGGTAGGCCAGCTGCAGCAGGGCCACGCCGGCGACACCCACCAGCGCGGCCGAGACCTCGCCGACGAAGCCGGGCGGCTGCCAGCTCACCACCAGCTCGGAATCCTTGGTCCCGGCCGGAATATCGACCGCCAGGAAGGATTCGGCCACGCTCGTGTGCGGGATCGTCTCCCCATTGAGGGTGATCTCGAAACCGGGCCAGTTCAGCCGGTTGAAGACCACGCGCCCGCCGTTCACCGAGGTCACGCGCAGCACGCTGCTCGTGTCGTCACTCGAAACCGATTTGGCGGCAACGCCTCTGGTGTCGGCGATATCGCCGTTCACGGTGGACAGCAGGCCGCCGGTGCGTTCCAGCACCCAGATGTAGCGCTCGTGCCCGGGGTAGTCGACCCACTTCCAGCCGTCGGGCGCGGGCTGATTGCCCGCGTCCGGGTACTGGGCGCGATGCAGCACCACCCGATCCACCTTCATCAGATCGACGATGGTGCGGCCCGTGGACGGTTCGGGGGAGAAGGCGCGGCGGTAGGCATCCGGGCAGGTGCTGCCGTCCCACGCCATGCAGAGCACGCCCGCGAAGGTGTGAAAACCGATGGGCGTGTAGGCGTTCACATAGTCGAGCTCCAGCGCCTTGGCGTAATTGCCGATGGCCAGCGAGGCGTATGCCGCATCGATACTGCGATCCTCCGGTCCCAGGATCGCGCGGTCGGCCAGCTGCAGGGTGACGCCCTCGAAGTCCGGGAACGCCTCCCGCATGGTGGAGCGCTGCTCCGGGAAGTTGTACGACATGGGCGTCGACGGCGCGGTCTTCACCTGAGTGAAGGCGATCGGGAACATCGCCAGAATGGTCAGCGCGCAGGCGAGTGCGATGCCGCGCGTGCGCGCCAGCCACACCACACCCGCGCCCAGCGCCGCCACCACCGCCGCGGCCAGCAGATGCTTCGCGGCCAGATCCGGCGCCGCCGAAGCCGATCGCACCAGCAGCAGCCCGATCAGGACCGCGGCCGCGATATTCCGATTCCGCGAGACCCGGAAAACCCCATGGCGGCTGAGCAATACGCACACCAGCACGATCAGCGCCAGCGCCAGCATGGGCAGCACTCGGGCGGGCCAGCGCAGCGGGCCGATGGCGCCCGGCCCGGCCGTCCACATCAGCGCCGCCACCGCGAACAGCCCGATCCCGCTGAAGTCGCGCGCCGAGTGCACGGCCTTGCGCCAGTCGATGAAGGCCAGCGCCGGAATCAGGAACCAGGCGATGTACACCATGGGCAGCGGCTGCACATGCCCCCACCAGGCGGTGAAAGCCGGTGTGGTGGTGGGCAGGCTGGCATTGAGCGACTCCGACCACGGCACGGTGAGGAACGGGTCGTTGTGGATGCGGGCATTGCCGCGCCAGGTCACCTGCGAGGACAGAATGCCGGGCAGGTTCGCGGGCAGCGAGGCCAGCGCCGCGCAGGCGGCCACGCCGGCCACCCGCAACGACGGCTGCCATCGCTGCTGATGGATGAACTCACCGGCGATCACCGCCGCGATGATCAACGCGGATTCCACCGCGGGGAACGCGTATTGGACCGTCAACGCCAGATACAGATAGACGAACAGCGACACCGGGCTGCCCTGGCCGCGCGCGTACCGCACGGCCGAGGCCCAGGCGTGCACCATCCACGCGGTGGCGGTGTGGCAGGTCACCCAGCTGGCCTCGTCGAAGAACAGGTACCAGCCGCTCAGTGGAAAAGCGATGCCCGCGACCGCCGCCCACGGCGTGCGGGCCCCGTACGCCAGACAGATCCGATAGACGCCCAGCGCCGCGATGATGGAGAAGATCAACTTCACCACCGTCGCGTACACGGCCAGATTGTCGAAGGACGGGGCGAGCAGATGGATCAGCAATTGCGGCGGGTTGTAGAGGCCCGCCTCCTCGATGGTGTAGTTGCCCGCCATCCACTCGTGCTGGACGAGCCACGGAAAGTTGCCCTCCCGCAACCGGTTTCCCAGTGCGATCCACATGGGCGCGTACTGCGCCTCGGTGTCGTCGGTATAGAAATGCCGGGGATCGCCCAGCAGCACCGCCACATATCCGGCGATGACTCCCACCGCGGTGATGGCCCCCCACCGCAATCGATCTCTTTGCGGTTCACTCTCCGCGACAGTGCTCACGAAGGCCGGAGCGTAGAGCAACCCGGTGAACAGAGCAAGACATTCACGCGGGGGTTGCGGCGCGGCGCTGTGACCCGCCGCACTCGCGGGTGTATAAGTCCAACCCTTGGCGGGAAATGCCCATTTCGGGCCAGTTTCCCCAGGATGGATCTTGTCGCGGCGTGGCGTCGCTCACCACCATGGTGTGATGACAGCTGTTCCGAAAACCACGCTGCTCCCGGCGTCCGTGCGCGAATCCTTCGCTCCCGCCGTCACTTTCCTCAATGCCGCCAGCCACGGCCTGCTGCCCGTCGCGGTGGCCGAGGAGGTCGCGCGGGCCGAGCACGAGCGAGTGCGCGGCGATTTCTCCATTCCGGACGTCGATGCGCTGGTGACCGCGTGCCGGGCGTCCTTCGGCAGGCTGGTGGGTCTGGACGGTGCGCAGGTCGCCATCGGGTCGCAGGTGTCGCAATTGATCGGACTGGTGGCCGAGAGCCTGCCCGAGGGCGCGGGCGTGGTGCTGCCGCAGGGTGAATTCGCCTCGGTCGTCTGGCCTTTCCTCGCCAAGCCCGGCCTGCGGGTGCGCACGGTGCCGCTCGACGAGCTGGCCGCGGCGGTGCGGCCGGACGACGCTCTGGTCGTCGCCTCGGTGGTGCAGTCCGCGGACGGCCGGGTGCTCGACACGGCCGCGGTGGTCGCGGCGGCGCGGGCGCACGGCGCGCGCGTGCTGTTCGACGTCAGTCAGGCCGCCGGCTGGTTCCCCGTGCACGACACCGGCGCCGACTTCCTGGTCAGCGTCGGATACAAGTGGCTGCTCGGCCCGAAGGGCTCGGCCTACCTCGCCGGGCCCGACGAGGCCCTCGACACGCTGCGCCCGCTCGCCGCCGGCTGGTACGCCGGATTCGATCCGTGGCAGACCATCTACGACGCGCCGCTGCGCCTGGCCGAGGGCGCCCGGCGCCTGGACCTCGCGCCCACCTGGCCCGCCTTCCGCGGCCAGGTGATCGCGTTCGACCTGCTCGAGGCCATCGGCATCGAGGCCATCCACGCCCACGATGTCACCCTCGCCAATCGGCTGCGCGCGGGAGTCGGCCTGCCGGAGAGCAATTCGGCCGTGGTGTCGCTACCGGTCACCCCGGAGGCCACCGATCGGCTGGCGGCCGCCCGGGTGATCGGGTCCATGCGCGCGGGCCGGCTCCGGCTGTCCTGCCACCTCTACAACACCGAGGACGACATCGATCGGGCGCTGGAAGCCCTCAACGGGTAGCGGTCTCGGCGGCCAGGGCGACGAGCTGGGCGCGCACCAGGTCGGGCCGCTCGTCGGCGATGAAATGCCCGCAGCCCGAGACGGGTACGAGCCGGTAGTCGTCGGCGCGCGCGGTCCGCGGATCGGCCAGCGAGTAGTGCACCGCGCCGTCGTCGACGCCGAACAGCGCCCGGATCGGAACGGTGGCGCGGCGGCGCTCGGGATTGCGGCTCAGCCGGGGCATTTCGCGCAGCAGGAAACTGCGGTAGGTGTCGGTGGCGGCCCGCGCGCACACCGGATCCCGGAATCGATCGGCGAAAATGCTGGTCAGCTCTGGAGTTGCGGCGGTCCGGTCGGTGAACGCCGTCCGGATCAGCCAGTGCAGCACCCGCGTCCGCTGCTGCAGCGGCATTCCGAACGCCGCCACCGCGGGCTGATACAGCGCGAACCGCCACAGCTGCCGCGCCACCACCCCCGGTGGCGCCCACGGATGCGCCATGTTCAACACCAGGAATCCGTCGAACCGCTGCGGCTCCCGCAGGACCAGCCGATACCCGACATACCCACCCCAGTCGTGCCCGACCAGCAGGGTCTTGCCGATTCCCAGCGCATCCAGCAGCGCGAGCAGATCCGCGGCGACCTCTTCCTTCTCCCAGCGATGCGGCGCCGGACCCGACCACCCGTAGCCGGGCAGGTCCGGCGCGATGATCCGCAGTCCCTCCGGCGGATTCGCCAGCAGATCCCGATACGCGTAGTGATGCTGCGGCCACCCGTGCAGCACCAGCACGGGCCGGCCGTCCGCCGGCCCGGATTCGGTCACATGGAAGCGCACCCCGCGCGCTTCGACGAATGAACGGCGCACCCCCGCGATCGCGGGCGGCTCCGAGACGACACTGTCCACGGCATTCTGCATGGATTCGACGATATTTCGCGGTCGTGCCCGCCGGAACCGCCCACGGGTGGAGATCTCGAGCCGCGTTCTTGTCGGTGCCCGGGTCTACTGTGTCGGCGTGAATCGGACGGATCGGTTGTATGCGATCGTCGAAGAGTTGCGGGCGATTTCGCCGCGACTGCGCACGGCGCGGGAGCTCTCCGAACGGTATGGGGTGAGCCTGCGGACCATCGAGCGCGATATCGCCGCGCTGCAGCAGGCGGGGATCCCCATCTACGCCGATGTGGGGCGGCGCGGGGGATACGCGCTGGAGAAGAGCATGTCGCTGCCGCCGCTGAATTTCACCGCCGCCGAAACCGTCGCGCTCGCCGTGGCTTTGGCGCGCAGCCGGGGCGGTCCGTTCGAACAGGCCGGGCGCAGTGCGCTGCGCAAGGTGGTGGCCGCCATGCCCGAGCGGCACGCGGCGGCGGCGCGGGATCTGGCGGCGCGGGTGCGGGTGCTGGAGGTGCCGCAGCCCTCGGCGATACCGCCGCTGATCGAGCAGGCCATCGAGCGGCGGCTGGTGCTGCGGATCGCGTATCTGGATCAGCACGGGCAGGCCAGCGAGCGGGAGGTCGAGCCGGTGGAATTCGTGAACGGCACGCACGGCTGGTATCTGATCGCGTGGTGCCGGTTGCGCGACGGGTTCCGGGTGTTCCGGCTGGATCGGATGCGGGTGCTCATCCTGACCGATCTGCCCGCGCCGGTGCGCTCGCGCGACGGGTTCCCGGAGGGGCCGCGGGAAATGCGGGTGCTGCCGGTCGCGCTGTGACGGCGGTGCCGGAAATTCGTCCGGAAACACCGACACAGGGTTGTCGCCTGCGGGAGCGATCGTGGTCGGGCAAGCGAGAAACCGATCCTCAGGAGACCTCATGACCGCGCCCGCTTTCAACACCGTGTCCTGGTTCCAGATCAGCAGTGACAAGCCGGAGGACGCGAAGAAGTTCTACGGTGAGCTGTTCGGCTGGAATTTCGCCGCCGATCCGCATTCCCCCGGCTACGACCTGATCAACTACCCGGGCAGCGAGATCCCCAGCGGCGGCGTGAATCACGCGGACGACGCCACCACCAATCACGCCATCTTCATGGTGCTGGTGCGCGATGTCGCCGCCACCGTGGCCGAGACGGAACGGCTGGGCGGCAAGGCGATTCAGCCGCCGGTGACCACACCCAACGGTCTGGTCTTCGCGCATCTGCGCGACACCTCCGGCAACCACTTCGGGGTCTTCACCCCCGCGCCCTGATTCACAGCAAACTCCTGTGTCGGCGCGGTGCGAAGCGCAATACCGTGGAGGTATGCGAACTTTCGTTCACCTGCTGTTGTTCGCCTGCGCCATCGGCATGGCGGTGGGGGTTTTCGGTCCGCTCGTCGGCTCGGTCGACGCGCGCGATGTCCGATTCTCCGATCTGCGTGAGGGATTCGACACCGGCCTGAGCCTGGGGCAGGTGGGCGGCCAGTCGGCATCGATCGTGATGTCGCTGGCCGTCCTGCTGCTGGGCGTGGCCGGTGTCATCCTGATCGCCGCCCTGACCGGGGCGCGGGCGATCGGCTGGCTCGGAGTGCTCGGCGGGCTCGCGCTGTTCGGCGTTCTCATCTGGCGGCTGGACGAGCGCTTCGGGGACCAACTGCGCGACGACTACCGCGACCTGCTGACCGGCGCGTGGGGGTTGTATCTATTCGGCGGCGGGCTGGTGCTCGCCCTGCTCCTGCTGCTCGTACCCCGGGAACGGCAGGCCGCCCCGGTGCCCGTGCCGCGCTAGTCCCGCTGCCCCGAGAGATTCTGCCCCGAGAAGTCGGGGGTCACGAAAAGATAACGGCCGCACCGGCATTCCGATGTGCTCGACGAGACTTCGGAGTGGAGGCGGGTGTGATTCGTTCGGTGACGGTCCTCGCGGTGGCCGCGATGACGGCGGCGCTGGTGCTGATCGGGGGTGGCGGCGAGGCCCGCGCGGCGGAGCAGAAGCAATGCCAGGTCAGTTCCGGGCGCACGCCGGAAACGGCGACACCAGAAGAGGTGGGCATCGATTCGGCGGATCTGAGCAAAGCCATCGACTTCGCCTCGGATCCGACCCGATTCACGCTGCAGATCTTCCGCAACAACTGCCTCATCGGCCACGGCCCGAACACCGAGCGCACCCGCGGGACGGCATGGAATCTGTGGAGCGGCACCAAGAGCGTGGTGTCGCTGGTCACCGGCATCGCCGTCGACGAGGGCAAGCTCAGCGTGGACGACCCCATCGGGCGGTATCTGCCTGCGGGACTGGGGGATTCGGACCATCGCGCGATCACCGTGCGCAGTCTGCTCACCGAGACCTCCGGCATGAAGGTGGCCGTCGCCTCCGAGGGCATCACCGGACTGGTGCAGCTGGACCCGAATGTGGTGGCGCAGGCGCTGGCCATGCCCATCCTGCATCCGCAGGGCACACAGTGGCAGTACAGCCAGCGGGCGGTGGATCTCCTGGTGTACGTGGTGCAGCAGGCCGTCGGCGAGGACTTTCAGGCATACGCGCAGCGAAAACTGTTCGACCCGTTGGGAATTCCGAAGAGCGACTACTACTGGGGCCGGGACCGCAGCCGGAACACCTACGGCTACGCCCATCTCGTCCTGCCGCCCGACGACTTCGTCAAGCTGGGCCTGCTGGTCGGCAACTACGGCAATTGGGCCGGGAATCAAGTGGTTTCGCGCGAATACATGAAGCAGGCCACCACCGGCACCGAGCAACACCCTTGCTACGGCTACCTTTTCGTGGTCAACGGCGCCGGCTGCGAAGACCTGTTCCCCGGCCTGCCCTCCGATGCCATCCAGATCTCCGGCATGATGCGCCAGGACAATTTCATCGTCCCCAGCCTCGGCCTGCTGGTCAGCTGGACCGGCGTCACCATCCCCGGCGGCGCCGTGAGCTTCCCGCACGACGTCCTGCGCGCCATCAACGCCGCCTTCCGCGACCCGCTCATGCCCGACCCGGGCCCCTACACCCAGAAGGCCGACGTCAGCGTCACCGACCCGATGATCTCCAACCCGGACGCCTTCCTGGCCGCCCTCGGCATCGGCCCCGACGCCTATCCGGGCTGCAACCTCTTCACCTGCCTCGGCCGGCCGCTCTACCCGCCCTTCTCCGACTGGCCCCCGGGCTGCTTCATCGTCGGCTGTATCGGGAACGACCCGGCAACCCCGGGCATCCGCTGATCAATTCCTGTGTTCCACCTCACATTCGGATCAACCGCGTGGGAAAAACCATGATGCCGAACAAGTTTCGAATGCCTACGCTGGACCCTGATCCACGGTCTCCACTAGAAAGCAGAACGCAATGCCGATTATCAATCTCGGTTCCGCCGCGCTCGACCTGGCGAACTCCGTGACCGCGCTGGCCGCCAACATCACCTACCTGCTGAAGGCGTGGGGCTTGGCCTGATTTCCCGAGCGTGACGACGCCCACCATTCCACTCGGAATGGTGGGCGTTCGCTATTGCGGGGACGATGCGACGGAGTTCACGCGCGCAGCAGTGCGCTCTGGACCTGGCGCAGGCGTTCGCCGTCGCCGCGGAAACCGGCTACGGCGTCGTTGTAGAGGAAGGCCTCCCACAGGCGGACCAGGGCGTAGGCGAGGGTGTCGCGGTCTATGGGTGGGTGGTAGCCCTCGGTTTCGGCGCGGGCTATGAGTTGTTCGACATGGTGGACGGCGGCCTGGTGGACCGGGCCGTCGCTGCGGGTGACCAGGCGCAGGGCGGCGGTGGACTCGTTGTCGAAATAGGTTCGCAGGGAATCGTCTTCGACCAGCAGGTGGACGGTGCGGTCCAGGATGTGCTCGAGCCGCGCGCCGCCGGTGGCCGTGCAGCGGCTTTCGATATGGGCGATCATGCGTTCCAGCTGATGGGCGATGGCCGCGCCGAGCAGGCCGTCGCGGGAGCCGAACCAGCGGTAGATGCTGGCCCGGCCGACGCCGAGCTGGGCGGCGATGGCATTGACATCCAGGCGTTTTCCGGCGAGGAAGACGGCGATGGCGGCGCGCAGCACATCCTCGCGGCTGGCCGAAGCCGGCCGGCCCGGAGCTCTGGTTCCCTCGCTGCGCGTCACGCGGAAAGCATAGGGGTCAGGTGCGGGGCCAGCGTCCGCACGGTCGCGGCGTGACCCAGGTCGAGGGCCTGGCGCAGCAGGGCGGGGTCGCGGGTGGTGCGGCCGACGGCCGGGCCGCCGCGCGGCGGGCGGATCTGCGCTACGGCCGGATCGGAGCCGAAATCGGCCTCGTCACGATGGTGACGGTGGACCCGGGACAGCCACGGTTCGACAGCGCCGGGCGCATGCCGGGACAGGAAGCGCGCCACCACCCGATTCTCCAGATAGGAAGGCGCGGAGACGGTTTCGCCCGCACGGCGGGTGCGCAGCACCAGCACCCGGGTCGCGCCCTGCGCCAAAGCCGTTCGAATGGGCACGGATTCGGAAAGTCCGGCGTCGACATAGCGGTGCTGTCCGATGCGCACGGGCTTACCGGCCAGCAGGGGCAGGCAGGTGGAGGCGCGCAGGGCGGCCTGCACCGCGGCCGGATCGGTCAGTCCGGCATGCAGATCCACCGCCGCGCCGGTGTCGGCATCGGTGGCGATCGGGTGGAAGGTGACCGGATTGGCGAGGATGGCGGGGAAATCCATCGGCACCAGCCGCTCGTAGACGGTGTGCACGAGGTAGTGCGTATCCACCACCGGGCCGCCGCGCAGGGCGCGCGCCGGGGCGATCACCCGATTGATGACCTCGGGATTCCAGGCGCGGCGTGCTGCCACGGCCCGGCCGCACAGCAGCCACGCGGCATTGAGCGCACCCGCGGACGCGCCGTAGACGGCGTCGAAACAGGGCAGTACGCCGAGTTCCTCGAGGGCCATGGCCATGCCGTGCGAGTACGCGCCCCGGGACGATCCGCCCTCGATGACCAGGGCCAGCCGATGCCGGTCGGCGCGCTGTCCGGGCCGGCTGCCGGCTCGGTGCCGGGCGGCGATGAGCTCGGCCACGCCCAGTGTGGAGTCGTTCACCCGAGGTCCTCCCGATGGCTATTTGAGACATTCAATACTCTGTGTATCATACCCGACCATGCAATTGGCACTCACCGCCGACGAGCTCGCCTTCCGCGACGAGCTGCGCGCGTTCTACCGCACCGAAATACCCGAGGACATCCGCAATCGCGCCCGGCACGGACAGGAGCTGACCAAGGACGACATCGTCACCACCCAGCGCATCCTCAACGCGCACGGGCTGGCGGTGCCGAACTGGCCGGTGGAATTCGGCGGCCGCGACTGGACGCCCATCCAGCGCCACATCTGGCACGACGAGATGCAGCTCGCCTCGGTGCCCGAACCACTCACCTTCAATGCCAACATGATCGGGCCGGTGATCGCGCACTTCGGCTCGCAGGAGCTGAAGGAACGCTTCCTGCCCGCCACCGCCAACCTCGACATCTGGTGGTGCCAAGGGTTTTCCGAGCCGGAGGCCGGATCCGACCTGGCCTCGCTGCGCACCACCGCGGTGCGCGACGGCGACCACTACATCGTGAACGGCCAGAAGACCTGGACCACCGCCGCGCAATCCGCGGACTGGATCTTCTGCCTGGTGCGCACCGACCCGAACGCGCCCAAGAAGCAGGCCGGCATCTCCATGCTGTTGTTCCCGCTGGACACCCCGGGCGTGACCGTGCGGCCCATCCAGCTCATCGACGGCTGCCACGAGGTCAACGAGGTCTTCCTGGAGAACGTCCGCGTCCCTGCGGAAAACCTTGTGGGCGAAGAGAATCAGGGCTGGACCTACGCCAAGTTCCTGCTCGGCAACGAGCGCACCGGCATCGCCGCCGTCGGCCAGACCAAGGTGCGGCTGTGGCTGGCCAAGGAGCACGCCAAGCAGACCCGCCTGGGCCACGGCACCCTGCTCGACGATCCGATCTTCGCCACCCGGGTGGCCGAACTCGAAAACGAGCTGCTCGCACTGGAACTGGTGCAGCTGCGGGTGGCCGCCGGATCTGCCGACGGCAAGCCCAACCCGGTCTCCTCGATCCTCAAACTGCGCGGCACCGAACTGCAGCAGGCCGTCACCGAACTGTTCGTCGACATCGCCGGACCCGACTCCCTGGCCCGCGAAGGCGCACAACCGGATTGGGCCCGTCGCTCCACCGCCACCTACCTCAACTACCGCAAGACCTCGATCTACGGCGGCTCCAACGAGGTTCAGCGCGGCATCATCGCCTCCACCATTCTCGGACTGTAAGGCAGCACAATGGATTTCGATCTCACCCCGGAACAGGAAATGTTGCGCGACACCGTCCGCGACGTCCTCGAACGCGCCTACACCCCCGAACGCCGCGCCGAAATCGTGGCCACCGAGCTCGGCTGGGACCCGGCCGTGTGGCGTACCTTCGCCGAAATCGGCCTGCTCGGCCTGACTTTCGCCGAGGAGGACGGCGGCATGGGCGCGGGCCCCATCGAGGCCATGCTCGTCCTCACCGAACTCGGCCGTCGCCTCGCCCCTGAACCCCTGCTGGACTGCGCCCTGCTGCCCGGCGGCCTCATCGCCCAGGCGGGCACCGACGCCCAGCGCAAGGGCCTGCTGCCCCGCATCGCCGAGGGCGAGCTGCGCGTGGCCTTCGCCCACGGCGAACCCGGCACGCGCTGGCCGGCGGCCGAACTCGCCACGCGTGCCGTGCGCACCGCCGACGGCTGGGCGCTCACCGGCGTCAAACACCCGGTGTCGCATGGTGATTGCGCGGAACTGTTGCTCGTCAGCGCCGTGCTCGCCGGCAACGGCGAGATCCTGCCCGGCAGTTCCGCGATCGAGGCGACCGACCCCCGTCCGGCCGAGACGACGGTGGGCTTGTTCCTGGTCGATCCGACAGCCGCGGGCGTACGCCGCACCGCGTACACCGGACACGACGGCGTGCGCGGCGCGACCATCGAATTCGACCGCGCCGCAGCCGAATTGCTCGGCGATCCGACCGATGTCTCCGGCGCGGTATCCGCCGCTGTCGCGGGTGCGCAGGCCGCCCTGTGCGCCGAGGCGATCGGCGCCATGGAGGAATCGCTGCGGCTCACCACCGAATACCTGAAGACGCGCAAGCAGTTCGGTGTCCCACTGCGCGCCTTCCAGACGCTGACCCAGCGCGCCGCCGACATGTACGTCTCCCTGGAGCTGGCGCGCGGCATGAGCATGTACGCCGCCATGTCGCTGGCCGACGGCGTCGCCGATCCGGTCGTCGCCTCCCGCGCCAAACTGCGAGTCGGCCGCTCCGCCAGGCACATCGGCCAGGAGGCCATCCAGATGCACGGCGGCATCGGCATGACCGCCGAATACCCGGTCGGCCACTACACCGCCCGCCTCACCGCCATCGAGCACAGCCTCGGAGATTCCTCCGACCACCTGCGCTACCTCGGCGGCACCGTGGGCGACCACCAGATGGTCGAGATCTGATGCGCATCACCGGGGCGGTGCTCGAACAGAGCGGCCGCCCGCGCCCCTTCGCCGGCTCGCGCCCGATCACGGTGTGCGAGCTGGAATTGGGCGACCCCGGCCCCACCGAGGTGCTGGTCGCCATCGAGGCGGCCGGGGTGTGCCACTCGGATCTCAGTGTGGTGGACGGCAATCGGCCGCGCCCCCTGCCCATGCTGCTCGGCCACGAGGCCGCGGGCACGGTGCTCGCAACGGGCGAACGGGTGTGGGATGTACGGCCCGGTCAGCGGGTGGTCATGTCCTTCCTGCCCCGCTGCGAGCAGTGCGACGCCTGTGACCGGCAGGGGCAGCTGCCCTGCTCGGCGGGCACGCACACCAACAATGCGGGTGAGCTGCTGCACCATTCGGGCCATCTGTCCCGCGCCGGTGAGCCGATCCGGCACCACCTCGGCGTCTCCGGGTTCGCCACGCACGCCGTGGTGGACCGCGCCTCGGTGGTGCCGGTCGGCGACGACGTGCCACCAGAGGTCGCGGCCCTGTTCGGCTGTGCCGTTCTCACCGGCGGGGGAGCGGTGCTGAATGTGGCGAATCCGCGCCCCGGGGACGGCCTCCTGGTGATCGGCCTCGGCGGCGTCGGCATGGCGGCCGTCCTCACCGCCAAAGCCATTGGCGTGGAACGCATCATCGCCGTCGACCGATTGCCGGAGAAGCTCGCCCTGGCCCGAACGCTGGGCGCCACCGAGGCCTACACCCCGGAGCAGTTGAGCGAGGCGCAGGTCCGGGTGCGCTACGTGATCGAATGCGCCGGCCACCCCTCCGCCTTCGAAACGGCCTACGCCGCAACCGCTCCCGGCGGAACCACCATCACGGTCGGTCTGCCCGCGCCGCAGGCGACGGTGACCTTGAATCCGCTGAGCATCACCGCCGAAGCCCGCACGGTCGTCGGCAGCTACCTGGGCTCGGCGGTTCCGGCACGCGACATCCCACGCTACGAGCAGATGTGGCGAGCGGGGCTGCTCCCGGTGGAACACCTCATCTCGGCCCGCATCGGCCTCGGCGAGATCAACGAGGCGATGGATCAGCTGGCCGACGGCAAGGCCGTGCGGCAGGTCATCGTTTTCGGTGCGAGGCAGACCGACCCGGAGGGCAGGCCGGCCACCGCCGCTCTCGCCGCGAATTCCGGTATGGACAAGGAGATCTCATGACGGTCATGGCCACCGAGCCGCTCGCCGACATCCCGGTGGGGCATTACATCGACGGCCGCTGGACCGATGACGAGGCGACCATGCCGGTGGAGAACCCGGCCACCGGTGCGGTCATCGCCCAGGTCGCCGATGCGCACGCGGGCACCGGCGTCGCGGCCCTGGACGCGGCGGTCGCTGCCCAGTCCGACTGGGCCGCAACCGATCCGCGTCGGCGCTCGGATCTGCTCATGGCGGTTTTCCGGCTGCTGCACGAGCGCGCCGAGCGGTTCGCCACTCTCATCACGCTCGAGATGGGCAAGCCGTATGCCGAGGCGCTGAGCGAGGTCGCGTACGGGGCCGAGTTCCTGCGCTGGTTCGCCGAGGAGGGAGTTCGCGGCGGTGGCAAGTACTTTCGCGCACCGACCGGGGACCGCCGAATTCTGGTGACCCGCCAGGCGGTGGGGCCGGTCTTCGCCATCACGCCGTGGAACTTCCCGCTGGCCATGGTGACTCGCAAGATCGCGCCCGCACTCGCGGCCGGGTGCACCGTGGTGCTCAAGCCGGCACCGCAAACACCGCTCACCGCACTGGAATTCATGCGCGTTCTGCACGACGCGGGGGTGCCGGCGGGCGTGGTCAATTGCCTCACCACCTCGAACGCCGCCGAGGTCTCGACTCCCGTCATCACCGACGAGCGACTGCGCAAGCTCACCTTCACCGGTTCCACGACCGTGGGCAGGCTGCTGCTCGCCCAGGCGTCCCGCCGGGTGCTGCGCACCTCCATGGAACTGGGCGGGAACGCGCCGTTCGTGGTGCTCGAATCGGCCGATCTCGACAAGGCCGTCAGCGGTGCGGTGGCGGCCAAGATGCGCAATACCGGACAGGCCTGTGTGTCCGCCAACCGGTTCCTGGTGCACGAATCGCTGGCCGCCGCATTCGCGCAGCGCCTGGCCGCCCAGCTGGCGGGGCTGCCGGTCGGCGACGGCATGCGGCCCGGCACGCAGGTGGGTCCGCTCATCGATCGCGCGGCGGTCGACCGGGTGGCGGGTTTGGTCGCCGATGCGGTCGATCGGGGTGCGCGGCTGCTTCCCGGCGCCGAAATACCGCAGAGCACAGGCTATTTCGTCGCACCGGCGGTGCTCACCGAGGTCGATCCGGCCGCCCGCGTGCTGCGCGAGGAGATCTTCGGCCCCATCGCGCCGATCACCGCCTTCACCACCACGGACGAGGCGCTCGCCGCCGCCAATGCCACCGAGGCGGGGCTGATCGGATACGTCTACGGCGAAAACCTGGGCGAGACCATGCTGTTCGCCGAAGGGATGCAGACGGGCATGGTCGGCGTCAACACCGGTGTCGTCTCCGATGCGGCCGCACCGTTCGGCGGAGTCAAGGCGTCCGGCATCGGCCGTGAGGGTGGCAGCGAAGGATTGGAGGAGTACCTGGAGACCAAGTACATCGGCGTGGCGTTCTAGCGTTCCCCGGCGGCGAACAGTGCGCGCAGCGCCCTGGTGATCGCTCGCGACGCCTCGGCCTGCGACAATCCGCGCCGATCCATCAGCTGGTGGCGGTACGCCCAGCCCACGGTGGCCTCGACCAGATCGAGCAGTTCGGCATCGGTCTCCCCGCCGCGGGTGAGCTCCGGGCCGAAGGTGCGGGCCAGGGCTTCGCGAATCCGATTGTCGGTCAGCCGCATCCGCTCGTCGATCGCCGGAATCGACTGGGACTCCAGCAGTCCCAGCAGCCGCGGATTGCGCTGCGCCGCGAAGATCGCCTCGCTCTGCCCGAGCACGGCGGTGATCCGCTCCTCCAGTGGCAGTGCCGGATCCGGGGTCACGACCAGCGATTCCACCAGATCGGACTGTGCCTCCACGGCCGCCACCCGCAGATCGTTGCGTCCGGGAAAGTGCACGAAGATGCTGCGCTCGGACACTCCGGCCCGGTCGGCGATGTCCTTGGCGGTCGGAATGAACCTGCCGTCCTTGATCGCCGTCAGCAGCGCGTCGACGATCGCCTTGCGCGTCTGCTCGGGATTGCGCCTGCGGCGGCGCACGGTCGTGCCGTCACTCATAGCTGCATCCGATCACAACACGCGCGGCGATGTCGTACCGGGTGTGGGCGGCAGGTCTATAGCCGCTATTGCAGAATGACTGCAATAGCGGCTATAGTCGGCATGACAGCGAATCAACGGCTAACCATGCTCGGCGTGGACGCGAACCGTTCGCGCCGGTGACAGACAGGAGATCGAAGTGGCTGACGGCGACCAGGTCGGTGACACGGAGAATCCGGGCGGCAGGCGGTTCGCGGTATCCCGGCGCGGCATGTTCGGGGTCGGGGCGGCGGCGCTCGCCGCGGTCGGCGTGGGCGGCACGCTCAGCGGGTGCGGCTCCTCCGACGAGGTCAATCCCTCGGCGACGCAGACCGATCCGACCGATCACGTGGTCGCGGCCAACCGGAAGATCGCCGAGAGCTACCCGTTCTCCGACACCGTCGACTTCGCCGACGCCGACCACGGCTTCATCGCTGATCTGAAGCCCGGCGTCGTCAAGGATGCCAATGGGAAAGTGGTGTGGGACAACGATTCCTACGGCTTCCTGCGGGGCACCTGCCCGTCTTCGGCCAATCCGAGCCTGTGGCGGCAGTCGCAGCTGGTGGTCAAGCAGGGTCTCTACGAGGTGGCTCCCGGCTTCTACCAGGTGCGCGGCCTGGACCTGTCGAACATGACCATCATCGAGGGCGACAGGGGCATCATCGTCATCGATCCGCTCATCTCCACCGAAACGGCGGCCGCCGGTCTCGCGCTCTACCGTGAACACCGTGGCAATCGACCGGTTACCGGACTGATCTACACCCACTCGCACGTCGACCACTTCGGCGGCACCCTGGGCGTCGTCGCCCGCGAGGACGTGGAGTCCGGGCGCGTCCCGGTGCTCGCCCCCGTAGGGTTCCTCGAGCACGCCGTCTCCGAGAACATCTATGCCGGCACCGCCATGGCCCGCCGTGCCGCTTACATGTACGGCGCCGCCCTGCCGCGCGGCGAGAAGGGCCAGATCGGCGCGGGCCTGGGCCAGACCACCTCCACCGGCACCGTCACCCTCATCGACCCCACCATCGACATCACCGCCACCGGGCAACAGGAGGTGATCGACGGCGTCCGCATGGTGTTCCAGATGACCCCCGGCACCGAGGCCCCGTCGGAGATGAACTTCTACTTCCCCGACCGCCGCATCCTGTGCATGGCCGAGAACGCCGTGCACACCCTGCACAATGTCCTCACCCTGCGCGGCGCGCTGGTGCGCGACCCGCACGTGTGGTCCAAGTACCTCACCGAATCCATCAATCTCTATGCGCGCCAATCGGATGTGGTGTTCTCCTCGCACCACTGGCCCATCTGGGGCACCGACAAGATCGTGGAATACCTTTCCCTGCAACGGGATCTGTACGGCTACCTCAACGACCAGTCACTGCGCCTGCTCAACCAGGGCTACGTGGGCAGTGAGATCGCCGAGATGATGCAGGTCCCGCCCGCCATCCAGCAGGCGTGGTTCACCCATGGCTACTACGGCTCGGTGTCGCACAATGTGAAGGCCATCTACCAGCGCTACATGGGTTGGTTCGACGGCAATCCGGCGCACCTGTGGGAGCATCCGCCGGTCGACTCCGCCAAGCGGCACGTGGACGCCATGGGCGGCGCGGACAGCGCCCTGAAGACCGCCCAAAAGGCGTACGACAGTGGAGATTTCCGCTGGGCGGTGCAGGTCACCAACTATGTGATCTTCGCCGACCCGGACAACAAGAAGGCCAAGGACCTCGAGGCGAGCGCCTTCGAACAGCTCGGCTACGGCTCCGAATGCGCCACCTGGCGCAACTTCTACCTCTCCGGTGCGTACGAACTCCGCAACGGCTCCTTCGGCACGCCCACCTCGGCCAACTCCAAGGGCCTGCTCGCCGCCCTCACCGTCGATCAGGCCTTCGACGCGATCTCCCTGGTCATCGATGGCCCGAGGGCCTGGGACACCCGCATCACCACCGACTGGCGCTTCAGCGACGACAACAATCGAGTGCACCGCGCCGAACTGCGCAATGGTGTGCTGATCCACTACGACCGCTGGCCCGGCGACGACCTGCCCGCCCCCGACGCCACCGTCACCCTCACCCGCGGCGCCTTCCTGCAGAACATGCTGGCGGGTGGCAGTATGCAGGACGCCGTGGTCAAGGGCGAGGTCAAGATCGACGGAAACCCGGCCGTCCTCCTGCAATTCAAGAACCTGGTCACCAAGCCGGACCCCAACTTCGCCATCGTCACCCCCTGACCCCGGGGCGGCGGACCTCATCCCGCCGCCTCCGAAAATCCGAATACTCGAACATATGTTCTATCGTGAGGTAGGCTGCTGCGGGTGACCACACATTCGACCGCGCTGGCGCCGAATGCTCCAGCATCGGGATGGCCGGACCTGGCAGATGTCGACCTGCTGCGCACCCTCGTCGAAACCGAACGCCGCCGGCGGCGGCTGGATGCCGCCATGCGGGCGGCCGTCGCCGAAGCCGAGCGCCGTGGCCTCGCCGCGGACACCGGCTACCGGGACACCGTGGACCTATTGACCGACCTGCTGCGGATCAGCACCCACGAGGCGCGCCGCCGAATCGAATACGCCGCCGCTCCGCCGCCCCGCTCACGTTCCAGGAAGGTATGGCGCGTGCTGGCGGCAGCCAGCTGAACTCAATACCCTTGGTGCGTAATAAAATCGGTGGATTCGGAGTAGGCGCGGTTTCTACACTTCAGTGATGAACACCGCAGAAATTCTCGACCACTTCCGCAGCCGCGGCGCGCCACTGGTGTTGTCCAGGGCCGGCGCTGTGGTGTGGGATGACGCGGAATTCCATGAGGCCGCTTATATTTCGGATCCCGAGGGATACGCGCTGCTGGCGCTGGTTCCCGGCGTGCGGGACGCACAGCGGGCCCGGGTGCTTTTGCAGGTGCTCCGGGTTTCCAGGGCGGGATTGAGCGAGGAAAGCCGCGTGGTTCTCGATAAGTGCACTCGGGCACTGATTTTCGGGATTCCGCCGAATTCTGTTGTCACCGTGCTGCTGGCGCTCCGGCGTATGCGGGCCAACCATAAGCATGTGGCCCGGGGGATTCTGAGCTTTGTGCTCGATCATCCGGATGGGGAATTGCTCATCGCGGCGCGGCGGCCCGCGTTGCGGGATGCTTTCGAGCATGCGCTGGGCAAGGCGACCGCGCGCGGGTGCGCCCGGCTGATTGCCCAAGGCGACGTCGGGTCTGCCGAGCTGCGGCGGAAACTGTTGCGGTTCAGCGCTGATCCGGCGGTGGCGGTGCAGCGGGTGGCACAGCTGTACGGGGCGGGCATCCACGGGGTGCCCGCACTGACCGACGCGGTGCGGCCGCTGGAGCTGGTTCGGATTCGGCAGCCGATCGTCACGGTCACCAATCGCGGGGATATCGCGGCCACGCTGGTGCATGTCCACCGCGGGGTGCAGGCTGCCGAATTGCATACCGCCCTGGGTGATTACGTCACCGCGGCCGTGCGGGAACTGCCTCGGCTGGCAGGCCGGGTGGCGCTGGTGCTGGACGCTTCGGAGTCCATGCGCGGGTACGGGGATCGAGAGTGGGCGCTGCTGTCGCAGGCCGAGGCGCTGCGCCTGGTGCTGGCGCGGGTCTGCGCGGAGCTCGCCGTGGTCGAGGTCGGCGCGCATCAGGCCGGGCCCACCGACCTCGCGATGGGAGTGCTGGACGCGCTGGCGCAGAGTCCCGACCTGGTCGTGGTGGTCACCGACGGATACGAGAACCGGATGCCCGGGGACCTGGCGCGGGTGGCGGCGACGCTGCCCGGGATCGGGGTCCGGACGCCGATTCTGTTGTGCCTGGCCACTTTCACCGCCAGCGACAATCGGAGTCTCCGCGATCCCGCGCCGGCGCTGCCGCACGAGAGCTTCTGGCATCAGGACGATTTCGGTGCGCTGCTGCCGTGGCTGTTCGCGCACAGCCCGCACGGCGGGGACTGGATTCGCACTGCCGCAACACGATTCCTGGATCGTCGGCTCGAAGGAGTGACACCATGACCGGACTCGAGACACTGGTTCGCGCACCCGTCGACCTGAGCGGGTATCGGCTCGGTGCGCCGCAGCGGGCGGGAGCACTCACCATGGTGCCGGTGCACGGGCCGCAGCGGCCGGGCATCGTGCCGCCGCGATCGGGGCTGAAGCTGAATCGCGTTGTCGGATACGGGAGTGTGGAGTTGCGCAATGGCTCGCCCTCCGGGGTGGCCATCGTGCCGCTGCACATCGGCTACATCCAGGAGGGCGCGCAGAATCACGCGCTGTGCTCGGCCGCGCTCCTGGGTGCGGGGGAGACCCGCCTGTTCCGGGATGCCTGCTGCGTGCAGGCGGCGCAGGGTGGCTATCTGGAGGGCCGCGATCAGTGGTTCTTCGTGCTGCCGCTGGAGCTGCGCGCGAAGGCCCTGACGCTGCGCGGGCAGGAAGGGTATTCCAAGCTGTGGCAAGAGATTTCGGCCGTCAACCGGCGGTACCAGCTGCCGGCGCGCGGGCACCTCGAGCAGATTCTCACCCGCCAGCGCGCGGTGCTCACCCAGTTCCGCAGCCGGCTGGAGCTGCTGCCCGGTCAGCTGGGCGCGCTGTTCTTCGTCGGAAAGAAGTTCGCGGGCCTGGAGATCGC
This sequence comes from Nocardia huaxiensis, assembly GCF_013744875.1. Lineage (NCBI taxonomy): Bacteria > Bacillati > Actinomycetota > Actinomycetes > Mycobacteriales > Nocardiaceae > Nocardia > Nocardia huaxiensis. The sequence continues at coordinate 3,162,601 of NZ_CP059399.1, forward strand.
GCCCGACCCGCGCTTCTTCGCCGAGATGTGGATGCCGCTGGTGTGCTTCGCCTACGGTGTGGCCGCCTGGCAGCAGGAGCCGGAGCCGCCCGGGGGTGAGCCGTTCCCGGTCGCCGATCTGACGCACCTGCGCGCCGCCCTCGAGCGCGACCGGGCCCGCGCGGCCGCGGAGGTGCTGTCCTGGATGCCCGCCCAGGCTCCGATCCAGACCGTGGAGGAGGAGCGCTACCTGGACCTGCGGCTGCACACCGTCACCGGCGGCGGCCTCACCGGCCAGCTGGTGGGCGAGCACGACCGGCTGGTGTACGCCTCACTCTTCGCGGCGAATTAAATAGGTTGCGCCACAACTGAACAGCGGAGAATATAGGAGTACGGGAACTGAGCCGGGCACGACGGAAATCAACTTCGTTCCAGATGAAGATATGACTCGCCACGCAGCGATGAAAATCGATCCGTCATTGCGCCGGCCGCCTGTCCCGTACTTACTCCGTGATCCCCCGGTGAGATTCCCGATTCTCACCCGGGGGATTTCCCCTTTTCCGCGTGGCGGTACCCCGCGCACCGGCGCGATTCCAGCACAGTGGAGTTGCCAGGAATTTGCCATCACGCCGGTCCGCCCGGCGGGAACAGGAGACGGGCAGTGGGAGCACCGACGGAACCGAGCGAATACATCGTGCAAAAGCAGCAGCGGGCCATCGCGGAACTGCCCTTCGGCAATACCGTCGACCAGGCCGACGCCGACCGTGGTTTCATCGCTGCTCTGGAACCGGGCACGGTGCGCGACGCCGCCGGAAAAGTCGTGTGGGACACCGAGTCCTACAGCTTCCTGCAGGGCACCTGCCCGTCCTCGGTGCACCCCAGCCTGTGGCGGCAGTGCGGCCTCACCCTGCGCCAGGGTCTCTACGAGGTGACCGAGGGCATCTACCAGATCCGCGGCCTGGACCTGTCGAACATGACCCTGGTCGAGGGCCGGACCGGCGTGATCGTCATCGACCCGCTCATCTCGGAGGAGACCGCCCGCGCCGGGCTCGCACTGTATCGCGCCCATCGCGGCGACAAGCCGGTCACCGGTCTCCTCTACACCCACTCGCACGTGGATCACTTCGGCGGCGCCATGGGCGTCACCACCGTCGAGGACGCCGAGTCCGGTCGCTGCCCGGTGCTGGCCCCCGCCGGGTTCCTCGAGCACGCCGTCGCCGAAAACGTCTACGCCGGAACGGCAATGGGCCGCCGCGCCGCCTACATGTACGGCGCCGCCCTGCCCCGCGGCCCGAAGGGGCAGGTGGGTGCGGGCCTGGGCCAGACCACCTCGACCGGCACCGTCAGCCTCATCGCCCCCACCCTCGACATCACCCACACCGGCCAGGAGGAGACGATCGACGGCGTTCGCATCGTCTTCCAGATCACTCCCGGCACCGAGGCCCCGTCGGAGATGAACTTCCACTTCCCCGACCGTCGCGCCCTCTGCATGGCGGAGAACGCCACCCACACCCTGCACAATCTGCTCACCCTGCGCGGCGCCCTGGTGCGCGACCCGCACGTCTGGGCCAAGTACCTCACCGAGTCGATCAACCTGTTCGCCTACGACGCCGATGTCGTGTTCGCCTCCCACCACTGGCCCACCTGGGACACCGAGCGATTGGTGGAATACCTCGCGCTGCAACGCGACCTGTACGCCTACCTGCACGACCAGACGCTGCGCCGGCTGAATCAGGGCTACGTGGGCGCCGAGATCGCCGAAATGCTGCAGCTCCCACCGGCGGTCGACACGGCCTGGGCCAATCGCGGCTACTACGGCTCGGTCTCGCACAATGTGAAGGCCATCTACCAGCGCTACATGGGCTGGTTCGACGGCAACCCGGCCCACCTGTGGGAGCATCCCCCGGTCGAAAGCGCCAAGCGCCACGTGGAATTCATGGGCGGCGCGGAGGAAACCCTGCGCAAGGCGCGCGTCTCCTTCGACAACGGCGACTACCGCTGGACCGCGCAGGTGCTCAACTACGTGATCTTCGCCGATCCCTCCAATGCGGCCGCGAAAACCCTGCTGGCCTCCACCTACGACCAGCTCGGCTACGGCGCGGAGAACTCCACCTGGCGCAACTTCTATCTGATGGGCGCCTACGAACTGCGCAATGGCAATATCGGCACCCCCACCACGCCGAACGCGCCCAGCATGCTGGCCGCCCTGTCGGTCGACCAGGTCTTCGACGCCCTGGCGCTGCGCCTGGACGGCCCCCGGGCCTGGCACGAAAAGGCCATCAGCGATTGGCGTTTCACCGACGAGAACCGGATACACCGGCTCGAACTGCGCAATGGCGTACTGCTGCACTACGACCGCCCGGACCGCGACGACCTGCCGCAGGCCGACGTCACCTTCACCCTGACCCGCCCCACCCTGATCGGCGTCCTGCTGGCCGGTCAGGATCTGGGCGCGGCCGTGCAGTCCGGCGCGCTCGCGATCGCCGGTGACGCACAGGGTTTCACGAAACTCGTGGCCCTGTTCGACGAGCCGAACCCCGACTTCGCCATCGTCACACCGGATTAGACGCTCACAGCAGCCCGCTGAGCCCGTCGCCGAAGGTCTTCACGCCGAGCAGGGTCAGCAGCATCGCCATGATCCCGGCGTGGTTGCGGACCGTCCACTCCTTCCAGCGCTCCAGGGTGCCGTGCGCCCTGGAGCCACCGAAGTAGTGCACCCCCAACGGAATCAGAATGCACAGCGACGCGATCACGATGAACACCACCACCGCGAGCGTGCGCGCCAGACTCCCGGCCGAGCCCTCGGCGACCGTCACCCCGCCCACCGCGATCTGCGTGATGTTCTTCGGATTGCTCAGCGCCAGCACGGCTCCCAGCGCCACACAGCGCCCCGGCGTGAACTCGTCCAATGCCCGCAAGCGCGGCGGCAGTTCGCCGCCGGTCTCGAGCGCATTGTGAATCCGCAACTGCCGCAGCGCCATCAGCAGGATGAGCACGCCGAACACCACCCGGAACCACGGTATCCAGCTCGCCGGGTGCCCGTCGCGATGCGCTCCCGCCTCCTCGCCGATCACCACCAGCGCAAGCAGCCCCGCCGTCACGGCCGTCACCCAGCCCAGCGCGAACGCGAGGGCGTTCTTGCGCCCGTGCGGCCCGGCCAGAATCAGAATCACCGCGATGATCGCCAGCGGGCTGATCGCCACGCCCACGGCGTGCATGAGGATCTGACCGGTCGCATTCTGCATGGAATCTCCCGTCGGCCGTGCTCCGCACCGGATCGAACCGACTTCGAGATTAGCCACACGGTTGCTCGAGAAAGGACATCGGCGCGCCAACGGTCATCCGCGTGGTCGATCGCGGCGATCGGTCCCGGCTACCGCGGTACGTCGTGCAGCGACGGCGACATGGCCGGCCAGATCCCGCCGGGCGGCTCCGAGACGATCAATGGCGGTTCGGCCGGTCGGTAGAGGCGCGTCGCACGGGCCGTCACCAGAGGTGCCCGGCGGCGTGGGTCCTCCTCCGGGCGGATGGTCTCCGCCGCCGGACAGCGCGGATGGGTGCGGATCGCGGCGCTGAAGAGATGGAATTCGGCGGCGGGTACGCACACCTCGCGGTACGGATGGCGGGGCGCCACGCGGCGTCGTGGCCCGGGGATGACCACGCCGCGGCGGCGGGTCGCGCCCTCCTGGGCGAGCACCCAGGTGTGCAGGGCGGGGGAGGCGATGCTGGGCAGATATTCGACGGCGCGGTCCCATTCGAGGCCGTCGACCTGGGTGGGGTCGGGAACCGCGGTGACGACGACGGCATATGCCGTACCCACGGTGACGTCCGCCATGCGGATCAACCCCCTGTCCGGTTTGTCCTGCGTTGCGCGGGGAATGTTCAGGATACTTCGAAAGATATTGCACTACTGAGTATTTCGCTGTTGTCGCAGGTATGTTGCGGGCTCCTGGAAAATAGCTGAGTAGCATACGAAACGAACTGTCCTCGACGTCGAACACGACCGTCACCAGCGAAAGTGGGCGCGGACATGGCTAATGCCACAGGTGTGCAGCAACTCGCGGCCGATTCGGGGGAGGTGCTGCCCGCGCTCCCGCTCGACGCGTGGCGGCCCACCAAGGAAACCTTGCACAGGTATGCACAGATTGTCGGAAAGGTCGCGTTGGCCAAGGGCATCCGGCGCAATCACTGGTGGCACATGACCTACCGGCTCACCGCGCGCGGCTGGACCACGGTTCCCCTCGGCAGCACCGACGGCCCGGTGTTCACCTGCGCCTTCGACTTCTTCGACCACGTGCTGCGGATCTCCACCGATCACGGCACCCGCGAGGAGATCCCGCTGGAGAACCAATCCGTGGGCAGCTTCTACGGCGAGGTCATGAACGGGCTGAACAATCTGGGCGTGGACGTCACCCTCGCCCACCCCACGCCCTACGATTTGCCCGATCATGGCCGGCCCTTCGCGGACGACGACGAACACCACCACTACGACGCGGCCGCCGCCCGCCGCGCCTTCCGGGTGACCAGCCGCATGGGACGCATTCTCGAGGAATTCAGCGCCACCTATTCCGGCAAGATCAGCCCGGTCCAATTGTTCTGGCACAGCTTCGATCTGGCCGTGCAGCGTTTCTCGGATCGGCACATCGACCTGCCGGACAGCGTGAATTCCGTGACCCGCGAAGCCTATTCGCGCGAAGTCATCAGCGCCGGATTCTGGTTCGGCGACGACAAGGTGCCGGCGCCCACCCTCTACTCCTACACCGCCCCCGAACCCGAAGGGCTGAGCGAGATTCCGCTGCTGCCCGCCGCCGCGCACTGGGTGTCCTCCGGCTCCGGGCACAGCGCCTACCTCGACTACGACGCCCTGCGCGCCACCCCCGACCCGGTGGGCGCGGCCCTCGACTTCTATCAATCCGCCTACAGCGCCGGCTCGCGGCTGGCCGGTTGGGATGCCCGCGCCCTGTCCTGCCCCGGCGGCATCACCGATCCGCTACTGGAGACCCCGACCCCCGGCTGGCCGGAATGAGAATGCCCCCGACGCCGACGGGACGCGGCCCCGGCGGTGGTTGCTACTTCAGGAATTCGACCAGCGCGGCGGAGAATCCGGGATCCATGGTCGCGGTGAGGTGATCGCCGGGCACCAGCGCGAGGCGGGCGTCCGGGAAGGCCGCGGCCAGGCGTTCGGGTTCGGCGGCGAAGGGATCGCCGGTGCCGGCCAGCACGAGCGTGGGGACGGTGACTCCCGCGACGGTGTCGATCGGCGCGGCATTCAAACCGGTGGCGACCACGGCAATGGCGTCCCGGTCCGCGCCCACCGCGTCGGCCAGCACCCGGAACATGGTGGCGTGCGGATTGGCCGCGGTGGAGCCGTCGCCGCGCATGACCGCGGTGATATCGCCGGAATCGATGACCCGCCAGTCGATGCCGCCGCAGTCCACCACCCCGCAGCCGACGCCACCGACCGCCAGCCGCCGCACCCGCTCGTCGGCGTCGGCGACCAGCAGCGAGATGATCGCGCCCATCGAATAACCCACCAGCGCAACCTGATCCAGCGCCAGCTCATCGAACAGCGCCCGCACATCGGCGGCCATCGCGCCCCACGAATAGCGGGCGGGATCATGCGGCTTCTCCGAGCGGCCGTGCCCGCGCGCATCCAGGGAGATGACGTGATGCCCGGCCGCCTGTAGCGCCGCCACCACACCGACGCTCATCCAGTTGGCGTTGGTGTCGGCGACGATGCCGTGCTGGAGCACGACCGGCATCCCCTCGCCCTCCCACACCGTGTAATTGAGCTGCAAGCCGTCCCAGGTGGTGAACTTCGCCATCGCGCCGATCCTAATCGCGCTGCTCGCGCGGGTCGAGGTTTCGACGGGTTTCAGCTCATCTTCGCCATGAAGGCGCGGGGGAGGCGCGGCATGACGAAATCGAGTACCCGCCAAGGCCATTCGGGCACACAGGCGCGCACCGCCTCGCGTTCGATGGCGGCCACCATGGAATTCACGCCCTTGTCCAGTGGCGCGACGAGTTTGACATCGCCCGCGCGAGCGGACATATCGGTCGCGATGAATCCCGGCTGCACCGTGCTGACCTTGATCGGCGTGCCACGCAATTCGATCGCCAGCCCTTCCCCGAGCGCCGACAGCCCGGCCTTGCTGGCCGAGTACGCGGCCTTCGCGCCCGGCAGTCCGCGCACGGCGCTCATGGACGAGATGAGCACCAGATGTCCGGATTCCTGCTTCCGGAATATCGACAGCGCTGCCTCGGCCTGCGCCAGCGCACTCACGAAATTCGTGGTGGCCGTAGCGATATTGGCGTCCGCGCGACCGGTGCCCAGGCGCGCGCCCTTACCGATCCCGGCATTCACGATGACCCGATCCAGCCCGCCGAGTTCGGCCCGCAACTCCTCGAAGACCTTCGGCACCGCGGCATGATCGTCCACGTCCAGCGCCCGCACCGCGACCGTGATGCCCGGATTCGCGGCGAGCAGTTCCGCGCGCAGCTCCTCCAGATTCGACACCCGCCGTGCGCACAGCGCCAGATCGCGGCCACGCCGCGCGAATTCGCGGGCCATCCCCGCGCCCAGTCCGGAACTCGCCCCGGTGATGAGAATCTTCTGCCTGGTCATACGGCCACCCTAGCCGCCGGTGCGCTCAGGCGAGATCGTCGAATTCCCCGGCCTTGCACCCGGCGATCCACGCCGCGACCTCGGCCCGCCGGAACACCAGCGCCCCGGCCGTGGTGTCCTTGCTGTCGCGGACGGCCACCGTGCCGTCCGGCAGCACCGCCATTTCCACACATTGGCCATTGGGGCCGCTGAAGCTGCTCTTGCGCCAGCGCGCGGTCGAATTCTGCTCTGACGGTTCGCTGTTCGTCATATCCGTACCTCGGTGAGTGCCATTCGCGGCGCGGCACCATTGCCACGGGATCGCCGTATCCGTGCGGTGATCCCATGACCGAGTACCCAATTCATCGACGGCTACGGCGGAAACCGTTCACCCCAATGAAATTGGACGTGTCATCAACCGAAGGAGCCCGTGGATACCGGAGGCACCATACGCCAGGCGCCGCAGTTCTCGGTGCTGAATGCCACATCGGTCGACTTGATCTCCACGCGCACCGGATGGGTGCGGGTGAAATCGCTGGCGATGAGGTAGTAGTTCGGATCCGGATAATCGCCGGGCTGCTGGACTTTCCACAGCCGCTTCCACCAGCAGCCACCCTCATTGGGGGTGCCGTCGGCCTGATAAGTGCCCGGCTTCAGATCGACATTCACCAGATAGAGCCCGTCCACGGTGATCTCGGATGCCGGTTCGGCGGCGGCGAGTCCGGTGGCGGTCAGGGTCAGCGCGGAAGCCATGGCTCCCGCTATCGCAAGCGCGCGTGCACGCACAGTGGTCCTCCCTTGCGTTGCTTTCCGCCCGGCGTCCCGTCACGGGCGGTGTGGGGATCCCCGCGTCTCCCGGGAGGGGTCTACCAGAAATAGTGCTCGAATTCGGCCGAAACGGTGAAATTAATGCCGACCGGTTTGACTCGTGTCGCCTCCCGAATATGGGCAATCCTCACCGATGCTCTTTTGGGTGGTCCCGACGATATTCAGGGCATGAGAAGACTCCGACCCCTCGGGGCCAGCACCTCCACCGGCCCGCCCACCTGTACCGAACGCTGTGCCCGCCTGTGCACCGACACCGGCCTGGCCGATGTGCTCGCCGCCGACAAGGCTCTGCTGCACTGGCGCGCCATGCGCCGCCTCGGCGACGCCGGCATCGCCGAACACGCCGTCCAGGAGACCCTGCTGCGGGCCTGGCGGGCGTGCGCCACCTACAACCCCGACCGCGGCAGCGTCCGCACCTGGCTGCTCACCATCGAACGCAATGTCCTCACCGACATCGCCCGGGTGCGCGCCACCCGGCCCGGCGACACCATCTGGGACGAACTGACCGAACTCACCGAGGGCCGCAGCGCCGGACCCGATTTCGCCGAACACGTCAGCGACGGCCTGCTGGTCGCCGAACTCCTCGCCCACCTTCCCGACCCGCAACGCGACGCCGTCGTGCAGGTGATCCTGCGCGACCGCGCCTACCAGGACGTCGCCCAGGATCTCGGCATCCCGGTCGGCACCGTGAAAACCCGCGTCCACTACGCACTCCGCTCGCTACGCCAGCTTCCGATCAGCGCGTAACCGAGTTCTCGATACCGGCGCTAGGGCAGTAGCGCTTCGGTTCCTCGCGGATTCAGATTCCGCACCAACCACCCTGTACGGCGGCAAGGCCCCTTGCCGTCCCGAGCAGCGACGGCCCGAACCGATCGGGTGTTCAGCGCCGAATTCTCAGATACTTGAAACCTATTCGACCAGGAGCTTCCGATGAAACGCGCCGGGCCATATCTCACGCTTGCCGCCGCCGCGATTCTCGGCGGTGGGCTGCTGGTGACCAACACCCTCACCGGGTTGAGCCGTGACGCGGACTCCGCACGTCCGGCCGCGACCGCTCCGGGAACCTCGACCGTGACGAACTTCCCACAGCAGGCCGACTACATGACGGTGATCTCGACCGATGCCAAGCCGATCACGCTGTCGCTGACGGTGACCGGAGTGAAGGCCGTCGGGTACGCGTGCGACGGCGCGTCCGTCGAGACGTGGCTGCGCGGCGCTGCCGAGGCCGGTCGAATGGTATTGAAAGGCAACAATTCCCAGCTGGAGGGCACGCTCGAAGGTGATGCCGTGCGCGGCACCCTGACCCTGGCGGAGCGCACCTACGATTTCACCGCGCCGCAGGTGCAACCCCCGGCCGGCATCTACCTCGCCCGCACCGATTCCGGGCGCGACAGCTGGATCGTCGGGCCCGACGGTTCCGTCACCGGCGTACGCCGCGCACCGGACGGATCCACTTCGCCCGCACCGGATCTCGCTCCGAACGCACGGAAGGTCGACGGCGATGACAACGATTTCTGATCCCGCACACGGGAATTCGGCGCACGGAAGCCCGGCGCAGCGCGCCACCACCGGCGCCATCGTGCTGATCGTGCTCGCGGGCGCGGGCGTCGCGCTCTCCCTGGGCATCTACGGCGCGGTGCATCAGCCCCGCGGCTATGCGGTGAGCCTGGCCGGCTTCTCCAGCCCCGGCGCCGTGAAATCCTGGCTCGCCACGGTCGTGGTGCTGCTCGCCGCCGGACAGGATCTCAGCGCCCTCATCATGTACGGCTTGATCCCGAAAATCCGTGGCGGACGGTGGGTTTCGTTCTGGCACATCTGGTCGGGACGGCTGGCGGTGCTGATCAGCCTGCCGGTGGCCGTGCACTGCCTGTACGCCTTCGGCTTCGAGTCCTACAGCACCCGCGTGCTGGTGCACTCGCTGCTCGGCTGCCTGGTCTACGGCATCTTCGTCACCAAGATGCTGCTGCTCACCCGCCGCGGGCTGCCCGGCTGGGTGATCCCAGTGGCCGGAGGGCTGCTCTTCACCGTGTTCGTGGGACTCTGGTTCACGTCCGCGGTCTGGTATTTCCGGGTCAAGGGCTTCGCGGCCTGAGCATCGCGTCCGCTCTTCAGGGGGCGGTGGATGAACCCCGGACCGTCCCAACACGTCGAACTAGGTAGTGGCCGACCGCACCGGTCCGCCCGGATCCAGGAGTACCTCATGACCGCAGACATCCCCGGCCTCCGTCTCGATCGCCGCACCGCGCTGGCGGTCACCGGGGCCGCCGCCACCGCGCTCACTCTCGCCGGGTGCGACACCTACGGCGCGAACGAAGCCGCCTCGACCGCTCCCGCGGGCGCCGGTCCGGGCAAGCAGCAGCAGCCCGCCGAGCTGGCCACCACCGCCGAGGTTCCGGTGGGCGGCGGGGTCGTCAAGGGTGACACGGTGATCACCCAGCCCACGGCCGGGTCCTATCAGGCGTTCTCGAATGTGTGCACGCACCTGGGCTGCAAGGTGAACGAGCCCGCCGACGGCAAGATCGTATGCCCGTGCCACAACAGTGTTTTCGGCCTCGACGGCGCCGTGCTGAGCGGCCCGGCCGGGCGTCCGCTGGACAGCCGCGGCATTCGCGTCGAGGGCGATCGCATCTTCTCGGAGTAGACCGGGCTCCTCCCCGTGTAGCCGACACACCCCAGCCGTACGCCGTATGCCGCGCGTGTCGCCCGGTATGCGGGATTCTCGGACGAGTCGGCCCGATTCGATTTGCTCGGGTTCGTCAGTTCTTCGGTCCTGGGTAGCCGTTGGCTGCCTGACCACCCGTAACAGTTCGATCACAGAGCTTGCTAGTTGGTAACTGATGTTGCCAGAGTGAACAGCTGGGTTTGGTGTTACTAGTGGGAAGGGAGGGGCGCTCCTCCCGCGAGCGCCGTCCGCTTATGAAGCCGAGCAATATCAAGGCCGGCATCTACACCGCCGTCACGGCCGCGGCACTCTCGACGGTGACCGGACTCATCCCGGCCACCGCGATCGCTGCACCCGCACTCCCGGACATGCCTCAGAAACTCCAGGGCAAGACCGTCTTCCTGGACCCCGGACATCAGGGGCCCAACCACAATGTCGATGTCGCCAAGCAGGTCAGCGACGGCCGCGGCGGCAGCAAGGCGTGCCAGACCACCGGCATGACCACCGTGCACGGCATCCCCGAGCACACCGTCAACTGGAATGTCGCGCAATTGGTCCGCACCTCGCTGGAGGGACTCGGCGCCAAGGTCGTGCTCTCCCGGCCCGACGACACCGGCTGGGGTGGCTGCATCGACGAACGCGCCCGCGCCGCCAATGAATCCGGAGCCGACGTGGCGCTCAGCATCCACGCCGACAGCGCGCCCGCCGAGCAGCGCGGCTTCCACCTGATCGTGCCGCAGCTGCCCATCCCCGACGCCAAGGCGCACGAGGTGCAGTCCGGCGCCGGACTGACCGCCAGCCGCGCCATGCGAGACGCCTACGTGCAGGCCGGTTTTCCGGCCGCCACCTACAACAATGCCGTCGACGGCATCCAGACCCGCACCGACGTGGCGGGCCCCGCGCTGACCCAGGTCCCGGACATCTTCCTGGAGATGGGCAATGGCGCGAACGCCGAGGACGCACAGCAGCTCGAAACGCCCGAGGGGCAGTTGCGGCACGCGGTCACCATCACCACCGGGCTGGTGTCCTACCTGCTCGGGCTCCAGGTGCCCCCGTCGGAGACCGACGCACAGGCCGCCGCGCCGGGACAGCCCGGTGCCGAATCCGAAAAGGCCGCAACGGCTCCCGGTGCTCCGGCAGCTCCGGCGCCGCAGCCGAATGCGCAGCCGCAGGCCAACGGTCAGGCGCCGGCTCCGGCCGGTGACCAGGCCACGCCGCAGGCTCAGGTCGAGGGTGCTGGTCAGCCGCAGGCGGCACAGCCGCAGGCGCAGGCCCCGGCTGTTCCGGCCGCGCCACAGCCGCAGGCCGCGCAGCCTCAGCCGCAGCAGGCGGAGGTCCAGGCGCAGCAAGCCCAGCCGGGCGCGCCCCAGGCCGCCCAGCCGCAACCACAGGCGCAGCAGCCGGCCCCGGCGTTGGATGCGCGGTTCCCGCAGCCGCAGGGTTCGGGAGCTCCGGAGGCTCAGTTCCCGCAACCGCAGGCGCAGCCCGGCGGCCAGCCGGGTGCGCAGCCGCAGGCCGCGCAGCCGGTGGTTCCCGCGCAGGGTCCGGCCAAGGAGCCGAACGTGGGCAATGCCGTGCTGGCCTTCCCCTCGCTCTCGGACATCAGGCCGGTCTCGGATCCGGTGGAGCCGCAGACCAATCCGGGTGCGGCCCAGCCGAATGCGGGTGCTGCGATACCCAACGCCGGTGCCGCACAACCTAATACGGCCGGCTCGCCCAATGCCGGTGCGGCACAGCAGAATCCGGCAGTAGCGCCGCAGGCGAACCAGGGTCCGAAGGGTAACCCCGGTGCGCAGTCCCCGTCGACGACCGACACCAATCCCAAGAGCGAGAACGCGGACCTGCAGTCCATGGGCACGCTCGTGCAGTTGGCGGTGAAGTTCTTGAACCCGTTGGCCAAGATGCTCACCGGTCAGAACGGTGTGGCCGCGGATCTGGTCAACCTGGCTTACAGCGTCGTCTCCGTTCTCATGAGTTCGGCGAAGTAAGTTCGCTCGTCGAATCGCCCCCATTCCGGTCGTCGGAATGGGGGCGATTCGCATTCTCGGCCGGTATCCGCGCCATTCCGAATTGTCCGGAATCTGGCCGCTTTTCGAACTCCACGGCCCCACAGGCAACCTGCGACCCAATGACAACGGACCAGTCTTTTGGGTTATCTCGGGCAAACATGTCGCGACCGCGACGGGCGGTCGCATGTCCGCCCCTGTGGCGCTGGACAGCCGGGCTGTCGGGCCGGAGAGGCGCACGAGCGGACAACCGGGTGTCCGGTGCTTGGCAAGCATCCGGCGCAGGAGTTGCATTTATTGCGGGTCGGGTCAGGGTGGCTGGCGCAAAACGGCTCGTCGATCGAGGTGGATGAGATGGCGTTCGGTGTGGGCTTGAGTATCGGCACGGTCAATACGGTGTGCGCGACAGCGGCCGATCGATCCGGGAAGAATCCGCAGGGCAAGCGCGGAGCTCCACCCACAACCTGGCGCACCACACTCACCTTCGACAGTTCGGGGACGGCACGCGTCGGGCGCATACCCCGGCACGGGCGCGTCATCACCGAGTTCGCCGATCTGTCCCAGCGTGGGGGACCGGTCGCGCGGGTCGGTCACCGGGCGCTGTCCTCCGCGGATCTCGTTGCGACCGTGGCCGACAGCGTGATCAAGGAGGTGCTGGGGAAGGCTCCGGCGGGGCTCGATGGGGACACCGGAATAGTGGTGACCCACCCGGCCGGGTACTCCGTGAATCTGGTGACCGACCTGCGCACCGCGCTCGCCGGCGTCGGCCTGGGCGAGGCCGAGTTGATGGCCGAACCCATTGCCGCCGCCACCTGGCTCGAAAACCAGCGCGGCCCGCTCATGCCGGGCCTGGCCGTCATCTACGACCTCGGCGGCTCCGGCCTCGACGTCACCCTCGTCCGGGTGGGCGCGGGCGCGCCGAGCAACCCCATCGTCGGATTGCCGTTGCACTCCGCCGAATTCGGCGGCCGCGCCTTCGGCGCCCTGGTCGCGAAGAAGCTGCGTCGCGGTCCGGACGCCCCGGTCATCTCCCGCGTCATGTCCGATTCCGATACGGGGGAGCTACGTGCCGAGCACATCCGGCAATCCCTCGACCTCGTCTACGAATCCCTGCGCATCGCCGACGTCACCATGGCCGATGTGGACCGGGTGCTCGTGGTCGGGGGCGCGGCTCGCCCGCCGGAAGTGGCCGAGGTGCTGTCCAAGCAATTGGCCCGCCCGGTCATAGTCGCCCCCGACCCGGAACGCACCATCGCTGACGGCGCCGCCATCGCCGCGCGCCGCGCGGTCCTGGCCCACGACTCCTCCGGCCACCGCCATCACGTCCTCACCGGTCTCTTCCGCCGAGTGACCCGCGTCGCCGCGCTGTAGAAAGGTCGGCTCGTGCGCGGCCCCGCTAGCTCTCGGGGTTCGGGGGCGAAGCCCCTGAGAGCCCTCCCGAGAGTGGGGTCTCGGTTACCGGCCGGTTTGCCGGGATTCATGCCTCGTTCGGTGCTGACACGTGCAAGCATCTTGCTAGCACTTGTTGACGTAACTCCAGTTTGGTGTAACCATGAGGAACAGATACACGCCTACTGGAGAGGTGACGACGATGTCTCCGACCGTGACGCCCGTTGACGACCCCGTTGTCGCCGAGGCTCAGGAATACGCGAACAAGCTGCTCCTTCTGTCGGAAGGCTCGGTGAACCGGAGCTTCGACCCCTTCGAGGACATCGACTGGGAGAACCCGGACTTCGACGCCAACACCAAGCCCGAGCGCTGGATCCTGCCCGCCTCCGCCGACCCGCTGGGCCGCCACCCCTGGTATCAGGCCCTGAGCGACGAGCAGAAGATCGCCATCGGCAAGTACCGCCAGGCCAATGTCGCCAAGGTCGGCCTGCAGTTCGAGTCGATCCTGATCTCCGGCATGGTCAACCACACCTTCTCGCTGCCCAACGGTGACCCGGAATTCCGGTACTGCACGCACGAGATGTCCGAAGAGCTCAACCACACCCTGATGTTCCAGGAGATGGTGAACCGCATCGGCGCGGACGTCCCAGGCATGGGCCCGATCGTGCGCCAGCTGCGCCACCTCGGCGTGCCCGTCGCGGTCGCGTTCCCCAACCTGTTCTTCATGGCCGTGCTCGCCGGCGAGGAGCCGATCGACCACATTCAGAAGGACATCCTGCGCTCGGGCGAGGAAGTGCACCCGATCATGCGCGGCGTCATGAGCATTCACGTCGCCGAGGAAGCGCGGCACATCTCCTTCGCGCACGAGTTCCTCAAGCACCACGTGCCCGAGCAGGGCGCCCCGCAGCGCTTCGTGCTCTCCATCGCCATGCCGATCGTCATGTTCATCCTGGGCCGGTCCATCGCGACCCCGCCCAAGAAGTTCTTCGCCGAGTTCGACATTCCCGAGAAGGTCCGCAAGGAACTGTTCTACGGGTCCAAGGAAGCCAAGCAGGTCTTCAGCGACTACTTCATCGACGTGCGGGCCCTGGCCCAGGAGATCGGCCTGATGAACCCGGTCTCCAAGCGCGTGTGGAAGCTGCTCGGCATCGATGGCCCCGCCTCGCGTTACCGTTCCGAGCCGATCCGCGGCGCTCACCCGGCCGCCTGAACCGAGGGGATTCGTACAGTGCCGTACGTTGTCACCCAGTCGTGCTGCAGTGACGCCTCCTGCGTCTACGCCTGCCCGGTCAACTGCATCCATCCCACGCCGGACGAGCCCGATTTCCGGACCGCGGAGATGCTGTACGTCGACCCGCAGGCCTGCGTGGACTGCGGCGCCTGCGCCACCGCCTGCCCGGTCGACGCCATCGTGTCATCGAAGAAGCTGACCGACGAGCAGAAGCCGTTCATCGAGATCAATGCCGACTTCTACCGGCACGAGCGGCCGCGGCCGCTGCTGGCGCGGCCGATCCCGGCGGCGGAGGTCAAGCCCGGGCGGGAGCCGCTGCGGGTGGCGATCGTGGGCTCCGGTCCGTCGGCCATGTACGCGGCCGACGAATTGCTCACGCAGCCGGGCGTTTCCGTGACGGTGTTCGATCGGCTGAGCACTCCGTACGGCCTCGCGCGGTTCGGCGTCGCGCCGGATCACACAAAGACGCGGCAGGTTTCGAAGCTGTTCGATGTGATCTCGGCGCAGCCCGGATTCGGCTCGTATCTGAATGTGGCTGTCGGCGAGCATGTTTCGCATGACGAACTGCTGGCGCACCATCACGCGGTGATCTACGCGGTGGGCGCGTCCGCCGATCGCAAGCTGGGCGTCGCGGGGGAGGGGCTGCCGGGCAGCGTCTCCGCCACCGAGTTCGTGGCCTGGTACAACGGGCATCCCGATCAGGCGGGCCGGTACTTCGACCTGTCGCAGCAGCGGGCCGTGATCGTGGGCAACGGCAATGTGGCCCTGGATGTGGCGCGCATTCTGACCACCGATCCGGAACTGCTCGCGGGCACCGACATCGCGCCCCGGGCGCTGGCGGCCCTGCGGCGCAGCAAAATCGAGGAGGTGGTGATCCTGGGCCGGCGCGGTCCGGCCGAATCCGCCTTCACCGTGCCGGAATTCGTCGGGCTGCTGGGCTCGGATGTGGATATCGTCGTCGACGGCGAGATTCCGGAGCCGAGCGGTGAACTGCCGCAGTCGGTGGAGCAGAAGCTGAAGCTGCTGCGCGGGCTGGCCGATCGGCCCACCGGCGGGCGCAAGCGGATCGTGTTCCGATACCTGTCCGCGCCGACCGCGATCACGGGCGTGGATCGGGTGACCGGTGTCGAGGTGGCGCGCAATGAGCTCGTGGCCGATGCCGACGGTGTGGTGCGGGCGGTGGCGACCGGTGCGGTCGAAACCCTGGAGACCGGTTTGGTTCTCACCTCGGTGGGATACCGCGGCACCGCGCTGCCGGGGCTGCCCTTCGACGAGCAGGCCGGGATCATTCCGAACCTGGATGGCCGGGTGCTCGAAACCGCGGGTGGTGCCGTGGTATCCGGGACCTATGTCACCGGGTGGATCAAGCGGGGACCGACCGGTTTTATCGGCACCAACAAGTCCTGCGCTCAGCAGACGGTGCGGCAGCTGGTGGACGACTTCAATGCCGGACGCCTGGTCGAACCCGCCGGTGACACACGCGATTTCGACCGACTGGTCGGTGAGCGTCAGCCGCATGCCGTGCGCGGTGGAGCGGTCAACAAGCCGCGACGTGGCCTGAAACTGCTGGTGCGCAGTCGATAACACGCAAAACGAACAAACCGCCGCATGCGAACCGGTTCGCATGCGGCGGTTGCGTTTTCGGGGCGGGCGTACAGGTATCCGACAGCGGGTCGGCTGCGAATCCGTTAGGCGCCCGACGCTCGTGTGTGGGTTGCGTAGAGCGCGGTGTAATGCCGCGCGGGCATGATGCGACTTCCCCTGTGTGGAAGTTGAATTCGGTGTCGCTCGGAGCTGAACGGTTATCCCGATGCGGGAAATCGTGGGTAGCTACCGACTGGCGACTGTAATCGACTGCGGCGTACGGACGTTGCGGTTTTCTTTTCCGGACACTTCTCGCATACCGGTTGGTATTTATAAGCCGTTCGCTGCGGTGTAGCCACGCGAGCGCATTCACTCATGTGTCTTGGCGTCCAGTTGGATTCGATCTTGCTGTCGCGGTTGCCTGACCAGTGGATTCGCTACCTTCGCTACTGGACGCGAAATCTTTTCTCTTAATTCGATATTCATGTCCGGCATGAGCCAGTTAACCTGAACGCGCTGTTTGGTAAACGACCGCGACCACAAGGTTGTGAAGCCGCGAGGCCGTGGTCACGGTGCGTTGACGGGATAGCGATGACACTTGGCTTTGGTATGAGCATCGGCACAGTGAACTCCGTGTGGGCCACGACCTCCGGTGATCGGACCCGGCCGGGCGTGCGCGTGCGCCGCACCGCAGTCACCTTCGACAGCGCGGGCGGGCCGCGCATCGGCGGCATCCCCCGCTTCGCGCCCGTGGTCACCGACTTCGCCGACCTCACCGCCGACCCCGACCCGGTCGTCATCAATGGGCGCATCTGGTCGCCCGCGGATCTGGTCGCCGCCGTGGTGAACGGGCTCATCGCCGCCAACGCACCCGAGGCGCCGGCCGTAACCACCTATCCCGCTTGCTATTCCGACAAGCACGTGACGCGACTGCGGCGGGCGCTGGACTGGTCCGGGGCGGCCGACGTGCTGCTCATGCCGGAACCGGTGGCGGCGGTGGAATGGCTCGACAACGAATACGGCATCTCCGAGAACGGGCTCACCCTCGTCTACGACCTCGGCGGCAACAGTCTCGACATCGCCGTGGTGCGCACCGAGGCCGACCGCGACGAACGCGGCATTCTCGGCAAGTCCGAACGCTCCCACGAGTACGGCGGCCGGCCGCTCGGCACGCTGCTGGCCCGCTACGCCCGCAGTCTCGCACCCGGCGCGCCGCAGCCGGTCTCGGCCGTGGTCCCGGCCTCCGACACGAATCGCTTGCGCTGCTGGCATATTCGCAACTCGCTACGGCTCGTCCGGGCCTGCGTCCACCGCACCGGCCTCGAGCTGGCGGATATCGACCGCGTCCTGCTCATCGGCGGCGCGGCGCGCCCCGCCGAGGTGGCGCGCGTGCTGTCCGACCTCGGCCGCCCCGTCGTCATGTCCCCCGATCCGGCGCACACCGCCGCCGTCGGCGCGGCCATCGCCGCCTACCGCAGCATCGACACCGGCTCCGCCATCGGCCGCTACGCCCCGCGCGCCGCCGTATTCTCCGGCGCCGCAGTGGCTTCCGCGCTCGCCATGTCCGCCGCCACCGTGCTCGGCGGCCCCACCGGCGTCCCGCCCGGCCTGCAGGCGGCCCCCGTCCCCAACCCGAGCGTCGGCCCCGGCGACGTCCTCGTCTTCGACGACGTCTCGGCCCCCGGCGGCCGCACCCACGCCATCACCAATGCCGCGGTCACCTCCCGCACCTACGGCCCCTACGCCCCCGGCACCGCCCCCGCCTTCTCCGGTGGCGGCAAGCAGTCCACCCGTTACGAGGGCCCGGGCGGCCGCTGCGAACCACGCAGCGCCACAACCACTTACGCCAACCCCGCCGACTTCATCAACCCGATCCCCTTCAGCAGCTCCTCCTCACTGAGCATCCCGCTGAACTTCGGCACCTTCCCCGGCGGCCTCCCCGGCATGAGCCTCCCCGGCGGTCTCCCCAACATCCCGGGCGCGCCCAGTCAGCCCGCTCAACCCGGCACCGAGACCCCCGGCACCGAAACTCCGGGCGGCACACCGGTTTCCGGTGAGCTCCCCGGCACCCCCGGCGCTCCGGCCACCGATCCGGGCACCGCTCCCGCGCCCGGCACCACCCCCGAACCCGGAACCACCCCCGAACCCGGCACCGCCACCGGCGATCCCGCCACGGGCGGCACAACAGGCGGCACGACCACCGGCGGAACCACCGGTGACGGAACGACTTCGGGCGGCACCGTCGGCACCGACCCGGGCACCGTGGACCCGGCGGCAGGTGGAACCACCGGTGGCGGAACAACTTCCGGGGACCCGACCGGCGGCACCACTTCGGGTGGCACCACCGGCGGCACCACAACCGGCGGCACCACCGGTGGAACCACTGGTGGCGGTACGACTTCCGGCGGTACTACCGGCGATGATACCTCGGGCGGCTCGACCTCGGGCGGCACCTCCGGAGGCGACACCAGCGGCGGCTCGACCACGGGTGGCAGCACCACCGGCGGCAGCACATCGGGTGGTGGCACCACCTCGGGTGGTTCTACCTCCGGCGGCTCGACGTCGGGCGGCTCGACGTCCGGTGGAAGCACCAGCGGCGGTTCAACTTCCGGCGGCTCGACCGGCGGAGGTTCCACCTCGGGCGGCTCCACCTCCGGCGGATCCCGCAGCGGCGGTTCCACTTCGGGCGGCGGCACCAGCGGCGGCTCGACTTCGGGTGGCGGCACTTCCTCTCGCGGCGGTTCGGGCGGCATGGGCGGCTCGGGTACCGGCGGCAGCGGTGGTTCCACGTCGGGCGGTATGGGCGGAAGCGGCAATTCGGGCGGTGGCGCATCGGGTGGCGGCTCCGGTGGCGGTTCGGGCGGCTCGGGTGGCTCCGGCGGGGGTGGCGGCGGAGGCGGGGGAGGCGGCTCGCGCTGATCCATGCGGGAAACCCCAGATCGACCGGCGGGCTGCTCGACTCCCGCATTGCGGCAACCAGACCAGGCGGAGGGCCGATCATCTCTCCGCATCGGAACAACCCCAGACCAGGCGGTGGGGGCAATCGTCCTCCCGCATCCGACACGATATGGCCGAGCGGAGGGCCACTGCGGCCCCCGCGCTGAAGCGGCCCGGTGAGGTGGAGGGTCCACCACCTCACCGGCGTCGGCCGCGGCCGGCTCACCTCGCGTATCCAGTGCCCAGCGCGGGGTGGGTTCGGTCGCTGCCATGAGCTGGGACCGGATTTCCCGCCGATGAGGGGCGGGGAGTTCGGGGCTCAGCGGGCGGTGAAGCCGCCGTCGGCGGCCAGAGCGGCGCCGGTGATGAAGCTGGCCTCGTCACTGAGGAGGTAGGCGCAGAAGGCCGCCACCTCTTCGGGTTTGGCGATGCGGCCCATGGGATGGAGGGCGGCGATGGCCGCTTCGCCCTCGGGCGTCGCGCCCATGGAGTTGCGGAAGGCGGGGGTGTCCACCGCGCCGGAAACCAGCGCATTGACGCGAATGGACTGTTCGGCGTTCTCCAGCGCCACCGCCTTGGTGAGGCCGACGACGCCGTGCTTGGCGGCCGTGTACGGGGCCACCGACGCCATGCCGACCATACCCAGGTTGGAGGCATTGTTGAGGATCGCGCCGCCGCCGGAGGCCAGCATGGCTGGAACCTGTTGGCGCAGACCGTAATACACGGCAGTGAGATTCAGCTCGAGGTCCGCGCGCCAGCCCGACTCGTCGATGTCCTGCACCGGGCCGAAGGCATTGACCGCGCCCGCATTGTTGAAAGCCACGTCCAGACGGCCGAATTCGTCGACGGCCGCACTGGTCAGCCGCGCCACATCCGCTTCGACCGTGACATCGGTGGGCACGAACACGGCCCGCCCGCCGGCGGCGCGAATCTCCTCGGCCATCCGGTCACCGGCCTCCTTGCCGCGTGCGCCCAGCACCACCGCGCCACCCTCGGCGGCGATCCGCCGCGCCACCGCCGCACCGATTCCCGACGTGGCACCGGTGATCACGGCGACCTTCGACTCGAAACGAGAAACCATCATGACTGCACTCCCTGGTCGATTTCGTTGACATGTCATATTCAACGCCGTCGGCAGAGTGGAGTCTGGCGGAAATCCGCCCTCGCATTCGATGCGTCAAGCACCCGTAAAACATTGCGGCCGAGCGCGATTCAGCGCCACACCGGCGAACCTCAGGCCGGAGCCAGCAGTTCGGGCAGCTCGTGCAGGCTGTTCACCACGGTCGCGTACCAGGCCGCCTCCGGCATCTCCGCGCTCAGATACCCCCACGGCCCCCGCCGAATCAGCACCGGCATCATCCCCGCCTCCTGCACCGGCAGCACATCATTGTCGACCCGATCCCCGACGTAGCAGATCTCCCCGGCCGAAACCCCCACCACCTCGGCCACTTTGGCGAAGAACGCCGGATCCGGCTTCTCCAGCCCCCACTCGGCGGAGGTGTACACCGCATCCACCGGCAACTCCATCCGCTCCAGTGCCGCCTTCGCCTGCGGCGGCTGATTCCCGGCAATGACCACCGTCAACCCCCGCCGCCGCAACTCCGCCAACGCCCCCCGCACATCCGGATACAGATCGTCCCCATCGAAGTTGTTCCGCAACGACTCCGGCTCCTCCGCAGCCCAAGCCGCCTCCTCGACCGCCCAATCCACCCCCGGCCGCACCATCCCGAACACATCGGTCACCGGCCGCCCGGTGGCCGCCATCCCCCCGATCACCCCCATGAACGCGAACCGCGGCACCCCCAGCCGATCCGCCCACCGACTCCAAATCCGCGTCTCGTCGACCAACGTCTCACCCACATCGAACACCACAGCCCGGATCATCAGCCCAGCGTACGATTCCGCGCCTCGGCCGCGACCGCCAGCACGCCCGTAGCCGGTGTGCCAGTTGTGTTCGCTCTGGCCTACGTTGCCGTTCTGATCATTCTGACAGTGGTCTGACCAGAATCGGCTATCGGACGTTCCGGATCAGGCCGAAAGCCGGAGCGGAGCGGTAAGCGCAGCGTGGTAGCGGTCCCGGATGATGTCGGTGAGGGCGGCGTGCGGGCCGATGACGTCGGCGTGCGTCAGGTTCGGGGTGGCCGCCAGGAGACGGTCGGTGAGCAGGCCCGGGGCGAGGAACCAGGGGGCCACGATGATTTCTTCGGCGCCGTGTGCGCGCAGCCGGGTCGCCGCCTCCAGGACGGTGGGTTCGGCTGTGGCGAAGCAGATTTCGGTGGGCAGGCCGGTGAGGGTCGCGAGCTCGCGCGCCACCTGCGCGGTGCGCGCGTTCGCCGCGGCCGAGGAGGAGCCGACCGCCGCCACCGCGATGCCTACTCGGCTGCAGTCAAACAGCTTGTCCTGCACGCGATCTCGCAGGGCCGCGATGAGGCGCGGGTCGGGGCCGAGGACGTCCGCCTGGGTGAGGTGCAGGCGCGGGTGCCGGGCGCTCGACTGGGCGAGCAGGCCGGGGAGGTCCACTCGGGCGTGAAAGGCGCTGCCCAGCAGCAGGGGAACCACGATCGCGTGGGAATGGCCGTCCGCCGCAACGGCATCGATGACCTGCTCCACAGACGGCGTACTCAGGTCCAGGAAGGCCAGGCGGACATCGGTATTCGGGTGGGTGGCGGCGACCTGCTCCACCACCGCGTGCATGGTCGCCGCCGACCGGGGATCGCGGCTGCCGTGGGCAACCGCGATCAACGGCGGCGTACTCATCTCAGACTCCGGCTTCCGTGCCGACCTCGACGGCCGTGAGGGCGTCGCCGACCAGGCCGGCGGCGAGGGTGTTGCCGCCCGCGGGGTCGATGAGGAGGAAGGAGCCGGTGTGGCGGTTGACGCTGTAGTCGTCGGCCACGATGGGGTCGGCGACCCGCACCGAGATGCGGCCGATGTCGTTGAGGGACAGCGACTCCGGGTTGGGGTCGGCGGCCAGGTGCTGTTCGTCGAAGCGCTCCAGGAGGCCGCCGACGATCGCCTGGGTGGTGCGGGTGCCGTGCTTGAGGAGCAGTCGGGCACCGGGGCGCAGCGGCTTGTCGCCGAGCCAGCAGACGGTGGCGTCGAAGGCGTCGATGGGCTCGGGGGCGTCACCGACGGCGGTGATGACATCGCCGCGGGAGACGTCGACATCGTCGGCCAGGATGAGGGTGACGCTGCGGCCCGGCTGGGCGGCGGCGATCTCACCATTGGGGGTGTCGATGCGCTCGATGGTGGTGCGGGTGCCGGACGGCAGCACCACGACCTCGTCGCCCTTGGTGACCACACCGGCCGCGACCTGGCCCGCGTAGCCGCGGTAGTCCGGGTATTCGGCGGTGCGCGGGCGGATCACGTACTGCACGGGGAAGCGCAGCCCGACCTCGTGGCGGCCGTGCGCGTCCGCGTCCACCGGCACCGATTCCAGGTGCTCGATGAGCGACGGGCCGGTGTAGTACGGGGTCTTGTCCGAGCGCGAGGCCACATTGTCGCCGTGCAGCGCGGAGACCGGAATCTCCTGCACGTCCTCGGGCGCCCAGCCGAGTTTGGCTGTGAGCACGGCGAATTCGGTGCGGATCTCGTTGAACACAGCGGCCGGATCATCCACGAGGTCGATCTTGTTGACCGCGAGCACCAGCTTCGGCACACCCAGCAGCGCCATGACGGCGGCGTGGCGGCGGGTCTGCTCGATGACACCCTTGCGGGCGTCCACGAGCAGGATCACCAGCTGCGCGGTGGACGCGCCGGACACCGTGTTACGGGTGTACTGCACGTGCCCCGGAGTATCGGCGAGCACGAAAGACCGCTTGGGCGTGGCGAAGTAGCGGTACGCCACATCGATGGTGATGCCCTGCTCGCGCTCGGCGCGCAGGCCGTCCACGAGCAGCGACAGGTCCGGCGTGGACAGACCCTTGTCGACCGAGGCGCGCGTGACGGCGTCGATCTGGTCCGCCAGAACGGATTTCGTGTCGTACAGAAGCCGTCCGACCAAGGTGGACTTGCCGTCGTCGACCGATCCGGCGGTGGCTAGTCGGAGTAGGTCGGACATCAGAAGTAGCCCTCTCGCTTACGGTCTTCCATGGCGGCCTCGGAGACGCGGTCGTCTCCACGGGTGGCGCCACGTTCGGTCAAACGCGATGCGGCGACCTCGGCGAGGATCGCCTCGTTGTCGGCCGCATCGGAAATGATTGCGCCGGTGGTGGATCCGTCGCCGACGGTGCGATAGCGCACCGACTTCACCAGCAGCTCTTCGCCTTCGGCGGGGCCGCCCCAGGTGCCGGGGGTCATCCACATGCCGTCGCGCTGGTAGACCGGGCGCTCGTGGGCGTAGTAGATGCTGGCCAGCTCGACGTTCTCCCGCGCGATGTAGCGCCAGATGTCCAGCTCGGTCCAGTTGGAGATCGGGAACACGCGCACATGCTCGCCCGGCGCGTGCCGGCCGTTGTACAGGTTCCACAGTTCCGGCCGCTGCCGCTTGGGATCCCAGCGCCCGAACGCGTCACGCAGCGAGAAGATTCGCTCCTTGGCCCGCGAACGCTCCTCGTCGCGACGGCCGCCGCCGAAGACCGCGTCGAAGCGGTTCTCATTGATGGCGTCCAGCAGCGGCACGGTCTGCAGCGGGTTGCGGATGCCGTCCGGCCGCTCCTGCAGCCGCCCGTCGGCGAGGTACTCCTCGACGGAGGCGACATGCAGGCGCAGGCCGTACTTCTCGACCACGTGATCGCGGAACGCGAGCACCTCGGGCAGGTTGTGCCCGGTGTCCACGTGCAGCAGCGTGAACGGCAGCGGCGCGGGCCAGAAAGCCTTGAGCGCCAAGTGCAGCAGCACCGTGGAGTCCTTGCCGCCGGAGAAGAGGATCACCGGCCGCTCGAACTCGCCCGCCACCTCACGGAAGATATGGATGGACTCAGACTCGAGCGCGGCCAGAGTGTCGAATTCTGTCTCTGTAGATGTCATGACGCGTGCAACCCGCATTCGGTCTTGGCGAGCCCGGCCCAGCGGCCGGATCGCGGATCGGATCCCGGTTCCGGCTTCCGCGTGCACGGAGCGCAACCGATGGACGGATATCCCTCCTCGACAAGGGGATTGACGAGAATGCCGTTCGCCTCGATGTAGGCGGCCATCTCGTCGTCGGACCAGGCGGCGATCGGATTGATCTTCACCAGGCCGAAGCCCTCGTCGTAGGAAATCAGGGGGGCGTTGGCGCGGGTCGGCGCCTCCACGCGGCGGATGCCGGTCACCCAGGCGTTGTAGCCGGTGAGCGACTTCTTCAGCGGCACCACCTTGCGCAGCCGGCAGCATTCGGCGGCGTCGCGGGCGAACAGATCCTTGCCGAGCAGCTGATCCTGTTCGGCCACAGTGTTTTCCGGCGTCACATTGACGATGTTCACGCCGTACACCAGCTCGACCGCGTCACGCGTGCCGATGGTCTCGGCGAAGTGGTAGCCGGTGTCCAGGAACAGCACGTCCACCCCGGGCCGCACCTGCGCGGCCAGCTGGACCAGCACCGCGTCCTGCATGTTCGAGGCGACGATGTAGTTGGAGCCGAAGGTGTCCTCGGTCCACTGCAGCAGCTCCTGCGCGGTGGCGTTCGGCCCGAGTTCGGCCGCGCCCTTCTCCGCGATGGCCCGCAGCTCGGATTCGGCGAGTTTCGTTGTGGTCATTGCATCTACTCCCAACTACCGCAGATCTGCCTCATCGGCGCGGACAGCCCACTGCGCGAATCGCTCGCCACCGTCACGGTTCTTCACGAAATTGCGCACCACGCGCTCGATGTAATCGCCGACCTCTTCGCCGGTCACCTTGTGCTGGCGCAGCTTTCGTCCGAAACCGGAGTCGAGCCCGAGGCTGCCACCGAGGTGAACCTGGAAGCCCTCGATCTGATTCCCGTCACCGTCGTCGACCAGCTGACCCTTGAAGCCGATATCGGCGATCTGGGACCGGCCGCACGAGTTCGGGCAGCCGTTGATATTGATGGTGATCGGCACATCGAGGTCGGCGTTGATGTCCGCGAGCCGCTGCTCCAGCTCGGGAGCCAGCGCCTGCGACCGCTTGCGGGTCTCGGTGAACGACAGCTTGCAGAACTCGATGCCACTGCAGGCGAGGAGGTTTCGCCGCCAGTGCGAGGGTCGCGCGTGCAGGCCCAGCGGGTGCAGCGCGTCGATGAGCTCCTCGACCTTGTCGTCGGCCACATCGAGCACTATGAGCTTCTGGTAGGGCGTGAACCGGATCCGATCCGAGCCGATGGCCTCCACCGCGTCCGCGACCTGCTGCAGGATGGTGCCCGACACGCGACCGGCGATGGGGGAGAACCCGACCGCGTTCAGCCCGTTGCGCAGCTTCTGCACACCGATGTGATCGATGGGGCGGGAAGGCTTTTCGGGCGCGGGGCCGTCGATGAGCTTGCGCTTCAGGTACTCCGTCTCGAGCACCTCGCGGAACTTCTCGATGCCCCAGTCCTTGACCAGGAACTTGATGCGGGCCTTGGTGCGCAGCCGCCGGTAGCCGTAGTCGCGGTACAGCGACACGATGGCTTCCCACACATCCGGCACCTCGTCCAGCGGCACCCATGCGCCGAGTCGCTGGGCGAGCATCGGATTGGTGGACAGGCCGCCGCCGACCCAGACGTCGAGGCCCGGACCGTGTTCGGGGTGCTCGACGCCGATGAACGCGACGTCGTTGATCTCGTGCACCACGTCCTGCTGACCGGAGATGGCGGTCTTGAACTTGCGCGGCAGGTTCGAGTACTTCTTGTCGCCGATGTAGCGCTTGACGATCTCGTCGATGGCCGAGGTCGGATCCAGCACCTCGCCGAAAGACTCACCGGCCAAAGGGGATCCGAGCACCACGCGCGGGCAGTCGCCGCACGCCTCGGTGGTCTGCAAGCCGACCTCTTCGAGTCGCCGCCAGATCTCCGGCACGTTCTCGATCTCGATCCAGTGGTACTGCACGTTCTCGCGGTCCGAGAGATCGGCGGTGTCGCGGCCGAATTCGGTGGAGATCTGGCCGAGGGTGCGCAGCTGCCGCACATTCAGCGCGCCGGCGTCGCACCGCACCCGCATCATGAAGTACTTGGCCTCGAGAATGTCGATGTTCTCGTCGCCGGTCCAGGTGCCGTCGTAGCCCTGCTCACGCTGGGTGTAGAGACCCCACCAGCGCATGCGGCCGCGCAGGTCGCTCTTGTCGATGGAGTCGAAACCCTGCTTGGAGTAGATGTTCTCGATGCGCGCGCGCACATTGAGCGGGTTGTCGTCCTTCTTGGACTGTTCGTTGGCGTTCAGCGGCTCGCGGTAGCCGAGCGCCCACTGTCCCTCCGACTTGCGCCGCACCGGCTTGCCGGTGCGTTCACGCGGGGCGACGGGCGCCTCCGAGCGAGGACGGTCCGGCCGCACGCGCCGCTCAGCCACGGGCCGTTCGGGCCGTGCGGGGCGGGGGTTTTCGGAACTTGTGGGACCGGCGTCGGTGCTCGACGTCATGGGGGTCGCTCCTGAAGGTCTTGCGGGCAGGCGGGAGGGGCTGGCTCTCGCCTCCGATATCTCAGCTATTTCAGCGAACCGGGCTGCCGCGGCGTCGGGATGGACGCCGGATCCGGGAAGAGTGGGAGCTGATCTACCGGAGACTTCCGGGCAGACAGCTCGCGCTGCAGACGCGCTTGAAGTCGACATGGCGTCGCGCCACGAGTCGTACTCCAAGTCCAGTCATGAAGGTTATTGTGCCACGTCAAAGGGGTCGTTCCGACCGCCCGACGATATTTTCCGCGCTTTCCCGGGAAATCCCCTGCATAGGCGACCCGGTTTGTGGCGGATGTCATAGATCAGCGCCGATCTCCGTTGGACAGTTGACCTATACAACGGTTCGGGTTTCAAGATAGCCACATGACAACTGCAGACATCGACACCGCCGCTGAAATCGAGGCCCTGCACGCCGTGGTCGCCACGGTCGAGAAGGCCCAGCGCGCCGAGGACGCCGACGCCTTCCTCGCCCAGTTCCACCCCGACGCCATCTGGACCACCGGCGGCGGCAAGTTCCTCGACGGCCTGGCCGAGATCTCCGAATTCACCCGCAAGGTGATGCCGGGCGCCACCAAGGACGGCTACGCCACCTACACGCCGTTCTTCGTGCGCTTCATCCGTCCCGATGTGGCCGCGGTGAAGGTGCGCCAGCAGTACTTCAACCACGCGGGCGAACTGCAGTCCGAGGGCTCACCGCTGTACGGCATGACCAAGGAGAACGGCCGCTGGCTGCTCACCTTCTGCCAGAACACCCCCGTCGTCGATCACTGACCGAGGATCAGTGACAGCTCCTTCATCCCGCGCAGGATGAAACTGGGCTCGAATTCGACCTCGAAGCCGGGCGCGCATGTGACCGTGGTGAAGCGGCGTGCCAACTCGGCCAGGGCGATCCGCGCCTCCAGGCGGCCCAGCGGAGCGCCCAGACAGACGTGAATGCCGTACCCGAATGCCAAGTGCAACTTGGCATTCGGGCGGGTCGGATCGAATGCGTCCGGCGCGCCGAAGAGTTGCTCGTCGCGATTGGCGGAACCGAACACCAGCACCACCCGCGCCCCCGCCGGAATGGTCTGCCCGCCCAATTCCGTCTCCGCCCTGGTGATCCGGAACATGCTCTGCACCGGCGTGACGAACCGCAATCCCTCCTCGACAACCGCGCCCGCCCGCCCCTCCGGATCCTCCCGCAACCACTCCCACCAGTGCGGAGCCAGCGCCAGCTGATGCAGCACCCCCGACAGCAGCGTCGTGGTGGTCTCGTTCCCCGCCACCAGCAACTGGTGGATGATCCCCAAACACGCTGCCGTACTGAGCGGTTCATCCTCGGACTCGGCACTCGGCGCGGCCACCAGCCCACTCAGCAGATCGTCCCGCGCCTTCGCTCGCCGCGCATCCAGCTCCCCCGCGAAGTACCGCTGAAACTCCAGCAGCGCCCGCGCCTGCTCCAACCGCCCCGCGTCATCCAGCTCCGCGCCCACCGATGCCGTGAACTGATCCGACCACCGCTTGAAATCATCGATCCGCTCCGCGGGCACATTCAGCACATGCGCGATCACCCGCAGCGGCAGCGGATTCGCGAACTCGCGCACGAATTCCACCGGTGCTCCCGCGTTCAATCCATCGGTCACGTCTCGCGCGATCTCCCGAATCTCCGGCTCCAGCCGCGCCACCAGCCGAGTGGTGAACGCCCGAGCCACCATCCGCCGGTAGTAGTGATGCCGCGGCGGATCCGCCGTCAACAGCGTCGACACCACCGGCCATCCCTGTGCCGCAATGGCAGCCACCTCCGCCGCAATCGATTCCGGCGCCGGCAACTGCGGCGACCCGAACGCCGACGAATACACCCCCGGATTCCCCAGCGCCTCCGTCACCAGCTCCCGCGACGTCACGAACCACATCCCCCGGCTCGCCACATAGTGCACCGGCGCCTCCGCCCGCAAGGCCCGATGCCACGGGTAAGGGCACTGCAATGTCCCCGGATCCAGCGGATCGAAGTCCGCGACGGAGGAGAACCCGGCAGAAGGTGATGACGCGGTCACGGCCGCCTCCTGAAACTGGTCGAGCCATCGAGCTCGGCCCCGAGCCCGGACCGTTCTCAGTCTAGTGACGTGCGGCACACCGCGACCGGGAGATTTCGCGCCACTGCATGCGAGCGGCCGCGCCATCCCCGCCACGGCGCGGCCACCGCCCGGCGAACAGTAATGCCCGGAACGCGCCGCGGACTTGCCCTGAAGAGGGCTAACTCTTTCCGGGGTGCATCCGAGTGTGATGTGCCGGGTTCGGGTGCTCGGTAGGCTGTCCCGTGCGTCCGCTCAGGCGGATGGAAAGGGACGCAATGAGTTTCGAACAGGTGGAGACGGTGCTGCTGCATCGGGACCGGGCAACACCGCGCTGGCTGGTCATCGGCACCGACAACGGCCGTCCGGTGATGCGGGTGCGGGAGATGGACGGCACCTATGCGGAAGTGACCCGGGGGCAGCGGCATCGGCTCGAGCAGGCCTTCGCGGTGGCCGACAGTCATGGCGCGACAATGGCTTCGCAGCTGAAAAGTCAAGCGGCGCTGGATATTCTCGGCACACTCGAGGACGCCGAGGATGCGGCCGCGCCGGAACCGGCGGCGTGGGAGGTGCGGTTCCACGAGGAGGCGCAGTTCATGTTCTTCGAATCGGCGCGGCGCACACGGCTCGTCGGGCTCCCGGCACCCGAGAGTGATCCCGCGCACAGGGAACAGCCCTAGGGTGTTTCCACGGTCGCCGCGCCGGCGCGGCGATGCTGCCGCCACTTCCAGATGGCCAGGCCCGCGATGGCGAGCACGGGGATGACGATCACCAGGTCGGAGTCGATCCGCCGGGCGATGACCGTAAAGGATTGACCCACCAGGTATCCGGCCATGACGAGAACTGATCCCCACACGACGGCGCCGGCCGCGCTGGCGAGCAGGAAGCGCCGGAAAGGCATGGGGGACATGCCCACCAGCTGCGGAAGCATGGTGCGGAAGAAGGCGCTGAAGCGGCCGAACAGGATCGCCCAGCTGCCGTGGCGGTCCAGAAACTGTCCGGCGCGGTCGAACTGGGTGCGGTAGCGGGTCAGGATCGACCACTCCAGGACCCGCTCGCCGTAATGGCGGCCCAGCGCGTAGCCGACGCACGCGCCGATCACGGCCGCGATGATCACCAGCGGCAGCGTCACCGCCAACCCGAGATGGCCCTGACTCGCCGCCACCCCGGCCAGAATCGCGCCGGTGTCACCGGGCACCAGCAGGCCGAGCACCATCGCCTCCTCGGCGAACACCAGCAGACCGACCACGGAATAGGTCCACAGCGCCGGAATGTCCAGTAGTCGCTGCATCAGCGAGTCCATGCGCCGACGCTATCGGCCGGATCGCCACAACCTGCGACGACACCCCAGGGGACGGTGTGACCCGCGCGACCCGTCAGACTGGTGGGATGACCTCGACCGCTGCCCAGGCCACCGCAGACCAGCCCGCGCTGGCGCTGCGTGATTTCGGCGGCGGGCCGTTCGGGATCTACATTCACGTGCCGTTCTGTGCGACGCGGTGCGGGTACTGCGATTTCAATACGTATACGGCGGGGGAGCTGGGGAGTTCGTCGTCGCCGCAGTCGTGGTTCGAGGCGTTGCGGGGGGAATTGGCGACGGCGGCACGGGAATTCGAGGCGTTGCCGTCGGAGACGCCGAAGGTGGAGACCATTTTCGTGGGTGGCGGTACGCCGTCGCTGCTCGGCGGGGACGGGCTCGCGGATGTGCTCGATGCCGTGCGGGCCAACTTCACGCTGGCCGAGGGGGCCGAGGTGACGACGGAATCGAATCCGGAATCGACCTCGCCCGCGTTCTTCGAGCGATTGCGCGAGGCCGGGTATACGCGGATCTCGCTCGGCATGCAGTCGGCCGCCGCGCATGTGCTGAAGATTCTGGATCGGACGCATACGCCGGGGCGGGCGGTCGCGGCCGCCCGGGAGGCGCGGGCCGCCGGGTTCGAGCACGTGAATCTGGATTTGATCTACGGCACGCCGGGGGAGACCGACGCCGATCTCGATGCCAGCCTGGACGCGGTGCTGTCGGCCGGGGTCGACCATGTGTCGGCGTACTCGCTGATCGTCGAGGACGGGACCGCGCTCGCCCGGCGGGTGCGGCGCGGGGAGTTGCCCGCACCCGACGGTGACGTGCTCGCCGATCGCTACGAGCGCATCGACACGCGGCTCCGCGCGGCCGGACTGGACTGGTACGAGGTGTCCAACTGGGCCGCGAACGATGCCGCCCGCTGCCGTCACAACCTCGGCTACTGGGACGGCGGCGACTGGCTCGGCGCGGGGCCGGGTGCGCACAGCCATGTCGGCGGCGTGCGCTGGTGGAACGTGAAACACCCTGCGCGCTACGCGGATCGAGTCATCGCGGGCGGCCTGCCCGCGGCCGGCTGGGAGCTGCTCACCGACGAGGAGCGCTACACCGAACGCGTCATGCTCACCGTGCGCCTGCGCACCGGCCTGCCTCTCGGCGACCTCGATGCCGACGGCCGCGCCGCCGCCGACCGCGTCATCGCCGACGGATTGGCCGAGCGCACCGGCGATCTGCTGATCCTCACCGACCGCGGCCGCCTGCTGGCCGACGCTGTGGTGCGCACCCTGCTCACCTGACGGCGTCGCGGCCCGCCTGACCTGCCATCAAGGACAGACAGCTCGAATCGGGCACGGTCCGCGCGCACCCGGACTAGGCTGCGGATATCCAGGCCGTGCGAGTCGCTGGTCCGCCGATCGGCGCTCCGATCGCGAGGTTTTCGCATGATCGACTCCGATATCGTCCCGTTCCGCGTCGAGATTCCCGAGCGCGAACTCACCGACCTACGCCGCAGGCTCGCCGAAACCCGGTGGCCCGCTCAGATTCCCGGCGTCGGCTGGGATCGCGGGGTGCCGCTCGACTATCTGAAGGATCTCGCGGCCCACTGGAAGCAGCGGTTCGACTGGCGGCTGTGGGAGAAGCGGCTCAATGAGTATCCGCAGTTCCTCACCGAAATCGACGGGGCCAGAGTGCATTTCCTGCACGTGCGATCCCCGCACCCGGAGGCCATGCCGCTGCTCATGCTGCACGGCTGGCCCGGTTCGGTGCTCGAATTCCTGGAGGTCATCGAACCGCTCATCGATCCCGACGATCCGGCCGACGCCTTCGACCTGGTCATCCCGTCCCATCCGAACTTCGGATTCTCCGGTCCCGCACCGGATTCCGGCTGGGATTCCGCGCGCACCGCCCGCGCCTACGCCGAGCTCATGCGCCGTCTCGGCTACCCGCGCTATGCCGCCCAGGGCGGCGATTTCGGTGCGACCATCGCACCCGACCTGGGCCGGCTGGACCCCGACCACGTGCTCGCCGTGCACGTGAACGCCGCCACCTTCGGCTTCATGCCTTTCGGCGCGGTGCCCGATGATGTGGCCGCCACCATGACCGACCTGGAACGCGAACGCCTGGTCAGCATCGAACGGTTCATGGCCGAGGGCAGCGGCTACTTCCGCATCCAGGGCACCCGCCCGCACACCCTCGGCTTCGCCCTCGCCGACTCGCCCGCGGGCCAATTGGCGTGGATCGCCGAGAAATTCCAGGAGTGGACCGGAAAACCCGGCCTCCCCGAGGATTCCGTGGACCGCGACCACATGCTCGCCGACATCTCCGTCTACTGGTTCACCAATACCGCCGGCTCCTCGGCCCAGATGTACTACGAGAGCCTGCACACCGGGAACTATCCGACGCGCTCCCGAACCCCCACGGCCGTCGCCAATTTCGCCGGTGACATCGCCATCCGCCGCTTCGCCGAACAGGTCAACACCATCGTGCGCTGGACCGACTACGACGTCGGCGGCCACTTCGCCGCCATGGAAGCCCCCGCCACCCTGGTCGCCGACATTCGCGCCTTCTTCCGCGACCTGCGCTGACCGGGGGAGAATGGGCGCATGGCGCTCGAATCGCTCATGGTCCAGCTCGGTACGCCCGCACCGGATTTCACGCTCCCGTCGCTCACCGGCGAGGCGGTGTCCCTCGACAATTTCCAGAGCGAACCGGCCCTGCTGGTGGCGTTCCTCTCGAACCACTGTCCGTATGTGCGGCGCATCGAGCAGGCCCTGGGCGCGCTCACCGCGGAGTTGCACGCGCGCGGCCTGGCCACGGTCGCCATCAGCAGCAACGACGTACGCAACTACCCGGACGACGATGCCGAACACCTGCGTGAGCAGGTACTCAGGGCCGGATTCACCTTCCCGTACCTGATCGACGAGTCGCAGGACGTGGCCCGCGCGTATCACGCCGCCTGCACTCCCGACCTGTTCCTCTACGACGCCGACCGGAAACTGGCCTACCGCGGCGAGTTCGACGCGGCCCGCCCGCGCAACGAGATCCCCTCCGATGGCGCGTCCCTGCGCCGGGCCGTCGAACTGGTTCTGGCAAACCAACCGGTCCCCGAACCGCACACTCCCAGCATCGGCTGCGGCCTGAAGTGGAAGCCTGGAACTGAACCGCGTTCTACCATCCTGTGACCCGCTGAGCAGCGCGAGCGCACCGGCCACGGCACGTGCGCGGGTGATTTGCTCAACGGCAATTAAACTGGAATCCGGTGAACGGAGGTGGGTCCCATGTCGACTACGGAGCAACGACGGCTCGAGGTCCTGCGCGCAATTGTCGCGGACTACATCTCGACCAAGGAGCCGATCGGATCCAAGACACTGGTGGAACGCCACAATCTGGGCGTTTCCAGTGCGACGGTCCGCAATGACATGGCGGTGCTGGAGGCCGAGGGCTACATCACCCAGCCGCACACCAGCTCCGGCCGCATCCCCACCGACAAGGGCTACCGGCAGTTCGTCGACCACATCTCCGATGTGAAGCCGCTGTCGAACGCCGAGCGCCGGGCCATCATGGAATTCCTGGAGAGCGGCGTCGATCTCGACGATGTACTGCGCCGCGGCGTGCGACTGCTGGCCCAGCTGACCAGGCAGGTCGCCATGGTGCAGTACCCGACGGTGTCGGCCTCCACGGTCCGGCACATCGAGGTCGTCGCGTTGAACCCCGCGCGGCTGCTGCTCGTGGTGATCACCGACACCGGCCGCGTCGATCAGCGCCTGGTCGATCTGGGCAATGTCGTCGGCGAGGACGATCTGGCCGCCCTGCGCGGCATGCTCGGCAAGGCCATGGAGGGCAAGCGGCTCGCCAATGCCTCGGCCTCGGTGGCCGAACTGCCCGAGCACTCACCCGCGCGACTGCGGGACGTACTCATCCGGGTGTCGACGGTGCTCGTGGAGACCCTCGTCGAACATCCCGAGGAGCGGCTCGTGCTGGGCGGCACGGCGAACCTCACCCGCAACGCCTCGGACTTCCCCGGCAACGGCTTCCCCGGCTCGCTGCGCACGGTGCTGGAGGCGCTCGAAGAGCAGGTGATCGTGCTGAAGCTGCTGGCAGCAGCCCAGCAGCCGGGTACGGTGACCGTGCAGATCGGTGAGGAAACCAAGCTGGAGCAAATGCGTGGCACGGCGGTGGTGTCCACCGGATACGGGATGCCCGGTACCGTTCTCGGTGGCATGGGGGTACTCGGACCGACGCGCATGGACTACCCGGGCACGATCGCCTCGGTAGCGGCCGTCGCCCGGTACATCGGTGAGGTGCTCGCCGAACGGTGAGCAAGCAGACGAAACAGGACTAGAGAGCGCAAGTGGCACGGGACTATTACGCACTGCTCGGCGTCGCACGCAACGCGACCGACCAGGAGATCAAGCGCGCCTATCGCAAGCTGGCGCGTGAACTGCATCCCGACGTCAACCCGGATCCGGCGGCACAGGAGAAATTCCGGGAGGTGTCGACCGCCTACGAGGTGCTGACCGATCCCGAGAAGCGCCGCATCGTCGATCTGGGCGGTGACCCGATGGAATCGGCCGGCGGCATGGGCGGCGGCTTCTCCGGGGCCGGCTTCGGCGGCCTCGGTGACGTCTTCGAAGCCTTCTTCGGCGGCATGAGCGGCGGCGGCAGCCAGCGCAAGCCGCGCGGTCGCGTGCAGCCCGGCGCGGACTCGCTCATCCGCACGCGACTGTCGTTGCAGGAGTGCGCGGTCGGCGTCACCAAGCATCTGACCGTCGACACCGCCATCCTCTGCGACCTCTGCCAGGGCGCGGGCACCAATGGCAACTCCAAGCCGGTGCGCTGCGAAACCTGTGGCGGCGCAGGCGAAGTGCAGACCGTGCAGCGGTCCTTCCTCGGCCAGGTCATGACCTCGCGGCCGTGCCCCACCTGCCGTGGCGCGGGCGAGACCATTCCGGACCCCTGCCGCAAGTGCGGTGGCGACGGCCGCGTGCGTTCGCGCCGCGAGATCGCCGCGCCGATTCCGGCGGGCGTGGCCAGCGGCATGCGGGTGCGCCTGGCCGCGCAGGGTGAGGTCGGCCCCGGCGGCGGTCCCGCCGGCGACCTCTACGTGGAGATCGTGGAGCAGCCGCACGACACCTTCGTGCGCGACGGCGACGACCTGCACTGCACCATTCGCGTCCCGATGATCGATGCGGCCCTGGGCGCGACGGTCGTCATCGACACGATCCTGGACGGCCCGGTCGAGTTGAACATTCCGGCCGGCACCCAGCCCGGTGAAGCCTCGGTCCTGCGCGGCCACGGCATGCCGAAGCTGCGGGCCAGCACGCGCGGCGACCTCATCGCGCACCTGGACATCGTCATCCCGACCAAGCTGGACAGCAAGCAGACCGACCTGCTGCGCAAGTACAAGGGCCTGCGGCCCAACGAGCGCACCGAGGTCATGACGGCCCAGTCCGAGCACAACTCCGGACTGTTCGCCCGCCTGCGCGCCTCCTTCAGCGGACGCTGATCCCTTGGCCGCCACCGTCTTCTACCTCGACGAGGTTCCCGAACCGGGTGCGACCGCGGTCCTCGACGGCCCCGAGGGGCGGCACGCCGCGACCGTGCGCCGCATCCGCGTCGGCGAGCCCATCACGCTCTCCGACGGGCACGGGGTGCTCGCCGAGTCGGAAGTGGTTGCGGCCCAGAAGGATCGGCTGGAACTGAAGGTTCTGAACCGGCGCATCGCCGACCCCGCCACCCCGCAGGTGACGGTGGTGCAGGCGCTGCCCAAGTCCGACCGCTCCGAACTCGCGGTCGAACTCATGACCGAGGCGGGCGCCGACGCCATCGTCCCGTGGCAGGCGTCGCGCTGCGTCTCCAACTGGGAAGCCAAGGCGCGCAAGGGTGTCGAGAAATGGCGGGCCGCCGCCAAGCAGGCCGCCCGCCAATCCCGCCGCGCCTACATCCCCGACGTCGCCGAATTGCACACCACCCGTGAGCTTCTCGACCTCGTCCGCACCGCCAAGGCCAATGGCGCGATCGTGGCGGCCCTGCACGAATCCGGCGCGGGCCGTTTCACCGAACTGCCCTTCACCGGCGTGCGGGAAGTGGTGCTGATCGTCGGACCCGAAGGCGGGCTTGACGATTCGGAGGTGGATGCCCTGGCGGATGCGGGTGCGGACATCGTCTTGCTCGGCCCCACGGTGCTGCGCACCTCGACCGCCGCCGCGGT
This sequence comes from Nocardia huaxiensis, assembly GCF_013744875.1. Taxonomy (NCBI): domain Bacteria; kingdom Bacillati; phylum Actinomycetota; class Actinomycetes; order Mycobacteriales; family Nocardiaceae; genus Nocardia; species Nocardia huaxiensis. Next base: position 3,198,903 of record NZ_CP059399.1, read on the forward strand.
CGCCCTGGGCGCGCTGGGGGCATTGACCCCGCGCTGGTAGCGAGTCCAGCGCGTCGGTCATCGCGGCTGGTGAGCCACCCGCCTTCGTCATCCCGGCGTGGTCTTGGCCGGGATCCACTACCCGCTGAGCGACGCGGCCACTCGATCGAATCCGTGCGTGGCGGCGTCTTCGACCCTGGCGCGCACCACTTCCGGGTTTTCCCCGGCCAGAATTCCACGCCGGATCTCGGCATGCAGCGCCCGATCGACACCGGCCAGCACAGCGGCGAGCAGACGTGGGGCAGGGTCACTGTCGCCCGTGCCCATCGCGGCCGTGAGCGAATCGGCCAGGGCCGCTTCGGATTCCTCGTTCAACCGCCGCAGCCGAGCCTGTAGTGCGGGACTGCCGTCGATCATCCGCCAGAACGGTATTGCGGCCGTGGACAATCCGAGCGTCGGTTCATCACGCGCCAGCTCGTCGAGAAAGACGCGTCGCACCGCGGCGGCGGCAGACTCCCCGTCGGCGCGTTCCCGTACCGCCCGCGCGAGCCGGTCGATCACCTCGTCCTGCCGATCGAAGAACAGATCTTCCTTCGTCGGGAAGTAGTTGAACGCGGTATTCACCGACACATTCGCCGCCCGCGCGATTTCCGCGACGGTCACCTTCTCGAACCCGCGCTCGGCGAACATGACCATGGCGGTATCCGCCAGCGCGGTCCTGGTAGCGCGCTTCTTCTCCTCACGCAGAGCCACGTTTCTCCTCTCGGTCGCACCATAATACTGTGTCACTCCAATTTTGGTGTGACACCAAAATCCGAGCTATGGTCGATGGCATGCCACTCGAATTCGGTATCCATGCCGCGAGCCAGATCGGGCGCGCGACCGGCAAGCCCGACGATCCGGCGGCCATCGACCGATTGGTCCGCGACCTCCAGGGCGCGGGCTCGTTCGTCGTCCGCGAGTACCTGCATTTCCTGGGTGAGCCCGCCGATCCGGAAAAGGCGCGCCTGCTCCGCCCCGCCGATCGCCTGCGCGCCCTCACCATGCCGGATCACTGGTACGCGGATGGTCGTCACCTGGATCTGGTCCTGTGCTACCAGCCCGAGGAGCCCGATATCGCCGGTTGGCTGTCCTTCATCGACGAGGTCATCGCACGCTACGGCCACCTCGTGCGCTACTTGCAGATCACCCTCGAACCGAACTTCCCCATCGAATGGATCGACGGCAGCTCCCCCGGCATCCTCGAGGCCCTCATCCGCGGCGTGCCGCACGCCCGCCGGGCCCTGGCCGCGGCGGGTTACCACGATGTCGCACTTGGCTTCTCGGTCGCCGAACCGGCGGAATGGCTGGGCGGCGACGAGCCGTTCTGGGCCGCCCTGGCCGCGGTCCCGCCCGCGGAATTCGCCGAGCACATCGACTACATCGGCCTGGCCCTGTACCCGGACGCCTTCTCACCGGTACCGGCGGACGCCGTGGCCGACCTCATCCGGCACGGCATCACCCACCTGCGGGAAACCTGTCTCCCGCAAGCACATCTGACCGCAACCACGCCGATCCACCTCTGCGAGAACGGAACTCCCACCGCCCCCGACCGCACCCCGGCAGAGCAGGCCGCCCGCCTGGAAACCATGATCCGCACCATCGCGTCATGCGCGAAGTCCGCCAACATCACCGTCTACGAACTGTTCGGCCTGCGCGACCCGGTTTCCGCCAACCCCGAACCCCTGACCCAACTCGGCATCACCACCGACGACTACACTCCCAAACCCGCCTACGCGACCTATCGGACCTTGATCGGCGAGCTCGGAGCTCGCTGAACGCCCTCAGGAATGGGCAGCCTGGGCCTCGGCGATGGCCGCCCCGCGTCGCTGCCATTCCACGGCACCGCCGATCAAGAGGGCGAGTCCGAGCACGAGAGCCATCAGCCCCCAACGGAATTCGACCTCGCCCTTGGGGGAGTCGAGATACCAACCGCTCCCTGCGGCCAACCGTGCCAGCACCATCGAATACCCGGAGAGCACCGCCACCAGCGCGCCCAGCGTTTCGGCCACCGCGAGCACCAGCAGCGCCAGCCGCACCGGCGGGATCTGCACCCGCTCCACCGCCAGCGCTAGCGCGGCGATCACCACCAGCCCGATCGTCAGCAGCACCACACCGGGCGCGCCCTTGTCCTTCAGATCCTGCAGGTCATAGCTGAATCTGCCGCCCTGCGTGGTGAACAGCGGCGCCCGCGTACCGAGCAACGTCAGCGCGATTCCGATCAGAACGACGACCCGTGACATGGGCCAGCGCCGATTCGGATCGTAGGCGAGCGGGATCCATTGTTGTGACATGGCCCGCAGCTTAGGCGTGCTCAGCACCTGAACCCGCCGGTGCGGATCGTGGTCCGGATCGGCGCGTCGCGGTGTGCGGCACGGCTAGCAGACCGGCGGCCGCGAGCACGGGCACCGCGACGTACACCGTCAATGCCGTCCACCCGCCGTGGCCGAATGCGATACCTGCCGCACCGTCGAACGCGGCCAGGGCACCAGCGCGGTGGTCCCCGGCAGCAGGATGGTGACGTAGGCGACCAGGCCGGGCAGCCCAGTGGCCGAAGGCCGCGCCTCGTAGCCGAGCGGGCACTCGCTGAAAACCCCTCACGCAGTGGGTGCTTGGGCCTCGGCCGGCGAGGAACGCGCTGACCGCATGCCGATCAGGGCGGCTGCGGCGAGTACGAGCACCGCGACGTAGATCGTCAAGGTGGTCCAGCCGCCGTGGCCGAACGCGAGGCCGGCTGCGCCGCCGAGGACGGAATTGCCGAGGTAGTAGGCGAACAGGTAGAGGGAGGAGGCCGCCGCGCGGTTTTTCGTAGCGGTCGCTCCGACCCAGCCGCCGGCTACCGCGTGGGCGCCGAAGAAGCCTGCGGTGCACAGCAATACGCCGAGCAGGAGGGTCGGCAGCCGGTCGGGGATGGTGAGGAGCAGGCCGGCCGCCATGGTCAGGATGGCCGCCGTGACCACCCGGGTGCGACCGAATCGGCCGGACAGGCGGCCCGACACGGTCGCGGAGACGGTGCCCGCGAGGTACATGACGAAGACCGAACCCGCTGCGGCAGGGGACAGTTCGAATGGCGCGGCGGTCAGGCGGAAGCCGAGGAAGTTGTAGATCGCGGTGAAGCCGCCCGCCAGCAGGAAAGCCAGGCCGAACAGTGGCAGCAGGGTGCGGTCGCGCAGGTGATCCGCCAAATCCGCGGCGAGCGTGCGGATATGGACCGAACTCGCGGTGAATCGTCGGGATGCCGGGACGGTACGGACGAACCAGAGCGTGCACAGGGCTGCCGCCACGGCGATGGCGGCCGCCGCCCAGCGCCAGGACGCCGTCCCCAGGGTGACGGCCGGAATCAGCCGTCCCGCAAGCCCTCCCAGGGTCGTCCCGGAAATGTAGACGCCCATGGCCGTGCCGAGTCCGGCCGCGCCGATCTCCTCCGCGAGGTACGCCATGGCGACGGCCGGTACACCCGCGAGCGCCACCCCCTGCAGTGCGCGCCCGGCCAGCAGCACGTCCAGTGACGGGCTGAGGGGCAGCAGCAGCCCGATCGCACACGTCGTCAGCGCCGAGGCCGTCATGACCCGGGTGCGGCCGAACCGGTTCGACAGCGCGCTCACCGGAATGATCGCCACCGCCAGCAGTCCGGTCGTCAGCGATACCGCCAGGGCCGCGCGCGCCGGTTCGGCCCCGAAGGCCGCCGACAGGCTCGGCAGCAGCGCCTGGGCGCTGTACATCGAGGCGAAGGTGGTCAGCCCGGCGGCGAACAGCGCGAGGGTGATCCGGCGTTCGTGGCTTCGCGTGCCGGTATCGACGGCCGTGGCCCGGGCGAGTGGCTGAGCGGTCATTCTCCGAGGATCAGCCGTTCAGAATGAGAAAGGAAATGCATAATAAATGCGGCGCTAATGCGTCAGATGCATTAGCTGAGCTGGCTTCCGGGAGGTCATCGGTGCCGAGTGACGATCTGCACTGGTTCATCACCCTCGCCGAGTTGGAGCGCGTCGGTGCGGCGGCCGAGCGGCTGCACCTGACGCAGCCGACCCTGTCGCGCATGCTGGCCCGGCTGGAGCGGCGGTTGGGTGTGCGACTGTTCGATCGGCACGGAAAACGGCTGACGCTCAACGAGTTCGGCCGGATCTACTACGAGCATGTGCGGCGGGCGCAATCCGAACTCGATACGGCCGCAAGGGAACTCGCCGACCTGGCCAATCCCGCACTCGGCGTGGTGCGTTTGGCTTTTCAGCATTCGCTCGGCGCGCGTGTGGTTCCCGAGCTGATCGCCGGGTTCCGGCGTGGCTCGGGCCGCGTCACCTTCACGCTCGACCAGGATGCGGCCGACACCGTCACCGCGGCCGTGCTCGCCGGCGCCGCCGACCTGGGCCTGGTGTCTCCGAAGCCGACCGGGGCGGGCCTGGGCTGGCGGCCGCTGCTGCGCCAGCGGCTGGCGCTGGCCGTGCCCGCCGATCACAAGCTGGCCGCGCGCCGCCAGGTCCGCCTCGCCGAGGTCGCCGACGCCGATTTCATCGCCATGCATCCCGGCTTCGGTATGCGGCACGTGCTCGACGATCTTTGCGCCGCAGCCGATTTCCGCCCGCGCATCACCTTCGAGTGCAGCAATCTGGGCACCATCGCGGGTCTGGTGGCGGTCGGTCTGGGCGTGTCGGTGCTGCCCGCCGAGGACCCGGTGGGCGGCCCGCAGCCGGGCCCCGCCCTTGTCCCGCTCGCCGACCCGCATGCGACGCGGGAGGTCGGCTTGATCTGGCCGACGACCGCGCCGCAGTCGGAGGCGGTGCGCCGTTTTCGTGATTTCGCCGTCGACTGGGCCGGGTCGCAACGGCCGGATCGAATTCGCGCAGAGCGGAATTCGGCGCTAACGCCGGTCGTGGGCGCGGAGATAGGCAGGTGATCTTGCACTAGAAGGGGATGCGATCTTGTCCATATTCCGACGGCTCACTGCCGCAACCGTATTCGCGGTCGTCACCACCGCTGCCTGCGCCGGCGCGGCTGCCGCCGATCCCGAGCGTGAAGCCGCCTTCCTCGACGAGGTGCGTGCCGCCGTGCCCGTGTTCTCGCCCTTCATCGATCAGCGGCCGGAGCTGCTGGTGCGGGACGGCTACATCGTCTGCGACGCGATCTCGCAGGGCGCGTCGATGGAGGAGATCGCCACGGTCTTCGAGCGCAATATCAACAAGAACGGCCGTGGCGCCATCGTCGTGTCGCCCGCCGAGGCGCGGGAGTACGTCGACGCCGCGGCCAGAAACCTCTGCTGACACCAGCTGCCGCGTTCCCCGAAATCACCCGGTGGAAACCGCTTTCGCGGTAACGCCTGGGCGGCGGGGGCGCGGCAGTCCAGCGTCAGCGCTGGTGGTAGCGGCTTATTCACTGGGCGCTGTCGGTGGGCGGCGGTAAACTTTGGTCAACGAAACGAGGCTCGAGACCGGAAAGCAGGCTATAGCCACTTTTGAGAAATCCAGGCGAAATCGGCGACCAGAACACGCCCGCTGCCGGCATCGGCGCCGGCGGTATCGGGTCCGGACCGGCGGGGCGGACCGTTCGTTCCAGCATCGAATTGGCACCGGAGTCGGTGTTCGGATTCCTGGGTTCTGCTGATGAGAACCTGCGTGAACTCGAGCGCCTCCTCGTGGCCGACATCCATGTCCGCGGCAATTCCGTGACGCTCACCGGCAAACCCGCCGATGTGGCGCTCGCGGAACGCGTGGTTGCTCAGCTGGTGGCTTTGACCGCCCGCAACCGCGTGGTCACCCCAGAGGCGGTAAGGCACACGTACTCCATGCTCACCGAGGGTTCCTCGGACTCTCCCGCGGAGGTCCTGAGCCTGGACATCCTGTCCCGGCGCGGCAAGACCATCCGTCCCAAGACGCTCAACCAGAAGCGCTATGTCGACGCCATCGACGCGCACACCATCGTGTTCGGTGTGGGCCCGGCCGGTACCGGCAAGACGTATCTGGCCATGGCCAAGGCCGTCCAGGCGCTACAGACCAAGCAGGTCAACCGCATCATTCTCACGCGTCCCGCGGTGGAGGCGGGGGAGCGGCTGGGCTTCCTGCCGGGCACCCTCAACGAGAAGATCGACCCGTATCTGCGGCCGCTCTACGACGCCCTGCACGACATGATGGATCCGGAAGCCATTCCGAAGCTCATGGCGGCCGGGGTCATCGAGGTCGCGCCGCTGGCGTACATGCGCGGTCGCACGTTGAACGATTCGTTCATCATTCTCGACGAGGCGCAGAACACCACGGCCGAGCAGATGAAGATGTTCCTCACCCGTCTGGGCTTCGGTTCCAAGATCGTGGTGACCGGTGACATCACCCAGGTCGACCTACCCGGCAGCGCCCGTTCGGGCCTGCGGGCGGCCACGGAGATCCTCACCGACATCGACGACATCCACATCTCCGAGCTCACCAGCGCGGACGTGGTGCGGCACCGTCTGGTCGGGGCGATCGTCGATGCCTATGACAGGTACGAGGCCGAGACCAGGCCACCGGCGGCGGTGCACTATCCGGGCAATCGGGCGCAGCGGCGTGCCGCGAGCCGAGGCGAGCGACACTGAACTCGCCAGATAGCCTTATCCGGTGAGCATCGAGATCGCCAACGAATCGGGTATCGAGGTATCCGAAGAAGAACTGGTCAGCGTCGCACGCTTCGCGATCAGCCAGATGGACGTCCATCCGGCTGCCGAGCTGTCGATGGTGCTGGTCGATCTCGACACCATGGCCGATCTGCACATGCGCTGGATGGACCTGCCCGGTCCGACCGATGTCATGTCCTTCCCCATGGACGAGCTGGAGCCCGGCGGGCGTCCCGACGCCGCCGAGCCCGGCCCGTCCATGCTGGGCGACATCGTGCTGTGCCCGGAGTTCGCGGCTCAGCAGGCCGAGAAGGCCGGGCACTCCATGGATCACGAGCTTGCGCTGCTGACCGTGCACGGCGTGCTCCACCTCCTCGGCTACGACCATGCCGAGCCCGAGGAGGAGAAGGAGATGTTCGCACTCCAGGCTTCGCTGCTCGCGGGCTGGTACGAGCATGTGCGCGAGGAACAGCATCGCGCCGAACTCGCCGAACGGGATCGGCGACTGCTGGGCAAGACCGGTTTCACCGACGCCGGTGATCCGCTGGGCCCGGCGTGAATTCGATAGTTCTGCTGCTGCTTGCGATCGTTCTGGTTCCCGCGGGTGGCGTCTTCGCTGCGCTGGATTCGGCGCTGAACACGATTTCCGCTGCGCGCGTGGACGATATGGTCCGCGCCGAGCGCACGGGCGCGGCCCGGCTGGCGCGCATCATCACCGACCGGCCGCGCTATGTGAATCTCATGGTGCTGCTGCGTGTGCTGTGCGAGATCACCGCGACGGTGCTGCTGGCGGCGGTGCTCATGGACTGGCTCAGCGAGGTGCAGGCACTGGTCATCACCGCGGCGGTGATGGTGCTGGTGGACTATCTGGTCATCGGTGTCGGGCCGCGCACGCTGGGGCGTCAGCACGCGTATTCGCTGGCGCTGGGCGCGTCGCTGCCATTGCAGGCCATCGGCACGCTGCTCGGCCCGATCAGCAAGCTGCTCATTCTCATCGGTAATGCCATCACCCCAGGTAAGGGATTCCGCAACGGCCCCTTCGCTTCCGAGATCGAACTGCGCGAGGTCGTGGATCTGGCCGGTGAGCGCGGCGTGGTGGACGACGAGGAACGCCGCATGATCCAGTCGGTGTTCGAGCTCGGCGAGACGGCCGCCCGCGCGGTGATGGTGCCGCGCACCGAGATGGTGTGGATCGAATCCGACAAGACCGCCGCGCAGGCCATGAATCTGGCTGTGCGGTCCGGACATTCGCGTATCCCGGTGATCGGCGAGAACGTGGACGATGTGGTCGGCATCGTGTACTTGAAAGACCTTGTGCCGTATGCGGATCGGAGCCGGAAGGTGCGGGTGCAGGAGGTCATGCGCCCGGCCGTCTTCGTGCCCGACTCCAAACCCCTCGATGCCCTGCTCGACGAAATGCAGCGCCGCAGAAACCATATGGCGGTGCTGGTCGACGAGTACGGCGGCATCGCCGGGCTGGTCACCATCGAGGATGTCCTGGAGGAGATCGTCGGTGAGATCGCCGACGAATACGACAAGGACGAGATCGCCCCTGTCGAGGACATCGGGCACGGGAAATACCGGGTGTCGGCACGCCTTCCGGTCGAAGACCTGGGCGATCTGTTCGGCATGGAGATCGAGGACGAGGACGTCGACACCGTCGGCGGCCTGCTCGGCCACGCGCTGGGCCGCGTCCCGCTGCCCGGCTCCAAGGCCGTGATCCACGGACTGCAACTCAAGGGGGAGGGCGGTTCGGACGCCCGCGGCCGGGTGCGGGTGCACACGGTCGTGGTGAAACGAGCGCCGGAGAAGACGAAAACCGAAGCGGGCGAACACAAGCCCGGCGACGGCGCACACGAGGACGGAGAAGCCGATGACTGAACTGGACGCCGAGGACAACAAGCTGTTGATCCTGGCCCGCGGTGCGATGGCGCGCACCGGCGGCAAAGGCGGTGCGGCCGTGCGCGATACCGACGGGCGCACCTACGCGGCCGGTGAGGTGAGCCTGACGGCGCTGCGGCTGACCGCCCTGCAGGCGGCGGTGGCGGCGGCGATCTCCAGCGGCGCGGAGGGTTTCGAGGCGGCCGTGGTGGTCGGCGTGAAGTTCTCCGATCCGGGGGTGACGGCGGTGCGTGAGGTGTCGTCCTCGGCGCGCATCGTGTTCACCGACCGCAAGGGTGTCGTCTACGACACCATCGAGGACGGCGCCGACCCGTACGGCGTCGAGAACCCCATTGCCGCAGAGCGATCAGAGGCCGGTAATGCGGTGGGGGAGCGGAATGTCCCGGAAGGCTTCGACCTCGACACCGAATCGGAGGTATTCGAATGACCGGCAAGGACTCCAAGGGCTCCAAGGACGAATTCCGTTCGGGCTTCGTATGTTTCGTGGGACGGCCGAACACCGGCAAGTCCACGCTCACCAATGCCCTGGTGGGGCAGAAGATCGCCATCACCTCCTCGCGCCCGCAGACCACCCGGCACACCATTCGCGGCATCGTGCATCGTGAGCACGCGCAGCTGATCCTGGTGGACACCCCCGGTCTGCACCGTCCCCGCACCCTGCTCGGTCAGCGCCTGAACGACCTTGTGCGCGATACGTATTCGGAAGTCGACGTGATCGCCATCTGTATTCCGGCGGATGAGAAGATCGGCCCCGGCGACCGCTGGATCGTGGACCAGGTCAAGATGATGGCCCCCAAGACCACCCTGCTCGGCGTGGTCACCAAGATCGACAAGGTGAGCCGCGACCAGGTCGCCCATCAGCTCATGGCGGTCTCCGCGCTGCTCGGTCCCGAGGCCGAGGTGGTGCCGGTGTCGGCGGTCAAGGGCGAGCAGGTCGAGGTGCTCATCGACGTGATCGCCTCCCAGATGCCCGAGGGCCCCGCGTTCTACCCCGACGGTGAGCTCACCGACGAGCCCGAGGAAACCCTCATGGCCGAGCTCATTCGCGAGGCCGCCCTGGAAGGCGTGCGCGACGAGCTCCCGCACTCCCTGGCCGTGGTCATCGAGGAGATCCTCCCTCGCGAGGAGAACGAGGACATGCTGGACGTCCACGCCCTCCTCTACGTGGAACGCCCCAGCCAGAAGGCCATCATCATCGGCAAGGCCGGCGCCCGCCTGAAAGAGGTGGGCACCAACGCCCGCAAGCAGATCGAGCACATCCTCGGCGTCCGCATCTACCTGCACCTGCACGTGAAGGTAGCCAAGGACTGGCAGCGCGACCCCAAGCAACTGGGCAAGCTCGGCTTCTGACCTGTGAACTCCCGGTTCGGCCGTACCGCTCGGCCTGACCCGGCCGGTTCCGCATCGGCCCGCGGTGGTCCAAGCCCCTTGTGGTGACGTCCGGTAGATTGCGATGAGGGCTGTCCCAGACAAAGGGGCGGTGTGACTCCAGGAGTTGTGCATGGGAGAGCGCAAGCGCAAGCGGCAGGCGAGTCAGGCACTGGTCGCCGGCAAGACGCCGAAGAACCCGGTGGTGATCAACGCGCGCACGCCGGACAGCGTCCCGGCCCGCCTGTTCGGCCTCGGGCTGGCGGGCACCGGCGCGGCGCACTTCACCGCACCGGGCGCGTTCGAACCGGTCACCAAACTGGCCTTCCCGCAGGACACCCGGCGCTGGACCTACAGCAATGGCATGACCGAACTCCTGCTCGGTCTGGCCATCGCCTTCCGGCGTACCCGCGTGATCGGGGTGGTGGGCTTCCTGGCCTATGTGGCCTTCCTCGGTAGCCGCTTCACCGGCAATCTCGGCGGCGACAAGGGCTGAGTTCCGATCAGGCCGTGGCCTGCTCCCACCAGGCCACGGGGCGCTGCTTGTGCCACTGGAGTTCCGATTCCAGTTGGGCGGCAAGGGAAACCAGCAGGGGCTCGGAGTTGGCGGGACCCATGAGCTGCGCGCCGACCGGGAGGCCGGTGGCGGTGAAGCCCGCGGGGACATTCACGGCCGGCCAGCCGAGGACATTCCACGGCCAGGTGTAGGGGCAGGCGGCGGTGATGAGGGCGTCGGTCGCCCACGAGCCGATGCCGTCGATGGAGTGCACGTCCGGCGGCGGGGTCGCCGTGGTGGGCGCGAGGACCACGTCGAAGTTCTTGAAGATGCCGCCGATCTGCCTGTGCAGCAACGGTTCTGCCTGACGGGCCGCGAACAGCAGCGGTGACAGGATGCGGCCGGTGAGGGCATTGTGCCGGGTGCGCGGATCGACCTGCGCGCCCGGTAGCCGGTTCAGCGCCTCGCGGATGCCGACCATGGAGCGCGGCAGGAAGGTCGCGCCGGAGAGCACGCCGTAGTGCACATCCGCGATGGTCACCTCGTGGCCGAGACGGCGCAGGGTGGCGGCCGTAGCGTGTACGCGCGCTTCCACCTCGCGATCGAGCGCGGTCTTGGTGGCGGTGAACGGAATTCGCAGCGACAGCGCGATGCGCAGCCGACCCGGGTCCCGGCCGACCGCATCGGACACCGTCAGCGCGGGCGGGGTGTGCAGATCGCCGGGGTGCGGTCCGGCGGCGGCGTCCAGCAGCAGTGCGGCGTCGGCGACGGTGCGGGCCAGGGGGCCGTTCACGGTGAGCCCGTAGAACGCTTCCGGCAGTGGCCAGGTGGAGATGCGCCCGCGCTGCGGCTTGATGCCCACCAGGTTGGTCCACGCCGACGGAATGCGCACCGACCCCGCTCCGTCGGAACCCAGTGCGGCAGGGACCAATCCGGCCGCCACGGCCGCCGACGACCCACCGGAGGACCCGCCCGGCGTATGGTTCGCGCTCCACGGATTCCGGGTGTGCCCGAAGGCGCTCGCGCTGGTGAACGGCAGTTGCCCCAGCTCGCAGGTATTCGTCTTTCCGACGATCACCGCACCGGCCGCGCGCAGCCGCCGCACCGACTCCGCGTCCTCGGTCTTCACCGGGAAATCCCCACCGCATCCGAAAGCCGTTGGCGTCCCGGCCAAATCGGTGTCGTCCTTGATGGCCAGCGGCACCCCCAGCAGCGGCGCACGCTCACCCGCGGCCAGCTTCCGGTCCGCCTCGGCGGCCTCGGCGAGCGCCTGCTCGCGCCGCACGATCCGAAACGCGTTGAGCCCCGGCTGGCTGGCATCGATCCGATCCAGCGCCGCCGCCGTGGCCTGCACCGAACTCACCGTCCCGTCCGCGAGTGCCTGCGCGAGTTCGACCAGTCCGAGTTCCCCAACCGACGCCGTCGTCATGTGATCCGTCTCCCAAGTTGTACCCGGAGGTAACGTAGCGCGAGTTTGGTCACACGTCCAACATTGAACTGCGCGGTACTCTGCAGGCTGCTGCGATCCCGGCGCTGCACAGACGGGCGATCGAATGCCGGCCACCGGGAGTTCCCGGCATCCGCGCCCGTACCAAAACTTGATCGCCGCATTGCTTTCAGGGGCTTCGGCCCTTCCACGCGGTGTAGGCCGAACTCATGCACACTGCGCACGGGCGATATCCGGCCGCGATCGCGGTGGGCTCATCGGGAAAGAAGACGCGGTGGCGGACGTAATGGCCGCGGGCGAGGGCGCGGAGGGCGGACGGGCAGTCGAGGCGGCCGTAGATGCGCGATCGGCGATGACCGCCGAGGGTGCCGGGCTCGTCGCTGGAATAGGGAAGCCCATCCGCCCCGAGCAGCCTGTAGGTCATGTCGCGTCCTGGTGGAAGACCACGCGCCGGTTGTGGCGGCGGACAGTGCTGACGTAGTACCGCATCACCCGCGTCGAACCCCTGCCTGGAGAACGCCCCACCCCTAACGGGGGCAGCGCCCCGATTCCGGGGGTCCGGGGGCGGAGCCCCTGGGAGACTCACGTCGCGTCGTGGAAGACCAGGCCGAGGGTGTGGCGGCGGCCGGAGCGGACGGTGCTGACGCCGTGCCGCATGGGGCCTGCCGACCAGCCTCGGGAACTGGGGACCGGGCGGTCGCGCGTGGTGAAGATGAGGCCGTGGCCCTGGGGGAGGGTGGTGGCCGAGGCGCGGGATTGGGCGCGGGGGCGCTGCTCGACCATGAGGAATTCGCCGCCGGTGTAGTCCGTGCCGGGGGCGTCCAGGCCGATCACCACCTGGAGTGGGAAGACCATGTCGCCGAAGAGGTCTCGGTGCAGGGCATTCCAGTCGCCGGGGCCGTAGCGCAGCAGGATCTGGGCCGAGCGGGACTGGCCCGCCCGGTGGCACCGGGTGATCCACTCGTCGAGGCTGTCCGGCCAGGGGGTGGGTTGTCCCAGGCGGTTCGCCCAGTCGCGGGCGATGGGAAGCAGCCTGGGGTAGAACGCTTCTCGCAGTTCCCGCACGGTCGCGGGCAGGTCGTGGGTGAAGTAGCGGTACTGCCCGGAGCCGAAGCGCAGCCGGGCCATGTCGACGGTGGTGCGGAAGCGCTGCTCCTGGTCGTAGAGCTCGGTGAGCGCCCGGCACTGATCGGCGGTGAGCAGGCGGCCGGTGAGCGCGCTGCCGTACTCGTCGAGTTCGGCCGCCAGTGCCGCCCAATCCTGTTGCGCCACCGCGTTCTCGATGACCGGTACCAGGCGGGGCCGGTCCGGGGCGGCGGACATTGTCGTAGTCATGCCTGCTCCTGTCGGTGTGCGACGGATCGCCGGGCACGGTGGCGTGACGCTGTTGCCGTGCGCGGCAAGGGAATCGGCTAGATGGGCAGGAGCACGTGCTCGAGTTCCAGCAAGCGCTGCTTGCGATCGAGTCCGCCGGAGTATCCGGTCAGTGCGCCATCGGCCGCGAGCACCCGATGGCAAGGCCGAACCACCAGAAGGGGATTCGCGCCGATCGCCCCCGCCACCGCGCGCACCCGCTCGCGCGGTTCACCGATCTTCGCGGTGACTTCGCCGTAACTGACGGTCGCGCCATAGGGGATCTCGTCCAATGCCCGCCATACCCGCTGCTGGAATTCGGTGCCGCCGGAGGCGAATTCGATATCGAATGCGGTCGACGCACCCGAGAAATACGCCCGCAGCTGCTCGGTGATCGTGCTGAATGCGGCGTCGTCGCGAATCCACCCGTCGCGCACCGTGACTCCGCCCTTCTGTCCGGGCACGGACAGCGAGGCCAGGGCCGTGCCGCCCGGCGCGGTGGCCGACCGGGCTCCGACCAGCAGCAGTTCGCCCAGCGGGCTGTCCATTGTCGTGTAGATATTCATCTGTTCGTCTCCTTTCGCTCGTCCTGCCCTGTCGAATCTGCCGCAGTCGGCCGCCCATGACCGGCGGTATTCGGACATGTCATTTCCGGGGACCGGCAATGATGCGTTAGTGATGTGTCCGACACGAATTCCGGCCCAGGTCGGAGGCGGCTTCGCGGTAGTCTGTGCGCCGGGGGGTTCGGTGATCATGTCGACCACTACCCGGCGCGCAGTGACGTGTGCCGGGCAGACGTGTGCTCTCGGGTTCCCCGTCGAAAGATGATCAGCTACAGCGTCAATTAAGGAACACAGGTCACCATGGAAATCCTTTCGGTTCTCTTCACCCTGTTCGGTCAGGCCGTCAACGTCGCGACCTCCGGCTCCGCCGTCGCGCAGAACCAGCGCTGACCTTCGGGGTGGGCCGGCCTGTCGGGGGGCCGGCATCTCGCTTCGCTTCGAGCCACGCGGGCGGCGCGGGCTGATTCCGTCGGGGCGGCGTGCAAGACTGTTGCGGTGCGGTTGTATCGGGATCATGCGGTGGTTGTGCGGCAGCACAAGCTGGGTGAGGCCGACCGTATTGTCACGTTGCTGACCCGTCAGCACGGTCTGGTGCGCGCGGTGGCCAAGGGTGTGCGCCGCACCCGCTCGAAATTCGGCGCCCGCCTGGAACCTTTCGCCTACGTCGACGTGCAGCTGCATCCCGGCCGGAATCTGGACACCATCACCCAGGTGCACACGGTCGAGGCGTTCGCCGCCGATATCGTCGCCGACTACGGCCGCTACACCACGGCCTGCGCCGTCCTCGAAACCGCCGAACGCCTGGCCGGTGAGGAACGCGCCCCCGCGCCGCGCCTGCACACGCTCACCGCCGGAGCGCTCCGCGCCATCGCCCTGGGCCATCGCCCTCACGAACTCATCCTCGACGCATTCCTCTTGCGCGCCATGGGTTTCGCGGGCTGGGCCCCGGCCCTCGACGATTGCGCCCGCTGCGCCACCCCCGGCCCGCACCGTGCCTTCCACGTCTCGGCGGGCGGCGCGGTCTGCGTCCACTGCCGTCCCCCGGGGGCCGCCACTCCCATGCTCGGCGTCCTGGAACACATGAGCGCCCTGCACCGGGGTGAATGGTCCGGTGTGGACGCCGTCCCCGACTCCCTGCGCCGCCAGGCCAGCGGTCTGATCGCCGCCCACCTGCAATGGCACCTGGAACGCCAGCTCCGCACCCTGCCCTTGATCGAGCGTTCCCGCCCGCACGAATCCGTCACCCCCGCCGAATCCGTCGCCGGCTGACAGTCCCGCCGTCGGGTTCTGGTCGTCGGCCGGGCCGCATGATGTGGGCGGTTCGTGGAGATCGCGGGCGAATGTTGTGGTCGTGGTGGACGGCTCGAGCGCGTCGGGCAGGATGGTGGCGTGATCGGTACACGCAAGCCTTCCACTGCCACGCGCACGGTGCGTCCGCCGTCGCCGCATCCGTCCGGGGCCAAGCCGCCCGCCATTCCGGCGGAGTTCGTGCCACGGCATGTGGCACTGGTGATGGATGGCAATGGGCGCTGGGCGCAGGAACGCGGGCTGCCGCGGACCGCCGGGCACGAGCGCGGCGAGGCGGTGCTGATGGACACCGTGGAGGGCTGCATCGAGATCGGGGTGAAGTGGCTGTCGGCGTACGCGTTCTCCACCGAGAACTGGCGGCGCAGCCCGGATGAGGTGCGCTTCCTCATGGGCTTCAACCGCGATGTGATCCGGCGCCGGCGTGACGAGATGCACGAGATGGGGGTGCGGGTGCGCTGGGCGGGGCGGCGACCGCGCCTGTGGCGCAGCGTGATCAAGGAATTGGAGATCGCCGAGGAGCTCACGCAGGACAATACGGTGATGACCCTCACCATGTGCGTGAACTACGGCGGGCGGGCCGAAATCGCCGACGCGGCACGGGAAATCGCGCGTCGCGTGGCGGCGGGCGAGATCGATCCGGAGAAGGTCACCGAGGAGACGGTGGCCCGCTTCCTGGACGAGCCGGATATGCCGGATGTGGATCTGTTCCTGCGGCCGTCGGGTGAGCTGCGCACCTCCAACTTCATGCTGTGGCAGGCCGCGTACGCCGAATTCGTGTTCCAGGAAACGCTTTTCCCGGATTTCGACCGGCGCAATCTGTGGGACGCCTGCCTGGAGTACGCCAAGCGTGATCGCCGGTTCGGTGGCGTGAAGTGAGCGATCTGACCTCGGCGGAGGAGCTGCTCACCCGCGCGGCCGCCATCCTCATCGCCTTCGAGGTGGATGTGCGGGTCGAGGACGACGCGCTCGGTTTCGAGTTCGAGGGTGGCCTGTGCTCGCTGCGCGCGGTCACGCTGGCACCCGGCCTGGACGTGCTCACGCTCACCTGCGTGCTGGCCTGGGATCGGCCGCTGAAACCGCAGCTGCACAAGCGGGTTGCCGAGCGCAATGCCTCGGTGCAGTTCGGTTCCATCAGCGTCATCGTCCGCGAGAAGCTCGCGGATGTGGTGCTGCGCTACACCTTTCCGGGCGCGGGACTGTCCGACGACGCCCTGACCACCATGATGCTGCTGGTGCTCTCGGGCGCCGGGCAGGCGCGGCAGGGGCTGCTGGCCCCCTAGTGGCTCGGCGCGGAGTACTGGAAGCTCGGCAGCAGCTGTTCAACTCCGCGCGCGAAGGTTTCGGGGTCGGTGTCGCCCATGATCAGGTGCTGCAGGATGAAGCCCGGCATCAGGCCGAGCAGGGCCTTGGCCACCGCGTCGGTGTCGGCGTCGGCGCGTAGCCACCCCAGTTCCTGCATGCGTTTGGTGTAGTCGAACCAGAGTCGGCGGATGCCGCCCATATTGGTGCGCACATAGTCGCCGATATTGGGGTCGGTGAGCGCCATCGACCAGGCTTGCGGGATGAGCCGTACGGGCCCGCCGGGGCCGCTGAGCCGGACGATGCTGTCGGCCATGGTGCGGATGAGTTGCGGGGGAGTGGGCAGCGGATCGCTGTACACGGACTCGTACATGACGGCGCGCAGTTCGACGGTGGCCTCGGTGGTGAGGGCCGCGATGATGTCGTCCTTGCTCTTGAAGTAGCGGTAGACCGCGCCTGCGGACAGGCCGGATTCGGCGAATACGTCCTGCATGGTGGTGGTGTGCAAACCCTTGCGGGCGAAGCAGGTTTGCGCGGCGTCGAGGATCTGCTGCCTGCGGCGTTCCAGGTG
Organism: Nocardia huaxiensis; assembly: GCF_013744875.1. NCBI lineage: Bacteria > Bacillati > Actinomycetota > Actinomycetes > Mycobacteriales > Nocardiaceae > Nocardia > Nocardia huaxiensis. Next base: position 3,215,802 of record NZ_CP059399.1, read on the forward strand.
TTCTTCGCTTACTCGGGGCATGCACTCAAAGTAAAACGAATATCCGTTCTTGACAAGGTGACAGCTGGATGTCAGGGTTGTCCCAACAAAGAACGAACATTCGCTTTTCTTGGAAGTGCCTGATGAACATTGCCAAGCGCGCCGTCGCCCTCGGACTCGCCGCCACCCTGATCCAAGCCCTCATGCTGATCGCCTTCGCCTGGCCGGCCGCCAATGTGAAGCCGCGCGACCTGCCGGTCGCCGTCGCCGGACCGCAGGCCGAGATGGTCGCGCAGAAGCTCGCCGCGCAGGATGCCGAGGCATTCGAAATCCGCACTGTCGCAGATGAATCCGAAGCTCGAGCCCTGATCGGCGATCGAGAGGTGTACGGGGCCGTCGTGACCGGCGCGGGCGCCCCGAGCGTGCTGGTCGCCTCCGCCGCGAGCCCCATTGTCGCGCAGCAGCTTTCGGCCATCGCACAGCAGATGTCGGGCAATGCGCCCACCACGTCCGTGCAGGATGTGGTGGCCGCCGATCCGGACGACCCGCGTGGGGCCGGCTTCGGCGCCATGGTGTTGCCGCTGGTCATGGCCGGTATCGCCGCCGGTGTGCTGCTCACCCTGCTGATTCCGTCGGTCCCCGCCCGTGCCCTCGGCCTGGCCACCTTCGCGGTCGCCGGTGGCCTGCTGAGCATGACCATCGTGCAGGGCTGGCTGTCGCTGCTGCCCGGCTCCTACCTCACCCTGGCGGCCATCGCGGGTCTGGTGTCCTTCGCGGTCTCCGGCGCGGTCGTCGGACTCGCCTCGGTGATCGGCCGGGCCGGGATCGGCGTGGCCGCGCTGACCATGCTGCTCATCGGAAACCCGTTCTCCGCGGCCACTTCCGCGCCGGAACTGCTGCCGCAGCCGTGGGGGACCATCGGCCAGCTGCTGCCCCCGGGCGCTGCCGCCAGCCTGCTGCGCTCGGTCGCCTTCTTCGACGGCGCCGCTGCCGCAACGCCTTTGACGGTGCTGCTGGCCTGGGCCGGCGCCGCGATCGTGCTGCTCGGCATCGGAACGCTGCGCGGTCGTCGCCCGGAAACCGCTCCGGCGCAGGTCCCGGTTCCGGTCGCCGCCTGATCCGCACGGATTGAAACCGCAACTCCCGCCACGGAATCCGTGGCGGGAGTTGCGGTTTTTCTAGTGAATCTCAATCCGCACGTGAGTCAGCCTTTCCCGTTGGAGCAGGAGCGGCAGGAGCCGAAGATCTCCATGGTGTGGCTGATATCGGTGAAACCGTGTTCGGCCGCAATGGAATCCGCCCAGGCTTCGACCGTGGGCCCCTCGACCTCGACGGTGCGCCCGCAGTGGCGGCACACCAGGTGATGGTGGTGCCCGGTGGAGCACTGCCGGTACACGGACTCGCCCGTGTCGGTGCGCAGCATGTCCACCATGCCGGCGTCGGCCAGCGACTGGAGGGTCCGGTACACCGTCGTCAGCCCGATTCCTTCGCCGCGCTTACGGAGTTCATCGTGAAGCTCCTGGGCGGACCGGAATTCATCGATATCCGCCAGCAGGGCCGAGATGGCGCTGCGCTGGCGGGTACTGCGGACGCCGACCGTCTTGTCGCTGGCGGGCGGGGTAGTAGAGGACACTGATCACCCTTCCTCGGCGTGCGCGACCGCGTCGATGACGATGTGCGCGAGATGCTCGTCCACGAGCTCGTAGATGACTTCGCGGCCGGTGCGTTCGCCGCGGACGACGCCGGCCGATTTCAGGATTCGGAGATGCTGACTGATCAGGGGCTGCGTCACACCGAGGGTGTCGACGAGCTCGTGCACACAGCGCGGCGACTCGCGTAGCTGGAGCACGATCGCGATGCGGACCGGCGCGGCCAGCGCGCGTAGCAGTTCACCGGCCGAGTCGAGGATTCCGCGCGGCGGAACCGCTGGTGGCATGGGCGACCGGTACGGGTACGGGTCGTGCGGAATCGCGGTCGGAGCCTCGGTCGCGACGGAGCGTCGCAGCGGTGCACCGCTATCGGTGGTCATCAGTACCAACTCCTTATTGGAAACCAATGCCATCTTTCCTATGCACGTGTGCGCATGTCAAACGGACGCGCCCTAACTCTCAGGGAGGCTCTCAGGGGCTTCGCCCCCGAACCCCCGAAACGCGGTCCCGAACCCCGGAAAATCCGCTGGCCGCCTACCGATAGGCTGGAGTGAATCCTTTGCAATCTTCCGGACCGGATGGAGATATCTTCAGTGGCACCCAAGTCGAAGGTGGACACCGTCGCCAACCTTGCCAAGCGTCGGGGTCTCGTTTACCCGAGCGGCGAGATCTACGGCGGCACACGGTCGGCGTGGGATTACGGCCCGCTGGGAGTCGAGCTCAAGGAGAACATCAAGCGGCAGTGGTGGCGGTCCATGGTGACCAGCCGTGACGATGTGGTCGGCCTCGACTCGTCGATCATCCTGCCGCGTCAGGTGTGGGTGGCCTCCGGTCACGTCGCCGTGTTCAACGATCCGCTGGTCGAATGCCTCAACTGCCACAAGCGGCACCGGCAGGACCACCTGCAGGAGGCGTACGCGGAGAAGCACAAGATCGCGGACCCGGATTCGGTGTCCATGGAGGTCATCGGCTGCCCCGACTGCGGCACGGTCGGCAAGTGGACCGAGCCCAAGGACTTCAACATGATGCTGAAGACCTACCTGGGCCCGGTCGAGTCCGAAGAGGGCATGCACTACCTGCGCCCGGAGACCGCGCAGGGCATCTTCGTGAACTACGACAATGTCGCCACCACCGCGCGCAAGAAGCCGCCGTTCGGCATCGCGCAGATCGGCAAGTCGTTCCGCAACGAGATCACGCCGGGCAACTTCATCTTCCGTACTCGTGAGTTCGAGCAGATGGAGATGGAGTTCTTCGTCAAGCCGGGCGAGGACGAGCAGTGGCACCAGTACTGGATCGACACGCGTATGGCCTGGTACACGGATCTGGGCATCGACCCGGAGAACCTGCGGCTCTACGAGCACCCGAAGGAGAAGCTCTCGCACTACTCCACCCGCACGGTGGATATCGAGTACCGCTTCCAGTTCGCGGGCAGCGAGTGGGGCGAGCTCGAGGGCGTCGCCAACCGCACCGACTTCGACCTGAAGACCCATTCCGAGCATTCGGGCAAGGATCTGGTCTACATCGATCAGCAGTCGGGCGAGCGGTACACCCCGTACGTGATCGAGCCGGCGGCCGGTCTGACCCGTTCGCTCATGGCCTTCCTGGTCGACGCCTACACCGAGGACGAGGCTCCGAATGCCAAGGGCGAGTTGGAGAAGCGCACGGTGCTGCGCCTGGATCGGCGCCTCGCGCCGGTGAAGGCCGCGGTGCTGCCGCTGTCGCGCAATGCCGACCTGTCGCCGAAGGCGCGCGACCTGGCCGCGCAGTTGCGCAAGAACTGGAATGTCGACTTCGACGACGCCGGCGCCATCGGCCGCCGCTACCGCCGTCAGGACGAGATCGGCACCCCGTTCTGCATCACCGTCGACTTCGACACCCTCGAGGACCAGGCCGTGACCGTGCGCGAGCGCGATTCCATGGCGCAGGAGCGCATCGCTCTTGATCAAGTAGAGGGCTACCTGGCCGCACGGCTGATCGGCGCTTGATCGACTGCGCAATCCGAGTATCCAGAAAAGACCGGTCAATGCCTGACCGGTCTTTTCTTTATTTGTGTGCCCCCGAAATTTGGGGCGCAGTACGCGAATTCAGGTATCCCGGTACTCGTGTTAACAGCCCATGACCGGCGGATGATTTAAAGAGTATGGGCAACGGCGCCTACCGCTGTGCTCGATCTGCCGAGGTGAAGTCATGAGCGAGCGTGTTATCGGGCCCCGCTCGGGGCTGCAATGGGTCTCATTGGGGGACACCGGATCATCGTGCCCCGCCGCGCGTTCCACGGTGGCGGCTTTTCGATCTTGGGCAGAATCTTTTCTGACCCAGCCCAGTGACGAACTGGGACGCGACGGGCCGGTCTGCCCGTATGTACGACCTTCCATGCGCAGGGATCTGCTCTGGCTGGCGCGGGTTCCGGCGGTGGACCCGCGGCCCGAATGGGTGCGCGCGATCATCGAGGACGCACTCCAGGTGTATCCCGAACTACCCACGGGGAACGGTAGTTCCACTTCGGTGCTGCGCGCGCTGATCACCGTGTTTCCGAATTTGCAGGATTATTCGCTGATCGACGAGATCCATGCGGAATTCAAGACCAAATTCGTGGAACAGGGCAACATGCTGGGACAGTTCTATCCGGGTTGCGATCAACCGGGGTTGTGGAACAAGGATTTTCGGCCATTGGACGCGCCCATGCCCATGCTCGTGGTGCGTACAATGATGACGACCGATTTCCCGTTCCTGCTCGGTAAGCCGGAATGGATGAACTCCTACGTGCGCAAGTTCGCACCGATGCTGCCCGCGCACGTACGCCAGGTCATGGTGGGGCGCTTGACCTCTCGCCCCGACACCTTCGTGCCCGCGTACCAAGAACAAGACGAATCCTGTTCCACCAGCACCAGGTAGGGCGCCATGACGCGCGAACTCGCGGCGGAGCAGACCGCCACCGTCTTCCCGCTCTCCCCGGCTCAGCTGGGGATGTGGCTTGCGCAGCAACTGGATCCGAGCGTGCCGCTGTCGGAGGCCCAGTACATCGAGATGCGCGGGCCGCTGGATATCGACACGCTGCGCCGGGTGGGGGCCGTCGCGGCGCGCGAATTCGGTTCCGGCGTCCTGCGTTTGGCGGAGATCGAGGGCCGGCCGTATCAGGTGGTCGATCCGAATCTGCAACCGGTCGTGGACACTCTGGACTTCAGCGACCGGCCGGACCCGGTGGCGGCGGCCCTGGAATGGATGCGCGCCGAGGTGGCGACGCCCATCGACCTGCTCGGCGGGCGGACTACCGTCTCGGCCGTGATCCGGGTGGGGGAGCAGCATCACCTCTGCTACTCGCGGGTTCACCACGTCGTGCTCGACGGGTTCGGCTCGGCGACGATGATCTATCGCATCGCGGAGCTCTACAACGCCGCCGTCCGCGGAGAACCCGCACCGCCCGCCACCGCAGCTGCCCTACTGGAGGTGCACGAGGCCGAACTGGCCTACCGGGAGTCGAGTCGTTATGTCAGCGACCAGCGGTACTGGCGGGAGATCACCGACGGCATGCCGCAGCGGTGCAGCCTGGTCTCGGCCACCGCGCCCGCATGCGCCCTGGCCCGGGAGGCGCGCGCACAGCTGGACGATTCGACTGCGGCGCTGCTGGATGATTCCGCGCGCCGCTTCGGCACCAGTCCCGCCACCCTGGTGATGGCGGCCCTGGCGCTCTATTACGCCCGTCTCACCGCCACCGACGACGTGGTGTTGAGTCTGGCCGTCTCCGGACGCACCACGGCCGTGCTGCGGCGCTCGGGCGGCAATATCGCCAATGTGGTGCCGCTGCGCCTGCGGGTGACGCGGGACGGGCGCGTCGGGGATGTGGTGGACGCCGTGCGGGTGGCGGCCTCGGGAGCCCTGCGGCATCAGCGGTTCCGGTACGAGGACATGGGCGGCGCGGGCTCGGACACGGTGGAACACCAGCCGGAATTCGGCCGGGGCATTGTCGGGCCGGTCGTGAATATCATGCTGTTCCCCACCGGACTCGACTTCGCCGGTGTGGAATCCAGCCTGCACGTGGTCACCTCGGGACCGATCGACGATCTGTTCGTGAACTTCTACCAGCACGGGTCGGATGCGCCGATTCATGTCGACTTCGCCGCGAATCCCCGGCTGTACGACGAGGATTCGCTGTCCCGGCATCATCGGCGTTTCCTCGCGGTGCTGGAATCCCTGCTGGCGGCGGACGCGGCGACGCCGGTGAGCGCGCTGGAATACTGCACGCCCGAAGAGAAACCGCTGCTCGCCGGGTCGCATGGGCCCAGCGCCCCGCCGCCGCGACTGCTGCCGGAGATCTTCGCCGCGGGTATCCGGCGTGCCGGGCGGGACGCGGTGGCGGTGGTCGCGGGCACACGCGAAGTGACCTACGGACAACTGGACGCGTTGTCGAATCGTTTGGCGCGAGCTCTGCTTCACGGCGTGCCGGGCGGGGCTACGGAGCAGGGCCGGTGGGGTGGAGACCCGGCGGCGGCGCGGCGCGGTGCGCACACTGAAGCAGCGGCAGCCGTCGGACCGGAATCCGCAGTGCTGCTGGCCCTTCCGCGCTCGCTGGAGGGTGTGGTCGCATTGTGGGCGGTGGCCAAGACCGGGGCCGCCTTCGTGCCGGTGGGGACCGGTATGCCCGCCGAACGGGTTGCGCGAATCGCGGAGGAGTGCGGCGCGGGTGTCGGGTTCGCATTCGCGGAAGACATTGCGAGCCTGCCGGATTCGGTGCGGTGGATCGCGGTGGATGATGCGGTGCCGGGTGCGGCGGGGCTCGAGCTGTCCGGCCCGGTCGGGCCGGCTTTCGCGCCACTGGATTCCAGCGAGTTGTACGGGAAGGCGCGGCCCGCGAATCCGGCGTACATGGTCTTCACCTCCGGATCCACCGGGGTGCCCAAAGGTGTGGTGGTGAGCCACACCGGGTTGTCAGGGTTGGCCGCCGCGATCGTGCGGGCGTACCGGACCGAGCCGGGCAGCCGGGTGCTGCAATGCCTGAACCCGAGTTTCGATGCGGCCGTGCTGGAGTGGCTGCAAGCCTTCGCGGCGGGCGCGACACTGGTCGTGGCCGAGTCGGATCCGGTGGTGGGTGCGGAACTGGCCGGGCTGGTGCGGGAATACGGGATCACCCAGGTGTGCTCGACGCCGGCCGTGCTCGCCACCTTGGAGCCGGATGCGCTCGACGGGGTGCGGGTGGTGTCCACGGGCGGCGAGCCCTGCCCGCCGGATACGGTGGCGCGCTTCGGAATCGGGCGGGATCTGGTGAACTCGTACGGTCCCAGCGAGACCACGGTCGCGGTCACCTATACGAAGGGCCTGGTACCGGGGGAGAACGCGGGTATCGGCGATCCGGTGCCCGGCGCGGGAATGCTGGTGCTGGACAGGTGGTTACGGCCGGTCCCGATCGGCGTCTCCGGCGAACTGTATGTGACGGGCCCCGGGGTGGCGCGGGGTTACGTCGGCAGACCCGGCCTTTCCGCGGAGCGCTTCGTCCCCGCCCCCTGGGGTGAGCCCGGCAGCCGCATGTACCGCACCGGCGATCTGGTGCGCTGGACCGGCGACGGCGTCCTGGAGTACGTGGGCCGCGGCGACTTCCAGGTGAAACTGCGCGGCATGCGCATCGAACTCGGCGAGATCGACGCGGTCTTGAATGCCCATGCCGCCGTGGAGATCGCGGTCACGGTGGCCCGGCCGGCGCCCAGCGGCGGCACCGTCCTGGCCGCCTACGTGGTGCCGCACGCGGGTGCGTCCGTGAGCGAAGCCGAACTCCTCGACCACGCCACCCACCGCCTGCCGCCGTACATGGTGCCCGCCACGGTCACCGTCCTGGGCGCGCTCCCGCTCACCGCCAACGGCAAGGTGGACCGCCGTGCCCTGCCGGAACCCGCACTCGCCCAGCCGGTTCCGCATCGCGAAGCAACCACGGAGACGGAGCGCTACCTCTGCGCCCTCTTCGCCGACATCCTCGGCGTCCCCGAAATCTTCCCCGACACATCGTTCTTCGCCCTGGGCGGCGACTCGATCATGGCCATCACCCTGGTCTCCCGAGCCCGAGCCGACGGCGTGATCTTCTCCGCCCGCGAAGTTTTCGAACACCGCACCCCGGCAGCCCTCGCCGCTGTCGTAACTCGTTGCGAGGATCGTCCGGAACGACTCCCGGAACTTCCCGGCGGCGGCATCGGCCGCGTGCCCCTCACTCCCGTAGCCGCGTGGCTGCTCGCCCGTCCCGGCTGGGCGCATTTCGCTCAATCCATGGTGGTCAGCCTCCCCGCCGGCATCGAACACGACGCCCTGCAACGCGCTGTCCAAGCACTCCTGGATCGCCACGACATGCTTCGCGCTCGCGTCGTGCGCACGGACACCGGCCTCGAACTGGAGGTATCGCCCCCGCACAGCGTGGACGCCGCCGCCCTGCTCACCCGAATCGATTGCGCGCCTGGCCGATTGGGCGATGGTGCCGCTCCCGGCGTGGACGACCGGAACCTGGACGGGGAGCTCGCCGCGGCGGTCGGGCGGCTCGACCCGCACGCCGGGCGGATGGCCGCTATGACCTGGCTGGACTTCGGGTCGGCGCGGCCGGGACGGCTCCTCATCGCCGTACACCATCTCGCCTGCGACGCCGTCTCGTGGCGCATCCTGCTTCCCGACCTCATGACGGCCTGGACGCAGATCTCCACCGGAGCGACACCCGCCCTGCCGGAAACCGGTACCTCTGTTCGCACCTGGGCACACGCGCTCGACGCGCTGGCCAATCCCCCGGAGTCGGCGAGTGCGAACGCCACGAAGGACGACGGTGCGAGGCGCGCCGCGCAGAGCTGGCCGCTGAGCGAGATGCCGTACTGGCGTGAGACTTTGCTGCCGGATGCCCTGCTGGGGCGGAGGCGGTTGGACACTGCGGTGGATACGCACCGGACAGCGGGCCGGGTCACGGTGGAGGTGCCCGCCGACGTGTCGGCCACCCTGACCGGGCGGATTGCGGCCGCTTATCGGTGCGGGGTCGAGGACGCACTGCTCGCCGCGCTCACGCTGGCACTGGCCCGTCGGCGCGTGGCACAGGGGCACAACGGGAGCGCCGCCGATGCGGCCGGTGTGCCCGACCGTCGTACGACGGTGCTGCCCGAGCCTCGGATGGGCGCGGGCATCGGAGAAACGCTGGTCACGATAGAACGGCACGGCCGGGAGGAAGCGGTCGTGGCCGGGGCGGACCTGTCGCGGACGGTCGGCTGGTTCACGGCGCCGGTTCCGGTGCGGCTGGGACCTGTTGCGGACGAGGCTGTCTCGGGTTCATGGCTGGGCGACGAGCCGGCGGACTCCCCGGTGCGGTCACCGCGAAACAACGCGGTGGCCAGAGCCTTGAAGATCGTGAAGGAGCAGCTGCGAGCGGTGCCGCACGGCGGGATCGGCTTCGGATTGCTGCGATACTCGAATGCGGCGACGGCGGCCGAGCTGGCGGAATTGCCTGAGCCGCAGCTGGGATTCAACTATCTGGGGGCGGTGCCGGAGGTCGCGGCCGAGGCCGAGTGGATGCCGGTGTCGATGGCGGACCGGCTCGGGGGGCATGCGGATCCGGATATGCCACTGGCCGCGGTGGTTTCGGTGGACGCGGTGGCTCTGGAGTCCGAGCAGGGCGTGCGGATTCGGGCCGTCTGGCAGTTCGCTTCGGGGGCGATCGACGCGGCGCAGGTGGAAGAGCTTGCCGGGGAATGGGTTTCGGCTGTCAGCGAGATCGCCGCGCATCTCGGCACGGTCGAGGCGGGTGGCTTCACCCCCGGGGATCTACCGCTGTTGCGGACTACGCAGCAGGAAATCGACTCGTGGGAGCGGGATTACGGGCGGCTGGACGATGTGCTCCCATTGACGCCCTTGCAACGGGGGCTGTTGTTCCAGGCGCAGCTGGCCGAGGGCGGGCCGGACGGGTATTCGGTGCAGGCGGTCATCGAGGTGGAGGGTGAGCTCGAGTTCGGGCGGTTGCGGAGCGCTGCGGCGGCGCTGGTGCGGCGGCATGAGGTGCTCCGGACCGGATTCGTGCAGTCGGGAGATCGCGCGGTGCAGGTGATCTCGGCTCAGGTGGAGGTGCCCTGTGCTTATCGGGAGGTCCGCGGTATCTCGGCGGTCGAGCTCGACGAGATCGCGGCGGCGGAGTTGCGGACTCCGTTCGCGATCGAGCGGCCTCCGCTGCTGCGTATTCTCTGTCTCGCGCTGGGAGAGAGCCGATTCCGGATCGTCATCACCAACCATCATCTGATCCTGGATGGATGGTCGATGCCGCTGCTGTTCGCGGAGCTCATCGGGCTGTACGAAACGGATGGGGATTCCGGTGGTTTCGCGCCGCCGGTGCCGTTCCGGCGGTATCTGGAGTGGCTGGCCGAGCAGGACGGTGATCGGGCGCGCGCCGCGTGGGCTCGGGCGCTGGCCGGGCTGGCCGGACCGACGCTCGTCGCGCCGGTGGCTCCGCGTGCCGAAGCGGCGACTACTCCTGTGGCCCACGCTGTTCCGCTGGCGGACGGGATGGTCGAGCGGCTGCGGGCGACGGCGGCCGAATGCCAGGTGACGCTGAATACGATCATGCAGGTCGCGTGGGCGCTGACGCTGGGGGAGCGGACCGGACTGGCCGATATCGTGTTCGGTGCGACGGTTTCCGGGCGGCCACCGGAGCTGGCAGGGGCCGAGCGCATGGTGGGAATGCTGGTGAACACCGTGCCGGTGCGGATCGCCCTCGATCCCCGGGAATCGGTGGGGGAGTTGCTGACTCGGGTACAGCGCGAGCAAGCGGAGCTGGCCGAGCATCAGTTCCTCGGGCTGGACGAGATTCATGCGCGCACCGGGCTGGGGCCGCTGTTCGACACGGCGACCGTCTTCGAGTCGTATCCGGTCGACGCCGGCTCGCTCAGAGAGGCGACCCGGCAGGCGCGCCTGACCGTCACCGGCATCGAGGGCCACGACGGCACCCACTACCCGCTGTCACTGGCGGCCTACGCCACCGGCGGACTGCGGCTCGAGCTCACTCGATCGCCACGCTATTTCGATGCGGCACAAGCGGATACGATCGCGGCATCCCTGGCGAGCCTGCTGACGGCGCTCACCGAGGATCCACAGCGCCGGGTCAGCCGCCTGCTGAGCGCGGACCCGGGCGTTTCACCCGCGATCCGCCATGGTGACCGGGGACATCCCGCTCGCCTTCTCCCGGAGCTCCTGACAGTCATCGGCCCCGGCGAGCACACCGCCATCGCGGGTGCGACGTGGGTTGCCGGTCTTCCCGGCAGGTGCGCACTGGAGGACGAGTACCCGTCCACCCCGGATGCTGCGGCGGACGTGCCGTACGCCGAACTCGATCGCCTGTCGAATCGGCTGGCCCGCCTGTTGATTCGTGCCGGTGCAGGCCCCGAGCGGGCCGTGCTCGTGGCCTTGCCGCGCTGTGGCGAATCCATGGTGGCGATGTGGGCGGTGGCGAAGACGGGTGCCGCCTTCGTGCCCGTGGATATTGCGCAACCGGCCGCGCGTACCGCCGTCATGGCGGCGGAATGCGGTGCCACGCTCGGCATCACCGTCTCCACGCTGTCGGCCGATCTACCCGAGGAGGTGTCGTGGCTGTCGCTGGACGATCCGGAAACCGTTGCCCAGGTTCGTGAGTCGGCGGCGGCAGCCATCACCGATGCGGAGCGGACGGCGCCGCTGCGGTCCGAGCACGCGGCGTATGTGGTGTTCACCTCGGGGTCGACCGGCACACCGAAGGGCGTCACCGTCACCCATGCCGGATTGGCGAATATGGCGCTGGCCACCGCGGATCGATGCCGGATCGACAGCGGGTCGCGGGTGCTGCACTGCCTCAATCCGGCTTTCGACGCGGCGATCCTGGTGTGGCTGTCCACATTCACGGCGGGCGGGACGCTGGTGCTCGCCGCACCGGACGCCAATGCCGGGGCGGAACTGGCCGCTGCCATCGCGGCGGGTGCTGCGACACATCTGGTGTGCACGCCGACAGTGCTCGCCACCCTGGACACGGATGATCTGGCTGGGGTCGGGACGATCGTCACCGGTGGCGAGTCCTGCCCGCCCGCGCTCATCACGCGGATGGCCTCGGGCCGGATGCTGCTCAACTCCTACGGGCCCGCGGAGACCACCATCGCGGTCAGCTACAGCGATCCCATGACACCGGATACCGTGGCCGCCATCGGTTCTCCGATTCCCGGGGCCACCCTGCTGGTGCTGGACGATTGGCTGCGTCCGGTTCCGGTGGGAGCCATCGGTGAGCTGTATGTGCGCGGTACCGGCTTGGCTCGCGGATATGCCGGTCGCCCAGCGCTTTCCGCGAGCCGGTTCGTGGCCGATCCGTATCTGCCGGGTGCCCGGATGTACCGTACCGGCGATCTCATGCGCTGCACCGCAACCGGATTCGAGTACGCCGGCCGCAGCGACTTCCAGGTGAAAGTGCGCGGAATTCGAGTCGAGCCGGGCGAAGTGGATGCGGCCCTGCTGGCGCACCCGTCGGTGGAATCCGCGGTGACGGTCGCGCACCGGACGCGTACCGGCGCAATGGCCCTGTGCTCGTATGTCACTCTCGCTGCGGAGTATTCCGGCCGTGCCGAGCAGCTGACGGCGTGGGTCACCGCCCGCCTGCCCCGGTACCTGGTGCCGTCGAGCATTCAGGTGCTGGCCGAACTGCCGCGCACCCGCACCGGCAAGATCGACCTGCGCGCCCTGCCGGAACCCGAAGTGGCGCAGGCGGAGTACCGCGCACCGGTCGGCGCGGAAATTCTGGTGGCGGCGACGTTCGCCGAGGTGCTGGGGCACGAGCGGGTCGGCGCCCGCGACGATTTCTTCGCCCTCGGCGGTGATTCGCTCATCGCCACCCGGGTGGCTGCCCGGCTGGGTGCGGCGCTGGACACGACCGTGCCGGTGCGACTGCTGTTCGAAGCGCCCACCGTGGCGGATCTCGCGGTGCGGCTCACCGAATCCGCGACGAGCACGGCGGAGCCCGCGCTGGCCCCGCAGTCGCGTCCGGACCCGGTGCCGCTGTCCCCGGCACAGCAGCGCATGTGGTTCGTCAACCGCTACGATCCCGGCTCTCCGGCCTACAACGTGCCGGTGGCACTGCGACTTTCGGGCGAGCTGGACCCCGGGGCCCTGCGCGCCGCGCTGCTGGACGTGCTCGCGCGGCACGAGACACTGCGCACCGTCTATCCGGATACGGACGGCATCGGCGGACAGCGGGTGCTCACCGCAGCCGAAGTGCCCCTGGATCTGGACCCGATCATGGTGACCGCCGATGAGGTGCCCGCGCGGGTGGCCGAGACCGTCAGCACGGGATTCGACGTGACCGCCGGAGTTCCCCTGCGGCTGCGGCTGTTCCGGCTCGCCGAGACCGAGCATGTCATCGTCCTGGTCGCCCACCACATCGCCACCGACGGCTTCTCCATGGCACCGCTGACCCGGGATGTGGCCGCGGCCTACGCCGTTCGGGCGGCGGGCCGCCTGCCGGTCTGGGATCCGCTGCCGGTGCAGTACGCCGACTACACGTTGTGGCAGCTGGCCCGGCTCGGCCAGGAGACCGACCCCGCGTCGTTGCTGTCGCGGCAGCTCGAATACTGGTCGCGCACATTGGCGGAGCTGCCCGATCATCTGGAACTCCCCACCGATCGCCCGCGCCCGGCCCGCGCCTCGCACAGTGCCGCCGAGCACGTCACCCGCTTGGACGCCGCGCTGACGGCCGCGATCGACCGCACGGCCCGAAATCACCGGGCCACCCCGTTCATGGTCGTACACGCCGCCCTGGCCGCACTATTGGCCCGTCTGACGGGCAGTGCGGACGTGGTGGTCGGCACGCCGGTGGCCGGCCGCGGGCACCGCGATCTCGACGACCTGGTCGGCATGTTCGTCAATACGCTGGTGTTGCGCACCGGCATTCGCCCGGCCGAAGCCTTCGGCGAACTCCTGGATCGGGTTCGCGATATCGACCTGGCCGCCTTCGAGCACGCCGACGTCCCCTTCGAGCGTCTGGTCGACGAACTGTCCCCGGCCCGCTCGGCGGCCAGGCACCCGCTCGTGCAGGTGATGCTGGTCTTCCAGAACCTCACCCTGCCCGAACTGCGCCTGCCCGAACTCACCGTCGCCCCACTGGATCTGCCGCAAACCAATACCCGCTTCGACCTCAGCGTGACGATCATCGCCGACGGTGACGGGCTGGAGCTGCGCTGCGCCTACGCCACCGACCTGTTCGACGCGCCGACCATCGCCGCCTTCACCGATCGGCTGACGAAGGTGTTGGCGGCGGCGACCGAAGGCTCGCAGCGGGCAAGCGCTGACCCGATCGAAAAGCCGTGTGCGGTTGGAGATATCGATCTTCTGACAGCGGCAGAGCGCAGCATGCTGCAGTGGGCGAACCCGTCCGCCGCCACGGCGCGAACCCTCGCCGACCTGATGGCCGACGCGGTGGCGGCCAACCCGGAGGGCGTGGCCGTGACGTGCGGCGACCGTCGCCTCACCTATCGAGAACTCGACGCACGGGCCGCACGGCTCGCCCGTCGGCTGTCGGCAGCCGGTGCCCGTCCGGAAACTCTGGTAGCCGTGGGCATTCCACGCTCGATCGAGTCGATACTGGCCGTCTGGGCAGTGGCGCGAACCGGTGCGGCCTTCGTCCCGGTCGACCCCGCCTATCCGCTCGACCGCATTGCCCGCATCGTCGAAGTATCCGGCGTGCGAACCGGTTTGACCGTGGCAGCGCACCGGGACCGCCTGCCCGACGATGTCGATTGGTGGTGCGTCGACGACGCTGGCGACAACCCGCCGCGCCCGGATACGGCCGAGGTCGACACCTGGATGCCGGTGGCGGCGCACCCGGAGAACCCGGCCTACGTCATATTCACCTCCGGCTCGACCGGAGCGCCGAAGGGCGTCGTGGTCACCCATGCGGGCCTTGCCAATCTGGCTGTGGCACAACGTGAACGGAATCGCCTCACGCGTGAGTCCCGGGTACTGCAGGTCGCTTCACCGAGTTTCGACGCTTCGGTGCTCGAGCTCGTGATGGCCGTCGGTGCCGCAGCCACGCTCGTGGTTGCCCCGCCGACCGTGTTCGCCGGTCCGGATCTCGGGGATCTGCTTGCCCGGGAGCGGGTCTCGCACATCGCCTTGACGCCGTCCGCGCTCGCCACCGTCGATCCGACCGGCCTGGGCGACCTGCGAATGATCATCAATGGCGGCGAGCCCTGCCCGCCGGAACTGGTCGCCGCGTGGGCCGCACCCGGTCGCCTGCACTTCAACGACTACGGGCCCACCGAGACGACCGTATGGGCCACCGGCAGTGCCGCTCTGGCGCCGGGCGACGCCATCACCATCGGCACGCCCGCGCCGGGCATGCGGGCGCTGGTGCTCGACGACCGGTTGCGGCCGGTGCCGGACGGCGTCGCCGGTGAGCTCTATCTGTCCGGAATCGCCCTGGCGCGCGGCTATTACGGCCGAACCGATCTGACTGCCGCACGATTCGTCCCCGATCTGTACGGGCAGCCGGGACAGCGCATGTATCGCACCGGTGACCTGGTGCGGCGGCGGCACGGGGATCTGGAGTATCTGGGCCGCACCGACAATCAGGTGAAGCTGCGCGGCCTGCGGATCGAACTCGGCGATATCGAAGCGGCGCTGACCGCCGAGCCCGCGGTCGCCCGCGCCGCCGCCCTCATTCACGAGGACGGCCGCGGCGGCATGCTCGTCGCGTACGTGGTCGCTGCACCCGATGCGGAGATCGGACCGGGACAGCTGAAGCGGGCGGTCGCGCGAAAGCTCCCGTCCTACATGGTGCCCTCTGCGATCATTGCTCTGGTGGATCTCCCACGCACGGCCAATGGCAAACTCGATCGCGAGGCGCTGCCCGCGCCGCAGCCGATCGAGGGGAAGCACGCGGCTCCCGACGGTCCGGTGGAGCAGGCGGTGGCGGCCGCATTCGCCGAGGTCCTCGAGATCGAGCAGGTTTGGCGCGATGACGATTTCTTTGCGCTGGGCGGCAATTCGCTGATCGCCACCCGGGTGGTGGCGCGCCTGGGCGCAGCATTGGAGACAGCCGTGCCGGTGCGGGCGCTGTTCGACGCGCCCACGGTGGCCGAGCTCGCACAGCTCATCGGCTCCGGGGAGCTGGCCGACCGGCCCCGGCCGGGTCGGCGTCCACGGCCCGAACGCATTCCGCTGTCGGCGGCCCAGCAGCGCATGTGGTTCCTGAACCGCTACGATCCCGGTTCGCCGGTCTACAACATTCCGGGTGCGTTCGAAATCGCAGGGACGCTGGACATCACGGCCCTGCGCGCGGCCATCGACGATGTGGTGGCCCGGCACGAGACGCTGCGCACGGTGTATCCGATCGGGCCGGACGGCGTGCCCTGTCAGCGCATCCTCGAGGCCCGGGACGGACTGACCCCGGTCGCCGAGATCGATTCCAACGCTGCGGAAGTCGCCACGGAGCTGACCGCGCAGCTGTCCCGGGGTTTCGACATCACCCGCGAAACCCCGCTGCGCGTCTGCATTGTGCGGGTCGGCCCGCAACGCACCATCCTCGCGATGGCGGTGCACCACATCGCCGCCGACGGCTGGTCCATGGCGCCCCTGGCCCGAGACGTCCTGTACGCCTTCGCCGCCCGCGCCGCGAACACACTGCCGGAGTGGACGCCGCTCCCGCTGCAATATGCGGACTATGCGCTCTGGCAGCGCGAATTGCTCGGAGCCGAAGACGATTCCACCGGCCTCGCCCATCGTCAGCTGGACTTCTGGCGAGCCAATCTGACGGGACTGCCGGAACTGCATGCCCTTCCGACCGACCACCCCCGCCCGGCGACCCCCACCGGCACCGGCGATCGCATCGAATTCACCATCCCCGCAACGGTTCACGACCGTCTCCAGGTCTTGGCACGCTCCCACGGCGCCAGCCCGTTCATGGTCGTCCACGCCGCTCTCGCGGTACTGCTGGCCCGCCTGTCCGGCCGCGCGGACATTGCCATCGGTTCGGTGGTCGCCGGTCGCGGCGACGGCGAATTCGACGACCTCGTCGGCATGTTCGTGAACACGGTGGTCCTGCGCACCCGCATCGACGCGCACGCGGATTTCGCCGCCACCCTCGATGCCGTGCGCCACGCGGACCTCGCCGTCTACGGCAATCTGGACCTGCCCTTCGAGCGGCTGGTCGAGGCGCTCGCACCGGTGCGCTCCACCGCGCACCATCCGCTGTTCCAGGTGCTGCTGGCCTTCCAGAACCTGCCATTGCAGCCGGTCAGCCTGCCGGACTTGGAGATTCGCCCCGTCGACGCACCCGCACCCGGATCCAAGTTCGACCTCGAATGGATGCTGGCCGAACAGTTCGGCCCCGCCGGCGAACCCGCCGGGATCACCGCCGTCCTGACCTTCGCCACCGATCTGTTCGATCGCTCCACCGCACAGGCCATGGCGGACGGGTTCGCCGCGCTGCTGGCCGTGGTCACCGAGACCCCCGATGCCGTGGTGGGCGATGTGGCCGTGCCGACCGCGACGGGGCCCGTGCCCGCACTCGCCATGAACCCTCACGACGAGTGGCCATCAGGGGTGGAGCCGCGCACCGAACCCGCCCCGCGCGTCTACCGCGCCCCGCGCACGGACACCGAACGGCTGCTCACCAAAGCCTTCGAAACCGTCCTCGAACTCCCGCGAATCGGCCTGGACGACAACTTCTTCGAACTCGGCGGCAACTCCATGGCCGCCGTCCGCCTGGTCACCCGGGTGCGCGAGGACACCGGCATCCCGCTGCAATTACAGTCGATGTTCCTCGATCCGACGCCCGCCGCCCTGGCCCGCCGGCTCACCGAGGCCGCCGCGCAACCGGATGTCGAGCCGTCCATGCGCGTCCTGCTGCCCATGCGCCCGGCGGGCTCGGGCCCGGCCCTGTTCTGCGTCCACCCGGCCATCGGATTGGCCTGGTGCTATGCGGGATTGGTGCAGTACGTCGATCGCGCGCATCCGGTGTACGGCTTGCAGTCGCCGGGCGTGGTGGACGGCGGCACCGCCGATCGCACCGTCCGCGAGCTCGCGGTCCGCTACGTCGAGGAGATTCGCCGCGTGCAACCACACGGCCCGTATCACCTGCTCGGCTACTCCGCGGGCGGACCCATCGCGCACGCCATGGCGGTGGAATTGCGCCGCCGCGGCGAACAGGTGCCGTCGCTGATCATGATGGATGCCCGCGCCGACGTCGAAATCGCCGACGACAGCGCGATTCCGCCGCTGGCGGTGCTGCTGGCCGAGTTCGGCGGCATCGATGTCCCGCCCGAGCTGGCCGAGGTCACACCGGCGCAGGCCGCGGAACTGCTGGAGGCGGCCGGCATCTCGTTCACCGTCACCGAATTGGAGCACTTCTACAGCGATCTGCGCCATCTGCTGCGGCAGATCTCCGCGCACCGGCCCGAGGTGTTCGACGGTGACCTGCTGTTCTTCACCGCCTCGGGCAATCTCGACCCGACCCCGAATCTCGCGACCTGGCGGCCCTACATTGCCGGAACCGTGCACGAGCAGGCGATTCCGTTCGGCCACAACCGGCTCATCGCCCCCGAATCCCTCGCTGTGATAGGTCCCATTGTCGACGCTTATCTGCGCCGATAGGCCAGATCCGGGCAGCTGCCGCGAATCCCGCTGAGGCACAGCTGCGCTGGGGAAGAATGGGGCGTGGAATGCGGCGTAGAGGGAAGGTTCGGCACGTGTCGGTTAATGGGAAGGGCCGGGTGCTGGGAGCAGCGGCGGTCGGGTTGGGGGCGCTGGGCGCCGGGGAATTGATCGCGGCGGCGCGGGGCGGTTCGCTGATCGACGGGGCCGGGCGGTTGCTGGCCGATACGGTGCCGGTGCCGGTGGTCGAGGCGGCCGTGGCGTCGGCGGGCGAGCATGACAAGGAGATGGCCCGGCTGGGTGTGGTGCTCGGGTCCGCGGCGGCCACGGCCGGTATCGCGGCGCTGCCGGAGCGGCTGCGGCAGCCCGCCATTGCCGCGTTCGGTGCGGGAGCCGTGGCCACCGCACTGCGCGGAACCAATCGGTCGGTGGCGAGCGCGCTGGGTGGCCTCGCCGCCGCGGGCGTACTCCGCGCCGGACTCCGCCGCACCCCGCCGGGCCTCGGCGCGAGTCTGCTCTGGGCGGCCGCAGGCACCGGACTGCTGGCCGCCGCCGAAACCCTGGTGCGCCGCGACGACCGCCTGCACCGCGAACGCTCCCGCCGCGTCGGCCCGATGGGTTCGGGCGTCCCAACCCCCGAGGACGGCTTCGGCACCGAGCCCGGCCTCGCGCCGCTCATCACCCCCGCGGGCAAATTCTATGTGGCGGACGTGAATTCGCGCCCGCCCCGCATCGACCCCGACCACTGGCGGCTGTCCATCCGCGGTCAGGTCGCGCACCCGCTGCGGCTGTCACTGCGCGATCTGGCCGAGCAGGCCGTCGAATTCGATGCCGTCATGGTGTGCGTGCACAACACCGCCGGTTCCGGACGCGCCGGCAACGCCCGCTGGTTCGGCGTCCCGCTCACCTCGCTCCTCGAACACGCCATGCCGGAGCAGGGCGCCACCCGCCTGGTGACCCGCGCCGTCGACGGCTACACCATCTCCCTGCCCCTGGAACCGCTGCGCACCGGCGAATGGCCCGGCTACCTCGTCATCGGCATGAACGGTGAACCGCTGCCGCCCGAACACGGCTTCCCGGCAAGGGTTTTCGTCCCCGGCATCTACGGCCAGTACTCCGGCGCGAAATGGCTGGCCGAGCTGGAACTCTCCGACGACTCGCACGTCGACTACTGGTGGAAGCGCGGCTGGCCCAGCGAAACCCTGTGGGTGCGACCGCAAGCGCGCATCGACGTCGCCTCGACGGGCGGCTCCGGCTCCGGCAAGTGCACCATCGCCGGAGTGGCCTGGGCCCCACCGCAGGGCGTGGCCGCAGTCGAGATCCGCATCGACGAAACCGATTGGCTTCCGGTCGAATTGGGTGCGGAACTGGCCCCGGCGGCCTGGCGGCGCTGGCGCACCGTCGTGGACCTGCCGCCGGGCGCGCACACCGTGCAGGCCCGCGTCACCGGCCGGTCGGGTGAGGTGCAGGACGGTGCGGTCCGCCCGCCGTTCCCGCAGGGCCCCGGCGGCTTCCACGCCGTCACCGTCACGGTCTGACGGTCATGCCCTGAATTCGGCCCTTCCCTGTCATTCCGGCTGAAAGCACGCTGGGATGTCCCGGCCATGACATCTGTCATGGTCGGGTCGTGACGCTCGGCCGAGGCGCGAGGGCTCGCGCGCGCCGACAGTAGAGGGATGCGGGGAACACTGGTCCGCTGCCGCTGCCCTGGAAAGCTCGGGCGCGTCGCGGGTCCGGTAGCGTCCGCAGTCGTGAACAGGAGAAAGGAAGGCGGATGAGTTCCGTCCTCGCCGCGATTCCGGACAAGGTGACTCGTGTGCTTCGCGGGGTTGCCGGTGCGGACGTGTCCCGCTCGCCGAGCCGGATACGCAGCGGCCTGTTCAGCGGACTGATGTCCGGGCTGTGGCTGGTCTTCCTGATCGGCCCGGTGCACCGGCAGTGGGTGCGCGGCGAGCAGCTGCGGGCCGGGCTCTCGGCGGTCACCGTGCTGGTATTCGGCGGTCTGATCGTGCTGGCCTTCCTCGTGTTCCGGCAGCCGAATCCGGAGGAGACGGACCGGGTCGCGCCGCCCATCGCCCGAGCCTGGCTGCTGCTGGCGGTCATGACGGCGCTGTGCCTGGTCATGGTCGCGCTGCTGGGCAATATCGCCGTCGTGACCGCCATCTATGTGGGTGTGATCGCCGTGCTCGTGCTGCCGAGCCGGGCGGGCGGTGCGGCGGTGATCCTGGTCGTGCTCGGCATGCTGGCCCTGTCGGCGACCGTGGCCTGGGACGACGGCCCGCCGTTCTACCTGGCCTTCATTCCCCTGGTGGTGTGGCTCGGCCGGGAGGTCGGCCTGCGCGGTCAGCGCCTGCGGGTGGCGGCCCAGCGGCAGCGCGCCGAAATGGACATCATCGAGGAACGCAATCGGGTGGCGCGCGACGTGCACGACATCCTCGGTCATTCGCTGACCGTCATCACCGTGAAAACCGAACTGGCGCAACGGCTCATCGACCTGGACCCGGATCGCGCCCGCACCGAGCTCGCCGATATCGAGCGCCTGGCCCGCGAGGCGCTGGCCGGAGTGCGCAGCACCGTCGGCGGCCTGCGCGAAATGTCGCTGGTGGGTGAACTGGCGAATGCGCGAACCGCCTTGCGCGCCGCGGGAATCGAGGCCGACCTGCCCGTCCCCGACGGCATCCCGCACGAGCGCGCCGTCCTGTTCGGCTGGGTGCTGCGTGAGGCCGTCACCAATATCGTGCGCCACAGCGAAGCCCGCCACTGCACGGTGCGAGTCACCCCGGTCAGCATCGAAATCACCGATGACGGAACAGGTTTGCGTGAGAGCTCCGATTCCGGCTCCGGCCTGACAGGTCTGCGCGAACGCGTCCGCTCCGCTGGCGGCGCCCTCAGCCTGGCCAACCGCCCCGAAGGCGGATTGCGCCTGCTGGCAAGCTTTCCCGAGCACACCGCACACCAGTCATGACCCGCGCCCCGACCGACCGCATCCGAACCCGTAGGGAGACATGGTGATCAAACTGCTGCTGGCCGACGACCAGGCGCTGGTCCGCGGCGCCCTGGCCGCCCTCCTCGGCCTCGAGCCCGACCTGGAGGTGGTAGCAGAGGTCGCCCGCGGCGACGAGGTCCTCCCCGCCGTCGAACGCACCACCCCCGACGTGGCCCTCCTCGACGTCGAAATGCCCGGCCTCGACGGCATCCAAGCCGCCGCCCAACTCCACGCCGCCCACCCCGAAGTCCGCATCCTCATGGTCACCACCTTCGGCCGTCCCGGCTACCTCCGCCGCGCAATAGACGCCGGCGCAAGCGGTTTCGTAGTAAAGGACACCCCCGCCCGCGAACTCGCCGACGCCGTCCGCCGAGTCCACATGGGCCTGCGCGTAGTAGACCCCGCCCTGGCCACCGAAACCCTCACCACCGGAACCTCCCCCCTCACCACCCGAGAACGCGAAGTCCTGGCCGCCGCAGCCGACGGCGCCCCCGCCGCAGCCATAGCCCAACACCTCCACCTCTCCGAAGGCACAGTCCGCAACCACCTCTCCGCCGCCATCGGCAAAACCGGCACCAAAACCCGCGCCGAAGCCGTCCGCACCGCCGAACGCCTCGGCTGGCTGTGACCGATGGCGGGTTAGAAGCGGCCGCCTCGGCTGATGCGGCGGGAGCCGTCGGAGCCGCCGAAGGAGCCGGGGCCGTAGCTGCCGCCTCCGCCGAATCCGCCGCTGCCGCCGCGGTATCCGCCGCCCATGCCGCGGAGCATGCCGTCGATGAGGATGCCGCCGAGGATGGCGCCGGTTTGGGAGTTGGAGGCGGGGGTGGATTGCATGGCCTGCCATTGCTGGACGCTGGCTTGGGCGGTGTGCAGGGCTCGGGTGCCCAGTTCGGTGGCGCGCTGGGCGCAGGTGAGGGCCTGGGCGGGGTCGGTGGTCGAGAGTTGTTGGGCCTGTTCGAGATTGCGCTGGGCTTCGGCCAGGCGGGTGCGGGGTTCGGCGTCCACGCCGCCGCGTCGGGTGCTGATGAAATCGGAGGCGGCGTTGATTTGGCTGCGGGCGGCGGTGAGGGCCTGGTCGAGGCGGCGGCGTTGTTCGTCCGCCTCGGTCTTGCGGTCGGTGGCGGCGGCGATGGCCTGGTCGAGCGCGGTGTCGGCGGCTACCGCCTGCTGGAATGTGCCCAGCGGGTTGGTGTCTCCGGTGGCGACCGCGGAGTCGAGGGCGGTGCGGGCGGCAGTGGCGGCGGTGGACAGTTCGGTGCCGCCGTGCTCGGTGAGGGTGGCGGCGGTGGCGAGGTCGCGGCGCAGCTCCTCGATCATGCCGGGCAATCCGGCGCGCGCCTGCTCGATATCGGTGGCGGCGGTGTCCACGGCGTTCAACAGTGTCCGCGCCGCGTCCACGGCCGATTCGGCGGCGCGAATGGCGGCCACGGCCGCGCCCTGCTGTCCGACGGGTTTGGCGACGGCGGTGCGGCCGCTGTCGATACTTCGCTCCGCGAAGGCGATTCGCTCCTTGGCCATGCCCACGTTGTCGCGGACGGGTGCCATGACCGAGGCGGGCTGCGCGCTCATCAGTTGTGCGAGTGTGGCTTCCGATTCGGGCACCCGGGCGGTCAGATCCACGATGTCGCGGGTCAGCGCGTCGAGCCGGTCCCCGGCGTTGATGAGCAGGTTCCGCATGGCATCGAATTCGGCCACCCGGGCGTCGAGTTCGCGATCTGCGCGGCCACAGGTGCCGATCAGCTCGACCAGCAGGGCGCGCTGCTGATCCGGCGTCTCGGGAATGTCGTCATCGAGCTGCTGGCGAATCGAAAACGCCTTGGCGAGAGCGTTTTTCGCAGCCTCCAACGCCGCGGTGAACGGTGCCGTCGCCGTCGCCCCGAATTCGTCTGTGGCCAGCCGCAATTCCTCACCGCTGGTGCGAATCGCATTGTCCGCGTCGACCAGAATCTCTTTCGACCGCGCGTCGAGGGCATGCAGCGGCAATGCTTCCAGCGCCTTGGCGTCGGTGGGATCGATCTTGCGCGCGGCGTCCACCTCGGCCCGCGCCCGCCGCCCCCTGCGCCCGCGCGACCACAGCACCACCGCCACCACCGCCAGCACCACGAGCAGAGCGATCACCAGCAGGACCAGGAAGCTCGGCCCGCTACTCCCGGACTCACTCATGGCCTCCGACAACCCGTTTGCCGTAGCCAGCCCGGCTCCCGCCCAGTTCCCGGACCGCAGCTGCGGCTCCACCTTGTCCTCGAGCAGCCGATCCAGTTCCTTGTCGGTGACTCCGTTCGGCAGATCGCCATTGAACGCGTACGCCCGATCGTCCACCGCCACCGACAGCAGCAGATCCCGATCCTTGAATCCGGACAGCTGTGCGGTCCGCTCGCCCCACGCCTGGGCATCCATCCCCGTGAAATTCCGGACATACACGACCCACAGCCGTGTCCGATCCTGCTCGTACAGCGAGTCGATCGCGCCCTGCAATTCCGCCGTCTGCCCGCCGCTGAGCACCCGCGCCTCATCGGTGACGTAGGTCGGCAGCCGCAACGGCTCCTCCGCGTTCACCGGCGCGACCGCGCCGAAGAGTGCGAGCGTCAGCAGGAAGCCGGTCACGATCAGCGAAAGCGGCTTCGACAGCGGCATCCTGGGCGGCATGCACCGAATCTATCCGCCACAGGGGGTGCGAGGGCTTTCTTCCCGCCACCCGTGTCGGCGGCCATGACTACGATCGGGGACGTGATCACGATCGATTCCCCGTACACGGGTCATGTCGCTCCCGGTTCCAACCCGCAGCAGTTGGCGGTCCCGGGCGCGCGCATCGTGAAAATGTCCGTCGGCCAAATGGACAACAACACCTACCTGGTGCAGTGCGCGAACACCGGCGCCGCGCTGCTCATCGATGCCGCCAACGAGGCCGAGCGCATCATCGGCCTGCTCGGCCAGGAGGCCCCCGGCAAGGTCGAGCTGCTGGTCACCACGCACCGGCATCCGGATCACTGGTGGGCGCTGCAGGACGTGCTGTCGGCCATCGAGATTCCCACCGCCGCGCACTCCCTCGACGCCGAGTCGCTACCCGTCCCGCCGGATCGTCTACTCGCGGACGGTGACAAGCTGCGCATCGGCGACCTCGAACTCGAGGCCATCCACCTGCGCGGCCACACCCCGGGTTCGGTCGCGCTCGCGCTGACCGACGGCGCCGGGCGCACACACCTTTTCACCGGCGACAGTCTTTTCCCGGGTGGTGTGGGCAAGACCGGTGACGCGGAGGAATTCACCACCCTGCTCGGTGATGTGGAGTCGAAACTGTTCGGCCGCTATCCGGATGACACCGTCGTCTATCCCGGCCACGGTGACGACACCACCCTCGGTGCCGAACGCCCCTCCTTGCCCGAGTGGCGGCGACGCGGTTGGTGAAACTCCGATCCCGCGCCCCGGAACCGATCTGGATGACTCCGGAGGTCGACGACGAACCCCGCGGCGGCTGCGTCGCGGGCACCCTGCGCTGGGCGCGCCGCATTCTGGCCGGCGTGCTGGTGATGAGCGCGCTGCTGGTCGGCGGCACCGCCGTGCGGGTGTGGCAGGTGGCCCGCATCGACGACTGGTCGCCGGCCGACGCCATCGTGGTGCTGGGCGCCGCGCAGTACGACGGTGTCCCGTCCTCGGTGTTCGAGGCGCGGCTGGCTCAGGGCTACAAGCTGTTCACCAATGGCGTCGCCCCGCTGATTGTGACCGTGGGCGGCAAGCAGGTGGGGGACAATTACACCGAGGCCGCCTCGGGCAAGAACTATCTGAAATCCCGTGGCGTGCCCGGTGATCGGATCCTGGCGGTGGAAACCGGTTCGGACACACTGCAGAGTGTCGAGGCCGTCTCCAAAGCGCTGCTGGCGCGCGGTAAGTCGAAGGTGGTGCTGGTGAGCGATCCGTGGCATTCCCTGCGCACCCGCACCATGGCCCGCGACGCCGGGCTCCAGGCGTGGACGGCGCCCACCCGCACCGGCCCGGCCGTCTACACGCGGGAATCGCAGGCGCACGGCATCTTCCGGGAGACCTTCGCCCTGCTCTGGTATCAGCTCACGCACTATTCGTCCGATTTCAAATACACCGCGGAACAGTGAGCCATGGACGCGCGCATCGACTACGACCGGGTCTACAACGGCCACGACCGGGAGCGGCTGGTGCCCGAAACCGATCGCACCGCCGGTCTGAGCTGGTCGCCCACGCCCGCGCGGCGCAGTGAGTACGCGCGGGACCGGGCAAGGGTGCTGCATTCCGCGGCCCTGCGCCGGCTCGCGGACAAGACGCAGGTCATGGGCCCGCGCGACGGCGACACCCCGCGCACGCGGTTGACGCATTCGCTGGAGGTCGCGCAGATCGGCCGCAGCATCGCCGACGGCCTGGGTTGCGATCCGGACCTGGTGGATCTGGCCGGGCTCGCGCACGATATCGGGCATCCGCCGTACGGCCACAATGGCGAGAAGGCCCTGGACCAATTCGCCGACGCGCACGGCGGATTCGAGGGCAATGCGCAGAACCTGCGCATCCTGACCCGCCTGGAACCCAAGGTCTTCGACGACCAGGGCCAGAGCTGCGGACTCAACCTCACCCGCGCCGCCCTCGACGCCGTCATCAAATACCCGTGGGGCCGAACGGGTTCCGGCTCCAAATTCGGCGCCTACGACGTGGACATGGACCGCCTGGCCTGGGTCCGCAAGGGCGCGCCCGAACGCCGCCAATGCCTGGAATCTCAGATCATGGACTGGGCCGACGATGTCGCCTACTCGGTGCACGATGTGGAGGACGGCGTCATCGCCGGCCGCATCGACCTGCGCGCCCTGGCCGATCCGGTGGAGCAGTCCGCGCTGGCCGAACTGGGTGCGGCCCAGAACCGTGCACTGTCCAAGGATGAGCTGTGCGCCGCCGCGCAACGCCTGTCCGAGCTACCCGTCGTGATCGCCGCCGCCGACTACGACGGCTCCCTGGCATCCTCGGTCGCCTTGAAACGCCTCACCAGCGATCTGGTCGGCCGTTTCGCCACCGCCGCGGTGGAGGCCACCCGTGCCGCCTGGGGCGGACGCCAATTGGCCCGCTACGCAGCCGATCTGGAGGTCCCGCGCATCGTGGCCGCCGAGGTCGCGGTGCTCAAGACCATGGCGCTGCGCTATGTCCTCTCCGATCCGATACATCAGGTGCGCCAGGCCGGTCAGCGGGAACGCATTCTGCTGGTGGCCCATCGGCTGCTCGAGGCCGCCCCGCGTGGCCTCGACCGCATGCTGGCTCCGAGCTGGGAGACTGCAGCCGACGACACGGCACGCGTCCGGGTGGTGGTCGACCAGATCGCCTCCTACACCGAAAGCCGTCTCGAACGGGTCGCCGCGGCGATTCCCTGACACGACAGAGGTGCCTCATGCCGGCCGGGTTCGCGGAGACCGTTGTCGACCTCGATCGATACCCGCTGGATCACCGGGATGCGGCGCGGCTGCGCGAGGTGATCACGCTGGCGCAGAACGAATTCGCCGAGACCGGGGTGGCGGTGTTCCCGGACTTCCTGCGGCCGGACGCCCTCACCGAGATCGCGGCGTCGCTGCTGGTGGGCAGTGCCGACGAGGTGCCGGAGGAGCGGCCGTTCTCCGCCGAGCGGGTGGTGGCGCAGGATCGGATCCCGGATTCGTGGCCGTTGAAGCAGCTGTATCGATGGGAACCGCTGCTGGACTTCGTTTCCCGGGTGGCGGGGGAGCTGGTGTACCGGTCGGCCGATGAACTGGGGGCGGTGACGGTGCACATCCGGCCGGCGGGGGATGGGTTGCACTGGCAGTTCGGGCTGTCGGACTACAGCGTGATACTGCAGATCGTCGCGCCGGAGCAGGGCGGGATCTTCGAATACACGCCGCTGCCAAGGGGTTTCCTGGAGCGCGGGGACGGGCGGCGGCGCAGTGTGCGACTGCTGCCGACGGTGCCGGGGACGCTGGTGCTGCATGCCGGACGGTTGTCGCGGCATCGGGTGACGGCGGTGCACGGGCAGATTCCGCGGATCAGCGTCGAGATGGCGTTCAATGCCAAGCCGGGGCATCGGCTCAATGATCAGCAGCGGCGGACGTATTTCGGGCGGACCGAATAGGTTTCAGTCCTCGTGCAGTGCCAGGTAGTGGCCGATGCTCTTGTCGGGGGTGCCGTCGGCGACTATGCGGCCGTGGTCTATGACGAGGACGCGATCGAAATCGGTGAGCAGGTCCAGGTCGTGGGAGATGACGACGAGCTGTTGCGGGAGTTCGTGCAGCAGGCGGGTGATGCGGCGCTTGTTGCGCAGATCCAACAGGGTGGTCGGTTCGTCGAAGATCATGTACTTCGGCTTGACCGCCAGGACCGCGGCAATCGCCAGCAGCTGCTTCTGACCGCCGCTGAGCAGGTGTGCCGGATGGTCCCTGTATTCGGAGAGGCCGAATTCCGCGAGCACCTCCGTGGTGCGCTCGGCGGCTTCGGACTTGCTGAGCCCGTGGTGTTTCAGCCCGAAAGCCACATCCTCGCCGACCGTCGGCATGACAATCTGCACATCCGGGTCCTGGAAGACGAACCCGACTGCGCGCCGAACGGCCTTGCCCTGCTTACGCGTATCGAGGCCGTCGACCTTCACGTGCCCGTCCGTGGGCACCTGCAACCCATTGAGCAGCCGCGCGAAGGTCGACTTGCCCGACCCGTTCGCACCGATGACGGCGATCCGATCCTCGGTCAGCGTCAGGTCGATGTCCCGCAGCACCTCGCGCTCGGCGAACCGGTGCGAGACCGCCTCGAGTTCGATCATGCGCGCGCCGGAATCAGCGGATAGGCCTTGCGCACCGCGACCGCTGCGAGCGACCCGACCACGACCTTCACGACATCACCGGGCAGGAACGCCACCGAGGTGGTGATCGCCTTGCCGAGGGAGATGTGCGCCGCCGTCGCCATCCAGGGAATGCCGATGGCGTACAGCACCAGCGCGCCGCCGAGGAAGTTGATCGCGATCGCGATGGGCAGGTTGTAGTGCCGCCACAGCCGCTCGGTGAGCAGTCCGATCACCAGTGCGCCGATCGGATAGGCGATGACGAACCCGCCCGTCGGCCCCATGATCACCGACAGCCCGCCGCGCCCGCCCGGCAGCACCGGCAGCCCGACGAACACCAGCACATCGAACAGCAGAATCGCGAGCGCTCCCCGCTTGGCGCCGAGGATCGATCCGGCGAGGATCACGCCCAGCGTCTGCGAGGTGAACGGCGCGAACGCGCCCGGCAACTGAATCAACGGGAAGAACCCGAGCACGACCATGATTGCCGCGAACAGCGCGATCTGCGCCAAATCCCTACTACGCACCCCGGAATCCTAAGGGCACCCTCAGTAGCGCTTGCCAGGTGTGTGCTGGTGAGTGGATTCAGTCGAGCCCGCGGGCATCGAGCGCCTCACCGACGCCATCCGCCATCCGCAGGGTTCTGATCAACAGGGGGATGAGAAAGACCGTGCTGCGCTCGATGCCTCTGGCACGCTGCGCATCGCGAACCAGCTCGGCCTGCTCGCGAATGACCGGAATGAATCGAATGGTCATGGCCACCAGCAGGCCGACACGCTCGGGGCGCACACCGAGCGGTCGCAATGGGCCGAGTGCCCGTTCGATGGTGTCGATCATGGCCGTGGTGCGCGTGGTCAGCGTCACCAGATTGGCCAGCAGCACCAGCGTGAGAATGCGCTCGCCCACGAGCACCGCGCTCTCCCAGCCGGTGAACACCCACTGCGCACCGATGATCAACACCAGAAAAGGTGTGAGCCCCAATACCTGTCGGCTTGTAGTTCGCCACGGAATCTCGGCGAGGGTGTACAGCCCGAGCACCACCGCGAGCGCGACCGCCAGCCACAGGATCGACGGCACGAAGAACAGCGCGGTGCCGGTAATAGCCAGCACCAGCAGCTTCGCCCCGGCGGGCACGGTATGCACCGGCGTCCGGGCGTCGTGGTACAGGCTGAGCACTGGTAGATCCTGGCATGTCACCAAACGCGCTTTCGGTCCGGTGTCCAGCCGACCGTCCCGGTCGAAGGTGTCGGTGGGGCAGGGCTAAACTCGCTGCCGTGGCCGGCCGACTTCCTGACCGCGATATCGCGGCGATTCGTGAACGTGTTCGGATCGAGGATGTGGTCGGTGAGTACGTCGCATTGAAGCGGGCGGGCGCCGACTCCATGAAGGGCCTGTGCCCCTTCCACGACGAGAAGTCCCCGTCCTTCCACGTCCGGCCCAACCACGGCCACTTCCACTGCTTCGGCTGCGGTGAGGGCGGCGACGTCTTCGCCTTCCTGCAGAAGATCGACCACATCGGTTTCGTCGAAGCCGTCGAGCAGATGGCCGACCGCATCGGCTACAAGATCAACTACGAGGGTGGCGGCACCTCGGTCCAGCGCGACCGCGGCACCCGCTCCCGCCTGGTCGCCGCGAACGCCGCCGCACACGAGTTCTACATGGCCCAGCTCGGCCAGCCCGAAGCCGAAACAGCGCGCAAGTACCTCACCGACCGCAACTTCGACCACAATGCCGCCAACCAGTTCGGCTGCGGCTACGCGCCCGCAGGCTGGGACACCCTGACAAAACACTTGCTGCGCAAGGGTTTCGAATTCAAGGAACTCGAAGCCGCCGGCCTGTCCAAGCAGGGCCGTCAGGGCCCCATCGACCGCTTCCACCGCCGATTGCTCTGGCCCATCCGCAATCTCGGCGGCGACGTCATCGGCTTCGGCGCCCGCCGCCTCTTCGACGACGACCAGATGACCGCCAAGTACATCAACACGCCGGAAACGGTGCTGTACAAGAAGTCTCAGGTCCTCTTCGGCCTCGACCACGCCAAACGCGATATCGCCAAAGGTCATCAGGCCGTTGTCGTCGAGGGCTACACCGACGTCATGGCCATGCACCTGTCCGGCGTGAAAACCGCTGTGGCGTCCTGCGGTACGGCCTTCGGCGAAGAACACCTCGCCATCCTGCGCCGCCTGCTGATGGACGACACCTTCTGGCGCGGCGAGATCATCTACACCTTCGACGGCGACGAAGCAGGCCAAGCCGCCGCCCTCAAAGCCTTCAGCGGCGACCAAAAGCTCGCCGGCCAAACCTATATCGCCATCGCCCCCGACGGCCTCGACCCCTGCGAACTCCGCCAGCGCAACGGCGACGGCGCCGTCCGCGACCTGGTAGCGCGCCGAGTCCCCCTGTACCAGTTCGTCATCCAGGGCATCGTCGACAAATACGAAGACCCCGTCACCAAGGACATGACCCCCGAGCGCCAACTCCAGGCCCTCCGCGAAGCAGTCCCCGTCGTAGCCCAAATCAAGGACTACGCCCTCCGCAAGGCCTACGCCACCAAGCTCGCCGGCTGGGTCGGCTGGGACGACATCCCCATGGTCGTCCGTCGCGTAGGCGAAGAGGCCCGCAAACACGCCCGCACCACCCCCGGCGCCGCCGGCGCTTCGCGCACCTCGGAACGCGAAGCCCCCCAACCGGATTCCCCCCAGCCACCCCCGCGCGCCAACGACCCCGTCCTCCTCCCGCAACGCCAAGCCCTCGCCGCCGCCCTCCAATACCCCGCCTACGCCGGCCCCGTCTTCGACTCCCTCGAACCCGAAGCCTTCACCCACCCCGCCTACGCCGACCTCCGCACCGCCATAGCCGAAGCAGGCGGCACCGCAGCAGGTTTGGGCGGCGCCGAATGGGTGACAGCCGTAGCCGACAACACCGAAGATCTCACCATGCGCGCCCTGGTCTCCGAGCTGGCCGCAGAACCGCTCCCGGTGAAGTCCGCCAACGACATCCCCCGCTTCGTCACCGGCGTCCTGGCCCGCACCCAGGAGGCATGGGTGGGCCGCCAAGTGGCGCAACTGAAGTCGAAACTCCAGCGCATCTCCTCCACCGACAAGCCGGAGGAATACATGAACCTCTTCGGCGACCTGGTAGCGCTGGAGCAATACCGCAAAAGCCTGATAGCCCAAGCCATGGGCACATCAGACGACTTCCGCTGAGGGGGAGCGGCGGCCGAAAGCCCGCCCTCCCTTACAGATAGGGCGTGGACCCGCCCGACAGGCATCCAGGCAGGGTAGGCGGCCGAAGGCTCGCCACCCTCACCCCGAACCGGCTGGCGGCCGAAGGCTCGCCGCCACGCCAGAAACCCGCCCGAGGTTGTGCGCCCTACTTGATCCGCAACTGCTCCTGCGGCACCAAAATCGTGGTCCGCTCATCCAGCGGCACCATGGGCTCGAGCTTGGGCTGAGTGCTCAACTTATCCGCGAGCTTCTGCCTGCCCACCGAAACCACCTTCTTGGTGACAGGGCTCTGGCTGATCGCGCGGGTCGTCTTACTGATCTGCTCATACCGAGCCCGCCCGGCCTTCGCACCCAGCACATACCCGGCCGCGACACCGATGACCAACCGCAGCATCTCGAGAAGCTCCTCCCATAGACCAGTCCGCCCCCACATCCTGCCCGACACCCCCACCCCCTGTCACCCCGCCCCACCGTCACCCCTCCACACAATGTCCCCAGGTAGAGCCGCGATTTGGGAAGTGAACAACCCATACGCTAAAGTTCTTCTCGGCCGCCTGAGAGGGCGACCGGGACACAATCCCCTATAGCTCAATTGGCAGAGCAGCCGACTGTTAATCGGCAGGTTTCTGGTTCGAGTCCAGATGGGGGAGCAGAAAAAGGCCCCTGACCTTGGTGAGAATATCACCGGTCAGGGGCTTTATTCGTACTAAAGGGCGGTCACCGTCCAGGAAGTGTCCAGGAAGTCGGCGCGCGTTCCTTTTCGTCGCGATCTTGATCGAGGCTTTCGTCCGTCCCGTTCATGACCGCCTGGTGGAGGAGCTCCGCGGCGTTGTGATGCACGCGACCGCGTGCCATGTACTTGCGCTGCGTCATTGCCGGATCGGCGTGCTGGAGTACATCGGCGGTCACTCGTGCCGACAATCCGGCGTCGTCGAGTAGCAGCGCGATGAACTTGCGGAATGTGTAGGGGCTCAGGTTTTCCGGCAGTCCCAGTGCTTCTCGCACGCGCTGCCATTGATGATTGACATTCACCGGATCCCGCAACGTCCAGTCGAATGACGGAAAGATCAGCTCAGCGGGCCGGCACGCCAATGTCGGGTCGAACTCCATTGGTGGCGGGTTCTCCCGCTGTCGAGCCTGAAGGCGGTCATATCGCCGGTCCAGGATGTCGACCGCGAAACCCGGAAGTGCGATGGTGCCCTGCGGGTTCTTCGGATCGTTGTCCTTGACCACCCGAACCAAGCCTTTGCCCTTGACGCGGATCACCTTCCCGACAGTGCGGATCGTCCTGTTCTTGCGGTTGTAGAACGGCCAGGCCAGCCCGAGCACCTGGCTCGGGCGCTGCCCGGTGGCCGCCATGATCGCGATCAGATCGGCGAGATCGGCATCCTCGCAGTACTCGGCCACCAATGGCGGTGTGTAGGAGCGGATTCCGCGCTTCTGCTCGGCCTTGGTGAGCTTGCGCGGGCACGGCACCGTCGACCAGTACACCGAGGCGAGGATGAACCGCAGATCTTCGATCTCGATCTGCGCGGCGCCGCCGGTCCGGCCTTTCGGCGCCACGTTCTCGGGAATCTCGGCCTCCCGCACGGGATTCACATCGATCGCACCCTTGCGGACCGCGAAGCGGAGCATCCCCGACAGCATCGAACGCGCGTTGAGCATCGACGCGCGACCGTGTCCCTCGGCCACCGTCTCCAAGAACGCTTCCGCGGTAGCGGTTTTGAATTCATCCGGCCCGATCCGGCGGTAGCCGTATGCCTTCACCAGCATGGCGGCCCAACGGTCGTACGAGCGCAGCGTTCCGTCGGCGCGGTCTTTCTTGACCAGGTGCGCCCGATACGAC
Organism: Nocardia huaxiensis; assembly: GCF_013744875.1. Lineage (NCBI taxonomy): Bacteria > Bacillati > Actinomycetota > Actinomycetes > Mycobacteriales > Nocardiaceae > Nocardia > Nocardia huaxiensis. Next base: position 3,248,893 of record NZ_CP059399.1, read on the forward strand.
TCCCACAGCTGCTTCACCGAGGAATGCGAGGTCACCTCCGCATCGGTTTCAGGCTTCAGTGCCGCCGCCGCGGCCCGGACCGCGGCCTCGGCGCGACTGCCGTCCCTATCGGGAACACGCCGGCCGATGCTGTCGAACCGCTCCGGGGACACTCGCCTGACTCGCCGTGGTTTACCGCTGCGATCCCGGACCCAGGTGCCCGCCTCCCAATGTCCCGGACTGAGTTCGGTCAACGACACCGAGCCCGGGACACCTATCGGTCGTCGAGGTCGGCCAGTTCTAGCCATTGCTGGCGACTGATCCTTCGTCGGTGTGCATCGCCTCCATCGCCGCATGCAGGGCGCCAACATTCCACAGGTATCGGCGTCCACGGCGTTTCGGTTTGGGCAGATCGAACGGTGCGCTACCTTCGCGGTGCCAGCGTCGCAACACTTCTGGATGGCAGTGGATGATCTGCGCGGCCTCCTTCGTGTCGGCCCACAGTCGCGTACCGATCCCGCCCGGCTGACTCGGTTCCGGCGCGGTTGCAGCTTCGTTGCGGTGAATGGTCATTGGACTTCTCCTTTCTGAATTCGGCTGTCTTGCACCGGTATGTCGGGATGGCCAGCCGTAAGGGTTTGCTTGGCACCGTTGATCAGGCCGACAGACCCGCGGATGGGGGCCGACAGACTGTCGTTCCTGTCGGATGTGCTGTCGGGGTCGGTCTGCTGCGCGACGATGTCCGCGATGGTGGAGTGATGAAGACCGAACAGCTCGCCCACCTTCCGGGTGGATCGAAGGTTTCGGTACGCCGCTCGGATGCGTACATCGCGGTCCGCTTCCGACACCGCGTCGGCTGGTGTCGGGTACGTGTCGGCTGACCTGTCGGGCCTGTCGACTGTGCCGGGCGTGACGTCGGTAGGAGCACTTTCCGGTGGGTTCTGGTCGAATATGTTGCTCCTCTTGTCATCTCGATGGGCATGCTGTAATGGCTCGTCTGGCGCGGGGGCAGACTCCGAGAGCATGGCGAAGCCGCAAATAACCATGAAGCCGTCGATGGCGAGCGGACCTACGCGGGCGCCGATTTGGTCATATCCCCAGGACAAGAGCACGTTGTACACATGGCCGTAGCTGATGATGGCGGACCCGATGGCCACGGTGCCGACGCCTCCGTAGCGGGCCAGTTTCCACCAAGGGCCGGGCCGCCAACGCACTCGGAGAAGCACTTCGATCGAGAGCAGCAGGACGATGGGCCACACCGCGGAGCCGATCTGAGGGGCGACGCCGGGGCGCCAGCCGTCGGGTTGGGTGTCGGCCGGCAGCCAGGTGTAGAGCCAGTTTCCGAGCACGGACAGGATTGCCCCGCAGGCGAATCCGAGTCGGGCGAAGAGTCCTCCGCCGATGTCGTGAGGGTCCTGTCGGGTGAGGTGTCGGGATCGGCGTCGGCTCGTGGAGTCCGACGATTCGGTGTCGGGTGTGCGGCTGCCGGTGCCGGGAAGTACGTCGTGGGGCACGGCGCCGCTGGCGTGCCCCACGGCGAATCCGGCGTCGTTGCCGGTCACGGATTGTTGCCTTCCGCCAGGCAAGCGCTCTGAATCCGGAGAGTTTCGGTGATCGGTTCGGTGTAGCGCCATTCGATGCGGGTGACGTTGCTGTCGGGTCGCAGCCCCCGGTGGGTTCGACAGAAGAACTCGACGAATTCGCTAGGAGTCCAGTGCGGGAACCCTTCGGCGGCCACCTCGACCGAGGTGATGCTGTCCAGTCGTTCTCGGTGGACCGAGGTGACTTCGACGTCGGTGATGCGGTCGAGCGGTTCGCCACGCCCGCGGCCTTGCACCTTCCGGCACAGCGTGAGGCGGTCGCCGGGTTTCAGCATCAGCCACCCGGCTCGTCTGGTAACCGTCTTCGTGCGGTTGCGCACTTGTCGTTCGGTGAGTGCGACGGACATCAAGCGTGACATTCGCCCTCCTCGCGATGTGGGCGCGCTTCCAGGTAGGCGCTGATCCGGGCTTCGTTGCGCTGGGGGAAGATTCGCCAGTCCTGGACGATGTCGAGGACGGGGTCGAGAGCGTCGATCATTGCTTTGACTGGAGCACGCTCGCCGGTGAGGCGGATCTTGACCGTGTCGGTCGGTGCTGGCGCGTCATACCCGCGGCTGTCATCGCTCATCGGCCGGCCTCCTGCTGCGGAGGTTCGTAAGTTGCGGAGTAGAGCTTGGGAGCAGTGAAATTCGGCGCCGGTGGCTCACCGAGCCCTTCGAAGCAGATGCGGAGTTTGCCTCCGACCGCGGTGCGTTCGGTGCCGGCGTCGTGGCAGGCGCCGATGATGGCGTCGGCGATTCCGGTGCGCATCCAGAGTTTCCGTAGTCCGCCTCCGTAGGGTTTGGTGCCGCCATCGGTCTGGATGATCAGCACGGGAACCATTTGCTGGGTGCCGTCGGGATTGAGTTTGGGTGCCTTGGAATAGAAGTCGAGGTCGGGTTCCTCCACGATGGCGACGATGTATCCGGCGACTGCGGTGCCGGGGGCAGTGTTGCGCCCGAAGGCGGCGCGGGTGCGGGGAGTGAACGCGTCGCGGAGCGTGCCGTCACTGGCCGGGCGGCTGGGTTTGGCGGTGGTGCTGGGGCCGGTCATGGTGCTGGTCCTCCTTGCGTGAGTCGTCCTGGTCCGAGCTGTGCTGCCGGGCGGCGTGCCGGTGGACCGCGGCGTCTTCGGTGGGGGTACGGGCGCGGGTTCGGAAATGTGGGGCACGCCATGCTCTTTGGCGAGTTCGTCGGCCTTGGCGTTGAACAGATCGGCTTCGGGGGTTCCGGCGACGCTGGTGGCGTGGGCGCGGAGTTTGGCGACCTTGGCGCGCGCCTGATCCGGGTTCATCGATCGATATCCCTGATCGGTAACGGCACAGGATGGTTGATAACCGGCACGGGGTGGTTTTGCGACTGGGCCGGTTCCGAGGCCCAGTCACGGTGATCACCGGGACTGGAATCATGCTGTTGCGCACTGGTTTTCACGGTCAGCGGTCCATCCCGTTGAAGGTCGGCTGCGGGATGACCGGACCGGCGAAGATCGGGCGAGCCAGCCGGGGGCCGGTCGGCGGCGTGGCCGGCGGTGCGCTGGACGTCGGCGAGTGTTCGGCGAATTTCTGGACCAGCTCGGTGTTTTCAGTCCGCAGCTGTCCCACCTCAGCCTGTGCGGCCCGCAATTCGCCTCGCAGACGGTCGATCTCGGCCAACGGACTGTACTTGTGGTCTTCCTGCCAGGCCGCGACCTCGTCGATCGCGGCATACCGAGTTCCGGTCAACTCATGCAGCGGCGCGTCGGTTCCGGTGGGCCGGATCCTGACGATGACGTCGGCGTCGGCGGGCCAGCCCTGGCTGTCGTCACCAAGCTGATCCAGAGCCCAGGTATAGCCGTCGGCCAGTGTGCCCACTTCGATCCGGTGGGCCATGTCGGGATGCTTCTGCACGAAATCGGCCGAACCGACGGTTACCTCGTAGCCGTGATCGCGATCCTGGCTAGGCGCGGCCTGCGGTGCTTCGCGATCCTGTTCGGGGACAGCAGAATCCGGAGGGTCTGATGGGTCGCGTTCGAGGGTCCGCTCACGGATGTCGTCGTGCAGTTGCGACTGAACGATGTCGGTGCGGCCGGCGAACAGGTAGACGGGGCCGCGGCTCACCTCCATCTGGAAACTGTCGGTGGCGGTGTACTGCGGATGCACGGTGACCGCGGTGTAGGGGCCGTGGTGGCTGAGCTGCTGCTTGGCCCATTCCAGCGCTTCCGTCGGGGTGCCGAATCGGTTGCGGTCCACGGCGGTGACTGTGGTTGTATCGGTGTCGTTCGGATGGCTGATCACCTCGACACGGAAGCTGTCGGGTTCGTGCGTGGGTCCGGTTGGCGCACTGCGATTCTCGGTCGAATCGGTGGTCTGCTCGACCGACCCGGGCTGCGGTGACATGCCAGACTCCGCACGTGTAGGCGGGTTGGCCGTGAGGACGGCATCGAGCTGCAGGCGAGTCAGCCCGAGATGGTCGGCCGCTTCCGTCCACGTGTATCCGCGATCGTGGAACAGACGGCGGGCCTGCTCCGCCCAGGACGCCATCGCCGCGCTGTTGTCCGCCGCGCTCGAACCGTCGGTACCGCCGTTGGCGAGCCGGGTTCGCAGACGCGTATTTTCGGCCTGCAGGGACTGGACGGACTCGGTCAATTGCGCCACCGTGACAGGATTCGCGCGGTCAGGCGCGAGATCGGTGGGGAAGAGGTCGATCGGAGCGTCCGGGTCGACGGACATGTCATGGTGCCACCGATCCGGGCGCCGCTGTGGACGGAACTGGCCGGCGCGGTCCCGGGAAACACCGAACGGACGTATCGGTTCGGATCGGTCGAGAGCGCTCGCGGCGCGACTGAACATCCGGGACAGCCGCTCCCGCAGTGCCTCGATCCCGGCGGGACGGGTGAAGACGGGGCCGGGCCGCTGCAGGGGGTCGCGGTGGATGCCGGACAGGGCGGTGGTGACTTGCTGGCGTTCGGTGGCGGTGAGATGCGGAGAGGCATGCAGGAACCCTTCGATGCGTTCGCGTGACTGGGTGAGCAGTCGCTGGCGTTCGAACCAGGTTTCCAGCGTGTCCGCGGTCCGGATTCCGCTGTCGGTGAGCAGCTTCCACCGGTAGGTGCGCAGCGCGTGCTGCACGGTGACACGGTGCCGTACATGGGCTCGTCGCTGTTCGCGAGCGTCCTCGGCGAGGACGCCATTGACCTCGCGCAGTGCGCTGCGCGACAGTGTGGTGGCGTTGGGATGCAGCAAGCGCCAGGAGCCGATGACCTGCGCGATCCGCATCGCGGACCGGCTCACTTCACCGGTGATCTGGTCGACTTCGGAACTGTTGTCGGACATGGGTATTGGTCTCCTTCAGAATCAGTAGGGGCCGGAGGCGTTGAAGTAGTCGTCCGCGGGGTCGCCAAACGGGTCGAGGTCAGGGGAAGCGGCCGCAGGTGGCAGCGTGTACCGGTGCAGGGCAACCTTTTTCTGCGCGGAATCGAGGCGCAGTTGGTCGAGCTCGGACAGATGTCGTTTGACGTCCCAGCCGCGGCGCTGATCGAATTCGTCGAGAAGCGCGTTGCGTTGGTTCCACCACATGTCGCGGGTCGTCGCGGGCATGGTGCCGTCCGCGGATCGGGAGAGCTCGGACGCGCGGAGCACTTCGAAAATCAGCGCCGGTATCGGCAACTCCTCCAGGGTGGACGCTTTGATGCCGACGGCCAGCAGGTCCGGTCGGAACTTGGCGCGCGTGGTGGCGGTCTGCAGGTCGCGGACGCGGGCGTCGGCACTGCGCTGGTTGGCCTGCTCGGCCCGGAGCCGGTCCAGCTCCCACCGTTCGGCCGGCGACAGACGGCGCCGTGCCACGGCATGACAGAGCATGCCCCAGGGATCGTGCTCGTCCCAGGCGATGATGCCGGCGACGGTGACAACGCCGGTGATGGCGCCGGCGGTGACACCGATTGTGAGGGTGCGAAAGTGGTTGCGAATCATGGGATCTGGTTCCTCCATCGGTTATTGAGTGGGCTGGTCGCTGGGGTCGAATCCGAGGAGCTGGGTGGCGAATCTCCAATTGGTATGGGCGCGTTGGTCGACCGCGAGGACCTGGTCGCAGGTTTGGCGGTAGGCGGTGAGGGCGCGGAGTCGGCGGGCGATGGCGGTCAGGTCTTGGGCGATGGTTAAGGCGGGGCCAGTGACTGAGGGAGTTTCGGGGGGATGTTCGAGATCCAGGGCGCGATAGGCGGCGGGGATCTGATCGTCGGTGTCGAGTAGCAACCGGCCGATGTCCTTGATCGGCAGCGGTGATCGGAGTACGGCCTCGGCGAACATGTGCCACATGCCGCGCAGCAGCACCTCGCTGGAGTCCTGCTCGTCGCGGGTGATCAGTCCGCGCAGGTGCGCTTCGTGCTCGGCGGCGGCGCGGGCGACGTGGCCGCGGAAAATGACGGCGAGTGAGCTGAGCCAGTGGTGAATGACTGCCAGCTCGACAGCCTTCCCACTGTCGTCCTCGCCGGGCTCGGTGGAGTGGATTCCATTGGTGTTCATAGGGTTTGTGGTGTCCTTTCGGTTGATGAGCTGCTGATGTCGTGGAGTCGGCGTCTCACGCGCTGTCGTGTCGGCGGTGATAGAGCTGGCGCAGGCTGGGACGGCCGTGGGCGTGCCACACGCCGTGCGCGACCCACCCGGTGCCGTAGACGCACCAGGCGAGGCCCACGATCGCTCCGGCGAAGGTGAAGGCACACACCGCGATCACGACCACTGCGGCGGCCGTCGCGCCGGGTCGCCACCAGAACGCCAGCGCCAGCCGCAGGCGAAGTGCCGTGGCGACAAGCGGATCGAGGGTGTCCTCGCACTCGTCGGGGGACAGCGCGAGATCGGCGGAATTCGGGACGGCCGCGAGATGTCGCCGGCGTCGGTCCGGGTGGTTCTTCGGCAGTGCGTCGGGGAACATCGCGTACAGCTCGCCGACACTCGGTGTATCGACGTCGAATCGATCGGGAGACTGCTGGGACGCTTCGAGGGCGAGGGGCTCGTCGTCGGGTTCGGGCTGGGGCATCATGCTGTGGTCGTCCTCCTGATCGTCGGGGTCATCGGGTTGGTCGTCGTGGGCGCCGAAGTCGCGTTCGGGACTCATGCGGGTGCGCCTTTGCCTTGGATGAGGGCGGTGCCGGCGCGCATCCACCGCCCGCGACGCTGGGCTGCGCCGCCCGCGACGGGCTCCATCGGGCGCAGCGGAATGTCGTCGGGATTCAACGGGGTGATGCGTCCCCAGGTGGCGACGCCGCGGTTGACGTAGACGCAGTCGCCAGGTTCCAAGCGCCGCAACAGATTCGGGTCGATCAGTAGCGCGTCCTGCATGCGGACCTGCCCCTCGTCGCCGTGACGGTCCTTGAGGGTGTGCCGCGAGGGTTCGAGCGCTCGCCGGGTGCCGTAGAGGGTGACGATTTCGTCGGGGCCTTCGAGTCCGAAGCACAGCAGCCCGCCCGACCACGCCTTCATCAGCTGCTTGGCCTCGCGGTCGGTGCCGGCCAGCGATTCGAAGGAGTGCGCGCCGACAATGCATGCCACCCCTTGGGAGCGCAGTGCCTCGCAGGCGTCGGTGAGGCTCGCGCCCTCGGACACCCGAGAGAATTCATCGATGGCAAAGGTGATTTCGCGGCCGTGGTCGGTGGCGGCGACCTGCTCGACAAGCTTGATCACCGCTTTGGCCTGCGAGGTGGCCACAGACTTCTGCGCGGTGCCGGGCACGGTGATGAACCAGTACGCCTTGTCCAGCAGGTTGTGTGGGCCGTCGAAGACACCGTCGAGCTCACGGAACAGGTTGTCGAAACGCGCGGCCTCTGCAGGCAACACGGGCTGTTTGCCCTGGCATGCGGCGGCGATGGCCTTCAGCTCGGGCTTGTACTTCGGGTCGGTGGGCATGACCATCGCGCCGTCGGCGTTGAACTCTCCGCCCCACGAGTACCAGAGCCATACTTCGTCGAACCGGTCCATGAACACCTTCGACGCGGTAGGAGTGTTCTCGCCGGGACCTTTGCCCGCATCCGGATCGGGTGCGTCGACGATCAAGTGCACCAGCGAGATCCGCAGCTCCTCGTAGAACTTCTGTGCCGAGTCGCTGGCCTTCGCGGTGGGAGCGAGATCTTCGATGACATGGCGGAGCGGTCCGGCCGGCAACCCCCACAGGTTGATCTTGTCGGCGGGGAGCATGCCGATCTGCGAAGGATGCACGCCGCTGGCCAGCAACGCGGCCTTCAGCTCCGCCCACGTGACCAGGTCCTCGATGCCGCCCTTGCACGTCAGGAACAGGCTCATCGCGCGCTTCGGCTTGATGCCCAAGACTTTTCGCGTCGCCTGAGGTGTTGATGCTGCCGCGAGATAGCGTTCGTGACTTGCCAGGTGCGAGGCCACCGACAAGCGGCACAGGCCCGTGGTTTTGCCGGATCCGGGACCGCCCAGCACGCCGATGTTCTTGCGCACCGCGCTGTAGGGCAGGGAGAACAACGTGTCGGTGGTGGAAATGAGTTGCTGGGCAACGGATTTGCGATGCTGGCTCACCTGCTCGGCGCGGCGCCCGAGCACGATCTGGCGGTGCCCGCGGCCGTGCCCGGTGACGATGGTGAGGGGTGTCGCGCGGGTCGCCAGAGTGCGAGCGGCCTGGAATTTGGCGTCGATCTCGCGACGTTGCGCCCGTTCGGTGGCCGGAATGTTCCTCTTGCCGACGGTGTGCAGACGGTTGCAGCGGCGCGCCCACCACCAGGTCGCTGCCGTGAGCGCCAACGGAATTCCGGTGACGCTCATCTGCAGTGCGCCGGCCAGCCACTCCGCGTCGCCCGCCAGCACGGCACCGTCCACATACAGCCGCAGCGGAGTCCACAACGAAGTGGTCGCGGCGGCCGTAGTGGCGGGCAGCACGAGCGACCCTCCCGCGTAGTTCCGCAACCGCGCGGGATCCCAGCCCTGGCGGGCGGCCATCACGGTCGCGGCGGCGAACACCGCGCCGGTGAACCCGACCGCGGCACCGGTGTCGGCGAGAAGCGTGGTCAGATCTCCCAGCCCTGAGGTGTCGGAGGTCAGACTCGGGTCGTGCGTGTTCATGAAGTGCAGCCAGGCCGGTTCCTCGGGGGCGATGCTGGTTGCGCCGGTTTCCCTCGCGGGGCCGCAGTCGGAGGCGGTGATCAACGGCCGACATTGCTCGATTGGTGCAGCGGCTTCGGTGGTCGGCGCGGGAACGTTCGTGGTGGGTCCGCAGTCGAGCGGGGTGATGAGCGGTCGGCAATGGTCGTCGACCGGCGCGGGTGCGCGGTGCAGGGCGGTCATGAGGCGCGCTCCTCTCGGATCGTCGGGGCGGGCAGATCGATGGAGCGGTCCTGGATCACGCGTTGCAGGGACCGCAGGCGGATGTCGGGGTGCTCGGGGATGCGGCCGGTGGTGATCAGCTCGGTGACCGCGCGGTCGAGGGCGTTGCCGATGACGTCGGTTTCGTAGAGGTAGAGCAGTCCGTCGCCGATGGTGCGGGCACGCTGGTAGGCGTTGAAGACGGTGTGCACCAGACGTTTTCGTGACGGCCGTTTCAGCGTGAGTTCCACCTCCACCGACAGCCACGAGTCGCGGTAGAGGTAGCGGCCGTCGTGTACGTGTCCGCGGGCCAGGCCGCTGCTCGGCTGCGGCAGCAGACCGGACTGGTCGACAATCGTCAACCCGCCGGGTCGTTGTCCGGTCGCAATGGCGGCATCGCGCAACAGCTTTCGTTCCGGCACCCACAACTGGGGGTCCAGTCCGCACAGCGCGGCGCGGGCACGGGCGACGGCGAGCTTGTGAACGATGTTGGTGCGGGTGGGATTCCAGCTGGAGACTGCATGCCCGAGCTGTTCGGCGGCGACCGCCGGCCAGGGCCAGACCACGGTCACTTCGCGGTCGGCGTTGTCCGGGAAGATCGAGACCGAGCGCAGGACGCCGAAACCGCTCCGCAGCCGCGCGAGCAATTCGTAGGTGCGGCTGCGGCCGGTGCCGCATAGCAACTGCAGGGTGGCGAAATCGATGCACCACTGCTGGCTGGTGAACCGCGTCAGCAGTCCGTCACGGTCGGTCCAGCACAGTCGCGGATCCGGATGGGGACGAGTCATCGTTCGACCCCCCAGTCCCATTCGGGCCGTGCGGGTGTGGGGAGCGTGGCGTGCCGGTCCCGTTCCACCAAGCGGGTGGTCATCCCGAGCCGGTCCGCGATCTGCGAGGCAGGCAAGCCCAAACCGGTCAACGCGCGGACCTGCTCGCGCCGCTCTTCGCGGCTGGACGCCGGTGTCCACCGTGCTCGAACCGGAGTCCCGTCGGGCTGATCGATGGTGTCTTCGTCCCATTCGAACGGCAGCGGCCACCCGCGCTGTCGGCCGTAGGCGCGTGCGCGGTCCGACGGGCCCGGTGTCATCTGCAATCGGTCGAAAAGCGCTCTGACCGCGCGTTCACGCTCTGCGGTAATCGATTTCGAGATGCCCCCACCGGAGTGTGAGCGCCCGACCAGAGCACTCATGGTCCGGCTGCCGGCATGCACGCCCAACGAGTCAGCAAGCGTGCGCTGCGGGTACCCGTGCGCGATGAGGGCTTGGACGCGTCGCCTCGCACCCAGGACGGGAACCAAAGCCGTCGGCGCGAGGACATCGGCGGCCCGGTCGGGAACCTCGATGCCCAGGATGGCGGTCTCGACCTCTGTGCTGATGCGTTCCCATTCGGGATGAGTGATGCGGGCGACGGTGGCGTGCCCAAGCCCCGCCATCTGCGCCACCTGGTGCGGGCTGATCCCCGCCGTCTGCAGTCGCTGCAGATGGGTCCGCGCAATGTCGGCGGATGTTCGCGGATTCCAACGGTTGTACGCGATCTGCCGGTATCGGTGGCGGTCGTAGCAGGGCTTGCACATGCCGCGCGAGATGCTGGTTTCCCCGCAGCCGCACGCCCGGGATTGCTTCGGCTCGGTCATCGATCGAGCCCCCAATCCATCTCCGGCCGTGTCCACCCGGGATGCGGTGGTGTCGAAACCGATGCCGGGCGCCGGGGTCCGGTGCTGCGGCCCTGCTCGTGCGCACCGGAGCGGTACGGAGCGAGCTGGCTGGGATCGATGACGTGGAGATCATTGATGCCGTGGCCGGCATCGAAGTGATCCGAGAGATCCTTGCCGTGCGCGGCGTGCATGACGTCGACACGGTTCACCAAGCCGCTTACGCGGTCGTAAACCTGTGCGGCGTGGGTGTATCCGGGGGTGTCACGATCGGCGACGATGACGACATGCGCCGCGCCGCGCAGCTGTTGGGCGTGTTCGGGCCGGAACTTGCCTGCCCCACCGACATTGCAGGTCGCGGGATATCCGGCCTGGATTGCACGGTCGACGTCCTTCTCGCCCTCGCAGACCAGGATCGGGTGGCCTTGCGCGACAGCCCATGCCACGGTCGGGGCCTGGTACAGCACCGGTGCGAAGCCACCCGGAGCCCACATGCGCCGATCGGGATCCCAGCGCCGCTGGCTGAAGTCCTTGGCGACGCCACGCTCGTGGGGCACCTCGTACCGGATTACTTGCCCGACAGGGTCATTGGTCGCGGTGGTGTAGGTGTAGACGGCTGCTCGCCGTTTGGGACCGGTGGCCGCTCCCAAATCGCGAGTGTGGTTGTGTGGCTGCTGTTTTCGAGCCGGTGGCGTTGTCAGTGTCGGTTGCGGACGCTGGTTGACACGCTGTCCGTCGGTGCGGGACCGGTCAGGCAGATGATCGAACAGGTCCCGTACGCGCAGATCCGCCGCCACCAGCACGTTGTCCTGATCGCAACCGCTGAAGCAGGTGACGATGGTCTTCTCACGCCGCGGGTCGTACTTGACTCCGAGCGACGGGTTCCGGTCGCCGTTCCCACGGCCGTGACTGGGTACCGGGCAACGGAATTTGGTCCACTGCCCCGACTGGGTCGCGGCCTCGGTCGTTACTTGCCGCAGAGCGTCGACGACGCGATCGAACGATGCCCCGGAGGAGTTTCCGGTCATCGTGGCTCCGGGAAGTTCTCGGGTGTCCAGCCGCCCTTGGGGCGCTGGAGCTTCGAGACCTGCTTGCCGCGGCGCCAGTGGTTCCAGGCGGCGACGATGAGGCCGATGAAGTCGCGGTCGCTGGTCCGGGTGCGGGTGGTCCGGATGGAATCGAGACGTTCACGCAGGGCGAGGATCGGCGAACCCACGTCGAGCCCGACGCCGGTGTCCCACAACCGGATGAACTCAATCGTGGCCTGGTCGTCGATCTCCGACAGTCGAATCGCGACCGCGCAGGCCACCGCAGGGCGGCACTTCACGCGGGTAGCGACCGTGGCGAAGCGTTCGGCGCGGGTGACGACATCGGGGTAGGCTTCGGCGAATTCCACCACCTTGGTCGTGGAGACCGGGGCAGGGTTGCGCACGACGTCGCCGAAGAGGTTGCCCTCCATCCATACCAGGTAGACCCGCAGTGCAGCGGCGACCATGGTGACGCTGTGGCCGGCCAGTCCGGCGAGTGCAAGCTGGTCGGCGGGACTGCGCTTGGTGCCCTGGTCCATCGTGACCTGGGTGTCGCGGGGCAGGTTGCGCACCACCAGCATCGGCAGGACCAGCCCAGTGGTACGGGCCAACGCCATCAGACGGTGCTGACCGTCGAGCAATTGCCCATCCTCGGCGAACTTGATCGCTTCGCCGTTGAAACGCCAACGGCCAGCGTTCATGTCGTCGAGGTACTGCTGCACACGTGCCAGCCGGACAGGCCGGTTGTTGGTGTTGCGTTCCAGCTCGCGCCGCGCCATGGCGGCATCCATCTGCACGATCTGCGGGACACCTGGGGAGTCGGTGCGCTCTGGTCCGCTGTTGGGGTTGTCGGGGTTGATCAGATGCATGGCTTATCCCTCCCGGGATTCGTCGAAGGGGTTGGGCAGGCGGTCGAGAACGGCCTGCAGGGCGTCGCGCGCCCGCCACAGATCGCCGAGATGCTGCTCTGCCAGTTGGGTCGCGTACCGGTCGAATCGGTCGTCCTCGATGAGACGAGCGAGCGTCTTGGCGTCGCTGCACAGCTTGCGGCGGGCGGCGTCGAATGACTTCGTGATCGGCGCGCGCTTCGATGTGTGGGCCGCACTGGTGCTCCGGCCGTCCGCGGAGCCGATGTCGCTGAGCTCATCGGGATCGTGATCCGAAAACTGTTCAGGAACATTCGATTTCGTCGAGTAGGACTTACCGTCCAACCCGACCACCGAGTCAGGTGATTCATTTGAATCACCTCCGGACAGTTCACGGGATACCGTCGGTTGACTCAGCCCGGTGGCAGCCGCGATCGCACGGGTACTCATCCCGATTTCACGCAGGGACGCAACGACTTCGGAGCGTTCCTCGCGAGGTACTCGGATGCGGGCGCGGTCGAACTCGGCCGCGCAGTAGTCGTCCCAGGACCTGTAATCCAGTGCGACCCAGACGCGCGTGAGGTATGCCTGCTGGATCAGCTCCCACGCCTTCGAGACCAGGCTGTTGATCTGGTCGGTCAACTCCCGTGCGGCGTGTGCTGTGATGATCTCGCCCGAGGGCAGGGCGTCAGGGGACTGCGGAGCGCTCATCGGTCCTGCCCCCGTTCCAAGTCGAGGAATTCACCCGACTTGAGCCACTGCCCCGGTACGCGGCCGGGGGTGCGCACGGTCGGTGGGCGGGCATCGACGCGGATCTCCCGATCCCAAAGTTCCGGGTGCGCATCCTGGTGAATTGCCAAGTGCGGCAATTGTGCAGCCACCGTCGGCACCGCATGGTTCCGAGCGTGGGCCTCGGCGTCGCGCACCAGTTTGACCGCGTCACGCGGGTTCACTCCGATGCCCCTGGCCAGCTCCTGAATTCGCGGCCAGTCCCGTCGGGCCAGCTCCCGTATGCGGTAGCTCGTCGACAACTTCGCCATCAGCAAGGCGTCGCGTGCCTGCTCCAGACTCAGATTGTCGCGGTCGGGCAGCCAGGAGACCTGCCAGCCTTGCTCGCCGAGATGTGCGGTGTGGGGCAGCTCGTCGAACCACATACTCTGCGCGGTCGTTCGAATTCCCTGGTGATGATCACGATGCGATCCGCTCATCGGTCCAGCCCCCAATCCCGCTCCAACGAGTGCAAGGTCGCGGTGGCTGCGATCTCGGCCATGCCTGTACTTGCGGGGGCGGGAGATTCCCACTGCGGACCACACTCGACGGGGTGATTGAAGTCGTCACGGTCTAGGCCACGCCGTTCCGACGCTCGCAACTGGCGTTCTCGGGTAGCTTTCGCCAGCGCAGCAAGCTGTGCCGGTGAAGCTTCCCGTTTCGGCGCAGCTTGATCGACATGAAACAGATAGGCGGCCAATGGCTCTCGGCCGCCGCGGCGCGGCCGGACCACCTGAGCGGCGATATCCTGACCATTAGGGCGTAGACCCTGCTGCCGCAGTTGACGACGTGTGGCGAGTCCGCTCGGAGCGGTACCCCAGTAGAACGTGGGCACGCCGAAGCGTGATCCGGACGCGTCCGGTAGATCGCGGCTACGAACATCTTTGGGGCCGATCATCGATCCAGCTCCCACTCGCGATCCACCTCGGTCGAAGTGGTGCGCTTCTCGACCGGCGCGGTGGTTGTGCGGATAAGCCCCACGGCCTCGTTGAGGGTGAGCCCCAAGGCTTTTGCCCATTCCGCAGCTTCCAGCCGGTCCGGGGCTACGGCCAGCCGCATGCCGGCCTTGGCCTGCTGCGGGGTGAACTGGCGGCCAGGCAAGCCGGTGAAGGCCCAGGTGTTCTCTCCGATGTTCACCGCCCTGTGGCTGGTGGCCTCCGACCGCATCACACCGTGGTCGACATCGATTCGTGGGATTGCCGGAGCGGCAGCGCGCGCCCACTCGGCTCGACTCCATGCAGTCGGCAACTTCATCGGTCCAGCCCCCGATCCAATTCGTGGTAGAGGTGACCGATAGCTCCGTGCGCATTGGAGACGGCGTTGCCGACCGCCTCGGAAGAGCCAGCCGCGCGGCGCAATTCGCCCGCAGCATCCTGTGCAGCGGTCCGAGCGGGTGTCTGATCCGGGCCGCGATACTCGTCGTGACGGAGGCTGGAATCGCCAGCGAGGTCACCAGCCCAGCGCGACAGGTTGCGGAGTACTTCCCCGTGGATATGGGCGGAGTAGGCGAGGTTCCCGAAGAGGGGATAGGCGCCTGGTGCGTTCGGCAGCGCGTTCCGCGCGGAGCCAATCGTGGCATGGGCGAGGTACCGATGCAGCTCCCCGATCGCGTCAGTGGCAGCGACGATTGACTCGGCCGTGTACGGCCCGTCCAACGGCCAGTGCCGCTGAACAACTTCGACCCCATTGATCGGATCGGCCTGGTGTCGACGACTCACCGCGCCACCTCCCGCTGACCGCACTCGGCCGGAACCACCGCAACCGGTTCGGCTGTCTGAGCGGGGCAGAACACAACATCGGGCTGCGGGTAGGTGCGGTTCCCGAAGAGGAGCACGCCGGTGTACAAACCCATCGCGAAGGCGAGTACGAGGAGAAAGACCTTCAGGCGGTGTTCTGGCGGAATCGCGTGCGCGGTATTCACCATCAAGTTCGACGAGCGATACATGTTGCGGTGCATGGCATTCGCGGTCTCGTAGCCGGTGGAGGGCTCGTAACCGCCGACGGTGTAGCCATGGTGCTGGGAGTGGTTCATCGCCGCATCCCCCGCCGGTACGAGCGGTGCCGCCACATCGTCCACACGACGACGAGGAACACGACAAGCAGGAAAACGTCTGGCGCGATGAGGAATACGAACATCGCCAGCACGAACAGGGTGGCAAGGACCGGGGTGGGCAACATCATGCGGCACCGCCCGACAACTCGATTTTGGTGGCCGCGATCGCGTCGGCAATGCCGGCATCGAGGAGTTCGCGCAGCAGCATCGCCTGGTCCAGGGACAACTGCATCGAGACATCGCCGCCGAAGGGTGAACCCTGGATATCGACGCATACGCGATCGATGGACTCGAAATAGTGGACTCGGAAAGAACCCTGAACGCTGGTGGTCACGAAGATTTCGTCAATGTCTTGCTGGCGGCCGTAGCTATTGACCTTGGAAACGTGGGCACCCATGGAATCACGCATCACGCGACCCGCGTCCGTGTCGGCGGTTCTGCCGCGCGAGCTGCGACTGTGCTGCCAGTTGCGTTGCCCGCCAGGCCCGTTCATCAGGGGAGAGCAGATTGTCGGGATCAACGGCGCGCTCGAAGCGAGACCGTGCGGCAGGACGTATGGCGGCTCGCGTCGGGCGGAGTGCGGTGGGTTCGGATGTGGCCGGGCGGCCGACTACACTGGACATGCCTCAAGGGCTCCTGTCACTTGGGGATTGAAGAGTTGCTGGAGCGGCTGGAACCGCTTTGGTGCATAGGGGTCCTCGGTAGCTGGAACTGCCGGGGGCCCTTGAATTTGGTTGGGGGATAGTCTTTCTCGTGCTGTTGAGCACACTTATATTCACGCGATTCGGCGGGACGCCGGAACCAAGTAAGTGGGACACATTGGGACGTTTTGGCGGTATTATTGGGTATGCCGAATGAGCGCCTTCGAGGAGCGATGGCGGCCTCGAATCTGACCAAGTACGGTCTTGCTGAACAGCTCAACGTGAGCACGAAAACCGTTGAGCGATGGGTTACTAAGGGGCGATGCCCTCATCCCACGATGCGCCTCCGAGTGGCTCGTACGCTCGGGCGAGACGAAGCGTATCTCTGGCCCGAACTGCTAGATGGAAACCGTGCGTCTAGCGCATCGCTATCGGAGATCGTGCAGATATGGCCAACCAGACCCGAAGTGCCACACGAGGTTTGGCGTTCGCTCATGGGTCGGGCGACAGCCAACATCGAAGTACTCGTTTACGCTGGCGGGTTCCTTGTCGAGTCGCTCGACTTTGTCAACGTTGTTCGCACGAAGTCTGCTGCCGGAGCTGAGATTCGTATCCTGCTAGGGGAGTGGGACTCTGATGCCGTCAAGGCCAGAGCTGGCGAAGAGGGTCTGCCGTCGCTACCTCAGCGATGTCACTCGACTCTCGAATATCTCTGGGAAACAAAGGATTTGCCTGGTGTAGAGATTCGTGACCATCGAACTACGCTGTACAACAGCATCTACCGATTCGATGATTCGATGCTGGTGAACACGCATAGCTATGGTGCGTATGCTGCGAAATCGCCCGTTCAACACCTGCAACGTGTCCCGGGTGGGCGGCTCTTCTCCTACTACCTGGAGTCGTTCGAAGCGGCCTGGGCAACCGGTCGGCCCGCAGTACTCTGATCTTCATGGGACGACGTATCGACTACCACCAAGACCCGAACGCGCCCGCTGCGAATAGCGTCCGGCCCAGCGCTGGCGCCTTCGTACGCCAGGGCGACACGGTCCTTCTAATTTGCAGATCGGACAACGGCAACTGGTCTATGCCAGGCGGCGCGCATGATCCGGGAGAGTCTCTGAGCCGTACTGCGGTTCGGGAGACCCTGGAGGAAGCCGGCGTGGATATTCGCCTGACCGGAATCGTCGGGATCTTTACCGATCCAACTCACGTCATCCACTACACGAGCAACGACGAGGTGCGCCAGGAGTTCACGATCATCTACGCAGCCGAGCTGGTCGGGGGCGAGCCAACTCCTAGCAGTGAGAGCACCCGAGTCGAGTGGGTACCGATCGATCGAATCCCGGAGCTTGCTATGGACCCGAGCCAACGGAAGCGAATCGAATGGGCGCTCACCAAGAACGAGCCCTACATCGACCCTTCGACACGCTGAACCGCTCCGCGGAGTAGCGGCTCAGAGCGGTCGATGGCAGTACGGACAATGCTGCCGGCTTCGTATCGATCCCGAATCTCTGACAGTCGTTGATCGATGGTGAACAGCTCGCCGTTGGGTCCGGTAGTCATGTCGGCCCACCAGACCAAGTCGGTTGCGCGATCGAGTCCAGCAACGTCGACGAGACGGAACCGATCAAAGACCTCGGCTTCAATCCCTCGTACCTCCGCCTCAACCGTACTCGCGGAGTGGAAAGCCACGAGATTGCACACGATGGGGGAAAACCCCCGCGCCGCCAACAGGTTTGCACCATCGATTGGATGAAATCCCGTGTCGGGATACCCGTATCCGACATCGTGGAGGTACGCCGATACCACCGTCTCAGACCGCAGATTTTCCGGAAGCCGGTGTGCAACCCTCTTCACCTTGCGCCCCACTTCAAGCGTGTGCTCACGGCGCGCAGTCGTCAGCGGCGTCAGCAGGTCCGAGAGAGCGGCTTCCACGGTTGGTCATGCTACGCGTCGGTACTCGATCTGGCATGGGCTCAAGATCGAAGCCGCCGACTCGATCAACGCGATTCCATGCGTTCGACCACAGGAAACTGATCTATCCAACGGTGCAGGACTGCCGTGTCAAGGAGCCGACGTGCGGTGCCTAAACACCCGGGGTGCGGGTCTGCAGTCACCACGACATCGTCGGTCTGCGACTCGTTCGCGGTGAAGAACCAATGCACCACCTCGGAGACCACGAGCGATAGGACTGCCCCTGGACCATCGAACTGTAGGACATCCCCGGTCTGGGGTAGCGCCAAGCCGTTCACGATGAACCGGAAGCTGTCACCGCGCTGCTCGCCGTCCTCAGTCGGCACTGGAACGTAGACCGAGTATTCAACGCTGCCCGAGACCGCGCGGCCAGGTATGGCCGGCGCAGACCCGCCACCGACGGCTGTCGGCTGACCAGGTGGCGTTGCATGTGAGGGGGAATCTGATGTCATCTTCCAACGGTATCCCTCGGTGCGATGTCGAATTACGAAGCGCAACAGACGGTTTGGTGTGTTCTCTAACCGGATCGGTCTTACTGCTTAAGAGGGAAGAGCGTAGAATAATGGACTAGGTTCTCAAGGCGATGAACCGTTTACCTCCTATGCGGGAAGGGAGGTTCGTATGGCTATCGGCGGTCCGTTGGCAACGGCGATCGACACCGTTTGGGAGGGGATTCGGCTGCGGCATCCGGAGGTCCCGGATGTGGTGGTCACAGTTGCGTCTGGTTCGACGGGACACGGACGTGCCGTTCGGCGCGGTCACTTCGGTCCGGACAGGTGGCAACGTGCGGGGGTGTGGATGCCCGAGCTCTTCGTCGGCGCGGAGGGATTGGCGTCCGGCGCACAAGAGGTGCTCTGCACGTTGCTGCACGAGGCGGCACACGGACTTGCGAGAGCTAGGGGCGTGGCCGAATCCAGCGACAACGGCCGTTACCACAATAAGAAATTCAAGGCACTGGCCGAGGAAATGGGGCTGGCAGTCGCTCGGCATCAACGACTGGGGTGGTCATTGACGACTGTTCGCGACGCTACCGCCCACCAGTATCGCGGTGAGATCAATCTGCTGAATCATGCGATCGTCGCCCATCGCCGACCCGAACATGGTGTAGCCGATACGGATTCCGCGCCGACCGATCCTGATGGCGAAGGTGATACCGAATTCGAAGACGGACAGCGAGATACCCGTACCCGTGACCGGAATGGGCGCCCGCTGATGTGTCATTGTCAGCCACCGCGACGGATCCGCGCGCACAAGAAGATCATCGACGCGGGACCCATCCTGTGCGGAATATGCAGGGACCAATTTACCTCGTAGGAGGTAACTCTCCGGCGGAACTGTGGACTCGGTTTAGAGCAGCCACCAGAGCAGGGCGACGATCGCGATGATCACGACCGCGATTACAACCAGCGCCAGACATCCGTCGAAGTCGTCGGGCGGGTCCGATGGCCGTGAGACTGACTGGGGCCGTAGTGCATTCGGCGCAGGTGGTGAGGTGCTCGGACTCGGTGTCGGGCGAACGGTTTCGGTCTTCGCCGGCGTGGGCAGCAGCACGGCGGTGGCTCGGATGGCCGATCGGACGTGATCGAGTTCGTTCAGGCGTACCCACCCGGATCGTGGCCGTCCGCGATTGTCGAGGGGCATGCCTTCTTCCCCTGGGGGGATCCAGCGCCGCTGGCCGCTGAGTACTTCGTCGAGGAATTTGCGGAGCGACAGGCCGCTACGCGTCAATTGTGGTGGGCTGACGGCGGCGTCGAGCTTGAATATGGTGGCGAGGATGCGCATGTCGGCATAGCGATCGAGCGCGCCGGATAGGTCGTCCCAGGGAGCGAATTCGGGAGTGTCGCGCCGCCACTCGGCGTGCCGATCGTAGATCTTGAAGCGTGCCGACGGTAATTGCGTGAGGGCTTCACGCACGCTGGCGTTCCGCCAGGCCACATCATGGGAGACGAACCAGATAGTGTCGGCGCCCTTGTCCCGCCGGCTTTCGGTGCGGTCGCGAAACGCTGTGGGGCGCAACTGAACTTCCAGCGCAGTGGCAGGATCGGTGACGAAGATGTCCGCGCGGGTGTGCGGATCCTCGGGAATTGCGACGTACCCGAGCTCGCGGCAGGTGGTCAAAATCAGGTCCTGGACCCACCGGTGTCGGGCCGTCATCGGTCCGCCCCCATCTGATCCGCCTACCCAGTGTTCGCAACCTCCGCGGTGATTTGGTCCCAGCCATAGGTGTCGGTCGACCTTGCTCGTCGACTTGCGCGGGCGCGGGAACAGTCGGACGGAGCAGCCGGGCTCGGGACATTTCAGGGCGTCGCTGTTGTCCAGCATCACCTGCCAGTCGGCGTTGCTGAGGACCCACAGCACACGATCGGGATGGTTCTGTATGACTGCGTGCCGCTTCGTGATACGTGACGTCGTATGCGTATGTTGCTGACTCACAACAAAATTCGTATCACCAGGCACCGACACATCCAGCCGGGCAGAGTATTCCCGCATAAGCGGGGAGGACACTTCACCTCTTACGCGGGTATCTCCGCCACCGGTGCGTGATCACTTTGTCGCCGATTACCGCGTAAGCAGAAATCCTCGGCAGCTCGCCGGCAAGTAGCCGCACATCCTGATTGCCTCGTAAGACGGAACCTCATCCGCGGCGCCGGTCCTCGCATCATCACGTCGGTCACACCGATCTCGGCATCGCTGAGACCACCGCATGCAACCCATCCGATGCCGGTCGCTCCTCCCTGCCGGTCCTCGCCCGTCCAGTTCTTCGGTCCAGTCTTCTTTCCGTCCAGTCTCTTTCGTCTCGTCTCTCGGCTTCCCCGCCCCTGTTTGCCCCTCCGGCCAGTACTTCACATCTCAACTGTCTGGCTGGTGGGGCAGGGACACTAAACGCTCCCGCAGGGGGTGTTTAGTGTCCCTGCCCCACCAGCCAGACACCACACCGAAAACTGCGGGTCGGAGGGGCAAACAGGGGCGGACGTCAGGGGGCGGACAGTAAACTCCCCTCCGCGGTCCGGCCTCAAGACTTGCTGCTGCTGCGAATTCTCAACGTCTAGTCTTCGTGGCGGCGTTCTTGGCCATTTCCAGCATCGCCTCCTGGCTACGCCGACTGCGCACATCGTCCTTCCGCAGGCTTCGTCCCTCGGACAGAGGAGCCTTGAAAGCACTGATGGCCAGTTCTGCCGCAATGACGATGGCTGCTTCGATTTGGTCCGACAGAACCTTGTCTGAAACGCGAAGTTTGAGATTTCTGGCTTTCTGGAGGAACTTACTTGTTCCCTCGGTGACACCATTTTCGAAGATCTGCACAAGTCCGGGGTTCACCAGGACCGAGACCGTCATAGCGATGTGATATTTTGCAGCCTTCAGAGTGGCGGATTCAGGTGTGCGTGCGAAATACCTGTCGATTCTATAGATAATCCATGCTGCGTAAAAGTACATCTCAACCGGGTAAGCACCCCACACGAACGAATCTTCAGCCTCAAGATCCTTCGGAGATCCGATCGCACGCCAAGACTCGCCAAATAGGGTTGCCGCAACGGCCCGATTGAGCTCCAGCGTCGTTACGACACGGGTGCGCGGGAATTCGAGTGCCGATCCGCGGTTCTGCCGTTCATAGCGGAGGCCGTCTATCCCCGATTGCGAAAAGTATTCTTCGACATCTTTTGCAATCTGTGAGCTGGCCTGGATGTCGGTCAAGCCGATCGCGGTTTGGAGATTTGTTGCAATTGCGACGCTGGTCCGCACGCCGGAATCATTGGAGCTGACGATCTTCACCGGAATCCAGAGTTCGGCCAGTAGTTCGGGCTTGTTCTTCACCTCGTCGGATTCGGACCATCGGATCAACTGATGGCTGGTCTGACCGCCGTTGACGATCTGGTAGCCGGAAATGAAGAACCGGTCTCCGAGGCCGCGGAGCTCGGTGGCGATGAGTGTCAGGCCGTTGTTCAGGAATGGGAAGTGCTCACGCTCCACGGATTGAAGCGTGCTCATTATCCTGCTGTTCACTGGGTTTTGCGGGCCGAGGTCCAGGCGCACGTTGTCGTCGAAGATTCCGGGCCGGATGTCGCCTGTCTCGTCCTTGAGGAGTTTCATCAGCTCGGTTGCCGAGATCAGCCCGATGTAGGCCTCGCTCACCCTCTCGGTAGCGGGGATCGTCTGGCGCTTCTCGAAGTTGAACTGGATTTTTTGGGGTCCGAACCGTTCCTTCTGCTTGGCGGCGAGTGCTTCGTGCCCGTGCGTTCGGAGCTTCAGATCTTCCGAGTAGGCGCCGATCTTGCGAATCCGGTCGAGAGCTTCGGTGATCTGCAGCTCTGCTTGTGCGCTCTCTCCCGTGTGGGAGCTGGTAGTCACGTAGTAGATTTCGCAAGGAATCCGGCTGTCTTGGAACTTGTCTCCGCTCTCGGCGATCCTCTCGATCAGGCTGGCCAGATCGACGAGCCGCGGAGGAAGTTTGATACTTACCGAGTTCATCGCATACTTGGTGACGGACTCGACACCATGGAGAAATTTGGCGATCAGCTTCGAGTCATAAGATTCGCTCGTCTTGGCTTGAATGAAGATCACTTTGGCAGAGTTCGTCGTCTGATCGGAGATCGCTTCGTCGATCTCACCGGGTTCGAACACGACCCGGCCGTTCACGATCACAGCACCGATGTCGATCCCCTCATCGCTGCCGCCACCGATAATCGACCGCTCGATCGCGTCCACGTCATCGCGAACATACTGGAAGAGATAGCTGGCAGCGACATAACGCTCGAACAGATCCGCTTCGGTGCCCTCGAAACCGAAGTCTCGAGCAAACTTCGTTACGCGCTTGCTGGTCAGGGTGTGCACCCATCCTCCTGTTGACAGCCACATGGCAATGCCGAGTGTCACGAACTAGTCGGGAAGCGCAGACCCCCCGGCGGAACTCTACCGACCCGAGCTGGTCCGGCGGCGGCGCTGGGCCCGGGCGGGAGCAAAGTCTACGAAAAGCTAAGGCACAGGGGGAAACTGGTTACGCAGCCAGCCCTTTACGGCACCGAGGTCTCCATATCCGTTGGACTTGAGAGTGCTGACGATGTCGCGGCCGCTAATCAGGGCAATAGGGTGGCCGTCGGTTCGAACCTCTTCGTAGACCTGGGAGTTGAAGTACGAGAGGGTGACGAACACGCCGAAGTTCCTGTGGCGCAGCCGGGAGATGAGTCTGCTCATCTCCCGGACTCCAACTGAGTTCGTGGGGCCGTAGCACTTCGCCTCCAACGCGAAGTCAATCTTGATCGGGTCGCCGATCGGGCCGAGCTGATACTCGCCGACAGCGTCGCGGCCGCCGTCACGACTGGGACGAGTGAGGTCACAGACTCCGGTTGCCGGAGCGATCATCCGCCAGATCTCTACCGCGCACTTCTCGAAGTCGTGCGGCCGGCCGTCGAAATGCGCATGGATCGCGGCCAGGATCGCCTGGCCCGCTTTGTCGGCCGGGAACTGCTCGGCTTTGCTCCGGATGACTGTCGTCGGCGCTGCGGTGAGGGTGTCGTAGCTGCAGCTCTTGACCCAGGCCTTCCAGCTCTCGGGGCAGTGAACACTCTTGACCGGTGGAACGCCGTTGGCGAGGTCATCGATCCACGCGCGCTCTACCTTCCCGGTGTTGAGCACGGTGAACTTCGCCCGGTAGTTCTGAAAGCGCTGCCCACTCTTGCTGCGCCAGATTGCGACAAGGTCATCGTCAGTGCTCAGCACCTCGGCGCCAGGGGCGAGCAGTCCCCGGAATTGCGCAGAGCGGCCCGGGGCCGCCTTCTCGAACAGAAGGAACGGCGGTACCTTCGCGCGCTCGGCCTCGGTCGCGTGCGTCGCCTCGAAAGCGTTGCGCAGCAGAAGGTTACCGGAGCGCGGGGTGTCGTGGAGGTCCGGCTGTCCGGGCTTACGGTTGTCGCCGTAGTAGGTGAAGATCCCGGTTTGAGGATCGAGCACGTCGGGCCAATCGCTCTCGTTCCCGCTGGTGAACAGAACCACCATGCGGACCTCGTTGCGGGCCGGAGACCCGTTGTACCGGAACCCGCCCAGATTGCCCACCGGTGCAAGCCTTGCCAGCGCGTCGTCTCCCGTATGGCCTTGTGTACCTCCCAAATACACCGTCTCCAGTGTGAGGTCGGAAGTCGTCAGGTCTTCGAAGGCCACCGTGTGCGACATGGCGAACACCGTAACGGTACAGGCCGACAGCTGCCCGGTTTTGCGGAAGGCAGGAACTGAGCCGAGCATGGCGGCAGGCACCGGCCGCCGACCCTGCTGGATGCCGGAATGCCCTGCTGCTGACCGAATTTCGGTATTGGCAGGCGGATCGGCTCGCGGTGTGGGTTGGGTCGACCGCTGCCGCGCGATCCGGCTGATGGGATGCGTACCTAGGCCGCGTGCGAGCGGTGTAGTGCTGTCTGGATCCTAGCTGCGGCATGCTCGATGGTTTCGGGAGCGGGGACATGTAGCTCACCGAACGAGTGTTGTGCCGGCATGGTGAGTTCGACGACGTCGAACTGTGGCTGGTCTGCAAAGTACGTGCGGGTTTTGAATTTCCGTCCGGCGGTAACCGTCTTGAACGTGGGGTTGGGGATGTACAGCTCGACGATGACGTTGTTGCACCACGTGTCGGCGCGGAAAAGAGCGTCTGCTAGCGGGTGGCACAACATAGCGAGTCCGTGCTCCCGGAATCGTGCAATCACATATAGCTCGCGCAGGAACGAATAGTAGAAGATGCCGATACGCCACTGCATCGCGGCGTGCGCAACGGCGGCGTCTGCGCCATTTCTCACGACGGTACGGATCTGCTCCTGGGCGGGTTCCCATAGCCTGTCCCGCACCTTGGGCGCCTGCGCCCAATCGCGGAACTCGTTCCAGGTGAAGACCTTTCCGTGCTCTTCGAGCATCTGGTGAAACAGGTGGGTGAAGGCATAGGCGGGGTACCAGTTCTTGATACCGGGAATTCGGTAAGCCTGCTCGGGCCGAATCTCGCCCAAGGGATGGGCCGTGCGCAGGGTCGCGATGTCATCCGCAGCAATGATGTATGGGGTTCGTGTCACGTGCGCGAGGACGGTCTCAGCTACGTGTTCCCTGCTAGGGCGGGCGATCCATCTGTCTAGCTCGCTCTGAGTCTTTGTGCCCAAGGCGGTGAAATGGTTGATGACTTCGGCGGCGGTTGTGCTTGTCGCCATGGGTTATCACTGCTTCCTGCGGTGAAACTTACTGATGGAGAGGCGATTCCACGCTACAGCGGGGGTCTGACAAGAGTCTCGGGTGCGCCCGGAAGGCCGCTTGTGGCGGTCGGCAGCCCTCCGCGAACCCATCGAGATTTACTTGGTCATTCGCCGGATAGCACTTCCTTGACCAGTGCATCTTTGACGTGCTGGCGCTGGTCGTAGGGAAGGCGCCACCAGTTGCCGAAGGCGCGCTCGGCGTCGCTGATTTCGCGTTTGCCCGACAGCATCCACCCGACGACCTGCTTCTTGGTCTTGTGACCGCCCTTCAGGTTGCGGATGGCGGTCAGAACCTCGGCGGGATCGGGCGGGCTCTGGATGTTGTTGCGGGACTGCTCGTTACACCGCTGGCACTCGATCTGGAGGTTCTCGTCGTTGTCCGAACCTCCGCGGTCCTTTGGGACGATATGCCCGATGGTCAGCACGGCCTTGTGCCCGTGTGCGTCGGGGAACTCCTGACCGCCGGCGACGCCGCAGATCCTGCATGCCCCGCCGTCACGTTCGAAGATGCGGCGACGCTTGGCTCCGGCGATCGACCGGCGCTGGTTCGCCGGTCGCTTTTCCCCTTGGTCGATCCGGACACCGATCTCCCGGACCAGATACTCCTCCGGCGCAAGGCTCGCGTTGGTTTTGTAGTTGTCGATCCGCCAGCCCATCTCCCGCAGATCACGCATTCGCCGATCGGTCTGGATCACGTCCGGCACCGACGCATTCAGCTGCTTCATCGTGAACCTATTGCCGACACCCACGTTGGCGATAAAACTCGCCACCCGAATGATCGACGACGGCTGCCGCTCCGCCATTCCTGCACCATCCCTCCCGCCCGCAGGCGATCAACCGTGTTACCGGCAGCTACCGGCAAGGTAGTTGTACCACATGCGGCGATTGTCTGGCAATGTTAGGCGTATGTTCGGCGCCGTTCGGCAACATAGGTGGCTCTCGTTGGGAGACGTGGGTGGCGGTAGTGCAACCGCCGCCGCGCAGAACGGCGGAAGTTCGGACACGCGCAAGCCGACGCATTAGTTCAGCAGCGGTGCCGACGCATTCCATGCCGGACCGGAAGTCGCTGCACCCCAATCGGATCCAGTGCCGAGCGGTTCTATCGGTGAGCTTCGATGCGATGTCTCAAGCGACCAGTTCGGCCCTCTGTAACGCCCTGGGGCAGCAGGCCGAAAGATCTTGATACTGATGGAGATTCGTGGGAACCATCGGAGGCGGTGGGTGGCTCGAATCGGCAATCGGGGGAAGGGGATTCGCTGGTGCGCAGGCTGTTTCCTGTGGGTGCCGGAAAAGTGTCGGCTACCACAACTACTGTCACCCACGTGCCAAGATCCGCTGATCTGTGCTTGCCACCCGCGTACCTCCGCTGGCAAGAGCGGCTTGTCCGAGAGTTCTTCGAGGGACGGGATGGCCAGCCTGTCGTGATGTTCGTCGACTTCGATGAGCTCCAGCGGTTAGGAGATCCGGGCGAGGACTCGCTGCGCTCGCTGGCAGATGCCGTCAGGTGCGTAGTCGACATCAACCGCGGTGCGTCGATGTTCTCCCAGGTACTAGCCGCCCATGCAGCCTGGGGGGCGGGGGCGCGTGACCAGCCGCCACCAACGCTACCGGTTCTTGTGCTCAGTGTGCTCGCCGCCTCGGAGATGCGAAGCGATGCTGCTGGGGCACGTCACAGCTATTACATTCGACTGGCCCAGGCACTACTGCCGGACGGTTCCGAGGCAGAGCTTGAGACGGTCCGGATGTATCTGCGTGACCGTGGCGCCTTCACCCAGGTAGCCGAGATGTGGAAGCAGATCCACTCCTGGATTGGCGAGCAGGGAGAATCGTTCGGGACCTCGACGATTCCGGAGAATCCGGAGCCGAGTCGCATCGGATACCCGCTGTCGCAGGCGTTGATCAGGCGCAGCGACCGGGCGGTGCTGACGCGGTTCTTTGACCGCATGGACCTGACGTCGGGCGTTGTCCACTCTCCCGACGCGCTGCTTGACCTGCTGAAGGTCTGGACTCACGGTCGCTCGCGAGGCTTCAGCGACCGCTTCCTGGAGGTCCTCGACGACCCGGACATCGTGGACTACCTGCGCCCGCTCATTTACAAGCTTGCTATCTCCTGGGATGGCAAGGTCATCACAGCCGAGGGACTCCGGCGACTGGAGATTCGCCTCACCCTTGACCTCGACCGGCACAGAGCTTGGTGGGTGATCCCTGCTGTGGCTCAGGTGCCGGGGGACACCCTGGCGGGGAAGACCGGCGGTGCGGCATTCAGCGTCAGCATTACGCCTGACCCGTACAGCTCGATGTTTGAAGCAAAAGGGTTGCCACCAGTAACTCCAAAGACCATTACCAATGGCCTGGCGGCGCGTGGCAGCCGTTGCATGGCAGAGTTCCCGCCGTCACAGTTCTTGGTGCTGGCAGATAACGCTGACGCCGGAGGCTGGACTTCTGTCGATGCCATCCAGGCGTATGAGGAACACGTTTTCCTCACCGTGTGGGACATCCAGACGACGGTCGAGCGCGCCTTGAAGGAAGCAGCGGACTCCGGTTGGAAGCGCATGAGTGACCAGATCGCCTCCGAGATACTCCACGGCTACTCCATCTACTACGGGGTCACCTTCTCCGATCATGAAGCGTTGGAGTCGGCGATGCGGCTGCTACCCGCCTCGCTCGCCGCCAAACTCCGCCCTGGCGCCACGGCACGCCCGCGCCTCATCAATGGGTTGCCCCTCCATCGCAAGTTCAGCCGGAACACCTACCTGGCCGGCGGCGAGCCTGACCTGGAATTGCCCGTCGGTGCGGATCCACGCGATGTTGAAGTGGTGCTCGACCAAGACCGGACCCAGCGCTTTCGCGCGTCCGTGTTCCCTATCCCGTTGTGCCGGTCCGGTCCCTACGGGGAAGGCAGCCACTCCGTCAGCGCTGATGGGGAGACGCTCACGTTTGTGGTGCGCCGAAGCGCCGGAAACGCTTACGAACCTCCGGGGGTTGGCAGGCTGTCCTGGAGGAACGGTGATCTGGTGTCATCCGATGAGCGGGGTGCCGTCTGCGGCGCCTGGACAGCCGAGCCCGATGAGCCGGAAATCGTTCTGGTCAGGCGTGGCGCGGTGGAGAACTGGGTGATTGACCGCACCGGACAAGTGGCTGCGCTTGAGGAACCGGCGATGCCCAACTTCGCACCGGGAGTCCCCTTCATGTACTTCGAGGTCCGCCGAGACCGCGGTGCGTGGGTGCTGCAGAAGCGTTCCACCGGATGGCAGGTGATACGCCTGCGGCCAGCGGAACCGGCCTTCCGGGGACTGGGTGCCGACGACCACCGCATCTGGGGCGAAGCTGTCGCCTCGCTCCGATCCACCGACCGGTTATGGGCGTTCTACGTCAGTGCCTGGGAGCGTGTCAATGGACGCTGACCTGTTGCTCACATGGATGAGTGAGATGGGCTCCGGCGACATCCGTGATCTTCGCCAACGTGTCGCGTGGATGGCCCGCACTGCCGACCGCAGCCCGAAGCCATACGAGACAGCCCAATGGCTGCGGGACGTGTCCGCTCTCGGCCATGCCGAGATCGATTGGCAGGGCGGCACGTGGGCGGTCGCACCCGCCGTTGCGGCTCTGCTCCCAGCCACCGGCGGCACAGCGGTGCTTGCCGGAAGTAGACGGATCGGCCTCGTCGAGCGGCTCGAAGAACTGGCAGCTGTAAATATCGAACACCCTGCGAGAAGTAATGACGGACCATTGCCCGTTCCAGCGTCAGTCTTCGTGCAGGCGGACAGCGTCGAGGAATTATGCGTCCTGCTGGCGGAAGCCGGCGTGGAGTACGTCGGATACGCGGCCCGAACCATTGCGAGGGGTCTTCGCCCGATCGCTCGCGGGCGCCCTGCTGGGCCTCCCGCAGAAGGTGACAAGGTCAAGCATTTTTCTTCGAACAGAGACGAGATTCGGGTCCGCCCGGGCCTGTTCATGAGTGACGGACTGTACGAGCTGCAGGTCCATGGACGGCCGAGCTACCGCTACCGCGCGAACGGCAGCTGGTATCACACCGATTACGCCACCGGCACCTTGCTCGACTGCGCCGACCGCGGCATCAATGTCTTCCGCTGGAGACCGGAGCGCGTGGCGGAGAGCGAAGAGATCGGCACGGCGTTCATCGATCGGAGCGCCACGCTGCCGCCGCTGCAGGCCCGCGTGTTGGTGCTCTGCAGCGGTCTGGCCACACAGTACGGCGACCGTGCGCGTACTGCGATCTATCGAAACGTCCCCAAAGACATCGCGCTGCTGGTGGCAGAGTCCGTCCACCAACCGGTATCCATTCTCAGCTGAGAACACCCTGGAGGAATTGATGGCTTCCCTCGAAGACGAGGCACGCCGCGGTCTTGACGTCATAGGCACCTTCGACCGGCTGAGGGAGGCATACTTCCGGTACTACGACACGCCCTTCGGTTTGAACGACGAGCGGCTTCAGCGAGAGCGGCGCGAGCTTTTCGACCGTGACAACGGCGCGTTCCGCATGCCGCTCATCGAACTGCGGCCCGAGTACGTTAGTGCAGAACGGACACTGGCCGAGTCTGCCGCGATCGCTGGCGCGCCGCCGGAACTCGCCGAGTTCGCCAGCTGTGGACTGATCCCGCCCGGGCGTTCGCTCTACCTCCACCAAGAACACGCTCTTACGGCCGGCTTGACGCCAGGACAGAACATGGTGGTAACAGCGGGGACGGGATCAGGAAAGACCGAGTCGTTCTTCCTCCCGGTTCTGGGGTCGCTCCTCACAGAGTCTGCGGGCTGGGGCGGGAAACCGGCATCGTTCGATCCATGGTGGCGCACCGATGGCTCGGATTTCGCCTCGCAGCGCGACGGTGAGACGGGCAGGCCCCAGGCTGTGCGGGCTTTGATTCTGTACCCGATGAACGCTCTCGTCGACGACCAACTGATGCGAATGCGCCGAGCGTTGGACAGCGACGCCGTCCGTGCCTGGCTCGACACGCACCGCCGCGGCCACCGCTTCTACTTCGGACGCTACACCGGGGCGACTCCCGTAACTGGCCAACGGACGACCAAGAACGCACTGAATCGACTGCGCGAGGTACTCCGTACATCCGAACAACGGGGCCTCCGCGCGGAGCAAGTCTCGGCGGAGACCGGTAATGACGACATCCGCTATTTCGTTCCACGACTCGACGGCGCGGAGATGCGTTCGAGGTGGGACATGGCCGATGCCCCACCAGACATCCTGGTCACGAACTACTCGATGCTCAACGTGATGTTGCTCCGTGACAGCGACAGCCACTTCTTCGACTCGACCAGAGCTTGGCTCGATGCCAGCCCTGACCACCGCTTCACCGTGGTCGTCGACGAACTCCACATGAACCGTGGAACCGCCGGCACCGAGATTGCCTATCTGCTACGCAATCTCACGCAGCGGCTAGGTCTGACCGAACGGCCCAGCCAACTGCGCATCCTCGCGGCTTCAGCCTCAATCGATGCCGAACGTGACCAGCAGTACCTCCAGGAGTTCTTCGGAGTCGATGCAGCCAGTTTTACGTTCGTGCAAGGCAGCCTTGCAATGCCCACCTCAGCGGTCACGGGAACAGCCGCGCACGTCTCGGCACTGCTCGCTGCCGAGGGAAACGCGGCAGGCGACCTCGCACGGAAAGAGGGTCTAACGGACACGCTGCGCCGGGCCTTCCTCAACGAGGACGAAGACGGTACCGAAAAGGCGGTAGCACGCTCGCTGAACGACCTTGCACACCGGGTCTTCCCCGGGGAGCAATCCAGCGATTCCGAGAACGCGCTCACCAGAGTTCTCTCCGCGTTGGCCTCCGCCCCGCAAGACACCGACCCCAAAGTGCGGGCTCACTACTTTTTCCGGAACGTGCCTGGAGTTTGGGCGTGTAGCGATCCCAGCTGCTCCGCGGTGCCGCAGGACGACGAGCCGCGGCCTGTCGGTCGGCTGTTTGCCGAGCCCATAACTCGTTGCAGCTGTGGTGCCCGCGTATTGGAATTGCTGTACTGCCAGAACTGCGGTGACGTGCTCCTCGGCGGCTTCACGCCCGAGGGACAGGCGCAGTCGACACGGGTCAACACGCTGCTATTGGCAGACGTGCCCGAGCTCGCCAAGCTGCCGGATCAGGTCAGATTGGAACGCACTGCCGACAACTACCTTGTGTACTGGCCGAACCCGGCCAAAGGTCTGGACGCTCTTGAGCACCACGAATGGACGCGTGACAGCAAACGCGTGCATTACCAATTCCGGCGGAGCGAATTGACACCGGCCACGGGCGGCATCCGCAATGTGGGAACCCCAGGTGGCCACACTGGCTGGACGTTTCACGCAATCGTGCGACCTGAGGCACGCAAGTTCCGCGATCCGGCAACGATCAGCCCTTTCCCGACCCAGTGCCCTTCGTGCGGCGACGATTGGGAGATCCAGTACGGAAAGGGAGGGCAGCGGCTCTCTCACACCGATCCCCTCGCCCAGCGCTCACCGATCCGCAGCATGCGGACCGGCTTCGAGAAGATCAATCAAGTTCTCACGACCGAGCTGGCCACCGATCTTGACGCCGACGACCGCAAACTCATCATGTTCACCGACAGCCGTCAGGATGCCGCCAAACTGTCGTTGGGCCTCGGACTGCGCCACTACCAGGATCTTCTGCGTCTGCTGCTCCAGAGCCAGATGGCGGCGCTGCGTGACACCTCCGCCGACGTGAACCTTGCCCGGGCACACTTTGTCGACGGTGAAAAGTCCCCTGAATCCTGGGCAGCGGTGGACCGGCTTAGGAAGCACGATGCCGTCGTATTCGACCAACTGCGCGACATCTGGGACGGGCGCCCCGGCACCCGCTCCACGGACGAGCCCGCTCTCAGCGCCCGGTTGGAGCAAGGTCCCAGCATCGCGGCGTCATCCGGAGCCATTGCCGCACACCTGCTCAGCATGGGTCTGAACCCGGGTGGCCCACATGCCAGTCTGGCGCACACCTCCAATGGACGGAAGTGGACCAGTCTCTACGACTGGGACGCCACCCCTCCCATGCTGCGCGCAAACCTGTCCGCGGAGCAGGAAGCGCTACGAGCCGACATCAACCACTCACTCCTTAGGGAAGCTCTCGACGGCCTCTTCTCGGGCGCCGGCCGTGACTTCGAATCGCTTGGGCTCGGCTGGCTCGCCCTCAGCGGCGACAACGACCCTATCGACATTTCGCCAACGTCCGCCCTGGCCTACACCCGCGCCAGCCTGCGCGTCCTGGCAGACCTCCGCCGATTCGACGGGCTCCGGTCGCCCCGCGACGAGCCGCCACGGCAGCTGCGCAACTTCTGGCGCGCCATCGAAAGCCACGGCGGCCCAAGTGAGGCCGAGCTGCGCAGCAACTTCCGGGACGGCTGCGGTACCACCGTCCGCGACTACTTGATTGATCCAGACCGTGTCGTCCTGCGTCGTGCAGGCGAGGGGGGCTGGGAATGCGGAACTTGCGGCCGTCTGCACCTGTCCCGTGCCTGCGGCTACTGCACACACTGCTGGCGCCCCCTGCCTGCCGACAGCGTCGCAATCAGGCCGGAGAACGACTACTACGGATGGAAAGCTGTCCGGAACGCCGGACGCTTTCGCTTCAACTGTGAGGAGCTCACCGGCCAGACAGACCGCATCGACGCGCAGGCGCGTCAGGCTCGATTCCAGGGCGTCTTCCTCTCAACGGAGCAGCACGCCGAGGTGCCACTAGCTGACGGCATCGACCTTTTGAGCGTGACCACGACGATGGAAGCTGGTGTAGATATCGGCGCGCTATCGGCGATCGTCCTTGGCAACATGCCACCCACACGATTCAACTATCAGCAGCGTGTCGGACGAGCCGGGCGTCGCGGCAATCCAATCGCCATTGCCCTCACCGTTTGCCGGGGCCGCAGCCACGACGAATACTACTTCGACCAGCCTGACCTCATCACAAACGCCCCGACACCCAAGCCCTACCTCGCGCTGCAGCGTCACGAGATCTTCAGCAGGTCTCTCCACTCCGAAGCTCTCCGCCTGGCCATGCCTGACGTGGAGAAGGCGGCCATCGCCGCGGGTGCAGAGTTCACCACGACCATCAACATCCATGGGGCCTTCGGCCTCGTGGCCGACTGGGCAGTCATAAGGCCATACCTCGAACAATGGCTGCTCGACAACCGTGACCTGATACACCGTACGGCTGCCGCGCTTGCCAATCAGACGCAGCTCTGCCCGGACGCGGCTAACCTCGCGGACAAATGCATCGCTGAGCTCCCCGGCCTGATCGACAAGGCAGCTGGCCCAGGTGCAATGGGGCACGACGAACTCAGCCAGCGGCTCGCGGAACATGGTGTTCTACCGATGTTCGGCTTCCCCAGCAGCGTGCGCTACCTCTACCTCAAGCGACCAGACCGGAGCTACCCCTGGCCACCTCCCGACGTCATCGATCGCGACTTCGCAATGGCGGTTGGCCAGTTCGCTCCGATGAACGAGATGGTGCGCGATAAGCGGGTTCACACCGCTGTCGGCGTGGCTGCATTCGAGCCGCGCGGGCGCCGCCCGCAGCACCCCCGGACGGATGCTCTTGGAATCGACCGACCCATCTACCTCTGCCGGTCCTGCTCCTTCCTTTCCGACGAGGACCTCGGCGACATCGACACCTGCCCACTGTGCGACCACGGCCCCGACGGGTTTTCCCGGATGCAACTTCGCGAACCCCTGGGATTCCGCGCCAAAGACCAAGGAGACTTCGACGGGAACTTCTCGTGGTCACCGCGTGCGATGGCTGCCCGCGCTTTCGCCGACCTGGGTCAACTCCACTCGGCCAGGCCAGGTTTCATATCCGCCTACAGCGGTCCTGGGCGCAAATTCGTGATCAACGACAATGGAGGCAAACTCTTCCGTTTCAAGGCCGCAGTGTCGGACCGGCTCGACTGGGGTGGCTACGTCGCCGTCGAAGCGGTCGAGAAGGGTCTGCTCCCATCTACGGTTGTGACCGGAGACCCGTTGGAAGTCGCGCTGGGTGCCGTGCAACACACAGATTTCCTCTTCATCGGGCCACAGACGGGCACGCTGACGAGCCAAGGATTGCGGCTCAACTTCTCAGCTGGTTTGCAGCCCACTGGCGTCACCGAGCTGACCGACGGACGCCGCGCTGCGTGGTACTCCCTGGCGTTTCTATTGCGCAAGGTCGCAGCAGCCCAGCTCGACATTGAGCCATTAGAACTTGTCGCAGGTATCTACGCGGGCCTGGATAGCAACAACGAGCCCGTGCCGTACGCGTTTATCGCCGACACGCTTGAGAACGGTGCGGGTTTCGCGACGCATCTTGGCGGCGAGGCCGAATTGTCAGCTCTTCTAGAAGCAGTCGAGCGAGACCTCGCTCACCTGGCCGAGGAGAACCACGCCACGTTATGCTCCGCCTCCTGCTACAAGTGCCTGCGCGACTACGGGAACATGTCCTACCACGCACTCTTGGACTGGCGCCTGGCACGAGATCTGCTCAATGTGCTCCGGAATGGCCAACTCGTTTTGGACGAACAGCGACTACAGTCCGCGCTGGCGACGTGGGTGCATGGGTACGGCGCCACGGTGCTAGCCAGCATCCCCGGCGCTGCCCGCTTCCAGCACCCGAGACTCGGCGATCATGTAGTGATCGTCCGTCACGCGTTGGAAGCATCGGAAAGTGATTTCATGACCGAGCGTTTGGCCGAAGCGCTCGTCCACGTCGAGCGTGAGGAAGTGGGCATCGGCGGCATCGTCTTCGTCGACGACATCACACTCGACCGTAATCCCGGGAGAGTCTTCGAGCTCTGCGCAGAGATAGGAGACAGCGTGTAGACCAGTGCAGCGTGCCCGGTGCCAGGGGTTGCAGCCGACTGTGCGATCAGAAAGTATCCACAAACACGTTCTACGTCTCGTAGTTGCGCGTTGTCGGCGATTGTGTTGTCAATCCGGCTTTCGTTGGAGCGCAATGGATTTGCATGATGATTGACAGCATCGGATTGTCTATGGCAGCGAGACAAACAAGTCCTCGGCAGGTTTCTGGTTCGAGTCCAGATGGGGGAGCGGAATAGAGCCCCTGACCAGGAATTATGGTCAGGGGCTCTATTCGTTCATCCCGCTTGCCGGACT
Organism: Nocardia huaxiensis; assembly: GCF_013744875.1. Taxonomy (NCBI): domain Bacteria; kingdom Bacillati; phylum Actinomycetota; class Actinomycetes; order Mycobacteriales; family Nocardiaceae; genus Nocardia; species Nocardia huaxiensis. The sequence goes on from NZ_CP059399.1 coordinate 3,284,055, forward strand.
ATGCGCCAGAAACCCCAAGAATTCGCCGCTGAATGTTTGTCGAATGGTTCTGTCGAAGCTCGGCCAAGTCGAGCAAAGCGTCGCAATGATGATTGCGGGCAGTGGCGTGTTCGTCGGTTGCGCGAGCTGGGTTTGGCAGGTGCTGTCTCTGCGTGGGATCGGTACGGTCTGTCTGCTGCGGGTGTGATGAGCCGGAGGTTCCGGTACGGAAAGGCCGCGAGATGATCACTGTCCTATGGCATCTCGATCGTCAGGACGGGCAGCATTTGGAGGCTGGCCTTTCGACGAAGAGGTCTGTATCGTGCCCGAGCCGCTCGGGTTCCCGACCATCTTCGGCGGCGTCAATTCCCAGAACCACGAGCTACTTTGGGCTGGATCCCACTACGGCACGGGTTGCATCGGGCTGGGGGAGGCGCATCAGTCGGTCAGGTATGCGACCCACAGGAAGTCCCGAGGTCGGCTCATCGCGACCAGGGACTGACGGGCAAGCAACTCGGCGCGGTCACGAGCACCGCCGGTGAGTTCGCTGAGCGGAACGTCGGGCTTTTCGGTGATATGGAAAACAGCAGCGAAGTCCATGCCCTTCGACCGGTGGACGGTGCCGACTTTGATGGCATCGTGTTGAATGCCGTCGTATTTGTCCAGCGGCAGGGGCGACAGACCGGCCCGCTCCAGCACATGCTGATAGTGCAGTGCGTCTCGACGGCCTCCGACGATGACGGCAGCGTCGGAGGAGGAGTAGCCGGACTCGTTGATCGCGCGAACGAGTTCTTCGTCGATCTCGGATCGGCGTACCGACTTCACGACCACTTTGCCGCCGGGCAGGACGACCTCGCTGTCGCGCAGGACGAATCCTGGACCGCCATCGAGGTCATCTACGGTGTTGCTCGCTTCGACGCGCTGGGCGAACCGCAAGACGGCTTCTCGATTGCGGTAGTTCGTTTTCAGGACACGACCGCGGCCACCGGGAAGCGGAATTCCGGCATCGGACAGCTTCCACCCGCCGGCGTACACCTGCTGCTGCCCATCACCGACCAGTAATAGCTGAGCATCCGAGCTGCCACCAGAGATCTGGTGCACCAGCTTCAGTTCCATCAGCGTGAAATCTTGCACCTCGTCGACCACGACCAGGGCGTAGTCCTCGGTGTCGTCGAGCGGACGATCGCGCAACTCGTTGATCGCCTTGCGGATGACGTCGTTGAAGTCGTCGATTCCGCGCTCCTGCAACCGTGCCCGATACGGCTTGTAGAACAACCACCACACGTTCTCTCGTTGTTTCGGTCCGAGAGAGACGCCTTCTCGGCCGGAGCGAGTGACCTCCTTGTAGGCGTCGAGGGTCTCCAGGCCGCGCCCCTTGATGACGCGATCGACCTCGTCCTTCCAGTACTGATAGTCGGTGTCGCGGATGTCGCCGAGTACGTGCCGGGCTCTGGTCCATGCGCGGGCGAACGCGTCCTCGTACGCGTCCTCGTCGCCCAGGGAGTAGGAGACGCCGCGGCGCGTGAGGAATCGTGTCGTCCACTTGTGCAGGCCGATGAACTCGGTACGGTCGAGTGCCTGCGGAGCCAGCCGGGTGAACGCCGATTCATGGTATGCGGGAAGGGTTCTCACGAAGCTGGTGAACAGCAACCGCCCGGGATAGGTCTTGGCGAAGCGCGCCATGCGGTGCAGCGCCACTACCGTCTTGCCGGTGCCCGCGGGACCGCTGAGGCGGGCCGGGCCGGTGAAATTGATGTTCACCAGGCTGATCTGATCGGGGTCCAGGAATGTCATCCACTCCTGGAACGGCCGGCCGAGTACCTTGCCTCGCTCGTCTTCACGCAGCTCGCTCGCCCCGAAAAGTCCTTCCGACACAACGGTTTCCGCGGTCGGGGCGTCGTCTGCGCTGATCCACTCGAACCGGTTGCCTCGGTTCGTGACCGTCGCGGTGATCTCGCGGATCCACCGGGTCGGCACGATGTTCTCGCGACCGAGCAGCATTCGACGCATCGTGGCCTCGTCGACGGACACGAAGGGATCGTGCGCGGCGGTATCCGCTGCGTGCGGCATGAGGAGCACAACTTCGAGCATGTGCGGCACGTACTGGCTGCGCCCGAACACCAACCCGGCGAATACCTCTTCCGCATGCTTGCGAATCCCCCTCAGCCACTGCCGATCCGGCACGCTGTCGGTGAACACCAGGGCGTACACGCCGGTCGGTCCGACCGCGAATGCGGCTGCACGATCTCGGCGGGACGGTCCGCGATCGATCAATACGTGCCAGCGGCTCTCCATCAGCGGAATCGACAGAAACCGGCGTTGCTCAGCGGTCAAAGACGGAATGTCGACCAGCTTCCGCTCAACCCAGGTCCGGCGTCGTTCGCGGTTGATATCGGGCATCAGTTCCCCCTGGATCCTCGAACCCAACTACCGATCAAGATAGCGAACGAGAACCTTGCAATGGGTTGAATTGCACTCTGCTGGTAGGGATTTCAACCAGCTCGTGGTCGGTTCTCGGTCGAATGAGCCGAGCTGTGCGGCAAGGTTGTGGCTGGATGGACTGTTTGATCGGTAGGGTCCCCGGGCGAAGCAGGCGACTTACTCTCGGGATGGTGAAATCTGTTGGGCCGCAATGACAGTGTCGGTGAAGGTTCGTATGCTCGCCCTCATGACTCATGCGTCCGGGGCGGTGGCCGACAACTGGGCTGATTCCCAAAACTTTCTTCCCTCAGTGGATTTCGTCGACGTACGCACGGTGGCCTTGCCGTCGGGGCAGCCGGTGCTCAGCGGCTGGTACCTACTGCGGTTCCAGGACGGCACCTTCTACCTGGGTGAATCGGTAAATCTGCGAGGGCGAATGGCTGGACACCGGGCGAAATGGGGTGAGGAGATCGCTAGCGTGCGGATCTGTCCGCGGGTGGCTTCCAAGCAGGAGCTGAAGCGGCGCGAGCGGATCCTCACACACGAACTCGAGGCGCTGGGTGTGCGGCTGCGGAATGTGGTCAACGCCAGCGTTACCACTGGTCGTAATGCTCTCGACGAACTGCTGCCGGTGGCCGAGCAGGAACGGTGGCTGGGCGACCCGAGAGCCTACAACGCTGCCGATGTGACTCCGCTGAAGGCGATGGCGGCGCAGGAGATTCGGTACTCGACTCCTGCCCGGAAGTACCACGAGAAGCCGGATGCAGTGGGGGTGACTGCGTTGCTGTGGACGTTTCTGGACTCGTCGGTACCCGTGCCTCGGGCGACCGAGTTCCAATACTGGTCGGTCAGCACGGGAACCTACGGAGGCAAGCGCCGATTCTGCGTGAGTGTTGGAGCCATGGAGGTGTTCGTCGTAAACGACGACCTGACAGGTTTCCTCAATGTCCGTCGCAGCGCGCTGGTTCCTACTCTCGAGGCCGAGAGGGAATTCGGGCGCCGTCACCCTCGGGTGCGGCTGCGGCATCGTGCCTATGACGATGCCGGCAGTGATGTCATCTCGATACAGTGTCCGACTCGCGACAGTCTCCAGCGGATCGTCGACGATCCCGCGGTTACCGCCGCGGCTGCGCGGCTGATCCTTGACGTGATGCGCAAGCACTGCTGCTCCTATACCCGTAACCACTGCCCGCAAGTGGTTCAGTCGGTGTATCCCGAATATCCACGACAAACGCTGCCTCACACCGAGACTCCCGTAGATGCTGCGGTCGTAGAGTCGAGGTCGTCCACGCCGCTGTTCCCGGACACAGTAGACAGTGGTGACCACCCGTCGGCAGACGATTTGCCCGTGGTGTCCGAAGCCGACGATCTCGGCGACGTCGTCTGCTATTGGCTGGTGACGCCCGGTTCGAAAAAGTCAGGCCGAAATCAGCTGCGGGACTTCCTGGCCCGGGGCGAGTGGCGGATGGACCCTCACCTTCGCTTCGAAGCCAAGGTGGCCGATATGCTGCCGGGCGAACGTATCGCGGTGCGGACTCGACGCAACACCGGCGACGAGGATGTTCCCTTCGACCGGCGCGGAAATTTGGTGTCGGTCATGGACTTTCACCTGACCGGCACGATCACCGCCAATCCGGGGGACGGCTGCTCGGTCAAGGTGGACTGGGATCGGCCTCCGCGGCGGCCATGGTCATATTTCCTGTACACCAACCAGGATGTCGTGTGGACGCTCGCCCGCGGGTTGCACCCCATCTCCGACGACGTGATCGGCTTCGTGTTCGACGGCAAACCTCAGCAGAACATCGACGTTCTCCGCAACCACCCGTTCTGGGCCGACCGTTTCGGCGACCGGTGACGTCCCCTCTCGGCCAAACCGACGGGCCTCAGCTCGGGTGAATCGTGATGTCGTTGCCCCAGAGCGCCGCACGAATCCAGTCGACTGCCTGGACTGGTTCGGCGCGGGTGTCGATTCCCAGCACTTGGATGGTGCCCAACTGCCGGTCGTTGCCGTTCACCCGTAGCATGCGGCGGGAGCTGCCGCCCGGCTGCGGGTGAACGATCGCGGCGATCGGGGTGTGTTCGGGGCAGTAGCCGGCGATATACGTGAGTAGCTGGTGGACGTCGGCGGCGCTGACGGTGCGGGTGGCGTAATGCTTGTACTTCGCGTCGGCGGGAAACAGCGCCTCGTTCGGTGTGCCGGTGTGCAGTCGCAGCAGCACGTCGGGTCGGAACGGCGGCCGCGAGGATAGGTCCCCGCGGGTTGCGAGCCCGAGTGGTCCGCTCGACGAGATGGCGGTGCCGCCGAGCGGGGCGGCGGCGTCGCTGAGAAGGCGGTGCACGACGGCTTCCCATAGTCGGGGCATGTCCAGCAGCAGGCTGCTGGCCGAATGTCCCTGCTCGGTCAGCAGATTCGTGACGCCGCCCGCGTGCAGGATCAGTCCGGCCCACTGGTGTGCGGTGCAGTAGCGGTGATTGACACGGCTGTAGGTTGCGCGATCGAGCAGGCGGACCGCCTCGCCGGGGAGGGCCGTTGTCGGGAACTCCGTTGCGGTGGTGCCGAGTTGGTGCGCAAGGTGGTCGTCGGTCGCCAAGGCGCGTGCGGCGCGCAGGGCCGCGCCGCAGACGCGGTTCTCCCAGATGTCGATATCGCGGTCGAAGGTGCGCATGTGCAGCTTGTCGACCATGCCATACCGCCTGGTGACCTGGGCTGCCACGTCGAGGCGGCCGCGCAGCACGGCGTCCACGGCGGCGCGGCGCAGGTAGTCGCGGCGCAGACCGTCCCGCAGGAGGTTTCGGCATTCGGCGAGCAGTGCCGCGGCGATGACATCAGTGAGGCCATGTCGACCGGAAGTCCAGCGGTGGATGGCGTCGGCGGGGATGGGCGTGTAGGTGGCATAGCACAGCCACCGCAGCAGCGAAGCCTCGTCGAAGGCGATTTTAGGGGTGATGATCAGGCGTAGTCGATCGAGTCCGAGGACGCCGACAGTCGCACTCGCGGTGAGGCGCCAACCGGTGCGGTCGGGTGCCACGGTGAATCGCTTGGACGCCTGCAGAGCGTGCAACCGCCCGAGGTCGCTGTCGGTAATTTGGTCGGTACGCACCGAGACCGATTCGTATTCGGCCAGGCGTATCTCAATCATCGAGTTCGCCGCTCCCAGTGGTGAACTCGGCGGCGAGGGAGGTGGCGAGGTCATTCACCGCGATCTGCGCGGGCCGACCGGTATCGGCGTCGACCAGACGCCCCAGGATGCGGCGCAGCAGTTCGGTGCGGCCCAGGCAGTAGTCCTCTATCAGGGGGACTATGTCGTGGTAGAAGGCGGCGGCCAGTTCCTCATCGGTGGAAACGGGCTCGTCCCCGCGCAGCAGGTAGGCGTGTCCGATCTGGTGGTCCGCGTCCAGGCACGTGGTGATGCGGGCGTTCAGTGCTTCGAGGAAGGTCGCCAGGTCGAGGGAACCGATACTGCCGGAAAGGGCTTCGGGATTGGGACCGATGTGCAGGAAGGCGAAGCGGCGACGGATCGCGGCGTCGAGGTGACTGACGCTGCGGTCGGAGGTGTTCATGGTGCCGATGATCCGCACGTTGGGCGGGACGATGAATTCGCGCTTGCTGATCGGCAACCGAACGGGAATTCCACGCTTGTCGGGCTCGAGCAGCGTGATCAGTTCGCCGAAGATACGGGGCAGATCACCGCGGTTGATCTCATCGATGATCAGCAGAAAGGTGCGGTCCGGGTCCTTGGCAGCCGCCGTGCACAGCTCCTGAAACAACCCGTCGGACAATACGAGCTGCAAACCGGGGTCAGTGGACAGGTGATCGGGCTTGTAGCCTTCGACGAAGTCCTCGTAACCGTAGGAGGGGTGAAAGGTCACCAGACTGACTCGGCCTGCCGTCAGCATCTCGGAGACCGCTTGGGCACGATCGGGTGTGTCGATCGAGGCCGTGCGACCGTTGGCGGCGAGTGCGGTGTTGAGCGCCAGGCGAGTCTTTCCCGTGCCGGGCGGTCCGTGCAGGATCACCTGGCTCTTACGATCGAGAGCCGCCAAGACTGGAATCACCTCCTCGGGTACGGGAACCGCTGGAAGGCTTTTGGTTTCGAGCAGGTGGGCTGATCCCATGTCGAGGATGGACAGGAAAAGTCTTTCGGGGACCTTGGCGAAGGTCGGGACCCAGCCGCGCTGTGGTTGCGAGAGTTCCTGCGCATAGCTGGTGTCCCAGTCGACGGGCACGACATGCATTGATTCAGTGCGTGTTTCGTCGAATCGATAGCCGCCGGTGACAGTGCCGACGGCGAGTATGTGGGACATGCCGCGATTGGCGACGATGCGGTCGCCAGGTTCAAGGTCACGGAAGGCCAACAGGTTTCGCGCCTTGGCCATGTTGCCGCCGGTGGTTTCGGGCCAGTGCTCATCGAAGGCGTGCTTGAGCTCGGTGTCGCTGGTGTACTGGCTCAGGTCGCCGACCTCGTCCCAGCCGACGCAGATGAATCCTCCTGCGCGGCAGTCTTCCCAGTGGTGGGCGTTGCGGCCGGGTGCGATCTTCCAGACGGTGCGTTTGCTCGAGCGGGGATCGAAGTCCTGGTATAGCAGCAGCATCACCTCGTGCGGATTCCAGTCGCGCAGTTCGGGTTCGCGGTTGACCAGTTCGCGCAACTGGCGGTTCGCCCGCCACGCGGGTGCGTTGGGTTCGGGTGTGCCGCCGAACAATTCGATGAACGACCGCAGGTGCGAGACCGAGAAGATCGGCAGGAAATGCTGCGGGAAGTAGGTGGACAGGGTTTTCGTCACCAGTGCCTGCCCGGATCGCAGGATCTCGAGCTCGTCGAGCGCGGCGAAATCGCTTCGTGAGGCGGCGTCGAACGCGGCGACGAACTGGTCTCGGAGCCGTTTCCAGGCCGTGTCGGCATCGAGACCGTGAAGTGCCGGAGCCAACCGCCATTCGCCCGAATTGTGGCGGTACATAATGTGCTTGGTTGCGCTGCCGCCGCTGATGCTGCCGAGGTTCGGGGTCCAGAACTCCATCAGCTTGCAATACGGGTGGTCATCCCCGTCGCTGCCCATCCCCAGGGCGTATCTGCGGAGCGGCAGGCCCTGCCATGCTTCGAGCGGGAACTGTGCCAGGACCTGCTGGCGCTGCTGGTGGACCAGTGCGAGGTGCTCAGAAGTACTGTGGCGGTCGAATTCTGCGATCGCGGTGTGAAGATCCATGGTTACCTCATCGTATCGATTCTGCGGCAGTCAGCTGCTCATTGGTCAAATCTGCTGAACGGCAACGAAGATGCGATGCGCGACCATATGGCCGAGCCCGGAAGGGCAGACTGAACTTGTCACCTTCGGTTCTGGCTGCCCTTCATCGGGTGATCTCCAGAATTCAATGTGCTCCGAAAGTTGCTGTCCTGGAACTGCTCTGAATCGCCGAGGGGGCCGGGCGTGAGTTGCCACCAGCGCCGGTGACTGGTCCCTGTTCGGCCTTGGCCGAATTACGTTCAGTCACTGCCGGATTCCGCTTACTTTGTTTGAAGACCCTGCCGAGCGAGGTGCCTTCCGCGCCATCGAGATGAACAGGAGTGCGCCCGTGACGGCCGACTCGGCTTCTGGCCATCGCTACGTACTCACCGTTGTCGATCTCGGCGAAACGTGGCTCATCGAGGACACCCTCGGGTGCTCTCTCTCCTACCCCAAACTGGGGGATCCCGCAGAGCAGGCTGCCACGCTCGAAAATCAGCTGTTCAACCACCTACTCGAGTGGTCCTCCGCGATCGCGGCCGCACTCGCGGCGGCGGTCACCGGCGAACCGGGTGCGGATCCGAACAGTTGAGCGCACCGCGATGAGCTCCTGGACTTGTGTCGGTCTGAATCGCTTTCGGTCCAGGGAAGTCGCGGGTCGGGCGGGGTGCTTTGCCCTGGTGAGGGGGTTGGGTCGGCTTGTGGGGTGGGTGATCGTGACGCGGGTTACAGCGGTTGGGAACTTCTCGTGGGTAACCGGGTGGCGTCGGTGGGCGATGACATTAGAGACCGAACGCGTAGCGGAGCCAGCCCATCCAGACGTCCGCCGGGGCGCCGATCAGGTACTGGTAGGCCGCGTTGGAAAGGCCGTTGATGATGTTCATGGGGCTGTCCTTTCGTTGGGGGGCGTGTGGTGCGCTGACGTCTGGTGATCGGGGGTGGCAAATGTGTCGTTACCTGGGGTTGTGGGGTGCGCATGGGTGGGGTGGTTGGGATAGCCCACAGAAGATTGGGCTGTTTCCCAAGTGAAGCATGAGGTATTCAGACAAGATCCTTTGATCTTGTGCAGCACCGGCCGGGGCTCTGGCCGGGGTGATGGGAGAGTGCTAGTGCAGGTGCTTGGTCCGTGGTCGGATGCGACGGTTGTGGGGGAGCTGGGGGGCGGGAAGGCGCGGGGGTTGCACGCGCTGGGGGGATTCGGGTTTCGAGTGCCGGAGTGGGTGGTGCTGGGGACCGACATCTTTGGGGGGTTCGCGGAAGAGGCCGGGCTGGGGGAGGCGCTGGCGGAGTTCGCTGGGATCGAGGACGTGGAGGCGGCTGTCGCGCGGGGAGCGGCGCTGGGGGAAGCCATTGTTGGTGGGGCGCTGCCGGATTCGGTGCGAGGGCTGATTCAGGACGCGTGGGAACGGTTGGGGGACACGGCGATTGCGGTTCGGTCGTCGGTGGTGGGGGAGGACGGGGCGGAACATTCTTATGCGGGGCAGTTCGATACATTTTTGAATGTCCGGGGTGTCGAGGCGACGGTGGCTCGGGTGCGGGAGTGCTGGGCTTCGGCGTATTCGGAGCGGGCGGTGCGGTATGCGTTCGCGCGGGGGGTGCCGCGGGCGGGGGCTCCGGCGGTGGTGTTGCAGCGGTTGATCGCGGCGCGGGCCAGTGGGGTGGTGTTCACCGCTAATCCGGCCAATGGGGCGGGGGATGAGCTGGTGATCAGTGCCGTGTACGGGCTGGGGGAGGGGCTCGTGTCGGGGGCGGTCGACGCGGACTCCGTCATTGTGGACAAGAGCAGTGGGGTGGTCGTCGATCTCGTTGTGGGAGACAAGGATCGGCGGTATGACGCGGTGGGGGCGCAGGGGAGTGAGATCCTCGAGGTGGAGGCCGCGGATCGGGAGCGGGCGGTGCTCGGCGAGGCGGAGATCCGGGAGCTGACCGAGCTCGGGCGGAAGATCGAAATCGACAGGGGCGCACCGCAGGACATCGAGTGGGCCATGGACGAGGACGGGGTGTGGCTGCTCCAGGCGCGAGCCATTACGGCCACCGGTACGGGAGTGCGCGCGGATGCCGAGTTGCGGGGCGCGGGGGAGGAGGTGCCCGAGGGGGAACTGCGAATCTGGGACAACTCCAACATTATCGAGAGTTTCAGCGGGATCACCTCGCCGCTGACCTACACGGTCGCGGCGGATATTTACGGGCGCGTGTATCAGGGGTATGCGGCCTCGCTGAAGGTGCCGGCCGAGCAGCAGCGGGATGTCGAACGGTGGACTCCCGTGCTGCTGGGGTACTTTCACGGGCGGGTGTACTACAACCTGCTGCACTGGTATCGGATGGTGGGGATCGCGCCCGGGTATCCGCTCAATCGCAAGGTGCTCGAGGCCGCGCTCGGGGTGGATGAGCCCCTCGAAGACGAGATCGCGAAGACCTTGCGGCCGTTCGAGTTTCGGAGCAAGCTCGCTCGGCTGCGGTCGCGGACGGTGACCACGGCGGCGTATATACAGCGGCTGCGCGGGATCGATGCCATGGTCGAGGAATTCGCAGCCGAGTTCTATCGTGTTTACGACGAGTACGACGCGCTCGATTACACCACCATGGGGGGAGACGAGGCGTACACGGCCTATCGCGCGGTCGATCGTGATCTGGTCGAGCGGTGGGGGCCGCTCATGGTGCTCGATGCGATCTTGTTGACTACCACGGGGCTCATGTACCTGCTCACCAAGCTGTTCCTGCCCAAGGCTCCGGAGTGGTTCCTGTACGCGGTGGTCGGGCCCGGCGCGGATGTGGAGTCGGCCGAGCCGGCGCGGGCCATGACGGCCCTGGCGCAGACCGTGCGGGCCGACCAGGAACTGACCGCGCTGGTGGAATCGACTGCGCCGGAACGGATCTACCCGCTGCTGGCGGAGGGCGGGCATATCGCGTTCCTGGCCGAGGTCGACGACTACATCGATCGTTACGGCTACCGCAGCCTGGACGAGCTCAAACTGGAGACGCCCGATCTGCGGGAGGATCCGGCGAGCCTGTTCATCATGTTGCGCAGCGCCCTGGGCCGATTGGGCGACACCGTCACCGCGAGCCGGGGTGACGAGGCGGACGAATACCTCGATGCCCATCTGCGCGGGCCGCGCCGGCGGATCTATGAACGGTTGCGCGCCAAGGTGTCCCGGTGCGCGGCGCATCGAGAGCGGCTGCGGTTCTGCCGGACCCGCGCCTTCGGCATGATCAAGCGGATGATTCGCGTGATGGGCCGGGATCTGGTGGCGCGCGATGTGCTCGACGAGTTCTCCGACGTGTTCTACCTGACCGTCACCGAATTGCGCGGCTGCTATGAGGGTTCCGACACCGCTGGGCTGCGCGATATCGTGAGCGCTCGGAAAGCCTTGCGCGCCAGGGATTCCGCGCTGGTAGCCCCGCCGCGGTTCCGGACGCTGGGCGGACGGTTCGGGCGGGCGGGGCTGGCGGGGCAGGGCTGGGTGCCGGTCACCGACACCGCCGCCGCCGAGGTCGGCACGGTGCTGGCGGGCACGCCGTCGGCGTCGGGCGTGGTCGAGGGCGATGCGGTGATCGTGGACGAGCCGCGCGATGTCGCGGGCGGCATTCTCATCGCCTACCGGACCGACCCGGGGTGGGTGGCCGCGCTGCCGTCGGCGGCGGCGCTGGTGATCGAGCGGGGGAGTCCGCTCACGCATGTCGCGATTGTGGCGCGTGAGCTGGGCGTTCCCACCGTGGTGCAAGTCAAGGACGTAACGAAGAAGATCCGGACCGGGATGCGCATTCGTGTAGACGGCGTGAACGGTACGGTGACGGTGCTCCCCGAAGGAGAATCGCATGAGTAATGCGACTTCAGCGAAAGACGTTGGTACGGTGCGCGATTGGCTCGTGAACCCGTCCACCGCAGCCGGTCTGTACCTGGCGGACGAAGCCGACGGGTGGGAGTACCGCAGCTACCGTGAGATCACCGACCAGGTGTGGTCGATCGCGGCGCTCATGCGGGCGCGCGGGGTCGCGGGCGGCGATGGCGTGTGTGTTGTCATGCCCACCGGATTTCCCTGTGTGTCAGCGTTTTACGCGGTGTGGGCGTGCGGCGGGGTGTTCACGCCCATCGCGCCGCCCATGTACGGGGATCTGGATCAGATCGTGGCGCACATCGCCGGGATTCTGGAGCAGGCGCAGCCGACGCTCGTGGTGACCTCGCCGGAGTTCGAGTCGTTCGTGCGGCGGGCGGCGGTGGATTCCGGGTTCGGGGATGCGCTGCTGGTGGTCGACGCGGCAGCCCTCGAACCGGCGTCCGAGCCGCGGGAGCTGGCTCCGGCGGGGGAGGTCGCGCTGTTGCAGTTCACCTCCGGATCCACGGGTGCGCCGCGCGGCGTGCGGGTCAGCTGGCGGAATCTGGCCAATAACGTCGACATGATCACGCGGCTGCTCGATTTCCGGCCGGGTGAGGGCATGGTGTCGTGGCTGCCGCTCTACCACGATATGGGGTTGGTCGGCGCGTTCCTGAATATGGTGACCAATCAGGGGAATCTGTACCTGATGCGGCCGGATCAGTTCGTGCGCGATCCCGTGCGCTGGCTGCGCGCCATGGCGGTCACGCAGCATTCGCCGTCGCCGTCGTTCGCACTCGGCTATGTGGCGCACCGGGTTCGGCCGGAGGAGATCGCGGATCTGGATCTGTCCGGATTCCGGACGCTGGCCATCGGCTCGGAGCCGGTGGAGACCTCCGATTTGCAGTCGTTCGCGAAACTGACAGCACCCCAGGGCTTTTCGATGAGTGCCTTCACGCTGGCCTACGGGCTCGCGGAGGCCACGCTCATGGTGACCTCCTCCGCGCGACAGCAGCCGATCACGGCGCTGCGCATCGACAATCCGAGTCTGCGCTTCGGGCAACCGGTTCCGGTGCTGGAGCAGGCCGTCATCGATGACACGCATCGGGTGGACGGCGCGGGATGGATTACCGGACTGGGCTTCTCGACACCGGAGTGCACCGTCACGGTGGTGGACGACGAAGGGTGGGAGCTGCCGGATGGTGTGCTGGGCGAGATGGTCGTCGTCGGGGATTCGGTGGCGCTGGGGTACTCCGGGGAACCGAGCGCCGGGTCGTCCACACGTATCGAGGACGGTCGCCTCTACAGCGGTGATGCCGGATTCCTCTACAACGGTGAGGTTTTCGTGCTCGGCCGGATGGGATCGAGCCTGAAGGTGCGCGGCCGTTCGGTCTTCATGGAGGACATCGAATCCCGGGTCGCGCAGGAAACCGGGCTCACCAAGGGCAAACTCGCGGCCGTCGGCATCAATGAGGCGGGTGAGCAGGGGATCGCGCTTTTCGCCGAAACCGCTGCCGGAGAATGGATTCACGAGGCGCGCAAGATCATTCGCAGCCACCTCGGCCCGGCGCAGACCGCGCACATCGTGACCGGCCCGCGCGGGCTCATCCGCCGCACCTCCAGCGGCAAGCCGCGCCGCCGCCACATGTGGCAGCTGCTGCGCGACGGTGCGCTCGCCGGAGCGGTGGTGCACGCGGCCGAGGTCGCCGTCGACACCGCTCAGGACAGCGTCGTGACCGCGAGCGGATTCAATGACGCGCCACCTCGACCGGGCATGTCCGCCGAACGCGTACGCCAGCTGCTCGAGTCCGCACTCGACGCCGTGGCGGTGCCCGCCGACGCGGCCGTGCTGTTCGAGGGTTCCCTCGCGGAGGGCTTCGGCAACGAGGGCTCCGACATCGACTTCCTGGTGGTGTCGCCGGGTGACGAGGAGATGCCCACGCTGCCGACGGTCCTGTTCGCCGACGGCCGTCGCGTGGAGGTGCGCACCCGCTCGGTCGGCCAGCTGCGCCGGCAGCTGACGGATGTGGTGACCGCGCCGGATGAGGATCTGCTCAACCGCTGCCAGCGTTTCCTGCGTGCGACCATCGTGCGTGAAGGGGCGGTGGATATCGCGGCCCTGCGCGCATCCCTCGATTACCGCACCTTCGCTGATCTCGCCGCCGACTGGTGGACCGGCCGTGCCGCACACGCACTGCGGTACGCGATCGCACTGCGCGCCTTCGATGCGCACGCGGAGGCCGTCGAGTGGGCCTGCGACGGCCTGCTGCAAGCCATGAAGGGCTGGGCCGCGCGCCGGGGCGAAACCTATATCGAGACCAAGTGGCTGCCCAGCCAGCTCGATCGCATCGGCGCACACGATCTCGTCGACTGGTACCGCCAGGTCGGCTCGGTCGCCACCTGGCCCGAGGATGACACCGAGCGCTGGAAGCAGCTGCTGGACTTGGCATTCGCGCTCGGGGTCCAGGATGTCGCGGACGACCCGCACAAGGTGCTGTTCGCACGGAGGCCGGGTGTGACCACCTGGTCGCTGGGCGGCCGGGTGCATGTGTTGCGGGCGGATTCCGAGGTGTTCGTGCTGTCCGAGAAGGCCGGGCGCGCTTGGCGTTCGGTGGTGTTCCGGCACTCGGTGCGGGACGTGCTGGCGCGGTCCGCGCGGAATATCGGGGCGGAGCTGGCCGAGTTCGTGCGGCTCGGGTTCGTCGGATTGCAGTGGCGCGGTGGGGAAGTCGTCGAACCCGCGCTGGCCATGTGCAAGACCGTGAAACCGTATGCGCCGGTGCCGGGTTCGGCCGCGCCCGCGCTCGGGTTGACCGGGGCCGCGCTCGACGGCGCTATCGCCACGCTGGTGCCGATGTCGGCCACCCGGTTCACCGAATGCGGGCTGAACCTGGTGTGGGCCAATGTGGTGCTGGAGAACGCCAGGGAGGACCTGGTCGGTGCGGTGAAGAACGGGCAGGGCGGGGTCGCCGATATCGCGGCGCACCGGCTCATCGCCATGAGCGTGCGAGTGCTGGTGTCCGCGTTCGGGATTTATCCGCTGCCCGCGGATGTCGCGCCCGCCGAGACGCTGCGCCGGCTGCTGCCGGTCTCGGCCGCCAGCCGCGACGCCATCCTGGAATCGCTGGATGCGGCTCGGCGCGTGCGCTTCTCGGAGGTCATCGCCACCGGTGGTGACACCCTGGCAGCTCTCACGGTGCTGGATGATTTCGTGCTCCTGGTCCGCCGGGTCGCCGGTGGCGCGGACGCCGCGACCGGATTCCCGGCCTCCTTCGACTCCCGCGAGCAGTGGGAGCGCACGCTGTCCATCGGTTACGACTGGCTCCGGATCGCCGGTTACCTCAATACGGATCTGCCGCTCGACGAGACGCGGGATCTGCTGGCCAGCGGCGGACAACAGCCGCATCTGCGGGAAAGTGAGCACTCATGACCGTCGAAAGCCCTGTCGCCGTGCGGATTCGCGGCATTGTCGCGGCCATGGCCCCGCAGCCGCCGGAGAAGCTGGCCGACACCCATCGGCTGATCGAGGATCTCGGGTTCGACTCGCTGCGCCTGATGGAGCTGACCGTGGTGCTGGAACGCAGCTTCGAGTTGCCGAGATACCGGCCGGAGGATCTGATGGGAGTGCTGCGGGTGGGCGAAGTCATCGACCTGGTGACCGGAACCCTCGCGAGCGTGAACTCGGGGGAGGTGACGGCATGAGCGACGCACACCGTGACCTGGTGCTGGTCACCGGCGCGAGCGGCCTGGTCGGGGCTGAGGTCGTGGCCCGGCTGAATTCGGCCGGTCGCTCCGTTGCCGCTGTGCTGCACAGCAATTCGGATCTCACAAGGAATGACGGCACCCCGCTCGAGGTCGATCATCGGGTGCGCGGCGATATTCGCGCTCCGGGGCTCGGCATCTCCGAGTCCGAGGCGAAGGAGCTGGCCGATCGGGTCGGTCTGATCGTGCACTGCGCCGCCACCACCGCCTTCGACGCCACGCCGACGGCCTATGACGAGCTCAATGTCGGTGGTGCGACCCACGCGGTGGAGCTGGCGCTCGACTGGAATGTGCCGCTGGTGCACGTCAGCACCGCGTATGTATGCGGCCTGCGCGGCGGGCTCATTCGCGAGGACGAACTCGATGCCGGTCAGGCGTTCGGAAACGGCTACGAGGACAGCAAGTTCCGCGCCGAGCAGATCGTCCGCGCGGCGAGTGAGCGGGGCCTGCGGTGGGCCATCGTGCGTCCGGGCATTGTCACCGGGGCGCTGGGCACCGGTGCGATCCGCGAGTACAAGAACCTCTACACCGTGGTGAAACTCATGGTGGAGGGCAAGCTGCGCAAGCTGCCCGGCCGTTACGACGCCACCCTCTCGCTCGCCCCGGTCGATCACGTGGCCGAGGTGATCGCCACCGTCGCAATGGATTTCGATGCCGCAGAGGGTCTCACCGTGCACGCCGTGGGTCGCGACACCCTGTCCCTGCGTGAGGTTTCCGACGTCCTCGCCGAGTACCCGTCCTTCGAGGTGGCCACCTACGTCCCCGAATCCACCTTCAGCGTCGACGATCTCGACCCGCTGGAGCGCGAGTACTACCTGCGCATCGGAGCCCTGTACACCAGTTACTTCAAGCGCCGCTTGGTCTTCGACACCAGCACCGCGGACAAGCTGCTCGGTGCACCGTCACCCGAGTCCGGTAAGGAATATCTGCGCCTGCTGCTGGATTACTGCCTGGAGTCGGGATACCTGGGCGCGCCCCTGCCCTCGATCGCCGAGGTGCTCGCCAGAACCGGAGGAGGTGCCGTGTGACGAACGACCCTGTGCACGACCTGCTTTCGGAGCTGACGCCGTCGGCTGTCAAGGCCGACGCCTACACCGGTGACACCTACGTCCTGGAAACCGTCGATCAGCTCGACCGAATCGGTTGCGACGCCGCGAAATTCGCTCGCGAGCACGCCCTGCTGCTGCTCAAGCCGGATGCCGTGGTGGCGCGCGCCATCGAGCCGACCCTGGAGTGGTTGCGCGGCAACGGCTTCCGAGTCGTCGCGGCCCGTCGCACCGTGGTGGATCGGCATCTGGCGCGAGCACTGTGGTACTTCGCCTGGAATATCGCCTCACCCGAACGCCGCCGCCTGGCCGATCTGCTGGTCCGCATCTCTGATGTGCTGGTGCTCGTGATCCACGGCCCGGACGGCGAACTCCCGGTGCAGGCCCGGCTCACCGCCGCCAAGGGCCCCACCGACCCGAGCAAGCGTAAGCCGGGCGAGCTGCGGCACCTGGTCGGCAAGGACAACTACCTGCTGAACCTGGTGCACACCCCGGACGACCCGGCCGATGTGCTGCGCGAACTGGCCATCTACTTCGACGAGCGGGAACGCGCGGCGGTGCTGCGTGAGGTCTGCGCGGGCCAGGACCGCACCGACGCGGCCACCGCCCTCGCCCACACCCTGTATTCCGAGGTTCCGGCGCGCAGCTTCGACCGTGAGGATGCCGTCGACGCGCTGCGAGAAACCCTCGCGGGCGCGGTAACCGACGCGGAACGCGCGCGTGCGCTGGACGCGGCCCTGAGCTCCGGCCGGGAGATCGACGCCTGGTCGGCGATCGTGCTCGGCTCCTATGTGTTTCCCATGCGGGTCGGGACGCAGACACAACTGCTGCGCCCCGTCACCGCGAATGACTGGTTGGAGGGCCGATCGTGATACCTGCCGAAACCGTGGCGGCTACCCATGTCCGCACGATTCCCCGCACACTCGCACACCGGCATTCGGTGGCCGAGGTCTTCGTGACGTCGCTCGACGCCGTCGGTGAGGACGCCTTCGTGATCGGGGCGCAGTTACCGCGCATGCACGGGCACTACGGCGACCACGCCGGCGCGCTCGCCACGCGCCACGACCCCATCGCGGTGATGGAGGCGGCCCGGCAGGCATCCATCGCGCTGACGCACGAGTTCTACGGGGTGCCCGCCGACCGGGCGTTTCTGGTGCGCACCTTCAACAGCACCGGAGCCGACACCTCCGCATGGGAAATCGATTCCGCCCCTGCGGATCTGGTGATGCACGCGCGCGCCCTGCGCAAGCACTACCGCGAGGAGACGCTCCAGGGCCTGGACCTGATCCTCGAGATCAGCTGCGCGGGGGTGCCGCTGTCCACCGTGGACGGCTCCTTCTCCTGGGTGTCGCCGCGCGCGTGGTCGGCCATGCGGTCCGGATTCCGGAAACAGCTGGGGCTCGGGGAATTCGAGGCCGCCATCCGTCCGGCCGACCGGGCCGAGGCGGCCACGGTGGGCCGGGAGAACTGGCGGAATGTGGTGATCGGAGAGCCGCGTTCGGCCGACGGCGTCACCCGCGCGGCGCTGGTCGCCGACACCTCGCACCCGATCCTGTTCGACCATGAACTCGATCATGTGCCGGGCAATCTGCTCATCGAGGCCGCCCGCCAGACCGCGGTCAGCATGATGCGGCCGCAGCTGCCCGTCCTCAGCGTGACAAGTGCTTTCGGGCATTTCGTGGAGCTGGACGCTCCGGCCGAATGCGTGGCGCGCATCGCGGACGAGGGCGTCGGGCCGACCGTCGTGCACTGTGAGATCCATCAGCACGGGGCGGTCGCGGCGCGCATCGATCTCGAATTCGCCGACGACGCACCGGGTTCCGAATCGGAGGTGGTCGATTGATGGGCATCGATCTGCTGACCAGCACTCGCGCCTTCCGGCGGCGACTGGATCTGACGCGGCCGGTGTCGCGTCAGGATCTGCTGGAGTGCCTCGATATCGCCGTGCACGCGCCCAGCGGCACCAATCGGCAGCCGTGGCGGTTCGTGGTGGTGCAGGACCCCGAGCTCAAGGCGCGGATCGGCGAGTACTACCGAAAAGGCTTCGCCGCCTACCTTTCCGCCCGCACACCACGGCCGGATCAGCTGGCGGACCTGTCCTCCGGGCAGTATCTGGCCGACCACATGCACGAGGTTCCGGCGCTGGTTCTGGTGTGCTCGCTGGGCCGCCCGCCGACCGAACCGTCGGCGCTGCGGCTGGCCAGCTTCTACGGGTCCATCTATCCGGCGGTGTGGAATTTCCTGCTGGCCCTGCGTGATCGTGGCCTCGGATCGACCATGACCACCGCGCACCTGGTCTACGAGCGGGAGATCGCCGAACTGCTGGGCATTCCGTTCGAGGAGGTCACCCAGGTGGCGCTGCTGCCGGTGGCGCATCTGCTGCCCGGTTCTGACGCACCCGCGCGCAAGCGCACGCCCGCAGCGGAAGTGACGGGCTTCGACGGATGGCCCGGCGCTGCGGGAGCGGCTCCGTGACCAGCGGAACTGCTACGCGCCCTGCGGTTCTGGTCTCCGCAGGGCGCATAGCGCGGTTCACCAAGGTGATGTACAAGCCGCACTATCTGCTCTACGGCATCCTGTGGGTGCTGGCGTTGGAGGGCACGGCCGCGCTTGTCTCGCAGGCGGATTCCGCGTGGCGGCCCACGGGCGCGACGGTCGCGCGCATTGCGATCGTGGCCGTCGTGCTGCTGTATCTGCGCATGGTCGACGAGCAGAAGGATCTCGAGTACGACCGGGTCAACAATCCGGATCGGCCACTGGTCACCGGTGCGGTGAGTGCGGGCGAATTGCGCACGGCCATGGGGATCATCGCGGTCGGGTCGATCGCGGGGAGCCTGGCGCTGTCACCGTGGTCGGCTGTCATGATCGCCGCCGTGCTGGTGTACGGGCTGATTCTGTGGGGGCTGGAACAGCTTTCGGAGACGGTGCGCACCGATATTCTGCTGAATCTGGTCGTCACCTATCCGGTGCAGTTGCTGGTCACCGCCTATGTGGCGATCTCGGCGATGGACACCGGTGAGGTCGCGGGCAGCTGGCGGATCCTGGTCGTGGCGGTGGTTTTCGCCGGCGCCTTCCTGCAGTTCGAGTTCGCGCGCAAGACGTCCCGGGAACAACGCCCCGGTGAGCTGCTGTATTCGAATGCGCTGGGGACGAAGGGAAGTGTGGCGGTCTCGCTCCTGCTGGCCGTGGTGGCGGTGGGTGCCGAACTCGCGGTGGCTCAGCCGTGGACGCACGACCTCCCGGCCGCTGCGATCGGCTGGATTCCCCTGGCGCTGCTGCTGCTACCGCTCGCGGGCGCATGGCGCTTCCGGAGCTCGGGTGACACCGACTATCCGGTCATTCCCGCCGTGGTGTTCATTCTGACCCTGTACCTGGCTCTCATCGCACAGGCCCTGGTTCTGACCGGAAACTGACCCGGCTCAGCGATGGGCCAAACGCCGGAAAGACACACTCGCACCGGCGAACCCGATGGCGGCCAGGGCCGAGCACCACAGCACGGCCTCCACCCAGCGCCCACCGCCGTTGCCGCCCAGCAGATCCCGCATGGTGTCCACGATGGGCGTGGCCGGTTGATTGTCGGCGAAGCCCCGCAACCAGCTCGGCATGGTGGTGGTGCGCACGAACGCGCTGCTGACGTACGGGATGAAGGTGATCGCGTACGTCATCCCGCCGGCCGCGGCCGGATTGGCGGCAATCATGCCCATTGCCACCGAGATCCACGAGATGGCGAGCACGAACAGCGTCATCAGCCCGAGCGCCGCCAGCCAGCCCAGCGGCCCGGCCTGCGGGCGATACCCCAGCGCCACCGCCACCACGACCGCGATGCCGATGGCTCCCAGCACACGGGCCATGCCCTCGAGTACGTGCCCGGTGAGCACCGCCTGCCGGAACATGGGCAGCGTGCGGAAGCGGTCGATGCTGCCGCGCGTCATATCGGTGGACACCGCGGTGGCCGTGATCGCCGCACCGAATCCGGTGCACAGCAGCATGATTCCCGGCACCACATAGTCGAGATAGTCGCCGCCCACATTGATCGCGCCGCCGAACACATAGGTGAACAGCAGCAGCACCAGGATGGGCATGGCCATGGACAGAATCAGAGTGTCCGGGCTGCGCAGGGTGTTTCGCGCCGCCCGGCGGAACATGACCAGGCTGTCGGTCACGAAGTAGAGGTTCACCGGGCCGCGGCTTCGATGATGTCGGCCGCCCGGTGCGCACCGCCCTCGGGACGCAGGGTTCCAGCGAATTCGCTTACCCGCGTGCGGATTTCCGGTGTCAGCAGCGGGGCCAGGCTCTGTTCCAGGCGTTCGGCGGTCAGCTCGGTGAACTTCAGGTGCGCGCCGATGCCGAGCTTGGTGACCTGCCCGCCCCACATGGGTTGATCGAACGACACCGAGCACACCAGCGTCGGCAGCCCGGCGCGCAGGCTCTCGAACAGCGTGCCGATACCGCCGTGGTGCACCGCCGCCAGGCAGCGCGGGAACACCCGGTCGTGCGCGAAGTCCCCGACCACCCGGACATGTTCGCCCGCATGGGCTTTCGCGATATCGAGATCGCTCCAGCCCGCGCTCACCAGCGCTCGCACGCCCAGCCGGGCCGAGACCTGGTCGACCATGGTCAGCACGGCGGCGGCATCCTTGATCGGCATGCTGCCGAAGCCGAAGAACACCGGCGGCTCGCCCGCGTCGATCCAGCGCAGGATGCCGTCGTGATCGCCGTTCAGATCGCCCACGGCGGCCCGGGTGTCGTCGTCGAGGGTCAGGAACCCGGTGAAGGGCCGTCGCGCGTCCCACTGCTGCGGCAGTCCGGGCACCAGCGCCGGATCGTAGATCTGGATCTCCGGCACCTGTGCGCGCGCCAGCACGGCCGCCGGGCTGGCGAACGACTTGCGCAGCCCCAGATCGGCCCGCAGCGCATTCAAATACGGCAGAAAGGCTATTCGCCGCAGATTCTCCGCGACCGTCCACGTGACCCGATTGACGGCCGCGGGCGGGCTCCAGTGCGCGGGCAGCGCACCCGGGAACGGATAGGCGCTGTTGGCCCGGCACGGGAAGTAGTGCAGGCTGACCAGCGGCACCCCCATCGCCTCGGCCACCGAGCTCGCGCGATCCTCGGTGACGGTGCTGGCGACGATCAGGTCCGCGCCCGCGCACACCTGGACGACCTCGCGGTTCATCTGCTCCGCGTATCCGGCCATCTGCTTGGCCACCAGCTGCATGAGCCGCAGCGTATTGCCCGCCGCGAGCGCCTGCTGCCCGGCCTCGGAGCTGTAGAGCTGCTGAATGTCCGGTCCGCAGGACTGCACCGCGAGGCCGGCCGATTTCACGAAGTCCACCAGGTTGGGCGGCGCGCCGAACAGCACGTCGTGCCCGCGCCGTCGGAGTTCGATCCCGAGAGCGACAACCGGGTGCACGTCGCCTCGGGTTCCGGTGAGCGGAATCGCAATGCGCACGGGCCTGCTTTCTGTATCGGTACAGGACCTATCGACAGTCCGAGGTTCCTGTTACGGCGTCCAGACCATGGAAATGATGCCTTTTCAACCGGTGTACCGCATCGGTACAGTGCGGCGAATGCACATCGCGTTCTTCGCGGATTATCACCCGGACACGCTCGGCGGAGTTCAGACGGCGGTCGACTCGCTGCGACGGGGGCTGGCACGGGCGGGCCATCGGGTCACGCTCTTCGTGCCGCCGCAGGCCGGGGGCGGGGCGGCGAGCGCCGAACCCGATGTCGTGGAGCTGCGATCGATATCGCTGGCGCTCAACGGATTAGCCGTGGTCGCGCCCGGAGCTCGCAATGACGCGCTGGTCGATGCCGAGTTCGCGGCGCGCGGGCCCTTCGATGTCGTGCACACGCACTCCACCTACGGCGTGGCCATCATCGGCATGAAAGCCGCACGGCGGCACCGGATTCCGCTGATCCACACCGCGCACAGCCGCGATGACGCCTTCATTCGGGAGACCTCGCCCGCGCCGTACGCGACGGCGCTGGCCTTGCGCGCGCTGCACGGGCGGTACGTCCCGCACGCGCATCACATGCCGCATCGGGCCGAGAGCCGGGCGGCGCGGCACGCCTGGTGGACCATGAGCGGCCAGGCGCAGGCCGCCGATCGGGTGATCGTGCCGACCCGCCACTTCGCGGACCTCATGGTCGCGCACGGGCTCACCAAACCCATTCGGGTGATCTCCAATGGGGTCGATGACGCGGTGCTGGAAGGGCTCGAACCGCAAGAGCATCCGGTGGACGGGCCGTTGCGGCTGATCTGGTGCGGGCGGCTGTCGGCGGAGAAGCGATTCCTCGAAGCCCTGGACGCCGTGCGGCGCTCGCCGCACAGCACCCTCGACATCTACGGTGACGGGGATCTGCGTGGCGTCGCGGCGGCCTATATTGCCGAGAATCGGCTCGGTGAGCGAATCCGATTGCACGGCAAGGTCTCCAGTGCCGCCTGCCTCGAAGCCATGACGGCGGCCGACGCCCTGCTGTTCCCGTCCAGCGATTTCGAGACGCAGGGGATGGTGCTGCTGGAGGCGGTGGCGGTGGGCCTGCCGGTCATCTACTGCGACCCCGTGCTGGACGAAACCGTGCCAGCGGGCGGCGGATTCCGCAGCGCCGACCACTCCGTCGAGGCCCTCGCGGACGCCATCGCCAAGCTCGCGGCCGATCGCAGCGCTCTCGCGGGAATGCGCGCGGTGCTCGGCGAGCATGCCGGTTCGGTCCGCCAATCCCGCTATACCGCAGCGGTTCTGAAGGTCTACACCGAGGCCGTCGACAAGGCCGCGCAGCGACCGGCCGCCGCGCTGCCGCGCACGCTGTCCGAGATCCCCAGCGCCCCGGGCGGTCTGCCGCTGGTCGGGCACAGCCTGCAGGCGCTGCGGAACGCGCCCGGCTTCGTCACCGCGGTCGGGCAGCTCGGCCCGATCGTGCGAATGCGGTTCGGCCGCAAGACCGGTTACATCCTCACCACCCCGGAGCTGGTGCGTCAGGTGGCCGTGAGCGACGCCGAATTCGAACGGGAGGATCTGCGCGAGGCCATCGAGGATGTGGCGGGCGGATCGGTCAATGTGCTGCGCGGCGCGGAACACAAGCTGCGCCGCCGGATGATCTCGCCGTCACTGCGGCAGAGCCGGCTGGCGGAGTATTCGAAGTCGGCCTCCGACATCGCGAACGCCTGGTCGGCGGGATTGCCCGCGGGCGGGCGGGTCAACCTCATGGACGAGGCGCACGGGCTGGTGCTCGACACCGTGTCCTCGACCCTGTTCACCGCGGATTTCAGCGCGTCGGCCCGGCACGAGATCCGCGACAATATTCCGTGGCTGCTGTCCCAGGTGATCATTCGCACCGCCATGCCACCGCAGATTCGCCGGCTGCGCGTCATCTCCAACTGGCGCTGGCGCACCAAGGCCCGTCACCTGCGCAGGGCCGTGGGCGCGGTGATCGCCGAATACCGCCGCCGCGACGAGGATTTCAATGATGTGGTGTCGGCGCTCATCCGCCACACCGATCCCGAGACGGGGGCGACCCTGTCCGATGATCACATCATCGACGAGGCCATTCTCATGCTGGCCGGTGGTGTGGGCTCCATGGCCTCCCTTGCCGGTTGGCTCTGGCACGAGGTCATGCGCCATCCCGAGGTGGCCGAGCGGCTCTACGCGGAGCTGGACGCCGTGGTCGGGCCCGAGGGCATTCGCCCCGCAGACCTCGAAGCCCTGCCGTACCTCAAACAGGTTGTGGCGGAGACGATTCGCTTCTGGGGTCCGTGGATCAGCGCCGCCAACTCCGTCGCCGATCTGACCATCGGTGAGGTCACCATCCCGGCCGGATCCGCGATCATGTTCAGCCCCTACATGGTTCAGCACGACCCGCACAATTTCCCGCACCCCGAGCACTTCGACCCCGACCGCTGGTCACCCGAGCGCGCCGATGACACCGCCAAGAAGGCCAGTCTCTCCTTCGGCGTGGGTCGCCGCCGCTGCCTGGGTGACCACTTCGCCATGCTCGAGATCGCGCTCGCCTCGGCGGCCCTGCTCGCCCGCTGGCGGCCCGTCCCGGATCCGGACTACACCGTGCGGCCCTCGAACCGGGACTTCGTGCTCTCACCGTCGGCCATCCCCGTCACCCTGCACCCCCGTGAGCGAACGAAGTGAGCGAACCATCAGCACAGCGCGCGTCGCGCACGCACCGACGAGCGCAGCGAGGAGGGGCGTGAGCGGCGGACCGTGACGGATGTCGGAGGGGCGGGCTAGCCTCGGGTCATGTGCCGAAACATCACCGCCCTGCGTGGGCTGGAACCAGCGGCCACACCTGAGGAGATCCAGGCGGCCGCCCTGCAGTACGTGCGCAAGGTCGGCGGGCTGTCGAGCATTTCCGATTCGAACCGCGCCGCCGTCGATGCCGCCGTCGCCGAGATCGCGGCCACCACCACCCGGCTGCTCGAGCAGCTACCCGATCGCAAGGTCCCGCCCAAGACGGTGCCGCCGCTGCGCCGGCCCGAAGTGATCGCGCGCATGCACGCCCACGACTGAGGCCGGCGAGCGCCCATCCGGGGACGGAACCGGCCCGTAGGGTGGGCGGTGGACGGAGGGGGAGCCATGAGTGATGTGATCGCGGTGCGCGAAGGCAGCGACCCGGAGGTGTTCGATCGGCTGCGGCCGCTGCTGTTCACCATCGCCTACGAAATGCTGGGCAGTGCCGCTGATGCCGAAGATGTCTTGCAGGACAGCTATATTCGCTGGCGTGACGTTCCCGCGGATGAGGTCGAGCATCCGCGCGCGTATCTGACGCGGATCGTCACCCGGCAGGCGCTCAATCATCTGCGGACGGTGAAGCGTCGCCGCGAGGATTACGTCGGCAGCTGGCTTCCGGAGCCGATTCGCACCGCACCCGACGCGAGTCACGATGTGCTGCTGGCCGAATCGGTGTCCATGGCCATGTTGCTCGTGCTGGAGACCCTCGGCCCGGCCGAGCGTGCGGTCTTCGTGCTGTCGGAGGTGTTCGGCCACAGCCTGGTCGAGATCGCCGACATGATCGGCAAGACCGACACCACCGTGCGCCAGATCGCACACCGCGCCCGCGAGCATGTACACGCCCGCCGCAAGCGCTTCGACACCGACAGCGACACCAGCCAGGCCGTGATCGGCACCTTCCTCGCGGCCATTCGCACCGGTGACGTGCAGACCCTCATGGATGTGCTGGCCCCGGACGTCGTGCAGATCACCGACGGCGGCGGTCGGGTGCACGCCGCGCGACGCCCGATTCTCGGCGCCGAAGCCGTGGTGAACTACCTGCTGGGGCTGGCGCGAAAGCATATGGCGGGCATGCGGGTCGAGTTCGGCGAGTACAACGCCCGGCCCGCGCTGCTGGTGCGGTCCACGGTGGACGAAAGCCTGGATACCATTCAGGTCATCGAGGTGGAGGGCGGCCGGATCGCGCGGCTGTACGCGGTCCGCAATCCCGACAAGCTCGGTGCGGCCGATGCGGTGCGCACGCTGACGCGGTGACGCAGGCCACACGAAGTCGGTGTCACGGTCGAGAATCGGGCGGTGTCCACGAGATATGAACGCAATCATCGTGTGCAAGTCCGTGTCCCATGGCAATACCCGGCGGGTCGCCGACGCGATGGGGGAGGTGCTGCAGGCCAAGGTGGTCGGCCCCGAGGACCTCGATCCGGCCACGCTCCTCGGCTACGACCTGGTGGGATTCGGGTCGGGGGTGCGTCATCAGGCCATGTACCCCGAACTGCGCGACTTCGTGCGGGCCCTCCCGGACGGACAGCATGGCCGCGCCTTCGTCTTCGCGACCAGCGGTTTCTCCGAAGTGCCGGTGCGCCCCTTCATGAAACCCGTGGTGGATTCGTTGCAGCGCAAGGGTTTCGACGTGGTGGACACCTTCCGCTGCGAGGGCTGGGACACCTGGTTCCCGTTCAAACCGGTCGGCGGCGTCCGCAAGGGTCACCCGAGCTCGGACGATCTGGCGGCGGCCCGGGCCTTCGCGGCGGGGTTGCGCTCACGACTCCAGTAGGTGCCGTAGGAAGACATCCGGATCGTTCACGAACTCGCGGGTCAAGCGCACCGGAAGCGCCTTGTCATAACTGGTTTCGTGGATCTCGCCGTCGTCGTCGAGTTCGAGAATGCTGGCCCCGGGCAACGCCAGCAGAATCGGCGAGTGCGTGGCCACGATGAATTGGCTGTCCCGCGCGGCCAATTCGGCCATGCGCGCCAGCACCGCCATGCACCCGCGCACCGAGAGCGCGGCCTCGGGCTCGTCGAGCAGATAGAGCCCGCCGGGCCCGAACCGATGCGTGATGAGGTCGATGAAGGATTCGCCGTGCGAGCGTTCGTGCGGTGAGACGCCGCCGTAGGAGTTGATGAGCGGCGGACCGAAACTGGGTGCTCTGTCCAGCTCCTCGATCTCGGTGGCCACGTTGTAGTAGGACTCGGCGCGGAGAAAATACCTGGTGCGCGGCCGGCGACCGGACTTGGCGACGATCAGATGATTGCCGAGTTCGGATTCGCTGGCACGGGTGGCGAAGTTGAAGTTCTCGCTGCCGCCCTCGGGGTTGAAGCCGTAGGCGACCGCGAGCGCCTCCACCAGGGTGGACTTACCCGATCCGTTCTCGCCGACCAGGAAGGTGACGCCGGAGCCGAAGTCGACGCCCTTCGCGAGGGCGTTCACGACCGGGAGATCGAAGGGATAACCCGAGGTCGGGGCGTCACGTTCCAGCCGGACACCGCGAATGTAGCCGTCGGCGCGGATATCCCGCCGTCGCATCCCGGTCACCTCCTCGCCGCCGCGTGATCTTGTTCTTCACGGTAGCGGGCGTGCGGGTTCAGCGAGGTCCGGGGCGGGCGACGGGGACCGACAGGTCACGTTCGGCGGCCAGTTCGCTGCGGCGCGCGGCCATGGCGGCCGCCGGATCGCCGCCCGTGCGCAGCGCCTCGAACAGCGCCGCCGCATCGTCGATGGCCTCGCGCGCACCCCGGCCCGCCGCCGGAGTTATGGCGTGGTCGGCATCGCCGCACAGCAGCACCGGGGTGCGCGGCGGCGCGGCATCCCGGAACGGAACATCGCGGGTATTGGACACATGGACGGTGTCGGTGTGCGCCAGCAACGTGTCGATGAGTCCCGGGATACCGGGCGCGGCGGTGCGAACAATGTCGCACCAGGCGTCGACCGGATGAAATCCGATGTCGCGCTGGGCAACCGGCGGCCGGGTGAGCCGGGCGAACCAGAACGCGGTGCCCTCGCTCCAGTAGTGCCCGAAGGTGCCGACCGGCCGCGGGCTGTCGCTGGCGTGGCCGTGGAAATGCAGTACGCCCGCTTCGGATTCCGGCTGCACCGGGGTGGTCGTCGTGCCGTAGCAGACGACCTGGCCCGCGTACTCGGCGATCCGCTCGGGTTCGAGCCGTGCCCGCACCAGCGAGTCGATGCCGTCCGCGCCGATGAGCAGGTCGTCCTCGACCGCGGTGCCGTCGTCCAGGATGGCGGTGGCGGTCTCGGGATCGATATCGATGACGGGCTGGTCGAACCGGATGTCGGCCCCTGCGGCACAGGCGAATCCGGTCAGGGCCGCCATGAGATCGGGCCGCCGGTACAGGCGGTGGCCTGCGCTGGGGATCGTGGTGTCGCGCAGGTGCACCCGGAATCCCGGCACCGGATGCGAGACCCGGTGCAGGTCCTCGAGCGGGACACCCAGACGTGTCAGCACCTCGTGGGCGTGACCGTCGAGCACCAGGAAGGCGCCACTGCCGGATTCCGGACGACGCTCGAAAACGGTTGCGGGGCAAAAGGTTCTGTCTCCCGCGACCCGGTTTCGGGCCAGCGCCCCGGCGAGGACGGTACCGGCGATGCCGCCGCCGACAATGGTGACCATGGCTGCTCCTGACCTCGGACGAGATGGGAAGTAGCCGACCTTCACCGGTGCTTCGACGTAGTGCGGGTTGGGGTTGGACGATGCGGGTTGGGGATCAGACTCTGCTGCGCACGAACTTGTAGATCACCAGAATCACGATCGCGCCGATGATGGCGCCGACGAAGGTGTGCTCCACCGGTGGCCGGAAGTCGAACTTGTGCGGTGCGAAGACCAGGCTGCCGAGCGTGCCGCCGACGTAACCGCCTGCGATGCCGAGCAGAATGGTGGCGATCCAGCCCATGTCCTCTTTACCGGGAACGAGGAGGCGGGCGATGGCGCCGGCTATGAGGCCGATGATGATCATGACGATGATGCTCATGGCGTGCTCCTTGCCTTGCGGGTTCCGCGTTTTCGAAGGTAGCAGGGCTAAGCATCGGTATGAGCGTGTCGCATGACGTCAGGCGCGCCCGCACCCTGATTCGCGGGGCAGCGTGGGCTGCCGTGCCGGTGATACCCGCTGCGGGGCCCGATCATGCGGAGGACAGGGCGGTCAGTTCGCGAATCAGCAGGTCCGGCCGATCGAGCGGTACGCAGGTGCGGCTGTGGTCGGCCCGCACCAGGCGGGCCTTCGGGAAACCGGCGGCCAGCCGCGGCCCGTGTTCCTGCGGCATGAGCTGATCCTCGCGCGCCCACACCACGAGCACCGGGCCGGGGAAGCCGGTGGCTTCGGCCCATCGCCGTTTGTCCTCGGCGGTGTAGCGCTGGCCCAGGATCTTGCCGATATCGCGGCGCACCCCCTCGTCGGTGGCGAAGGGGAGCAGCCAGCGTTCGGCCAGATCGGACGGAATGGGTTGTAGCGCGGTCGGATCGGCTGCGGCGTAGCGGGCGCGCAGGCCCGGATTGCGCAGGGCTCGTCCGGCCAGGGCGAGCGCCCCGGGCACGCGGGCGGCCGCGGCGAAGGCCCGCCCGGCCCGGCCCGGCGGGTAGTTGTCGAAGGCTTCGCAGGCGCACAGCACCAGGCGGGTGATCCGATCGGCGCAGCCCTCGGCCAGCATGGTCTGCGCCGCGCCCCAATGGTTCTGGACGAGCGTGACGTCGTGCAGGTCCAGGGCGTGCAGGAATTCGGCGACCAGTCGCGCCAGGCCCGCGATGCTCAGATCCGCGTCCGGTTCCATGGCGATGCGGTGGCTGCCGAGCGGCATGGTGGGCCGGACGCAGCGGAAGCCGGGCAGTCCGGCCACCACCTCGCGCCACACCAGGGCGTCCTTCATGGCGCCGTGCAGGAAGACCAGCACCGGGCCGGAGCCGCCGGAGTCCAGGTATTCGATGGTGCCCGCCGACAATTGGAGGGATTTCATCTCGGTGGACTGCGGCTCGGTCATGCGGCCTCCTCGGCGAGTGGTTCGGGTGCGGCGGGTGTTTGGCGGCCTTCGCGCCAGGGCAGCAGCGCGGCGGTGAGCAGCGCGCCGACGCCGGTGGCGAGGGCCGCGGCGCCGGCGGTCCAGAAGATGCCGTCCACGAAGGCGTCCCGGACCACGGTGACCGCCTGCTCCCGCAGCTGTGGCGACGGAATCTGCTCGGCCAGCGCCAATCCCGCGAACGGCGACGAATTGACTTCGCGCACGATGTGTTCCGGTATTCCGGCGGCGGATACGGCGGGTGCGATGGCGTGCGCGTAGCTGGAGGACAGCACCGATCCCAGCACCGCCACGCCCAGTGCGCCGCCCACCTCGCGGGTGGTGTCGTTGATGGCGGCGCCGACGCCCATGTCCTCCTCGGCGAGATTCGACATGAGCAGTTCGGTCGCGGGACCCTGCACCAGGCCCAGTCCCGCACCCATGAGAATCGTGGTCGGCAGAATGACCGCCGCGTACGAGGTGTGCGTGTCCAGGAAGGTCGCGACCACGAACCCGCCGCACAGGGCCGCCAGACCCGCCGCCACGGTGGGCGCGGTACCCAGCTTGCGGCCCAGGGCCATGCCGATGGGTGCGCCGATCATGATGCCGACCGCGTAGGGCAGGGCGCGCACACCGGTCTCCATGGCCGAGTAACCGCGCACCGCTTGGAAATACAGGGTGAAGAAGAAGACGAATCCGAACAGCGCGAAGAACGCCACCGAAATCGACAGTGCCGGAATGGCGAAGCGCCGCATCTTGAACAGGCGCACATCCAGCAGCGGAGCCCGCACCCGTAGCTGCCAGAGCACGAACAGCGTCAGCGCGCACGCCGCACCCGCGAAGGCGGTCAGGGTGATCGGCGTGGTCCAGCCGTAGCGGGGCGCCTCGATAATGGCCCACACCAGCAGAGCGATGCCGGCGATCGACAGCACCACACCCGCGATGTCCAGCCGGGCGGGGTCGGCGACCTTGGCTTCGGGCACCCACAGCGCGGTGCCCGCCATCGCGATGGCGGCCACCGGCAGGTTGATCCAGAAGACCGAATGCCAGGTGAAATGCTCCAGCAGCCAACCGCTCACGAGCGGCCCGCCGACAATGGCGATGCCCGCCACCCCGGCCCACACACCGATGGCGATCGAACGCTCCTTGCGATCGGTGAACAGCGTGGTGACCAGGGCGAGGGTGGCCGGGAAGATGGCTGCCGCGAAGACGCCCATGGCCGCCCGCGCGCCGACCAGTTCGGCCAGCCGATCCGAGGTCGCCGCCACCACCGACATGGCGGCGAAGCCGACCATGCCGAGGTAGAGCACCCGGCGGCGGCCGTAGCGGTCGCCGAGCGTGCCTGCCGCCAAGAGGAATCCGGCGAAGGTGAGGGTGTAGGCGTCGACACACCACTGCAGGCCGCTGAAGCCCGCGCCGAGCTGCGTCCCGATGGCGGGCAGCGCGATATTGATAATGGTGTTGTCGATGACCACCAGCAGTTCGGCCAGGCACAGGATGGCCATGGCGGCGTAGCGGGTCGCACCCGCCGGGTTGCTCATCGGGCGACCGTGCGCGCCTGCGTCGGTAGCTGGAATCGCATGGGCTGCATGTTCTGCCGCCGCAGCATGCTCATGGGCGTGACCTGCACGGCGAGGTCACGCAGGCGCACGGCCAGCGGGTTCTGCAATTGCTCCAGTTGGCTCAGGCGGCGTGAGTCCGCGACCAGGCGGCGGGTCCGTTCCCGGCGGGCGTTCTCATAACTGCGCAGTCCCGCACGGGGATTCGTGGCGGTGGCCAGTTCGTGGCCGAGTACCACCGCGTCCTCGATGGCGGAGCTCGCACCCTGGCTCAGGCTGGTGAGCATCGGGTGGGCGGCATCGCCGATGAGCGTGACCGGGCCGTCGCCCCACTGCGGCAGGAAGTTCCGGTCCTGGGCGGGCACGATGACGATGGACTCCTCGGGGGTCTGCTCGATGACCTCGACCACTTCGGGAGCCCAGCCCGCGAATACCGCGGCGACACCGGCCTTTCCGCCGTGCCAGTCCCGGGCGGCGGCGACACCGACATTCCGGGTGCCCCACCAGTAGACCTGGCCGCCGCCGATCTCCATGAGGCCGAAGCGGGTGCCGCGTCCCCAATAGTGGCGGGCCACACCGGTTTCGAGGTTCGGGTGCGAGAAGGGAAGGACGGCCAGCCAGCAGACGTAGCCGTACTCGTTGATCGGTTCGTCTCCGGCAATGCGCGCCCGCACCGCCGAGCGGATGCCGTCCGCGCCGATCAGCACATCGGCGCGCGCGCTGACCCCGTCGCCGAATGTGGCTGTGACGCCGTCATGGTCGTGCTCGTAGTCGCGCAGCGGGCTGTTCCAGTGGATCGGCACCTCTGCGGCCGCGGAGCGCAGCAGCGCGATCAGGTCGTTGCGGCCGATATTCACGATGGGTGCGTTCAGTTCCGCGGTGATCTGCCGGATCGGCAACTCCCGCACCAGGTTTCCGGTGGGTCCGTGAATGGTGAATCGGCGCAGCGGGCTGCCGGTGGGCCCGCCGGTGGGATCGATACCGAGTTCGGCCAGTGCGGCGGTGGCGTTGCAGGCCAGACCCAGACCCGTGCCGGTGTTCCGGAATCCGGCTGTGGTCTCATGGATTTCGACGTCGATGCCGTGCCTGCGCAGGGCGACGGCGGTGGTCAGGCCGGCAATGCCCGCACCCGCGATGAGGGCCTTCACGCGCGCACCTCCTTGGGGGCGGTGACGGCCGGGCTGGTGCGTTCCATGACGAGGTCCAGCAGCCGGTTCGGCAGCAGACGGGTGGCCACCGCCACCGCCTTGGAATCCGCGCCCACCGGATAGCGGGTGCGCGGTGTGCGCGCGGTCAGCGCGTGCTCGACGGCGTCGGCCACCGCCGCCGGTGTGGTGCGGCTGGCCTGGGCGCGTTGGCCGTTCGCGGTGACGAAGGCCAGGAAGCGATCGCGGTAGAGGTCGGCGATCTCGGCGGGCGCGGCGGCCAGCACGCGTTCCGCGCCCTCGCCGAGCTTGCCCCAGATGGGTGTCGCCACCGCGCCGGGCTCGATGATGGACACACTGATCGACAACGGCGCGAGCTCCCGGCGCAGCGCGTCGGACAGGCCGATCTTGCCGAATTGCGCTGCGGCGTAAGCACCGTGGTACGGCGTCGCCAACCGGCCCACCCCCGAGGCCACATTGACGATGCGACCGGCGGGCGCGCGCAGCTCGGCGCGCGCATCGCGAATCCGCAGCAGTGGCAGGAAGGTTCGGATCAGCTGGGCGGGACCGACCAGCGACACCTCCAGTTGGGCGCGCAGGTCCTCGGCCGACAGCAGTTCGATCGGCGCGGCCACGCACACGCCCGCATTGTTGACCAGGCCGGCCAGCCCGGCCTCGCCGACGCGTTCGGTGATCACCTTGTGCGCCACAGCGATCGACTCGGATGCGGTGACATCCAGGATGACCGGCTCGATGCGCGCATCCGCCTGTCGCAGGTCGTCGGCGTCGGTGTCTTTGCGCACGCCGGCCAGGACCAGGAAGCCGCGATCGGCCAGTCGCAGGGCCGTCTCCCGGCCGAGGCCGGTCGACGCACCGGTGATCAGTACCGCTCCACGGGTTTGGGACACGTTGTCAGCCTTTCCGTACGGCCGGTTCCGGCCGGGTCAGTTCACGGGACAGGATTTCGAGCGAATCATCGGCGAGTTGCCGGGCGCGGGCGTCGGAGACCGCGCCCTCGATGTAGGTGAAATTCCAGTGCAGCACACCGTGACTGGTGTTCACGGTGGCCACGAAGTAGCCGCTGATCGAGATGCCGGCAATGAACTGCGCACCCGAAAGCACCCAGTCCCCGGCCTTTTCGGGGAAGTCGTAGCGGCCGATATTGGAGATGCACACATTGCCCGGACCGCGCTGGTCCAGCAGCGCCACCGTGCGGGCCGAGGCGGACACCGACTCCGGCGTGGCCAGGCGCAGCAGGGCGATCAGGGCCAGGTGCTGGCGGAAACGTTTGCGGCGCAGCAGGTCCTGATTGAGCTCGCGGGCGACGTCCCACAGGTCGACCTCCCCGAATCGCGGGAAGGACGGGACCGTGCAGACGTAGGCCCCGGCCTCGTCAGGGCTCACCACGGGGTGCAGTTCGCCCCGGAAGTCGATGGGTGAACCGATGCCGATCCGGCCGTTCTGCCCCGGCGCGACGGCCCGGCCCAGGGCCAGCGCCATGGCGGCGGTCAGCGCGCCGTGCACCGTCACACCCTCGGCGCGGCAGCGCTCGATCAGCGCTTCCAGCTGGTCGCCGGACAATTCGCGATGCCACAGGCGGGTGCGGCGGGAGTGCGCGTCCACCACGGTCTGCGGTTCGAGCCGGCGGGGACGGGTCACCAGCGACACCGCCTGGTCGGCGATCGCGGTGCCGACGGCCCGGATCAGGCCGCGCACACCCTGGAATCCGCTGGGCAGCAACTCCTCCAGGGGCGGCAGGGGCGGCCGATGCGCGGCGGGTCCATCCGGCGGGTTCCCGGCGGCGTACTCGACCAGATCGCGCAGCAGCGCCAAGGCCGTTGTGCCGTCGGCGATCACATGCGAGACCGTCAGGATCAGGTCGTGGTACTCGCCCGGAGTTCCGGGCTGATGGGCGATATCGACGATCCGGGCCAGCGGGCGGGTGCGCCAG
Source organism: Nocardia huaxiensis (assembly GCF_013744875.1). NCBI lineage: Bacteria > Bacillati > Actinomycetota > Actinomycetes > Mycobacteriales > Nocardiaceae > Nocardia > Nocardia huaxiensis. The sequence continues at coordinate 3,318,198 of NZ_CP059399.1, forward strand.
TCCAGTGCGGTGCCCAGTTCGGTGGTATCGACCTCGTACTCCCAGGCGTCGGTGGCGGCGGCGGTGGGAGTGACCGTGCGAATGGGGATTTCGGGGTTGTAGACCGGTACGAATTCCGGATTCCTCCCCTCCGCGTCGGCCGCGATGCTCACCCGCAGCAGCGGATGCTCCGCGGCCAGGTCGGCCGCCGCTCGGGTCAGCGCCGATTCTGCCAGCGCACCGGAAAGCCGTACGCGGGCAATAACATTCAAGGGCGAGATCTGATCGGCGATCCAGTACCACCGCTCCATCGGGCTCAGTGGCCGGTGCACCTCGGCTACCGTCATCGGTTGCCCACCTCCGCATTCCGGGATTCGGCGCGATCGAGGACCGCGGCCAGCTGCCGGGCCACCTCGACCACGTGGGGACGAGACATCATGGTCAGGTGATCGCCCGGGACGGCGACCACCTCGAGTTCCCGTGCCGCCCAGCGATCCCAGCCATTGGTGGGACTGTCGAACATGCTGCCCACCCGATGGTGTGCGGCGTGCGCGGCGGGCGGCAGGGCATCGCGAGCCCGCAGCACCACGAGGTCGCGGTCCAGCGGGGTCATCGGATAGCGCACGGTGGCTTCGTAATTGGCGCGGAAGACCCCGTACAGGCGGCGGATCAGCTGCGGTGAGGCGTCACCGCCGACAATGCCGCGGGCAATGGCCCGGGACAGGATCACCTCGAACAGTTCGTCCGAGGTGGTTGCGGTGGTGTCGAATTCCTCCGGGCTCGCCTGCGGGCCGTGGGCGTACCAGAGCAGCTCGGTGAAGAACCAGACGATGAGATCCCGCTCCGGGATCGGGGTCATCGGGGCGTCACCCAGGCAGATGGTGTCCAGCAGCACGAGCTGTGCGAGATCCTGCTCCGGGAGCCGGCGCGCCATCTCCAGCGCCACGTATCCGCCGAACGACCAGCCCGCTAGGTGGTACGGGCCATCGGGGTGGGTGCGGCGGATCGCTTCGATGTAGGAGCAGGCGAGTTCGGTCATATCGTCGAGCGGCGTGGTGCCCGGTTCGATGCCGGTTGCCCGGATACCGTAAACCGTTCGCCCGGCCAGGTTTTCGGCCAGCTCGACGTAGCAGAGCACATTGCCGCCGATGGGGTGCACCAGGAACACCGGTGCCCGGTCCGGATCGCCGGTGCGCAGCGGCACCAGTGCATCGAAGGAGTCTTGTACCCCGCCTGCCCGCACCACGGTCGCCAGTCCGGCGGCCGTGGGGGTGGAGATGAAGGTCTCCAGCGGAATGTCCACGCCCCAGCGGTTGCTGATCGTCATGGCCGCGCGCATGGCTCCCACCGATGTGCCACCGGCCTCGAAGAAGCTCGTATCCGCGGAAAATGCGGTGGCACCGGCGAATTCGGCGAGCACCTCGGCAATGGCCCGCTCCTGCTCATCGGCGGGTGCGCGGCCCACGGCCGGCTGCTGCCGGGCCTGGACGGTGGCCGCCGCGCGCAGGGCATGATCGTCGCGCTTTCCGTTCGGCAGGACCGGTATCGCCTCGAGCCAGTGATAGCGGGTTGGAATCATGTAGTGCGGCAGTACTTTCCGCAGTTCGGCGGAGACCGTCGAGGGCTCGGGACGATCCGCGCCACCGACCAGGAAGGCCGCCAGCACCGCGTCGATCCCATCCCGCTCCAAGGGCAGCACCGCCGCCGACTCGACCCCGGGCACCCGCGTCAAGGCGAGTTCCACCTCGGCACACTCGATCCGGTAACCACGCACCTTCACCTGGGTATCGCCGCGACCGAGCCACACCAGCTCACCGCCCGGCAGCTCGACCCCGAGATCGCCGGTGCGATAGAGACGTTCACCGTTCTCGGTGGCGATGAACCGCTGTGCGGTGAGCGCGGCACGGTTCTCGTAGCCCTGTGCCAGGCAGGCGCCGCCGAGGTAGATCTCCCCGGTGACACCCCGCGCCACCGGTCGCAGCTCTGAATCGAGCACCCGCACCCGCACCCCGTCGATGGGGCGGCCGATAGGGGGCAGCGCCGGATATCGGTTCGGCTCCCCCGACATCGAATACGCCGTGGTGACATGGCATTCCGTCGGCCCGTACTGGTTCTCCAGCACCAACCCCGGATTCGCCGCACACAGCGCCCGAATCTCCGGCGTGACCCGCAGCTGATCCCCCGACGAGAGCAGCGCGGTCAGCGTGGTCGGGAACTCGCGTGTGGCAACGGCGGCCTCCGCCAGCCCCTGCAAGGCCACGAACGGCAGATGCAATCGCTCCACCCCGCCGTCGATCACCGTGCGCAACAACGCAACCGGATCGATCCGCCGCTTCTCCGAAATCAGTCGCAGCGTCCCGCCCCCACACAGTGTGGAGAAGATCTCCTGCAATGACACATCGAAACCGAGCGGCGCGTACTGCAACGTCACAGCGCCGGCGCCGGTCGCTGCCCGCAACTGCCAGTCGACGAGATTCGCCAGCGCCCCATGGCGCATGACGACACCCTTCGGCGCGCCGGTGCTGCCGGAGGTGAACAGCACATACGCGGCCGAATCCGGATGCAGCACCGGAGGAATCCACTCCCGGGCACCCGCGTCGCCTGCTGCGGGCGCGGTGGGCGGCAGCAGGTCGGCGGTGCGGGAGATCACGTGTGCCGGTGTCGCCTGCGCGAGTACCGCTGCCCGGCGCTCGGCCGGATAGCTGGGATCGATCGGAACCAGGGCGGCCCCGGCGCGCATGATGCCGAGGACGACAGCCACGAGTTCGGGGGAGCGGTCCAGCCGGACGGCCACGCGGTCGCCGGGTTTCACGCCGTCGGCGCCGAGACGCGCGGCGATGAGCTCGCTCGTGTCGGCGAGACGGCGGTACGTCCACGACTCGCCATCGTCCACCAGCGCGACGCGTTCGGGGTGTCGTCCGGCGGCCTGCTCGACGAGGCGCACCACGTCGGTGGCTCGCGCCGCGTCCAGGTCCACCGTCTGCTCGGGCGAGCGGGCCAGCGCTGCCAGGATGCCGCTGAACAGCTGGGCGTACTCGTCGCACTGGGCGGCGGTGATCCCGTCGTCGCCGGCCGAGACGCGCAGCACCAGATTGTCGCTGCGAGGGTCGACGGCGGCTGTCACCAGCAGGGCGAAGTTCGTCTGCTCGTCGATATCGACGCCGGTGATCTCCACCTCGGGGACGCCGACCAGTTCGGCGAAGCCGTGGTAGTCGACGTAGTTGAAGGCGGTGTCGAACAGCGGGCCGCCGTGGTCGGCGATCATGGCGCGCAGCGGGAATCGGCGGTGCCGGTGGCTTTCGCGCAGCTGCCGATCGACGGCGCGTGCGGTGTCGGCCCAGGTCGCGGCGGTGCTGTTCGGGTCGAGACGCAACGGCAGGGTGTTGAGGAACAGGCCCGCGACCTGATCGCCGCCCGGCCGTGCGGGCCGGGCGTGCGTGATCACGCCGGTGAGCACGTCGGTCGCCCCGGACATGGCGCGCACGGTCAGCAGGTGGGCGGTCGCCAGGAGGGCCTTGGGCGCGAGGCCCTGCACGGCGGATGCGGTTCGGACGGCTCGCCGCAGCCAGTGCGGGAGCACCAGCGTGCTCGTGCTGGGGCCGGTTTCGTCCTGGGGCAGGTACGGCCGGGCGGAGGGGATGGTGCCGGGTGTGGCGTCGGCGAGCAGTTCCTGCCAGTACCGGCGGGCCGCCGGATCGCGTTCTGCCGCCTGTTCGTCACGGGCGTACTCGGCGAGTAGAGCCGGTGTGTGCGAGGCGGATTCGATTGCGGGGACCGGGAGGCCGATGCGGTGCAGATAGTCCTGGAGGAGTTCGCGGACGAGGGTGGCCACGCTCCAGCCGTCGAGGATGGCGTGGTGGAAGTGCAGGGTCAGGGTGACGCCGTCGTCGGCCGGGGTGACGTGAAGATGATGCAGGGGTGCGGCATTCGGCACGTAGGCGTCGAAGTCGAGGTCGTCCTCGGCGCCGATGGTGAGCGCGTCCGGCACGCTGTGGTGCACCAGCTGTAGCGGGATGGAGCGGCCGGTGAGATCGAAGTCCGAGCGCAGCGCCGGATGGCGTCGCACCAGGGCGGAATACGCCGCCCGGAAGGGTTCCCGCTGCCAGGGCAGACGTAGTCGGTAGCGGAAAACGTCCTGGTAGAGGGTGGATTCGCCGTGTTGCAGGCTGTGGTAGAGCATGCCCAGCTGCAGGGCCGTCGCTGGGAAGGCATCGGCCACACCGGTGAGGGAGGCGCGGTCGATGAGCGGGACGGTCTCCAGCGGAGCGGTCACCGCCGGACCCGCGGCGATCTGCCGGGTGGCGGCGCGGGCCAGGTCGGCGATGGTCGGGCGGGTGAAGAGCTCGTCCAGGTCGACGTCCAGGCCACGCTGTTCGGCGGCGGTGCGCAGTCGCAGCGCGAGAATGGAATCGCCACCGGCGCTGAAGAAGTCGTCGTGCACGCCGATGCCGGCCGGATCGCGATCCAGCACCTGCGCCCAGAGCCGCACGAACTCGCGCTCGATCTCGGTGCGGGCAGCCACGATTCCCGTCGTCGGTCGATCGGCGGCAGGCAGGGCCTTGCGGTCGACCTTGCCGCTGCGTGTGAGCGGCAGTTCGTCCAGGAACTGGATGCGCGACGGAATCATGTAGGCGGGCAGGAGCCGTGTCAGATGTGCGGTCACGTCCTCGGCCCTGGCGGTGCCGACCACATAGGCCACCAGGCCGATCCCGCCGTCTGCGGTGCGCTCGTCGATCACGACGCTCGCGCGCACGCCGGGGCAGGAACCGAGCCGATTCTCGATCTCGCCCAGCGTGATTCGGTTGCCGCGCACCTTGACCTGGTCGTCGAGTCGGCCGAAGTACTCCAGGGTGCCGTCGGCCAGCCAGCGGGCCAGATCGCCGGTGCGGTAGCGGCGGCCGCCGGGGGCCGTCGAATCCTGAACGAAGGCGGCCAGAGTCTGCTCGGGTTGCCCCAGATAGCCGCGGGCCACGCCGATTCCGGCGATGTTCAGTTCACCCGGCACTCCGATCGGGGTGCGGCGGCCGCGTGAATCCAGCACGGACAGTGCGACATTGTCGATCGGACGGCCGATGGGCACGGTGTCGATCCAGTCCGCGCCGGTGGGCGGATCCCAGTGGGAGACATCCACGGTGGCCTCGGTGGGGCCGTAGAGGTTGGCCAGCCGGATATCCAGGCCCAGTCGTGCGCAGAGCTTCCGGAAGCGGTTCACCAGAGCCGGAGTGAGCGCCTCGCCGCTGCACACCACCAGGCGCAGCGACGCGAGATCAGTGGCCGAATCGGCGGTTTCGGTGAGGTGATCGAGGAACGGCCCGAGCATGGACGGTACGAAATGCAGCACCGTCACGCCGTGGCGGCCGACGGCCTCGGCCATGGCGCGCGGATCGCGCTCGGCGCCGGGAGCGAGCACCGCGGCGCGGGCGCCGGTCATCGCCCACCACAGCAGTTCCCACACCGAGACATCGAAGGTGGCGGGTGTCTTGTGCAGCACCACATCGGCTTCGGTGAGCCGATACCGGCGCTGCATCCATTCCAGCCGGTTGACGACCGAAAGGTGCTCGATCATCACGCCTTTGGGGGTTCCGGTGGAACCGGAGGTGTAGATGACGTAGGCGAGGTCGGTGGAGCGGGTGGTACTGCGCACCGGGGCTTCGGTGTGCAGCGCCGGATCGGGGTCGATCCGGCGGATCCCGAGTTCGGTTGCCAGTTCCTCGAATTCGGGCCCGGCGATGATCATCCGCGCACCCGATCCCGTCACCAGCTCGCGCACGCGCAGTTCCGGGTGATCCACGCCGATCGGCACATACGCGCCGCCGGCCATGAGCACGGCGTGCACGGCGACCACGGATTCTGCGCTGCGCGGCAGGATCACCGGAACACTCTGCTCCGGGCGCAGGCCCGCATTGCGCAGGGTGGCGGCCAATCCTCGGGCCCGAGTGCCGAATTCGGCGTAATCCAGGCTCCAGGTGGTGCCGTCGGGCCCGTCGCCGACCAGCGCGGTCAGGTCGGGTGTGCGTTCGAGCTGCGCGGCGATCAGCTGATCGACGGTGGCATCCGGATCGAGCGGTTGGCACGGTCCCGTCTCGAAGTTCGCGATCTGTTCCCGCTCGGCCGCCGAGAGCAAGGCCAGCTCACCGACAGCACGGTCCGGTTCGGTCAGCGAGGCTTCGATGAGCGTGAGCACCTGCCGCAGCGCGGTGCGGAACGGGAAGTTCTCGTCGAAAACATCATCGGCATAGAAGATGTCGACATCCAGCGACCCGTCGCGCTCGTAATCGCGGGCCACGATATTCACCACATCGAGGGAGTAGCCCGCCGACAGCAGTTCGGCCTCGCCGCCGATGGCCTCCGAGCCGGCCAGATCCGGCACTGCCACATAGGAATACGTGACATCGAACAGCGAACCGTTCGTGAAGCCGTTCTCCCGCAGCGCACTGTGCAGATCACCGGCCGGGAAACGCTGGTGCGCCTGTAGTTCCCACACCGCGCTCGCGGCACCCGCCGACAGCTCCAGCACCGGCCGATCCTCATCGACCGGAATCCGCAGCGGCAGCATGTTCACCATGTCGCAGACGGTGCGGAACTCCTCCGGCGTCTGCCGGTTGAGCATCGGCACACCCAGCACGATGTCGCCGTCCCGGTGAATCCGCCGCAGGTACGCCGCGATAGCCGTTGCGGTGTAGGCGAATACGGTCCGCCCCGTAGCGCGAATGCGATCCACCGCAGCCTTGTCGAAATGCAGGCTGTGCTTGTGCCGCCGATGGGTGGCCACGGTCGCCGCACGGGCGAACAGCGCCGGTTCGACCCCGTCCAGCTGCGCGAGCAGACTCGCGCGATCCTTGCCCCATTCCTCCGAATCCCGGTAGCGCTGTAGCTCGTTCACGATCTCGAGATAGCCGGGCGAGGGCAGCTCGGCGGCGGCCGAACCGAGGTAGTCGGCACACAGCTGCCGGATAACCAGCGCCGAGGACCAGCCGTCCGCCACCGCATGATGGAAACGCCCGTACAGCACGAAGGAATCGGTGTCATCGACGAGGATCACCAGCTCCGACAGCGGACCATCCAGCGGCAGCACCGCATCGGTCCGCCGCCGCATCCACTCCTCGGCCGCGCGCCTCGGGTCGGATGCACCGGTGCAATCGACGATCTCGACCGCCGGAACCTCCGGGCTGATCCACTGCGTCATGGCCGCCGCATCGACCCGCATACGCAGCGCCTCATGCCGTTCCGCGCTGCGCCGGACACACCCGCGCATGCGCTCGGCATCGAGCGCGCCCATGATGCGCAGGTACCCGCCGACCTGCGTCAGCGGCAGATCCGGATAGCGCAGCCCCACCGCGACGATGTCGGTCTGGTAGCGGGTGAGCGGCCAGGTCGGCGGCGGGGCGATTCCGGGGTCGCCGACTACACCGTTCTCGGCGGCCTGCAATGGATCCCGGCCAAAAGCATGCCGGGATGACGAGGGTGTGGCGTGCGGGGAGGACGAGGGTGTGGCGTGCGGGGAGGACGAGGGTGCCGCCTGGCCGGATGACGAGGGCGGGAGGGCGGGGGGCTCCGCGTCTATGAGTGCGAACATCTCCTCATCGGTGAGAGCGGGGGTGTTGCTGCCGCTCAGTGCGGCCGTGGTGGTGCCGAGGAGGCCGGGGGCCACCGTGTTCAAGGCTTGCGCGAGGCGTTCGATCGCCTCGGCCAATTCCGGCTGTTCGGCGGGTATGTCGCCGAGGTCGTCGCCCAGGTCGTCCAGGTGATCGGTCAGGGCGGCGATCTGTGTGCGGACCGCTTCCGTGGGATCCGGTGGAGGCGGGGCGATTTGGGTGCGGATGTGCTCCGCGAGGGCGACCGGGGTGGCGTGGTCGAAGACGACCGTGGTGGTGAGCTGCAACCCGGTCGCGGCCTGTAGCCGGTTGCGGAACTCCACCGCGCCGAGCGAATCGAAGCCGAGATCCTTGAACGGGGTGGACGGGGTGATGGCTTCGGGGCCGTCGTGACCCAGTACGGCCGCGGCCACGGAGCGCACGGTGGCGAGGACGACCTGTTGCTGTTCGGCAGCCGTGAGTCCGGTGAGACGCTGCGCCAGCCCGTTCGACGAATCTGACTGTGCCGCAGCCGATGCCGACCGACGGGTGGCCTGCACCAGGCCGCGCAGGATGGACGGGATCGCATTCGCGTCGGCGTCGGCCGCGCGCCGCAGGGCCGCGAGATCGAGGCGGGCGGGGACCATGAGACCGCGGCCGGTGGTGAGGGCGGCGTCGAACAGGGCCAGGCCCTGCGCGGCGGTCATGGGGACGAAACCGGAGCGGCTCATGCGGGCGCGGTCGCGCTCGTCCAGGTGGCCGGTCATGCCGGTGGCGTCGGCCCACCAACCCCAGGCCAGGGACAGGGCGGGCAGGGAACGCTGGCGGCGGTGCTGGACCAGTGCGTCGAGGAAGACATTGCCGGCGGCGTAGTTGGCCTGGCCGGGGGAGCCGAGCAGGCCCGCCGCCGAGGAGAAGAGCACGAAGGCGGCGAGATCCAGGCGCTCGGTGGCGCGGTGCAGGTTCCAGGCCGCATCGACCTTGGGGCGCAAGGCGATTGCCAGCTGCTCCGGGGTCATGGCGGTGAGGACGGTGTCGGACAGGACGCCCGCCGCGTGGATGACCGCGGTCAGCGGGTGCTCGGGGGCGATATCGGCCAGCACCGCCTCGAGGGCCGCCCGATCGGAGGTGTCGCAGGCGGCGATGCGCACCTGCGCCCCCAATTCGGCCAGCTCCGTGGCCAATTCGGTGGCCCCGTCGGCGGCGAGGCCACGACGGCTGAGCAGCACCAGGTTTCGGATGTTGTGCTCGGAGATCAGGTGGCGGGCGAACAGCGCGCCGAGAACGCCGGTGCCACCGGTGATCAGAACCGTGCCGTCCGGATTCAACGCGGTGGGCAGGCGCAGCGCCAGCTTGCCGGTGTGCCGGGCCTGGCTGAGGTAGCGCAGGGCCTCCGGTGCGCGCCGCACATCCCACACCGAGACTGGAAGGGGTTGCAGCGTACCGGCTTCGAACATGGTCAGGAGCTCGGCCAGCATTTCCTGGACCCGGTCCGGACCGGCCTCGAACAGATCGAAGGCCCGGTAGCGCACACCCGGATACTGCGCGGCGATCTGCTCCGGGTCCCGGATATCGGTCTTGCCCATCTCCAGGAACCGGCCACCACGCGGCAGCAGCCGCAGGGACGCGTCCACGAATTCCCGTGCCAGCGAATCGAGTACGACATCCACGCCCGCACCGCCGGTGGCGGACAGGAACCGCTGCTCGAACTCGACGGTGCGGGTATTGCCGATGTGCTGCTCGTCGAAGCCCATGGCGCGCAAGGTGTTCTGCTTGCCCGGGCTGGCCGTGGCGTACACCTCCACGCCCCAGGCGCGGGCCAGCTGGATCGCCGCCATGCCCACACCGCCCGTGGCGGCATGCACGAGAAGCGTTTCCCCGCTGCGCAATCCGGCCAGATCCCGCAGACCGAAGTAGGCGGTCATGAACACCGCCGAAGTGGTGGCCGCCTGCTCGAAGGTCCAAGCGTCCGGGAACCGCCCCAGATACCGCTGATCGGTGATGACCTGCGGGCCGATGCCCTCGAAGATGCCCATCACCCGATCACCCGGCCGCAGTCCGGTCACATCGTCGGCGACCTCTACGACCACACCCGCACCCTCACCGCCGATGTCGGCGCGCGGGTCGGCGTACACGCCCAGCGCGATCATCACATCGCGGAAGTTCACGCCCGTGGCGCGCACCGCGACCCGCACCTCACCGGCCGCGAGCGCCCGATCGACTTCGGGCCATTCCTCCACCGACAGCCCGGCCCCGTCGAGCGTCCCGCGCCCCCGCGTGCGCAGCCGCCAGCGCGGTTCCGCTGTCGCCCCGATATTCCCGATCAGATCGGTGTCCGCACGCACCAGACGCGGCGCGAACGCCAACCCGCGCCGCACCGCCAACTGCGCTTCACCACTGGCCACCGACGCGGCGACGGCGTCCTGCCAGACCTCCGGAGCATCGGTGTCCACGAGGAGAATTCGGCCGGGATTCTCGGTCTGCGCCGACCGCAGCAGCCCCCAGCCGGGCGCGTGCTCCAGATCGAGGACATCCTCACCCTCGGCCACCGACACCGCGCGGGCGGTCACCACGACCAGCGTCGACGAGCTGAACCGTTCGTCGGCCAGCCATTCCTGAACACGCGACAGCAGCGTGGCAAGTTCGGCGTGCACTGTTGCGGCCATGGCCGGCTCGGTGTCCACTACGCCGGCCGCAGGGGATTCCATCCCGTAGCGCAGGACGGTGATCGGGCGGGCCGGGATGTCGGCGGCGAGGGGGAGCTCAGCCCACTCGCGTGTGTTCGGGGCGGCGCCGGTGATCTGCACCGGCTGCCAGTCGACGCCGTGCAGGCCGTCGCGGGCGGTCGTCGTGTGTGCGGCCAGCTGGCTGCGGGAGATCGAGCGCAGCACCAGGGCGTCGATGGCGGCGACGGGTGCGCCTGCGGCATCGAACAATTCGAGTGCGACTCGCTCCTCGCCGCGCGGGAGGATGCGCACGCGCAGGGCCGTCGCGCCCACCGCGTAGACGGAGACGCCCTCCCAGGAGAAGGGCAGGCGGATGCGGTCCGGGTCGCCGGTGCTCAGCTGACCACCGAAGCCGAGTGCGTGCAGGGCCGCGTCCAGCAGGGCCGGGTGAACGGCGAATTTGTCCGCGCCGGGAGCGGATTCGGGAAGGGCGACGTCGGCGAGCACCGTGTCACCGGTCCGCCAGGCGGCGCGCAGGCCACGGAAGGAGGGCCCGTACTCGTACCCCTCGTCGCCCAGCCGGTCGTAATGGCGGGAGATATCGATGGATTCGGCAGTCGGCGGCGGCCAGGCGCCCAGGGTCCCGGTGGGGGCGGCATCGGCGGCGACAGCGCCCTCCGCGTGCCGACTCCACGCGGCCGAATCATCCTCTGCCGGACGAGAATAGATGCGAACGGGCCGAGCGCCGGTGGCAAGCGGCTCGGCCACCACCACGCGCAGGGTGAGTCCACCCTGCTGCGGCAGCACGAGCGGCTCGCTCAGCACGAGTTCCGCCACACGCGGATGCCCGGTCTGCTCACCGGCATACAACGCCAGCTCGGTGAGCGCGGCACCCGGCAGCAGCACGGTGCCGTGCACCGCGTGATCGGCCAGCCAGGGATGGGTATCCAGTCCCAGCCGCCCGGTGAAGGTCACCGCTGCCGATTCTGGATCATGTAGTGCCGCAGCGAGAATCGGATGTCCGAGCGGCGTGAGCCCCAGCCCCGCGCCGTCGCCGGAACCGCCGTCGTCGGTGATCCAGTAGCGCTTGTGCTGGAAGGCATAGGTGGGCAGGGCGATTCGCCGAGCACCGAGCGCGGACAGTCGTGCGCTCCAGTCCGGTGTGAGTCCGCGAACCTGGGCCTGCCCGGCGGACAATAGGAATCGCCGCATCCCGCCGTCGTCTCGGCGCAGCGATTCCACCACCGCGGCTTCCGCGCCCCAGCCGGCGATGTCCAGGGTGTCCTGAATCGCGGTGGTGAGCACGGGATGCGGGCTCACCTCGAGGAACGCGCGGTACCCCAGCTCACCCGCGGCCCGCACGGCCTCCTGGAAGCGCACCCGCTGCCGCAGATTCCGATACCAGTACTCAGTTCCGAGCTCGCCGGTGCTGATCCGCCCGCCGGTCACCGTGGAGAAGAACGCCACATCGCTGACCTTCGCCTGCACCCCGGCCAGCTCGGAATGCACTGCCGCACTGATTGATTCGACATGCGCCGAATGCGAGGCGTAGTCCACCGGTATCCGCCGCACCCGCAGCCCGCGCTCCTCGCCCACCGCGACCAGCTCGTCGCACGCGCCGGAATCACCCGAAACCACCACCGCGGCAGGACCATTGACCGCCGCGACCGACAGCCGCCCCTGCCACGGCTCGATCAGCTCGGCAACCTCATCGGGCGTGAGCGCCACCGACACCATGCCGCCGCGTCCGGCCAAGGCCGTGATCGCCCTGCTGCGCAACGTCACCACTCGCGCCGCATCCGCCAGACTCAACGCCCCCGCGATGTACGCCGCCGCGATCTCCCCCTGCGAATGCCCGATGACAGCCGCCGCCCGAACCCCCATCGACTCCCACAGCTTCGCCAGCGAAGTCATCACCGCGAACAGCGCGGGCTGCACCACATCCACCCGCTCCAGATCCGCCGCCCCCGCCCGATTCCGCAGCACATCGGTCAAAGACCACTCCACATGCGCCGAGAATGCCCGCTCCACCTCCGCGATGTGGTCGGCGAAAACCGGTGCGCCGTCCAACAACTCACCGGCCATCCCCACCCACTGCGACCCCTGCCCGGGAAATACGAACACCGCCCCGCCAATGGAATCGACCGCCCGCGCGGCCACAACCTGCGCCGAGGGTTCCCCGGAGGCCAATGCCCCCAGCCCACGCCGCACCTCTTCCCGATCCCGCCCGACCACCACGGCTCGATGCTCGAACCGGGCCCGCCCGCCGGCCAGCGAATACGCCACGTCGAGCGGCTCGAGTTCCGGCCGCCGCTCGAACCACTCCGCCAGCCGTGCGGCCTGATCGGCCAGCGCCGCCTCGGTCCGCGCCGACAGCGGCAAAGCAACCGCCGGGAGCTCAGCGTTCTCCGGGAGCGGGGTGCCGTTGATTGCGACCCGCCCGCCACCGGGCGCACCGTTGGCGGCCACGCTCCCGTCGAGCGAGACCGCTCCGGTCGAATCTGCGCCGTTGGGCAGCCCGGTGCCCTTGTCATTCCGGCGAGCTGCCAGGTCGGAAGCCATGGTGGCCGAAGGCACGTCGTCGCCGGGCGCGTGCGAGTCGGTGGGGGTGGGCGCTTGCTCCAGCACCACGTGGGCATTGGTGCCGCTGATGCCGAAGGCGGAGACGCCCGCGCGGCGGATGCCGGTGGGGGATTGGGGCCAGGGCATGGTTTCGGCGACGGGCCGTACGGTGCCGGAAGACCAATCCACCTGGGGTGTGGGCTCGTTCAGGCCGGGGATGGCCGGGACCACGCCGTGGCGGATGGCCTCGACCATTTTGATGACGCCCGCGACACCCGCCGCCGCCTGCGCGTGGCCGATATTGGCCTTCATGGAGCCGAGCAATAGGGGCTGGTCGGGGGAGTGGGCTTGGCCGTAGGTGGCGAGCAGGGCATCGGCTTCGATGGGGTCGCCGAGGCTGGTGCCGGTGCCGTGGGCTTCGACCACGTCGACGTCTCCGGGGGTGAGGCCGGCGTCGGCCAGTGCGGCGCGGATGACGCGCTGCTGGGCGGGGCCGCTGGGGGCGGACAGGCCGTTGGAGGCGCCGTCCTGGCCGATGGCGGTGCCGCGGATGACGGCGAGAACGGGGCGGTTCTCCCGCTGGGCGTCCGAGAGGCGTTGCAGGACAAGGACTCCCACGCCCTCGGAGACGCCGAAGCCATTGGCGGCGGCGGAGAACGGCTTGCACAGGCCGTCGGGGGCCAGCGCGCCGAGGCGGGAGAAGCCGACGAAAATGCTGGGGGAGCAGGCCACGGTCGCGCCGCCGGCCAACGCCAGCCCGCATTCGCCGGAGCGCAGCGCTCGCACGGCGAGATGGATGGCGGCCAGCGACGACGAGCAGGCGGTGTCGATGGTGGCGGCGGGACCGTTGAGGCCCAGCACATACGAGATGCGGCCGGACGCGACGCTCACCGTGGTGCCGGTGGTCAGGTGCCCGGCCAGCCCGCTGTCGTCGCGGTAGACGCGCGCGCCGTACTCCTGCGCGCCGACGCCCATGTAGACGCCGGTGTCGCTGCCCGACAGCGACTTCGGGTCGATGCCGCCGTTCTCCAGGGCCTCCCAGGTGGTTTCCAGCAGCAGCCGCTGCTGCGGGTCCATGGCGAGGGCCTCGCGCGGGCTGATGCCGAAGAACGCGGCGTCGAAATCGCCCGCGGTGTCCACGAAGTGGCCGCGCCGCACATAGGTGGCCCCGGGGCTGTCGGAGTTCGGATTGGTGAGGGCGGCCATATCCCAGCCGCGATCGGTGGGCAGGTCGGCAACCGCGCAGCGTTCGCCCGCGACGAACTCCCAGAGTCCGTCCGGCGAGCTGATCCCGCCCGGGTATCGGCAGCCCATGGCCACGATGGCAACGGGTTCGGAGCGCTGTGCCACCAGCTCGCCGAGGCGGCGGCGGGTGTCCTGCAGCTCCCGGGTCGCTTTTGTCAGATACGAGCGAAGTGCCGCGTCGTCAGCCACGCAAACCTCCTGTGCGCACGGTCCGTTCCCCTGCGAATGGACGCGTGTCAGTGCGTAAATGCGAATCCGCAATGCGGATCACAAGGAAGCCGCCACAGCCGATTCCGGCCGCGGCAACAGGTATCCCACTGCCCTCGGGACGAAACACCGACGGATTGCCGATCGGTGTGCGACAGCACCTCGATGTGCTGAATTCATGTGGTATTCAATCGCATTGGATCGAATACGAACTGTTTGCCCTATCGGGCCCCACGATACATGTCCGGATGTTGCTCCGGTAGTGCTCGGTTCGCTGAGACTCCTTCGATCCAGACCCTTCGCATCATCGGCTCACGTATCGAAACATACTCTGGCGCATCGTATCTCGCACTACCTACGGTGCGCTTGGTCGCGGGCACAGGGATGTCGCGGTGCGCTTGTGCCCAAAACCAAGTAGCGTATGATTCGCGCATTCCCGGGGTGCGCCGATTCCTATGGATAGGGCAGTGGATTCGCCTCCCGCGTCGCGAGCAAGGTTGTCATGACCCCTATTTCGGCGGCCTGCTGCCGCACTATTTCGAGTGCGGTGCGCTTCACCTGGGCATTGCTCGCGTGGTCATAGGCGAACTGCGCCATATCCACGCCGCCGCGATGATGTCGCACCATCAATTGCAGGAAAAGCACTTCCGCGTCGGTGCCGCGCGATCCGGCCAGCCGGGTGATCTCGCCGGTGCTCGCCATGCCCGGCATATGCCCGCCGCCGTGCTCGTGCCCGCCCATCCAGCGCATGGATCCGTCGGAGGTGCGCGGCAGGTCGGACAGGTCGAGCCACCCGCGCATCATGGCGATCTCCGCCGTCTGCGCGGTGCTCATCTGATCGGCGAGTGCGCGAATCTGCGGCGTCACCTCCCGCGCCAGCGTCTGCGCCAGCAACACCGCCTGATCGTGGTGCGTCGACATGTCCTGGGCGAAGCCGATATCGACGTCGGTGAGCCGCACCCCCTGCTGCGTCTCGGGCGGCGCACTCCAGCGTCCGAGCCCGAACGCCGCCAGCACCAGCAGCAACACCGCCCCGGTGCGCACCACCCGCGCGCTACGAGCCAATGGTCGAATCCTGGTCCACCGGAGGTGAATACACCGAGGCGTCGAGCTCCAGCACCATGAAACCGTTGTCCGAGCAGGTGGTCCACAACTGGCTGCCGTGCCACTCCGGGGGCGACAGGCACCAGTCGGCCGAAAGATCCCCGAACACCGTCTGATTCAGCCGCGGTCCGAACAGCACATTCGGATCGATGCGCCCCTGCAACGCATCCCGCACCAGGGGCACCAGTGCGAACAGTGGCAGCCCCAGGTTCGAGGAGATCCCGTGCGGCGAATTGGGCAGCACCGCGCCCTTGCCGGTCTGGGCGGGCGGGTTGTAGTACGCGATCTCCCGAATGTCCTCGAGCCGGCGCACATCGAACACCCGGATCCCGGCCTGCCCCCACGAACAGGCCAGCGCCGTCGGATCATTCGGCCGATCGGCCGCACAGTAGTGCGAGTCGTACGAGTACGCGGAACCGCCCATGGCGGAACGCCATTGGTCATCGATGTTCCCCGGCAGGTTCACCTCGAGCTTGAGCGTCCGCACAATCCGCGGATTTCGCGGATCGGCCACATCCAGGATCTTCACCCCGCCCGACCCCGCCTCGTCCGGCGTGAAGATGTACGGCCGCCCGTCATAGGTGACCGGCACGCTGTGCTGATTGAACAGCCCGTCCGCCCACAGATAGGTAGCCAGCTGCGGCACAGCGGGATACGGATCCCGCCGCTGCACCGCACTGATATCCAGAATATTGATCCCGGTCTGCACCGACAGGAACATGGTGTTCCCATCCGGACTGATCCCGAACCCGTGCTCGGTCAGCGCCTGCACGCTCTGCCAGATGATCCGCGGATTCGCCGGATCACGCACGTCGATCGCACTCAGCACCCCCGGCCCCACCCCGGACGCCCAGTAGGTATTGCCATCCGGTGAGAACCCGCCCTCGTGCGACAGAAACGGCAGCGGCATGGTCAGATTCGTGCCCACCCCCGGATTGAGCAGCCGAGGATGCGCGCAGTCGGAGATGTCGTAGATCGAGAAGTACGCCGTCCCCATGGCCACCGGCACCGCCGTCGCGGCCAGCAGCTTCCGCTCCTTGTTGACCTTCAACGACTCCCACGTACCGCCCAGCATGGCCGGTTCATCGAGCGAGGCCGTCCGCACGGGATTGGCCGGATCGCTCACATCCAGCACATGCACGCCCGGGGCGGCCGGATCGAGAAGATTCCCGGGGAAGAACGTACTGGTGTACGAGCAGTGGTCGTAGGTGACCGACAGAACCCCGCCGCCCTGCTCCTGCAACCCGCCAATCTGAAACAAGTTGCATGAATATCCCAGCCTGCTGCGCCCGTTTCCGCGCTCCTCGGCGGGCACATCCCCCTGTAATCCGTTCTCCGGCGACGATCCCGGCCCGCAGTTCGCCCGCGGCACCGATACCGAGCCGATTTCGGTGGCGGTGAACGTCTCCGCCCGCGTTGCGCCGGGTGCTGTACCAGCGAACAGAGCCACTGCGATGGCCGTTGCCACGCCTCGAATCCGCGTCGACACATCGCCCCCTTCCCTGGCGAAATGTAACGCGTTGCAGCGTATGCGACGCGGGTGTGCGCCGGGAGTGGAATGAGGGGTGACAGAACACGCCAAAAGCCCGCCCGGTGGGATCCGGGCGGGCTTTGGGGAGCGGACGGCTCAGGACAGACGCAGTGGCAGACCCGTCAGATCGTTCTGGGTCATGACCGGGAGGTGGCCGATCTCGTCGGCCGGGACGGCCAGCTTCATGTTCGGGAAGCGGTCGAACAGGGCGGGGAGGGCGATGGCGGCCTCGAGGCGGGCCAGAGCCGCGCCGGGGCAGATGTGCGGGCCGTAGCCGAAGGAGATATTGCGGGCGGCGGTGGGGCGGGTGATATCGAATTCGTCGGCGTCGTCACCGTGCAGGGTGGTGTCGCGGCCCACGGCGCGATAGGAGATGACCACGCCCGCGCCCTGCTCGATGACGGTGTCGCCGACGGGGATGTCCTCGGTGGCGAAGCGCATGAGCAGGTGGGTCACCGGGCCGTCGTAGCGCAGGGTTTCCTCGATGGCCTGCTTCCACTCGATATCGCCGGAGCGGAGTTTGTCGAGCTGTTCGGGGCGGGAGAGCAAGGCGCGCACGGCATTCAGAATGAGGCTGACCGTGGTTTCGTGGCCCGCGGCGACCAGGGCCTGGAGGTTGCCCGCGACCTCCTCGGCGGTCAGCGGTTCGCCGCCCTCGTCGGCGAGGATCAACGCGCTGGTGAGGTCGTCGCCGGGTTCGGCGGTCTTGCGGGCGACCATATCGGCGAAGTAGGCGTTCAGGTTCTCGATGACGCGCAGGCGCTCGTCCTGGGGCGTCATGACCGAGAAGAACGCCTTGTAGCTTTCCAGCAGCATGGGGCCGTCGCTGTGCGGGACACCCATGAGGTCGCTGATCACCCGCATGGGCAGGGGGTAGGCGAAGATCTGCTTGAGATCGACGACTTCGCCTGCGCGACCGGCATTTTCGAGGTCGTCGAGGAGGCGGGCGACGATCTGCTCGATGGCGGGGCGCATCTCCTCCAGGCGGCGCGGGGTCAGCGCCTGGGTGGTCTTGATGCGCAGACGGCGGTGTTCGGCGCCGTCCACGGTGAACATGGAGCGGCCCACGTCGATCATGCCGATGAGCGGCCACTGGCGGGTCACCGCACCGGACTGCCACAGGCCCCAGGCATTGATGTCCTTGACAAGCCTGGTGTCGGTGAGCAATTGGCGGGCGAGCGCATGGTCGGTGACGGTCCAGGACTCGACCCCGAGCAGGTCGATGCGGGCGAGCGGTCCGGCCTCGCGCAGGCGGGCGGTCTCCCCGGCCAGGTCACCGACCATCGGATCGATGGCGATGGCGTGCGGGCATGCAGAACTCACAGAAAACCTCCGACGGCGCGTACAGGCGTGAAAACAACAGGAAGAGAAGTCATTCCGCGCAGGAACGGAGACGGCCGCCGGACCAGATGCTGCGCGGGCACGGCCAGGTCGATATCGGGCAGCCGATCCAGCAGCACCTCGATCCCGGTCCGGGCGATGATCTCGGCGATGTGCTGCGCAGGGAACGGGCAGCGGTACTCGCCGTGGCTGAACGCGAAATGCGCACTGTTGCCGTGATGTACGGCGCTGTCGCCGGAAACACTCTGGCGCACATGCGGATCGGTGTTCGCCGCGGCCAGGCCGAGCAGCAGCAGGTCGCCGGCGCGAATCAGCTTGTCGCCCAGCCGGGTGTCGCGAGCGGCCCAGCGACCGGCCAGGATCGAGGTGGGGGCGTCCTCCCACAGCACCTCGTTCATGGCCTGATCCACGCTGCGGCGGCCGCCGCCCAGCGCGGCCGCGAAACGGTCGTCGGTGAGCATGAGCCCCACCGAGTTCACCAGCCAGTCCGAGGTCGGCAGATGCCCGGCGGCCGTGACGGCCATCAGGTCCAGCACATATTCGGTGTCGGAGAACGCATCCGGGTGCGCGAGCATGCGCGAAACCAGATCGTCGCCGGGCGCGGCCTGCTTGCGGGCCAGCAGATTCTGCATGTGCCCCATGAAGGCCATGTACCCGGCCTGGGCCTCGGCGGTGCCGTCGGCCATGGTCTTCATGGCGCGCGCCAGCTCCGGGCCCTCCTCGTCCGGGAAGCCCAGCAGCCACGCGAGCACGAGCACCGGCAGCGGTTCGGCGAAGTCGGCCACCAGGTCGGCGCTGCCGCGACCGCAGAAGACATCGATCAGCCGATCCGCCAAACTCTCACAGACCCGGCGCAATTCGAATGGATCGACGCCTTCGAGAGCGGGCTCCACCATGGCCACGTGCCGCAGATGCTCGGCCCCGGCGGTGAAGTAGATCGACGGCATGGGCTGGCCGACCATGGGCAGCAGCGGCCAGTCCGGCGGAATATTGCCCCACTGGTTCCACAGGCTCACATCGCGCGGGAACAGCTCCGGCGAACTGGTGACCTGATGCAGTTCGCGATAGCCGATCACCAGCCACGCGGGCACGTTGCCGGGCAGTTCCACCGCCACCACCGCGCCGTGGTCGCGGCGCATCTCGCGGTAGAGGCTGTGCGGGTCGGTGTGAAAGCGCGGTCCGCTCAAGGGAACCGCGTCGTGCGCCACCGGGCAGCCGCCCGGGCCGGGTGCGGGCGAGGTCATCGGACGGTCTCCGGGGTGTAGAGGTGTTCCACCAGCGAGATCAGCACGTCCCGGCAGGACTCCCGATCGCGTGCGTCGCAATCCACCAGCGGCACTTGCGGATCCAGGTCGAGTGCGTCGCGCACCTCGTCGAGCTGCGCGTCACCGCCGAAGTTGTTGCACGCCACCACGAACGGCGTGCCCTGATGCTCGAGCCGGTCGATGGCGTACCAGGAGTCCTCGATGCGGCGCTGATCCACCAGCACGATCGCCCCCAGCGCGCCGGTGAACAGCCGGTCCCACAGGAACCAGAACCGTTCCTGGCCGGGCGCTCCGAACAGATACAGCACGTGCTCGGCGTCGATGGTTATCCGGCCGAAGTCGAAAGCGACCGTGGTGGTGGTCTTCTCGGGTGCACCCGCCGGATCGTCGATGCCGTAGCCGACCTGCGTCATGGTGGCTTCGGTGTCCAGGGGCCGGATTTCGCTGACCGAGCGCACCATGGTGGTCTTGCCGACCCCGAAACCGCCGACGATGACGATCTTCAACCCGTGCCGGGCATCGGCGTGCAGCGGGGCGTCCGCGCGGGCGGGACGGGGGTCGCGACCCCGGGGGTTCCAGAAGTCATAGCTTGCGGAGTCCAACGAGCACCTTCTCGAGCGTGGTGGTGTCGGGTAGTGAATTCCATTGCACGCCAGGGTTGTGGCGCGGATGGCGCACCGTGATCCGGCCGGCGTGCAGCAGATCCGACAGCAGAATGGTGGTGATGCCGACCGGCAGCCGCAGCTCCGCCGCGATCTCCACGACGGCGGTCGGCGCCCGGCACATGTCCAGGATGGCCCGATGCTCGGACTGCATGCCCGGCGTCGGATCGCATTCGCTGACAACGAGAGTCACGAGATCGAACGCATCCGAATCCGGTCGGCTGCGTCCCCCGGTCACCGTGTAGAGCCGGTCCGGACTCTCGTCTGGCCTGGTCACGACACGCTCGCTCCCCGCACCCGGGGCATGGCGACCAGATGCTCGCCGAGTTGTTCCACCAGTTCGCGCATATTGTGGCCGACCAGCCCGGCATCGGCGTCCTCGGCGGCGACCACCGCGATGTGCGCGCCCAGACCCGCCTCCACGATGAACAGGATGCCGCCGTAGAACTCGGTCATAGACTGGCGCACGCCACCCCGGCCGTCACCGAACTCGACCGACGCCCCGTGCGAAAGGCTCTGGATCCCCGCGGCAATGGCGGCCAGCTGATCGGCGCTGTCGACGCCCAGCTCCGGCGTATGGCAGATCTTGAGCCCGTCCCCCGACAGCAGCAGCGCGTGCCGGGCCTGCGGGGTGCGCGCCAGCAGTTGCTCCAGCAGCCAGCTCAAATGTGTCGCGGACGGTGTCATCACTCGCTCTCCAAACCTGCGGACGGGGACGATTCGGCCGGCTGCGGGCGGCCGTTCACCGCGCGCTGGAACGCCCCCAGCGCGGATGGCGGCGACGCCGGCCGCCGCGGCGCGGCCGCCTGCTCGTTCGAACCCCCGGAATAGGCCGACAATCCACCCGGATGCGTGGCCGCCAGCGTGCTGCCCCGCCGCCGCCTCGGCAACCCGGACGCCGTGGAAGTCGCTGCGCGCTGGGCAATCTCGTCCAAGCTGGCCGGTGCCGGCTGTGCGGCCGGAGCCGTATGCGCGGCAGGTGTGGCCGTGCTGCCGGAGGAATCCGTTGCGGTAACCGAGCCCCCCGTCATTCCGGCATGCTTTTGGCCGGAATCCACCAAGTCCGGCTGCGGTTCCTCGTGTGGATCCCGGCCAAGAAGCGCGCCGGGATGACGAGGGGGTTGATCTTCGGAAAGGGTTGTAGGCGAGGTGGATACAACGGCGGGAAGGCTCGCGGGTGTGGGAGCCGGGTCGGTGGCGGCCGGGAGGGCGGTCAGCGATCCGGTCTGTCGCTCCAGGCGAGTGGTGAGTTCGCGTGGCACCACGACGACGACGGCCGTGCCGCCGATGGCCGAGGGGCGGAAGGAGACGGTCAGATCGTGTTTGCGGGCCAGATGGCCGACGACCGCGAGACCGAGCCGGGTGCCGGACAGTGAGGAGAGGTCCGAGGTGCGCTGTTCGCGGGATACGGCCTGTTCCGCACGGCGCAAAGCGGATTCGCTCATGACGAGCCCGCTGTCCTCGATGGTGATCACGACCCCGGCGGGCACCTCCGCGGCGTACACGTGTACCTCGGTGGTGGGCGGCGAGAAATTGCAGGCATTGTCGAGCAGCTCGGCGAGCGCGTGCATGATGCCCTCGGCCGCGTGCCCGGCGATGGCGATCTCGGTGACCGCCCGCAGCCGCACCCGCTGATAACCCGCCACGCGACCCATTGCTCCGCGCAGAATCGATTCCATGGCAATGGGTTTGGCCCACCGGCGACCCGAGCGCGCACCGCTGAGCACCGCGATGCTGTCGGCCAGCCGGCCCGCCTGCGCGGTGCGGTGATCCAGTTCGAGCAGGTCCGCCAGCACCTGCGGATCGGCGTGCCGATGCTCCATCTCGCGCAGTTCGGCCAGCATGCTGGTGCTCATGGCCTGCATGCGCCCGGCCGCACCCGCGAACGCCGCCAGCGCCGCCGCCCGCCGGTTCTCACTGGCCTTCAGTTCCTGATCCTGTGCCGCGACCGTCGCGTTCAGGGCCTCGAAGTGCGCCTGCGCGTTGCTGATTCGCGCATTGGCCTCGGCCATGACGGAGGCGATGCGCGCCTCGGTGTCGGCGGTGTGCGCGACGGCGGCCCGCCGGGCCACCAGCGCCTGCCCGCGATAGTAGGCAGCGGCCGTGACCGCCGCGCAGCACAGCACCGCGACCAGGCTCGCGCCGACCGCGAGCGGGAGACGAAACTCGTTGGGAGCACTGAAAACCGCCGCCCCCACCACCACGACGGCCGCCCCGGCCGACACCAGCATCGCCTCGTACGGCAGCCGGACACTCCGAACGGCCACGGGCTCGCCCTGCGGCGAATTCGATGACTCCGACAAGCTACGCACTTCCGTACTCACGTTCACCGGGGGTGAACGCCCCGATGCGATCACCGCCCTGCCCGCCGCGCCGAAGCGTCGGAGCCGCAGACAGATTCGGATCCAGCTGTGGAGCATAAGCGTCTGAGATGGTCGGCGCTACCCGAGAGCGAACGCCGCGGCAACAGGCCGTCTCGTTCGCCGGGAAGCCGGTCGGATCACCGTAATTCGCTGTACAGCCGCAGTTTTCGATCCGGTCATGAGAGTGCGTCGGCGAGCGGCGAACAGTCCTGCGGTGAGCACCCGGACTGATCATGCGCGGGTCGACCGTCGGACGGCGTGCGTCTCATTATCGGGACAATTCTGGCCCTGGTTGGATTGGCGCGCGTGGTCCGGGGTTGGCGTGGTGGGTCAGCGACTTCCGGTGCGCACGCCGTCCCGGATCTGGTACACGCGCGATGTGGTGATGTCACCGGCGGCCTTGGCGATCAGGAAGACCCGCTCGCCCGCCAGGGTGGCGTCCTTGATCTTCTTTCGCCATACGGCATCGGCGGCACGTGCGGCATCGGTTGCGGCCTTGCGGGCGCGAGTGGCTTCGCGAACGTCGGAGAGCAGCGGCGTGGGCATTGCCCGGTCCTTCCTGTGTCTGATCTGAATTTGGGTCACAATGTTGTGTTGTTGCAACAACGGTAAACGTGGATGCAAACCGGAGTCAATACCGCTTGCCTCGAAAATGGCTCGATTATGGTTCAGCCCGCACGAGTGCGAATCCGTGGTCGGGGTCACCGTCGAGGCGCGGATTATTCCCTCGTTCACCCGTCGCGTAATCCCCGCCCGCGGCTTGACCTCAACCGAGCTCGAGGTTCGACGCTGGGTGCATCGGTGATCGAATTCGAAAGGGAGACAGCGATATGCGTGCAGTGGAGGTCAAGGCGTTCGGCGACCCCGAGGTCCTGACGGTTGTCGAGAGCCCCGACCCGGTTCCGGGTCCCGGCGAGGTGGTCATCGAGGTCGCGGCGGCCGACGTCATGTTCCTGGACACCCTGCTGCGTTCCGGCGCGGGCGCCCGGTTCTTCCCCGTCGAGCCGCCCTTCGTGCCCGGTGGCGCGATCGCGGGCGTGGTCGGAGCCGTCGGATCCGGCGTGGACCCCGCCTGGGTGGGCCGTCGCGTCGCCTCGAACACCGCGGCCAGCGGCATCGGCGGCGGCCTGCCGATCGGCGGGTATGCCGAGAAGGCCCTGGCCCGCGAGGAGCAGCTGACCCAGGTGCCCGCCGAGGTGGAGCTGACGCAGGCGGTGGCCCTGGTCCACGACGGCCGCACCGCCCTGGCGGTCTTCGATCGCGCTGCCGTCC
Source organism: Nocardia huaxiensis (assembly GCF_013744875.1). Classification (NCBI taxonomy): domain Bacteria; kingdom Bacillati; phylum Actinomycetota; class Actinomycetes; order Mycobacteriales; family Nocardiaceae; genus Nocardia; species Nocardia huaxiensis. Next base: position 3,341,969 of record NZ_CP059399.1, read on the forward strand.
AGCCCGGCGAATGGGTCCTGATCACCGCCGCTGCGGGTGGGCTCGGCACCCTCCTGATCCAGCTGGCCCGCGCGGCCGGGGCGCGCGTGATCGCGGCCGCGCGCGGGGAGAAGAAGCTCGCGCTGGCCCAGCGTCTCGGCGCCCACGAAGTCGTCGACTACTCCGAGCCGGGCTGGGCCGACCGGGTGCGCGAGGCGACCGGCGGCGTTCAGGTGATCCTCGACGGCGCGGGCGGCCCGATCGGTGTGGCGGCCCTGGCTGCCGCCTCCCCGGGTGCACGATTCATCGGATACGGCAATGCCGCAGGTGGATTCGCCCCCATCGCCCCGGAAACCGCTGCCGCCCAGCGCGTCACCGTCGTTCCGCTGTTCGAACTCACTGCGGCCGAGGTGGATTGGACCGCCTTGTTCGAACGCGCGCTCACCGAAGCCGCCTCCGGCCGCCTGGAGGTCGTGATCGGCCACACCTTCCCGCTGGATCATGCCGGGGCCGCACATGCCGCCATCGCCGCTCGCGAGACCTTCGGCCGCACCATCCTCACCGTCTGATCCCACCCGGCGTGTCGTAGGTGTTTTCCCAGTTCCCGCCGGTTTCGCGCGGCATGGTGGGAGCTGAGCGCACACGACACGGAGGTGGCGATGGGCTATCGGGCAGCGGTGCTGGGCATGGCCGGGGTGGCGGTGGTCCTGGGTGCCGGGCCGGCCGCGGCGGAGGTCGCCGACCCGGCGACGGTGCCGCCGCGCACCGCGATATCCCTGCGGTCGGTGGTGCCCGGCGTGCGGTGGGGCACCGCCAATGAGACCGAAACCCGTGCGGGGCTGTCGATTTCGAAGTTGTACCTGGCGGACTACGCGCTGCGGCACGGCGACGGGTCCGCCGAGGACAAGGAGCTGGGGGAGCGGATGATCCGCAACTCCGACGACGGCGCGGCCGAAGCGATGGCGGCCAAGTATCCGTACGCCATCGACGAGATCGCCGCCGAATACGAGCTGAAGGGCACCAGTGGCGCGGGCGGCTGGGGCATGTCGTCGACCACCACCGCGGATGTCGCCGACTTCCTGGCCGCCAAGCAGCGCCGTGAACCGGATTCGCCGCTGCTGCGGTGGATGGCCACCGCGAGCGAGGTCGCCGCGGACGGGACGGTCCAGGACTGGGGCACGTCCCAGGTGCCGGGCGTGACCGGGACCAAATGGGGCTGGTCGGACCTGGGGGTGCCGGAGGTGGCCTCGGCCTCGATCGGACCCGGGTTCACGGTCAGCGCGCACACCTACGGGACCGCCGCCGAGCAGACCCGGGACGTGCTCGCGGTGGTGCCCGAGGTGGTCGGGGAGTTGTACGCCGCATGCGTGCCGTGGCCGCTGCCCTGCGAACTGGGGGTTGCCATCGCAACAGTTGTAGGTTCACAATCGTTGTGTGCTTACAAGTGTTGAAGGGCTGAGCGCGCGGCGCAAACAGATCATCCTGATCACCTGCTGCCTGAGCCTGCTCATCTCCTCCATGGACGCGACCATCGTGAATGTCGCACTCCCCACCATCCGCGATGATCTGGGCGCACCCCTGTCGCGGCTGCAATGGATCGTCGACGTCTACACGCTCACCCTCGCCAGCCTGCTCATGCTCTCCGGCGCGACCGCCGATCGATTCGGGCGCAGACGCATGTTCCGGATCGGGCTCATCGTCTTCGCGACCGGCTCACTGCTGTGCAGCCTCGCGCCCACCATCGACATCCTCATCGGGGCGCGATTTCTGCAGGCCATCGGTGGCTCCATGCTGAATCCCGTTGCCATGTCGATCATTACGACCGTTTTCACCGGACGCGTGGAGCGGGCGCGGGCGGTCGGCATCTGGGGTGCGGTGGTGGGCATCTCGACCGCGCTCGGGCCGATCGTGGGCGGTACGCTCATCGACACCCTGGGCTGGCAGTCCGTGTTCTGGATCAACCTGCCGATCTGTGCGGTGGCCTTCGTGCTCACGACTGTCTTTGTGCCGGAATCGAAGTCGGCCACCTTCCGGGGCATCGACCCGATCGGGCAGGTGCTCGCCATCATCGTGCTGTTCACACTGGTGTTCGGCCTGATCGAAGGGCAGCCGCTGGTCTTCGTGGCCTCGGCGGCGGCGCTGGCCGGATTCATCCGGCACGAATCCCGGCATCCGTGGCCCTTCATCGATCTGCGGTTCTTCCGGAGCTTCCCGTTCACCTCGGCCACCGTCATCGCGGTGTGCGCGTTCGCGGCGCTGGGGGCGTTCCTGTTCGACATGTCCATGTATCTGCAAGGGACACGGCACTTCTCGGCCGTGCACACCGGATTGCTGTATCTTCCCATGGCATTGGGCATGCTGATCTTCTCACCGCTGTCGGGACGACTGGTGGGGCGCTACGGCACCCGGCCCTCACTGCTGATCGCCGGAATTCTCATGGCCCTGGCGGCCGCCGGGCTGACCCAGCTGCAACCGGATACGCCGATCTGGCAGTTGATCGTGCTGTTCGTCTTGTTCGGCATCGGCTTCGGCACCGTCAATGCCCCCATCACCACCGCCGCGGTGAGCGGCATGCCCCTCGATCGCGCGGGCGCTGCGGCCGCGGTGGCCTCCACCAGCCGTCAGGTCGGCGTGAGCCTCGGTGTGGCACTGTGTGGAGCGCTCTCCGGGGCCGGATTGTGGTGGACCATCACCGCATTCGCCATCGCCGTGACCGGCCTCGGGGTGGCCGCGAACACCGCGTGGGCATATCGTTCCCGCGATCGCGTCGCACCGCTACTGGAACAGAAGGCCCCCGCACATGTCTGAAACCCCCACCCCCGACGAGGTCTGGCGACTGCTCACCCACGTGGTGATCGACAGCCGCGATCCGTGGCGGCGGGCGGTCACCGAACGAACCGGGATGCCGTTCAGCCGGATTCGCGTGCTGAAGCGACTGCGGCCGGGACCCATCACCCTGAAGGAACTCGCGCACGCCGCCGGCATGGACGCGCCGGCGGCCACCGTGGCCGTGAACGACCTCGAGGAGCGCGGACTGGTCGTGCGGGAGATCGATCCGGCCAATCGGCGGCAGAAACTGGTGTCCATCACCGAGGCGGGGGAGCGGGTTGTCGCCGACGCCCTGGACACACCCGAACCCGCGCCCGCGCCGATCACCGAATTGTCCGACGCCGAATTGCGTGCCCTGCGCGACCTCCTGCGCAAACTCGAACCCTGACCGTCATCCCGGCGTGTATTCAGCCGGGATCCACAGAGCAAGGCACGCTATCCGTGTCGATCCCGGCCAAAAGCACGCCGGGATGACGGGGTGCGAGTTTGCTGAGGGGGCCGACATTCCGGTGCCCGGGCCGTAGGGTGGGCCGGGTGCGACAGCGACACTGGAAAGCAATGGCGGCGATCTGCGGTGCACTGTTGATCGGGGGACAGATGACAGCTTCGGCTCAGGAACCCGCGCGGACACAGTTGCCGTTCACCAAAACGGTGGTCATCGACCCCGGGCACAATGGCGGCGGCGCGGCGCAGCCCGATGTCATCAATGCCTCGGTGGCCGACGGGCGCGGTGGCAGCAAAGCCTGCAATACCACCGGCACCAGCGCCAATGACGGCTATACCGAGCACGAGTTCAACTGGGATGTGGCGCAGCGGGTCCGGGATCTGCTCACCGCGCGCGGCTATCGCGTGGTCATGAGCCGCGACAGCGATTCCGGGGCCGGTCCGTGCGTGAACGATCGCGGCACGCTCGGTCAGCGCGTCGGTGCGGCGGCCGTCGTCTCCATCCACGCGGACGGAGCCCCGGCGGGTGCGCACGGCTTCCACGTCGCCTACTCCAACCCGCCGTTGAACGCATCGCAGGGCGAACCCTCGGTGCGGCTCGCGACCACCCTGCGCGACAGCCTCGTGCGCTCCGGCTTCACCCCCTCCACCTACATCGGCGACGAGGGCCTCAACCCGCGCGCCGACCTGGCCGGCCTCAACTTCTCGGAAGTGCCTGCGGCCCTGGTGGAGTGCGGCAATATGCGCGATCCCGGCGACATCGCCATCCTCGAATCCCCGGACGGCCGCGCGCGCATCGCCGCCGCGATCACCGACGCCATCGCCGGCTACGTGGGCTGAGCTGCTTCGCCCCTGCCGGGGGTACGAGTAGTGCGGCCCCGCTGAGGTTCGTGCGTGAAGGGCCCTGGGCCGTCCCGGCTCTGGGGGTTCGGGGGCGAAGCCCCGGAGAGCTCGGAGAGTCCTTTTCTCTCTTCGGCGCGGGATTACCGACTGCCCGGTCGGCGGTCGGTACATTTGCCCCGACATTGCCGATTTCGGGACTACCGGGCATTCCGGGTCCGGGGAGGACTGGACTTGACCACCACCGAGGAACGGTCACGCTCGCGCTTCGCCGCCTGGCTGCTCGAGGATGCCGGGGAACAGCACGCGCAGATACCCGGACCCATGGTCAAGCCCGGTCCCAAGGAGCACCGGCAGCCGTGGTGGAAGGTCATGTGCCTCACCGGCGTCGACTACTTCTCGACCCTGGGCTATCAGCCCGGCATCGCGGCGCTCGCGGCCGGAGTGCTGTCGCCGCTGGCCACCATCGTGCTGGTGGCGCTGACGCTGCTCGGTGCGCTCCCGGTCTATCGCCGGGTGGCCAGGGAGAGCCCGAACGGTGGCGGCTCCATCGCCATGTTCGCCGACTTCCTGCCGAAATGGTGGGGCAAGATCTTCATCCTGGTGCTGCTCGGCTTCGCGGCCACCGACTTCACCATCACCATGACGCTGTCCGCGGCCGACGGCGCCGCGCACATTGTCGAGAATCCGTTCGTCCCGGACGCCCTGCACGGGCACAACCTGGCGATCACGCTGGTGCTGCTGGCATTGCTGGCCGCGGTGTTCCTCAAGGGTTTCTCCGAGGCCGTCGGCATCGCGGTGGTGCTGGTCGGGGTGTACCTGTCGCTCAATCTCGTGGTCGCCGTGACCGGCATCGTGAAGGTCGCCGAGCAGCCCGAACTCATCGGCGACTGGAAGGACCTGCTCACCGCGCAGCACGGCAGTCCGATCGCCATGATCGGCGTCGCCCTGCTGGTGTTTCCCAAACTGGCGCTGGGTCTTTCGGGCTTCGAGACCGGTGTCGCGGTCATGCCGCAGATCCAGGGCGGGCCGGGTGACACCCCCGAATACCCGCGTCACCGCATCATCGGCGCGCGCAAGCTGCTGACCACGGCCGCGCTCATCATGAGCTGCTTCCTCATCGTCTCCAGCTTCATCACCACCATCCTCATCCCGCAGGCCGCCTTCGAACCCGGCGGCGAGGCCAATGGCCGCGCACTGGCGTATCTGGCGCACGAGCACCTGGGCAATGCCTTCGGCACCGTCTACGACGTGAGCACCATCGCCATCCTGTGGTTCGCGGGCGCCTCGGCCATGGCCGGCCTGCTCAATCTGGTGCCGCGCTATCTGCCGCGCTTCGGCATGGCGCCGGAGTGGGCCCGTCAGATCCGGCCGCTGGTCTTGGTTTTCGCGGTGGTGGCCTTCGGCATCACCTGGTACTTCGACGCCAGCGTGGACGCGCAGGGCGCGGCCTACGCCACCGGCGTGCTCGTGCTCATCACCTCGGCGGCCGTGGCCGTCACCTGGTCGGCCTGGCGCAAGCAGCAGCGCAGCCGGGTGCTCGGCTTCGGGCTGGTGTCGGTGATCTTCGTGTACACCACCATCGACAACATCATCGAGAAGCCCGAGGGCGTGCACCTGGCGATTCTGTTCATCCTCGCCATCATCGTGGTGTCGTTCGCCTCGCGATTCCGGCGAGCGTTCGAATTGCGGGCCATCGAGGTCACTTTCGACGAGAAGGCCGCCGCGATCATCGACGATCTGGCCGCGCGCGGCGAGGTCCGCATCGTCACCCACGACGTCGATCAGCGCCAGCCCGAGGAGTACGCGGAGAAGGAAGCCGATCAGCGCCGCGAATCCCACATCCCGGAGGGCGAGCCCATCCTCTTCCTCGAGGTGATCGTCAAGGATCCCTCCGAGTTCAGCACCGATCTGCTGGTGACCGAGGTCGAGGTGGCCGAGTACCACATCCTCTCGGTCGAGGCCGCGGCCGTGCCCAACTCCATCGCGGCCATCCTGCTGGCCATCCGGGACCGCACCGGTGTGCCGCCGCACGTCTACTTCGAGTGGACCGAGGGCAACCCGCTCATCAACCTGGCCCGGTTCATGTTCTTCGGTGAGGGCGAGGTCGCGCCGGTGACCCGGGAGATCCTGCGGCGGGCGGTTCCGCGCCGGTCGCAGCGCCCGCACGTGCACGTCGACAGTTGATTCGGTTTAGCTGTAACTCCAGGTTTCACACAAGCGTAGAATATTGCTACGCTCACGCAGCAAAGCAGTGTGGAAACTGAAACCAGGAGTATCGATGAAGCTACTTCCGAAGCTGGGCCGCCAGCCGGTGACCGAACCCGGTGAGGTAGCCCTGCAGGCCCGCAATGTGCAGTTCGATTGGTCGCGGACCAAGCCGGTGTGGATGGCCGAGGAGCCGATCGCCTCGCATGTGCTCAACGCGCTCAGCATGCTGCTGCCCGAGGGTGAGCGCAGCTTCATCGTCACCTACGGCGAGGCGCTCGAACTGGTCCGCGACGAGAAGCTGCGCGAGGCCATGATCGGATTCATCGGCCAGGAATCCATGCATGCCGAGAGCCACCACAATGCCCTCGAAGAGGTGCTGCTGGCGCACGGCATCGACGTGGAACCCTATGTGCGGCAGACGGAATACCTCTTCCGCAAGACCCTGGGCCCGCGTGAGCTGGACACCCCGGCGGCACAACAGCAGCAGTTGGTGGAGCGGCTCGGCTTCATCGCGACCCTCGAGCACTTCTTCGCCTTTCTCGGCGACTGGATCCTCAATGCCGACCTGGAACAGTTCGACGCCGACCCGCAGATGCTGGACCTGTTCCGCTGGCACGGCGCCGAAGAGGTCGAGCACCGCATGGTCGCCCACGACGTGGCCGAGTACTTCGGGATCGGTTACATCCGCCGCGGCGCGCTCATGCTGATCGTGTTCCCGCTGTTCATCGCGCTCCTCGTGCGCGGCACCAAATACCTTGTGCACCAGGATCCTGCGCTGCCCAACCACCGCTACCCGATGCTCATCGGCCGCATCTTCGCGTCCATGTGGCGCGGTGCGCTGCCCGGGATCCCGTCGCTGCTGTGGAGCGCGCTGTCGACCTTCAAACCCGGCTACAGCCCGGAGCCGGTCGGCTCCACCGCGCAGGCGGTGGCCTACCTCGCCCAGTCCCCGGCGGCTCGGATCATGGCCTCGTGACCATGACCCGACCGATTCCGGCCGAGCCGCCCGCGGATCTGTACGGCAAGGAGCGGGCCGACCGCACCACCCGGGTGCTGGACAAGATCGCCGAAACGCGTTTGCGGTGGACCACTTTCGTCAACCGGAAGGAACCGCCCGCCCGGGTCGACGACCGGCGGATTCCGCTGGTCGTGGTGGAGCGGCGGGTGGAGGCGCACGACACCGATGTGATCAGCCTGCTGCTGACCGCGCCCGACTCGCGGGTGCTGCCGGAATGGCGGCCGGGCGCGCACCTGGATCTGGAACTGCCGTCCGGGAAGCTGCGGCAGTACTCGCTGTGCGGTGATCCGGCCGATCGGCACGCGTATCGCATTGCGGTGCGGCGGATTCCGGACGGACTGGGCGGCTCGCTGGAGGTACACGACTCGCTGAAGGTCGGCACAGCGGTGACCGTGCGCGGGCCGCGCAATGCGTTCCCGTTCGTGCTGCCCGGATACGGATCGTCCGCTGCCCGAGTGCATTTCGTCGCCGGTGGCATCGGCATCACGCCGATCCTGCCGATGATCCGCATGGCCGAGCGGCTCGGCGTGGAATGGTCGATGGTGTACGCGGGACGCAGCCGCGACACCATTCCCTTCCTGTCCGAGGTGGAGAGCTTCGGTGACCGCGTCACCGTCCGCACCGACGACGAGCACGGAATCCCCGACGCGGCAGCGCTTTTGCCGGGCGTCGGACCCGATACCTCGGTCTACTGCTGCGGTCCGGTGGTCATGACCAAGGTGATCGCCGATGCCGTGCGCGACATGCGCGGCGTGGAAATGTATTCCGAGCGCTTCTCCGCCCCGCCCGTGGTGGACGGGAAGCCCTTCCAGGTCGCGCTGGCGCGCAGCGGGGAAACCCTCGACGTGCCCGCCGACAGGTCCGTCCTCGAGGAAGTGCTGAAAGTCCGTCCGGACAGCGCGTATTCGTGCCGTCAGGGCTTCTGCCGCACCTGCAAGGTCCGGGTGCTCTCCGGCGACATCGACCACCGCGACACCGTGCTCACCGCTGACGAGCGGGCCGCCGGCGACATGCTCATCTGTGTATCCCGTTGCGACGGCGACCGTCTGGTGCTCGACCTCTGAGCTCCCGCCTCCCCAGGAGAAGATCGTGACCGATCAAACGACCATCATCCCCGCCGCCGAGCGCCTCGTCCGCAATGGTGAATTCGATATCGCCGTCTACGAATACGGCGAGCCGTCGGCGGAGACCATTGTGCTGGTGCACGGCTGGCCCGATGACAACCACCTGTGGGATCGCGTGGTGCCGCTGCTGGCCGACCGCTTCCACGTGGTCACCTACGACACCCGCGGGCACGGGCGCTCCACCCGCACCACGCGCACCGAGGACTACAAGCTCGAGCATTTCGCCTCCGACTTCTTCGCCGTCGCCGACGCGGTGAGCCCGGACAAGCCGGTGCACGTGCTGGCCCACGACTGGGGTTCGGTGGAGATGTGGGAGGCGGTGTGTGAGCCGCAGGCAGCGGACCGCATCGCCTCGTTCACCTCGGTTTCCGGGCCCAACCTCGACCACCTGGGTGCATGGACGCGCGGTGAGCTGTCGAGCGGCAAGGTGTGGGGGCCGTTCACCCAGTTGCTGTCCTCGCTGTACACCGGGCTGTTCATGACGCCGGGCGTGCCGCGCGTGGTGCTCAAGCCGCTGGGCACCGAGAAGATGTGGTCGCGGTTCGTCGGGCTCATGAACGACACCTCGCCGGAGAACATCAAGCTCGGACCGGAGTTCCGGCGCGACTTCTTCGACGGTATGCGCATCTACCGCGCGAACATCCTGCAGCGCATGGCCGATCCGCGCGAGCGTCGCACCGAGGTGCCGGTGCAGCTGATCATCGCGCGGCGCGATGTCGCCGTGCGGCCCGCCGGATACGCCGACACCAAGGAGTACGCACCCAACCTGTACCGGCGTGAGGTCGGCGGCGGGCACTGGCTGCCGTTCTCGCATCCCGAACTGCTGGCGACCTCGACCGCCGAACTCATCGACGCCTGCAATACCGGCGTGGTGCCGCGCACCCTGCGCCGCGCCGAAGTCGGCAGGGAGCAGCGGCCTTTCGACGATCAGCTGCTGGTGATCACCGGCGGCGGCAGCGGCATCGGGCGCGAGACCGCACTCGCGTTCGCGCGTCGCGGCGCCGAGGTGGTGCTGTCCGACATCAATCTCGACTCGGCCAAGGAAACCGCCGAACTCATTGCGGCCGAAGGCGGTACGGCGCACGCCTACGCGCTGAACGTCGCCGATGCCGACGCGGTGGACGCCCATGCCGCCGAGGTGATCGCCGCGCACGGGGTGCCCGACATCCTGATCAACAATGCCGGCGTCGGTCAGGCGGGCGACTTCTTCGACACTCCCGCAGCCGAATTCAATCGGGTGCTGGACATCAACCTGCACGGTGTCATCAATGGCTGCCGGTCCTTCGGCAAGGCCATGGCCGAGCGCGGACTGGGTGGCAATATCGTCAACCTGTCCAGCATGGCGGCGTACACGCCACAGCGTGGGTTCAGTGCGTACTCCACCAGCAAGTCGGCGGTCTTCATGTTCTCCGACTGCCTGCGGGCCGAACTGAGTGGCAAGGGTATCGGCGTGCAGACCATCTGCCCCGGCATCGTGCACACCAACATCGTCGCCACCACCCGCTTCGCCGGTGTTTCGGCCGATGAGGAAGCCGCCAAGCAGCAGAAGTTCGACAAGATCTACGCCGCCCGCCGCTACACCCCGGACAAGGTGGCCGAGCAGATCGTCAAGGCCGTCGAACGCGGCCGCGATGTCGTGCCGGTGACCCCCGAAGCCTGGTTGCAGTACCGGTTCAACCGCTTCGCACCCTCGGTCGCACGGTTCTTCGCGGCGCGCGTGAAACTGACGTAAACCGCACTGCCCGTTGGCAAACGCCCCCGTGCCGTACGCACGGGGGCGTTTGTCGTATCACGGCTGCTCCGCTACCCAGCAGCGGGATGTGTCACACCTGAACAGACTCCCCGGATTGTTCTGTCTGTCCGAGAGGTTCGGTGCGACAGTAGCTTTCGGCCATGGTCACAGCACTCATAGTCATCGGCATTCTCACCGCGCTCACCGTCGCGATGATCTCGCTCTCCCGCACGTCCACTTCGCCGCCGCCGCGTACGCATCGGCGCCGTCGTCAGAGCGGGTTCTATTACTACGACGGCGGCACCGGCAGCAGCGGCGGCGGATCGAGCTACACCGGCTGCGGTGGGGGCGGAAGCAGTTGCGGCTCCGGCAGTTCCAGCGGCTCCAGCGGTTGCGGGGGAGGCGGTGGCTGCGGGGGTGGCGGCGGCTGTTGAGCCGCCGCCACGCGATCCGTCAGGCCGGGTGTTCCGAAGACGCGGGCGTCTCGATCTCCGGCCGCTGTCCCCGCGTGGCCCGCAGGCTGGTGAGCGTCACCGTCACCAGTACCGCCACGATCACGCCGAGCGAAGCCGCAGTGGGAATGGTCGGCACGCCGCTCCACACGCCGTGCGCCCAGTGCAGCACCAGCTTCACGCCGATGAAGGCGAGAATCACCGCGAGGCCGTAGGCCAGGTGCACCAGTCGCGAAAGTGCCGCGTGCAGAACGAAATACAGTGCGCGCAGGCCCAGCAGCGCGAACGCGTTGGTGGCGAACACCAGGAACGGGTCGCCGGTCACGCCGTACACCGCGGGCACCGAGTCCACCGCGAACACCACATCGGTGGCCATGACCGCCGCGACCACCAGCGCCAGCGGGGTCAGCGCGCGCTTGCCGTTCTCGATGACGGTCATCTTCGTGCCGCGGTAGTCATCGGTCACCGGCCAGATCTTGCGCAGCAGCCGGACCGACTTCATCGAGGCCACATCCACCTCGGCCTCGTGCCCGCCCGCCGCATCGGCCAGCAGCTTCACCGCCGTCAGCAGCAGGATCATGCCGAAGAGCAGGAACGCCCAGTCCAGGGTGGCCAGCGCCGCGGCCCCCAGCGCGATGAACACGCCGCGCAGCACCAGCGCGCCGACGATGCCGAACAGCAGCACCCGCTGCGCCAGCACCTTCGGCACCGCGAACGCCGCCAGCAGCAGCATGAACACGAACAGGTTGTCCACCGACAGCGACTTCTCGAGCACGTAGCCGGTGAAGTACTCCACCGCCGGCGTGGACCCGTTGTTCACCCACAGAAAGACACCGAAAGCGACCGGCAAAGCGATATAGAAAGCCGTCCACCCCAATGCTTCGCGCATGGAGACTTCATGCGGCCGCCGGGTCAGCGCGAAGTCGAGCACCACCAGGGCGAGCACCACACCGATGGTTCCCGCCCACAACCAGGGCGTTCCCACCGAATCGATGGCGGTATCAGAACTAGCGAAATAGGACAGGGTGGAACTCATCGGACCTCCTCGGGCATGGGAAACCAGCCGAGGTCTCCTTCACCCATGTCCGTGGGCAACCACCCGGGGATTGGCGACGGCGCCATCCGTACTGACCGGAATGATTCGTGGGAAGTACTCCCCTCTGGCCCGACCTTAGCCCACCCTTATCTCACTTGTCCAGTTCGCCCGATTGCTACCGAGGGCTCAGCACCACCACAGCAATCGGCCGCGACGTCTTCTCCTGATACTGCGAATACCGCCCGCCATTGACCTTGTCCACAATCGCGAACCGCCGCGCATACTCCGGATCATCGGGATACGTGGCCCGCGCGGTAACCGGAATCTTGGTGGTCCCCACCTGAATCTCACAGTCCGCCTTGGCCTTCAGATTCGCCAGCCACCCCGGCGGCCGCGGCGACCCACCATTGGACGCGGTAACCAGATAATCCTTCCCATCCCGCCCATAGGTAAGAGCATTAGTCCGCTCCTGCCCCGTCTTCCGCCCAACCGTCCGCAACAACAGCGTCGGGTTCCCGAACAGCAACCGATGCCCGACAACCCCCTTGCTGTTCTCATAAATCCACTGATGCGCCCGAAGCACATTCACGAACAGATCCGCCATCGTCTTCCCTCCACTCCTGGCCCCCTACGCCACCGTAAGTTCTCGCGAGTCCGAATAGGCAACGACCCACCCGAGGCGGTAACATTCCACCGCCCGCAGCCATGCGCAGCGGTCGGGGGCGGTAGCTCAGTCGGTTAGAGCCGTGGACTCATAATCCATTGGTCGCGGGTTCGAGCCCCGCCCGCCCCACAACACCTGTATCCGGCCGCCGCGGATTCGCGGTCGGGTCAGCAGCATTCCCAGTCGAGGACCTTGGCCAGTGATCTGGACTGTGCCGAAGGCGGGGTCCAACGCAGCAGCGCGTTGCGGAGCAGTACGGCCGCGGGGGAGGAGAGCTGGCCGACGGAGCCGACCAATCGGGAGCGTTCGGCGATCATCTGGGTTCGGGGTCTGCGCTGAGTGTCGTAGCGCGTGAGGTCGCCATCCCGGGTGGCGACGTGGGCCAGCACCACGGCATCCTCCAGGGCTTGGCAGGCGCCCTGGCCCAGATTCGGGGTCATGGCGTGCGCGGCATCGCCGATCAGTGCGATCCGGCCCGCCACATAGGTTTTCAGGGGTGGCAGGTCGTAGAGGTCGTGCTTCAGGATCGTTGCTTCGTCGACCGCGGCGAGCAGGGCCGGGATGGGGTCGTGCCAGGAGCCGAACCGGGTCCGCAGTTCGAGCAGTCCGCCGCCCGGGGTTCCCGCCGCCATGTCGGCGGTGGCGAAGCAGTAGACCCGGCCGTCCGGGAGGGGGCTGTAGCCGAAACGTTCACCCCTGCCCCAGCTTTCCCCCATATCGTCGATCGGTTCGGTGGGCGTGACGACCACCCGCCAGGCGGTGTATCCGCTGTAGCGGGGTTCGATCGCACCGCAGACCGCCCGCCGGACGACGCTGTGAATGCCGTCCGCGCCCACGACCACATCTCCGGCCGAAGTTCCCGCCGAGTGCGTGACGACGCCGTCGGCCTGCGCCGCCGTCACCGAAATACCGGTGCGCACTGCGGCTTCCGGGACGGCGGCGCGCAGGATGTCGAGGAGGTCGGCGCGATGCATCATGACCGGACTGCCGTACTGCGTGCGGATGGCCTCGGTGTCGGTCCGGGAGAGCCAGCGGCCCCTGCTGTCACGGATCCCCGCCGAGCCGTCCGCCCGGGCCCGGCCGCGTACGGTTTCGCCGAGACCGAGCGCATCCAAGGCGCGAAGTGCATTGGGCCACAGCGATAGTCCGGCGCCGACCTCCTCGATTCGGGTCGAGCGCTCCAGCACCTCGACTTCCCAGCCGCGCCGCCTGAACGCGATGGCTGTCGCGAGACCACCGATACCGCCGCCGACAATGACCGCCTTGGGCATGTTGCTCTTTTCCTTTCACTGGTATCCGGGACGTGAACAGGACCAGCGGGTCAGGCCGCGGCTCCCAATCCCAGGGCCGCGGCGACCGGGACGAGATACAGCAGCGGGAAGGCGACCGTCTTGTAGGAGCGCGCTCGCAGGATGGTGATCACCGCGCCGGCGAAGTACAGGATCAGTCCGATCGCGGCGGCCACACCGAGCAGCGGGATGAACAGGCCGACGATCATTCCGATCGCGCCCGCGGCCTTGAGCAGGCCCAGCATGGTCCACCAGCTCTGCGGCACACCGTATTCCACCAGCGGATCGGTCACGAAGGTCGCTCGTCGCAGCAGCGAGAACGCCGAGAACCCGACCCAGGCGGCGGCGACGATGGTGACGGTGATGTAGGCGATGTTCATTTCTCTCCTTGTGAATGGGTGCGGGCAGGCGCGCGTACCGGCACGCCCGCGGTAGTCGAGGGTCAGTGGGTTCTACTGCGCTGCAACGGGTGTCCACTGTCCGGCGGGCGAGACGCCGGGGATCGGTTTGCCGATGAGGGCCACCGGGACGAAGAAGTTCACCTGGCCGATGGCCATCGCGAGGGTGGCCAGGGCCTTGTCGTCGTACTGCGCGCTCGCTCGCGCGTACAGCTCGTCGGAAACCCGTTCGCCGTCCGAGGAGGGCTGCAGGATTGCTTCCACCAGGGCGAGCGCGGCGCGTTCGGCCTCGGTGAAGTAGGGGGCGTCCTGCCAGGTGGCCACCGCCGCGATGCGCTCCTCCGACTCGCCGGCTTTGCGCAGGCCACCCACGTGCAGCAGCACCAGGTAGGTGCTGCCGACAATTTGACCGGCGCGCAACTGGATCAGGCTGATCGTGGTCTGCGGGACGGAGCCGTTGCCGGTGGCCTTGAACAGCGCACCGACGACCGCGCCCATCTCCGGGACGAGCTGCGCCGGGTTGGGCAGCCGGGAGCCGGTCTGCTGCGGTGCGATGGCGGCGGTGGTCGACATGGTGATTTCCCTTGCTGTGTGAGTTCTGGTGTGGAACCGGGGCGGTGGGAAACGTGACCGTGGGATCGCCGGCTCGGCGAAGTTCGCGTTTCCGCACCCCGAAAGCGTCCTGCGCCGGGTTGATACTTCGCCGATGCGTCGGCTATGGAATCGGCGATGCGGGTGAATCGCCGATGCGTCGTCCTGCGTGCCGACTAGGACAGTTCGGCGAGGAAGTCCCGCACGCCGTCGGCCATCGGAAGGCCGAGGGTCCGATACCGCTGCAGCGCCAGTTCGGCGTGCTCGCGGGCCGGGTCCAGCTGCCCGCACAGGTGATGCGCGCGGGCCAGCCCCTCGTGGGCGTCGGCTTCCTCGGGCAGATTGCCTGTCCGCACCGCGAGGTCGAGTGCGGCGGCATGTTCGGAGATCGCCTGTGCCGCATCGCCACCGGCGCGGGAGGTGTGCCCCAGCCCGTTCCACGCGGCGGCCTCGTCGCCGTGGGTGCCGAGTACGCGGTACAGCTCGAGCGCTCGGCTGTGGTGCTCGCGGGCCTGATCCGGCTGTCCATCCCAGCGGTACAGCGTGCCGAGCTTGTTCAGCACCAGCGCCTCGCCGCGCGCGTTGCCGACCTGACGATGCAAATCCAGTGCGCGCGAGAGATGTTCGCGGGCCTCGTCGTGCCGGTCGGCGCCGAGGACCAACGCGAGGTTCCCCAGCACGTGCGCCTCACCACCCCGGTTACCGATCTCCCGGGTTATCCACAGCGCGCTGCGGAAGAATTCGCGGGCGGCGTCGGGATCGCTTTGCCGCCAACGGACATTGCCGAGCGTATTGAGCGCGCGGGCCTCCTCGAACCGGTCCCCGTTCGTTCGGGCCACCGCCAGCGCATGCTCGGAATATCTTGTCGCGTCGGCGTATTCGCCGCGCCGCCACGCCGTCCAGCCGAGGTCGGCCAGTGCCCGCGCTTCGCCGGAACGATCACCCAGTTGACGCCCGGCCACCAGCGCGACCGCATGCAGCCGGGCCGCGTCGGTGTGGTGGAAGTACCCGTCCAGGTACGGGCGCAGCGTCACCGCCGCATCGCGGACGAATTCGGGCCGAGCGTGATCCGCCGCATGGACGATCACCGCCATGAGATTGGCCCGTTCGGCGTGCAACCATTGCACCGCGGCGACCGGACAGCCGACACCGGTGATCGGACCCGCGGCGGGCGGCAGTGAATGGCGGTCGGTCGCACTGTGCGGAAACAGCAGATCCACCGCGGACCGGGCCGTGTGCAGATAGTGGTCGAACAGCCGGGACTGCGCGGCCTGCCGTGCCGTCTCGGATTCGTCGACCGCCACGATCGCGGTCGCGTGCGCGCGCAGCAGGTCGTGCAGCAGATAGCGTCCGGGTTCGTGCTGTGCGACGACGTGCACGTCTAGCAGCTCCTCGAGCAGCAGTTCGGCGTCGTCGGCGTGCGGCAGTTCGGCGAGCGCGGCGGCGGCCGCGGGGTCGATGTCGCGGCCGGGATGCAGGCCGAGCAGCCGGAACAGGCGTTGATGCGCCGGGGCGAGCTGCCCGTAGGACAATGCGAAGGCCGCCGCCACACCGCGTTCGGCGGTGGCCAGTTCGACCAGCCGCCGCCGCTCGTCACGTAGCCGTCCCGCCAGGTAGCCCACGGTCCACTGCGGCCGGTGCAGCAGTCGTGCCGCCGCGATCCGCACCGCCAGCGGCAGGAATCCGCACAGCTGCAATACATCCAGCGCCGCCACCGGCTCGGCGGTGGCGCGGGTGCCGACGATCCGCTCGAACAGCGCGATGGCGTCGCCCGGCGGCAATACCGGCATCGACACCGCGTGTACGCCGTCGAGATCGATCATTCTGCGGCGGCTGGTGATCAGGATCAGGCTGTCGGTGATGGCGGGCAGCAGCGGGCGGACGTGGTCGGCGTCGGCGGCATTGTCGAGGACCACGACGATCCGGCGTCCGGTCAGCTCGCTGCGCCAGAGCGCACTGCGGTCGCTCTCGCCGATCGGGATGCGATCAGCGGGGATTCCCAACTGCCGCAGCAGTATTTCCAGCGCGGCAGCCGGGGCGACGGCGGCGCGCTCGGCCGCGTAGGCCTGCAGGTCGACGAACAGCTGTCCGTCCGGGTAACGCTCGGCGAGGCGATGCGCGGCATGGACGGCCAACGCGGTCTTGCCCACGCCGGCCATGCCGTCGATGGCGACGATGCCGCCCGGTCCCTGTTGATCGGCGAGGCCCAGTCGATCCAACTCGGCTGTGCGGCCTGCGAAATCGGGAATGTCGTAGGGCAGGAAGTTCGCGCCGGGCGGTGTCTCCGGGGGCGGGGCGGCCGCTGTCCGATCCGCGCGCGGCGGCTGGGGCGCACCCGAAGCCGGTTCCGGTGGCCGGGCCGGATTCGGCGGCGGGGGCCGGTGCGGTTCCGGGTGAATGCGCTCCGCGGGCAGCAGCAGCGCCGGATCTCCGCGCAGCACAGCCTGTTCCAGCTCGGTGAAGGCCGATCCCGGATCCAGCCCGTCCTGTTCGACGAGCGCGGTGCGCAGCGCGCGGGCGCAGGCCAGCGCGTCGCGTTGGCGTCCGGCACGATGCAGCGCCAGCACCAATTGGCCGGTCAGCCGCTCCCGCAACGGATTCTCGGCGACCTGGGCGGTGAGTTCATCCAGCAGTTGCTGGTGCCGCCCCAGCGCCAGTTCCAGGTCCATCAGTCGCTCGACCGCGGTGAGTCGCTGCTCATGCAGCCGGGCGCGGGCGGCGGCGACGTAGGCGGCGGTCAGGTCGCCCAGCGCGTCACCACGCCAGAGTGCCAGTCCCGCCCGCAGTTTCGCGACCGCTTCCAGCGGCTCCGCCGCGTGTTCCGCGGCGGCGACGTGATCGTTGAAGCCGGTGAGATCGAACTGATCCGATGCCGGATGCGCGACGTAACCGGCCGCTCGGGTCTCGACGGTCTGCACGGCATCGGCGGCACGCAGCACCCGCCGGATCGCGGTGAGCGAGGCATGGATCTGGGCCCGCGCGGTATCCGGCTCGTCGAAACCCCAGATCGCCTCGATGAGCCGCTCTATCGTGCAGACGCGACCGGCGTTGAGGAGCAGGTAGGCGAGTACCCCGCGGTGGCGCGGCGCGAGGGTCGCGACCTGGCCATCGAGACTGATCTCGACCGGCCCGAGAATCGAAAAACGTACATCCATTGTCGGGTCACATACAACACCCATCGCGGACGCATCGCAAAAGTATCAACGCACCCGATCACGCTGGCCCCATGACCGAGCTACCGCCGCTGCCGCTGATCGAGCCGGAGGCCGCCACCGGCGTGACACGCACCTTGTTCGACACCGCCCAGCGCCTGTTCGGCATCACACCGAATTTCGCCAAAGCGCTGGCGCACAGTCCGGCCGCGATGCGCGGCCATCTCGCCCTCGCCGATTCCCTGTACACGGAGAGCACGCTGGACTCGGACACCCGGACCCGGCTGGGCCTGCTGCTGGCGCAGGAACACGGCTGCGATTACGTGCTGTCGGCGCACAGCTTCCTCGCCGCGCGGGTCGGCGGATTGAGCGAGCAGGCGATGACCGAGGCCCGGTCCGGCTCGGCGACGGACCCGAAGCAGGCCCAGATCCTGGCCTGGGCAACGGCATTGGTCCGCCGCCGGGGCGCGGTCACCGACGAGGAGGTGGCCGCGGCCCGCGCCGCGCTGTCGGACGCCGAATTCGTCGATGTCGTGGCCGAGATCGCGCTCGCGGTGTTCGATTCCTACCTGTCGCTGGCCGGGCGCGTGCCGATCGACTGGCCGCTGGTGCGGCACACCGAACGGGGCGGCGACGGCGACAGCGAGCGCTGATACCCTCACTCGGCCCGCCGAGCTGGTGGCGGGATGTGAGGAGGCGTGCGGGGCAATGGGTTCGCGGACCCCGGTATTCGACGATGTCACGGCGGCCTCCCGGCGCATAGCGGGAACTGTCCGGCCCCTCACGGTGATCGATGCCGACGCGGATCTCGCACCGGCCGGCAGCATCGGTCTGGCCCTCGAATTCCTGCAGCACACCGGCTCCTTCAAGGCCCGGGGCGCGGCGAACCTGGTAGCCGCGCTGCTGGAGACGGGTGGCATGCCGCCCGCGGGCCTGGTCTCGGCCACCGAGGGCAATGCCGCCATCGGATTCGCCTGGGCCGCCCGACGATTCGGTGTGCCCGTCACCGCGTTCCTGAGCCGTTCCGCACCACCGGCCAAGGCGGAACGGTTGCGTGACCTGGGTGCCGAGGTGCGGGTGACGGGCGCGACGAAGGCCGAAGCCCAGCACGCCGCACGGCGATTCCGGGAGGACACCGGCGCCATCGACGCCTTCGTCCACGACGACGTACTGACCTCGGCCGGGGCGGGCACCATCCTGCTGGAGCTCGCCGCATTGCGACCGGACCTGGACACCGTGATCTGCGCGGTCGGCGCCGGTGGCATGTTCTCCGGAATCGCCGCCGTCGCCGAGAAACTGAGCATCCGGGTGGTCGGGGCCGAACCGGAGGGCAGTCAGGCGCTGCACGCCGCCCTCGCCGCGGACGCCGTGCAGGAGGTCGAGATCGATTCCATCGCCTCCGATTCCCTCGGCGCACCCCGGGTGTCGCCCGCCGCTCTGGCCTGGGCCAAGACCACCGGCGCCCGCTCGGTCGTGGTGGACGACGCCGCGATCATCGACGCGCGCCTGCAGCTGTGGCGGCGCCATCGCCTCGCCGTCGAGCACGGTTCGGCCACCGCGCTGGCAGCCCTGCTCACCGGTGCCTACCGGCCGCAACCCGGGGAACGGATCGGGATCGTGCTGTGCGGGGCCAATACCGATCCCGCCGACCTCACCCGCTGACCGCGCAAGGAACACCCGGATGGCGACTCCAGCAGTAGAAACCGACTCCGAGAAGGGACTCGCGCGGGTCGCGCAGGCGCTCGCCCGGTGGACGGAGGATTGGTTTCCGGACGCCTACGTGGTGGCGCTCGCGGGGCTGATCCTCGTGGCTGCCGCGGCCCTGGCCAACGGCTCCTCGCCGCAGACCGTTGTCGACGCGTTCGGTAACGGCTTCTGGGATCTGACGGCGTTCACGCTGCAGATGGCCATGGTGGTGCTGACCGGATATGTCGTCGCCACCTCGCCACCGGTCACCCGGCTCATCGACCGGCTGGCCGCCGTGCCGCGCAGTGCGGCCGGCGCCGTGAGTTTCGTTGCGCTGCTGTCGATGTCGGTGTCCCTGCTGAACTGGGCGCTGAGCCTGGTATTCGGCGGCCTGCTGGCCCGGGCCATCGCACGCCGGTCCGGCCTGCGCGTGGACTACCGCGCGCTCGGCGCCGCGGCGTTCATGGGAATCGGGTCGGTGTGGGCGCTGGGCATCTCGTCCTCCGCGGCGCAATTGCAGGCCACGCCCGCCTCGTTGCCACCCACGCTGCTGCGGATCACCGGTGTGCTCGACTTCGGGCACACCATCTTCACCTGGCAGTCGCTGTGCACGTGTGCCGTCCTCGTGGCGCTCACCGTGGCGATCGCGTACTTCTCCGCACCCAGGGGGGCGGCGATCGAGACGGCACAGGACCTGCGCATCGACCTGGACGATGAGCCGGCCGAAATCGCGCCGCGCTCGCGTCCGGGCGAATGGCTCGAGTACAGCCGCATTCTGCCGATGCTGGTCCTGCTCATGACAGCGGGCTGGCTGATCTCCCAGCTGTCCAGCAGGCCGGTGCTCGCGATCATCAGCAGCCTCAACTGCTATCTGCTCGTCTCACTGATGCTCGGCCTGGCCTTGCACGGGACGCCGAGAAAGTTCCTGCAGGCCGTGTCCCTCGCCGTACCCGTGACAGCCGGGATTCTCGTCCAGTACCCGCTCTACGCCGCGATCGCCGCCATCCTCTCGAAAGCGAAAGGGCGGGATGGGCATACCCTTTCCGAACATCTGGCAGCGGTCTTCACCGATATCGGTGGCGGCGGGAACTTCGCCGTCGCCATCGCCCTCTACACGGTGGTATTGGGCGTGTTCATTCCGTCAGGCGGCGGAAAGTGGCTGATCGAAGCTCCGTTCGTCATGCAGTCGTCGACCGACGTCGGCATGAATCTCGGCTGGACGGTACAGATCTACAATGTGGCCGAGGCGCTGCCGAATCTCATCAACCCGTTCTTCATGGTGCCGCTGCTGGCAGTACTGCGACTGCGCGCGCGTGACCTCGTCGGATTCACCTTCCTGCAGTTCATGATCCACCTTCCGGTGGTGCTGCTCCTCGTCTGGTTGCTGGGCACGACATTCGACTACGTGCCGCCGATCCTGCCCACCACGCCGTGAATGCGGCACTGCCGCATCGTGATCCGTCGGTCCGGGACGGTTCAGTGCCACTCGTCGAAGTGCAGCAGATGCTGCCAGATGTCGGTGGTCGCGGCGGGGTCCACTTCGGGTAGGTGCCGGCGGAGTTCGGCGAGGACGTCGTTGCGGTCGGGGCCGGCGGTGCGGTGGATGGTCGCGTAGCGCTGTAGCAGGGCGAGCATGAGCACGAAGGACTCCAGGGTGGTGCCCAGGAGGTGGTGTCGGGGATGGAGGTAGGAGGGCGCGTCGGCGGGGATCATGCGGAGGACGCGGCCGGTGCTGCCGTCGAGGAGCAATGGGGTGCCGAGGCAGTCGCCGAGGAGATGGAAGGGGCCCGCGCCGGGGGGTTGGTCGGCCTCGGGGATGGAATGCCAAGTGCGGGTGGGGAGTTCGCCGGTGGGGTCGAGGGTGATGCCCAGGAGCCATTCGATGGCGGGGACGCCGGTGTCGGTGAAGAGGCGGCGCGTGGGGGTATGGGTGATGGTTTCGGGGAGGTCGGTTCGACGGTGTAGGTGCGCGGGGGT
The DNA here is from genome assembly GCF_013744875.1 of Nocardia huaxiensis. Classification (NCBI taxonomy): domain Bacteria; kingdom Bacillati; phylum Actinomycetota; class Actinomycetes; order Mycobacteriales; family Nocardiaceae; genus Nocardia; species Nocardia huaxiensis. Next base: position 3,363,391 of record NZ_CP059399.1, read on the forward strand.
GAAGACCTGTTCGAGGAGGTGGCGAGGGTTGGTGAGGGTGGTGGGGTCGAAGGGTCGCGGGCGGAGGCGGCCGTGAGCGCCGAGCAAGGGTGTGAGGTGGGTGGTGGGGTGGGTGCGCAGGAGGGTGGGGTCGATGCGCACACCGCAGGCGCCGTGCGGGCCGGCCATGACCAGGATGTCGGCGGCCATGGTGGCGTAGTCGGCGGTGGGGTGGTGGAAGATGCCGAGCGGCTCGCCGTCGCGGAGAATTGTTGTGCGGCGCCAGTTTCCGGAGGTGGTCAGTTCGCCGTCGACGGGGACGCCGTCTTCGAAGACGTCGGTGAGGCCGGGGTGGTCGAAGGCGTCGGGGACGGGGCCCGCGAGGGTTTCGCCGGTGGTGGCGTCGAGGATGAAGGCGATGCCGTCCTCGTCCACGGAGACCGCGGCGGGTGTGCCGTTGTAGCGGGTGGCGCCGACTGTTTCGAGGTCGGTCGTGTGCCAGGGCTCGGGTTCCCGGAAGTCGCCGCGGGCGCGCTGGCGGGACCAGACGGTGTGGAAAAGCAGTGGCTCGGGGCAGGATTCGGCGAGCAGGCGGGCGCGTTCGGGGTCGCCGCGCAGGATCGCGTCGTGGGCAAGGTGTGCGACCCATTCACCGTGCGGGGCGCCGGTGAGGCCGTAGCCGGTCAGGTAGTGCAGGGACGCTGCGTGGGTGCCGCGTTCGATGCCGTCGGGGTAACCGGCTCGGAAGGCTTCCACCAGCGCGTCCTGGGGGATCCGTGCCAGGGCGTTGGCGTCGGCGAGGAGATCGTCGAAGCGTCCGGCGGCGATCGCGTGGCCGGGGAGGGATCGCCGCTGCCAGTCGGCGCTCAGGTCACCGGTGCGGAGCAGTCCGGTCATGTGGGCGTGCAGGTCTGCCGCGTCGAATTCGTGGCGCAACTGTTCGGCAAGGGCGTACGAGGAGAATCCGATGCCATCGGGATCCCGTGCCAGGAACGGGAATTCGGTTGCCCACTCGGTGAGCTGGACGGTGGTGACAGACAGTCCGGCCGCGTGGCACAGCATTGCCCAGCCCTCGATCGGCAGCCGCCGCAATTGCGCCTGCGCCAGAGCGCGGACTGCGGGGAGCGCTGGGCCGTCCGGTGGCACGACGGGTTCGATGTCGGGCGAGCTCAGCTCGACGACCCGGGTTCGCTGCTGTTCGGCGGGATCGGTGAGATCGGGCGCGCGGTCGCATTCGACGATCAGTCGCAGTTGCCCTTCCCTGGTGGCTATCCGCAGCCATCGCAGCACGCCGCGCAGGCCCTGCGGCGCCCCGCCCGACAGCAGCGACCCCACCCGATGGGCATTGGCGATGATGATCGTGCGCCCCTTGCGGTCCCGGCGCAGCGCGGAGATCAGGTCGGCGAAGTCCCGGCACGGTCGACGGGTCGGCTGCGTAAGCAATTGCGCCACCACGGAATCCGCGTCCAGGCCCGCCGCGTCCACCAGGTGGGTATCGGGGGCGGCGGCCGCGAATCGGTGCAGCGCGGTCGTTTTGCCGCTGCCTTCGGGGCCGCAGACGTAGAGCAGGCCCGGCTCGCCGTCCAGTAGTTCCCGGAACGCGCTGTCGAGAACCGAACTGCCGGAGGCGATGTCGTCGTGCCGTGTCATGGCTCTCTTCTACCGTGCCCCGGGGTTTGCCGCTCGGCGGGCCCGGGCGGTCATTCGCCGATCTCCTCGCGGTAGATGCGCATGCCCTCGGCGATCTTGCCCGCGGCGTGTTCGAGTTGCTCGGGGGTTATGTACTTGCCCCAGGCGGCGGCGTCGAGCAGTTGTCTGCGGACCTGGTCGAGGTTCATGTGGGCCCATTCGAGGCGCGACAACTCCGGCATGGCAGGGGAGATTACCTCGAGTCGAACAAACTTTCGATAGTAGGGGAGGGGTCCGACAAACTTCCGGAAGCCGGTCGCGCGGGCTCGCTGCGGGCGCGGGTCAGAGCACCGCTTGGGTCTGGGTCACCTTGGCGACGAGTTTGCCTGCGTCGTCGTGGATTTCGGTCTCCACGATGATGAACTTGCGGCCCGCGTGCAGGGGGCGGGCGGTGGCGGTGGCGTAGCCGGAGCGGAGGCCGCGCAGGAAATTGGTCTTGGACTCGACCGTGGTGGTGCCCTGCGCGCCCTCGGGGAGATTCAGGAAGGCGCAGACGGCGGCGGTGGAATCGGCGAGGGACATGAAGACGCCGCCGTGCATGGCGCCGCCCAGGGTGCACAGGGACTCGTCCCAGGCCAGGCGGGTGCGGACCAGGTCCCTGCCGTGTTCGAGGACTTCGATGCCCAGCTTGTCGCTGAAGGGCATGGTGGCGAAGAGCTGGGCGCCGGTGGGGTCGAGCACGGTGTCGGTCATGGATTCGACTGTGCCGCATGGGCGGCGGCCCGTCGATTACCTGCCGGGTAATGCGGGTGGCTCGCGCACGCGGCGTGGCTGAGCGAGTGATCATGCAGGTCAAGTAGGCTCGGGGCGTGACGAGCACCTCCGCCGCCGAGCAGCGCAAGCGGGATCTTGCGCAGTTGCGGCGGGTGCGGGATCGGATCGATCGGGAGTACGCGCAACCCCTCGACGTCGAGAAGCTCGCGCGGGATGCGCACATGTCGGCCGGGCATTTGAGCCGCCAGTTCAAGGCCGCATACGGCGAGGCACCGTACAGCTATCTCATGACGCGGCGGATCGAGCGGGCCATGGCCCTGCTGCGCCGGGGGGATCTGAGCGTCACCGAGGTCTGTTTCGCGGTGGGCTGTCAGTCGCTGGGGACGTTCAGTACCCGGTTCACCGAGCTGGTCGGCATGTCGCCGAGCGCCTACAAGAAGGATGCCGCGCAGGATATCGAGGGGATGCCGTCGTGCGTGGCCAAGCAGGTCACCAGACCGGTCAGGAATCGAGAAGCGCAGCAGCCTGCGCCGAATCTAGCCTGATCAGTATGGATATCACCATTCAATCGAGCTTCCTGCCGCAGGACGATCCGGATGCGGCCGTGGCCTTCTACCGCGACACGCTGGGCTTCGAGGTCCGCAAGGATGTCGGCTACAACGGCATGCGCTGGATCACGGTCGGCCCGCCCGGACAGACCGACACCAATATCGTGCTCTATCCGCCGGAGGCCAGCCCCGGTCTCACCGATGACGAGCGCAAGACCATCACCGACATGATGGCCAAGGGCACCTATGCCAGCGTCGTGCTGGCAACCGATGATGTGGATGCCGCGTTCGAGAAGATCCAGGCCACCGCCGAGGTCGTGCAGGAACCGGCCGATCAGCCCTACGGCGTGCGCGACTGCGCCTTCCGCGATCCCGCGGGCAATATGGTCCGCCTCCAGCAGGCGAACTGAACACGCACCGAGACCCCGACCGAATCAGTGCCGACACCACCCGGGCAAATTTGCCCGGGTGTGCGGTGCTGCTGATTGAATCGAGCCTGGCCACGTCGACCGAGACCACGCAGCCGGCCCCCGCGTAAGGAGACCCGATGACCACGGCCACGAGAAACGGCGCGAAGAAGAAAACCGCGGCAGCCACCGCCCTCGCTCCCGCCGACAGCCACGATCTGATCCGTGTGCTCGGCGCGCGCGTGAACAATCTCAAGGACGTCAGCATCGAGATTCCGAAACGCCGGCTCACGGTGTTCACCGGCGTCTCCGGGTCGGGCAAGAGCTCGCTGGTGTTCAGCACCATCGCCGCGGAATCGCAGCGGCTCATCAACGAGACCTACAGCTCCTTCGTGCAGGGCTTCATGCCGACGCTGGCCCGGCCCGAAGTGGACGTGCTGGACGGGCTGACCACCGCCATCATCGTCGATCAGCAGCGCATGGGCTCGGACCCGCGTTCCACCGTCGGCACCGCCACCGACGCCAATGCCATGCTGCGGATTCTGTTCAGCCGCCTCGGTAAGCCGCATATCGGTTCGCCGCAGGCGTTTTCGTTCAATGTCGCCTCCATCAGCGGTGCGGGCGCGGTGAGCATCGAACGCGCGGGCAAGACGGTGAAGGAGCGCCGCAGCTTCAGCATCACCGGCGGCATGTGCCCGCGCTGTGAGGGCCGCGGCGCGGTCAACGACATCGACCTGACCCAGATCTACGACGAGAACAAGTCGCTCAACGAGGGCGCGCTCACCGTCCCCGGCTACAGCATGGACGGCTGGTACGGCCGGATCTTCAGCGGCAGCGGCTTTTTCGACATGGACAAGCCGATCAAGAAGTTCACCAAGAAGCAGCTGAACGATCTGCTCTACAAAGAACCGACCAAGATCAAGGTCGATGGCATCAACCTCACCTACGAGGGCATCATCACCAAGCTGCGCAAGACGACGCTGGCCAAGGACGTCGACTCGCTGCAGTCGCATGTGCGCGCCTTCGTGGAGCGCGCGGTGACCTTCCAGACCTGCCCCGACTGCGCGGGCACCCGGCTCAGCGAACTGGCCCGGTCCTCGAAGATCAAGAAGATCAGCATCGCCGACGCCTGCGCCATGCAGATCAGCGATCTGGCCGAATGGGTGCGGGAGCTGAAGGAGCCGTCGGTCGCGCCGCTGCTCGACGCGCTCGGCCAGACCCTCGACTCGTTCGTCGAGATCGGACTCGGCTACCTCTCGCTGGACCGCGCCTCGGGCACGCTGTCGGGCGGTGAAGCCCAGCGCGTCAAGATGATCCGGCATCTGGGGTCCTCGCTCACCGATGTCACCTACGTGTTCGACGAGCCCACCGCCGGACTGCATCCGCACGACATCCAGCGCATGAACAAGCTGCTGCTGCAATTGCGGGACAAGGGAAATACGGTGCTGGTGGTCGAGCACAAGCCGGAGACCATCGTGATCGCTGACCACATCGTGGATCTCGGTCCGGGCGCGGGTTCGGGCGGCGGCACCATCTGCTTCGAGGGCGACGTCGACGGACTGCGCAAGAGCAAGACCGTCACCGGACGCCATTTCGACGATCGCGCCCAGCTCAAGGACGCGGTGCGGAAAGCCAAGGGCGCGTTGCAGATCCGCAAGGCCAACACGCACAATCTGCAGAACGTGAACGTCGACGTCCCGCTCGGCGTGCTCTGCGTGATCACCGGTGTCGCGGGCTCCGGCAAGAGCTCGCTCATCCACGGCTCCATTCCCGCCGCGGAAGGCGTCGTGTCCGTGGACCAGACGCCGATCAAGGGCTCGCGGCGCAGCAATCCGGCCACCTACACCGGGCTGCTGGAACCCATCCGCAAGGCCTTCGCCAAGGCCAATGGCGTGAAACCCGCACTGTTCAGCGCGAATTCGGAGGGCGCCTGCCCGAACTGCAACGGCGCGGGCGTGATCTACACCGACCTGGGCATCATGGCCGGCATGGAGATCACCTGCGAGGTGTGCGAGGGCAAGCGGTTCGACGCCTCGGTGCTCGAATACCACCTGGGCGGCAAGGACATCAGCGAAGTGCTGACCATGTCGGTGGCCGAGGCCGAGGAATTCTTCGCCGCCGGCGAGGCGCACATTCCGGCCGCGCACGCCATCCTGGAGCGGCTCGCCGATGTCGGGCTCGGCTACCTGACCATCGGGCAGCCGCTCACCACGCTGTCCGGCGGTGAACGGCAGCGGCTCAAGCTGGCCACCCACATGGCCGACAAGGGCGGGGTCTATGTCCTCGACGAGCCCACCACCGGGCTGCACCTGGCCGATGTCGAGAACCTGCTCGGGCTGCTCGACCGGCTGGTGGAATCCGGCAAGTCGGTCATCGTCATCGAGCATCACCAGGCGGTCATGGCGCACGCCGACTGGATCATCGACCTCGGCCCGGGCGCCGGCCACGACGGCGGCAAGATCGTCTTCGAGGGCACGCCCGCCGACCTCGTCGCCGACCGCTCGACCCTGACCGCACAGCATCTGGCCGAATACGTGGGAGCCTGACCGCCGGGTCGGTGGACCGCAATTTCCGGCGGCCCACCGGCCCATCTCAGGTGACCATCAGGTTCGCGACAGCAAACCCTCAGCGCACTGGACGAGTGTGGTTTCTCGGATCTTTCCGATTGAAACTATTGAGGAGACGGCTCGCGTGCGTGTATCGAAGACCTGGGGCAGTGCAGTGCTGGCATTGACGGCAACCGTCCTGCTACCGGTCGCGGCGGGCACGGCCTCCGCCACCCCGGTCCCCACCGTCCAGGCCGCCGGCACCTCCGCCGACGGCTCCTACATCGCCTCCACGACCTCCACCGGAGACCGCACGCTGAAGTTGCAGGTCTATTCGGCCGCCATGCGGAAGAACATCGAGATCGATGTGCAGCTGGCCGCCGACACCTCCGCACCGCGCCCGGTGCTGTACCTGCTCAATGGCGCCGGCGGCGGCGAGGACTCGGCCACCTGGCAGAAGCAGACCGATGTGCTGTCCTTCCTGAAGGACAAGGACGTCAATGTCGTGCAGCCCGTGGGCGGACAGTTCAGCTACTACACCGACTGGCGCGCACCGGACCCCAAACTGGGCGTGAACATGTGGAAGACCTTCCTCACCGAGGAACTGCCGCCGCTCATCGACAAGGCGCTGAACACCAACGGGCTCAATGCCATCGCGGGCCTGTCCATGGCGGGCACCTCGGTGCTGCAGCTGCCCATCGCCGCGCCCGGCCTCTACAAGTCGGTGGCCGCCTACAGCGGCTGCGCGCAGATCAGCGATCCGATCGGCTACAACTTCGTCAATACCGTGGTCGCGGCCGGCGGCGGCAATTCCGAGAACATGTATGGCCCGCAGGGCGATCCGATGTGGGCGGCCAACGACCCCTACGTGCACGCCGAGGGGCTGCGCGGGGTGAATCTGTACATCTCCAGCGGTTCCGGTCTGCCCGGCCGCTGGGACACCCTCGACGGGCCGCACACCCTGCCCGGGCCGGGCGGCTATGCCAACCAGGTGCTGCTCGGCGGCGGCATCGAGGCGGCCACCAACTACTGCACCCGCAATATGCAGGCCAAACTGAACCAGCTGGGCATTCCCGCCACCTTCGACTTCCAGCCGACGGGCACCCACTCGTGGGGCTACTGGCAGGATGACCTGGAGAAGTCGTGGCCGGTGCTCGCCGAGGGACTCGGCCTGCCCGCCAATTGATCTCACCTGCGCGTCCGAGGAAGCGCGCAGGCGGGGGAACGGCTCGCCGCCATGACGGGCGGCGAGCCGCTTCGATTCCGTATCGCGCTACTTCGTGAGCTCGAAGTTCGGGTAGCCGTTGTCGCGCTCCTCGTCACAGAAGCGGCGGTAGTTTCCGAAACCGCCGATGTAGGGCATGAATACGCGCTTCTTGCCCTCGACATTCGCGCCCATGTACCAGGAGTTGGCCTTCACGAACAGGGTGCCCTCGGCGACCTCCAGCAGGTGATCGGTCCACTTCACGGCCGCCTCGTCGCGCGCCTCCACCCGCGAAATGCCCTGCGCGCGGCAGTGTTCGACCAGATCCAGCACCCAGTCCAGCTGCTGCTCGGAATGCAGCACCATATTCGCCATCACCGACGGCGTGCCGACGCTGTTGATGCTGAACATGTTCGGGAAACCGGGGATGCCGAAGCCCAGATAGGTGAGCGGACCATCGGCCCAGGTGTCGCGCAGCCGGGTGGCCTGCGAACCCTGGATGTCGATGCGCAGCAGCGCGCCGGTCATGGCGTCGAAACCCGTTGCGTAGACCAGGGTGTCGAGCTCGATGAACTTCTCGGCGGTGCGCACGCCGGTGGGCGTGACCTCCTCGATGGGCTCACGGCGCAGGTTCACCAGCGAGACGTTCGGGCGGTTGAACATCTCGTAGTAGCCGGAGTCGGTGCAGATGCGCTTGGTGCCGATCGGGTGATCGGTGGGAATGAGATCATCGGCCACCGCCTGGTTCTCGACCTTGGCGCGAATCTTGGCCACCGCGAAATCGCGCACCAGCTCATTGGCTCGCAGATCGCTGTTCTGGTCCGGGAAGACCTTGTTGAACAGCACACCACCGCCGTTCCAGCGGTCCTCCATGGCGGCCTCGCGCTCCTGCGCGCTCAGCTCCAGGGCCTTGGTCTGCAGGCTCGGATGCGGGGTCGCGGCGGGCGCGTAGTAGGACTTCTCGCGGCGCTGCGGGTAGGTGGCGCGGATCTGCTCCTGCTCCTCGACGGTCCACGGCCGGTTCGGCATGGGCACGCTGAAATTGGGGGAACGCTGGAACACGGTCAGCTCCAAGGCTTCCCGCGCGATGATCGGCGAGACCTGGATGCCGGAGGAGCCGGTGCCGATCACGCCGACCCGCTTGCCGGTCAGATCCGCGCCCTCCTCGGGCCAGCGGGCGGTGAAAAGCTCTTCGCCCGCAAAGGTTTCCACGCCCGGGATATTCGGCTTGATCGGCGCGGACAGGCAGCCGGTGGCGAAAACCACGAAGCGGGAGGTGAATTCCTCGCCCTGCTCGGTGCGCAGCGTCCACAGCGCGGTGCCGTCGTCGAAACGGGCCTGGGTGACGGTCGCATGGAAGCGGTAGCGCTGCTTGAGCGCGAAGCGATCCGCCACATGGTTGAGGTAGGACAGGATTTCCGGCTGCGCGGCGAAACGCTCGGTCCAGGTCCAGCTCTGCTGCAGATCCTCGTCGAAGGAGTAGGAGTAGTCGACGCTCTCCACATCGCAGCGCGCACCCGGATAGCGGTTCCAGAACCAGGTGCCGCCCACGTCCGCACCGGCCTCCAGACCGAGCACGTTCAGCCCGGCCCGCGCCGCCTGATGGACGCCGTAGAGTCCGGCGAATCCGGCGCCGATGATGATCACATCGAAGGGACTGTCCTGCCCCGCGGTGGGATGCATGCGTGACCTCGCCATTCGTCTAGAGACTATTTCGAATAGGCATATCGTCGGCGCGCATGCGGCCGCCCGCGAGCGCTGGTCCCACTGACCAGGAGCGTGTTATTCGTGCGCGGGTTCGCCGGTCACCACGTGATCGGCGTGATTGAGGCCCTCGCGCACCAGGCGCGACAGATGCCCGTCGCGAATGCGGTAGATGATGCGGCGGCCCTCGCGGCGCGTATCCACCAGACCGGTGAAGCGGAGTTTCGCCAGATGCTGGCTGACCGCCGTGCGGGACGCACCGCAAGCCTCGGTGAGCGCGGTGACATCGGCCTCGCCCTGGGCGAGAATCCAGAGAATGTGCAGGCGGGTCGGATCGGCCAGCATGCGGAAGGTCGCCGTCGCGGCATCGAGGCGAGCCTGATCGGGATCGGCGGGGTGCGTGAGGCTGGGTGGTGCGAGTGCGGGGGAGTGCACCGCCTCGGCAGTGCGCTTGCGCTCCATGACTCACCTTTCCCGCGGGTCCGTAGCCAACAGTGTAGCGATCACGGCGAATCCGGCAGCGAGGAATACCCGCCCGCCGCCTATGATCACCCGCATGGGGAGGAACTCCACGGTCTGCCTGATGATCGCCGCCGCCGCCATGGCCATTGCCGGATGCGACAGCGTCGCTGGCGTACCGGACGCGACCTCGTCGTCACCGGCCACGCAGACCGCGCACACCAGCACCGCACCCGGTCCCGCGACCACCACTGCGCCGCCCGCCGAAGACACTGCCGCGCAAGGACTTCCGCTGTGCGCGCTCGGGCCGGCCGCGCCGCCCCCGGACTGCACCCTGGAATCGCACGACGACACCGGCATCACCTTCGACGTGAAGCGGACCGGCAGCGGCAATGCCGTCACCGTCACCATCGACGTCCACGACGCGAACCACGAACTGACACAGACGATCACCGAGCCGGACACACAGTCCATGGCCGAGAATCCCAAACTGCGCGATATCGACGGCGACGGACGCGACGAACTCATGGTGCCGTTGCAGAGCGCGGCCAACAATCTCGCCTACGCCGTCTACCACTCCTACGACGGGGTCGAATTCGTGCGGGCCGGTGAGGTGAGCGGACTCGGAATCGAGTCCACCGCAGACGGTTACACCGCCATCTCCGCCAAGAACGGCACCCAGGGATGGGATATCGGCTTCTGGACCTTCGCCTCCGGCAAGCTGATTCCCCTCGTCACCGCGCAGGTGAGCTACGTGTACGACAGCAGTCAGAAGATCGTCGACTACGAGTGCACCGTGGTGGACGACGGCGGGCTGTACCTGACCGGGCTCGGCTCGCAGGCCGCGGCGCGGGAGAAGTTCTGCGCCGAGACGGTCGTCACCCGGGTCATGCATCGCTGACGACCCCGGATCACTCCTTCGGCGGATCCCGGTCGCGTCGCGGATCGGCATGCCGGATGACCCTGGCGGACTTACGAATCCGGGGACGTCTCCGGGTGAACCCGGATACCCCGGCACACCCCGTCGCGCGAAGATGAGAGCAGGCCGGCTACCCGGCGCGGAATATCGCCGGCACAACCGTTCGGGGTAGCCGAACGACTCTGCCTCGCCGCCGTCGCCGAGGCACAGCGCAGCGTCGCGCAACCGTCGTTCGGCTCGACCCGATCCGCTCAGATACGCGCGCCTTTCGAGCGATTGCAGGCGCGGCACAGGATTTGCAGGTTCGCCGCGCTGGTCGCGCCGCCGCGGCTGATCGGGATGATGTGGTCGAACTCCAGGTAGTGGCTGTCGCCGCATTCCACGCATTTGCCGCCGTCGCGCTGCCAGACCTGTGCCTTCACCTCCTGCGGGATGCTGCGGGTGTCACGGCGGCCCGGGGTGAGCGCGAGCCGCTTGGCCACGCGCAGCGCGCCCTCGATGGTGGCGGCCGCCAGATCCGGATCCGCCACGTCGAAGGTGGCTCCACCGCGCGCCGAGGTGGCGGACAGCACCACCCGGCCGCCCTCCGACACCACCGAAACCACACGCCCCCACGGCATTTCGGCGCCGGTGTCGACGCCGGTGAAGCGCAGCTTCTTATTGCTGCAAATCAGCCGGCCCTCGGTGAGCTTCGGGCCGCGCGCCAGCTGCCGGATCTGGATCGCGGGCACATTCAGGTGCACCCGCTCCTCCGGATCCAGGTGCAAACCCGTCACCGGGATCACCGGCAGCTCACCCGACCGCAGCCGAGTCAGCATGCGCCCCCGCTGCATTCGCCGGCGCAGATCCTCGATCTGCGGCCCGCCCATGCCCAGCTCGGCGATGGCCGTCTCGAAGGTATCCATCTCGGCCTGCTCGATGGCCCCGTCCGCGAACGCGAACGCCACCAGCCGTTCCACATAGTCGTGGCCCACCGGCCGCAGCACGGCCTGCCCCGCCTCGCGCTCGATCCGCTGATAGCGCAGTGCGATCCACAGTCCGTCCCAGTCGTCCCCGCCCGGCCCCACCGTGCGCAGCACCCGCTCGGCCCGGCCCCGCCACGCCGCGAGATAGCCGTCGATCTCCTCGGTGCACTCCCGGCACGGCGCGGGCCGCCCGAACACCCGCCACCGCCGCGCCCGCCCGCAGCGCGGGCAGTGCCGCGCATCGGCGGCCGGTCGCGGCCTCGTGGACCCGGTCCACTCCTCCCCGTCCCACCACCGCAGCAGCCCCGGATTCTCCGGATCCGTATGCCAATTCGGCTGCTCCGGCTCCGGCGGCGCGGGCAGCGGTTCCACCTGCCGCTCCCGTTCGAGCGAGGGGCCGCGCCGTGGCGGCGTCCCGGCGTCCGCCCGTTGCGGGGCCGCGCTGTCCGAACGACGTTGCGTGGCGGCGTTATCGGTGCGGCGCGGTGCGGCGCCGTTCGTGCCGGTGGGTTGGCCGACGCCGTCGCCCGGCTCGTCCACCTGGACGCCGAATTCGGTGACGATGCCCTCCAGGCCGCTGGCCCAGCCCTGGCCGACGGCGCGGAAACGCCACTGGTCGTCGCGGCGGTAGAACTCGCCGAACATCATGGCGCGCACCGAGTCCGGGTCGGTGATCTCGAACCAGGCGACGGGGCGATTGTGGTCGAAGACGGTGAGGATGAGGCCGGGGACCTCGGCGAAGGCGGCCGTGTCGACCGAGCCGGTGAGAACGATGCGCCGCACCTCGGATTCGGTGCGGGGCAGTGAAACCGACAGGCGAGCGGTGCCCGGGGCCGGTTCCTGATCCAGGGTCACCGCCTGGGAGATGTGGCGGGGCGCGTTGAAGAAGACGAAATCCCGGTCCGAGCGCACCTGGCCGGACTCGGACAGCAATAAGGCATGCGCATCCACCTCATGATCGGATTGCCACGAAAGGACAACCGTCAGAAGCGATGTCGGAACCGGCGTATTGCCACCCTTGGTGAGTTTCATTGTGATCGAATATTGCCACGCGACTCCGACACGCTGCGTTCGCCGAGTACACGGCCGGTGACGGTGCGCTTTCCCGCGCGCGCGGCCTTCGGCCGCAACCGTGATTTGAAACCGCGCGAACCTGCGGCACAGTGGAATCATGACCAACCCCAAGGGCCGCGGCGGCACCCCCGAGCAGCCACCGCGCTCCACCCCGCAGCCGCCCCGCGGCAAGCCACCGGTGCCGCCCCGCGGCAAGCCGCAGACCCCGCGCGTCCCCACCGCCGGCGACATCCTCTCCGCCGCCCAGGCCGCCGTCGAGGCCGCTCAGAACGCCGCCGGCGCGGCCCTGGACTCCGCACAGCTCACCGCCAGCACCGCCTTCGACACCGCCGTCCGGCTCCCCCCGGCCTCGGTCCAACTCGCCGCCCAGCTCCCCGACCTCATCGAGAACCTCACCACCGCCGTCGAACGCCTCAACTCCACCATCGACCGCCTCGACCGCACCCTCGCCCTGGCCGAACCCGCCTTCGTCGCCTACGACAACATGCTCACCCGTATAGAGCAGGCCACCGCACTGGCAGACCAGGTCTTCTCCCGCCTGGACAAACTCCCGGGCGCGGGCCTGTGGGGCCGCTTCGCGGGCAAGGAGACCCCCGAACCGCCCCAGCCCGAACCGAAGACACGACGCGACCCCCGGCGGAAGTAGGGCGGTCCCGCGACAGATCTCCTGGGTCCTCCGGGTCAGGCGGACGGCAGGGGAGCGGTGGGGGCAACACCGATTCCGGGGAGGGCGCGCAGCGCGGCGGCGGCCTTCCAGACCATCTCGTGGTACTCGTCGTCCGGATCGGAGTCGAGGACGATCGCGCCGCCCGCGCCGACGCGCCAGCGTCCGTCGTGGCGGACGGCGGTGCGGATGACGATATTCAGATCGGCGGTGCCGCCGAGGCCGAGGAAGCCGATGGTGCCCGAATAGATGCCGCGCGCTTCGGTTTCCAGCTCGTCGATGATTTCCATGGTGCGGAGCTTGGGGGCGCCGGTCATGGAGCCGCCGGGGAAACAGGCTCGGAGGCAGTCGATTACGTCGAGCTCGGGGCGCAGCGTGCCGCGCACGGTCGAAACCAGTTGGTGCAGGGTCATATACGTTTCGACGGCCATGAGCTTGGGGACGTGCACGCTGCCGACCTCGCAGACGCGACCCAGGTCGTTGCGGAGCAGATCCACGATCATGAGGTTCTCGGCGCGGGTCTTGGGGCTGCGGGCCAGCTCCGCCGCCAGCCGCTCGTCCTCGACGGGTGTCTGCCCGCGCGGGGCGGTGCCCTTGATCGGCTTGCTCTCCACCGTGCGCGAGCGATCCAGCTTGAGGAAGCGCTCCGGCGACGAGCAGGCCACCTCCAGCTCTCCGAATCGCAGAAAGGCCGCATACGGCGCGGGATTACAGCGCCGCAGCGTGCGGTAGACGCTCAGCCCGTCGGTGTCAGCGGGCAGGTAGGCGCTGTCGGTAATGCAGATCTCGTACGACTCACCCGCATGCAGCTGCTCCTGACAAGCCGCCACATCGGCGAGGTAGCGCTCGCGCCCCCGCGTCAGCAGCGGGGCGACCGCACGCTCCTCGGTGCGCAGCAGTAGATCCGGCGGATTCTCCCAAGTCGGAAGGGTTTCCACGATCGCGCGCGTGGCAGTCAGCCAATCCTGCACGGCGGCAGCGGATTCCGACTCCGCCAGCGCCAGCAGATGGGTGCGTCCGGCTTCGTGATCCACCACGATCAGCCGATCCGCGAACACCCACTGCGCATCCGGCGTCGCCGCGCGATGCGCGGTGGCGGCCCCGCAATCCGCCTTCATCTCATAGCCGAGATACCCGACATAGCCACCGGCGAAATCGAATGGCACATCCGGGAACTCGATCCGCCGTCGGCGTAGCTCACCGGACAGGTAATCCAGCACCCCGCCCGGCACCGTGCGCTTCCCGGCCGCGGATTCGACGGACACCTCGCCCGACCCCACCCGGTATCGCACCACTTCGGCCAGCGGCCCCGATGCGTCACCCAGGAACGAGAACCGATCCAGTCCCGGCTCCACATGCTCACTGTCGAGCCAGAACGCCGTCTCCGAGTCGTGGTACAGCCGCAGGAAAACGGCCTCCGCGTCCACCGCCCGCTCGATGACCGTGTGCTCCACGCGGTATTCGACGGTCTGTGCCTCCCTCGCGGTCTCGCGGGAAATCGGCTGCGTGGCAGGCCCGGCGGGACGGGTGACCGTGGCGCGTTCCGGTCGGGGATGAGTGTCCCAGTGCGCTGCCGTGAGCGCGGCGAAGTTCCGCAGCAGCGCTTGCCCGTACTCGCTGGCAATGGATTCGGGGTGGAACTGCACACCCCACTGCGGCCGCGTGCGATGCCGGATCCCCATGATCACGCCATCCGGCGAGGAGGCGGTGACCTCCAGATCCTCCGGTAAAGGCGTTGCCGCGCACAGCGAGTGGTAGCGCACCGCTCGAAACCCCTGTGGCACACCGTCGAACAGTTCTCGCCCGTCGTGTGTGATCAGATCCGGATACCCGTGCCGGGCCTCGGGCGCACGCACCACCGACCCGCCTGCCGCGATCACGATGCCCTGATGCCCCAGGCAAACTCCCAGCAGCGGTAGCCGAGCGTCCGCTATGACCGCCGCGGAGATCCCGAAATCGCGGGCCACATCCGGCCGGCCGGGGCCGGGGGACACCACGATGTTGTCGAATGAAGCGAGCTCCAGCTCGTCGAGCGAGCCCACCTCGTCATTGCGCACGACCATGGGCTCGCTCCCGTTCACCTCGGCGATGAGCTGATACAGGTTGTAGGTGAACGAGTCGTAGTTGTCGATCAGCAGCGTGCGCATTTGCCACGCACATTACGCCAACCTCGCCCGGATACCGTGCTCCGACCTGCGTGAACGAGCCGCCCGTCACTTCTGCGGGCATATGCCTTCAGTTCCTCTGGTGGCCTACGGCACAATGTGAGGCATGTCTGTAGCGCAGCCGCTCGAGGTGGACCGCGAGGTCGTCGACTTCGCGATCGTCGGTAATTGGATGGATGAACAGGGCTTGACCGGTGGTGAATTCACCGATGTCGCGCCCCTCGGCGGCGGCACGCAGAACATCATGCTGCGCTTCACCCGCGGCGGCCGGGACTACGTGCTGCGCCGCGGGCCCAAGCATCTGCGCCCGGCCAGCAACAATGTCATCCGCCGTGAATCCCGCATTCTCGGCGCGCTCGACGGCACCGGCGTGCGCGCGCCGAAGGTCATCGCGGCCTGCCCGGACGAGTCGCTCATCGGCGCGTCCTTCTATCTGATGGAGCCGATCGCCGGCTTCAACCCGCAGAACGAACTGCCCGCCCTGCACGCCGGCGATCCGGAGGTGCGCCGGCAGATGGGCCTGTCCGCGGTGGAGTCCATCGCGCGGCTCGGTTCGCTCGATCACGTGGCGCTCGGCCTGGCCGACTACGGCAAGCCGGAGGGCTTCCTGGAACGCCAGGTGCCGCGCTGGCTCTCCGAACTCGAGGGCTACAGCGCCAACGAAGGTTACGGCGGTCCGGAGATCCCGGGCGTCGAGCGGGTCGGCGACTGGCTGGAGCGCAATCGTCCCGCCGAGTGGAAACCCGGCATCCTGCACGGTGATTGCCACCTCGCCAACATGATGTTCTCCTTCGACGGCCCCGAGGTGGTGGCCATGGTCGACTGGGAGATGTCCACCATCGGCGACCCGCTGCTGGATCTCGGCTGGCAGATCTGCACCAGCCCGGTGCCCGGCACCGTCGGCTCGGCGCTGGTCGGCAAGCTCGGCGAGGTCGGCGGCCTGCCCACCCCGCAGGAGATGATCGCCCACTACGGCAAGTTCTCCGACCGCGATCTGAGCCATGTCACCTGGTATACGGTGCTGGCCTGCTTCAAGCTCGGCATCGTGCTCGAGGGCACGCATGCGCGCGCGTGTGCGGGCAAGGCGCCCAAGCAGGTCGGTGACTTCCTGCACGCCATCACCCTCGAGCTGTTCCAGAAGGCGCATCAGCTCATGGAGTGAATCTGTCGCCATCTCGGCGAGTTTTGGCAGAATATTTGTGGTAGATAATATTTCGCCACGATAGGTTGACGGTCATGTCGATCGTTCCCGATGCCAAGGACTGGACCTGGGTGCTAGAGCGCACCTGCACCGAATGCGGATTCGACCCGGCGGCCACCTCCTACGAGGCGGTCCCGGGTCTGGTCCGCGACAGCGCCCAGCGTCTGACCGCCGCCCTCGGCGGCCCCAACGCCACCGTGCGCCCGAATGATTCGACCTGGTCCGCGCTGGAGTACGCCGCCCACGTGCGCGATGTCTGCCGCATCTTCGAGCATCGCCTCGACATCACGCGCAGCGCCGGCGCCCGGCCCGGTCCGGTGATCGGCGGCTACGACCCGTCGGTCGCCGTATCCGACGGCATCCCCATGTTCGCCAACTGGGATCAGGACGAGACGGCCCTGGCCGAGAACTACGGTGCGCAGAACCCTGCCGTGGTTGCCGCGGACCTGTCCGGCGTCGCCGAAACAGCCGCGCGCGCTTTCGAATCCGTGCCCGTCGCCGAGCGCGGCAAGGTGGCCCGGCGCAGCAACGGTTCACAGTTCACCGTCGACACCCTGGCCCGCTACTTCGTGCACGATCTCGTGCACCACGTCCACGACGTCGAGCACGCCTGAGCTCAGACGCAGCGGCGCAACGCATCCCGCAGATTGCGGGACCGCACATCGTCGAGCACGGCCATGCCGAGCCGGTTCATGTTGTAGCCGAAGCCCAGACCCGTCGCGGGATCCGCGAATCCGAATGAACCGCCGTACCCGGTGGTGCCGTAGGCGCGCTTGTCGGTGCCGAATCGGAAGCTGCCGCGCGACTTGCGGAAGCCGAGGTGGTAGCGGCTCGGGGTGAGCAGCACCAGATCCTCGGCGGGGACGTCGTCGGCGGTGTCGGCGGATGCCAAGCGCGCCAGCAGGTCTCGGTCGATGGGCAGCTCGCCGGTCTGCGCCGCCGCCGCGCCGTACACGCGGGCCAGCGAACGCGCGGTGCCCACGCCGCCGGCGGCCGGGCTCTCCACCGACAGGAATTCCCGTCGGCTGGCGCGCGCGGGCGGACCCGACTTCACGCTGCCCAGCGCCCGAAAGGCCAGCCCGCGTTTGGCGTACAGTTGAATTCCGATGCGCAGCGGCAGATCTCGCTCGTATCGCAGGATATCGAGGCCCTCGGTGCTCGACAGCGCGGCCACCCGGTCCAGCGAAATCGATTCGGGCATACCGATATAGAAGTCCAGCCCCAGCGGCGCGGCGAAGTCCTCGGCGAAGGCGCGCCCCAGGGTCCGATGCTCCGGATCCACTCGGCGCAGCAGCTCACCCTGATACAGCCCGGCCGTGTGCGGGTGGTATCCGTGCCGGGTTCCCGGCCGCCACAATGGTTTCTGCTCGACCAGGCGCTCGGCCAGAGCATCCAGATCGGCCAGCTCCCGCAATCGCAGCGGCCGATCCAGCGCCGCCAGCCCCGCCTGATGATCCAGCAGCTGCCGGACGGTGATCGACTCCTTGCCGTGCACCCCGAACTCGGGCCAGTACTCGGCCACCGGCGTCTCGTAATCGAGCAGCCCGCGCGATACGGCGGACGCGATCACGAACGCCGTCATGCCCTTGGTGGACGACCACACCGGAGCCATGGTGTCGCGCTCCCACGCCAGGGTGCGCTTGCGATCCCGATGCCCCGCCCACAGATCCACCACCGGTTTGTCCCCGGCGTAGACGGCGACGGCCGCGCCGATCTCCCCGTGCTGCCGGAAATTACGCCGGAAAGCATCAGCGACCGGACCGAAACCCGCATCCACCTCGCCGTGGATCGTGACGTGCGCATTCATGGTGGGCCGATCGTATACGCCGTAACACCGAGCCGTCCGAGGCCATCGAATGCCATGGCTTTGCTGCCCGCCGCATAGACGGCCGCGGACACGCACCCCATTCCCGGTCAGGGGCCGTTCACCGGGTAGCGTCGTGGTACGTGCCCGGACTCAAACCGATTACCACGTCATTGCTGCGTACCAAGCCCGTGGAACAGCTCGCCTCCGACGGTGAGCACACCGCGCTGCGCCGCAGCATGGGTCTCGTCTCGCTGATCGCGCTCTCGGTCGGAGCGACCCTGGGCACCGGCATCTTCGTGGTGCTCGGCGAGGCCGCGCCGCTGGCCGGGCCGGCGGTCGTCATCTCCTTCGCCGTGGCCGCGCTGGCCGCGCTGTTCTCGGCGCTGTCGTATGCGGAACTCGCGGGCGCGGTACCGGTCTCGGGCTCGGCCTACTCCTATACCTATGCCACGCTCGGCGAGATCGTGGCCTGGGTGTGCGGGTGGTGCCTGCTGCTCGAATACGGGGTGTCGGTGGCGGCCGTCGCCGTCGGGTGGGGGTCGTATCTGAACGAATTCCTCGACTCGACCATCGGCTGGCGGATTCCCGACGCGCTGGCCAGTGCGCCCAGCGAGGGCGGGATCATCAATATCCCGGCGGCCGTGGTGGTGCTCATCGCCACCGCCGTGCTGCTGGACGGCATTCGCGAGAGCGCCCGCGTCACCACCATCACCACCATGATCAAGATCGCGGTGCTGATCTTCTTCGTGGTCGTCGCCGTCACCGCCTTCAACTCCGACAACCTCCAGCCGTTCGCGCCCATGGGCGTGGCGGGCATCAGCGCGGCGGCGTCCATGGTGTTCTTCTCGTTCATCGGATTCGACGCCGCGTCGACCGCCGGTGAGGAAGCCAAGAACCCGCAGCGAGATTTGCCGCGCGCCATCATCATTTCGCTCGGCATCGTGACGCTGGTGTACGTGCTCGTCGCGCTCACCGCCGTGGCCGCCGTCGGCGTCGACGATGTGAGCAGCTCCGGGGCCTCGCTGGCGACGGTGCTGGAGCAGGTCACCGGAAAGGGCTGGCCCGCCACCATTCTGGCCGCGGGCGCGGTCGTGGCCATCGCGTCCGTGGTGCTCACCGTGCTCTACGGGCAGACCCGCATCCTGGTCGCCATGTCCCGCGACGGGCTCATGCCGCAGGTGCTGTCCCGCGTCGGCCGCAAGCGCGTGCCGACCATCAACACCCTGGTCGTCGGCGGCGTGGTGGCCGTGCTCTCCGCGCTCATTCCGCTCGGCGAGCTGGTGAACGCCACCAATATCGGCACCCTGGTGTCCTTCGCGCTGGTGAACATCGGCGTGCTGGTGCTGCGCCGCACCAAGCCCGACCTGCCCCGCACCTTCCGCACCCTGGTCCCGCTGGTGCCGATTCTCGGTGTGGGACTGTGCGTTTGGCTGCTCGGCCATCTGCCCGCCGTCACCTGGATGGCCTTCCTGCTGTGGTCGGCCGTCGGCCTGGTCGTCTACTTCGGCTACGGCCGCCGCCGCTCGGCGCTCAACCGCGCGGCGGTCCAGGAGACGGAGACCGTCTGAGCCGACCGTCCCCGTCGTTCCGGCGTGCGGTCACATGTGGGCGGTTGCCCTGGCCAGGAAGTCGAGCACGGCCGCATGCCAGGGGTTCGGCTGCTCGAGCATGAACACGTGCCCGCCGGGCAGTTCGATGTACTCGGCGCCCGGAATGCCCGCCGCCAGCTGCCGGGAGTTGGCGACATCGACCAGCAGATCCGCAGGCACCCCGGCCACCAGCGTGGGCACCGTCAGCCGTGCCAGATCCGCGGTGGTGTCCGCGATCGCGACCAGCGCGGCCTGCGCGGAGGTTCCGCCGGGCACCTGGGCTGCGGTGAATTCGAGCATGGCCGTGATCTGCTCGGCCGGAAGCGAATTCACGTACTCCGCGCTGAATCCGGTGAGCAGCGCGATACGGGCGAACGACTCCCGGTCACCGGCCGCCAGGGCGCGGCGCCACAGATCGGTGATCACCCGCGCCCGGTTGTCGGCCTTGGCGAAACCGGCGGCCAGGATCAGCGCGCCGACCCGGTCGGGATGCCGGACCGCCGCGCGCACGGCGACGGCGGTACCGAGCGAGTAGCCGATGATGGTGAACCGGTCCGCCCCGGCGGCCACGGCTTCGGCGACCAGTGCGTCGGCGAGTTCATCCAGATCCAGCACGGTGTCGTCGGCCGGATAGTCGGAGCCGATGACCGTATGGTGCTGCGCGAGCAGCGGAATCAGCGCACCGAAATTGGCGTCGATGCCGCCGCCCGCCCCGTGCGCGAGCACGATCGCGGGGCCGGAACCGGTGACTGTGGTGGTGAGTGGAATCGTCGTCATGGCGGCGACGTTAGGGATTGACATGAATGTGAAGGTCAAGCCGCTGTGCCCGGGATCACCATGCTGATCGGCGAACTGTCGCGCGCGACCGGCGTGAGCCCGCGCCTGCTGCGCTACTACGAGGAGCAGGGACTGCTTGCCTCGCAACGGGATTCGAACGGCTACCGGCTCTATTCCGAGCGCGCGGTGGAGCGGGTCGGGAAGATCCGGGAATTCCTCGACGCGGGCCTGCCCACCAGCGCAATTCACGATCTGCTGCCGTGTGCCATGGAAAGCAGTGTGCAGCACTGCGATATGTCGCGCGGCATCATCGACGACGGTCTGGCCCGGCTCGACGACGAGATCGCCGAACTCACCCGCAGGCGGTCGCTGCTGGCCCGGCACCAGGACTCCCTGCTGATCCAGCCGCGACGTCCCGGCCCGGGGGAGTAGCGCGAACGCGCCGGAGGCCGGTGCGTGCGCGGCCGTCCGCGCGCGTCTCGTAGGCTCGTGGGCGTGCGAGCGCTGGATCTGATGCGACAGTGGCCGGTTCCCCATGCGGCGGGCGGGGTGGTGATGACCGACAAGGGCGTCATCGACACCGAGGGCGATGTGGATCGGGTCTTCCGGCTCGCCTCGGTCACCAAACCCCTTGTGGCGTACGCGGTTCTGATCGCCATCGAGGAGGGCGCGATCGAACTGGACCAGCCCGCGGGCCCGCCGGGAGCCACCGTGCGGCATCTGCTGGCGCACACCTCCGGTCTGGCCTTCGACTCGCGTGAGGTGCTGGCCAAGCCCGGCGCCAAGCGCATCTACTCCAGCGCGGGCTTCGAGGTGCTGGCCGATTTCGTGGCCGAGCACACCGAGATCCCTTTCGACAGCTACCTGCACCAGGCGGTCTTCGAGCCGCTGGGTATGACGTCGTCGGTGCTGGCCGGGCCCGCCGGGCATGCCGCGCGCTCCTCGGTCGCCGATCTGCTGCGATTCGCTGAAGAATTGCTGAATCCCACTCTCGTGAGTGCGGAACTGTATGCCAAGGCGTCCACAGTGCAGTTCCCGGATCGCAATGGCGTACTCCCCGGCTACGGCTCGCAGCGGCCCAACGACTGGGGTCTGGGCTTCGAAATCCGCGATCACAAATTGCCGCATTGGACGGGTGGGGCGAACTCCCCACGGACATATGGACATTTCGGACAATCCGGTACTTTCCTGTGGGTCGATCCGGAAGTCGGCATGGCGTGTCTGGCCCTCGCGGACGAAAATTTCGGGGACTGGGCGCGGGCCGCGTGGCCGACCCTCAGTGACGCGGTGATCGCCGAGTTCGCGTAGCGCGCCGACACGTCCACCAAGCAACACACGTAACACCGGGCACTCCAGTACACTCGGGCAACGTCGGCTGTCAGGGGTCGTTGGGGAAGACGTCCCTCGTCGAAGCCGGAGGTGTCAGTGGTGCGCGCATCGAGTCAGTTCGCGGACGCGACGTCGGGTGTCGTCTACATCCATTCGTCGCCTGCCGCGCTGTGCCCGCACATCGAATGGGCGCTCACCTCCACCCTCAAGGCACCCGCCAAGCTGAGGTGGACGGGCCAGCCCGCCGCGCCCGGCGCCGCGCTGCGCGCCACCACCGACTGGTACGGCCCGGTGGGCACCGGCAGCCGGTTAGCCAATGCGTTGCGGGACTGGCCGGTGCTCACCTTCGAAGTGACCGAGGAACCCAGCGAGGGCGTCGACGGCGAGCGCTACAGCTTCGTCCCCGGCCTGGGCCTGTGGCACGGGGCCATGAGCGCCAACGGCGACGTCATGGTGGGGGAGATGCGGCTGCGCTCGATCGTCGCCGAAGCCCGGGCCCAGGGCCGCACCTCGGCCACCGACATCGCCGCCGAAATCGACCGCGCGCTCGGCACCGCCTGGGACGACGCGCTCGAGCCCTACCGCATGGGCGAGGAAGGCGCCGAGGTCACCTGGCTGCGCCGTGACGTCGGCTGAACCGGGTCACGCCGGACCGCCGGCCGCGACCGCTCCGCCCGCAGTGCCGTTCGGTCTGTAATGCTCCGAAGTACCCTGCCCCGGAAGGAGTTTCCCGTGACGCGGTGGACCCGAGGTCCGCTCACCCTGCTCGCCGCCGGTGTCCTGCTGCTGACGGCTTGTGACGACGATTCCCCCAGCGATGCCGCCAAGGCATCCACCACCACGACCGCGTCCGCACCGGCCACCAGCCCCGCGCCCTTCCCAGGGCCCGGCCACGAGATCGTGCACTGCGGCACCGGCCCCTGGGGACTCGCGGTCGTCGTCGCCACCGCCAAGGGAAACGAGTACTGCCCCACCGCGACCGCGGTCGCCGCCGCCTACGCCGCCGACCGCGACAAGCAGCCCGACGGCGACATCGCCGTCACCGTCGACAATATGCGCTGGGTGTGCGGCGAACGCCAGGGCGACCCCAACCCCTATCAGGAATGCGCCAGCCAGAACGAGTCCGCCGACCGGATCCGCCTGGTCTCCTGATCCGGTCACACCGCCCGAATCTCTGATCTGACGCTCAGGAACCCGTGCTAGGTTTCGCCGATCGTTTTCGGTTCGAATGGAGTGTTCGGGTGGGGCTGGGCAGTGTATGGCGGCGTGGTCGGAATGGATCGACGGCCGGGGACGGGGAGTGGGCGGCAGCGGAATACGATCTGTGGCAGTGGTTTCCGGAAGAGCTGGCGTGGCGGCTGTTCGTGCTGCCCGTCGACGGATTCTTCGTGCTGTCCTCGCGCGAGGGGGTGCGGTTCGGATACTTCCAGCGGACCGGCGACCGGCTGCGCGGTGAACTGGAAGCCGCGACGGGCTTTCGCGAGCAGTTCGAGGTGCGCTGGCCCGCCCGGTTCGAGGAGTTCGAGCGGCTCGCCGAACGCGTGGCCGCCGCGCTGCGCGCCGAATTCGGGCTGCGCCTGCCCATCGAAGCGGCCGCGGCCGCCTGGGTCGACGGAGACGAGCAGATCGACTGCGGGCCTTTGGGATACGCCTTCCCACCCGAAACCCTGCGCACCCTGAGCCCCGCCGACGCACTGCGCATGGTCCAGCTCGGACGCGAAAGCCTCGCCGCCGACAAGGATGTCGCCGCCTCCGACCAGGAACTGCGGCTCATCGCCGGCGAGGACTACCTGGAGCAGCACGGCATCGACATCCTGACCCGCCCCGGACCGGGCCGGCCGGTGCGCGAACGCACCGTCGACTTCATCGGCATGGACGGCCCCGACTGCCTCGCCGTACTCGACGTCTTCCTGGATCTCGATGGCGAGAACAAACTTCCGCGCCGCATCCGCCGAGAGTTCAACGGCCACACCCTGGAACAGGGCAACCCCGACTACACCCTCGCCATGATCCACCACGACCCGGACATGCGGGCCATCCTCCAGCGGCATCCCGAGCTCGCGGAGGCCCTGTCCCAGGGCCGGATTCGCGTCGACTACGCGCTCATGATCGTCGACTCCGGCAAACGCATGCGCTTCCACGACTTCACCGCGACTCCCGAGCCCGACCGACCGGCCGCCGCGCCCCAACAGGTTCCGGAGCTGCGCCCTGAATCCGGTTCCGCCGCAGCGCCGTCCCTCCCCTTCGACCCGTATCCTCTGCTACAGCCGGTCGATTGGCCGCATCGCAACCTGATCCCCAACTGGCCCAGCGCCTCCGGCAACGCCCCCATTATCGTGCTCACCGCCGACACCGGCGACGGCTACGCCATGCAGAGCTACGACCCCGCCGCTCCCGGCAACGACTTCCTGCTCCCCGCCGCCATAGCCCGCCTGTCCAGCCTCCAGCGCTACCCCTGGGAAACCGACGAACTCTACGGCCTCCCCGTAGCCAACTGCTCCGGCCACGACTTCGCCGCGGAAAAAGTTCTCGACCCCCGCGCCATGCAGGACGCCCACCACCTCCTCGACAGCCCCCGCCTCTGGGTCTCCACGCCCCGCCGCACCTGCCTCACCGCCGTCCCCTACGAACTCGACGAACGCCAGCTCATGGTCTTCCAACGCCTGGTCACCCTCACCTACGAAGACGACTCCTACGGCAACGCCCCCATCACCCCCGGCGCCTACCTGGTCGAGAACGGCCGCATCATCGACTTCGTGGAGGACGTGAACCTGCTCGGCGTCGGCTGAAATCCGTTGCACCACACCATCAGACGATGAGGCACAGGTTCAGTGCGATTCGGCGACCCGCAGCGATCCGAGGTCGCGGAGCAGCTCGGAGGCGTCGACCGGGTCCAGCCGGGCGAAGCCACCGGTCATGCTGACCCAGATCCGCTGCCAAGGGCGGGACAGCGGATCGCGCAGCGGAATACCGGGTTCGCAGACCATCCGGACGCACTGATCCCCGCGACGGTTTGCGGCAGATCCGCTGTGCCGCAACATTGTCCGGTGCGGCAGCTCAGGGTTGTGTGAGGACCCGCAGCGATCCGAGGTCGCGGAGCAGCTCGGAGGCTTCGATCGGGCTCAGGCGGGCGAAGTGGCCGACCATGCTGACCCAGATCCGCTGCTGCGGGCGTGAGAGCGGGTCCCGTCGCGGTATGCCGGGTTCGCACACGATGCGGGCGTACTGATTGCCATGGTCGAGTGGGCGGAACAGTTCCCCGAACGCGTCGCCGCCATCCGGCTGCGTCTCCCAGCCCCGAGTGCAGAGCCGCAGCAGTGAGCCCGTGCTGACAGTGAGATCGCGGAAACGCTCGACACCATCCGCCGCCTCGGGTGAGGCGGGCGGGAAGACCGCGCGGGCCAATTGCTCGAACGGTTGCAGAATCTCGTAGTCGGTGAACACCTCGGTCCAAGCGGGGACGGCGCCGCCGAGATCCAGGGGATGGGCGACACCCACCCGGACCGGTTCCGGGAGCGATACGGCGCGATCGGAGACATCGGCGTAGCTGCCGTCCTCGGCAATTCGGAAGGTGCGGAACGGTATTCCCGCATCGTCGTAGGTGGCCCACACCACCCGGCGAGCGAGCCGCGCGAGCAGCGGATGCGTGCCGAAGGTCTGCCGGTGCGCGGCGACCGGCCAGCGGCGACCCCGGACCATGGCACTCTCGAGCCGGCGGGCTTGTTCGCGCACTGCGCGTTTCATGCCTTTGCGAGCAGTCCGATAGCGGCGATGCGCCGCGCCCGCCGTGGGGGAATCGTCGGCGGCCGGCTTCGGCACCGCCCGGCGGCGGGCGCCCGGCGACCACGGTCCGTGCCCGGGGCGCACCGCGTCGAAGGTGTGCAGGTTCAGTTGATCGTCCAGCTGAACCAGGAAACCGCGTGGCCCATAATCCAATTCGAGCCTCCCACCGGCATCGAATCCGAAGGTGGGCGCCAGGCTGTCGAGTAAATCCTCCAGTGTGAGCTGAGCGCGAGCCGCGACCTGTTCGAGCCGCAGCCGCGCCGCGTCTCGGCAGGCCCACATTCCGGCCCGCTCCGAGAGCCGGTGCAGATGACGCAACGCACCCCGGGTGCCGATCGCGACCAGGGCATCGAGCCAGGACACGGCAAAGGAATCCAGGCTGTTGCTCGACCACATGTGGAGGTACAGCGCGATCCGGTCCGCTGTCTCGTCATCGCCGAGCAGGCCGACAGCGGTGAGCACCCAGTCGTCCTGCCACGGGAACTCCGCCAGGCGCCATTCCTCGAAGAGGGCCCAGGCGAATTCGGCCAGCGACGCAGGATCGACGAGCGACTTGATGCCGGGGATACCGGCAGGCTCGTTGTTCTGGGCGCTGTGGGCCGGCGGCCGCACAGGCTCGATCGGCTCCGCCGACTCCCCAGCCTCCAACAGCATGGCGACCTCCAGCGGCCGAGCCGTCCGTTCGTACGACGCCAGCAGCGACCCGAGTTCGATGATCGCGGAATCCGGTAGTGCCCTCCGGGTTTCGCGGAGGAAGACCGGTGGCAGCGTAGCCGGGTCGAACCACTCCGGGAGCCCCGAAGCCCGCGGCGCCGGTGGTTCCGGGCCGATGATCGCGGTGATCGCCGCACCCACCTCGGGTCCGAAAGCCAGTGCGGTGGACCTGATCCGCGCGCGGTGGTCGGCGCTCAGCGTGCGCAGTGCCGCCGTCGCCCTGCTGCGTTCGCCGGCGGAATCTGACAATGCGTCAGCGATCAGATCCGCTGCGGCAGTGCCGATATGACGATCGAACCACTCCAGAGCGCCCTCGCGTTCCGCCTTGCGGCGCAAGCCACCCGCCATCAGCCGAGTGATCTCCGTGCCGGTGAGTGCGCCCAGCGCCCGACCGAGTTCGGCCGGATTCTTCCGCAGCACAGGCAGCACGAATTCGACAGCGTCCGTATCGAATCGCCCGAGAATGCAGGTCAAGACCGAGACGGTGTCGTTCGACGCCAGATCGCGCCTGCTGTAGTCGAGCGCAGGTGGTGGTGTGCCGAGGTGTTCGAGCGCGATGTCCCCGTCCGCGCACGCCAGCAGGACCGCCAATCGGGTGGCATTCGGATGCGGACCGGCGAGTTCCCGGTCGACGGCCGCGCGCACATCGCCGTTCGCCCATTGCGGACGCCGGAACCGGGCTGCGGCCCACTCCTCCCGCTCGCCTTCCAACCAGGCAAGCGAAACAGGTTGCGGCTCATGAAAACCGGTCAGGACCACCCGGCGAACACGCCTCCCGGGCGGGGCGATCACAGTCCGCCGCAGTGCGGCGGGCACCTCGCGCACCGGGGCGACCCGATGATTCACCGGCGCACAACCGAACTCGGCCGCCAGCTCCGGATTCGCCCGCGCGTGCCGGAACCGCAGATGCCGGATGATGAGCGAGCTGCCACCGGCTTCGTTCAGCATGCGCATGGCTCGACGCGGAAAACGCTGCACCGCAGCGGTAATCGCCGACGTCACCGCCGTTCGGTCCGCGTGCTTCAGCAGTTGCGCGAATGCCTCGTCGGTCGGAAGCCACGCGAGCGCGTGCGCGTGCTCGCGCATCTCGTCCGGTTGTTTCGACTGCTCCAACAGCCGGCCCAGCACGAAGCCGCCCTCCGGCCCTACCCGCACGAGTGCCGAGTACAGCAGCGCGAACCCGTTCTGCACCCCCACCGAGGGGAACGCGAACCGCTCGACCAGTATTCGCAACTGTGCCACCGTGGTGATCGACGCACCGAGCAGATGGCGCTCGCAGATCCCGTCGTCACGGAATTCCGGCTCGTCATGCGCCAGATCCTCATCCACCCACCGCTGTTCGCCGGGCGCCAGCACCGAGGCGGCGATCCGCAGCTGCCACGGCGGCGTACCCTCCCGCGCCGCCGCCAGCCCGGCCACCAGCGTCCGGTACTCCTCCTCGGACAGAGCGGCTGTACCCCGCCGCAACTCATACAGCAGATCGGGCAGCCGAACCGCGTGAATCAGCCTGTCCCGCAGCTGATCCGGGTCGGCTCCGAGCAGCAACCGGCATTCGTGAACAGCGAACTCGGCCCCGGCCCGCGGCCCGAACCCCCACGCCGGGACAACCTGCCCCCACCACGAATCCGGTACCCGCCAAGCATCCTCGTCACCCCGCACTGTCCGACATCATCCCCACGATCGAGCGAATCCCTGCCCGACGAAAGTACCCCGCCGGGCACGGTCCGTACGCCGGCGGCGCGCCTGCCGGGCTGCTGCCTTGGGCCGGTCACGATGGAAATTTCCGAACAGGGCCGGATCGCGGGCGCAATGGATGATTGCTCGGCAACGGGGGTATACAGCCTGCGCCGCCGCCCGGAAACGGTGTCGTGTGCGCACTCGAGCGGGCCAAACGGCTGTCGGGAGCTTTCGGCGCGCTAGCGGACGCGAGCGGAAGCTCCCGTCATCCATCCCAGAGGGCTAGGCTGAATTCGGTTGCGAAAGTCGGCCCACTTCGATGGCACGGACCGTGACGTGATCGCACGACGTTCGGACAACTCTGCCCCCAGGGCTCAGCTGTTTGCAGTACCTCCAGCCGCTTCACCGTTGTCGCGGGTGATCCGTCGCCGCCGCCGAATCCCGAGATGCCGGTCCCACCACTGATAGGGGCTCGGTTCGTAATGGACCACACCTGGATCTCCGGAAATTCGATCGTGGTCGTTGCCGCTGCCGACCGGGTGGCCACCTACGGTTTGGATTGGGAGCAAGCCGTACGTCTGTTGCCCAGCATCGATACTCCCGACCTCCATGGCTGGCTGCGAGCGCACGGTGACACGAATGTGCTCGTGGTCCCCGGGGACGGCTGCCCGGCAGCGCTACGCGCCCTGCCGCACCGTGAAATCTGCATCCCCGCATTGGAATTCGCGTTGTTCGCCACCGTGCTGTCCGCGCGGCCGCCACGACCCTGCGCGCCTGTCATCGCGGCCGGACCCGCCGCCTGACAGCGCAGGTCCCCCTCCGGTGCGGGCGAACGCGAAGCGGGCGGTCACCCACCGGGTGACCGCCCGCTTCGCAGTGCCGTACCAGGAGTTACAGCGGAATGTTCTTGTTGTGCTGCGGCCGGGCCGGCGCGGCGGCCAGGGCTGCGGCGAGGGTGGAGCGGGTCTTGGCGGGGTCGATGACCTCGTCCACGACGCCGATCGAAATCGCACGCTGCACGCCACCGGCGATCTTCTCGTGCTCGGCGGTGAGGCGCTCGAGCATGGCCTCGCGCTCCTCCTCGGGAGCAGCCGCGAGCGCCTTCTTGTGCAGGATGCCGACCGCGGCCTTGGCGCCCATGACGGCGACCTCCGAACCGGGCCAGGCGTAGACGGCGGTAGCGCCGAGCGCGCGGGCGTTCATGGCGATGTAGGCGCCGCCGTAGATCTTGCGGGTCACCAGCGTGACGCGGGGGACGCGCGCTTCGGCGAAGGCGTGCAACAGTTTCGCGCCGCGGCGCACCACGCCCTCGAACTCCTGCGAAACGCCCGGCAGGTACCCCGGAACGTCGGTGACGACGATCAGCGGAATGCCGAAGGCATTGCACAGGCGCACGAAACGCGAAGCCTTCTCGGCACTTTCGGAGTTGAGGCAGCCGCCCAGGCGAATCGGGTTGTTGGCCAGCACACCCACGGTGCGGCCACCGAGCCGGCCGAGACCGACCACCATGGAGCGGGCATACCCGCCCTGCAATTCCTCGAAAGTGCTTTCGCCGTCGACATTGTCGAGCAGCTCGTTGATGATCGGCTTGACGTCGTAGGCGCGCTTGGCCGACTCCGGCATCATGGCCTTCAGGTCCACGTCACCGTGTTCGGCTGCGGCCAAATCGAATTCGCCCTGCTCGGCGAACATCGACACCAGCCGGCGCGCGCGGTGCATGGCATCGGATTCGTCATCGGCGACGATGTGGCAGACACCGGACTTCTTGCCGTGCGTGACCGGGCCACCCAGGGTCGCCATGTCCACGCTCTCGCCGGTCACCGTCTTGACGATGTCCGGACCGGTGACGAAGACGCGGCCTTCCGGGGCCATGATCACGATATCGGTCAGGGCCGGACCGTAGGCGGCGCCACCGGCGGCGAAGCCGAGCACCACGGAAATCTGCGGCACCTGGCCGGACGCGCGGACCATGGCCTCGAAGACCAGGCCGACGGCGTGCAGCGCCTCGACGCCTTCGGCGAGGCGCGCGCCTCCCGAATGCCACAGTCCGACAACGGGAATCTTGGAGTCGATGGCGGTATCGATCGCATCGACAATGTGTTTGCAACCCTCGACGCCCATGGCGCCACCCATGACGGTGGCATCGGAGCAGTAGGCCACGGTGCGCACACCGTCGACCTCGCCGATGGCGGCCAGCACGCCGGACTTGTCACGCGGGTGCAGCGGCAGCACGGTTCCGGGATCGAAGAAGCGCTGCAGGCGACCCAGCGGGTCACGGGGATCGGTCGTGGTGTCCGCGTGCGCGGGGGCCATGATGGTCATCGCAAACTCTCCTCAGAAAAAGGAAGTGCGGTCGCCGAAGCGGCTGCGAAATGTCGAAGTCCCGGCAGGGAATTCAGATGCGAGATCTCCATCTGAAGATCCCCTGCCGGGACCGCTTGTCTATCGACCGGTGTAGAGAAGTACTGCTCGGTGATCAGTACCGGCCGAAGGCGAGCGCGACATTGTGCCCACCGAAACCGAAAGAGTTGTTGATCGCGTACTCGATGTCCTGGTGCCGGGCGACGCCGTGCACCACATCGAGATCGATCTCCGGATCCTGGTTCTCCAGGTTCAGCGTCGGCGGGACGATGCCGTCCCGGATGCTGAGGACCGTGAGCACCGACTCGAGAGCGCCGACAGCGCCGATCGAGTGGCCCAGGGCGGACTTGGGCGCGTACACCGACGCATGCTGCACCCCGGCCTTGTGAATCGCGTTGGCCTCGGCGGTGTCGCCGACGGGGGTGGCGGTCGCATGCGCGTTGACGTGCGTGACGTCCTTGGGCGACAGCCCCGCGGTCTGCATGGCGCGCTGCATGGCGCGCGCCGCGCCGGAACCCTCGGGATCCGGGGCAACCAGGTGGAAGCCGTCGGAGGTGATGCCCGCACCCAGCAGACGCGCGTGGATGGTGGCACCGCGGGCCTTGGCGTGCTCCTCGGTCTCGATGACCATGAGCGCACCCGCCTCACCGAAGACGAAGCCGTCGCGGTCCTTGTCGAACGGACGCGAAGCGCTCTTCGGATCGTCGTTGCGGGTCGACATGGCGCGCATCATCGAGAATGCCGCGATCGGCACCGAATCGATGAAGCCTTCGACGCCACCGGTGACGACCATGTCGGCGTCACCCATGACGATCATCCGCCACGCATTCGCGATGGCCTCCGAACCCGACGAACACGCCGAGACCGGAGTGATCACTCCTGCCCGAGCCTGGAGTTCGAGACCCACAACAGCGGACGGACCATTCGGCATGACCATCTGAACAGCCAGCGGCGAGATCTTGCGGTAGCCGCCGTTCTTCAGCTTGTCGACCGAGTCGATGAGGGCATCGCCGCCGCCGAGACCGGTGCCGATGGCGACACCCAGACGCAGCGGGTCGACCTCCGGGCTGCCGGCGTTCTTCCACACCTCGCGACCGAGGACGGTCGCCAGCCGCTCGACATACGCCATACGGCGGATCTCGACCCGGCTGAGCAGCGTGTCCGGGGACACCTTCAGGTGGCCACCGATACGGACCGGAAGGTCGTACTCCTCGACGAAGTCGTCCTCGAGGACATCGATGCCGCTCTCGCCGTTGAGGAGGCCCTTCCACGTCGCATCGACATCACCAGCGATCGACGTGGTCGCCGCCAGGCTAGTTACGACGACGTTGGGAAAGTTCCCGTTCAAGGTGGAAGGAGTGGTCACAGTAGGTCCTATTCGGCTTCGCCGAACTTGGCCTTCAGCTCCGCAGCCGCGTCGGCGTTCTCGGCCTCGAGCTTCTGGATGTAGGACACCGCGTCGCCGACGGTCTTCAGGCTGGCGAGATCCTCGTCCGGGATCTTCACGCCGTACTTGTCCTCGGTCTGCACGGCGATCTCGACCATCGACAGCGAGTCGATGTCCAGGTCATCGACGAAAGACTTCTCGATCGTCACTTCGGAGGGCTCGATACCGGTCACCTCTTCGATGATCTTGCCGAGCTCTTCGACGATCTGTTCCTGGGTCAGAGCGGCCACTGTGGTGGCTCCCTTCTTGATGCTGTTGGTGGTGTCGGATTGATTTGTGCTTGCGGCCGAAGATCTTTGCCCCATCGCCATTGGTGGAGCGGGCCGCGAGTCAAGCTAGCTGGTGACGGTCAGTTGAGCCAGTTCAGCCAGCGCGGGGAGTTCCGCGGGTGTCTTCAGCGCCAGGTTCGGGGTGCCCTTGAGCTCCCGCTTGGCGATGCCGACCAGGGTGCCCGCGGGCGGCAACTCTGCCACCCCGGAAACACCTGCCGCACGGACGGTTTCGGTGCACAGGTCCCAGCGCACGGGCCGGGTGACCTGAGCCGCGAGCTTCTCGACCGCATCCTTACCGGATACGACCGGCTGCCCGTCGAAGTTCGACAGCAGCACCCGCGTGGGCTCGCCAGGCGCAATCTTGGCGATAGCCGCGGCCACGGCGTCCTGGGCAGGAGCCATGAACCGAGTATGGAAGGCGCCGGCCACAGGCAGGGCCCGGATACGGGCCTTCTCGGGCGGGTTCGCGGCGAGTTCCGCGAGCGCGTCCAGCCTACCGGCCGCCACGATCTGGCCCACCGCATTGCGGTTGGCCGGGATCAGGTCGAGTTCCTCGAGCCGCGCGAGCACGGCGGATTCGTCACCGCCGAGCACCGCGGACATACCCGTCGGCTCGAGTGCGCAAGCTTTGGCCATCTCCGCTCCGCGGATGGCGGCCAGTGCCACCGCGTCGTCGGCGGAGAGGACTCCGGCGACGGCAGCGGCGGCGAATTCGCCGACCGAGTGTCCGGCGACGATGGTATCCGCGGGAAGGGTTTCCTGCGGGATTTCCGCGAAAGCCAAAAGGGCAGCCGCGACGACCAGCGGCTGAGTCACAGCCGTGTCGACGATCTCTTCAGCGGTCGCAGTGGTGCCCAACCGCAGCAGGTCCAGCCCGGAGGCGTTCGACCACGCATCGATGCGGGCAGCCGCACCGGGGAGTTCGAGCCACGGGGCGAGCATGCCGGGTGTCTGAGAGCCCTGTCCAGGGGCGAACAACGCGATCACGCCTCTAAGAGAACACTGTGATGTGGCTCCCCGAAGATGTCGGCACGAATGAACCATGCGGAGCAGTTTTGTGGGGAGTCCACAAAAGCGCAAGTCGCTCGCCGGGATCGTCCGATTTGGGGAAGCGTTACATCCCATCTTTCGGATCTGTGACGGGAGTCACTCCAGTGGCAGGTGAGGGTGGTTCGTTACGGGTTCGTGTCAGCCGGCCTACTGTGGCAGCGACCCGGAGCACGTAGGCATCACGCGGATTGACCGGATCCCGGCCCGTGATGTCGGCGATTTTCTTCAGCCGGTAGCGCACCGTATTTGGATGAACGTACAGCAGACGGGCGCAGGTCTCGACGGCTCCGCCGCAGTCCAGATACGCGTCCAGAGTGTCCGACAAATCAGCGCTGGCGGCGGCCAACGGTAGCACGAGGTGCTCGTTGAGGGCGTCAATGGCGGCCCGGTCGCCCAGCAGGGCGCGTTCGGGTAGGAGCTCGGAGGCGTTCACCGGGCGGGGCGCGCCGCGCCAGCCCACCACGGCCTCCATTCCGGCCATCGCCTCTATCGAGCTGTAGTGCGCGGCCGACAGCGTGCGCATGGTCGGACCGATCACGACGGGTCCGTCGGAGAAGGCCTCGGCGAGGATGTCGGCGAGGAACGGAGACGGATACATCGTCTCCCCAAGATGTCCGCTGACTACCATTACCAGCCGCGAACCCTGCACCACCGCGAGTGCTTTGCGGCCGTGCCGGGCGGCCACCGCATGTACGGATCCCACAACGGCGACCTGATCTTTGGGAGGCGTCCCAACCAGGACCGTCGCCGGGGCAGTGGCATCCCAGTTGAGAGTGGCCGCGCGCGAGAGCATTTCCGGGCCGGTGTCGCCGCGCACCACGGCGTCGACGACGAGAGCTTCCAATCGGGTGTCCCACGCGCCCCGGGATTCGGCGGCGCTCGCGTACACCGAGGCGGCCGCGAAACCGAGCTCACGCCCGTACCGCAGCACCGCCTCGGTGAGCGCCACCAGTTGCCGATCATTGCGAGCCAACGCGGGCAGCCACTGTTCGAAGAACTCCATGGCCACCCGGACCATGTCGACGGTCTGGCGCAGCGTGAGCCGCCGCGCCAGATCGTCCGGGATGACTTGGAAGGCATCAAGGGAGAACCGGATATCCGATTCCGGATCCTGCAGCCATTCCAGGAAGTTCACCACCGCCGTCTGCACCAGCATCTGCACGCCGGCCCGCTGGGCGGCATCCAGATTGGCGAAGAACGGCAGCCGATCCTGCATGGACGCAACAGCTTCGGTCGACAGGCGACCGGAGAACTGCTTGACCCGCTTCAGAAGAGTGTCCGGAAGCGGATCGCGCGTCTGCCGATTCGGGGAGAGCGCGCCGGTGGGGAGGTACACCTCGTGTTCGGAGGAGCCTTCGTTGATCCGGCGCGGCCTCGGCGGTTTACGTTCCACGGTATTAATCGTGCGTTATGCGTCGCCGCCCTCGGTACCGGGTGCCGCCTTCGGCGCGGCGTTCACATCGTCGATGCGGTAGCGGGCCGCGGCCTCGGCCACCGTCGCCTGCGCGACCCTGCCCTGCGCGGCCAGCGCCTGCAGCGCGCCCACCACGATGGACTGGGCATCGACATTGAACACGCGCCGCGCGGCCGGACGGGTGTCGGAGAAACCGAAACCGTCCGTGCCCAGGGTGACGAACTCGCCCGGCACCCACTGGCGGATCTGATCCGGCACCGCCCGCATCCAGTCCGACGCCGCCACGAAGGCCCCGCCCTGCGGCAGCACCCGGGTGACATACGGCAGGCCCGGATCCTGGTCCGGGTGGCGCAGTTTCGCGATCTCCTTGGCCAGGGCCTCCTTGCGGAGCTCACCCCACGAGGTCGCCGACCAGACATCGGCCTGCACACCCCACTCCTGCGCCAGCATCTCCTGCGCGCGCAGGCCGTCGGGCATGGTGACGCCCGAGACCAGGATGTTCGCGCGCAGCTCGCCCGCAGCGCCCGGCTTGAAGAGGTAGAGGCCCTGCAACAGGCCCTCCACATCCAGGTTGTCGGGCTCGGCCGGCTGCTGCTGCGGCTCGTTGTAGAGGGTGATGTAGTAGAAGATGTCCTCGCCGCCGAACTCGTGGTGCTGCGAGTGCGCCTCGGGATCGGTGCCCGGCAGGGCCTCCTGGTAGCCGGAGCTGAGGCCGCCGCCGTACATGCGGCGCATGCCGTCCCGCACGATGTGGGCGATCTCGAAGGCGAACGCCGGATCGTAGGGGACGCACGCCGGGTTGGTCGACGCCAGCAGCAGCGAGTGACCGTCGTTGTGCTGCAAGCCTTCACCGGTCAGCGTGGTGCGACCGGCCGTCGCGCCGAGCACGAAACCGCGCGCCATCTGATCCGCCGCCGCCCAGATGCCGTCGCCGGTGCGCTGGAAACCGAACATCGAATAGAAGATGTAGAGCGGGATCATCGGCTCGCCGTGTGTGGCGTAGGAGGTGCCGACCGCGGTGAAGCTCGAGGTCGAACCGGCCTCGTTGATGCCCTCGTGCAGGATCTGGCCGACACTCGATTCCTTGTAGGCGAGCATCAGTTCCGCGTCGACCGAGGTGTAGAGCTGGCCGTTGCGGTTGTAGATCTTCAGCGACGGGAACCACGAGTCCATGCCGAAGGTGCGGGCCTCGTCCGGAATGATCGGCACGATGCGCTTGCCGATCTCCTTGTCGCGCAACAGTTCCTTCATGAGACGCACGAAGGCCATGGTGGTGGCGACGCTCTGCTTGCCCGAACCCTTGCGGATCGCGCGGTAGGGCTCGTCACCGGGCAGCGCTAGCGGCTTGGCCTTGGTGCGGCGCTCGGGCAGGAAACCGCCCAGGTTCTGGCGGCGGCCCATCATGTACTGGATTTCCGGGGCGTCCATGCCGGGGTGGTAGTACGGCGGCAGGTACGGGTTGGCTTCCAGCTGCTCGTCGGTGATCGGAATGCGCTGCACGTCGCGGAACGCCTTCAGATCGTCGAGGGTCATCTTCTTCATCTGGTGCGTGGCATTGCGGGCCTCGAAGTGCTTGCCCAGGCCGTAGCCCTTGATGGTCTTGGCCAGAATGACCGTCGGCTGTCCCTTGTGCGCCATCGCCGCCGCGTACGCCGCGTAGATCTTGCGGTAGTCGTGACCGCCGCGCTTGAGGTTCCAGATGTCGCCGTCGGACAGGCCCTTGACCAGTTCCTTGGTGCGCGGGTCGCGACCGAAGAAGTGTTCGCGCACGTAGGCGCCGTCATTGGCCTTGTAGGTCTGGTAGTCGCCGTCGGGCGTGGTGTTCATGAGGTTGACCAGCGCGCCGTCGCGGTCGGCCTGCAGCAGGGAATCCCACTCGCGGCCCCACACCACCTTGATGACATTCCAGCCGGCGCCGCGGAAGAACGACTCCAGCTCCTGAATGATCTTGCCGTTGCCGCGCACCGGGCCGTCGAGGCGCTGCAGGTTGCAGTTGATGACGAAGGTCAGGTTGTCCAGGCCCTCGTTGGCCGCGACCTGGATGAGGCCGCGCGATTCCGGCTCGTCCATCTCGCCGTCGCCGAGGAACGCCCACACATGCTGATCCGAGGTGTCCTTGATGCCGCGGTCGTGCAGGTAGTGGTTGAAACGCGCCTGGTAGATGGCGTTCATCGGGCCCAGACCCATGGAGACCGTGGGGAATTCCCAGAAGTCGGGCATGAGCCGCGGGTGCGGGTAGGAGGACAGGCCGTGGCCGGGACCGCCGTGCGAGTACTCCTGGCGGAAGCCGTCCATCTGGTCTTCGGTGAGACGGCCCTCCAGGAACGCGCGCGCGTAGATGCCGGGGGAGGCGTGGCCCTGCACGAAGATCTGGTCGCCGCCGCCCGCGTGGTCCTTGCCGCGGAAGAAGTGGTTGAAACCCACCTCGTACAGCGCCGACGAGGACGCGTAGGTCGAAATATGGCCGCCCACACCGATACCCGGCCGCTGGGCGCGATGCACCATGACGGCGGCATTCCAGCGGATGTAGGCGCGGAAGCGGCGCTCGGTCTCCTCGTCGCCGGGGAACCAGGGCTCGTTCTCGGTGGGGATGGTGTTGACGTAGTCGGTCGAAGTCAGCGAAGGAATGGCGACTCGGCGTTCACCGGCGCGTTCCAGCAGGCGCAGCATGAGGTAGCGGGCGCGGCCCGGTCCTTCTCGCTGCAGCATCTCGTCGAAAGAGTCGAGCCATTCGCTGGTTTCCTCCGGATCGATGTCCGGAAGGTATGACGCCACCCCCTCGCGAATCACTCGAACCCGGCCCCCCGCCGGGCGGTTCGGTGCCGTGCCGTTTGTGGGACTCGACGAAGAAATCGGGTGCATCAGGTCGGTCAAGACGTTAGCTCCTCGTACACAGGGGTGGGACATCTGATGGCGTCATTACCCCGGGTAACCGCTGGTGGACGGCATACCCGTAACGATTGTTCTGGGGCGCACCTCACATCCTTGTCGAGAGTGCGTCCCAGGTCATCATGTCAGCCGAGAATCCAGTACGGTTCTCCAGGGAACCGGCCTTGGCGAAACGGGGAGGACGATGAAGCTGCTGAACCCACGTGGGTTCGGGATGTTGTGCACTGCGACGGCAGTCACTGCCGGGCTAGTTCTCGCAGGTTGCGCCAACGAGGTCGAGGGTACGCCGACGTTCAGCGAGGTCGAGGTGACCTCGTACAAGGCCGAAGCGTCGGCTTCCTCGGCGGCGGCGACGTCCTCGCGGCAGGCCGCGGCGCAGGCGCAATCGATCAGCGACAACTGCACGCCGTTCCGCAAAACCACGGGCACGGCTGTGGATCGCTACAACGAATTCGTCGACGCGCACGACGGAAACACCGCTGACCAGGCCGCCAAGCGGGACACCGCAGCGAACGCTTTGGACGATGCCGCACGCACGGTGGAATCACAGCTCACCTCGACCGGTGGTGCGCTGCCGGCGGATCTTTCGAAGAAGTTCACCGACTATGTGGCGGCGGCGCGGGCTTTGGCCGGCGCGGTGCGGCAGATGTCGAGCACCTCCAATGTCGGACCTCTCAATGACGCGAGCCGCGCTGTGAACGACACGCTCAACGCGGTGCGGGACGCCTGCCCGGCCAAGTGACGGACTCGATCGGCGGCTGACACAGGCCGTTCGGCGCGCTGACACAGGTCTCACATACGACATTTAGGGTGCGATTTCGGCGGATCGGCTTGCGCTGGACGCGTTTACCATGTTCGCTTGCAACTACCTATTGTCGGGAGTTGAGGAGGACACCACCGTGGTCGCCGCGGCGGACGCGCAGAACTACGCTCAGAAGCTTGGCATTGCACACGGAATGGTGGTCCAGGAGCTGGGCTGGGACGAGGATACCGACGACGACTTGCGGGCGGGTATCGAGGAAACCATCGGTTCCGAGCTGCTGGACGAAGACACCGACGAGGTCGTCGATGTCGTCCTGCTCTGGTGGCGAGACGGAGATGGAGACCTGGTAGACGAACTCATGGATGTCGTCTCCCCGCTCTCCGACGACGGTGTCGTCTGGGTTCTCACCCCCAAGACCGGTCAGTCCGGCCATGTGGATCCCTCCGAAATCGCGGAGTCCGCCACCCCTGCCGGCCTGACGTCCACCACCCCCGTGAGCCTCGGCACCTGGACCGGTACCAAACTCACTCAGCCCAAGACGCCTTCGAAGCAGCGCTGACCGCTTCGCTAAGGTTTCTTCGAACGGGCAACGGTTTTCGCTCGGACGGCGCGCACTGCTGCGCCGTCCGCGAAAGCGCGACAGGATGGAGGGTCCCCGCATGCCGCTAGAGGTCGGCACGGTCGCACCGGACTTCACACTCAAGGACCAGAACAACCAAGAGGTCACCCTCTCCTCCTACCGAGGCGAAAAGAACGTCCTCCTGGTCTTCTACCCCCTCGCCTTCACCGGCATCTGCCAAGGCGAACTCTGCAAGGTCCGCGACGAACTCCCCAAGTTCCAGAACGACAACGCCGAGATCCTGGCCATCTCCGTAGGCCCGCCGCCCACCCACAAGATCTGGGCCGCCGAACAGGGCTACACCTTCCCCCTCCTCTCCGACTTCTGGCCGCACGGCGCGGTGGCCCAGCAGTACGGCGTCTTCAACGAAAAATCCGGCTACCCCAACCGCGGAACCTTCGTCGTAGACAAGGACGGCATCATCCAGTTCGCCGAAATGAACGGCCCCGGCGAGCCCCGTGACCAGCAAGCTTGGGAAAAAGCCCTCGCCGCACTAGATTCATAACCCGTTGCCCCGGAAGCCCGGGGCATCCGGGCGTATAGCTCAGCGGTAGAGCACTGGTTTTACACACCAGCGGTCGGGGGTTCGATCCCCTCTGCGCCCACTCCGAACCGGCAGGTATCTGCCGGTTTCTTCTTGCCCCACATGCCGATTCGTGGGGCAAACGTGGGGCACCGGAGCGTAGCTTGCAGCTTGCTCGGTTCCTGTGCTTGCCAACGAGCTTCGAGTCGAGGGGCGTTGTGGACCTGCGAAAGAAGCTGCGTTTCTGACGGTGGCGCCAGCTATCGTTGTGACATGGCGTCACCAGCATCGCTTCCGTCCTCGCCGCAGGATGTTCCCGCAGCCGATCCAGCTGCGATTCGTGCTGCGCTAACGCCGGCGCTGCTGGCGGAGTTCGATCAGGAGTGGGCGATTGTGCTGGATCGAGCCAAAGAGTCCCACGAGCTCACCGGCGTGTTCGATCTGCTGAACAAGTGGCAGCACATTGTGGTGATGGAACGACGTTCGCCCGGCACCTATTTCGGTTTACTCGCGAAGGCTGAGCAGATTCTGCAGGCGGGTGGAAGTCGCGAGTCTGTCTCCATCGAGGATCATCGAGCCGCGATCCAACAGCGGCTGCAGGCCGGCTGAGGCATCGGCGCAGCCTATGTACCGAATAATCGTTGACCCTGCGGTCGACGAGCAACTTGATGCGCCGCTCCTTGGTCGTCCTGGTCGACTCGGACGGTAACGAGGTCGAACTGCAGGTTGCCTAACCGTTTCGGTGGATGGCCGGAAGGTTTAGACACCAGCGGTCGGGGGTTCGATCCCCTCTGCGCCCACTTCGAAAGTTCCTGGCCGAGAGCCGGATTCATTCTCTTCATCGTCAAGCCCTTGGTTCTTGTGGTTCCGGTTGGGCGAGCGATATGAAACGCTTCGATTTCAAAAGTGCTCGCTGGGTGAGTTGAGCGGGCCTGTCGCAACGACTCGGAGTAAGGATCGTCGGATCGATGAAGAGTGCAGGACTGGCCGCGGTGGCTGCGGGTGCGTTGTTCCTCCCGGTTGGGCTGGCGCCGTCGGCGTCCGCGGAGGTGGAGGATATTCACGTCACTGCCTGGGGCGGGGGCGAATATCAGGTCGCATGCGATTACGTCGGAGCGAGCTGCAACATCATGGTCCGCATGTTCGGCGCCGACTACACCCTGCCCGCGACAGTGACGATCAATGGTCGCGCCCTCGATTCGGCGGAACGTACGGATTACCCTGACCGGCAGCGCAGTGCGATCCAGGGGACGTGGCGACCGGCGGCGAAGGGTGCGTACACGATCGTTGCCACCCAGGGGGCCTCGACCAAGTCGCTCGTCGTTCAGATCACCGGGGACGCCAAGATCGGCACCGGTTCGCTGTCGGGTCTGCTGCCCAGTGGCTCGGGTAGCTGATAGCTGTGTGGCCGGCGGGGTGATCGATCGCGGGGTCTGATAGGAACGGTGCGCACTGTTCGGGTGGATTCATGCGGGTCGGAGGGGTTAGGGGTGGTGGGTGTGCGGCCTGGTTGGTGGGCCATGGGAGTTGTGGGAATCCTTGCGGGCGCGGTTGTCGCTTGTGGGGCGGAGGATTCCGTTTCGGCGGAGTCGGGTGAGCGTTCGGCGGTGTACAGCGATCCGTGCGCGATGCCCGATGAGGCGCTGGCCGCTGGCGGTCTCGTCGGTGCGGACAAGATGCCGGGAACCATGGGGGTCGAGTTCAATGGGTGGAAGGGGTGCAGATGGAAGACCACGGCCGGCTGGTACACGGTCGCGCTGTATACGGGTCCGCGGAAGCTCGCTGATTTCCAAGAGGATTCCATTTTCCGGCAGGAGTTCGCGCCTGTGGCGACAACGACTCTCGGGGATCGGGATGCGGTCGTATTCGCGGCTGCCTGGGACCCGAGTCGCCGGGAAATGTGCCATATCGGTGTGGAGACCTCCACGGGGATGGCGCTGTTCCGGGCGAGCACTTTCGTTCCCGAAGGACAGCAGCCGGCGGGCGATGTCTGCGCCGAAATCACCAGGGTGGGAACCGAACTCGTCGACTATCTGCCGACGGCGGTTGATGCTGCGGGGCCGCCGACCAGCTCCACCGCGCCGGTGCGCTCCGAATCCGACGTCTTGGCGCTGTTCGGGAATCTCGATCCGTGCGCTGTTGTCACGCCGGCCGAGGTGGAACAGCTGACCGGCACGGCTGGCTTGACGGGCGAGCGGACGGTCAGCGTGGAGGGGCGGACTGTCAGTTGTGCCTGGGGTGGTGAACGGCCCTCGCTTCAGGTCGATTTCCATGGGCTCGTCAAGGATGACTACACGATCGTTCCGCCTAATGAGCGCAGTCGGCAGGTGAGTGCGAAGGTGGGGCGGAATGTCGATGTCACCGGGTATGACGCGACCGACTGCATGGCCATGACGCTGTATGACGGACCGCGTCGGATGGTGTCGAGCGCCGTTGATCCGGCGGGTGATGCGACGGTCGAGGGCGGGGTTTGCCAGCGGGCCGAGCCGGTTTTCGAAAGCGTTCTGGCGGAACGTATTCCGTGGGCGTGACGGGCAGGGGCTGGATCACGGGTGGATCCGGCAACGGCGGCGAGGCGCGTGGCGTCTGTAGAGGGCCTCGGCGGCCGCACTCAATTCCCTCTTGGCGCAACACGTCACACATCAGGCGCTGAAGGTCCTCGACGTAGGGGTCCGGAAAATCATAGAAAGGACTACTGCAAACCGAGAGTGTTGGAGGGGGCCGACCTCCGTGAGTATTACTCGTCGGCTATGTGTGCTTCTCGCGGTTGTCAGTGTGCTCGTAGCGCCGTTGGCCGGCATCTACTTCATTACTGACAGGAACGAGACTCCTCGGGCCGAGGGTGGATATGCCTGTGAGCCGGGATATGTGGTCGATGCTCGGGTCAAAGTTTCGGTGAAGATTCGCGCCGAGAGGTCCGATTATCCCCGATTGATCACCGAAACCGTGATCGACATGGGTATCGACGGAATCGCACAGTCGCTCATGATGTCCGATGACCGCTGGGAATATCGCTCCACAATGCGCTGCCTGCTGGGCAGAGAGCACGAGAACTTCGGAACATCCGGGGAGCGCCGGAAAGAAAAGCCAACAGTCATAGTGCGGGACAATCGCGTGACCGTTCTCGACAAGAGCGAAACGGCACTGTGGGATGGATGGAGCATGGTGACGTCCGGGCTGGTCACCGCCCGGCAGACTGATCCGGGGCTCTGGGATCTCAGTCTTCATGTGCCCTCGGTGCTTTCGGAAGCATCGTGGGAATCGCTCAGTCTGGAAGCCCCCAATGGCTGGCTGACCAATCCGGCGCCCTGGCCACCCACCGAGGCCGACAGCGCGCACATCGTGTGGTCACCGTACGACCGTGCGAATCCACCCGATGTAGTGGCGACGCTGCGCGAGAGCACAGCGCGAAGAATCGTTGAATACAGTTACACCTCACCGTATTTCGAGTGGGAGTTCGGCCTGAGCTGTCTGGCGTTCGTCATCGCCGTCGGTGCCGTGTGGACCCTGGTACGAAGGTCGCACCTGCCCGTCGGTTTCACCAGAACCAGTCGTGCCTACCGGACGGCGTCGAGGATCAGTGCGGCGGCGGCGATCTTCACTGTCGGGTGGCTCGGCGTCCAAGCGGTGATCAGATGGCAGGCCGACAGCTACAGTGCGGACACCTGGATGATGGTGGAGAACTGGTCTGTCGCAGTACTTTTGGGCTTCTGCGCGATCTGCTACGGCGTCGGCCGGCTCAGCGCCGGGCTGTTGGTTCTGGTGTCGGCGGGGGTACTGAGCTACTTCGGAATGCACTTCGAGGGCGGCCCCTCGGCCGCATTCCTCAGCGTTCCGACGCCGATCGGCGTCACGACCAAAGCCGCTGTGGCACTGATGATGTTGGCTCTAGGGTCGGTCGGGTTCGTGCAGGCGCTGCGCAGTGCATCGAATCTGTCCAGGTCGCCCGCTTCATCGGCCCGCGCATGGTTGGCGGTGGTCGCGTTCTCGACGTTCGTGCTACTGGACCGGCTGCTCGCCGATGCCGTCGGCATCGTCCGCATCCGCTGGCTCGCGCTGGAGGAACTGAGCCCATCCACGGTGTGTTGTACGTTCGACCGCTACTCCGCGACATGGGCGAACGAGATGCTCTTCGCTGTGCCCGTAATTCTCGCGGCGGTCGTCTGGGGAGTGCTGGTCGCGCGCCGAGAGAACGGTGATACGGATTCGCGATGGTTGATCTACTCGGCGGTCGCGATCTTCACCTTGGCAGGCACGCCGATCAACACCTACGTTCTCGGCTTCAGAGTCCCTCAGTTGCTGGTGATCGCGCCCGTAATGTATTGGCTTGTCACCGTTTCCGTCCCAGTGCTGGATCGGCGCGACCGCGATGGACGCAAGCTGCGCGACCGCATGCAAGGTCCCGAGCATGCCCGGTTGCGTGATGCCGTGCTGC
The DNA here is from genome assembly GCF_013744875.1 of Nocardia huaxiensis. Lineage (NCBI taxonomy): Bacteria > Bacillati > Actinomycetota > Actinomycetes > Mycobacteriales > Nocardiaceae > Nocardia > Nocardia huaxiensis. Next base: position 3,407,078 of record NZ_CP059399.1, read on the forward strand.
GCGGCGTCGCGCAGTATCCCGAGACGACCACCACCGCCCGCTTGCCCAATCGGGTCTCGGCCGTGGATGCCCTCCTTGCCGTCGGCCCGCACCGGTCGCCCATCGCGAACGCGCGGACGGCCTGTCGCCTCGCACTCATGATCGGTCTTCCCATCGCGATCCTGGTTGATCTCTGGGCCTGGCATCGAGGTTTCGATCTATCGCTCGCGCGCCAGGACTTCCTCAGCGGCTTGGCCATCGAGCTGCTGTGGGAGGTGGCGCTGTGGACTGCGGTAGGGATCACGATGGGCCTGCTGTGGCAATGGCTTCCGGGACGCTGGGGCCTCACCAGGGTCAGCCCATTGATCGTGGTGTTCGGTATCGGCCAGTTGGGCGCGACTCTGGACAGCGCCCTGGTCAGTCAGCCGTTGCTACTTCGTCTGCTTGCCGAGCTCTTGACGTTTTCGATCGCCGCCACACTGGTCGGCCTCGCGATGGATCACCTCACGCTGCGTCCGGATGCCGAGCGGAGTCGGCGGGTCTTTCTGGCCGCCTACGGATTACGAAGCGTCGCGAGTCAAGCCACCTTCCTGCTGGCTCAGATCGCAGCGGTGCTGGCTATTGTGAGCTTCCTGCGCGGGCAAGGAGACGCGCCTTCGGCTCCATCGGTGGATCCTCCGCTGGTCCCGAGGCCGAACCCTTGATCAATCGTGGCGAAACGGCAATCTGAAGTCGTTGTGTTTCATATGATCTGGCCGGTGCGGTGAGGGCCGCCCATCAGCTGGAACAGATTTGAGGACAACTTCATGAAGCGCGTGATTCTTGTGGGGGCTGTGGTTTTTGCGGCGCTCGGGGCCGGGGTGGGGACTGCGGGAGCGGAAGGGATTCCGGTTACACCGCAGGGGGCGGATGTGGACACCGGGTCGGCGAAGGATCTGGGGAACGCGGTGGGGGCCGGGTCGGTGGATGCCGGGAGTTCGGCCGCGGCCTTGGGGAGTGCGTTCGGCGGGGGCTATCTGGGTGGTGTGCTCAGCGGGTTGTCATCGCAGTGAGCGAAATGATTCGGGCCGGGGCGCACTGTGCGACCCCGGCCCGAATCATGCTGCGGAGCAGGCGGTTCTAGCGGGTGCAGATGCCGCTGAGGAGGGTGGCGGCCTGGCCCACGGCGGCCACGTCGCCGGAGTCGAGGGCGCGGGCGTAGGACTCGATGTAGGTGGCTTCGTCGCCGGTGGCCTCGACGGTGCGGAGGCGGGCGGCGGCGTCGGTCATTTCGGCGCCGTGCGGGCCGAGGGAGCCGTAGCTGTGCAGGATGTCGACGGCGGACTGGCAGGCGGGGGTCATGGCGTTGGCGGTGCCGGTGGGGAGGATGAGGAGGGCGGCGGTGGCGCCGGCGGCTGCGAGGGTGGCGGTGAGGGTTTTGCGCATTCGTTCACTCCAAGCGGTCAATTGCTGATTGTGGGTTCGAGTTTGCCTGATGGTCAGGCGAATCCGATCATGCACCCGCGGGACCATCGCGGGCGCAGGGGAATTTGTGACAGTTCAGTAGTCGAGGGCGTGTTCGGGCTGGCAGACGTCCAGGGGCGAGGGGAGATAGCGGACGATGGCGTCCAGGAGGGGGACGGTGTCGTCGCTCAGCGGGGTCGCGCCGCACAGGATGGGGACGATGTCGCCGATGCGGGTGAGCGAGCGGATGCGCTGGTGCAGCTGTTCGAGGGGGATGTCGCGCAGGGCGTGGTAGGCGGTCGCGTCCGGGGTGTTCTGCTGCATCACGGTTTTCACGAGGTCGGCGTAGGACGCTTCGGCGAGGGCCCAGTGCGGGCCGTAGATGTCGGCGGCCAGCGGGCCGAGCGCCCACATCGAGAGCAGGTCGATGCTGCCTTCGAAGGCGGCGCCGGCGCCGAGCGGAATCTGCAGGGGCAGGGGTACCGCTCCGCGGGTGTCGGCGATGGTGTGGACGCAGTGCGCGAAATCGGCGCCGGGGTGATCGAGGGCGGTGATCAGGCACAGGCGCGCGACCTGGTGGTCGTCGGCGACGCGCAGGATGGTTTCCAGTCGCGGGGCGTGGGGTGCGGTGGCGTGCACGACCGCGATCACGCTGTTGGCCACGCGGATGGATCGTTCCAGGGTGGCGATGGGTGCGTCGGCCGCGAGCTGGGTGAACCGGATGGTGTGGTCGACGCGGGCCGCGGCCCAGTGGATGACGTCCGGTGGGGAGGCGGGCAGCCCGGCGGCGTGGGACAGGCGTTCGATCACCCGTTGCGTCGCGCCGGGATCACCGATGATCGTGACATTGCGGATCGCCTGCGGGTCAATGGCTTTGCTGCCCATCGCGTTGCGGTACTCCAGATCGACTCGAGGATTCGTCGCATCCTCGATCCGGATTCACCGTACCTCCGCGCGGGCACCGGTGGATGGGATTTCGCCCCCAAAGTAGAACGTGTTCCTATACGGTCGGGGCTGTGCAGAAAGAACAACGCCCCGCGGTGGCAGACTGGTTCACTGCGGAGGACGGCGCGGTGCGTCTGAAGGGAAGCCGCTGCAATAGCTGTGGCACACCGTATTTCCCGCGGAACACCCTCGCCTGCCGCAATCCGCAGTGTGCCGGACCGAAGGACGGGTCCGAGCTGGCCGAGTACCTGTTCTCGACGCGCGGCCGGATCTGGTCCTACGCCGACGCGCGATACAAGCCGCCCGCACCCTATGTGTCGCCCGACCCCTTCGAGCCGTATGTCATTGCGGCGGTGGAGCTCGAGGTCGAGCAGATGGTGATTCTCGGACAGGTCGTGCGCGGATTCACCGTGGACGATCTCGCCGTCGGCATGCCGGTCGAGCTGGCGCTCGGCGTGCTGTACGAGGACGAGGAAGCGGAGCACACGGTGTGGATGTGGAGGCCGGTCAATGACTGACACGAATCGCGATATCGCCGTCCTCGGCGCGGGTATGCACCCGTGGGGCAAGTGGGGACGCAACTTCGTCGAATACGGGCTGGTCGCGGCGCGGGCGGCGCTGGCCGACGCGGGCGTGAACCACCTCGACGTCGGGTACATCGCGGGCGCGGACACCATCCGCAACGGGTATCCCGGATTCGTCGCGGGCGCGACCTTCGCACAGGCACTGGGCTGGTCGGGTGCGCGGATCTCGAGCAGCTATGCCGCGTGCGCGTCCGGCGCGCAGGCCATTGCGAGCGCTCGCGCCCAGATTCTGGCCGGGCTGACCGATGTGGCGCTGGTGGTCGGCGCGGACACCACGCCGAAGGGGTTCTTCCAGCCGGTCGGCGGCGAACGCCGCGATGACCCGGACTGGCTGCGCTTCCACCTGCTCGGCGCCACCAATCCCATCTACTTCGCGCTGTACGCCCGCCGCCGGATGGCTTTGCACGGCGCGACTCTCGACGACTTCGCCGCCGTCAAGGTGAAGAACGCGCGGCACGGACTGAACAACCCGAATGCCCGCTACCGCAAGGAAGTCACGGCGGAGGAGATCGCGGCCTCGGCCGTCGTCTCCGATCCGCTGCGCCTGCTCGACATCTGCGCGACCAGTGACGGCGGCGCCGCGCTGGTGCTGACGTCGATGGATTACGCACGCCGCCACGGCATTTCCGATCCGGTGCGGATCAGCGCCCTGTCGACGGTCACCCCGACCTTCCCGAAGACCGTCATCGATCTCCCGGATTTCGCCACGGATTCCGCTGTCGCGGTCGAACCGCAGCCGCGCGTATTCCGTTCCGCCATAGCGCATGCCGCGTACGAGGAGGCCGGTCTCGGCCCCGAGGACCTGTCGCTGGCGGAGGTCTACGACCTGTCCACCGCCCTGGAATTGGACTGGTACGAGGACATCGGCCTGTGCGAGGTCGGTGGCGCGGAGCAGCTGTTGCGCAGCGGCGCAACGACTCTGGGCGGACGGATTCCGGTGAATCCGAGTGGCGGTCTGGCCTGCTTCGGCGAGGCCATCCCGGCGCAGGCCATCGCGCAGATCTGCGAGCTCACCTGGCAGTTGCGCGGTCAGGCCGACGGCCGTCAGGTGGAGAACGCCCGCGCCGGTATCGCGGTGAACCAGGGCCTGTTCGGGCACGGTTCGGCCACCATCGTCATGCGCTGAACTCGCCGTCCGGCCGCAGGTGACGCACGTCACTGTTCGCTCCTGTCAGGAAATCGCGAGCTGTCTCGTTCAAGCAGCACGCGAACCAGACAGGAGCGAAACATGCACCGCATCGTCGTCCTCGGGGCCGGATACGCCGGAGCCTTCTCGGCCGGATACCTTGCCCGCCAATTGCATTCCGATGATTTCGAGATCACGGTCGTCAATGCCGAACCGGATTTCATCGAGCGGCTGCGCCTGCATCAGCTGGCCGCCGGGCAGGAGCTGCGGCATCGGCCGCTGGCGGAGATGTTCGCGGGCACCGGGATTCGACTCCGGGTGGCACGGGTGACCGACATCGACGTCGAACGCCGGACCGTCACCGTCGCCGACGGCGCGGGCCTCGACCGCATCGACTACGACACCCTGCTGTACGCACTCGGCAGCACCGCCGCCGACCACGGTGTTCCGGGTGTCGCCGAGCACGCCTTCCACGTGGCCGCGCGGCCCTCGGCGCTGCGACTGCGCGAACGCTTGAACACATTGGGCGAGAACGGAAATGTGCTGGTGGTGGGCGGCAATCTGACTGCCATCGAGGCCGTCACCGAGATCGCCGAATCCCATCCGGGGTTGCGCGTCGCCCTCGTCACCAGCGGCGAGGTCGGCGGCTGGCTGGGTGTGAAGGCCCGCCGTCATCTGCTGCGGGCGTTCGACCGGCTCGGCATCGCCCTGCACGAGCACGCCGCCGTCGAGCGCGTGCGGGAATCCGCGGTGATCACCGCGGACGGCACGGTCCTCCCCTCCGATGCGACGGTGTGGGCAGCCGGTTTCGCCGTGCATCCGATCGCCGCGGCCAGTGGTCTCGAGGTGATCGCCGACGGCCGGATCCGGGTCGACCGTCAGATGCGGTCGGTGTCGCATCCGGACGTCTACGTCGCCGGTGACAGTGCTTTCGTGCTCGGCGACAATGGCAAGCCGCTGCCGATGTCGTGTGCTTCGGCGGGTTTCACCGGCTCGCAGGCGACGGCCGCGATCATCGGTGACCGGACCGGGCGCTCGATCGCGGAGGCCGGGCTGCCCTATGTCGGCAACCACATCAGCCTCGGCCGCAAGGACGGGCTGTTCCAGCTGGTCGATGGTGACGCACAAGCGAAATCGTGGGCGCTGCGCGGCCGGGCGGCGGCGCGCGTCAAGTCGGCGATCCTCGGCACGGCCGCCTGGGGCGTGGGTCACCCGACCTTCGGGAAGCTGGATCACCGTTACCGCTCGGCCTCCCGGCAGTCCGCGCCCGAGGGTGTCACCGCCTAGGGTCGTGTTCATGATCATGGACACCGCCACCGTGGCGCGTTTCGAGGCCAGCCGGAATCGGCTGGCCTCGCTCGCCTATCGCCTGCTCGGCTCGGCCGCCGACGCCGAGGACACGGTGCAGGACGCGTTCCTGCGGTGGCAGGCCGCCGACCACGAGCATGTCGAGGTGCCGGAGGCCTGGTTGACCAAGATCGTCACCAATCTGGCGCTGGACAAGCTGCGTTCGGCGAAGACACGGCGGGAACGCGCGGTCGGCGCGTGGATGCCCGAACCCCTGCTCGACGGCGATCCCATGCTGGGCCCGGCCGACACCGTCGAGCAGCGCGAGTCGGTGACCGTGGCGGTGCTGCTGCTCATGGAGCGCCTGTCACCGGTCGAACGGGCCGTTTACGTGCTGCGCGAAGCCTTTTCGTACTCCCATGCCGAAACGTCCGAGATCCTCGGCATCACCGAGTCCGCCAGCCAGCAGCACCTGCACCGCGCCCGGCGCCGAATCACCGCCGCGCGCAATGAAACCGAGACCGACCCGGCCTCCGCGCGCCGCATTGTCGAGGCGTTCATAGCCGCTGCTTCGTCGGGCCGCACCGAACAACTCATCGCCCTGCTGACCAATGACGCCACCGCCGTGTCCGATGGCGCCGCCGGTCTGGCCGAGAAGCTCATCCGGTACGTCACCCCCGAACAGGTCGCCCACGCGATGCGCGTCGGTATCAAACCCACCGCCGCCAAGCGCGCGCTCGCGGGCGGCACGCCCTCGATCCATGCCGCCGTGATCAACCATCAACCGGCCCTGCTCTTCGTGGTCGAGGACCGGATCGCTGGCATCGCGATCCTGGAAATGCGCGGAGACAAGATCGCGGGCATGTGTGGCATCGCCGCCCCGGCCCGGCTCGGCCGCCTCACCGGCGAATGGCGGCGACACGAGCACGACGACCCGCTGATCGAATCCTGGTAAACCGCCCGGCTCGAGCGTGTCGCCGTCACTCGGTGTCCGATGGCTATTACTGTGCGCCAAATGCGTCGAGTGCTGCTCGTCCTGTCTGCTGCCATGCTGTTCGCGGGTGCCGCCGAGACTCCCGCCGTCGCCGATGCCGGGAGGTGGCAGCGGGCGGTGGACGGCATCGCCGCCATGGGGGCGTCGGGGGTGCAGGTGCACGTGCATGGGCCCGGCGGAGATTGGGACGGGTCCGCGGGCGTGAACGAGATGAGCTTTCTGGTCCCGGTGCTGGGTGGTGGGCGATTCCGGATCGGGAGCATCACCAAGACGATCACCGCGACCTCGCTGCTCCAGCTCGTGGGGGACGGGCGAATCGGGCTGGACGACGGGGTGGCGGGGTGGCTGCCGGAGTTCGGGATCGATCCGCGCATCACGGTGCGAATGATTCTGGCGCAGACCAGTGGGCTGGCCGACTACCTCAATGGCGGTGGCGGGGCACCGCCGCTGGTGGGGGACACGCTCGGGGATATCCGGCGGACCTGGGAGCCTGCGGAATTCGTGCACTGGGCCACGGACAAGCCCTTGCAGTTCACGCCGGGGAGCGGGTGGGCGTACTCGAACACCAACTACATCGTGGCCGGGCTGCTGATCGAGAAGGCTTCGGGGCTGCCGTACAACGCGAACGTGTACAGCCGGATCACCATGCCGCTGTTGATGTACGGGACGAGTGTGCCGCAGACGATGGAGGACATTCTCGGCCCGCACGCGCACGCCTACTACAACTACGGCGGCGGGCCGGTCGATGTGACCTACCAAAATCCGTCGTATGTGTGGGCCGCCGGTGGAATCGTCTCCTCCGCAAGGGATCTCGATACCTTCCTGGGCGGGCTGCTCGGCGGGCGCTTGCTGCCGCCGCACCTGCTGGCCGAGATGCGGGCCGCACGGCCGGTGAACGGGTCCTACGGATACGGGCTCGGGCTGTACGAATATCACCTCGGGAACGGGTGTGTCGGGTACGGGCACGAGGGGTACGTCAACGGGTACTCGTCGATCGCCATGCGCAGCGCCGACGGCAGCCGGGGCATCTCGATGTCGGTGACCGGCGGCGGCGGGCATTCCGCCGCCGTGGATCGCCTCGTCGAGGATGTGATGTGCGGCTAGCCGGTGGTCACCGGCGCGGGCAGACCGGCCAGACGATGCGGGGCCAGTAGGGCTTTCACGGTTTCGGTGTCGACCAGGCCCAGCTCCGTGGCGATTTCGCTGACGGGCTGCCCGGTTTGCAAGGCCAGCTTGGCGATTCGGGCGCTGGCGGCGTAGCCGATGTGCGGGGTGAGGGCGGTGACTATGCCGATGGAGCGGTGCACGCCCTCGGCCAGGTGATCGCGATTGGCGGTGATGCCGGTGACGCATTTGGTGGCGAGGGTGTCGGCGGCGGCGGTCAGATGCGCGGTGGTCTTCAGGATGCTGTAGCCGATGATGGGCTCGAAGGCGTTGAGCTGGAACTGGCCCGCTTCGGCGGCCATGGTGACGGCGAGGTCGGCGCCGATGGCTTCGAAGGCCACCTGGTTGACGATCTCGGGGATCACCGGATTGACCTTGCCGGGCATGATGGACGAACCCGCCTGCACCGCAGGCAGATTGATCTCACGCAGGCCGGTCAGCGGGCCGGAGGACATCAGGCGCAGGTCGTTGCAGATCTTCGACAGTTTGACGGCGACCCGCTTGAGGATGCCGGAGACCTGGACGAAGGCGCCGCAATCCTGTGTGGCCTCGATGAGATTCTCTGCGGGAGTGACGTTTTCGCCGGTGATCTCGGTCAGGCGCGCGCAGGCCAGGGCCGGGTAGGCGGGGTGACCGTTGATGGCGGTGCCGATGGCGGTGCCGCCCAGATTGCATTCGCGCAGCAGGGCGATGCCCTCCTCCAGGCGGGAGCAGTCCTCGCGGAGCATGACGGCGAAGGTGCCGAACTCCTGGCCCAGCGTCATGGGGACGGCGTCCTGGAGCTGGGTGCGGCCCATCTTGATGACATCGGCGAATTCCGTTGACTTGCCGGAGAATTCGTCGATCAGACGGCCCAGCGCCGCGACGAGATCCCGAATGTGCCGGATGACCGCCAGGCGGACGGCGGTCGGATAGACGTCATTGGTGGACTGGCCCAGGTTCACGTGATCCAGCGGATCGAGTGCGGTGTACGCGCCGCGCTCGTGGCCCAGCAGTTCCAGTGCGCGATTGGCGATGACCTCGTTGGCGTTCATATTCGTGGAGGTGCCCGCGCCGCCCTGGATCGGGTCGATCGGGAACTGGTCGTGCAGTGCGCCGGAACGGATTTCGGCGCAGGCCGCTTCGATGGCGGCGGCGCGCTCGTCGTCGAGCAGGCCGAGCTCGCGATTGGCTTGGCAGGCGGCCTGTTTGACGGCGGCGAGGGAGACGATCAGGGCCGGATACCGTCCGATGCTGTCGCCGGTGATGGCGAAATTGTGCAGGGCGCGGGCGGTGTGGATCCCCCAGTAGGCGCTGCGCGGAACCTCGAGTGTGCCGAGGGAATCGGATTCGGTGCGGGTATCGAGGGTCACGATCGTCTCCATGTGGTCGTCTCAGTTCTCGTCGATGTGCGGGTGATCGGTGAGTTCGCCGAGCAGATTGGTGGTGAGCATGCGGCGGAGTTCGGTGGAGGGGAGATTCAGAGCGGCGAGGTAGGACAGTTTGGCCAGGGCGGCTTCGCGGGTCATGTCGCCGCCGGGGAGTGCGCCCGCGTCGAGCAGGGCGCGGCCGGGCCGGTAGAGGGCGAGATCCACGGATCCGCTGTCGCAGTGGGTGATCACGACGACCGGGGTGCCGCGGTCGGCGGCGCGGCGGACGGCCTCGACTGTGGCGGAGCCGTGCATGGGCATGGTGCCCGCGCCGTAGCATTCGAGCACCACGCCGCCGTGGTAGATGCGCAGCGCCACATCCAGCAGGTCCGGGTCCATGCCCGGGAATGCGGTGAAAAGCCCTACCGGAGAAGTGGTTTCGCCCGGCCAGGCGGCCGGCAAGGCCCGCGTCGCCGGGGGCGTGTACTTCCGCAGCGTGACGAAGGCATCGTAGCCGTCGGCGCTGCGCTTGCTGGCGCGCACGGCGGGATGCACGGCGGCGCCGAAGGCGATGAACGTGCCCGGACCCGGTTGGTTCGCAATCGAATCCAGGGCCATCCACAGGTTGTCCCGTGCATCGCTGCCGCGCTGCCCGAGCGGAATCTGCGCGCCGGTGAGCATGACCGGCACCGGAATATCGTGCAGCTCGAAGGCCATTCGAGCCCCGACGTAGGCCATGGTGTCGGTGCCGTGGATGACGATCACGCCGTCGCAGTGGTCGGTCAGCCTGGAACGCACCCGGGCCGCGATCCGCCGCGCCGTGTCGTGATCGGCATTGGCGCTGTCGATGACCTCGTCGAGCTCGGTGTAGCGCAGGCCGACCGGGATTCCCGAGCCGGCCGCGAATTCCCGTACGACAGTGGCGATTTCCTCGCCGATCCCTTTCCTGGGATGCAGGCCGTCGCCATGGTCGACCATGCCGAACGTGCCGCCGGTGTAGAGAATGTCGATGCTCAATTCCCGCTGTCCCACGGGTGCTTCCAGGGCGGAACTCATAGGCTCTTGTCCCCCTCGCCGGCAGCGACGGCCGGGATGGGCGCCAGCACCTCGGGATCCAGTCGCCCGCGCACCCGGTACCAGCCGGCCACCATGGCGGCGACCACGCCCAGGAATACGACCAGCGTGATGCGTCCGATCTCGGTGTCGAAGAACATCAGAACGACCACCGCCACCAGGAATCCCAGCGTCAGCACATTGAGCACCGGCGCGTACGGCAGCCGGAACTCGGGCCGCTGGTATTCACCGCGTTCGGCGCGGCGCACGAAGATCCAGTGGCAGATCATGATCGAGGCCCAGGTGCCGACGATGCCGAGGCCGGCCAGGTTCAGCACGATCTCGAAAGCCTTGTGCGGCATGACCATATTGAGCACCACGCCCGCGATGCCGACCACGCTCGTGATGAGGATGCCGCCGTACGGCACGCCATTGCGGTTCATGCGCGCGGCGAAGCGCGGTGCGGCGCCGGCCACCGCCATCGAGCGCAGGGTGCGGCCGGTCGCGTACAGCCCGGCATTGAGGCTGGACATGGCGGCGGTGAGCACCACCAGGTTCATGACGTCGCCCGCGTGCGGGATGCCGATCTTGCTCATGACCGTCACGAACGGGCTCTTGTCCGCCGAGTACGCCGTCCACGGCAGCAGCAGTGTGAACAGCACGACCGAGCCGGCGTAGAACAGGATGATCCGCCACATGATGGAGTTGACGGCCTTCGGCACGACGGCGCGGGGATTGTCGGATTCGCCCGCGGCCACGCCGATCATCTCGGTGCCGCCGAAGGCGAAGACCACGCCGAGCGCGATGGTCAGCATGGGTGCGAGGCCCTTCGGGAAGAGCCCGCCATTGTCGGTGATCGTGGAGATGCCCGGCATGTTCCCGTCGATGGTGGTGCCGGTGACGATGAAGCCGATGGCCACCAGCATGAACAGCACGATGGTGCCGACCTTGATCAGCGCGAACCAGAATTCCATCTCGCCGAAGAGCTTGACCGACACCACGTTCAGCACCACCACGACGGCGAGTGCGATCAGAGCCAGCACCCACTGCGGCACCGGCACGAAGAACGACCAGAAGTGCGCGTACAGCGCCACCGCGGTGATGTCGGCGACCAGGGTGGTCGACCAGTTGAGGAAGTACAGCCACCCCACCGAGTACGCGCCGCGCTCGCCGAGGAATTCGCGGGCGTAGGACACGAACGCGCCGGACGACGGCCGGTACATGACCAGTTCGCCCAGTGCGCGGACCACCATGAAGGTGAAGATGCCGCAGATGATGTAGACGATGGCCAGTGACGGCCCGGCCAGCGCCATGCGCCCGCTCGCGCCGAGGAACAGCCCGGTCCCGATCGAGCCGCCGATGGCGATCATCTGCATGTGCCGCTTGCGCAGGCCCTTCTGATACCCGACGTCACCGAGATCGACTCTGGGCGCGGGGGTGGTCGCCGCCGGCGGCTGTTCGTGCTGCATGGAAAACCTTCCTCGGACCGCCCGGCCGTGCGAGCGCGATGGTTCGGAAGCGCTCAGGCAGTAAGGCTGTCAGGCTGTAAGACAGGTTGAAGGTAATTGGGATCACACCGGCTGTCAACGTCGGGGTGTCTCACGGCGGAAATCGCGGGGTCCGGTGTTTTGCGTGGCCTCGAGCGAATCGCGATACTGGTCGCGTGACGGTCGGAGAAGGACAGGTGCAGCGCATAGGCGCTACGGAAGCGGTCTTTCGCCGACTCAAATCCCTCATCCAGGACGGCGAGTACGCGGTGGGCGACCGCCTCCCCGGCGAAATCGCCCTCGCCAAGGAATTCGGCGTCAGCCGCCCCGTCGTCCGCGAGGCCCTGCAAGCCTGCGCCATCCTCGGCCTCACCGAAACCCACACCGGCAAAGGCACTTTCGTCGTGTCCGCCAAGGAGAGCGCCAAACTCACCTTCGCCGGCATCGAGGCCCGTCACCTCATCGAGGCCCGCCAGCTGGTCGAGATCCCCGCCGCCGGTTTCGCCGCCGAACGTCACACCCCCGCCCAGCTCCAGGCCCTCTTCACCCTCCTCGACCAGCTGGCCGCCACCACCGATGCCCACGAATGGGTCCGCCTCGACGGCGAACTCCACACCGCCATCGCCGCCGCCAGCGGCAACACCATGCTCACCTCCATGGTCGCCGACACCCGCCGAGCCCTCGACGTCCAATCCGAATTCCTCAACCTCACCCAGGACCGCCGCGCCGACTCCGACCGCGAACACGAAGCCATAGTCCGCGCCATCGAGGCCCGCTCCGCCGCCCGCGCCCGCCACGCCATGTCCGACCACCTGGACCGCGTAGCCGAAACCATTGCCCGCATAGCCGATTGACGCTCTCGCGCCCGGCCCCCGGGTGCCGTTCGCCTCAGGCAGGGCCTCGCGTGGCGGCTCTGCCCAGGGGTCAGTGGGGCGGGCGGGTCAGTTCGTAGCCGTGCGCGAAGTAGTCGCCTCTCGGCATGGCGCCATCGACTCCAGGGCGGTCACGCACCTTGACCAGTCGGTTGAATCCCGTGTGCCGATACCGGATTCGGGGTCCGACTCTGGCCGTGGCGATGAGGGCGGTCGGGGCTGATCGGTTCGGCGTCGGGGACCTTCGCCCCTGCCGACGTCCGGGGTCGTGCGGTCACGATGAAGTCATTGCCCGGTGGTGGGCGATGGCGACGAAATGGTGCGGACGATGAGCACAACCGATTCTCATATGTCACAGTCGGATCTGTTCACTTGGAGCATGGAGCAGGATCCGAGCCTTCGATCGACGATCGTGACGGTGCTGATCTTGGATTCCGAACCGGAGTGGGATCGGTTGCTGCGCATGCTCGATCGGGGGACGCGGGCGGTGCCGCGGTTCCGGGACAGATTGGATGTGGTGCCGTGGGGGCTGGCGCCGCCGCGCTGGGTGCCCGACCCTGATTTCGATTTGCGCTGGCATGTCCGGCGTTCGGGGCTGCCGCGGCCGGCCGACCTGGCCGAGGTGCTCGAGTTCGCGCGGATCGAGGCCATGGCCGCGTTCGATCCGGCGCGGCCGCTGTGGCAGCTCACCGTGCTGGGCGGGATGGCGGAGGGCAGGTGCGCGCTCGTGCTGAAGGTGCACCACAGCCTCACCGACGGGGTCGGCGGTATGCAGATCGCCGGTGAGATCCTCGATTTCGCTCGGGAGGGCACACCCCGGGAGCCGATCGCCGAGGCGGTGTCGCCGCGGGGCGGGGCGCTGGGTGATGTCGTCGCCTGGAATTGGTCGACGGGTGCGGATCTGGTGCGCGGTGGGGTGGCGGCGCTGCCCGGGATCGCCCGGCGGACGGTCACCGATCCGGTGGGCCTGGTCCGGGACGGGGTGGCATTGGCCAGATCCCTACTGCGACTTGCTCGTCCGGTGATCAGCACGCTCTCGCCGGTCATGTCCGAGCGCGGATTGGGGCGGCGGTTGACCGTGCTGGAGGTGCCCTTGGCGGCCTTGCGTGAGGGTGCCCGGCCGACCGGGGGCACGATCAACGACGCCTTCCTGGCCGCGGTTTCGATCGGCTTGCGCGCGTACCACGAGCGGCACGAGCAGCCGGTCGATCAGCTGCGCGTGGCGATGCCGATCAGTCTGCGCCGAGCCGAGGATCCGATCGGAGGCAATCGCATCACCTTGGCGCGGTTCACGATTCCGCTGGATTCGGCCGCCACCGCGGAGTTGATGCGGGCGCTCGCCGACGCGGTCGAACGGTGGCGGCACGAACCGGCGGTTCCGCTGTCGAATGCCGTGGCGGCCACCTTCAACCGGTTGCCGGTGGGTTTGCTCACCGACATGTTCAAACACATCGACTTCATCGCGTCCGACGTTCCGGGCTCGCCGGTCGCGCTGTATCTCGCCGGCGCGAAGGTCGAGCGGATCTACCCCTTCGGGCCGACCACTGGCACCGCCTTCAACATCACCCTGATCTCTTACCTCGAAACCTGTTTCCTCGGAATCAATTCCGACACCGCCGCGGTACCGGATCCGGCGGTGCTGACCTACTGCCTGGGCGAGGGTTTCCGGACGGTGGTCTCCCGGGCTGCCGCCGCGCCGCCCTCGGCGGGCGTCAACGCGGCCGCGGAAACCCTCGCTGTGCCGAACAACTGATCGCGGGGGATGCCCAGGCGGCTCGAGTGGATCAGGCCCTGGGCCATGGCGATGATGGCGGCGCTGCGTGCGCCCAGCGTGGAGTCGTCGACGCCGGCTCGGCGCAGGCGCTCGGCCACCGCCTGTTCCATGGCGGTGGTGGTGCGGGCGCTGAGGGTGATGACCTCGGGAATCCGGTGGCCCAGTTGGGCGATGCTGTTGAGCATCAGGCAGCCGCGGCGGTCCGGGTGGGAGGTGCAGTCGTCGATCACCGCTTCCAGCAGGGCTTCGACGGCGGCGCGGGTGGAGCCCGGGGCGGACAGGATCGTGTCGCGGATGAAGCGGGCGCGGTGGTCGCAGTAGCGTTCGAAGGCGGCGAGGAACAGGCCGCGCTTATTGGCGTAGGCGCCGTAGATGCTGCCGTTGCCTACGCCGGTGGCGCGGGAGACGTCCTCCACCGAGGTGTTGTCGAAGCCTTGTGACCAGAACAGTTCAGTGGCGGCGTCCAGCAGGCTCGATTCGTCGAACTGTCGTGGCCGTCCCATGTGGTCACGGTAGCAGGTGGGTTGCGACACATTGGTTTGTTCTGGAGGCGCGCCTCCAGAATACTGGCTGACATGGCCACCGATATCGCAGAGCGAGCCCGCCGTCGCGTGGGGATTCTTGTATTCGATGGGGTGAAGATGCTCGACTTCGTCGGGCCGGCAGAGGTTTTCGTGGAGGCCAATCAGGCCGCGCCGGGGTACGAGGTGGTGCTGGTGTCGGCCGATGGGGAGAATGTGCAGACTTCCATCGGGGCGCGGATCGAGGTGAGCGGGCGGGCGGTCGACGCGGGTCGGTTCGATACGGTGATCATTCCGGGCAGCGAGCTGCCCGCAGCGAAATTCGTTACGCCCGAGGTGCTTTCGGCGGCGCGGTGGATGTCGGCGCATACCCGGCGGCTGGCTTCGGTGTGCAGCGGGGCCGCGGTGCTGGCGGAGCTGGGGGTGTTCGACGGGCGGCGGGTGACCACGCATTGGAAGTACGCGGCGGATCTGGCGCGGCGGTGCCCATCGGCGAGGGTGGAACCCGACGCGATCTTTGTCCGGGACGGGAACCTGTACAGCTCTGCGGGTGTCGCGGCGGGAGTCGATCTGGCGCTGGCGCTGGTCGAGGAGGATTACGGCGCAGACGTGGCGCGGCGGGTGGCGCAATTGCTGGTGGTGTACATGCAGCGCTCGGGCGGGCAGTCGCAGTTCTCGGCGTCGCTGACCGGACCGGTCGCGCGAAGTCCCCTGGTGCGCAAGGTCGTTGATTTGATCTGCGCGGATCCGGCCTTTCCGCACACCGTGCAGACGCTGGCCGAGCACGCCCGGGTGAGCGTGCGGCATCTGACCCGATTGTTCCGGGCCGAGCTGGAGCGGTCGCCGGCCGAGTATGTGGCGTTCATCCGCTTCGGGGTGGCGCGGGACATGCTGCACGCGGGACACACCGTCACCGAGGCCGCGATGGTTGCCGGATACGGCAGCAGCGAGGCGTTGCGCAGGGCATTCATCGCGCGGCTGGGGATTTCGCCGCGCAAGTACCAGCAGCGATTCCGGACTACGGGGCCGGTCGGGCCGGTGGCCGCGGTGTCCTGATCGGTGGCTTTCACGGCCGATGGAGAGGGGCGCGGCGAAGGTTGCCCGGCGGAAACTGGGTGTGGCGCAAAGCCATCTAGAGATTCAGGAAGGATCACCATGTCCGGAAATCCGCTGGGACTCGCGCTCGAACCTGCCGCGCAGGAGTTCGTCGACGCGACCTCCCAGCCGCCGTTCCTCTACCAGCTGGCTCCCGAGGAAGGCCGCAAAGCCGTTGACTCGGTGCAGGATTCGCCGATCTTCAAGCCGGAGATCGACGAGGAGTGGATCACCGTGGAGGGCGGTCCGACCGGATCGGTGCGGGCGCGCATCGTGAAGCCGCAGGGTGCCACCGAACCGCTCCCGGTCATCATCTACACCCACGGCGCCGGATGGGTTTTCGGTGACGCGCACACCCATGATCGGCTCGTGCGCGACCTGGCCGTCGGGGTGCACGCGGCCGTGGTGTTCCCGGAGTACGACCGCTCGCCGGAGGTCCGGTACCCCGTCGCCAATGAGCAGTCCTACCGTGTGGCGCAATGGGTTTCGGCTCACGGAGCGGAGAAGGGGCTCGACGCCTCGCGGATCGCGGTCGCCGGTGATTCGGTCGGCGGCAATATGGCCATCGCGCTGACGCTCATGGCCAAGGAGCGCGGTGACGTGTCGTTCGCGCAGCAGGTGCTGTTCTACCCGGTCACCGACGCCGCCTTCGACACCGGCTCCTATCAGCAGTTCGCGACAGGGTACTTCCTGACTCGCGAAGGCATGCAGTGGTTCTGGGATCAGTACACCACCAGTGTGGAAGACCGCGCGCGGATCACCGTCTCGCCGCTGCGCGCCACCACCGAGCAGCTGGCCGGGCTGCCGCCCGCGCTCGTCATCACCGCCGAAGCCGACGTGCTGCGCGACGAAGGTGAAGCGTTCGCCGGAAAGCTGCGTGCGGCAGGCGTTCCCGTCATCCAGACCCGCTACGGCGGCATCATCCACGACTTCGTCATGGTCAATGCCATGCACGACACCAACGCGGCCAAAGCCGCTGTCGCCCAGGCCATCTCGGTGCTGCGCGGCGCGCTGCATGCCTGACCTACCCGACTCGACAAGGAGTTCCATCCATGAGCACTCAGCCCACCATCGTCCTGGTGCACGGCGCTTTCGCCGACTCCTCCAGCTGGAACGGCGTCATCGAAAACCTGCGCGGGCAGGGCTATTCCGTCCTCGCCGCCGCGAACCCGCTGCGCGGCCTGGACTCCGACGCCGCCTACATCGCCTCGGTGCTCGACACCATCGAGGGCCCGGTCGTGCTGGCCGGTCACTCCTACGGCGGCAGCGTCATCACCGTCGCGGCGCAGGGCAAGCCGAATGTCGACGCTCTCGTCTACATCGCCGCCTTCCTGCCCGCCGAGGGCGAGAGCGCGCTGGAGCTGACCGGCAAGTTCCCCGGCTCCACGCTCGGCGAGACCATCCGCGAGGCGCAGTACCCGCTCGCCGACGGCAGCACGGCCACCGAGTTCTACATCCGGCAGGCGGAGTTCCCGGCTCAGTTCGCCGGTGACGTGCCCGCCGACACCGCCGCGCTCATGGCGGCCACCCAGCGTCCGGTCGCCGTCGACGCGTTGCAGCAGCCCGCGGCCGCGGCGGCGTGGCGGTCCATCCGGTCCTACGCCCTGCTCACCACCGACGACAAGAACATTCCGATCGAAGCCCAGCGCTTCATGGCCGAGCGCGCGGGTGCGCAGGTCACGGAGGTCGCGGCGTCGCACGCGGTCGGCGTTTCGCGGCCGGATGCCGTCGCCGATCTCATCGCGCTGGCGGCGAAGAAGTAGCAAATTCGGGGCCGGACGGTCACTGCCGGAGATGAGGCGCAGGTCACAAGAAAATCGGAGGCGTTGCTCACAAAGGGGTTCCGCTGATCGGTGATCGTCCGGCCCTGGTTAGCATCGATATTCGTACAGATCAGAGGGAACCCCGAGGACTTGTGTTGACTACAGACCATCTTGACCGCTGGAACGCCCACGAAGCATCCGCGGAGGCGATGATTCCCATCATCGGACGGCTGTATCGCGAGAAGGGGGTGACGATCCTCCTGCACAGCCGATCGCTGGTGAACAAGTCGGTGATCAGCATCCTGCGCACGCACCGGTTCGCCCGTCAGATCGCCGGCGAGGAGCTGTCG
This sequence comes from Nocardia huaxiensis, assembly GCF_013744875.1. NCBI lineage: Bacteria > Bacillati > Actinomycetota > Actinomycetes > Mycobacteriales > Nocardiaceae > Nocardia > Nocardia huaxiensis. The sequence continues at coordinate 3,424,864 of NZ_CP059399.1, forward strand.
ATCGAGGAGACGCTGCCCTTCCTCGAGGCGCTCACCACCCTGGATCTGGGTCCCTCCAAGATCGACCTGGGCCGCCTGGTCATGGCCTACCGCGCCGACGACCGCGGGCTGTCCATCGCCGAGTTCACCGCCGCCGCGCTGGACGAGGTGACCGGCGCCAACAAGGCCGAGCCGCAGGGCCCGCGCGATGTGGTGCTGTACGGCTTCGGCCGCATCGGCCGTCTGGTCGCCCGTTTGCTCATCGAGAAGACCGGTTCCGGCAACGGCCTGAACCTGCGCGCCGTGGTGGTGCGCAAGGGCGGCGACGACGATCTGGTCAAGCGCGCCTCGCTGCTGCGCCGCGACTCGGTGCACGGGCAGTTCAACGGCACCATCAAGGTCGACGCCGCGAACAACACCATCACCGCCAACGGCAGCGTGATCAAGTTCATCTACAGCGACGACCCGAAGTCGATCGACTACACCGCGTACGGCATCAACGACGCCATCCTGATCGACAACACCGGCAAGTGGCGTGACCGCAAGGGCCTCGAGCAGCACCTGCGCCCCGGCATCGCCAAGGTCGTGCTGACCGCGCCCGGCAAGGGCGACGTCCCGAACATCGTGCACGGCGTCAACCACCGTGACCAGGATGTGTCGCAGCAGATCTTCTCCTGCGCCTCCTGCACCACCAATGCCATCGTGCCGCCGCTCAAGGCCATGGACGACGAGTTCGGCATCCTGCGCGGGCACGTGGAGACGGTGCACTCGTTCACCAATGACCAGAACCTGCTGGACAACTACCACAAGGCCGACCGTCGCGGCCGGTCCGCGCCGTTCAACCTGGTGCTGACCGAGACCGGCGCGGCCTCCGCCGTGGCGAAGGCCATGCCGGACTTCAAGGCCAAGATCACCGGCAACTCGATTCGCGTGCCCACGCCGGATGTCTCGGTCGCGATCCTGAACCTGCAGCTGGCGCGGGAGACCACCAAGACCGAGGTGCTCGAGTACCTGCGCCAGGTGTCGCTGTCGGGCCCGCTGAGCCGCAACCTCGACTACACCGCGGCCACCGACGCGGTGTCGAGCGACTTCATCGGTTCGCGCGCGGCCTCGATCGTGGACGCCAATGCCGCCATCGTCGAGGGCGACACCGCGATCCTGTACCTGTGGTACGACAACGAGTTCGGTTACTCGTGCCAGGTCGTGCGGACCGTGCAGTTCATCTCCGGCATCGAATACCCGACCTACCCGCAGCTGGGTGCGGAGGATCGGGTGGCGGAGCCGGCCGGGGTGTAATCCACCCGGATCGTCTCGAAAGCAGGCCGGTCATCGCGGTTTCCGCGGTGGCCGGTTTTCGCGTCGATAGCCGGATCTTCGCAGTCTGCGGTGAGTTACCCTGCGGGCGATGGAGGAGGCGCTATGCCGGGGCTGAGAACTGTTGCCGCAGGGGTGGTCGCCGCGCTCGTGCTCGCCGCCGGCGCTGGATGCTCTACCGCCGTGGAGGATGAAAAGGCCGGGCCCGCAACCGAAATCGGTGCGACCATTCCCATCGACGGATTTCTCCGCAGGGCGGAGATCGACGCCGCGGCCCACACCCTGTACGTCAGCGACTTCCTCGGGTTCGTGTGGCTGATCGACACGGAGACGGATCAGGTCACCGGAAAGATCGAAGTCGGCGCGGGCCCACAGGGATTGGCGATCGACACCGCCGCGCACACGCTGTACACGTCCAACTATCAGGCCGGCACGATCTCGGTGGTCGACACCGTGGAGAAGAAGGTCGTCGACACCATTCCGGTCCCCGGCCATCCGGATCTGCTCGCGCTCGACCCGGCCGCGCACACGCTGTACCTGTCGCACTTCGCCGGCAAGGAGTTGTCGGTGCTCGACACGGCGGGCAAGACGGTGAAGGCCACGATCCCGCTCGATGACTACGCGGACGATCTGGTGATCGATCCCGATGCGCAGCGGCTGTACATCGCCCACATCACCACCTCGAAGGTGACCGTCGTCGACACCTCGACGAACACGATCTCCGCGGCGATCGAGTACGGGGAGCAGCCTGCCGCGCTCGCGCTCGCACCGGACGGGCAGCGGCTGTACGCCGCGCACACCGGGGGTGTGGCGGCGATCGACACGCACACCGCGAAACCGGTCGGCACCGCCTCGATCGGCAAGCGACCGGTCGACATCGCGGTCGACGCGGATTCCCGGCTGCTCTATGTGGTCAACAATGACGGCAGGGCGAAGCAGCTGGGCGGTGACGGCGGGCCGGTGGCGGTGATCGACATGGCGGACAACACCTCGATCGCGACCGTGCTCACCGGTGACAGCCCGCAGGACGCGGTCGTCGATCCGGTGTCGCACAAGGTCTACGTGGTGGTCGTCCTGGACGAGAAGGTGACGGTGCTGAAACCGGCGGGAAGTCGTTGAGCGGCGACAGCGCCCGGACCGGATAGTCGCCTATCCGACCGGTTCGAAGGTTATCGTCGGACGGGTGGCCAGTAAATCGGCGACGCCGGCGGTGGAACTGACCGTCGGCGACCATACGGTGCGGGTGTCGAACCCGGATCGGGTGTACTTCCCCGAGACCGGGGCTACCAAGTTCGATCTCGTGCAGTACTACCTCAGCGTGGGCGACGGCATCGTCAACGCCCTGCGGGACCGTCCGTGCATGCTGCACCGTTTTCCGAAGGGGCTGCCGGGCGGCAAGGTGCACCAGAAGCGGATTCCCGGCGGCGCACCGGACTGGATTCCCACTGTGCAGCTGTACTTTCCGCGCTACGGCCGGACCGCCGACGAACTCTGCGTCGAGAAACTCGCCGATATTATTTGGGCGGTACAGATGTCCACCGTCGAATTCCACCCCTGGAACTCCCGCCGCTTCGACACCGAACTGCCCGACGAATGGCGCATCGACCTCGACCCCATGCCCGACTGCCCCTGGTCCCGAGTCCAGCGCGTAGCCGGTGTCGTCCACGAGGTGCTCGACGAACTCGGCGCGGTCGGCTGGCCGAAAACCTCCGGCGGCAAAGGATTACACATCTACGTCCGCACAACCCCCCGCTTCGGCTTCCAAGATGTCCGCCGCGCCGCCCTGGCCTTCGCCCGCGAGGTCGAACGCCGCGCCCCCACCGACGTCACCACCACCTGGTGGCGCCGCGACCGCGACCCCCACCTCGTCTTCGTCGACTACAACCAGAACGCCCGCGACCACACCATCGCCGCGGCATATTCGGTCCGAGGCATCCCCGAAGCAACCGTCTCAACCCCGGTCCACTGGACCGAAATCCCCGACATCAATCCCGCCGACTTCACCATGACCACAGTCCCCAAACGCTACGCCGCCCTCGGCGACCTCCACGCCGGCATCGACAACGCCGTCTTCGACATCGAGCCGCTGCTGGAATGGGCCAACCGCGACAAAGTCGAAGTCGACCTCGATGAGGAGTGAGACGCGTTCCAGCGCAATGACTTCACCAGGCCGAACGGCTATTTGATCCGCGCGTCCGTGGCCCGGCGAATGAGCGTCCGGGCTCGCTCACCGGTGACGGACTGTCCCGCCAGCACATCGAATGTCCGGTGGTAGAGCTTGATCTCTCGCGGCTGGGTGATTGTCAGCTCGGCTGAGATCCCCTCAACGGTCACCCGCCGCTCATCGAACATGACGAAATTGGTCAGCTGCATCGGGAGTTCAGTGCCCAGCGGGACAATCCCGAATGTGACTCGTGGCAACCCCATGGCCGCCAGCAATCTGTCCAGTTGCCCGCTCATCACCGAGTCTCCACCGACGTTGTTGTATAAAGCTTGCTCGCCCATGAGGAGATGGAACCGCCGGTCACCCCGGTAGAGGACCTGCTGACGCTCCAGGCGCTTCGCTACGCCTTCATCCAAGTCATCAGGTATCCCGTGAAATCTGATAGACCGCCGCAGGATCGCCTCCGCGTATTCGGCGGTCTGGAGCAGTCCTGGAATCAACATCGGTTGGTACACCCGCATAACCTGAGCGTTCTGCATCAGGCGCAGAATCTCGTGCTGCTTCTGCTTCGTTCCGCCACTGAGCGTGCGTCGCCACTCTCGATAAGCGGTCTCGATATTCCGCAGGGTCGCAAGCAGATCGGGTATCTCGCTCTGGGCTCCGGTGAGGTTGCACCACACCTGAATGTCAGCCACTGACGGCTGGGTCTTGCCGTACTCGATTTTCGGGACCCTCGTCTGATGCCAGCCCGCCCTGCGGGCAAGCTCGCTACCGCTGAGCCCGGCAGACTGGCGAAGCTCCCGGAGGCGTCCCCCGAGAGCTTCGCGTGCTTGTTGTACCGAATTGGTCACCGGTCAGAATTCACCGGCGTACTGGTGGAACGGGACTGCTGATTGCCAAAGCTTCTCCTTCACGCTGCGGCAGTAAGCCGCAATTCCGGGGTCAGTGGTGATGGCCGCACCAGCGGGCTTACCGTCGTCGTCTACCAGGTTGAAACCTACCGTCGCGTCATCGAATAGCCACCAATCGTCCGAGGGCACCTCCCCGGCGAGATGGCGGGGTAGGTACCGAATGTCTTCGCCGGCATCAACGTTGCTGGCCGTGACCGAAAGCAGCCAACGCTGATAGTCGCTGTGCGGCTCGGTCACCACGCGTACCCGAGTAATCCGCACACCGCGAATAACGGTCTCCTGGATCAGATCTGTCCACGGTCGCTTGTCGTAATCCGGCGACGGGGGTTCACCATTCAGGAATCTGCGTAGGGGCTCCGACTCGGCGGGCACCGAGTAGGTGTCTCGCACCTCGAGGTGGAATGCCTCTCGCTCGGCCTCTCGGAAGAGTTCGGGCCAAGGGCTAGGCTGCCGCAACAACACCGTAGAAAGTCCTCTCCGACTTCGGCACTTCGATGGCGGTCTCGTGGGGCTCCACGCTCATCTGGTTCAGCGTCTCAGGCTCGGTAATGGGTCGTCCAGAGACCAGGAAGGTCCCCCGGCCGGTGTCATTCAGGTTGGCACCGACGAATGTGTCAGGCTCCGCGAACCCCAGCAGGAGGTGCGGAATCTCCACTGTCCCTGGCATGTCCGTCTTCCAGCCGACCACAACGTAAGTGCTGGTGTCGGTCGCGAACAGTGTCGGGCATTCGCCGTCACCTGAACCACCCTTGCCCAGGAATTTCAACAACATGATGAGGCTCCTATCGGGACTACGCGCATTTATGCTGCCATCTCCTGATTGTCTCCCTCAGATATGTTGTCTGAACTGGGTTTAGGTGAATCTGGCATAGATGAGCATAGATGTGGTTCAGGAGGCTCAGGTTTTCTACCGTCGGGTGTGGCTGAACTGGCCGACACCGAAGCCGAGCGACCAGGGCGAGGGCTGACATGACTGAGCGCAGAAGGATTTACAGCTTTCCTGGCGGGGTCTTGGAGATCAACGACTACGGCGAAGCCGACACGGGAGGGGTGTACCTCGAGTGGCGGGCCGGGGAAACATTCGAGCCCTTCCCGGAACCTCCGGCCCACCATGAGCTCCCGGACCACGATGCAGACGAACGGAGAGGCGCGTAATGCGTTGGAAGCCAACCTGTCTGGGCTACCTCAGAACCGATGTATCCGGCCTGGCTCAACTCTGGGATCAGGCCGAAATCCGGAGACTCGCAAGCCGTCTCGGCTACGACTTCGCCGACATGGTGATCTTCGACCCGAAGTTCGCCCGACCCCCGCTGGCCCGCCTGAAGGCTCAGGCAACCCGGTTGGACGCTGAAGCGGTAATAGTGCCGAGTGCTGCCCACTTCGAAGGTGGGGAGATTCCAAGCGCTCTGATGGCGCGGCTCTACGTGATCACGGTGAGTCCTGAAGAGCACTTCACGGGAGAACCCGGGCGAACCGTTCGTCGTCCTGGATTACGGTGAGGCCCATGGGTTTCAGGGTGGAGCGGGTTGATCACATCGTGCTGAACTGTCGCGATGTGGGGGCTACCGCTGACTGGTATGCGCGGGTGCTCGGGATGACTGTCGAGATCTTCGGGGCGGCGCGGCGGACAGCGTTGACCTTCGGGAATCAGAAGATCAATCTGCGGCCGCTCGGCGCGCTGGGGGACGATCCTGATTGGGAGACAGGCGTTGTCGAGGCGGCGGGGGCGGGGGATTTGTGTTTCATTACCTCGGCTACGCCTGAGGAGGTGCGTGAGCATCTGATTGCTTGCGGTGTGGAGATCACCAAGGGGCCGGTGGTCAAGGTTGGCGCCCTTGGTGAGATGGTGTCGCATTACTGCCGGGATCTGGACGGGAACTTGATCGAAATCTCGGTGTATCCAGGGTGATTCAGCGGAAGTAGGGGGTGGGCTGGATCCAGTGGAAGCCGCGGGAGATGGCGGCGGAAGCGTTGTGGGGTGGCGGGGGAGTTGGCGGGGGTGTCGGTGAAATCGGTCAGGGCGGGGAGCTGTTGGCCGGAGAGGGTGAAGTCGGTGACGTTCCAGATGCCGTAGAGGGGGGATTGCGGGCGGGCGTTGCCGTAGGTCTGCCAGGCTTCGTGGCCTTCATTGGCCGCTGTGACCAGGAGCCAGAGGCCCAGGATCAGCTGGCCTGCCAGCATGATTCGGTTGCCGTGCGGGGTGGTGAGCAGGGGCTCGGGGGTGCGCGGGGCGAGGGCGTGGCCGATCGACGCTTTCACGATGCGGAGGATTTCGGGGGCGGCCAGAACTGTTGCGAAGGCCAGCAATTGGAAGGAGAACAGTTTTACCGGGACGTCGTAGGTGAGGTTGAGCAGTAGGACCTGGAGGGCCACGATGAAGGACAGGACTGCGCCCAGGCCGGCGGTCAGGGGGACGATCAGCAGTAGACCGGCGGTGATTTCGGCTGCGCCCAAAGCCATTTCGTAGCGTTCCGAGCCTGCGGTCTGGGCCCAGAGGGTCATCATCGGGCTCATGTCGCCGAAGGGTTCGACCAGGCGTTCCAGGCTGAATGCCATTTGTGAGGGCAGGAGTTTCACCATGCCGTACAGGAGCAGGGCGCTCGCCAGTGCCATGCGCAGAACCAGCCGGAACCATTCGTAGAGGCGGACGTAGGCCGGACGTCGGCGGTCGAGAACCGACCAGACGGTTGCGACCACGAGCGAGACCAGCAGGAGCGTGCAGACCGCGATCCACTGGGTGGCCGTGTCTCCGCTGCCGGTCGGCGTGTAATCGACGGCGGTGTGGAAGATCCCGGTGCCGATCCAGTCGGTGAGCGGATGCAGGGCCGTCCACGTCGACACCTCCACCACCGTCTCCTGTGCCATCCCGGTCGAGGGCAGCAGCGCGTGCAGCAGCCAGACGCCCGCCGTGCCGACACCACGCCGATTCCCTTCGAGCTTTCCCGACGCCAAATCCAGTGCGGGCGTGAACGTTATGGCTGTGATCAACCTCGGCGTATCCGGCAAAAACCTTGCCCCGACCGCCGGTGCCCCCGGAACCGCTGCCCCCGAACCTGGTCCGCGTGGTCGCGCCGGTTAACGGCGAGCGAGCCGCCGGGCGATGTTCTGATGCGAATGCACTGGCGGTAGCGCCGGTCGGGTCGCATACTGCGACCAGGGTTACGCCGCCGAGGGGGAAGTCGGGTGGGTAGTACATTGCAGCCGGGCGAATCCTTCGCCGGCTACCAGATACTGCGGCGGCTCGGCGCGGGCGGAATGGGCGCCGTGTATCAGGCGCGCGACCGGGACCTGCCGCGGTTCGTGGCATTGAAACTGCTCAAGGCCGCCGAGGATGTGGATCCGGAGCACAAGGCGCGATTCCGGCGCGAGGCGGATTCGGTTGCCCGGCTGGAACATCCGAACATCGTCACGGTGTACGCGCGCGGCGAGGACGCCGGGCAGCTGTGGATCTCCATGACTTTCGTCGACGGCAGCGATGTCGCGTCGGCGTTGAAACAGGGGGCCATGAATCCGGCGCGGGCGGTCCGCATCATCACCGAGACCGCGGGCGCGCTCGACCACGCACACGAGACCGGAATCCTGCACCGCGATGTGAAGCCCGCCAACATCCTGCTCACCCAGCGGCGCGGAGAACGCGTGCTGCTCACCGACTTCGGCATCGCCAAGGCCCTGGACGAGAGCCACCAGCTCACCCGCAAAGGGGAGGTGATGGCCAGCTTCCAATATGTCGCGCCGGAACGGCTGACGCGGCCCGACGATGCCGATCATCGCGCCGACGTGTACTCGCTGGGCTGCACGTTCTTCCACATGCTGACCGGCCGCCCGCCCTACCCGGGCGAGGACGTGGGCCAGATCGTCTACGGCCACGCCTACAAGCCGATTCCCAAGCCGAGCGAGCAGAACCCCACGCTCCCACAGGGTTTGGACGAGGTCGTGGCGCGCGCCATGGCCAAGGACCCGGAGAGCCGATTCCAGACCTGCTCCCAGTTCGCGTGGGCGGCGGCGCAGACGCTGCGGCAGGGTCCGCCGAACCCGATGCCGCAGGGCACGACTCGCGAAGCCGGCGGCAGTGCCCAGGGCGGCTCGTCCACCCGATGGAATGTGACAACCGATCAGGACCGCGCCGCGAACGCGCGGACCCCGATACCCGGCGGACCGAGGCCCCAGAACGGCACCTCAGCCCGCCCACCACTGCACACCGGGCCGCGCCCGCCCGGAAATACCGGCGCCAGACCGCAGGTGACGACCGGGCCACGGCCACAGCCGACTGCTGGCGCGAAACCTCCGGTGACGACCGGCCCACGGCCACAGCCGACTGCCGGGGCGACACCGCCCGTGACGACCGGCCCGCCGCCGCAACCGATTTCCGGGGCGACACCGCCGGCGACGACCGGCCCGCGGCCGCAATCGACTGGTGGGACGGCACCACCGGGTGCCGAGGCAGGCCACTCCGGTCCACGTCCGTCCGCAAATCACGATCCGCACCCGTCGGCGGCCACGGGCGAATACCGGTCTTCCGACGCGAGCGAACACCACATTCCGGATGCCGCCCCACACCCCTGTCCGGCCGCCCGCGAACCAGGCGCAGGGGCCGTCATCACGAAATGCGCCGCAGCCTATGCGGAATGAACAGCATGGTCCGCCCACGCCGCCACCGACCAGGATCCTGCCGGCCGAACCCGAATACCCTGCGCCGGATCGCGGGACCGGAGGTTATCCGGTGCTCCCTCCGGAACCCGGCCGGCCCGCCGATCCCCGGGGCGGCGTCCGGGCGTGGATTCTGCTGGCGCTGGCCGGGATCGTGGTGCTGGCGTCCTTCGCCTACATCCAGTCCCGGGAGGGCTCGCAGGGCGGCGGAGCGAGTCCGACCACGACCGTGGCGACCACAACGGACCCGACCACCACCGATCCGGTGACGTCGGTGGTGGAGACCACGGCACCCACGACCGCCCAGCCGACCACGACCTCCACCACACCGCCGACCACCACGACCACGACGACGACCGAACCGAAGCCGAAACCCGTGACTGTGCCGAATGTCGTGGGCGGCACGTACACCGAGGCGAAGTCGGCCCTCGAGCAGGCCGGGTTCACGGTGACCAAGGTCGAGCAGGAGGACAGCAGCGCCGCGGGCACGGTGCTGGCTACCGATCCCGCCGCCGGTACCGAGGTCAAGGCCAAATCCACGGTCACGGTCACGGTCTCCACTGGGAAGCAGACCACCACCGACATCACCGTGCCGAATCTCGTCGGACTCGATGTGGCCCAGGCGAAAGCGGCACTGAAGGAGCTCGGCTGGACGGGTTCGTTCCAGCAGACCGAGGTGACGGTCACCGATGCGGCGCAGGAAGGGTTGATCACCGGTCAGTCACCGGCGGATGGCACCGCGATCACTCCCGGCTCGACTGTGACCATCAAGATCGGCAAGCTGAAGACATGAGCGAGAATCCGGCGCGACGACCGAAGGGGCTCGGTAAGCGAGCCTGGCTGACCACGCAGTTCGTGCGGCGCATTCTGCGCACGCTGGCGTGGTCGAACTTCGTGCGGGTCACGGTGATCGGGCGGGAGCTGGTGCCGGAGACCGGTCCGGTGATCGTGGCGAGCAATCACATCTCGATGCTGGACGCGGTGTTCCTGTGGGGTGCGTTGCGGCGGCGTGCGGTCGCCATCGCCATGGCGGAGTTGTGGTCGTGGCCGGTGGTGGGCTGGCTGGTGCGGCGGCTCGGCCAGATCCCGGTGGTGCGGCGCGACAGTGAATCCGGGCAGGACGCCATGGCGCAGGCCGAGCAGATTCTGCGGCACGGCGGGGTGCTCATCATCTATCCGGAGGGGCGTCTGGTCGCGCCCTGCGAGAATGAGCCGTACAAGCCGGGCGTGGCGAAATTGGCGCTGGCGACCGGGGTTCCGATCATTCCGGTCGGCACCACCGGCACCGATCGCGTGCTGCCCATGCGGCGCCTGCGCGGCGACGGCCCGGCTTTCGACCGCCGCCAGCAGGTGACCGTGCATTTCGGCACGCCCATCGATCCCGCCGATTTCGATGATCCGGACAAATTGCTGGATCATCTGCGGCAGCGGATCGAGGATCTGCGCGCCTAGCGTTCGGCCGCGATATCGGCCAGCCAGTTGTGCAGCCAGGTGGTGGCGGCGGTGCCGTTGGCGTCCACCACGTAGTGCGGATACGACTGGTGCGCACCGGAAACCAGGAATTCCTGCACCTGCCGCATCCACTGCTCGCCCGCCGGGTCGTCGGCCGGGGCCGCCAGAATGGCCGCCACGCCGGGGACCAGCGCCTCACTCAGAATCGATTGCAGGGTCACCGCGTAGTTGACCACCTGGAACGGATCCGGCGCGGACAGCTGGGTGAGGAATCCGGCGAACCGCCCGGCGAGGTCGGTGCTGGGCACCGAGCAGTACAGGTCGCCGCCGGCGCAGAAGGTGCGCACCTTGTGGCTCAGCCAGCCGAAGCCGCCGATGCGCGCCCCGCCCGCTCCCGCGCCGGGCACGGGCGGGCCGATGAGGGCGTCGGTGGGGGAGCGGCGCGGATCGGAGAGCAGCCCGACCGCGGCCACTCGATCGGGCGGGACGACCCCGAGCCCGGTGCCGATCTCGGCCGCCAGATCACCGGCGGCGTCCGCGCCCTGGCTGTAGCCGATCAGGGCGAAACGTGTTGCGGGACAGCGGGCCGCCATCTCGGCGACCAGGCTGCGCGCATTGTTGACGGCCTCCCGCTTGGACTGCCCGTAAACCTCGCCCTCCCAGGGCAGGGCGGTGGCGGCGTAGGTGACGTAATCGGTCTGCACGGTCCCGGGCAGGCCGCGCGTGACGAGCGAGAGCATGCCCTGTCCGGGTTCTTCACGGGAGGTTTCCCAGGTTCCGGGGACGGCCACCACATCGAGGTCGGGGCAGCCGGGCGCCGCGCTCGCGGGTGAGGTGCCGGGTGACCACAGGATTCCTGCCGTCACCGCTACGGCCGCCGTCGCGGCCGAGCATATTGTCCGGAATGGCTTCGCAGTTCGAACCATCGAGCCCCACACTCCTTGATCGGACGGTTTCAAGGTGGTAGCTGTTCTCCGCGCGCTGCGGGCGCTGATTGGCCCCGACCATAGCGAATTTTCTGCAACAGTTCCGGGAATGAGCTGGTACGACACGGACTTCACGGGCTTCGTCCGATATGTCCAGATCTTGTCAGGGCCGGTTTCGTGCCTCGGTGACCGCTTCGCACAGGCTGTCCGCATTGTCGGCGCTCGCCAGGATCGCCCGGGCACGCACCCGCTTCCAGCCCTGTGTGCGCGCCTCGACCTCGGTATTCAGCTCGATGCGCACGAGCGGTGCGGACGGTGAGCGGATCACCGAGAGCAGCCCGGAGTCGTGGTCGAAATCCAGTCCCAGCTCGGCCGGGCGCCGGGGGTCGGCGCGGTGCGGGCGGATGTCGGCAATGGCTGACAGTGGAATGTCCACGGCGGCAAGCCATCCGAAGCGCAGCCGGAGCACCCGCGGGGTGAGGCGGTAGCTACCCCACAGCGGGGACAGGAAGGCCGCCACCAGCAGCAGGGTGAGGCTGCCTGCCACGACATCGACGACGAGGGCTGCCGGGTGCGGAAGGAGGGCTCGCGCGAGGAAATGCAGCACGGCCGCTTCCAGAATGCCCAGCAGCACGATCCCCGCGGCCAGTCCCCACCAGCCGCCGCTGCGCCCCAAGCCCATTCGCCGCACGTGCTTATTCTCCTCGTGATCTCGGTGTGGGTGCAGTCCGGGTCAGCGTTCGTGTGCGGGGAGTTTCACCTGCCGCCCGCGTACCGATTCGGCGAGGCCGAGCCGGTCGGCGAAGGCGGCGAGGCCGGTGGTGAGCGCGGTGAGGCCGGACTTTCCGAGTGTCTTCGCAAGGGCTGCTTGGTATTCCGCGCGGACTTCGCGGGCGGTCGCGATGCAGGCCGTGCCGCGATCGGTGAGGGTGATGCGCCGGACTCTGCTGTCGGAGGGGTCGTTCTCGCGGCTGACGTAGCCGAGGGTTTCCAGTTCGACCACCAGTTTCGAGGCGCCCTGCTGGGTGATGCCGAGGTGCCGGGCGAGCTCGCTGACGGTGGGGCTGCGGTCGATCAGGTGCTGGAAGACGAACCCGTGCGCCGGGCGGATGTCGGCGAAGCCCGCCGCGTGCACGCGCTCGGTCACCTGCGCCCGCACGGCTTCGCCGGTCAGCATGACCAGCGTCGGAATGTCGAGTTCGGCCAAGGTCGGATCACCCATACCCACAACTATAGTTGCACAACTATAGTTGTGGGTATGCATCTCGAAACCAGAACCCGCGACCTGCTGACAGCACTCGAGAACGGCGCTACCGGCGAACAGTTGCGCCCCTACTTCCACCCCGACGCCGTGCAGGTCGAACACCCCAGCCGGGTCGTCCCGGCCGGGCGAACGCGCTACCTCGACGCGATGCTCGAGGCCTCGCTCGCCGGCGTGGATCTGTTCGTCACCCAGCGCTACGACGTGGCCCAGCTCATGACCGTGGAAAACCGTGTGGCCCTCCAGCTTCGATGGTCGGGCATCCTGGCCCGGCCGCTCGGCGGATACGAGGAGGGCGCGGAAATGTGGGCGGACGTGGCCATGTTCCTCACCTACGACGAGGCGGGCCGGATTACGCGCCAGGAGAGCTACGACTGCTACCCCGCCGCCTGACCTGCGCACGGCGGGTGTGGAAGCAAGCGCCGGGATCAGCCCGCCGGGGCTGGGTGTGTGTTCCGGTTGCCGACCTGAGAGGGTAGAACAGGGCTGGCGTCATGGAAGCCTTCCGGGATGCCGCCGCCGCAGGATTGTGCGGCACCCTTTCACCTGTCGAATGGAGAGCTCTTTCATGGCGACCTCGGAAGCCCGCGCGCAGATCGGTGTCACCGGCCTGGCGGTCATGGGTAGCAATATCGCCCGGAACTTCGCGCGGCACGGGTACACCGTCGCCCTCCACAATCGCAGTGTCGCCAAGACCGACGCGCTGCTCGCGGAGCACGGCGGCGACGGCGATTTCGTGCGCACCGAAACCGTCGAGGAGTTCGTGGCGGCGCTGGAGAAGCCGCGCCGCGTGCTGATCATGGTGAAGGCGGGCGAGGCCACCGACGCGGTCATCGAGGAGCTCGCCGATGCCATGGAGCCCGGCGACATCATCATCGACGGCGGCAACGCGCTCTACACCGACACGATCCGCCGCGAGAAGGCCATGGCCGCGCGCGGGCTGAACTTCGTCGGCGCGGGCATCTCCGGTGGCGAGGAGGGCGCGCTCAACGGCCCCGCCATCATGCCGGGCGGCCCGAAGGAGTCCTACGAGTCGCTGGGCCCGCTGCTGGAATCCATTGCGGCGCAGGTCGACGGCACCCCCTGCTGCACCCACATCGGCCCGGACGGTTCGGGCCACTTCGTGAAGATGGTGCACAACGGCATCGAGTACGCCGACATGCAGCTCATCGGCGAGGCCTACAACCTGTTCCGCGACGCGCTGGGCTTCGACGCCAAGCAGATCGCGGACGTGTTCACCGACTGGAACTCCGGTGATCTGGAGTCCTACCTGGTGGAGATCACCGCCGAGGTGCTCAACCAGGTCGACGCCAAAACCGGCAAGCCGCTCGTGGACGTGATCGTCGATGCCGCCGAGCAGAAGGGCACCGGCCGCTGGACGGTCAAGTCCGCGCTGGATCTGGGCATTCCGGTCACCGGTATCGCCGAGGCCGTGTTCGCTCGCGCCCTGTCGGGTTCGCGGGCGCAGCGCAAGGCCGCGCAGGGGCTGGCGTCGGGCACACTGGCCGAAAAGCCCACGGACGTGGCGCAATTCACCGAGGACATCCGCCAGGCGCTCTACGCGTCGAAGATCGTCGCCTACGCGCAGGGTTTCGACCAGATCGCCGCGGGCAGCGCCGAATACGACTGGAACCTGCACCCCGGTGACCTGGCCACCATCTGGCGCGGTGGCTGCATCATCCGCGCCCGCTTCCTCAACCGCATCAAGGAGGCGTACGAGGCCAACCCGGAACTGCCGAGCCTGATCCTGGCCCCGTACTTCCGCGAAGCCATCGAGACCGCCATCGACTCCTGGCGTCGCGTGGTCTCCACCGCCACCCTGCTCGGCATCCCGGTGCCCGCCTTCGCCTCCTCGCTGTCCTACTACGACGCCCTGCGCGCCGAACGCCTCCCGGCGGCCTTGACCCAGGGCCAGCGTGACTTCTTCGGCGCGCACACCTACGAGCGCATCGACGCCGAGGGCAAGTACCACACCCTGTGGAGCGGCGACCGCAGCGAAGTCCAGGCGTAAGGCGAACCCGGCGGCGGGCGCTCCATCACTGGCTGGTGAGCGCCTCCCGCTGCGCTTTGCGCCACCGCAAGGGGGACAACCCGTTCCAGCGTTGGAAGGCGCGGGTGAAGCTGGCGGATTCGGAGTAGCCGAGGCGGTCGGCGATGGTGGCCGTGGGGAGGTCGGTGCCGGAGAGCAGTTCGCAGGCCAGGGTATTGCGCACCTCGTCCAGCAGGGAGCGGTAGGAGTGGCCTTCGGCGGCCAGCCGACGGCGCAGGGACCGCGTCGAAAGATGCAGGGCGGCGGCCACTTCGGGTTCGGTGAGGGGGCCGCGCGGCTGGGTGAACAGGACGTCGCGGACCTGGCCCGCCGTGCCGGTGAGGGCGCGGCGTTGCGCGGCGAGCTCGCGGCACTGCCGGTTGATCTGCTCGGCCGTGTAGGGATCCGCGAGCGGGAGCGGGTCGTCCACCACGCTCAGGTCGAAGACCGCCGCATAGTCGTCGCAGCCGTATTTCGGTGTGACGGACAGGATTTCGGCAATCGTGCGGGCGGTGTCCGGATCCGGTTCGGGGTAGGCGAGACGCACCGCGTGCAGGCGGGCGTCGGGGCCGGAGATATCGCGGTGCAGGGTGGTGATGACGCCGATATCGCGTTCGGCCACGAAGCGGGCGATCAGGGGATCGGTCACCGCGGGTTCGATCACCAGGGACAGCTGGCTGTCGGAGATCTCCGCGGTGATGCGGCAGAACGAGTAGGACAGGTCCAGAAACCGCAGCCCGACCTCGATGGCATCCCGGATGGATTGGCTGGCGATCAGTGCGTAACCCCAGATGCCGTGCGCCGTGGCGTGGTAGCGCACGCCCGCCGCCATGCCGAAGCCGGTGGTGTCGGGCAGGGTGCGCAGCACATTGGTGATGAGGGCGATCTCCTGTGCGCCGGTCACCAGGGTGCCCGGCCGGCGCAGGTCGTCGCCGCGTAAACCGGTGTGGCGCAGGCATTCCTGCTCGGTCACCCCGTGTTCGGCGGCGAGCCGGGTGACCAGCAGGGCGCTGGTCGGCGGGCGCAGCGCCGTCAGGACGCTCATGATCTCCTCGTCGTCTCGATATTCCCTCTGGCCAAAAATATCAAAAATGCGGCCCTCGCGGACGTGGGAATCTCCTGGTCGGCCGCTTTACCCTCGGTCCCAACCCACCGTGACCGCCGTCACGGTCCGCAGGGGAGGATGTGAGGAGCACCTTGAGCGAGCAGACACGCTTCGACTACGTGATCGTCGGAGCGGGGAGCGCCGGCGCCGTGCTGGCCGCGCGGCTGACGGAGGATCCCGCGATATCGGTCCTGCTGCTCGAGGCCGGCGGCGCGGACGACGCCGACGAGATCAGCATCCCCGCCGCCTTCCCGCAGCTGTTCAAGACCAAGTGGGATTGGAACTACGAGACCGTCGAACAGAAGCACATGGCGGGCCGCAAGGCGTTCTGGCCGCGCATGAAGGCGCTCGGCGGCTGCTCGTCCATGAACGCCATGATCTACATTCGCGGCAATCGCGCCGACTTCGACTCCTGGCGTGACGATTTCGGCGCCGACGGCTGGGGCTACGACGACGTCCTGCCGTATTTCGTTCGCGCCGAATCGAATACGCGCCTGCGCGATCGATTCCACGGCGGCGACGGACCGCTGCACGTGGAGGACCGCCGCTACACCCACGAGCTCACCGAGGGCTGGATCGACGCCGCCGTCGCCCACGGCCTGAAACGCAATGACGACTTCAACGGCGCCGAGCAGGAGGGTGCGGGCCGCTACCAGGTGACCTGCAAGAACGGACGACGCTGGTCGACAGCCGACGGCTACCTGCGCCCGGCCCTGGGGCGTCCCAACCTGACCGTGCGCACCTACGCGCTGGCGACCGGCGTGGTGCTGGAAGGCACTCGCGCCGTCGGGGTTTCCTACCGGCAGCGCGGCCAGGAACTGATCGCCTACGCCGACGGTGAGGTCATCCTGTCCGGTGGCGCGATCAATTCCCCTCAGCTGCTGATGCTTTCGGGCATCGGCCCGGCCGCGCACCTGCGCGAGCACGGCATCGACCCGGTGGTGGACCTGCCGGTGGGGGAGAACCTGCACGACCACCCCGTCACGCCGTTCCTGTGGCGCACCAGGGGCACCTCGGACCTCACCGACTACTCCAACCCGGCCCGCCTCATGCAGTGGAAGCTGACCGGCCGCGGCCCGCTCTCCTCGAATGTCGGTGAGGGCGGCGCGTTCTTCGCCTCCCGCGCCGGGCTCGCCGCCCCCGACATCCAGATCCACGTGGCCCCGACCGGCTTCTACGACAATGGTTTCCGCGAACCGGCGGGCCAGATGTTCACCGCCGGTGTGACCCTGGTGAACGTCGCCAGCCGTGGCCGCCTGCGCCTGCGTTCCGCCGACCCCACCTGGAAGCCGTCGATGGACCCCGCCTACTTCGAGGATCCGATCGATATGGCGGCCGTGATCGCCGGTGCCCGGCGGGTCTCCGAAATCGCCCGCGACGCCTCCTTCTCCCGTTACCTCGACCAGCCCTACCTCCCCGGCCGAATCGACGGCGTCAGCGACGACGACCTCGCCGACCACATCCGCGCCTGGACCCAAACCCTCTACCACCCGGTGGCCACCTGCTCGATGGGCAGCGGCGAAAACGCCGTCGTGGACCCGCAATTGCGCGTGCGCGGCATCGACAACCTGCGCGTGGCCGACGCCTCGATCATGCCGGTCGTGCCGCGTGGCAACACCAATGCCGCCACGATCATGGTGGGCGAGAAGGCCGCGGACCTGATTCGAGGCGCCCGCGCATGACATCGCAGACCGAGGACATCCGCACCGAGGACAGCCAGGGAGTATCCGTGACCATCACCGACGCCGCGACGTTCGATTCGCTCAACCCCGCGAGCGGTGACGTGGTCGGCACCCATCCGGTGTTCACCGCCGAGCAGGTGAGCGAAACCGTCACTCGCGCACGGGAGGCCGCGCAGTGGTGGGGAGCGCTCAGCTTCGAGGAACGTGGCGAGCGGCTGAAGCAGTGGCGCGGCGTCATTGCCCGTCGCATGGCGCAGCTCGCCGACCTCTCGCACCTGGAGACCGGTAAGCCGACCTCCGATGCGCAGCTCGAAATCGTCATGATGCTCGATCATCTGGCGTGGGCGGCCGGGAATGCGCGGAAGGTGCTGGGCCGTAAGAAGGTTCGCACCGGGCTCATGGCGGCCGATCTCGGAGCATCGGTGGAGTACCTGCCGTTGGGCGTGATCGGTGTGATCGGGCCGTGGAACTTCCCGGTGTTCACGCCCATGGGGTCCATTGCTTACGCGCTGGCCGCCGGGAACGCGGTGGTGTTCAAGCCGAGTGAGTTCACCCCCGGTGTCGGTAAGTGGCTGGTGGATGCCTTCGCCCAGGTGGTGCCCGAGCATCCGGTGCTGCAATTGGTGACCGGGCTCGGCGAAACCGGTGCGGCCCTGTGCCGTTCGGGCGTCGACAAGATCGCTTTCACCGGCTCCACCGATACCGGCAAGAAGGTCATGGCCGCGTGCGCCGAGACCCTCACCCCGGTTCTGATCGAGGCCGGCGGCAAGGACGTCCTACTGGTGGACGCGGACGCCGATCTGGATGCCGCCGCGGAAGCCGCTGTGTGGGGCGGGCTTTCGAATGCCGGGCAGGCGTGCATCGGGACCGAGCGGGTGTACGTGCACGAGCGGGTGTACGACGAATTCGTCACCAGGCTCACCGATCTGGCGAAGACCATGCGCGCGGGCGACGATCCGGAAGCGCAGATCGGCCCCATGACCATGCCGTCGCAGCCGCGCGTGGTCGCCGACCACATCGCCGATGCCCTGAGCCGTGGTGCGCGGGCGCTGGTCGGCGGGCTCGGCGCGGTCGGTGACCGACTGGTGCAGCCCACCGTCCTGGTCGAGGTCCCCGAGGATTCGATCGCCATGACCGAGGAGACCTTCGGTCCGACCCTGGCGGTCAACAAGGTTCGCGATATGGACGAGGCCGTCGCCCTCGCCAACAACTCCCGCTACGGTCTCGGCGCGGCCGTGTTCGCCAAGGCACGCGGGCAGGAACTGGCGCGCCGCATTCGCTCCGGCATGACCGGCGTCAACCTCGTCTACCTGTTCGCCGCCCTGCCCGAGCTGCCGTTCGGCGGCGTGGGCGATTCCGGATTCGGCCGCATCCACGGTCCGGACGGGCTCAAGGAATTCACCTACGCGAAATCCATTGCGCACCGCCGTCTTCCGCCGCTGCTGGCGCTCACCACCTTCGCCCGCTCGGCCAAGGTCGACAAGCTCATGGCCACCCTGACCGTGCTCCGGCACGGCTGATACTTCCGGAATATGTTGAGAGGAAAGGCATTCCGATGTTGAGCACCATGCAGGACGAGCAGCTCTCGCTCGCCACCCTGCTGAAGTACGCGTCCACCTTCCAGGGCGACAGCACCGTGTCGACCTGGACCGGCGAGGGTGTGCGCACCCAGACCTATCGCGAGATCGGCGCGGACGCGGCGCGGCTGGCGAACGCCCTGCGCGGCTTCGGCATCGGTGAGGGTGACCGGGTCGGCACCTTCATGTGGAACAACAATGAGCACATGGTCGCGTATGTGGCCGTGCCCGCCATGGGTGCGGTGCTGCACGCGCTGAACATTCGCTTGTTCCCCGAGCAGCTGGTGTATGTGGCCAATCATGCCGAGGATCAGGTCGTGATCGTGGACGGTACGTTGCTGCCGATGTTCGCGCAGTACCTGCCCAACCTGAAGACGGTGCGGCATGTGATCGTCGCCAACGGCGATGCGAGCGCGTTGACCGCGCCCGAGGGTGTGCAGGTGCACTCGTACACCGAATTGCTTGCCGCGCAACCGGATACCTTCGACTTCCCGGTCATCGACGAGCGGTCGGCGGCGGGCATGTGCTACACCTCCGGCACCACCGGCGACCCCAAGGGCGTCGTCTACTCCCACCGCTCCAACTGGCTGCACGCCGCACAGGTCTGCGCCCCGAGCGGCATGGGTTTCTCCAACGAGGACATCGTGCTGGCCATCGTGCCGCTGTTCCACGCGAACGCCTGGGGTCTGCCCTACGCCGCCCTCATGTCCGGCGCGAACATCCTCATGCCGGACCGGTTCCTGCAGCCGCAGCCGCTGCTGGAGATGATGGCCGCGGTCAAGCCGACCTTCGCCGCCGCCGTCCCCACCATCT
Source organism: Nocardia huaxiensis (assembly GCF_013744875.1). Lineage (NCBI taxonomy): Bacteria > Bacillati > Actinomycetota > Actinomycetes > Mycobacteriales > Nocardiaceae > Nocardia > Nocardia huaxiensis. Next base: position 3,444,724 of record NZ_CP059399.1, read on the forward strand.
GGGGCGGCGTGCTGGCCGGGTTGCAGGCTGCGCCGCAGGACATTTCGCACCTGCGCAGCTGCGTGGTCGGCGGCGCGGCGCTGCCGCCGTCGATGATGCACGCCTTCGAGGAGAAGTACGGTGTCAAGCTGCTGCACGCGTGGGGCATGACCGAGACCTCCCCGCTGGGCTCGGTGTCGCACCCGCCCAAGGGATCCGAGGGCGAGGAGCGCTGGGCCTACCGTTACACCCAGGGCCGTTTCCCGGCCGGCGTGCAGGCGCGCCTGGTCGACGACGAGGGCAATGTGGTGCCCAATGACGGAAAAGCCCTGGGCGAGGTGGAAGTTCGCGGTCCCTGGATCACCGGCTCCTACTACTCCCCGGATGGGGCCCAGGTGGATCCGGACAAGTTCCATGACGGCTGGCTGCGTACCGGTGATGTCGGCAAGATCAGCCCCAACGGCTATCTGACCCTGGTGGACCGGTCCAAGGACGTCATCAAGTCCGGCGGTGAATGGATCTCCTCGGTGGACCTGGAGAACGCGGTCGTGGGCCACCCGGCCGTCGCCGAGGCCGCCGTCATCGGCATCCCGGACGAGAAGTGGGACGAACGTCCCCTGGTCGCCGTCGTGCTGGCGGCTGATGCGCAGGCGAAACCCGAAGAGCTGCGCGAATTCCTGGCCGGCAAGTTCGCCAAGTGGCAGCTGCCCGAGTACTGGACCTTCATCGAGGAGGTCCCCAAGACCTCCGTCGGCAAGTACGACAAGAAGCGCCTGCGCGGCCAGTACTCCGACGGCGCACTGACGGTCACCAAGCTCGACTGACCTGGCACTGCAACGGCACTCCCGTCATTCCGGCGTGCTCTTGGCCGGAATCCACAGGGATGGTGCACTGTTCCTTGGTCGATCCCGGCCAAAAGCGCGCCGGGATGACGAGTTGGTGACGGGGTGCCGTCGCAGTTCTATCCAGCCGGGCGACTCGCCTGGCCCTCCAGTTGGCGTCGCAGGATCTTTCCGCTGGGATTGCGCGGGATCTGTTCCAGCGCAATGAATTCCTTGGGCACCTTGTAGCGTTCCAGGCGTTCGCGGATGTGGGCCTTGAGCTCCTCCGCGGACGGCAGGGACAGGCCGGGTGCTGCCACCAGGTAGGCGCGCAGCACCTGCCCGAACTCCTCGTGCGGCACCCCGATCACGACCACATCGTCGACGGCCGGATGGTCGGCGAGCACATCCTCCACCTCCTTCGGATAGATGTTCTCGCCACCGGACACGATCATGTCGTCGTCGCGGCCGTCGATGTACAACCGCCCCGCCGCGTCGAGGTGCCCCATGTCGCCGGTGTTCACGTGCCCGTCGAGGATCTCCTTGGCCTGGATCGGCGATCTCATGTCCGCCACGTAGCCGTGATAGCCGACCCCGCCGCGCACGAAGATGGTTCCGGTCTCGCCCACTGCCGCCGGGGTGCGGTCCGCGCGCAGAATGCGCACCGATACGCCGATGGCGGGCCGCCCGGCGGTCCTCGGGTCGAACGCCAGGTCGGCTGTGGTGGCGAGGGAGATGATGCCCGCCTCGGTCGAGCCGTACCCATTGACCAGGATGGGACCGAAGGCCCCGAGGAACCGGGCAATGGTGGCGGGCGAGATCGGCGCGGCCCCGGTCACCGCCAAACGCAATGAGCCGGTGCGGAATTCACGCCGCCGCTGCTCGGGCACCGCCACCAGGCGCTGCAACATCACCGGAACACCGACGAACACGGTCGCGCGATGCCGTTCGATATCGGCCAGCGCGACTTCGGGATCGAACCGCCTGCGCGTGACAATCGTCGAACCCAGCGCCAGCGCGCCGACCGCGACGGCCAGGCCGAAGCCGTGAAAGAACGGCGGAGCCAGCACCATGACATCGCGGGAGGTGAACCGCGTGGCCGACATGGCGGTCGCGGTCATCTCGGCCAGCGCGCGGGCACGCAACGGCCGGGACACGCCTTTGGCCAGACCGCCCGTCCCCGACGTCAACAGCGTGATCCTGACCGAGTGATGCACCGGCGGGGGAGCCGGATGCCGCTGGCGGGCAAGCGATTCCAGCGACAGCGCGCCACCCGGATCCGGCGCCGACTCGACATCCGGCCGCGCCCGCTGTCCGTCGGCCGCTTCGCCGGGCTGTGCTGCGGCTGCTTCGCCCGGCCGTGCAGCGGCAGTTCCCCCGGGCGGCGTCGCGGTGGAATCACTGAGCCTCGCGGTCTCCGCAGGCCACGCTCGCACCCGGAGGCCGGGAAAGGCCGTCGCATCCAGGGCGGCATCGTATTCCGCGTCGTGCACCAGAATGTCGGGCCGGTGTCGCTCGAGGATCTGGGCGAGCTGGGCCGCCGGGAGGTCGGTATTGAGGAATACCAGCTCACAGCCGAGCTGCGCGCCCACGACGGCCGCTTCCAGGAAGCCGCGGTGGTTACGGCACAGCACCGCAAGGGTTTTCGCCTCGGGCCGCAGTGCGTGCACCGCCGCGGCGATCGCCTCCGACCGGCGTTGCAACTGCCCGTAGGTCACCGTGCCCCGATCGTCGACGATCGCCGGGCGATCCGGATACCGGGCCGCGGACAGTGCCAGCACGGTCGCTATCGACGGCCCGAACTGCCACAGCGCCTTGATGATTCGCACACCCGCGGCCGGGCCGACCGGCCGCAGCGCACCGGAGGTCGCGAGCGGCAGCACCGCAGCGCGCCACTGGAATCCGGTCGCATTACGCGACATTGCCCGCCTCCTTTGCCGCGCTGGCCAGCGACGCCTTGGTGTCGCCGAGGAAGCGGTAGAGGAAGGTGGCGCCGATCTCCAGTGGGGTGCGCAGCAGCGGCACCAGCACCGACAGTGGCCATACCACCGCCGGGGCCAGCGTGCGCGGCTTGCGCACGATCGCGCGCGCGATGATGTATCCGGCGTCGCGGGCGGAATGTCCGGGCAGCGCGGACACCCAGCCGCTGGGAGCGCTCATCCGCGTGAACATCGCCCCCGCATAGAAACTGGTCAGCGTGACACCGTCCGGCCGCGCCTCCATGGCGACCGAGCGGATCCAGATATCGAACGCGGCCTTGGAGGAGAGGTAGAAACCCCATTTGGGGGCGACCGGGAACATGAGCCCGGCGGTGGACACATTCACGATGTGCCCGCAGCCGCGTTCCCGCATCTTCGGCAGCAGGGCCAGGGTGAGGCGCATCGGGCCGAGGTAGTTGGCCGCGGTGGTCGCGTTCAGATCCTTGGGGCGGTCGTAGGACAGGTGGATCGAGCGCCGCAGCGACTTGCCCGCATTGTGCACCAGATAGTCGACCTGGCCGAATTGCGTGAGTACCTGTTCGGCAAAGGCTTTCACCGAATCCTCGGAGGCCAGATCCAGCGGGATCGCGACCGCCTGCCCGCCCGCCGCCTTGATCTCGGTGACGATCAGATTCAACTGCTCGGCCGACCGTGCCCCCAGCACGACCGTCGCGCCGGCGTCGGCGAGGATGCGGGCGGTGGCCTCGCCGACGCCGAAGGAGGCTCCGGTCACCACGGCGACCTTGCCGTCGACTTCACGTCGTAGTCGGGCCCGGTTCTTGTACGGCCGCGGCCCGACCAGCCAGGCGACGGCCCGGCCGATCGGTCCGGCGGCGAGCCGGTTGTTGGGTCCGGCGTCCAGGGATGTGCTCACTCGTCGTACTCCGTTGTCTCGGTGGGCAATTGGGATCGGTCCAGGAGCGCGCTGATGGCGCGCGAGGAGAGGGGGGTCTCGGGGGCCAGGGTCAATACCGCCTGGCCGGTGGCGAACAGGCTGGCGACCAGCAGTTCCCGGAGCTGTACCCGGCTGAGGTCGCGGGTGCGCAGCCATTCGGTGACGGTGCCCTCCACGAAGGCCAGCCAGCCCGCGACGGCGGTGCGCGCCAAGGGCGTTCCCGCACCGCCGTTGATCTCCAGCATGAGCGCGTCGATCAGCCGATCGGACTGTCGCTGCTGGATGGCGCGCAGTTCGACGTCCGGCACCCGGGTCGACAGCGCCAGCGGCGACCCCTCGAATTCCTCGGCCGTATCGAGGTACAGATCCAGACCTCGGATGAGTCGTGACACCGCGGGTCCGCGCAGCGACTGGAGCCGGTCCCAGAAGTCGCCGGAGACGGCCTCGGCGGCGGCCAGGTACAGGCCGCGCTTGCCGCCGAAGTGGTAGTTGATCAAGCCGATGGCGACGCCCGCGCGCTGCGCGATTTCGGTGGTGGACACCTCGTCGAAGCGTTTGGCCCGGAAAACCGTCACCGCCGCGTCGAGCAGCGCCGCGCGGGATTCGTCACCGCGACCGGAGGCCGAACCTCGGTTTGAACGCTTTTCAATATCGGAGGAGTGGGCAGGATCGCTTTGAACGTCTTTCAAACCCTCGGCTCCCGCGAGCAGTCCGGGCAGCAGCGTCATGATCGGATCGGGTGCGATCGTGGCATCGGCCAGCCGTTGCACGCCCAATCCCATCCCCAGGCTGAACACGGTTTTCGCCGCATCGCGGAAGGATTCGCTCACCTCGGCACCCGCGATCTCGGCGAGCAGCCCGGCCAGCGCGTCCTGGATCGCGGACCGATTGGCGCGCAATTGATCGCGCAGGCGCGGATCCTCCTGCGCGGCCAGCGTCAGCTCGAAGTCGAGCCGATTGCGCCCGGTCGCTTCGACATTCGCGCGCATCCACTCCCGCACCCCGCCCAGCCGCCCTACGCGGGTGCCGTTCCGTCCGCGCAATCGATCGATGCCGTTCATGGCCTCGACGTGGATCAGCTCCACGACCTCCAGGCAGAGCTCATTCTTGCTGCGGAAATTCGAATACACCGCGCCTTTGGAGTAGCCGGCCGCATCGGCCACCCGCGCCAGCGAGGTGTTCGCGAGCCCGTCCGCGACGAACAGATCGCGTGCGGTGCGAACCAGTTCGGCCCGCGTGCGCGCCTGGCTTTCCGGTCGTGACATCCGTGCCATGGGTCTCAAGATACTGTCGGTATTTGAATTCCGCCAGTCTGGATTCCCGTTCATCGCCGCACGCCCCATGCGGCTGCCTGTCAAGGGGTGTTTTCGCGCACCCGGGGCTTGAAAGTTTGGCGGCCCGAACTTTACATTCAGGTGATGAAGGTTTGGCCCCACCGATTTCGGAGTGCTCCTCGGCGTGCGCTCATCGCGATGCTCGCCGTGTCCGCGACGGCCATCGCGCTCACCGGATGCGGAAGCAGCACCTCTGGTAATGGCAAACCGGTGGTGCTCACCACCTTCACCGTGCTCGCCGATATCGCGCGCAATGTGGCCGGGGAGCATCTGACCGTCGAGTCGATCACCAAGCCGGGGGCCGAGATCCACGGCTACGAGCCGACGCCCGGCGATATCCGGACCGCGTCCAAGGCGGATCTGATCATCGACAACGGGCTCAATCTGGAAGCCTGGTTCGCGCAGTTCGTCGCGGATCTGGATGTGCAGCACGTGGTCGTCACCGACGGTGTCACGCCCATCGCCATCGGCGAGGACGCCTACCAGGGCAAGCCGAACCCGCACGCGTGGATGTCGCCGCTGAACGTGCAGATCTACGTCGACAATATGGTGCGCGCCTTCGGGGAACTGGATCCCGCGCACGCCAACGACTTCCGCGCCAATGGCGACGCGTACAAGGGCAAGCTCCAGCAGGTGCACAGCGAGCTGACCACGACGCTGTCGGCGCTGCCGGCCAATGAGCGCGCGCTGGTCACCTGCGAGGGCGCGTTCTCGTACCTGGCGCGCGACGCCGGGCTGACCGAGAAGTACATCTGGGCCGTGAACGCCGAACAGCAGGCCACACCCCAGCAGATCGCCTCGGCCATCGAATTCGTGCGCACCAACAAGGTTCCCGCGGTGTTCTGCGAATCGACCGTGTCCGACGCACCCATGCAGCGGGTCGTGGAGGCCACCGGGGCCAAGTTCGGCGGCACGCTCTACGTGGACTCGCTGTCCGATGAAAAGGGCCCTGTCCCCACCTATTTGGATCTGATCAAACATGACGCCGCGACCATCAGCGCGGGTCTGACGGGACGGTCGTCATGAACGCCGCGATCGAAATCGGGGACGTCACAGTCCATTACGGAGAGGTGCCCGCGCTCGAGGGCGTCTCGCTCACGCTCGGGCACGGCCGGATCTGCGGGCTGGTCGGCATGAACGGCTCCGGGAAGTCGACGCTGTTCAAGACCATCATGGGCTTGGTCGCGCCGGACCGCGGCACGGTCCGCGTCGACGGCGGCACCTCCGCGGCGGCGCGCAAATCCGGTGTGCTGGGCTATGTTCCGCAGAGCGAGGACGTGGACTGGAGCTTCCCGCTCTCGGTGCGCGACATCGTCATGACCGGACGCTACGGGCACATGGGGTTCACCCGCCGCCCGCGCCGCGCCGACCGGGACGCCGTCGCCGAGGCGCTGGCCCGCGTGGAACTGACCGACCTGGCGGACCGACAGATCGGGCAGCTGTCGGGCGGGCAGCGCAAACGCGCCTTCGTGGCGCGCGGGCTGGCGCAGGGCGCCACCATCCTGCTGCTGGACGAGCCGTTCGCCGGCGTCGACAAGCGCTCGGAGGCCACCATCACCGCGGTGCTCCGCGAACTCGCGAATTCCGGTGCCGCCGTCCTGGTTTCGACTCACGACCTGCACGCTCTGCCCGGCCTCGCGGATGAAGCGGTGCTGCTCATGCGCCGCGTGCTGGCGCACGGCGACCCGCACGAGGTGCTGGCCCCGGACAACCTCGCGCGCGCCTTCGGCATCGACGTGCTCGACGGGGACCGCGACAGCGGTGACGAGGACGATCGCGGCAGCCGCGACCGGCACCCGGCCCGGGGCCGCGACGACCTGCGCAAGGCCGGATAGCCATGAGCCTCAACGAATTTCTCGTCGAACCGCTCAGCTACGACTTCATGACGCGGGCGCTGATCACCTGCCTCATCACCGCCGTGGTGTGCGCGGTGCTGTCCTGCTGGCTGGTGCTCATCGGCTGGTCGCTCATGGGTGACGCGGTCTCGCACGCGGTGCTGCCCGGCGTGGTTCTCGCCTATATCGTCGGCGCGCCCTTCGCGGTCGGCGCGGTGATCTTCGGCTTCCTGGCCGTCGCGCTCATCGGCGTGGTCCGCAGCACCAGCCGGGTGAAGGAGGACGCGGCCATCGGCATCGTCTTCACCACGTTGTTCGCCTTCGGCCTGGTGCTGGTGTCGGTGACGCCGAGCCAGACCGACCTGAACCACATCATCTTCGGCAATCTGCTCGGCGTGAGTCGCGCCGAACTGATCCAGGTCGCGATTCTGGCCGCCATCGTGCTGGCCGCGCTGGTGCTCAAGCGGCGCGATTTCACCCTGTACGCCTTCGATCCCACGCACGCGCACGCGCTGGGCCTGCGCCCGCGCCTGCTCGGGGCCGCGCTGCTGGCGCTGCTGGCCTTGACCGCGGTGCTGTCGCTGCAGGCGGTCGGCGTGATCCTGGTGGTGGCCATGCTGATCATTCCGGGTTCGACGGCCTATCTGCTGACCGACCGATTCGGCCGCATGCTGCTGATCGCGCCGATCATCTCGGCGGTCTGTTCGGTGGCCGGGCTGTACCTCAGCTATCACCTCGACACCGCTCCGGGCGCCATGGTGGTGGTCGCGCAGGGCGCGGTCTTCACCCTCGTCTACCTCTTCGCCCCACGTCAGGGCGTCATCGGCAAGCGCATCGGGGCCGCCCGGCGCAGGTCGGCGGCCGCCGCGGCCTGATGCCGTGAACAGGCGTTTCTCCCAGGTCAGTAGAGTTTCGGGGGATCCCGACGACTCGTGAGGAGAACGACCATGTGCTACCCCGTCCAGTGCACCTGCGGAAAGACGACCTGGGACGGCTGCGGCGCCCACGTCGACGACGTCAAGGCGATGGTCCCGGAGTCCGACTGGTGCGCCGGACACGCCGACGCCGAGATCGGCTGAGCGGGCAGCTCTTTCATCGATGGGACGCGAGCGGCCGAGGCATCCCGGCCGCTCGGCGTGCGTTCGGGGGACCGCTAGGGCGTGGCCGCCATGGCGTCGCGCACCGAGGTCTCCTGCTCGCCGAGGAAGGTCGGCTCGGGTTTGGTGACGATCGAGTACACGGCCTTGGTGGCGGCCAGCTGGTCGCGGAACCAGCACTTCCAGTAGACGTTGTTGTGCCCCTGGGTGTCGTCGCCCACGCCGACCGCGTCGATGCCGACCGCGCGGCACAGGGCCACGGTGCGGGGGAGCGAGAAGTCCTGTGTCACGGCGATGGCCGAGCGCACGCCGAAGATCTCGTAGGCGCGGGCGCAGGATTCGTAGGTGCTGAAGCCCGCGTAGTCGAGGGCGATCTTGGCGGCGGGGACGCCCTTGCCGGTCAGGTAGTTGCGCATGACGGTGGGTTCGTCATGTGATTCGCGGCCATTGTCGCCGGTCACCAGAATGGCTTTCACCTTGCCGGCTTCGAGGAGTTCGCGGCCGAGGTCCAGGCGCGCGGCCAGGAACGGGGACGGCCGGCCATTGTCGTAGATCTCCGCGCCGAAGACGATGGCCACATCGGCATTGGGTGCGGATTCGGCGCTGTACTGGAAATCGTCGGCGGTGTAGCGGATCCACAGAATCGAGCTCAGACACACCAGGATTCCGGTGATCACGGCCGTCACCAGGAGTTTTCCCATGCGGCGCGGGGGCAGCCACCGGGCGAGACGAATGCGGGCGGACTGCGCGGCGGCACGGAGCTTCATGCGGGCAGTGTGGTCCGGCCGGCTGAAGGGATGCTTATCGAACCCTTGTCGATCTTGTGTCGCGCCCACGGAATTCGGGGCTCGGGGATTGATCGATTCGGCGATGGGGGAGCGGGGTGCTTTGTAGACTCCGGCGTGAGTGAAGCGGTCTTGCTTCAGTTGTTGATGTGAGGTTTCTGATGCAATCCAGTGGGCCAGGTGTTTTCGCCGTGCGTGCGGTCACGGCATTGATCGGTGCGGCGATGCTGATCGGAGGGACGGCGGCCTGCGGCGACAGCGACTCCGGCGGGGGCGCGGCACCCTCGTCCGTCGCACCGGTCAGCTCGGTCGCACCGGCGAGCTCCACGGCCCCGGCGAGTTCGGCCGCCCCGCAGCCCACTTCGGAGACCGCCGCGCCCGCACCGGAACCCGCTGTCACCGAACCGGCCGCACCCGCCCAGCCCGCTCCCGCCGTACCGACCAAACCCATCGCGACCGCACCCGCGCCGCAAACCCAGCAGCCCGCCCCGCCCACCCTCGACGCGCCCGGATTCGAACCGCGCGCCGGCTACTGAGGAAGCGGGGCCACATGGTCGGCAACAGTGGGCGATGGCTGTGCGCGCTGGCGGTGGCCATCGCCGCATCCGTGACCGCGATCGGGGACGCGAACGCCGCGCCCCAGGGCAAACAGCTTGTGGTGCTGGGTGATTCGTTCAGCGCGAACGCCTGGGACTCCACCTCCGAGGAAGTCGCGTGCATCCGCCGCGCCACCTCCTGGCCCTCGCAGTTGAGCACCCTCATGCGGGTCGCGGGCACCGAGGACGTCCTCGACGTCTCCTGCACGGGAGCCTCCATCGACACCGGAGCCGGATACACCCTCGGCATCGAGGCCAAACTCGCCGACCAGGCGGGGGCCTTCGGGCCGCGCACCGAAGTGGTCACCATGCAGTTCGGGCTCAACGACACCTGGGGCGCCGGCGACACCACGCTGTGGAAAGCCATGGACCGCTGCATCTTCGACCTGCTGCGCGGCTGCGGCCTTGACGCCATGGACCAGGGGCGGATCCCCGACCACCGCGCGGTGACCGGTGCGGACTACGCCGCGCGAATCCGCAACGCCGTCACCTACATCAAGTACTACGCGCCCAATGCGCGCATCGTGCTGGTCGGCTATCCGGAACTGTTCCCCTCCGGCACGGATACGGTCTGCCTCAGCATCCTGGGAGTCGCGCCGTTCATCCAGCCGCGCGGGCGGGCGCTCGTGGAACTGCTCGATGCCATCGACCGGGCCCAGCGTGAAGCCGCCGCCCTGCTCGGCGTGGAATTCCTCGACTCCCGCGCGCTCACCGCCGGGCACGGGCTGTGTTCGGCCGACCCGTGGATGAACGGCCTCGGCGACTGGCGCGCTGATATCGACGGCCTGCCGTTCCATCCCTCCGTCGACGGTGACGCGGTGGTGGCCCGGGCGCTGTACGACAGGTACGCACGCCGATGAGTCTCACCACCCCGGATACCGCGAAAGCCGTCGGCACCGCGGAAGCCGTTGCCGCACAGGCGGATCAGGAGCGCCCCGCGCTGCCGTCGCTGACCGGGGCGCGGTGGTGGGCGGCCTTCGCGGTGTTCCTGCTGCACGCCCTGGTGTTCCTGCCGGTCTATCCGTTCCAGAAGTCGGAGCTGTTCCGCACCATCCACCAGTGGATGCCCATGCAGCTCGGCGCGGCGGGCGTGACCTTCTTCTTCGTGCTGTCGGGCTTCATCATCTACTGGTCGTTCAAACCCGGCATGTCGGTGCGCGGGTTCTATCGGCGGCGGGTGCTCAAGATCTATCCGACCCATCTGCTGGCGGCCGGTGCGTTCATCCTCGCTGCGAGCGTGCCGCTCTCGCGCGCGGTGGTGTGGGCGCCGAACCTGCTGCTGGTGCACACCTGGGTGCCCAAGTGGACGACCGTCGGCGGCCTGAACGTCCCGGCCTGGTCGCTGGCCGCGGAAATGCTGTTCTACCTGAGCTTTCCGCTGGCGCTGCCGTTGATCCGGCGCATCCCCACCCGGCGGCTGCTGCTGGCGCTCGGCCTGCTCATGCTGTTCATCCTGGCCCTGCACACCGCCTACTACCTGTGGGTGCCCGGCCCCAAGGGCATAGCGAATGCCTTTGCGCCGCGCCTGGTTCCGGGTGACGCGTCCCCGTTCTACGAACTGCACGCCGCGCCGGTGTGGTTCCAGCAGCCCGATATCCCGGTCTCCCCGGCCTACTGGCTCAGCTACAACTTCCCGGCCACCCGGCTGCCCGAGTTCTTCCTGGGCGTGCTGGCGGCCCGCATGGTGCTCGAAGGCCGTTGGCGCAGTACGCGTCTCGCGCCGCCACTGCTCGTGCTGGCCCTCGCTTACGCAGCCACCTGGGTGGTGCCGGTGAACTACAAGATGTCCGCGCTGCTGCTGGCCCCGATGACGGCGGTGGTCGCCACCCTCGCCGCCCGGGACCTGGCGGGCATACGCGGTCTCAACGCCCATCCGCGCATGGTGTGGCTGGGCAATGTGTCCTTCGCCTTCTACCTGATCCAGTTCCCGGTGATGGTGGTCATCACCCGGAACCTCATCGGCGGCAAGCAGTTCGGCCTGCTCGGCTGGGCGGGGTTCGCGTTACTGAGCCTGGTGGTCTCGGTGGCGGTCGGGGCGGCCGCCTACCACTGGGTGGACCTGCCGATCATGCGCCGCTTCGCGGGCCGCCGGATCAAGCCTGCCGCAGTCCGACCATAGGAAGCATTGTGCGACGGGCGAACTCGCGTGCGGCCTGCTCATCGTGCAAGGGGATCAGGCCATCCGGGGTGAGCACCAGCGAATGTCCCAGGCGCGCGAAGATTTCCGCCACCAGCTCGACATCCAGTGCGGGCACCGTGCCGTCCTGCTGCAATACCCGCAGCTTGTCGGCCAGGTACGAACGGCCCACGGCGAGAACGGGTCCCGCCTCGGTGGTGAGCCGCGGCAGGATGATCTCCGGCTCGGTGCGCAACAGCCGCTGCAACAGCTGGTTGCCGGCCAGATTGGTGATGAAGGCGACGAAGATCTCCACCATCTGCTCGTCGACAGCCCTGCCATCACCCGAGACCGCCTGCACGCGTTCCTCGATCTCGGCGACGAAGCGCTGCGCCTCGCGCACGCCCACCGCCTCCACCAGATCGTTCTTGGATTCGAAGCGGCGGTACAGCGTGGCCGGGCTGATGCCGGCGCGACGTGCTATCTCTCCCATACTGGTTCGCTTGATGCCGAAGTCCAGGAAGGCCGACAGCGCGCTCTCCAGTAGTTGCTCGCCTTCTGCCCGCGGCTTCTCCAGAATGCGTTGCAGGATGGTGGGCACCGAGGGCATCGAGTCTCCAGTCGATCGGACGAAAACCGCGACGTTGCGGCGAATGCCGCGCCATTATCTCACTGCGGTCGGTGATCCGATGCCCGCCCCGCGCGCTGCGGTCCGGTGGCCGCACGCCCGAGCGGGGTCAGTGCAGGTTCAAGGCCGCCATTTCACGCTCTATCGCATTCGCCGCGAAATCGATGCCATTGGAACGCAATTCGTGAACCCGGCGCTGCAGCGCCTCGACACCCCCCGGCTGGGCCGCGATATCGGCCACGCTGATCCGACGTCGGTGCATACCGTTGTGCTCGTACGACACCGTTCCAACCTCCTGCTAGCCCCTGGCGCGCACCCGGCTAACGGCGGCACAGCCCGGGCCGCCGGGAACGCTGCGAGCGATGCTAGCAGGCGGTTATATGGTCGCTTGTTCAGTGTGCGTGATCTCACACACACTGTCGAGTCAAAGCACTTGACCGTCCCGATGCAGGCTCGTGTTGTGAAGGTACACAGCGGCATTCAACTTGATCCGATCCAGCTCCGCCTCGCCCAGCTCGCGCCGGACCTTGCCGGGCACACCGGCCACCAGCGAGCCCGGCGGAATCTGCGCGCCCTCCGGAATCAGGGCATTGGCGGCGATCAGGCAGCCTGCGCCGATCACCGCGCCATTGAGCACCGTCGCCCCCATGCCCACCAGCACATCGTCGCCGATCGTGCAGCCGTGCAGAATCGCATTGTGCCCCACCGAGACTCCCGCACCCACGGTCAGCGGGAAACCCGGATCGGCATGCAGCACACAGCCGTCCTGGATATTGGTGCGCTCACCGACGGTGATGTCCTCCAGATCGCCGCGCAGCACCGCCGAGTACCAGATGTTCGCCTCGGCGGCGATCTTCACCCGGCCGATCACGGTGGCATTCGGCGCGATCCACGCGGCCTCGTCGATCTGCGGTGCGTGCTCGCCCAATTGAATCCTCATGACCGTGAACCTAGAGCACTGTGCACAGTGCCCGGTCCGGGCGGGTCCGGGTCAGCCCGCGCGACGGTCCGCGGTGGAGCGGAAAGCGGCCCGATGAGCGGCCGGGGAAGTGCCGAGCGCGCGATGGAAATGATGGCGCAGATTCACCGCGGTGCCCAGACCCGCGTCGGCGGCAATGCGATCCATGGTCTCGTCGGTGGACTCCAGCAGCAGCCGCGCCCGATCCACGCGCTGTTGCAGCAGCCACTGCTGCGGACTGGAACCGGTGCGCTCCCGGAAGCGGCGGGTGAAGGTGCGCCGCGACATGAGGGCGATGCGGGCCCAGGCGTCCAGGTCGATGGCCTCGTCCAAATGTGTTCTGGCCCAGACCATCGCGTGCTCGAGGGTGTCGTCGTCGAGGGGTTCCGGGACGGCAACTGGAATGTACTGCGCCTGCGAGCCGCTGCGATGCGGGGCCAGCACCAGGGCGCGCGCGAGTTCGGTGGCGGTGCGGCTGCCGTGATCGCTGCGCACCAGATGCAGGCAGCAGTCCAGGGCGGCGGCCACGCCGGCGGAGGTGATCAGATCGCCGTGATCGGACCACAGCGTGTCCGCGCGCACCTGGACCGCCGGAAACGTGCGGGCCAGTTCGGCGGCGGCCGACCAGTGCGTGGTGATCTCGCGGCCGTCGGCCAGGCCGCTGGCCGCGACCGCCCAGGAGCCCAGGCACAATCCGACCACCCGCGCGCCCCGATCGTGGGCGCGGTGCAGGGCCTCGCGGGTCGGCTCGCCGAGCGAGAGTTCGCGCCGCCAACTGGGAATGATCACAGTCTCGGCGGACTCCACCGCCTCCAGGCCGTGCTGCACGATGATGTCGAAACCCGCCGGGGTCGAGAGGATTCCGGGGTTCTCCGCGCACACCCGCACCTCGTAGGGTGTGCCCGGTGTGTCACCGAGACCCGCGCGCCCGAAGATCAGGCTCGGCACCGACAGGTGAAACGGGCTGATCTGTTCGAAGGCGAGCACGGCGACCTGATGCATGGCCCGATTTTATCGATGCCGGGCCTTCGGGCCACTGTCGCGTACCGGTCGGAACGATAAAACTGACTGTCATGACGAACACGATCGAGACCATCGCCCCCGCCACCGTGGAGATCCTGCACATCGGCGGGCCCACCGTGCGCTTCCGCTACGGCAACCTGACCTGGCTCACCGATCCCACGTTCGACGAGCCCGGCGACTACACCGCGGGACCGCTCACCCTGCACAAGCTCACCGGCCCGGCCGTGGCCGCCGAACAGATCGGGCACGTGGACGCGGTGCTGCTCTCGCACGACCAGCACCCCGACAATCTCGACAAGTCCGGGCGGGCCTTCCTGGCGCAGGTCGACCGGGTGCTGTCCACCCCCGACGCCGCCGCCCGCATGGAAGGCGTTGAGGGACTGGAGAACTGGCAGTCCGTGCGCCTGGGCGACGTGACCGTCACCGGCGTGCCCGCCCTGCACGGCCCCGAAGGCTGCGAACCCATGTCCGGCGTGGTCACCGGCTTCGTGCTGCAGGCCGACGGGCAGCCGACCGTCTACGTCTCCGGCGACAATGCCGCCGTCGACCGCGTGGAGCGCATCGTCGAACGCATCGGCCGCATCGACATCGCCATCCTCAATGTGGGCGCGGCCAATCCGGGCCGCTACGGCGACACCGACGTCACCCTCAACGGCCGCACCGCCGTCAAGGTCGCCGAAGTGCTCGGCACTGCGACGATCGTCCCCGTACACGCCGAAGGCTGGGCCCACTTCTCCGAGAACCTCGACTACCTGGAGCGCAACTTCGGCTACGCCGGCCGCGCCGACCAGCTGGTGATCCCCACCCCGGGTGAGGTGCTGGCGGTCGCCGCCCGGTAGCGGTCGCCGCCCGATTGCCGTTACCGAATTCCGCCCGTGGCGCTCATGGCGGCGGGCGGGGCGGTGGTCCACGATGGCGGTATGAGGATCGGGGTGCCACGGGAGGTCAAGGAGCAGGAGTTCCGGGTCGCGCTCACGCCGGCGGGCGCCGGGGAGCTGGTGCGGCACGGACACGAGGTGCTGATCGAAGCGGGTGCGGGCGGCGGGTCCGGATTCTCGGACGCCGAATACACCGGTGTCGGGGCGCGGGTGGTGCGCGGACCCGAGGAGGTGTGGGACGCCGCCGACATGGTCATGAAGGTGAAAGAGCCCATCGCCGTGGAGTATCCGCGCATGCGGGGCGGGCAGGTGCTGTTCACCTACCTGCATCTGGCGGCGTCGCGGGAATGCACCGAGGCGATACTGCGATCCGGGATCACGGCCATCGCCTATGAGACCGTGCGGGCCAAGAACGGGTCGCTGCCGCTGCTCGCGCCCATGAGCGAGGTGGCGGGGAAGCTCGGGACGCAGGTCGGGGCGTACCACCTGATGTCGCCGCAGGGCGGGGCGGGCGTACTGCTCGGCGGGGTGCCGGGGGTGCGGCATGCCGATGTGGTGGTGCTGGGCGGCGGCGTCGCGGGGACGAACGCGGCCACCGTCGCGCTCGGCATGGGTGCGCGGGTCACCGTGCTGGACACCAATCTCGCGCGGCTGCGGGAGCTGGACGCGCTGTACGCGGGCCATGTCACCACCATCGGATCCAATGCGGCCGAGGTCGAAAAGGCCGTGCTGGCAGCGGATCTGGTGATCGGGTCGGTGCTGGTCCCCGGCGCCCGCGCACCGAAACTGGTGACCGACAGCCTGGTCGCGCGCATGCGGCCCGGCTCGGTGCTGGTGGACATCGCCATCGACCAGGGCGGGTGCTTCGAGAGCTCACACCCCACCACGCACGCGAATCCCACCTTCCGCGTAGCGGATTCACTGTTCTACTGCGTGGCCAACATGCCCGGCGCGGTGCCGCACACCTCCACGGTGGCGCTCACCAACGCCACCCTGCCGTACGCGCGCAGCATCGCCGACCTCGGCTGGCGCTCGGCCTGTGCCGCCGATCCCGGTCTGGCGCAAGGACTTACCGCCGACGCGGGACGGCTCTACTCACCGGAGGTGGCCGCCGCCCACGGCATGCAACTGGTCGCGGCCGTCGCCTCACCCAACTGACGCCGTCGTCATACCGGCATGCTGACGCCTTCGTCATCCCGGCATGCTTTTGGCCGGGATCCACACCCCCAGCAGCTCGCTGCCTGTAGTGGATCCCGGCCAAGAAGCGCGCCGGGATGACGGGCTGGGCTATCAGTTCGCCGAATCCTCCGGCGGCAGATAGCCTTCCGGCTCCACCAGATCCCAATCCGGGTCCCCGTCGAGCGGCAGGTCGCGCAGCTTGTCCGGATTGCGGACCACATCGATATTGGTGATGCGGCCCTCGTCGATGGTGAACGAGAACACGCCGGTGCTCTTGCCGTCGAACACCACCAGGCCGGGGCGGCCATTGACCAGCACCGAACGACCCCACGCCCCACCGACCTTGGTAGCGAAGCCCAGGAACCCGAGCAGCGTCTTCGCGACCCGATCCGCACCGTGCAGCGGATGCAGGAAGGCATTGACCTTGCCGCCGCCGTCCGCGGTGAAGGTCACCTCGGCGTCCAGGACACCCAGCAGCGCACTCAAATCGCCGGAGCGCCACGCCAAAGCGAAGGCCGACACCACCTTCTCATGCTCGTCGCGGCTGGCCGGAAACCGCGGCGTCCCCTGCTCCACATGCTTGCGCGCCCGAGAGGCCAACTGCCGCACGGCCGCCGGTGTCCGGCCCACCACCTCGGCCACTTCGGGCCCGGTCATGCCGAACACATCCTGCAGCACGAACGCCGTCCGTTCGGCGGGCGAAAGCGATTCCAGCACAACGAGCAGCGCCGTCGTCACCCGCTCGTCCTGCGAGATCCGGTCCGCCGGATCATCCCAGCTGGTCACCTCCGGCTCCGGCAGCCACTCCCCGACATACTGCTCGCGCCGCGACCGCGCCGACCCCAGATGATCCAGCGCCAGCCGACCCGTCACCGTGGTCAGCCAGGCCCGCAGATTCTCGATCTCGGTCCCCTCGGGCGCGGTCTCGTAGTACCGCTGCAACCGCAGCCACGCCTCCTGCACCACATCGTCGGCATCGCTCAAACTCCCCAGCGTGCTGTACGCCACCCGCCGCAAATACCCGCGATGCTCCTCGAACTGCCGAGCCAGCTCGGCCTGATCGGGAACACCCCGCCGCTCTTCGTCGCTCATAGCCACCTCACCATGCCCATTTCCCGAGTCGTCGCGCCCGCCGCCGCCGGACAAGCCCTGTCACGGAGATGACGACGCGGACCGCAACACTGTGACATTCCGGGGCGGGAGGCCGCCCGCCGGTAGGCCGCACCGCTCGGCCCCGGCACGCGAGCCGTGCACAGCCGACGCTCAGCGACGACGCGCGGCGGCCCCTGCCCCGGCGGCGGTCGCGGCGGCGAGGAGAGCGGTCGCCAACTGCACGGCCCCGGACAGCCGAACCGCGCGGCGCAGGTCCGGAACCCGCGGCGCGGGCCCATCGCCGAGCGTGGGCCGCATCTCCACACCGTGCCGATACTCGGTGCGGCCACCCAACCGGACGCCGAGCGCACCGGCCATGGAGGCTTCCGCCACACCGGCATTCGGGCTCGGATGCTGCGCCGCATCCCGACGCCACGCCCGCCACGCCTCGCCGGGGCGTCCGCCGACCACCGGCGCCAGCACAGTCGTCAGCACGCCCGCGACCCGAGCGGGAACGAGATTGGCCACATCATCGGTCCGAGCGGCCGCCCAACCGAACTGGCTGTACCGCTCATTGCGATACCCCACCATGGCGTCGAGCGTGTTGATCGCCCGATACGCGAGCAACCCGGGAACCCCCGCGACCGCCCCCCAAACCAGCGGCGCCACAGTCGCATCGGAGGTGTTCTCCGCAATGGACTCCAACGCGGCCCGAGCCAGCCCATCGGCCTCGAGCACTTCCGGATCCCGCCCACACAGCGACGGCAGCAGCGCCCGCGCAGCCTCGAGATCCCCGGCCTCGAGATGATCAGCCATCTCCCGCCCCACCCGAGTCAACGTGCGCCCCCCGAGAACCGTCCAGGTGGCAGCCGCCGTCAGAACGACATCGCCGACCGCGCGCGCACCGGCCGACCGCCGCGCGCCGGCAAGGCGACTCAGCCCGACCCCCACCCCGGTCACCCCACCGACCAGCACCACCTCGTACACGACCCCCGCCGCCCGATCATCCCGATAGGTCACCTTTTCCAGCGCCATCGCCGCCGACCCGAATCCAGCCACCGGATGCCCCCGTCGAGGGTCACCCAGCACCCGATCCAGCGCGAACCCGAGCAGCAGCCCGACCGCAGTTGAAGTCCTCCGCACCGCCCGAGGTTAGCTGTCGCACTCGAGCCCGCCGTCGGACGTGTCGCGGGGACAGCCGCCGGCGCGCACTTCTGTCCCGGAATCTGCCACTTCGGCAGATTGCGATCGATACCGAGGTCGGCGGGGCGAGGCGACCCCGTCATCCCGGCGCGTCTTTGGCCGGGATCCACACTGTCTGTGCCACAACGTGTTTCGTGGATCCCGGCCAAAAGCATGCCGGGATTACGGGGTGATTTCAGGCCGGCTGGAGGAAGCGTGGTGCGGGTGGTGTGGCGCGGCGGGTCAGCGTCGGCTGCCGCCGTAGCGATCCGCGAGCCGGGCCTCGTTGCTGAGCTTCTTGGACTCGGCCGGGGTCCGGGTGTCCGGTGCGGTGGCCGGGGCCGATGTGGTCACGGTGGTCGGTGAGGCGGTAGCGGGTTCGGCGGCGGGCGTCTCGACTGTGGCCGGTTGGGGTGGCTCGGTGCCCGATTCCGTTGTGGCTTCGGCGCGTTCGCGGCGGCGGGCGCGGAGTTCGGCGTAGACGAAGTAGCCGAGGCCGAGGGGGGCCATGATGCCGAAGGCCAGCCATTGCAGGCCGTAGGAGAGGTAGGGGCCGGCGTCGAGTTGGGGGAGGGCCACGGGGGTGAATGCGCCGGGTTGGTTTTCGGCGAGTTGGAGGTAGCCGCCGCCACCGTTGGTGGGGATGGGGGTCAGCGGGAGGCCGAGAACCGTTGCCTCCTGGGCGGTGTCGAGGGAGTAGACCTGGCGGTAGCCGTCCTCGGTGGTCGGCACGCGCTTCGGGTCGACGCCTTCGGAGGCGCGGACGCGGGCCTCGAGACGTTGGGGTCCGGTGGGCGGGGCGGCGATCTCCGGTGGGCGGGTGCCGCCGGGGGCGGCGGCCACCATGCCGCGATCGACCAGCACGGTGGCGCCACTGTCGAGCTGGAAGGCGGCCAGCACCGCGTAGCCGGGTGCGCCGTCGAGGACGCGCAGTCGCACCAGCACGGTCGAATCCGGGACGTAGCTGCCGTTCGCGGTGACCCGGCGCCACTCGGTGTCCTGGCCGGTGCCACCCAGCATGGTGGTGACATCCACGGGCGCGGCCTCCACCGAATCGGCTATGCGCTGATTGCGTTCCGAGGTCGTGGTGTTCTTGCCCAGCTGCCAGGGCGCGAGCACGGTGAAGCACAGGTAGGCGAATCCGGCGACGACGAGGGCCAGGATCACCCAGCTCGGCCGCAGCAGGAACGTGAGCCGCCGCAGCACACCGGATTTCGCGCCGCTCATGCCCGCTCGCCTCCGGCCGGTTCGCCGAGCTCGGCGCGGACCCAGTCGAGCAGTCCGGGCACGGCCGCCTCGATCTGCGTGCGCACCAGCTCGAAATCGGAGCGATCCCCGTAATACGGATCCGGCACATCCCGCCCGTCGGCTCCCGGGTCGAAACTGCGCAGCAGCCGCCGCCGATCCGACGGCACCCCGAGCTGTGCCAGCGCCCGCTCGTGCCCCGTGTCCAGCGCCACCACCAGATCGGCATCGAGATGATCGTCCCCAGCCACCGCCGCCACATGCCCGACCGGATAGCTGTGCCGCCGCAAGGTCTCGGTGGTCCGCGGATCGGCATCCTCCCCCACATGCCAGCTGCCGGTCCCGGCGCTGCTCACCCGCACCCGATCGGCCAGCCCCGCCCGCTCCAGCTCCGCGGCGAAAATCTTCTCGGCCATCGGGGAACGACAGATATTGCCCGTGCAGATGAAAGTGATGTGAAGCTCACCCATTGATGCCCAGCTCAGCCATGGTTTCTACGCCGCCTCCGGTAGCTCTTCATCGTCCGTGACAAGGTTCTGACAAGGCAGAGCGGTAATCGTCGCGCTATAGGACTGATCCATAGCCGCCGCAACCTTGTCGAGGTCCGTGTCGAACAAGTCCGCGTACGTGTCCACTGTTTCGCTCGCGTCCTTGTACCCGAGCATACGAGCCAGCGCCATGACGTTTGCACCGGCCGACACTGCCTGCGCTGCGCACGTGTGGCGAAGTTCGACCGGAAACGCGCCAGACGATCCCCGGTACTTGATCGGCCGACTAACCGTGCTGGCCGTTTCGGACAGCGCGGCTCGCGGCAGATCTGTACGTTTCGCAGATCGTGATCTGAGCTCTCAACTCGCGCACCGGTATCCAGATCCGGCCGACAGATCGTCGAACTCGCATCGAGTTGTTACGCGACTAGGTTCGACGAGGTGGACATCGTCACCGAATCAGCTCCGTACCCGATGCCTTGTATCACCTGCGGCTCGCTGACGGAGTCCACACTCACCGAGGCGCTGGTAGGCGAAGACCACCGGTGGGATATCGACGGGCAATGCGCGACGTGTGGGGCGGTCTGGGCGGACTGCGGCTATCCGCAACCACTCGCGGGTTTTCGTGATGCCATCCTGGCCGCGAACAGAACTACTGTCCTCGAACTCGAATCGGTCGATGTGCCGGCACCCGCCCTGATGCGAGCACTACGCCTGACTCGGCCCCTGTCACTTGCACAGGCCAAAGCCTTGGCCGAGGAGCTACGCACGACCGGCCTCGAAGGCACGCGTGTCGAGATGGAGATCATCAGGCGCCAGCTTCGCGTCATGGGCGTTTCCGCGAGACTTCAACCTGGCCGACCGTAGCCGCCGGAGCCCGCGAGTGAGATCGCTGCGGAATCGCCCAGATCAGTGCGTGCGGTCGGGCACCGCGACCGTCCCAAACCGAGCGATCAGCGGCATGTGCGGATGTTCTCGCTAGGACCCGCGAATTCCGGCTTGCGGCAGCGGTCAACCTTCGTAACAACGGCTAGTCGGCAGTTCGATCCGAATTCCACGGTGGTAGACGGGTGAAGTTCGGACCGTACTTCAGGTTCATCGGCGGGTACCAGACACCTGGCCATACCGGAACTCCGAGTGCCCGAAGATTCACCGGCAGGTTTTCGTCAACCACAATGTCCGGGATGATGCGGCGCACCGGGGGTAACTCGCCGCCGTCGGTGATCAGGTCCGCCACCATTTCCAGACAGTGCTGCTCGTCGTATCCGGTGACGCCGGCATACGGCGCGAGCCACCAGAGGGTCCGCTGGTGGCAATTCCCTTACGGAGAGCCGCGATTCGGCACTCGCGTTCCTGTCGAGCGCTCGCCTTGGCACTGTTGTCTTCGAGCAATGACCTGCGGTACTGGCCGAAGGCGTGACCGTTGAGGAAGGCATTCAGATGGCGGAGCGGGTCCGCAGCCGCCAAAGGTCGCCATACCCCAATCTTGCCGGTCGGGCTCGCCCGGCTCACAGCGGCCCATAACTCGCGGTGAGGGAGACCCGTGGTGGTCGCCCTCACCGCCTGTCACCTACCCGTTCGAACGGTTCATCGGAAAGCCCATCCGGCCGCCAGCAACTCGCTGACGCCACTCTCGACGAATCCGTAGCCCGCCCCGTCCGGCATCCAGATATTCCAGCAAATGTACACGCCGACAGCGACCCGACCTGGAGTTCTGATCAACTGAATCTCGATCGGCGCATTGAGTGTGTTCGCCATAGGACCTGCAATCCAGACGGATTCGTCCCTGTGAATCACAGGGTGCTCGGCGGTCGAGCTCCGGTAGTGGACAGGTATGGTTCGAATATCCGAAGGGAAATATCCGTCAGGCGTTCTGGCCATCGAATATCTGATCCAGATCTCATCCCATCCCGGACGCAGGAGGGGGTTCTCTGCACGATCCTCATCCAGTGACCGGACAAACCATTCATAAACCGAGTCATGGCTCAATTCGTCGACTTGTTCGAAAACATTTCCCGCCGAAACGAAATCGGTGAGCATCCCTTCGGGTGGAGACGCCGCGCGGATCGTGCGTTGCGACGAAGTCGGGAAAGTCTCGTCGATCGGTATATCGAACTCATTCATCCAGTACAGAGTCGAGAGGTCTACGGAGAGTGGAATGCAGAACCCGGACATTAATCGAAACACGCCGTCCAGCGTCGACCGATCGAATTCGACGTCGGATTCGAATTCCTGCGCACATCGCTCGAGATGGAAACTGTAACCAGGTGAGTCGAAGATCTCTACGCGCCTATTTTCCATATTCCGTGACGCTCTTATTGATTCGATTGAATTCGGCGATCAGGGCGTGTGTACGCTCATCGATGATCGAGATCCTGTCGAGGTTCTCAATCTTTTTCGGACCCTTCGGTCCACGTCCGGTTTCGCCGTTGAGTCGATCCTTGAAGTCGTCGAAAATGTTGGTTGTCATGCTCGGCTTGCCCCCGGAGAGGGGTCCGCCGTCCGATCTTGTTCGTACAAGGTCACCGTTGGCCTTGAATTCGAGATTCAGAGGCGTGCCGGGAACAATTCTTGGTTCAATTCTTGCGAAGATGCTCAGATGCGGGGTCATGATCGGATCTCCTACCTTCGCGCGGTCCGCGACCTTCGTGGTCGCGTTATTGAGGTGGAATGAGAAACTCTTGGCAGCATCTACCGGGCTGCTCAAGAACGCCCCGGCCAACTGCAACCGTGCCGGGGTGTTTCGCCGACTTCATAGCACTGAGCCCTTCCGGCGGTATCTGGCGTGATTTGGCTGGAGGGGCTGAGGCTGCAACCCGCGCACCCACCCCTCCGGCGGTGGCTATTCCGCCTGCTGAATCCGCTCCAGCGCCTCGTCCAGCTCGCGCCCGATCTCGTCGAGCCCGGCAATGAGCTGATCCAATTGCGCGCCCACCCCCGCGAACTCGTCCATGAAGCCGAAGTCCATGTCCTCGAACTCGGCCCGAAGGGCAGCGCGCTGCTCAGCGAGTTCGGCCAACTGCGGATCAGGTTCGGTCACCGGCCGAGAATACGACGCGACCCACCTCGCCGGTATGCCATACGGCGAAGGCGGTCCCGGGCATGGATGCCGCTCGAACCCGGCCACGTAGGGTGTCGCCTGTGCTCCAGGACACGGCAACACGCCGCGACACCCACCTCCCGGGAGGCTGCGCCCGAACAGCGGCCACCACCCTCGGAGGTGCGATGCCGGTGTCCGGGCAGGCGTCGAATCGGGAGTGCCGGTCGCGAGAGGTGAGGAGCGGGACGTCGTGAGCGGGTCCGGGATGGGCAGTGTCGATCACGCCAAGTTGCGGCATCACGGGGATGCGGAGGTGCGGCCGGGGATGGTCGACTTCGCGGTGAACGTGCAGGGGAGTGCGCCGCCGGAATGGTTGCGGGAGCGGCTCGCCGCGCGGCTGGGGGAGCTGGGGCGGTACCCGGACGCGGGAGCGGAACAGGCCGCACGGGCGGCGGTCGCGGCGCGGCACGGGCGGCGGCCGGAGGAAGTGCTGCTGCTCGCGGGCGCGGCCGAAGGGTTCGCGATGCTGCCGCGATTGCATCCCGCACTGGCCGCGATCGTCCACCCGTCCTTCACCGAGCCGGAGCTGGCGTTGCGGGAGGCCGGAGTTCCGGTGGCACGCGTTGTGCTGGAGCCGCCGTACCTACTGGAATCCGCGCTCGGTTCGGATTCGGGCGGGGTGCCGGAGGCGGCGGACCTTGTGGTGGTGGGGAATCCGACCAATCCTACGTCGGTGCTGCATCCGGTGCAGAGCATGCTGCGGCTGCGGCGGCCCGGCCGGATCGTGGTGGTGGACGAGGCGTTTCAGGATGCGATTCCCGGGGAGACGGAATCGCTTGCGGGGGAGGCTTATCCGGATGTGCTGATCTTGCGCAGCCTCACCAAGACCTGGGCGCTGGCCGGATTGCGATGCGGGTACTTCCTCGGGGATCCGGAGGTGCTGGCGCGGTTGAATCAGGGGCGGGCGCATTGGCCGCTGGGGACCTTGCAACTGGAGGCCATCGCGGCTACCAGCGCGCCGGAGGCGGTGGCTCAGTCGCAGCGGAAGGCGGAAAGCATTGCGGCGGACCGGGATGCGATGATTCCCCGGCTGCGGGAACTCGGGATCGAGGTGCACGAGCCGGCTCGGGGGCCGTTCGTGCTGATTCGGGTGCCGGATGCCGAGCTCTTGCGGAAGCGACTGGCGGACAAGGGGATCGCGGTGCGGCGCGGGGATACGTTCCCGGGGCTCGAACCCGGCCACCTGCGGTTGGCGGTTCGGCCTGCCGGTGAGGTGGATCGGCTGGTCGCCGCGATTCGCGAAGTCGGGCTGTAGGAAACGACTGTGGTGACTGTCTCGAAAGGGGTTCGGTTGTGGTGACGGCGGTGCGGTTGGCGGATGTCATTGCGGCGCTGGATGCGGCGTACCCGCCGCAGCTGGCCGAATCGTGGGATTCGGTGGGACTGGTCTGCGGTGATCCGGCAGAACCGGTGTCCCGCGTGCTGTTCGCGGTGGACGCCACCGCCGGAGTCGTGGACGAGGCCATCGAATGGGGTGCGCAGGCGCTCGTCGTGCACCACCCGCTGCTGTTGCGCGGGGTGGACACCGTGGCCGCCGATACACCGAAAGGCGCACTGCTGCACCGGCTCATCCGGTCCGGGTGTGCGCTGTTCAGCGCGCACACCAATGCGGATTCGGCCGATCCGGGGGTCTCGGATGCGCTGGCCGCGGCCATCGGGCTGACGGTCACCGGTCCGCTTGATCCGAAACCTGTTGCGGCCGTGGACAAGTGGGAGATCACCGTGCCGCGCACGCACAGTGCGGAGGTGCTGGCGGCGCTGTTCGCGGCGGGCGCGGGGGCCGGTGGCAATTACAGCGACGCCGCCTGGCGGGTGGAGGGGACCGCGCAATACCGGCCCCTCGACGGGGCGAACCCGGCGCTCGGTGCGATCGGCGAATTGCACAGCGCTACCGAGGATCGCCTCGAAGTGGTCGCCCCGCCGTCCCGGCGCGCGGCCGTCCTCGCCGCCCTGCGTGCCGCGCATCCCTATGAGGAACCGGCCTATCACGTCACCGAACGCGCCGCCCTCGCCTCCGGCCTCGGGATCGGCCGCATCGGCGAGCTGCCCGCCCCGGAATCGTTGCGCGAGTTCACCGCTCGCGTGCGCAAGGCGCTGCCCGAGACCACCTGGGGTGTGCGTGCCGCCGGTGATCCGGATCGGGTAATCAAGACCGTCGCCGTCTGCGGCGGGGCCGGAGATTCCTTCCTGGGCAAGGTGTCTCGCCTCGGCGTGGATGCCTACGTCACCTCCGACCTGCGTCACCATCCGGCGGACGAGCACCTGCGCGCGGGCGGCCCGGCGCTGGTCGACGCCGCCCACTGGGCCACCGAATTCCCCTGGTGCGCACAGGCGGAAGGCATTGTCCGCGCCGCGCTCCCCGGCCTCGAGACCCGTGTCTCGACGCTGCGCACCGACCCATGGACTCTCGGCGTCGCAGACTGCTGAGTGTCCGGGGTGCGGGGCAGCGGCTCGGCGGGGCCGCACTCTGCCC
This sequence comes from Nocardia huaxiensis, assembly GCF_013744875.1. Classification (NCBI taxonomy): domain Bacteria; kingdom Bacillati; phylum Actinomycetota; class Actinomycetes; order Mycobacteriales; family Nocardiaceae; genus Nocardia; species Nocardia huaxiensis. Next base: position 3,470,407 of record NZ_CP059399.1, read on the forward strand.
GCGGCTCCGCCCGCCTGATCGAGGTCGTGGAGCGTCGTGCGGCTGCCGCCGCTCCGACTATTCGGCGACGACCGTGGTGGGTTCGTGCTCGACCGGGAAGTTCACCGAATTGGCGATGAAGCACCTCTTGTGTGCGTCGTGGTGTAGCCGCTGCGCGGTGTCGATCATGCTCGCCTCGGCGACCGTGACCCGGGGCCGCAGGGTCACATGCTGGAACCGCTGGTCGTCCATGACGCCGACCGCCGTGTCGTGATAGCCGGTGACCACCACACCGGCTTCGGCGCACAGGTGCAGGTACCAGAGCATGTGGCAGTCCGACAGCGAACCGACCAGCAGTTGCTCCGGATTCCACCGGCTGGTGTCGCCGCGGAATTTGGGGTCGGAGGTGGCGGGAATCGGTGGCCGCCCGGCGGCGAGCACCTCGTGATTGCGTGAATACGACCGGTAGTCGGTGGTCGCGCCGGACCACGTGACCTCAACCTCGTACACATGTTCAGCCATACGCCGACCCTCGCATATCGGGCGCGGGACCGGCAGGGGATTTCCGGCGCGCATGCCCCTGCTCGAGCGTTTTCCCTGGTTGTGGCGGGGTTGGGCAATGGGACCCCGCCGGGCGGGTACGGTGGGAGTCTTGAACCGTCCATAGCGTCCAGGAGACCTTCCGCGTTGAATGCCGAACCTTCGATCCAGTCCAAGCTGCTCGACCTCGCCGCCGTCGACGCCGAACTGACCCGGATCGAGCATCGCCGCAAGGTGCTGCCCGAGGAGCAGGAGGTGCGCACGCTGGAGGCGGAGCGCACCGCCCGCAAGGACGCCGCCGTGAAGGTCGAGATCATCATCGACGACCTCGACCGCGACATCCGCAAGCTCGAGGGTGAGATCGACGCCGTCGCCAAGCGCGAACAGCGCGACCGCGGCCTGCTCACCGCCGGCACGGTCAATGCCAAGCAGCTCTCCGAACTGCAGCACGAGCTCGGCAGCCTGGAGCGTCGTCGCAAGGTCCTGGAAGACGATCTGATCGAGGTCATGGAGCGCCGCGAGGCCGCCGCCGCCGACCACGACCACGCCGGCGCCAATCTGGACCGCGCCGAACAGGATCTGGTCGACGCCGAACGCCGCCGCGACGAGGCCCTCGCCGATCTCGCTGTGGCACAACAGCGTTGCGATTCCGACCGCGCCGCCCTCACCGCCGTCTTCCCCGCCGATCTGCTCGCCGCCTACGACAAGCAGCGCACCGGCTACGGCGTCGGCGCCGCCCTGCTCCAGGCCCGCCGCTGCGGCGCCTGCCGCATCGAACTCGACCGCGGCGAGATCGCCCGCATCGCCAAGGCCGCCCCCGACGCGGTGGTCCGCTGCCCCGAATGCAACGCGATCCTGGTCCGCACCAAGCAGTCCGGGCTCTGAGCCCCGGCCCCGCGCCCGCCCGGAGTGGCGCGCGGGGTATCCGCCCCGGCGCACGGTAGCGACGAATTCGCGATACGCGGTGGCGACACTGGAAAGCACGCGCATACCGGTCGTGGCCAAGACCGGTCGGCTATGAAGGGTGAGCGATGGTGGACAAGGTGATCGTCGAAGCCGACGGCGGGTCGCGCGGGAACCCCGGACCGGCCGGATACGGCGCGGTGGTGTGGGATGACGGGCATGTGCGGGCGCTGGCCGAACGCAAGGAATTCCTCGGCGTCACCACCAACAATGTCGCCGAATACCGGGGCCTCATAGCGGGTTTGGAGGCCGCGGCCGAACTCGGTGCGCGCGAGGTTTCCGTGCGCATGGACTCCAAGCTGGTCGTCGAGCAGATGTCCGGGCGCTGGAAGGTCAAGCACGAGGCCATGATTCCGCTGGCCGAGCGGGCCCGGCAGCTGGTCGCGGGCTTCGACCGGGTGAGCTTCGAGTGGATTCCGCGCAAGGAGAACAAGCACGCGGACAAGCTCGCCAATGAGGCCATGGACGACGCGCACCTCGTCGACGAGGTGCGAGAGGCGTTGCCGAAGAACGAAACTCCGGCGACGACACCGGCACCGGTGGACGAACCCCAGCGCGGGGTTGCGGTCGAGCCGGTGACGCCACCGCAGCAGGCCGTGCCCGGTGGCACCACCGGACCCGCACCGGGTGGCACCGCGTCGGCTCCCGGGTGGACCGGGGCCATGGGCAAGCCCACACGACTGCTGCTCCTTCGCCATGGGCAGACGGAATTGTCGGTGGAGCGGCGGTATTCGGGGCGGGGCAATCCGCCGCTGACCGCGCTCGGCCGGGAGCAGGCGGCGCGCGCGGCGAAAATGCTTGCGGCCAAGGGCGGTATCGCGGCCATCGTGTGTTCGCCGCTCGGGCGGGCCAAGGAAACCGCCGAGGCCGCCGGGCAGGCGCTGGGTGTGCCGGTGCGGGTGCTCGACGGGTTGATCGAGACGGATTTCGGTGCGTGGGAAGGGCTTACCTTCCTGGAGGCGCGGGAGCGGGATCCGGAACTGCACGACCGGTGGCTGGGGGACCCGTCGCTGGCGGCGCCCGGTGGCGAGAGCTTCGATCAGGTGCGGGAGCGGATCGAAGGCGTGCGGCGGGATCTCGTCGCACTGTATCCGGGCGCGAATGTGCTTGTGGTGAGCCATGTGACGCCGATCAAGACGCTGCTCCAGCTGGCCCTGGGTGTCGGGCCGTCGCTGCTGTACCGGTTGCATCTGGATCTGGCGTCGCTGTCCATCGCGGAGTTCTATCCGGACGGCGGCGCGTCGGTGCGATTGGTGAACGACACCTCCTACCTGTGAGCGTCTGAGCGGGCGCGAGCCCCGGCGGTTCGGCGTTTGTGCCGCTCGGGGCCGGGTATGCCGCCGTCACTGGAGGTGGCGGACATGCCCGAGCAGACCACGATCGAGCCGGGCGCGCCGGAGGGCCCGACGGACCTGAAACGGCGCTCCTGGTGGTCGGTACTCAAACGCACGGCGGCGGAACTACTGGGCGACCGCATCACCGACTGGGCGGCCGCGCTCACGTATTACAGTGTGCTGTCGATCTTTCCGGCGCTGCTGGTGCTCACCGCCCTCCTCGGCCTGCTGGGCCCCGAGCCGACTCGGTCGTTGATCGACACCGTCAAGCAGATCGGGCCGGGCAGCGGCACCGACCTGCTGGTGTCCGCGATCACCGAACTCCAGGACGCCAAGCCGCTGGCCGGACCGCTCGCCATCATCGGTGTGCTGGTGGCGCTCTGGACGGCGTCGGGATACATCGGCGCGTTCATCCGCGCCGCCAATGACATCTACGAGGTGCGGGAGGGCCGCCCGCTCTGGAAACTGCTGCCCATGCGGTTCGGGCTGACCGTGCTGCTCATGCTGCTGCTGGCGGCGGTGCTGGTCGGCGTGGTGCTGACCGGCGCGCTCGCCGACCGCGTGGGGGAGTGGCTCGGCATGGGCGAAACCGCCGTGCGCGTCTGGGGTTTCGTGAAATGGCCGACGCTCGCGCTACTGGTCTCCCTGGCCTTCGCGCTGCTGTACTGGGCCGCCCCGAACGCCCGCCAGCCGGGCTTCCGCTGGCTCAGCCCCGGCAGTGTGCTGGCCGTGCTGGTGTGGCTGGCCGCCTCCGCCGGATTCACCGTCTACGCAACGAATTTCGGCTCCTACAACAAGACCTACGGTTCCCTGGCCGGGGTGGTGGTGTTCCTGGTGTGGTTGTGGCTCACCAATATCGCGGTCCTGCTCGGCGCCGCCTTCGATGCGGAGCTGGCACGGGCCCGCGGCATCGAACGCGGCCTGCCGCCCGACCACGAACCCTTCCTGCCGCACCGCGACCCACCCGGTGACGAGGACGACCCGCCCGCCGAAAACCCGGACGGCGCAACCACTCCGGCCCTCGGGAGGAACCGCTAGTTCAGGGACGCAGTACGGCGGAGAGGAACTCGGTCTGGTCGTAGACGGCCTTCTCGAACCAGTCGTCGAAGTAGATGTCGAAATGCCCGATCGGATAATGCTTCACCACGGCGTGCTTGGTGCGCTCGGCCGCCTTCACCGTCGGTCCCGGGGGTGCGACGGTGTCGTTGTCGCAGATCGCGTAGAACACCGGCGCCTTGATGTCCTTGGTCCGCCGCGCCGGTGCGTCGAACAGCGTCGACAGACCCACCCGCGCAGCCACTTTCGGCCGATACTGCGAACTCTCCTCCGCCAGCCGCCCGTACCCCGACGGCACATCGGCGGCGCTCATCAGCGCCGACGAATGCCGTCCGCCCGCCAGCCGCACCCGGATCGGTTTGCGAATGATCGGCCCCACCAGCAGATCCGTGGTCGCCACCGTCCCCGTCTTCAGCAGGCTGATCGGCCCCTTCGCCATGGCCGAGGACCACCCGCTGGTGAACGGGCACTGCGCCACCACCGCCGCGATGTAGTGATCGTCCGGCGCCACACTCAGCACATGCCCGCCACCGAACGAACTGCCCCACAGGGCGATACGCGTGGCGTCGATCCCCCGCAGCGTGCGCGCGAACGCGATCGCGGCATGCCAGTCCTCGCGCTGCCGCTTGATATTGATCAACTGCCGGGGTTCACCCGAACTCGCCCCGAAATGCCGGTAGTCGAAGACCAGCGCCGCCATGCCAGCCGCCGCGAACCGCCGCGCGTACCGGTCCAAACCCATTTCCCGATCTGCCCCCAGCCCGTGCCCCATGACCACGAGCGGACGCGGCTTCGGCGGCCCGTCCGGCTGATACAGCCACCCCGCACACTGTTCACCACCGGAAGAGAACCCCACCTCGACACGCTCCATGGCCCCTTACCGTACATTGGTGGCGCGGACGAGTCGGTCGGGCGGTCGCGGCGAAGGGAACGGGCATGGCAATGCCGCCGCCCCTCGTCGAGGAAAGTCCGGACTCCACAGAGCAGGGCGGTTGCTAACGGCAACCCGGGGCGACCCGCGGGACAGTGCCACAGAAAACAAACCGCCGGTGGCGGCCTCCTCGGAGGACGACGCCGGTAAGGGTGAAACGGTGCGGTAAGAGCGCACCAGCGCGCCGGGTGACCGGCGCGGCTAGGTAAACCCCGCCCGGAGCAAGGTCGAAGGCCGGACTCGCGAGAGTGCGGCTGCGCAGGCGTTCGAGGGCTGCTCGCCCGAGCCTGCGGGTGGACTGCTCGAGGTACCCGGCAACGGTGTGCCCAGATGGATGACCGTCACTCGGTGGCAACACCGAGGACAGGATCCGGCTTACAGACCGACTCGTCCGCCGCTCTTTCAGAGGCGTTCCCGCGGTGCCATGATGGATGGTGCGCCGCGCCGATCCTTATGGCGCAGCAAAATTCTCGCGGAGCGAACAATGGACGTTCTGTTACTGCTGGCGGCATGGCTGGTGGGTCTGGGCGTGGTGCTCGGGGCCGTCGCGGCATCGTCGGTGCGGGTGGTCGCGCAATACGAGAAGGGCGTTGTGTTCCGGCTGGGGCGGGCCAGGGCGGTGCGAGAACCCGGATTGCGCATGCTGATTCCCGGCGCGGACCGGATGGAGAAGGTTTCCGTGCAGGTGGTCACCATGCCGGTGCCCGCGCAGGAGGGGATCACCCGGGACAATGTGACGGTTCGGGTGGATGCCGTCGTGTACTTCCGGGTCATCGATCCGCTGCGGGCGATTGTGGAGGTGCAGGACTATCTGTTCGCGGTCGCCCAGGTGGCGCAGACCTCGCTGCGATCCATCATCGGCAAGAGCGAGCTGGATGATCTGCTCTCCAATCGGGAACAGCTCAACAAGGGGCTGGAATTGATGATCGACAATCCGGCGCTGGGATGGGGCGTGCACATCGATCGGGTGGAGATCAAGGATGTGGCGCTGCCGGATTCGCTGAAACGGTCCATGTCGCGGCAGGCCGAGGCGGAACGGGAGCGGCGGGCGCGCGTCATCTCCGCGGAGGGGGAGTTCCAGGCGTCCAAGCGGCTCGCGGAGGCCGCGGCGAATATGGCCCAGGCGCCGGCCGCGCTCCAGCTGCGATTCCTGGAGACCGTGGTTCAGGTTGCGGCGGAAAAGAATTCGACCCTGGTGCTGCCGTTCCCGGTGGAACTGCTGCGGTTCCTGGAACGCAGCGGTGCGGGGGACAGCGCGGGCACGCCGGAGAAATCGCCTGAGATCCAACAGAAAACAGCTGAATAGGGAGTCGTTTCATGTCGCTGTCGATGCTGATCCAGCCGTTGGCGGTACTGGTGTTGTTCGCCATCGCTTATCTGTTCAAGTTCATCTCCGTGGTGCTGCCGGGTGGATTCCGCGGCAGACAGCCGTAACTCGGCGACACTTCCCGAACCCGCGTGCGGCGTGACCGACACCGCTCGCGCCGTGCTGTGCGCAGACCTCCGGCATGGCTGACAATTGCGGCGCGTCACTTGGCGTGTCTCGGCGCGTCCCGGTGTGCCAAACCGTGATCTTCCCGTAACTGGCCCCGGACGTGATCGGCGTCATAAAGTGTTGCGCGTTGGAAAGTTCCGTTGCGATCGCAACGGGCGAAGGGCATTCTCGAACTTCGGAAAGCAGGTCTCGTCTATATGCGAATTGCTCGCAAACTGGCAGCAGGCGCGCTCCTTGCCGCTGCCGCTTCCGTTTCGGTTGTGCTGGGTTCCGGGTCCGCATCGGCGTTCTCGGTGACCCCGCTGCCGGGTGGGGTGCAGGTGGATCTCACCCCGGCGGATACGCAGTGGGTGGCGCAGAACCAGTTCGGCAATACCATCGCCGGTCTGCCGCACCCGTCCGCCGCCTCGTTCGGTGAGGCGCTCAATTCGGCTGCTGCGCTCTCCTCGCAGTACCCGAACGGCCGCGTGGTGTTCACGGTCTACGGTCCGTTCGATCAGCTGAACGGCACCATGCTGGCCCTCCAGTAGGGTCAGCGTTCCGCAGTGGAACTGCATCAGCGGATCGTGTCGGCGCCGGTCGATTTCGGCGCCGTCCGAACCGAATTCGGATTGGCCTCGGACTATCCGTCCGAGGCCGTCTCGGAGGCCCGCGACGCGGTTGACGCGTTCGCGGGTGCCCGAGCCGACCGGCGTGACATTCCGCTGGTCACCATCGATCCCCCCGGCGCCATGGATCTGGATCAGGCGCTGTGCCTGGAACGCACGGACTCCGGCTTCCTGCTCTACTACGCCATCGCCGACGTCGCCGCGGTGGTGCGCCCCGACGGCCCGCTCGCAGCCACCTCCATGGCGCGCGGCCAAACCTTCTACCTCCCTGACGGCACCGTGCCCCTGCACCCGCCCGTGCTCTCCGAAGGCACCGCCAGCCTGCTGCCCGACCAGGATCGCCCCGCCGCCCTGTGGACCATCGAGCTCGACGAAAACGCCGAACCGCAGCGCTGTTCGGTGACCCGCGCCCTGGTCCGCTCCCGCGCCCGCCTCGACTACACCGGCGTCCAGGCCGACGCCGACGCCGGCCGCCTGCACCCCTCCGTCGCCGCCCTCCCCGAATTCGGCCGCCTGCGCATCGAAGCGGGCCTCGAACGCGGCGCCATCACCCTGCGCCTGCCCGCCCAGAACGTGGTCCCCGACGGCCGCGAGCAAACCGATGTCGACCACTGGCAACTGGTCGTCGAACCCCGCACCGCGGCCGACGATTGGAACGAACAGGTCTCGCTTCTCACCGGCATGTGCGCGGCTCGAATCATGTTGAACGGCTATGACTCCGGTGGCCGTGCCGGGGATGTCGCCGCGGTGGCGGCCAACGCCGCGCCGCAGCCGGACGGCTCCCCGGCGGTGGCGGCCGACCCGCATCTGGGCCTGCTGCGCACCATGCCCCCGCCCCCTCCTGCGGCGATCGAATCCATGCGCCGCACGGCCGCCGCTGTCGGCGTGGAATGGCCCGCCACGGAATCGGTAGGCCGCATGCTCGCCCGACTCGACCCGAACACCCCCGCCGCCCTGGTGCTCATGTCCGAGGCCACCGGTCTGCTGCGCGGAGCGTCGTACACGCTGCTGAACGGCCAGGCTCCGGATACCGTGCAGCACAGTGCGATCGGCGCTCCCTATGCCCACGTCACCGCCCCGCTCCGCCGCCTCTCCGACCGCTTCTCCACCGAGATCTGCCTTGCCTATTGCGCGGGAACCGAAGTCCCCCAATGGGTCCGGGCGGGCCTGGCCGCGGCCGCCGACGCCATGCGCCGCAGCGACGCCATCGCCGGCAAACTCGAACGCGCCTGCATCGACCTCACCGAATCCACTGTTCTCGCACAGCGAGTCGGCGCCGACTTCGACGCCGTGGTGCTGCGCGAAGCCAACGGCACCCGCCCCGCCGAAATCTTCGTCGCCGCCCCGCCCGTCCTCGCCAAATGCAGCGGCTCGCCGCCGGAAGGCAAACGCGTCCGAGTCCGCCTGGTAACCGCCGACCCCGCCACGCGCACAGTCACTTTCGACTTCACTCCGCCGGAGAACGGCTCGCACGGCAAGGCGTCGGATGGCAACGCCCCGGCGAGCCCGCCCGCGTAGCCGGATTCACCCGGCGGCGGGCCGGTATCCGCGCAAATCGAGGCCCCGCAACACAACTCGCCGCCGTGCGGCCTCGATCGGCGTGGTGGGGTGGCGAGCCGGGGTGTGGGGTCTGGCGGCGTCGGAGGACATCTACTACACTCGGTCGTAGAATTGTCGGTGTCTGGGGGCACACATGATCGACTCGACAGCGGCGCGCAGCCCGCGATCGACAACAGCGAACACCGTCCTGCGTGGGGTGACCATCGTCTTCGCCATCGCTCTGGTGGTGCACGGCGCCGATCACCTCCGGCGCGGCATGAACACCATCTCCATGCTGGTCATGGCGCTCGGCGTGATTCAGCAGCTGGCGGCGGTGGTCACCATCGCGCTGGTGTTCCGCCGCGACCGGCGAGCCCCGATCGCGGCCATGGCCGTCGGCGCCGCCAGTGCGATCGGATTCACCGTCGTGCACCTGCTGCCCGACTGGTTCGGCCCGCTCAGCGACAGCTTCATCAACCCGCCGGCCTCCGCCCGGGTGACCGGATTCTCTTGGTTCGCAGCACTGTTCGAGATCGTCGCCGCCCTGGCGATCGCCGCCGCCGGCCTGCGCGCCCGCGCCGGCCGAGGCTGAGCCCCCGGGTCAGAGGGGACGGTCGCGGAGGAATTCGGTTGCGGCCGGATACTGTTCGAGGGCCTTGGCGGCGGCTGCCTCTTCGGCGTCGCAGTAGCGCTGGTAATCGGGGGCATCGGATTCGGCGGCGTGGGCGCGCAGGGCGGCGGCGGCTTCGATGGCGTCGCGGTGGTCGCCCAGCACGCCCTGCAGGTGTTTGGCATTGCGGGACAACAGGGTTGCGGGCTCACCGAGGACGGCGGCGGCCGCCTCGGCGGAGTAGCGGAGACGTTTGGCGGCCTTGCGGATGTCGTGCAGGTGCTCGACGCGCTGCTCTTCGGTGAGAGTGGGTTCGATGCGGACCAGGCGGCGCAGGGCGCGGAAGTCATGGCGGAGGACCGTGGCGAACAGGTCGGCGGCGGGTTTGTCGGCTTCGCTGTGGCGCAGGGGTGGGTTGTCGATCAGGTCGTGCAGGCGCTCGGTGAGGGCGGTGTAGCGGCGGCTGTCGAAAGCGTCGAGGACGGCGGCGTGCGCTCCCGCGTAGATGCGGCGCTCCTTCGCCACCAGGTCCGCGCCGAAACTGGCTTCTCCGCTCCGCTTCGCTTTCGGCGATCGCTTCCCGCCGTTCTTCGCGTCGGCTCGGGCGAGCGCTCCGCTGTGGTCGCCGAGCAGTTTCTCGAAGCGGTCGGCCTTGACCTCGGCGTCGCGGGCCACGCCGAGCAGTCCTGCGAGCCAGCGCAATTCGTCGGTGATCTCGGCGGCCGGTTTGCGGCGCAGGATGCGGCGGTAGGACTTCACGACGCTGCGCAGGCGGCGGGTGGCCACGCGCATGGAGTGGACCGAGTCCGGGAGGTCCTGGCGGACTTCGGGTTCGGCGGCGCACAGCCGGTCCACGTCGAGGGATAGGGCTTCGACCAGGGCGGGACCGGCTGTGGTGTTCATCTAGTACCTGTACTTGTCCGTGGCCGAGACCAGGTGGTGGGTGATGCCGGGTTCGGCGGCGGCGTGGCCGGCGTCGGGGACCAGGTGCAGCTCCGAGCCGGGCCAGGCTTTGTGCAGGTCCCAGGCGCTGACGGCGGGGCACACGATGTCGTGGCGGCCCTGCACGATGACGCCGGGAATGTGGGTGATGCGGTCGATGTCGCGCAGCAGCTGACCGTCGTCGAGGAAGCCGCGATGCTGGAAGTAGTGGTTCTCGATCTTGGCGAAGGCCAGTGCGAACCGCGGATCGGCGGACTCGGCGACCCGATCAGGATGGGGCAGCAGCGAACTCGTGGCGCCCTCCCAAGTGGACCACGCGACGGCCGCGTCGGTGGCGGTGGCTGCGTCGGGAGAGTTCAGCAGACGGTGATACACCTCGACGAGGTCGTCGCCGCGCTCGGCTTCCGGGATCGGCGCCAGGAACTTCTCCCACTCGTCGGGATACACGTATCCCGCGGAGCCATTGTAGTACCAATCGATTTCCTTGCGCCGCAACAGGAATATCCCGCGCAAGATCAGCTCGGTGACCCGATCGGGATGGGTCTGCGCGTACGCCAGCGCCAGTGTGGAACCCCACGATCCGCCGAACACCTGCCACCGCTCGACGCCGAGATGCGTGCGCAGCGCCTCGATGTCGGCCACCAGATGCCAGGTGGTGTTGGTCGCCAGGCTCGCTCCGTCGGCGATGTGCGGCGTGGACCGCCCGCACCCGCGCTGATCCAGCAGCACGATCCGATACGCCTGCGGGTCGAAGAACTGCCGATGGAACGGCGCCGTCCCGCCACCCGGCCCGCCGTGCAGGAACACCACCGGCTTCCCGTCCGGATTGCCGCTGACCTCCCAGTAGATCCGCTGCCCGTCACCGACGTCGAGCATGCCCTGCTCGTACGGTTCGATCGGCGGGTACAGGGTGCGCATCAGAACGCCAGTCCCGAAGCCATGGAGGGCATTTCGAGCGCGGACAGCGCCTGGTCGCGCACGTCCGAGCAGTTCGCGGTGGTGATGCGGTCGATCGCGTCCTTGTCCTGCAGCACCTGCACATTGATGCCGCCATTGCGGACGGCCCACTCGTGCACGGTGGCGTTGTAGGCGATCTTGCCGAGTGTCGGCCCCTGCACGCGCCAGTCGGACAGCTGCGGCCGCAGCATGTCGCACAGCTGGGTGGCGGCGTCGGCGGACACGTTCAGCTGCTGATCGCCGCTGCCGGTGCCCGTGCTGGTCTTGGGTGCGGTCGTGGTGGTGCTCTTCGATGTGCTGGTGCTCGGCTTGCTCGAGCTCGGCTGCCCCGACCCGGTGGTCGAATTGCCGCCACAGGCGGCGGTCAGCGCGAGCACGCCCGCGGCGGCGATCAGCAGCGGAGCGCGCCGGACCCGGCGACTGCTCATCCAACGGCGATGCATAGCTTCCCTCTGGTCGTTCCGGCTCGTCAGCTACCGAGTCTGCCACCAAATTCTGGCGGGGGTCTGTGAAGAGGACGCTCGCCCGCAATTCGATAGCCGACAGCTATGAACTGTCCGGCCGGAACGCGAAAGCGCCCTCCGCGGTACTCCGCGAAGGGCGCTCGACCCGAGCCACGATCAGAAGGTGTGCTCCGGCGCGGGGAACACGCCCCGCCGCACCTCGTCCGCGTAAGCCGCTGCGGCCGAACGCAATTCGTCGCCCACACGGCCGAACTTCTTGACGAACTTGGCGGTCTTCCCGGAGGTGTATCCGGCCATGTCCTGCCACACCAGCACCTGCGCGTCGCACTCCGCGCCGGCGCCGATGCCGACCGTCGGAATGGTCAGCTTGCGGGTGACCTGACCGGCCAGCTCGGCGGGCACCATCTCCATGACGACCGAGAACGCCCCCGCCTCCTGCACCGCGATGGCATCGGCGATCAACTGCTCGGCGCCGTCGCCGCGCCCCTGCACCCGGAAGCCGCCCAGGGTGTTCACGCTCTGCGGGGTGAAGCCGATGTGCGCCATCACCGGAATGCCGGCCGCGGTCAGCTTGTGAATGGTGTCGGCGACCCGCTCGCCACCCTCCAGCTTCACCGCGTGCGCACCCGCCTCCTTCATGAAACGGACGGCGGTGGCGAGGGCCTGCTCCGGCGAGGACTCGTAGGAACCGAACGGCAGATCAGCCACCACCAGCGCGTGCGGCGCACCGCGCACCACGCCGCGCACCAGCGGAATCAGTTCGTCGACGGTGATGGGCACGGTGGTGTCGTAGCCGTACACCACATTGGCGGCCGAATCGCCGACCAGGAGCACCGGAATCCCGGCCTCTTCGAAGAGGCGGGCGGTCGAATAGTCGTAGGCGGTGAGCATGGACCAGCGCTCGCCGGACTGCTTCATCTGCTGCAGATGCTGCACACGGGTCTTGCGCTTCGCGGGCGTCTTCGGGGCTGCGGCAGCGCCGTAGGCAGGGGTCTCCGCATCGGATACGGACATCTTCGTCCCTCTTTCGTCGTCCTCGAGGCCCGTGCAGGGTCCCCGGGTTGGTGTGACAACCCCAGTGTGCCACCGGTCGCAGCACCGATTAACCCCGATCAGGGATGGGATTGCTCACAGCCGGGAGCCGCGAAAACCCAGGGGGGAGACCTGATGCGACGGCCTCCCCGCCGACTCCATCGTGAACGAGGGGTATTCGCTCGTTCCGAAGGATTTCGATGTCTCGTTCTCTCTGGACCTCCGTCGTCCTGACCACGTCCGTCGCACTGGCGATTGCCGGTATCGCGCCCACCGGGCAGGCCGAATCAGACAATCTCACCCGCTACTACGAACAGCGGATCGCCTGGGAGAGCTGCACCGGCTACGGCGCCGACGACCTGCCCGCGAACACCGAATGCGCGCAGGTCGAGGTGCCCGTCGACTATGACGATCCGGATGGGGACACCGCGACCATCGCGCTGTCCCGGGTGCGGGCGACCGGCCCGAAGATCGGATCGCTGCTCATGAATCCGGGCGGTCCCGGCGCTTCCGGGCTCTGGACCGTGCAACTCGGTGACGACACCGCGCTCGCCGAACGCTTCGACCGCGTCGGTTTCGACCCGCGCGGCATCGGCGCTTCCCGCCCGCTCGTCGCGTGCGCCACCGCGGCCGAGCGCGATGCCGAACGCGCCGAGCCGCCCGACGACTACGGTGCGGCCGGGATCGCCGAGATGGAAAGGGAGAACGCCGAATTCGCCGGCAACTGCGCGGCCCGCACCGGCGCGGATTTCCTGGCCCACGTCGGCACCCGGGACGTGGTGCGGGACATGGACGTCATTCGCGCGGTCCTCGGCGACGACCGGCTCAGCTATCTCGGATACTCCTACGGCACCCGGCTCGGCTACACCTACGCCGAGACGTTCCCGGACCGCGTGCGAGCCCTGGTGCTCGACGGCGCGATCGACCCGGACGAGAGCACCGCCGACAGCGTGGCGGGCCAGGCGGCCGGCTTCCAACAGGTGTTCGACGCCTTCGCCACCGCATGCGCGACTGAGCTGGCGGCCGACTGTCCACTCGGCACCGACCCGGATCAGGCGGTGACGCGCTATCAGGCGCTGATCAATCCGCTCTGGGACGCGCCCGCGAGTACCGAGGACGGGCGCGGGCTCGGCTACTCCGACGCGAGCACCGGCGTGATCCAGGCGCTGTACTCGGAAACGCTGTGGCCGGAACTCGCGGTCGGCTTGGGCGAGGTGGAACAGGGGATCGGCGACACCCTGCTGGGCCTCGCCGACCTGTACGTCGGCCGCGCCGCTGACGGCAGCTACGACAATTCCACCGATGCGCGGGCCGCGGTGCAGTGCGTCGACGATCCGCCGGTCACCGATCGGGCGATCGTGGCGGGCATGGATGCCGCCTGGCGGCGGACCGCGCCGTTCAGTGACGACGGGCACGGCACCGGGCAGGCGCCGCTCGGGGTGTGCGCCTTCTGGCCGGTACCCAATACCGATGCGCCGCATCGGCTTTCGGTGACCGGACTGCCCGCCACCGTGGTCGTGTCCACCACCGAGGATCCGGCCACCCCGTACGAGTCGGGCGTCGATCTGGCGAAGCAGCTCGGTGCGAGCCTCATCACCTTCGAGGGTGCTCAGCACGGCGCGGTGCTCGAGGGCAATGCCTGCGTGGACGACGCCGTCATCGCCTACCTGGTGGATCTGACCGCACCGCAGGACCTCACCTGCGAGTGAGCCCTGTGGTTCGCGGCTCCGAACTCATTCCGTGACTTCGCGCCCGTTGCGGGTAACCGTGCCGGGCGCGATCACTATGCGACGAGTGCGGAGCCGAAGGGGTGCGAAGGTGCGGAAACCGAGATGGCACGATCTGGGCATGGGTTTGAAGCGAACGGGTCGGGTCGCGCTCTTGGCGACCGCGGTGGCGATGGCGGTGGCCTCGTGCAGCGGCTCGACGGTGGAGGGGAATCCCGAGGCGACCACCACGCAGGGGGTGGAGAAGTTCTACAACCAGACGGTGAATTGGGGCAGTTGCGCCGATTACGCCGACGGTGAGCTGCCTTCGGGGGCCGAATGCGCCCGGGTCACAGTGCCGGTCGACTACGCGAATCCCGGCGGGGAGACCGCGCAGATCGCACTGTCACGGATCAAGGCCACCGGCAACAAGATCGGCTCGCTGCTGCTGAATCCGGGTGGCCCCGGCCAGTCCGGTCTCACCATGGTGAACATCGCCGACAACACCCAGATCTCCGAGCGCTTCGACCGCGTCGGCTTCGATCCGCGCGGCACCGGCTCCTCGCTGCCGGCCATCGCCTGTCTCACCGACAAGGAGAACGACGCCGAGCGCGCCGAGGCCCCGCACGACAATTCGCCCGCCGGAATCGCGGCCACCGAGGCCGAGAATCGCGAGTACGCCGCCAAGTGCGTGGAGCGCACCGGCAAGAACTTCCTCGCCAATGTCGGCACTCGGGAAGTGGTGCAGGACATGGACATCATTCGTGCGGCGCTCGGCGATCCCAAGCTCACCTACGTCGGCTACTCGTACGGCACCCGGCTCGGCTACACCTACGCCGAGAAGTTCCCGGACAAGGTGCGCGCCCTGGTGCTCGACGGCGCGCTCGACCCGGAACAGGACCCGGTCCAGGAATCGGTGCTGCAGGGCACCGGCTTCCAGACCGCGTTCAACAATTTCGCCGCCGACTGCGTGACGCGGCCGGACTGCCCGCTCGGCACCGACGCGGCCCAGGCCGTCGCCCGGTACAAGGAGATCGTGAACCCGCTGTGGGACAAGGCCGTTCCCACCGGAGACGGCCGCGTGCTCTCCTACGGTGACGCCATCACCGGCACCCGCATGGCGCTGTACTCCGACCGCTGGTGGCCGGTGCTCGCCAAGGCCCTGAACGAATTGAAGGGCGGCAGCGGCGACCGCCTGCTCGCCATGGCCGACGCCTACGACGGCCGCGACGAGGAAGGCCACTACGACAACAGCGCCGACGCCTTCACCGCCATCCGCTGCGCCGACGACCCGCCGCTCACCGACCGCGCCGTCGCCGCCAAGCAGGACGCCGAATACCGCCGCGTCGCCCCCTTCGTCGACGACGGCCACGGCACCGACGCCGCCCCGCTGGACGTGTGCGCGGTCTGGCCGGTCCCGAATACCAGCACTCCGCATCGCATTTCGATCCCGAACCTGCCCAAGACCGTGGTGATCTCCACCACCGACGACCCGGCCACCCCCTACCAGGCCGGCGTCGATCTCGCCGAGCAGCTCGGCGCGTCGCTCATCACCTACAGGGGCGCGCAACACACCGTGTCGCTGTCGGGCGTGCAGTGCGTCGACGACCCGGTGATCGCCTACCTCGTGGATCTGAAGGAGCCGGCCGCCGGCCTCACCTGCTGAGGTCGATCCGGGACTCGCCCGTGCGCGATAACGGTTCGGAGCGAGCTCGTGCGAGCTCGCTCCGAGCTTCTCGGGGGTTCGGGGGTGAGGCCCCCGAGTGGTTTCCCGAGAGTTGGGTTCATCCATGTAACACGGATTTAACTCCGACTCCTTAGGCTCGCGGTCATGGACCGTCAGAAGGAATTCGTCCTCCGCACGCTCGAAGAGCGGGATATCCGTTTCGTGCGGCTCTGGTTCACCGATGTGCTGGGCTATCTCAAGTCGGTGGCGATCGCGCCCGCCGAGCTCGAGGGCGCTTTCGAAGAGGGCATCGGGTTCGACGGTTCGGCCATCGAGGGGTTTGCCCGCGTGTCCGAAGCGGACATGGTGGCCAAGCCGGACCCGTCCACCTTCCAGGTGCTGCCGTGGTCGACGTCCAAGGGTCATCAGCACTCCGCGCGCATGTTCTGCGATATCGCCATGCCCGACGGTTCCCCGTCCTGGGCCGACCCGCGCCACGTGCTGCGCCGCCAGCTGAACAAGGCCGCCGACCTCGGCTTCAGCTGCTATGTGCACCCCGAGATCGAGTTCTTCCTGATCAAGCCGGGCGCCTACGACGGCTCCAGCCCGGTCCCGGTCGACAATGGCGGCTTCTTCGACCAGGCCGTGCACGACGAGGCCCCGAACTTCCGCCGGCACGCCATCGACGCGCTCGAATCCATGGGCATCTCCGTGGAATTCAGCCACCACGAGGGCGCGCCCGGCCAGCAGGAGATCGACCTGCGCTACGCGGACGCGCTGTCCATGGCCGACAACGTCATGACCTTCCGCTACCTCATCAAGGAGGTCGCGATCGACGAGGGCGTGCGGGCCACCTTCATGCCCAAGCCGTTCGCCGATCACCCGGGTTCGGCCATGCACACCCACATGTCGCTGTTCGAGGGTGAGCAGAACGCCTTCGCCGACGCGGACGATCCGATGAATCTGTCGGAGACCGCGCGCGCGTTCATCGCGGGCATTCTCGAGCACGCGCACGAGATCAGCGCGGTCACCAACCAGTGGGTCAACTCCTACAAGCGCCTGATCCACGGCGGCGAGGCTCCGACCGCCGCGTCGTGGGGCCGCTCCAACCGTTCCGCGCTGGTGCGCGTGCCCATGTACACGCCGAACAAGTCGTCGTCGCGCCGGGTCGAGATCCGCAGCCCTGACAGCGCCTGCAACCCGTACCTGGCGTTCGCGGTGCTGCTGGCCGCCGGTCTGCGCGGTATCGAGAAGGGCTACACGCTGCCGCCCGAGGCCGAGGACGATGTGTGGTCGCTGACCGGCGCCGAGCGTCGCGCCATGGGCTTCCGGGAGCTGCCGGCCTCGCTCGACGAGGCGCTCAAGGCCATGGAGAAGTCCGAACTGGTCGCCGAGACCCTCGGCGAGCACGTGTTCGACTTCTTCCTGCGCAACAAGCGCCGCGAGTGGGCGGGCTACCGCGCCCAGGTGACGCCGTACGAGCTGAAGGAATACCTCGGCCTGTAGCGGCGTGCGGTACGGGCGGCAAACCCGATGGTTTGCTGCCCGGGAACCTGGCTGTCACGTTTGTCCGGACCCACATGTAATTTGGGGGCATGGTCCGGCCTCCGACTACTCGTTCCGCGGTTCCCGGTGTGGGACGGCTCGGTTTGCTCGAGCCGTCGGCGGCCGATTCTCTGCGAGAGTTGGCGTGGGACAACGTCGACAGTGTGCCGCTGCTGTGGGCGCTGTCGCGATCCCCTGACGCCGATCTGGCTCTGCTCACGCTCATCCGGCTCCGGGAGCAGCTCGGAAGTGAGTGGGGCGCACTGGATTCCGCCCTGCGTGCGAACACCTCGCTGCGCGGGCGGCTGCTCGCGCTGATCGGGTCGTCCAGCGCCTTCGGTGATCATCTGGTGGCCGACCCACAGGCGTGGCGGCTGCTGGAGCGGCACGATCTGCCGTCGCGGGACGAGCTGCGCACCGCCATGCTCGACGCCGTGCAGGCGCGGCCGGAGAACGGACCCAATGCGACCGCCATGCTGTTCCGGGCGGGCATCTCCGGGCCGGAGGCGATCGCGTTGCTGCGCAAGCGGTATCGGGATCAGCTCATGCTGCTGGCCGCCGCCGATCTGGCCGCCACCGTCGAGAACGAACCGGTACTGCCGTACCAGCAGGTGGGGTGGTTCCTCACCGATCTCGCCGACGCCGCGCTCACCGCCGCGCTGGCGGTCGCGGTCACCCGGGTGTGCCCGGACCGGCCGGTGCCGGTGCGCCTGGCCGTCATCGCCATGGGCAAATGCGGTGCGCGGGAACTGAATTACGTCTCCGACGTGGATGTCGTCTTCGTCGCCGAACCCGCCGACACCACCGCCACCCGGCTCGCCGCCGAAATGATGAGCGTGGGCAGCAGCGCCTTCTTCGAGGTGGACGCGGCGCTGCGGCCGGAGGGCAAGGCCGGTGCGCTGGTGCGCACCCTCGACTCGCACGTCGCCTACTACAAGCGCTGGGCACGCACCTGGGAATTCCAGGCGCTGCTCAAAATGCGGCCCGCCACAGGCGATCTCGACCTCGGCGAGCAATACCGCGCCGCCCTCATGCCCATGGTGTGGGCGGCCAACGAGCGGCCCGACTTCGTCACCGACGTGCAGGCCATGCGCCGCCGCGTCGAAGATCTGGTGCCCGCCGATCTGCGCGAACGCGAACTCAAACTCGGGCACGGCAGCCTGCGCGATGTCGAATTCGCCGTCCAGCTCCTGCAATTGGTGCACGGCAAGGCCGACGAGTCGCTGCACGTGCAGGGCACCGTCGAAGCGCTGACGGCCCTGGCCGCGGGCGGTTACGTCGGCCGCGACGACGCCGCCAATCTCACCGCCTCCTACGAATTCCTGCGCCTGCTCGAACACCGGCTGCAATTGCAGCGACTGCGGCGCACCCACACCCTGCCCGCCGCCGAGGACGAGGAGGGCATGCGCTGGCTGGCCCGCGCCGCGCACATGCGCCCCGACGGGCGGCAGGACGCGGTGGGCGTGCTCACCAGCGAGATCAAACGCAATGCGGTGCGGGTACGACGCTTGCACGCCAAACTCTTCTACCGCCCGCTGCTGGAATCGGTTGCGCGCCTTGACGCCGCCGCGCTGCGCCTGAGCCCCGAAGCCGCCGTCCGGCAGCTGGCGGCGCTCGGTTACGCCGCGCCGGAGAATGCCCTCGGCCATCTGAAGGCGCTCACCGGCGAGGTCGGGCGCAAGGGGCGCATTCAGGCGCTGCTGCTGCCCACGCTGCTCGAATGGCTCGGCGAGACACCGAATCCCGATGCCGGGCTGCTCGCCTACCGTCGCGTGTCGGAGGGGCTGGACAATGAGATCTGGTTCCTGCGCGAGCTCCGCGACGAAGGGGCCATCGCGCAGCGGCTGATGATCGTGCTCGGGTCGTCGGCCTACCTGCCGGATCTGCTCATCAACGCGCCGGAAACCATTCGCATGTACGCCGACGGGCCGGGCGGCCCGCTGCTGCTGACGCCGCAACCGGCCGATGTGGCACGCGGAATCCTGTCCGGCGCAGGACGTTACGACGAACCCAAGCGGGCGGTCGCGACCGCCCGCTCGCTGCGCCGCCACGAACTGGCGCGCGTGGCCTCGGCCGATGTGCTCGGCATGCTGGATGTCCCGCAGGTGTGTGTGGCGCTGTCGTCGGTGTGGATCGCCACCCTCGAAGCCGCGCTGCAGGCCGTGATCCGTGCCAGTGAAGCTGAACTCGGCAAACCCGCGCCCGCCGATTTCGCCGTCATCGGCATGGGACGGCTCGGCGGCATGGAGCTCGGCTACGGCTCCGACGCCGACGTCCTGTTCGTCTGCGATCCGCGGCCCGGTGAGGACGAGACCGTCGCCGTGAAGTGGGCCATCGGCGTCGCCGAACAGGTGCAGCGGCTCCTCGGCGCGCCCAGCACCGACCCGCCGCTGCAGGTCGACGCGGGCCTGCGCCCCGAAGGCCGCAATGGCGCGCTGGTCCGGACACTGGCCGCCTACTCCGCCTACTACCAGCAGTGGGCGCAGCCGTGGGAGGTCCAGGCGCTGCTGCGCGCCCGATTCGCCTGCGGCGACCCGGATCTCGGCACCCGCTTCCTGCACACCATCGACCCCGTGCGCTACCCGGCCGGCGGCATGTCCCCCGAGGGCGTGCGCGAGGTGCGCCGCATCAAGGCCCGCGTCGATTCCGAACGCCTGCCGCGCGGGGCCAACCCCGCCACCCACACCAAACTGGGACGCGGCGGCCTCGCCGATATCGAATGGACCGTGCAACTGCTGCAACTGCAGCACGCGCACGAAATCCCCGCCCTGCACAACACTTCCACGCTGGAATCACTCGCGGTGATCGAGCGGGCGGGCCTGGTCGACGCCACCGACGCGGCACTGCTGCGCGACGCCTGGCTCACCGCCACCAAGGCCCGCAACGCACTCGTTCTCGTCCGCGGCAAGCCGGCCGATCAGCTCCCCGGCCCCGGCCGCCTGCTGTCCGCGGTCGCCCGGGTGGCCGGCTGGCCCAATGACGACGGCAGCGAATTCCTGGACCACTACATGCGCGTCACCCGCCGCGCGAAGACGGTGGTGGAACGCGTCTTCGGCGGCGGATAGGACCGATCAGAAGGCGGCGACAGGCGTGTTCTGCCCGGTGCGGATGCGCCAGTCGTCGCCGCGCAGCTCGGCGGTCAGGATGATCACGCCGTGCATCGGGTCCTGCGCGGCGTCGTCGCTGTCCTTGCCGCGCTGCCGGGCCACGATCTGCACGACGGTCGGCGTGAGCGCCACGGTCGCCTCCTGCTGATACCGGACATCCACCCCGTGCAGCGGCCCGCCCGGCGCGAACACGAACCGCTGCTTGGCCAGCAACTCGTCCCGATCGGTGACCAGGCTGCCGCTGAAGTTGACGAACGTGCAGTCCTCCCAGAACAGCGCGTTCATGGCATCGGCATCATTGGCATTGAACGCGTCCTCGTACCGCACCAACAGGTCGGACGCCACGCTGCTCATCATCGACTCTCTTCCACTCCGGCTTGCTACAACACAGCAACCCTAAAAGCTGAAGCGCACTCGAGGTCAAGCTCGCCGGCAGCACCCGCCGAGTGATCTCCGATACCGGCCCTCGCGTATCAACGGCTCCGGTCGTCTTCGGTTCGGGCGCAGGTGTTGTCGGCTGCCGGGATCTCCGCACCCAGGACGGCCGGGACCGTCGTGGGCGGGGTGCCGAACAGTTCGTCCTCGCGGTCGCGGATCAGCCAATCCGGGGTGTTGCGAGACGAATCGGGGTCCGTACCCGCGCGGCCGCCCGGCGGGTACGCGCCGGGCATCCACCCCACGGCGCCGGGACCGGTGCGCGGTGAAGCTGCGAAAGGCGTTGCGGGGGTTGCGGAGAGGGGTGCGGTGGGATTGCCCCTCGTGTCGTAGGGGACGGTTGTTCCGCCGGGGGAACCGGGCGACGCCGGGAGGCCGGACAGGCCCGGTGCGGTGAGCGCAGGGGAGTGGCCGCCGCCGGACGCTGCGGGATCTGTCGATGGATCGGTGGGACGGTCGGCCGCGGGGGCGACTGCCGGATCGGCGAATTCTGTTGCCGGATTGGAGTATTCCCATCCCGAATAGCCTGCTGACCCGCGCGGATCAGCGCCCGGCGAGACCCGGTCCGGCGTCCCGCCAGGGGCATCAGCCGGTCGAATCGACTGATAATCGTTGCTTCCCGGCGGCACAGCCAGGAAATCGGTTGTGCGGGTGGCATATCCGGATCTGCCGTGCCCGGACCCGCCGGACCCCGTCGCGGACCCGGGCACGGCCGAACCTTCACCGCCGCCGGGCATCTCGATCGGGGCGAAGGCCGGGACGCCGGAACCCGCTGCGGGGTAGAAGGGGACGTAGTTGGCTTCGATGGCGGCGAGGGCCAGCTGGAATTGCTCGTCGGCCTCCGGTGCGGACGGATCGACCGGGGGCGGAACGGTTTTGCGCAGCGCTTCGGCGGCGCAGGCGGCGGATTCGATGCGCAGGCCGGTGATGTGGGCGACCTCGGTGACATCCATGGCCTGGCGGGTGAACTGGTTGGCGGCCGTCTCGGCGGCGTCGGCGATCTGGCCCGCCAAGCCCTCGGCGAGGGCGCTCTGCATGGTCATGTGCAGGCCGTTCACGGCCCCGGCGAGACTGTCGGCGATGGAGACCCAGGTGTCGGAGAGCGAGCGCATCGCCCCGGGATCCATGGCCTGCACACAGGCGTGGATGTGCGCGTGCGAGAGGCTGCCGAAGTCCTCCAGTTGCCGAATGTAATCCGGGTCGACGTCGCTGTGCGAGATGCGGATCTGTTCGCGTTCGGCGCCCAGCTGGATGCGGCGCGCGCTGCGGCGCAGAACCTCCGGCCCATCCGGTCTCGGACCCATCAGCGCCTCCCGTCGTCGCGATCCTCTAGTGCTCGGACGCGGGCGGCAGCCGTGCGGTTCCGTCGCGCCCGGGTCGGGAGTTATTCGCAGACGCGGGGTTCACGGACGTGCTCGGAGACTGTGGACCTGCCGGGCGCCGGTGCGGCGTTCGCAGGTCAGTGGCTTGCCACGGGGTTGCAGTAGGGTGGTCCGCGAGCGTGGAGGTGGGAGAGTGGGGCATATGCTGGCGCAGGGTCAGTTGTTCGCCGGCTATCGAATCGAGCGGTTGCTCGGGGCGGGTGGAATGGGGGAGGTGTATCTCGCGCACGATCGGGATCTGCCTCGGATGATCGCCCTCAAGGTGCTCGGGCGGGGCGTCTCGGACGACGAGAACGTGCGCAGCCGGTTCCTGCGCGAGGCGGATACCGTTGCGCGGCTCGCGCATCCGAATATCGTCGCGGTGTACGCGCGCGGCGAGGAGCACGGGCAGCTGTGGATGGCCATGCAGTACATCGACGGCACCGATCTCGCGCATGTGCTGCAGAGCGGCCCGCTCGCCCCGCAGCGGGCGGTGCACATCATCACCGAGGTCGCCAAGGCGCTCGATCACGCGCACGCCACCTCGGTCCTGCACCGGGATGTGAAGCCCGCGAACATCCTGCTCACACACGGAGCCTCGGAGCAGGTCTTCCTGGCCGACTTCGGCATCGCGAAGGTGCTCGACCAGGTCGGTGAGGCGACCCGCACGGGTCAGCTCTACGCGAGCCTGCGCTACGCCGCGCCCGAACAATTCGACGCGGGCGCACCCGTCGACGCGCGCACGGATGTGTACGCCCTCGGCGGCACCCTGCTGCACCTGCTCACCGGAGCCCCGCCCTACCCGGGCGACACCGCCGGCCAACTGCTGCACGGCCACCTGAATCTGCCTGTGCCGCAACCAACGCTGCTGCGCCCGGCGCTCCCGGCCGGGTTCGACGCGGTCATTGCCGGAGCCCTCGCCAAACATCCGGAGCACCGCTTCGGCAGCTGCGGCGAACTCGCGGCAGCGGCTCGGCAAGCCCTCGCGGGCCTGCCGGTGCACGCGCCCGCGGCGGCGGGCCAGGGTCCGGCGGCCGACCGGACCATGGCGGGCGTCGCCGCGAGCTCGCCCGCCGCGGCGGGCTCCCCGGGCACGGCGGCCACCGTGGCCACCCTCGGCGCGGACGCCCCGACCGAGCAGTTCGGATCCACGAGCCCTCCTGCGCGGCAAGAACATCCGTCCGGCTCGGGCACCGGCCTGCGTCCGCGACCCGGCGGGCCCGCGGACGCCGGTGCGAAGCGCCGCCCCGGTTTCCTCGGCTGGACAGCCCTCGTTCTCGGCTGGCTCCTGCTGCTGACCGGTGCGACAGGCATTGTGCTGCACTACGTTTCCTGGTCGAACTACTGGATCGGCCTGGTGGCGGCGTTCGCGTCGTACTTCATGGTGGGCGCGTTCGTGGCGCTGGTGCTGTTCCTGATCGGGCGGCAGTGGCGCAGTGCGGCCACGGCGCTGGTGGCGTCGGGGGTCGTGCTGTGGTCGCAGCTGCCCATGCTCTGGCCGGACGGCACTGCCCCGCCGGGCGTGGATGTGACCGTGATGCAGTCGAATCTGCTGTTCGGCGGCGCCGATGTGGCCACGGTGGCGCACACGGTGCGCGACGACAAGGTCGACGTGCTGACCCTGGAGGAGCTCACGCAGCAGGCGCTGGACGGCCTGCTGGCGGCGGGCATCACCAGCGAATTGCCGTACTACCACGTGGAACCCGCGGCCGGCGGCCAGGGTTCGGGCATCTTCAGCCGCTACCCGCTGCAGGACGGCGTGAAGATCGACGGCTTCCTCCTGCACAACCTGCGCGCCACCATGATTCACCCGCAGCTGGGCCCCGTCACGGTCTTCCAGTTCCATCCGGTCCCGCCGCTCGGGAACCCCGGCACCTGGCAGCGCGAGTTGCAGCGCGTCCGCGATGTGCTCGACCAGCAGCCCGGAAAGGTCGTCGTGGGCGGCGATTTCAATGCCACCTTCGATCACGCCGACTACCGAAATCTGCTGCGCGGCCGCTACGCCGATGCGGGCGAACTGGTCGGCATCGGCGCGCTGCCCACCTGGCCCGAGGACAAGCCGGGCGGTCCGTACATCGGCATCGACAAGGTTCTCGTCGCCGGCGGCCACGCCACCGAAGTCCGCTCGCTCACCATCCCCGGTTCCGATCATCGGGCCGTTGTTGCGCGACTTCGCCTTTGAGCGATAGCAAAGGTGGATACTCGGTAGACACGGCACGGTGAATTCGCCGTCGCCGATGGCGGTCTCGGACCGGCACTCGGGAGGGCGAGATGCGGAATTCGCGACTGTGGGCCGGCGTCGCCGCCGTGGTCCTGGTCGCCGGGGTGGCGCTCACCGGTTGCGGTGTGGTGAAAGGCCCCGGCTCCCAGACGGTTTCGAATCGAGTGGACGATCCGTTCGAGATCGAGGGCATGGCCTCGGCCACCGGGCCCAACGGCCCCCGCGAAGGCGTCCCCGACGCGGAACTGCCCGTCCAGGGCGGTGACGGCGGCGCCATGGACCAGCTGGTCGTCAACGCCCTCGCCGACCTGCAGGAGTTCTGGACCGGCGAGTATCCCCGCAATTTTCCCGGCAGCTTCACCCCGCCCAGCCTTTTCGTCTCATGGGATGCGACCGCACCCCGCAGCCAGGCCGTGGAGTTCTGCCGGGAAACCACTTTCGAACTGGTGAACGCCGCGTACTGCGGCCTGGACGAATCCATCGGCTGGGATCGCGGCGTGCTGCTGCCCGAACTACAGCAGAAGTTCGGCGCCATCGCGGTGGTGATGGTCATGGCCCACGAGTACGGGCACGCGCTGCAGACCCAGGCCCGGCTCAATGGGGCGCTCACCCCGAACGTCGTGGTGGAACAGCAGGCCGACTGTTTCGAAGGAGTGTTCCTGCGCCATGTGGCGGAAGGGGATTCGCGGCACTTCACCGTCAACACCACCGACGGTTTGAACAGCGTGCTGGGCGCCACCATCGCCGTGCGCGACAAGGTGGCGGGGGAGTCGGCGGACGAGCACGGCACCGCGTTCGAACGCGTGACGGCCGTGCAGATCGGATACGAGGACGGCGCCCAGGCGTGCGCCGAGATCACCCGCGCGGAGCTGGAGGAGCGGCGCGGGACGCTGCCCACCAGCTACCGGCTCGGCCTGGACGACCGGCAGCTGACCGTCAACCGGCAGACCCTCGATCAGGTCGCGGGCACGCTCACCGCCACCTATCCGGTGCGCAAGACCCCCACCTTCGACTATTCGGGCGTCACTCGCGGCTGCCCGGATGTCACCACGACACAACCGGTTTCGTACTGCCCCGCGGACAATACGGTCGGCACCGACGTGCAGTCGCTGGCCCGGCTGGCGCGCGGCGGCGACGAGGACGAACTGCTGTCGTCCATGGTGGCCGGGGACTACAGCGGCTTCGTGCTGTTCGTGTCGCGGTACATGCTCGCGGTGCAGGAGGATCGGCAGCTGTCGCTCACCGGCGCGGAGACCGCCGGATTGCGCGCCGCCTGCCTGGCCGGCGCCTACAGCACCAAGCTCAGCGTCGGCGTCAACGAAATCTCGTTGTCCTCCGACGATCTCGACGAAGCCGTCTCCGGGCTGCTCGCCGATGGGCTGGCCGCCGCCGACGTCAACGGTGAGGTGGTGGCCAGCGGCTTCGTGCGCCTGGAAGCCTTCCGCACCGGCGTCCTGGACGGTGATTCGGCCTGCTACAGCACCTATCGCTAGTTCGGCGGGATGTGCGCCTCCAGCCAGTTCACCAGATCGGTGATCACCTTGTCCTGCTCCGGCTCGTTGAAGATCTCGTGGTAGAGCCCGTCGTAGCGGATGACCGTCTTGTCCTTCGACGCCGCCAGCTGATCGATGATGTCGGTGCCCAGCGGCGAGGCCAGCCCATCGGAGCTGCCGTGCTGCACCAGCAGTGGCACGGTCAGATTGTCCAGGTGCGACAGCACGAAATCCCCGGCGCGCAGCATCTCCAGCCCGGTGCGGGCGGGCACCCCACCGTGCCACACCAGCGGATCGGTGTCGTAGGCGTGCACCACCTGCGGATCACGGCTCACCAGCGTCGAATCCAGTTTCAGCACAGGCAGATTCGGCAAGTATTTGCCGATCAGCGGCGCGACCAGGCGCTGCACGGCATTGCCCGCCTCGATCTTGACCGCCGGCCCCGACAACGCGATGCCGTCGACCTCCAAGGGTGCGCGGGTGGCCAGGTAGGCGGTGGTGAGCCCGCCCATGCTGTGCCCGATGACGAAGCGCGGCAGCCCGGGATGTTTCTCGGCGGCCAGCTTCACCATGGCCGCCACATTGTCGGCCGCGCCGTCCAGGGATTCCACATTCGCGTTCTTGCCGGCCGAGCGCCCGTGGCCGATATGGTCCAGCGCGTACGCGGCGATCCCGGCCTCGTTCAGGCGCTTCGCCACATGCGCGTAGCGGCCGGAGTGCTCGGCGTACCCGTGCACGATCACCGCGACCGCGCGCGGCTCGGCATCCGGCAGCCAGGACTGCCAGTACACGCGGCCACCTGCGCCCTGGAATTCGCCGGTCTCGGTTCGGGTCATCGGTCCTCCGTTCGCGTGGATGCGGTGCTGCGCCATTGTCGCGCACTACTCACGCAAAGCGGGCGAGACGGGCGATGAGGAGCTTGTTGAAGGTGATCAGGCGGGCATAGTTCACACGCGAAATGCGCTCGTCGGTGCCGTGAATGCGCTCCAGATCCTGGCCGGTGAGCACGATCGGCGCGAAATTGCAGCGCGTCACCGCGAGATCGTCGTAATGCCGGGAATCCGTCGCACCCGGCACGATGCCGACGGTCACCACGATCCCCGGCACCACCTCCCGCGCCAGCTCCGCGACCAACTCCACCTCGGGCCCGGCCGCCGGATCCGGCGTCGGCTCCGAGGTCGCGCCCGCCAGCTCGACCACAACCTTCTTGTCCCGCACCACCTTCCGGGTGTGACGCAGCACATCCGCCACCGAATCACCGGGCAGGATACGGAAATTCACGAACGCCTCGGCCCGCTGCGGCAGCACATTGGGTTTCACCCCGCCGTGAATCATGGTGGGGGCGGTAGTGGTTCGCACCAGCGCCTCGGTCTGCGGGCGCAACGCCAGGATGCGCGCGATGGCGGGTCCGGCCACCCCGGTCCAGCCCAGCAGCGTCCGGCGCGGCTCCGACATGACCTCCCGCAGCCGGGTCACCATCTCCAGGGTGACCGGCGTCAACCGCAGCGGGAACGGATGATCCTGCACCCGCGCCACCGCCCGCGCCAGCCGCCCCACCGCGGTCTGCCTGCCCGGCATGGACGAATGCCCGCCCACATCCACCACCGACAGTCGGACCGTGGCAAAACCCTTCTCGCCCACCATGATCGTGGCGACGGGCCGGTCCACGCCGTCGGCCACCCTGGTGGTGATCACACCACCCTCGTCGAGCAGCAGGTCCGCCCGCACCCCGAGCTCGCGCAGCCGCCCGGCCATGCGCGTCGCGCCCGCTTCGCCGAACACCTCCTCGTCGTGACCGAAAGCCAGATAGATGGTGCGCTGCGGCCGAACCCCTTCCGCCAGCGCCGATTCCACCGCCTCGAGAATGGCCAGCACCCGGCTCTTGTCGTCGATGGCCCCACGGCCCCAGATGAAGTCGCCGTCCACCGCGCCCGCGAAAGGCGGATGCGTCCAGCCCTTCTCATCGTCCACGGGTACAACGTCCATGTGCGCCAATAGGATCGCGGCGGCGGACGTGCGCGCGCCCGCAGCAGCCGCCACGGTTCCTGACCCCGTGTCGTGTTCCGCCGCCGTGCCGTTCCACCGATACAGGCGGCTGTGACCGAAGGTCTCCCACTCCAGATGCCGGTGCACCAGCGGGAACGCCTGCTCCAGATGCGCTGCCAGCCGGTCGAATTCGGCGAGATTCGTCTCCGCCGGATCCTCCCGAGAAATGGTCGCGCAGCGCAGGGCGGCGGCCAGGCGTTCGGCGGTGGCGTCGTCCACGCCGGTGGATGCGGGTGCGATTCGGGTCATCGGTCACCTGTCCGGGTAGGGAAGTCGACGGTCACCCTCGCATTGTTCAGCAGATCGGGGGAGAGGGTGAGGCTCTTCTCGGCGCGCCACTTGCTGATGCCGTCGCTCAGACCGCCCTGCACGTCCGCGACGCGCGCGCCGGTGAGCAGCGGCAGGCGGATCTGCGCCGCGTTCACCTTCACCTGGGCCAGGGCCGGAGCGTGCGCCCACAGGTCGTCCACCACATCGGTGATGCGGATGCCGATGCGGTGCCCGGCCTGGATCGGCCAGTCCTGCGCCAGCAGCCGCACCTGCGTGGTCGCCGAAACCGGCGCGATGCCGCGCGTGATGACCGTGCCCACCCCGCCGGGCGCGATGTCGTAGACCTCCACCGCGACCGTCGCCTGCGCCGGACCGTCGAGGGTCAGTGTGGCGCTCGGCGCGCCCGCCAGATGCTGATCCTGTTCCAGCGGCTGGCTGATCGACCAGATCTCCCGATCCGCGCCCGGAATCAGGCCGCGATCGGTGTAGACGCCGGTGTTCAGGTTCATCGCCACCGCCCGGCTGTCGGCCGGCGGCCACGCCTGCTCGCCGCGCCACTGCCCGTCGAACTGGCCGACCGTGATGCGCGGTCCCGGCACGGTCACATCCTTGCCCGCCACATGCCGGTCGAAGAAGGCAAGCAGTTCGACATCGAATTGCGGTGTGCCGCACTTGGTCGTGCAGGTGCGATGCCCCCACTGCCCGAACCAGGCCCGATGCTCGCCCGCGCCCAGTCCGTTCCACAGGTCGAACACCCGGTCCGGCCGCGTGTTGTTGTCGATGAACCCCTGGCCGAGGAACAGCGGAATCGTATTGCCGCGCAACCGGTCGGCCAGGTTGCGGTCCTGCCAGTACGCCGCCGTGCCGTCATGATCGGTGGTGTCGGCCAGATACCGCTGATAGCAGGCGAGGTCGATATTCAGCGCGTTCATCCGGTATTCGCCGGAATCCTCCCAGTGCCCCGGCGTCGACGCGATCAGCAGATGCTCCAGCCCCGCCGAATCACCCGGCCGCACACCGGATTCCGTCACCGGCTTGCCGGAGAACTTCCACGAGACGCCCTGCATGTACAGGTACGCGTAGGGATCGGCCACCGGCTCGAACGAGGCCACCGCCGCCAGCCCGGCCGGTTGCTCCAGCAGGCCCATCAGCCCGGTCCAGCCCTCGTACGAGACGCCCACCAGACCGACCTTGCCGGTCGACCACGACTGTCCCGCAGCCCATTCCACGGCCGCCTTCACATCCGCGCGTTCCCCCGGACCGCCGAAATCCGGGCAGCCGTTGGAGCCGCCGAAGCCGCGCAGATCCACGATCACATAGGTGTATCCGGCGGCCAGGAACAGATCGATCTGCAGATTCTCGGTGGACGGCCCGCCCTTCGGCGTCGGCTGGCTCAGGTACGCCAGATGCGCGCGGTACGGGCTCACCGTCATGATGACCGGCGTCTTCACATCGTCGGCGAGCCCGGCCGGCCGCAGCACATCCGCGTGCAGCCGCAGCCCGTCCGCGGTGGTGATGTACTCCTGCCGCCACTGGAACGACGCCTCGGCCGCCGCCTGCCCCGGCACGACCACCGCACCCACCACCAGCAGCACCCCGATCAGGGCACGCCACAACACCATCCGCATGAACACCATATTGACCTTGGTGTGCCCCGGGGCCGTGGGCCAGCCCCAGGAACCGGGGGTCTACACCGGGCGCAGGCTGATCATCTTGCGCAGGCGCTGCTTGTCGCGCTCCACCCGGCGGGCCTCGTAGGCGATGGGGAAGTAGCGCACGCGCTCCGGAAGCTTCGGGACGGCGCGGCCGATCACCCAGCCGAGGGCGCGCAGGGTGCGCTCGTCGCGGGCGGTCCACTCCAGCCCGAGCTTCTCGCGAATGATCTCGGGTGTGGTGCCGACGGTGAAGAAGTACTGCATGCGCCCGACCGGCGTGGTCACGGCGTGCCACAGCGGATGCAGGGGTGCGGGAATCTGCTTGGGCGGGGCCAGATTCTGGATCACCTTCAGATAGTCGTAGGCGGTGCCGGTCACCTCGAGGTGGTTCTCGACCTGGTCGTAGAACCACGGCTCCCACTCGGCGAAGGTCGCCGGGACCTCCTTGGGGGCCACGTGGAAGTTGCGCATGAGCTGCACCACCTCCTGGTAGTACGACTCCTTCTCCGCCTCGGTGAGCGGCTTGTCGGAGAAGTACTTGTTGCCCTCGGTGAAGGCGAACACGGCGGTGTGCAGCACCCACGCCCACGGCGCGGAGGCCAGAGCCCGATGCTTGCGGCCCTGTGCGTCGGTGGAGTTGAGCGTCGCGTGCATGGTGCGCAGCCGGTCGGCCTCCGCGAGGGCTTCCTCGCCGCCGTAGATCCACATCATGACCGAGGCCACACTGCGCGCCGCGCGGCCGAGCGCATCGGTGCGGAAGGTCGAATGTTCGTCCACCACCGCGGAAATCGACGGCTCCATGGTCTGCAGCAGGAAGGCGGAACCGGCGGTGAGGGAGAAGGTGATGAGGCCGGTGTCCTCCCACATGCGCGAGCCGGGGCCGAAGGGCTTGCGCTCGGGGCGGGTCGCTGTGGTCGCATGATCGAGCTGCTGGACGGCGGCGGTCATGGCGATCTCCTTTGATCACGGTTCCTGTCCAGCGCCATGCTGCGACAGGATGAGAGACTTACGCTTGAATACTCTCACTCTATCGCGCCTGTGGCAACCGTCACGCGGATCGAAGCGGCCTCGGCGCCGGACGCCGAGTGTGGTCTCGTTCGCTGCCCCGCACCTTTTTTTCGCAGATGGGCAAGTGCGCCAACATTTTCCGGCGACCATTTCGGTTTGACGGCGTATGATCGGCCACGATGAATACCAGGGATAGAGCGAGCCGACTATGACAGCGGAGTGGGACGCCTTCATCGAAGCCCTGGCAACCTGCCTGGCCGATCTCCCGTCCCGCGCCACCCTGATAATCACCGCCAGCGGAAATCGCTACGTTCAGTTCCAGCAGTTCGACATCAAACTCTCCGCCGAGCTCACCGGCAATTACTATCTCGCCCAACCGATTTCGGATTCCGCCGCGCAGCGTCTGCGCGATCTCGGCTGGACCGCCCCCGCCCTGCACCGCGAAATCGAGAACTGGCGCCGCACCCTCACCTGGCCGCTACCCCCCGACGCCCTGCCCGACCTGGCCCGTTCCGCCGCCCTCGGCCTGCACGAGGCCCTGGGCATCGACACCCCCGGCGAGCTGAGCGCGAAAGGCTGGACCGACCACCGCCGCCCCCTGAGCCTCGGCGCTCTGAGCACCGTGACCCACCGCGATCCAGCCCGTCACACCCTCAATTAACCTGTCACGCAACCAAATTCTTGCGCAGCTTCAGAATGGTCGCGGCGTCCAGCCCGAGTCCCTGCGTGAGAAACTTCCCGAAATCCCCGTACTTCGCGGTCACCTGATCCACGGCGATATCCAGGTACTCCTCGCGCACCTCCTGCAGCGGAATCAGCAGATCCGGATTCTGCATGATTCCGGCCTGCTTCAACTGCTGCCGCAATGCCGCGTCCGCCGCCGCCCGATAGTCGTTCGACTTCATATAGTCGTCCCGCGCAATCGATTCCGGCACCCCCACCGCCCGCAACACCACATACGACACCCACCCCGTGCGGTCCTTCCCCGCAGTGCAGTGGAACAGCGTGGCGGTACTCGTATTGGCCAGATCCTTCACGGTCTGCCCGAACTTGCTCAGCGAATCACTGTTGAAGAAACTCCGATAGACATCCCCCATGATCTGCTCGGCCTTCCCGTCCCCCAGCAGCTCCTGCTGCTTCACCGGATCCTTGGACTGGATGGCCGCGAACATCTTGGTGAACATCCCGGTGTCATCAATGGGTCGCGACACCAGTGGCACCCCACCCGGCAACCGGTCCGCCCCCATCCCCTGCACTTCCGCGGTGGTCCGCAAATCGATCACCTGCTGCAGCTTCAGCGTCCCCAGCTTCGCCACATCCGCATCGGTGAGCTTCCCCAGCGCATCCGCCCGAATCATCTTCCCGGACTTGGTCTTCGACCCGTCATAAGTCCAGAACCCACCCATATCCCGAACATTGACAGCCCCTTGCAGCGTGATCTGCCCCCCACCCGCCAATGCCTCGGGATCGGCCGAAACCACCGGCGCGGTAGCCGTCACCCCCAACACGCCAACCACCGCTACAGCAGCAGAAATAACCGAAATCGTCAGTCGCCTAAATGAATTAACTTTCACGGCCGCGACAGTATGACCCTGCCTACCAGAGAATCCGTATTCCCCCAACTCTGGTCATTGACCAGGACTCACCCCCCGCTCACCGAGATATCCAGTGGCGCAGCCCCCCGAACTATGCTGCGCCACAAGATATCTCGTGAGTTTCCGGCCGCAATATTACCAGCAGTCATATTGAGGCCGGAAAATCGCTCGATCTCGAGGACCTGTCGCCTATCGGGTGGCGTCCGGCACCCACTGGAGCCCGGAGGCGCCGGTAGACACGCAGATCACCGGCTGCCCGGTGTTCACGTCCCAATCCGGCTTCATCATCTCGCTCCGAGTACACGGCGTATGCGCCACCGGCGTGCTCGCCGCAGCCGGCCCCGCCAACCCGATCAACGCAGCCCCCACCACCCCGCCGACAACCGCAGTAACCTTGAGCGCCTTCATAATCCAAGCCTTCCTTCGTCAGAACACGCAGGGAGACCAACCCCCCAGTCGCACCCCCACAGTCTGCCCTGCCCAACTCCTGAGCGCCACTAACAATGACCTATACAAAAGACCAGATTCCCGCCCCGGGAAAAGGGGAAAGCCCCCAGCGGTGAGGCTGGGGGCTTTCCGAGAGCTGTTGCCGCTCCGACGATTTAGACGTCGAAGTAGAGCTCGAACTCGTAGGGGTGCGGCCGCAGGTTGACGGGCGCGATTTCCTGAGTGCGCTTGATGTCGATCCAGGTCTCGATCAGGTCCTCGGTGAACACGCCGCCCTCGGTGAGGTAGTCGTGGTCCTGCTCCAGCTTGTCGATGACCGACGCGAGGGAGGTGGGGGCCTGCGGGATGTTCTTGGCCTCCTCCGGCGGGAGCTCGTAGAGGTCCTTGTCGACCGGGGCCAGCGGCTCGATCTTCTTCTTGATGCCGTCGATGCCGGCCATCAGCATGGCGGCGAAGGCCAGGTACGGGTTGCCCGAGGAGTCCGGCGCGCGGAACTCGATGCGCTTGGCCTTCGGGTTGGAACCGGTCACCGGGATGCGCACGGCGGCAGAGCGGTTGCGCTGCGAGTACACGAGGTTGATGGGGGCCTCGTAGCCGGGCACCAGACGGTGGTAGGAGTTCACGGTCGGGTTGGTGAACGCCAGCAGCGACGGGGCGTGGTGCAGGATGCCGCCGATGTAGTGACGCGCCAGATCCGACAGGCCCGCGTAGCCGGCCTCGTCGTGGAACAGCGGCTTGCCGTCCTTCCACAGCGACTGGTGAGCGTGCATGCCCGAGCCGTTGTCGCCGAACAGCGGCTTCGGCATGAAGGTAACGGTCTTACCCTCCTGCCACGCGGTGTTCTTCACGATGTACTTGAACAGCTGCAGGTCGTCAGCGGCGCCCAGCAGGGTGTTGAAGCGGTAGTTGATCTCGGCCTGACCGGCGGTGCCGACCTCGTGGTGGCCGCGCTCCAGCTCGAAGCCCGCGTTCTGCAGGTTGGTCGAGATCTTGTCGCGCAGGTCGACGTAGTGGTCGTACGGCGCGACCGGGAAGTAACCGCCCTTGTTGCGCACCTTGTAGCCACGGTTCGGGGTGCCGT
Organism: Nocardia huaxiensis; assembly: GCF_013744875.1. NCBI lineage: Bacteria > Bacillati > Actinomycetota > Actinomycetes > Mycobacteriales > Nocardiaceae > Nocardia > Nocardia huaxiensis. The sequence continues at coordinate 3,504,493 of NZ_CP059399.1, forward strand.
CGGCGTTGTACTCGTTGCCGGTGTTCCAGGAGCCCGAGATCGAGTCGATCTCGTAGAAGGCGCCGTTCATGGCCGAGTCGTAACGGATCGAGTCGAAGATGTAGAACTCGGCCTCGGCACCGAAGTAGCAGGTGTCGGCGATGCCGGTCGACTTCAAGTACTCCTCGGCCTTACGCGCGATGTTGCGCGGGTCGCGGGAGTAGGCCTCGCGGGTGAACGGGTCGTGCACGAAGAAGTTCAGGTTGACGGTCTTCGCGGCACGGAACGGGTCCAGGCGGGCGGTGCTGAAGTCGGGCAGCAGCAGCATGTCCGACTCGTCGATCGACTGGAAGCCGCGGACGGAGGAACCGTCGAACGCCAGGCCCTCTTCGGCGAGGTCAGCGGTGAACGCCTTCGCCGGGATCGAGAAGTGCTGCTGCACACCGGGGAGGTCGGTGAACCGAACGTCGACGTACTCGACCTCCTCCTCCTTGATGTACTTGATGACCTCGTCGGCCGTGCTGAACGCCACTTAGTACTCCTTACGGATCGGTTCCCAGCCAGTTGTGAGTGCATGGGTTCGTCGCGACCAGACGGTATGGACGCGGTGTTTCCCCGCAATCAAGGCTGTGTTTCGTCAGTGTTACACGTACAGCTGGCCGGGGGGTCGGCGGTGCCCCCGGGTTCGCCGAGTGGCCTGTCCGGTCACGGAGTGACGCTCGACCAGCACCGATATCCTGCCATCCACCTGCGCCAGCAGTTCGCTAAGACTCCGAAAAGATAGGGGTCTTACGTGTCGCGGCCGCTCGGTGGTGAGAATCCTCACCGAGGGCGGCAGCCGCGCGGTTAACCCGAGTCGCGCGTCACCGCAGTCAACCACGGAAGCACGGCCCCCGCAGTGCGAGCGAACGCACGGCAGGGGAGCGAAACCGGTCGGCGTGCGCCGCCTAAGCTGGGGGCCATGGCACGCATCACCGGCTCCTGGCTGTCCGGACCGAACGCCGATTCCGGCAACAACGAGCCCGGTGACTACCCCGGCAAGGACCTGGGGCTGCCCGAATCCGGTGCGGGCGCACTCGCGCCGATGATGCGCCGCATCGTGGCCCTCATGGTCGACTGGTTCATGTCCATCGGCCTGGCCGCGCTCATCGTGCGGCCGAACGCCGACGAGATGCTCGCCAAGATGACCATCCCGGAGGGCCAGCAGCCGCCCTCGGATTTCACGCTGATCATGAGCCAGCTGTCGACTCCCACCCTGCTGGTGTGGTTCGCCATCGGCGTCATCGCCGTGACCCTGTTCGGTTTCACTCCCGGCCAGTACTTCCTCAAGATGCGCGTGATCCGCGTGGACGCCGCGGCCCCCGTCGGCTTCGTGCGCGCCCTGGCCCGGCAGGTCATCCTGCTGTTCGTCATCCCCGCGCTCTTCTCCGACGCGGACGGCCGCGGCATGCACGACCGGGCCACCGGCACCGCGCTCGCATACGCCCGCTAACTCTTGGCAAGAATTCAGCTCCTTCGTAGCCAATTTGTTACCGAATGTTGCTTTGCGTCGGTATCGTGGCGGCGTTCTGCCAGGGCCGAGCTGTGCTGAGCTCGTGTCAGGGCGAATAGCCGCTGTGGTGCTGACGGAGGATTCATGGGTGAGAACAACCGAACCGGCGAACGAGCGTTCAGTCGGCGATCGTTGTTCGCGTCCGCGGGTCTGCTCGGCGTCGCCGCCGCCGGAGCCGCGGCGGTGAGCGCCAGCGTGAACGCCGCCCCCGACGCCGACACCCCGCAACGCACCCTGCACGCGGGCGCCGTGGACGGCAAGACCGTCCTCGGCATCGACGCCACCATCCGCACCGAACGCCTCTTCTCCGCCGCCCGCGGCCGCGAGGTCGACGTGGTGACCATCCTCCCGCCGACCGTCCCGCTGGACGGCCTGCCCATGTCGCTGCTGCTGCACGGCCTGCACGGCAATGCCCACGAGGCCGCGGTCGGCGGACTCGCCGACGTGCTGTCGGTCGCCGTGGCCACCCGGCTGGTGCCCGCCTTCGGCTTCATCGCCATCGACGGCGGCGACAACTACTGGCACGAACACCACTCCGGCGACGACCCCATGCGCATGCTGCTCGACGAGGTCCCGCAGTGGCTGGCCGCCCGCCGCCTCGGCGGACCCGCCGGAGAACCCTTCGCCTGCACCGGAGTGTCCATGGGCGGCTTCGGCGCGCTCGTCTACTCGCGCCGGCGCAACGAACGCGGCCGGGCCGCCAATGCCATCGCCGCCATCTCGCCGGGCCTGCTCACCTCGTGGCCGGAGATGAGCAAGCGCAATGCCTTCTCCACACCGGACGAATGGGCCGCCCTGGACCCGCTGCGCAATACCGACAAGCTCGGCCCGTCCCCGATCGGCGTGTGGTGCGGGGACCGCGACAAATTCATCGACGGCAACCGCCGCTTCATGAGCTCGGCCCGGCTCGAGATCGCCCGCGTCACGCCCGGCGGCCACACCGAGGAATATTGGCGCACCATCACCCCGGATGTGGTCGGCTTCCTCGGCCGCCACGTCTGATCCCGTACGCTGGGACGCGCACCACCATGCTGTGACACCTGCCGTTCCCCCGGAGGGAAGTGATCGCATGAGCAGCTTTTCGCCCGGCTTCCAAGGCCGCCCGCGACAGACCGGTGACCGCGTGCCGCCCGGCCAATACCTGGTCGACGACTTCCCGGTGCTGTCGGCCGGACCCACCCCGCACATCGGCATCGACCGCTGGCAGTTCAGCATCACCAATGAGACCGGCCGCCAATACAGTTGGAGCTGGCCGCAATTCATGTCCCTGCCGCAGCAGCGCCCGCACACGGACATCCACTGCGTGACCCGCTGGTCCAAACTCGACACCGACTGGCAGGGCGTCTCACTCGACACCCTCCTCGAAAACATCGAAACCCAAGCCGAATACGCCTCGGTGTCCAGTTACGGCGGCTACACCACCAACCTGCCCCTGGATGAGCTGGTGGATGGAAAAGCCTGGCTGGTACACACTTTCGACGGCGAGGACCTGAGTCCCGAACACGGCGGCCCGGTGCGGCTGCTCGTCCCGCACCTGTATCTGTGGAAATCCGCCAAGTGGGTCAAGGGAATTCGGCTCCTCGACCAGGACGAACCCGGATTCTGGGAGAGCGGCGGCTACCACAGCCTCGGCGACCCGTGGCGCGAACAGCGCTATCAGGGCGACTGATGCGCTGGCAGCCCGCCGAATTGGTCGAGGCCCGCTTCGAAACCGCATCGGCCCGCACTCTCGTTCTGCGCGTGGACAATTGGCCGGGGCATCTACCAGGCCAGCATGTGGACGTGCGCCTCACCGCCCCCGACGGCTACCAGGCCGTGCGCAGCTACTCGCTCGCCGCCCCGGCCGCAGGCGATCTGATCGAGCTCACCGTGCAGCGGGTGCCCGACGGTGAGGTCTCCGGCTATCTGGTCGATGTCCTGCCGGTGGGTGCGCGGATCGAGGTCCGCGGCCCGGTCGGCGGCTGGTTCGTCTGGAATCCGGATCGGGGCGGCGCGGCGGTGCTGATCGCGGGCGGATCTGGCATCGTCCCGCTCACCGCCATGCTCCGGTCGCGCCGGAATTCGGTGCATACCAGCGCTTTCCGGGTGATCTACTCGCTGCGCGATCCGGTCGATCTGTACTACCGGTCCGAGTGGGGTGATGATCCGGTGCACGGCCGGGCCTACACCGGTTCGGATCCGGAGCCGGTGGAGGATGCGGCGGTGCGGCTCTTCCTCGCGTACACGCGCAGCGCACCGCTGGGGCATCCCCGCCCACCCGGCAGGCTGAGCGCCGAGGAGATCGCCGCGCACGCCTTGCCGCCGTCGCCCGAGGTCACCTGCTATGTGTGCGGCCCCACCGGATTCGTCGAATTCGCCGCCGCCGCACTGGTTTCCCTCGGCCACGACCCGGCCATGATCAGAACCGAACGCTTCGGACCGACAGGGAAGTAGCCGCCATGACGATGCCCTACACCTACGCCGCCGAGACTGGCGAGGATCTGCACCTGGACGGGAATGTGCTCGCCGGGATGCTGTCGGAGATCTTCACCGCCGATCTCACCGGATGCGGATGTCGCTGCGGCGCTTGCGGTGTGGTGGAGCCGCTGGCCCGCGCCCTGGTCTACGTGCGCTGCCCGGGCACGGTGGTGCGCTGTCCGCACTGCACCGCTGTGGTGCTGCGGGTGACCACGACGCCCACCGGCCGGTGGCTGGATTTCGGTGTGGGAGCCTCGATCTGCCTGCCGGCGCCGGGGGAGTAGGGGCGAAAAGCGCTGCGGCGCGGGGAATCCGTCAGCTCAGGGTGCGGCCCAGGAAGTCCCTGATGTACGCGGCGATTTCGGCGCCGTGGGTCTCCAGGGCGAAGTGGCCGGCGTTCAGCAGATGCAATTCGGCATCGGGCAGATCGCGCAGGTAGGCCCGCGCGCCGTCCGCGCCGAAGATCTCGTCGTGCTCACCCCAGGTGATCAGCGTCGGCGGCTGGTATTCGGCGAAGTACTTCTGGAAGGCCGGGTAGCCGTCGAGGTTGAGTTTGTAGTCGGCGAACAGCTCCAACTGGATCTCCTTGTTGCCGGGCCGATCCAGGTACGCCTGATCCAGGGTCCAGGTGTCCGGGCTGATCGACGCCTTGCGGTCTTCCGGAACACCGTGCAGGTACTGCCATTTCGTGGCGTCGAGTTCGAGCAGCTTGCGCACCTCGGGCTCGTGGGTGGCGCGGTCGTTGGCGTGGGCGAACAGCACCTCCCAGAACGGGGTGAAGCCTTCCAGGTACGCATTGCCGGACTGGGTGATCAGCGCGGTGACGCGCTCGGGGTTGCGCGAGGCGATGCGCAGGCCGATGGGTGCGCCGTAGTCCTGGATGTAGAGCGCGAAGCGGTCGATGCCGAGGGTGTCGATCAGTTCCAGTGTGATCTCGGTGAGCTTCTCGAAGCTGTACTCGAATTCGTCGACCTGCGGCATGGCCGACTGGCCGAAGCCGATGTGGTCGGGGGCGATCAGATGGTAGTCGTCGCCGAGGTCGCGCAGCAGATTGCGGAACATCGCCGAGCTGGACGGAAACCCGTGCAGCAGAACGACGGTCGGCTTCGAGGCGTCCCCGGCCTCGCGGTAGAAGATGTCCTGGCCCTGGATCTGCACGGTGTGGTGGCGCACGGTGGCGGTCATTGTTTCGTCCTGTCGTTCGGCGCCGGTTCGTCTAACCGGCTATCGATACATAGAAGGTTAGAGGCTCGGAGTTCATTCCCGTCCGCCGAAACTTTTTTCACCGAATCCGAACGCGCTCAAGCGAATCGGCGCTGACCTGCACGAACATCCCCGAAATACACGAAGGCCCGCGTCCGAATCGGACGCGGGCCTCGGTGGCTGGGTTGGCTCAGCGGCGGCGAATCGACCGCTGCATGCCCTTCATCTTCGCTCCGGAGGGCAGCGGACCCTTCGGCAGCGCCGGGCCGCCGCGGGTCGCCAGCGCCGACAACCGGCCCTCGATCAGATCCATCCGCTTGGTGTCGATATTGCGCGGCAGCTTGGTCAGGAACTTCTGCAGCTCCTTGAGCGGCACCTGATCCTTCTCGTTGCCGATGATCACGTCGTAGATCGGCGTATCGCCGACCAGCCGCGACACCTTCTTCTTCTCCTGCGCCAGCAGCGACTTCACCCGCGACGGCGACCCTTCGGCCACCAGGATCACGCCCGGCAGCCCGACCACGCGATGCACGGCATCCAGCTGCGTGGTCGCGGCCACACCCGGGGTGACCCGCCACTTGCCCTGCAGGTTGTCGAGCACCCACGCCGCCGCCCCGGCCTGCCCCTCGGCCTTGGTGTACACGTTCTTCTGCACCCGCCGCCCGAAGATGATGAACGCGGCCAGCGCACCCAGCAGCAGACCGATCGGCAGCAGGAACCACTGCAACCCGAAGATCAACCCGATCACCAGGAACAGCACGGTCACACCGACGAAAGCGCCGATCATCAGCGGCAGCAGCGCCTTGTCTTCCTTGCGCTGCATCTGGAACGCCTGCCACAGCTGCTGCCGACGCTGCTTGGACTCCGCCTTACGAGCCGCCTTAGCCGCGGCCTTCGCTTCCTTCGACGGGTTACCGCCCTTACCTGCTGCCATGGCACCCAGGATAGTGGCCGGGTACGGGCGATTCGCGGCGGGGACATGCCGGGCAGCGGTATCCCGCCATCTCTTTGCTGAAGCGCGCTCGAATGTGCTGTTCTTGAACCAGCTGTTGTAGCAAGCACTGGGGACGCCGCCGGGGCTTCCAATATTCGCGAGGGTCAGCCGGGCTACCGCATCGAATTGGATCGGGATCGCGACGGCATCGCCTGCGAGAAGAAGTAGGCAGTTGCGAAAGGCCGCCGAGCAGGCGGCCTTTCGTCATTCACGGGGGATTCTCAGTCGGAGTTCTTCGCCCGCATGTTCTCCGCCAGCTGGGTGGGCATGGGTTCGTGCCGGGCGTAGGTGCGGGCGAAGGTGGCCGCGCCGTGCGCCAGTGAACGCAGATCCACCGCGTAGCGGCTCAATTCGAGCTCGGGCACTTCGGCGCGGATGGCGGTGCGGCCGCCGCGGCCGATGGGTTCGGTGCCGAGTACGCGGCCGCGGCGGCCGGAGAGGTCACCGAGGACCGCGCCCACGTATTCGTCGGTCACCACGACCAGCACTTCGGAGATCGGCTCCAGCAGGCTGATCTTCGCCGAACTCGCGGCCTCGCGCAGGGCGAGGGCGCCGGCCATCTGGAAGGCGGCGTCGGAGGAATCCACCGAGTGCGCTTTGCCGTCGAAGAGCGTCACGCGCACGTCCACCAGCGGGTAGCCGGCCGCCACGCCACGCAGGGCCTGGGCGCGCACGCCCTTCTCCACCGACGGAATGAACTGGCGCGGAACGACTCCGCCGACCACCTTGTCCACGAACTCGATGCCCGACCCCTCGGGCAGGGGAGCGACCTCGATCTCGCAGATGGCGTACTGCCCGTGCCCGCCGGACTGCTTCACATGCCGTCCGCGCCCGGAGGCCGAACCGGCGAAGGTCTCGCGCAGCGCCACCTTGTGCTCGATGGTGTCCACCTGCACCCCGAATCGGGAGCGCAGCCGTTCCAGCGCCACATCGCGATGCGCTTCGCCCAGGCACCACAGCACCAGCTGCCGGGTGTCCGGATTCTGTTCCAGCCGCACCGTCGGATCCTCGGCGACGAGCCGGTTCAAACCCTGTGAGAGTTTGTCCTCGTCGGCCTTGCTGTGTGCCTTGATGGCGATCGGCAGCAGCGGATCCGGCATGGACCACGGTTCGATGAGCAGCGGAGAATCCTTGGTGGACAAGGTATCCCCGGTTTCCGCGCGCGCGAGTTTGGTGACGCACACGATATCCCCGGCAATGCCCTGCCCGAGCGGGCGCTGCTGTTTGCCGAACGGCACGGACACCGCGCCGATGCGCTCGTCGGAGTCGTGATTGGCGGTCTCGGTGGGCCCGTGCCCGCACACGTGCACGGTCTCGTCCGCGCGCAGGGTGCCGGAGAACACGCGCACCAGCGACATCCGGCCCACATACGGATCCGAGGCCGTCCGGATGACCTCGGCCGCCAGCGGCGCTCCCGGATCGCACACCAGCGGCGCGGATTTACCCTTGGCGCTGGTGGCCGACACCGGATGCTCTGCGGGAGTGGGGAATCCACTCGTGATGAGATCCAGGATCTCCACCGTCCCGAGCCCCTGCTTCGCCCCTTCCGGCGGCGGCGCGGCGATCAGCACGGGATGGAAACTCCCTCGCGCGACGGCCTTTTCGAGGTCGGCGACCAGCGTATCGAGGTCGATCTCCTCGCCGCTGATATACCGATCCATGAGGGTCTCGTCCTCACTTTCGGCAATGATCCCCTCGATGAGGCGATTGCGCGCCTCCTCCAGCTGCTCGCGCTGTTCCTCCGAGGCGGGCATCTCCAGATGCTCTCCGCTCGAATAGTCGTAAACATGCTGCGTCAGTAGATCGATGAGCCCGACCACCGGCCGATGCCCGTCCGCGCCTTTCGCCCCGTACACCGGAAGATGCAGCGGCAGAATACTTTCCGACTTCCCGCCGCCGAGTATTTCCCGGCAGGTCTCGGTCATGTCGTCGAAATCGGCCCGCGCCGTGTCCAAATGGGTGAGCACAATGGCGCGCGGCATGCCCACGCCCGCGCATTCCTCCCACAGCGCCAATGTCGGCCCGCCCACGCCTTCGATTCCCGCGGCGGCGGAGAGCACGAAAAGGGCCGCGTCCGCTGCTCGCAGACCGGCCCTCAATTCTCCGACGAAATCGGCATAGCCGGGGGTGTCGAGGAGGTTGATCTTCCTGCCTTCCCACCCCATCGGCACCACCGACAATTGCACCGAGCGATGCTGGCGTTGCTCGATATCGTCGTAATCCGACACCGAAGTGCCGTCCTCGACTCTCCCGGCTCGAATCACCGCCCCCGTGGCCACCGCGAGGGCTTCCACCAGCGTGGTCTTGCCGGACCCGCTGTGCCCTACCAGCACCACATTTCGTATGTCCTCCGGCCTTTCGGCCGTCACTGCCCTGCCGTTGGCGCCTGCCGACGCACTCGTTCGCTCGACCATATGGCTCGCTCCGGGGTCGATAGATGCGGTATCTCAACCTTCCCACCGGTGCCCCGATCGCGTCCACGAAACGCGCTATTGGGTGATGCCACCCCGGAATACGACACGGGCCGGAACCCCGTCGCGGGGATTCCGGCCCGAGGCGCGAACAATGTCAGGAGCCGTAACGCGCCAGCACCGAGGTGGCCTCCTGCGAGGCGGTGCCCTCTTCGGCGAGATGCGCCATCTCCGGCGCGATCTCACGGCCGTGATGCGCCATGGCCTGCGCGTACAACCGGCCCGCGCGGTAGGACGAGCGCACCAGCGGCCCGGCCATGACGCCGGCGAATCCGAGTTCGGTCGCGACCTTCGAGTGCTCGACGAATTCCTCCGGCTTGACCCACCGGTCCACCGGATGATGCCGCGGCGACGGCCGCAGGTACTGCGTAATGGTCAGAATGTCGCATCCGGCCTCGTGCAGATCCCGCATGGCCGCGGTGACCTCTTCGGGCGTCTCACCCATGCCGAGAATGAGGTTGGACTTGGTGACCAGTCCGGCCGCGCGGGCGGCGGTGATCACCGCGAGGGAGCGCTCGTAGCGGAAGGCCGGGCGAATGCGCTTGAAGATGCGCGGCACCGTCTCCAGATTGTGCGCGAGCACCTCGGGCCGGGAGGAGAACACCTCGGCCAGCTGCTCGGGATCGGCATTGAAATCCGGGATGAGCAGCTCGACGCCGGTGTGCGGGTTCAGCGCTTTGATGGCGCGCACGGTTTCCGCGTACAGCCACGCACCGCCGTCTTCCAGATCGTCGCGGGCGACGCCGGTGATGGTCGAGTAGCGCAGCCCCATGGCCTGCACGCTCTCGGCCACGCGCCGCGGTTCGTCGCGGTCCAGCGCGGCGGGCTTGCCGGTGTCGATCTGGCAGAAGTCGCAGCGGCGGGTGCACTGTTCACCGCCGATGAGGAAGGTGGCCTCGCGATCTTCCCAGCATTCGAAGATGTTGGGGCACCCGGCTTCCTCGCAGACCGTGTGCAGCCCTTCGCGTTTCACCAGTCCCTTGAGCTCGGAGTACTCGGGGCCCATGGTGGCGCGGGTGCGAATCCACTTGGGTTTGCGCTCGATCGGAGTCTCGGCGTTGCGGGCTTCGATGCGGAGCAGCTTGCGGCCTGCGGGCGCAGCCACGGGCCCGGAGGCGGCCGCTTGCGTAACCACGGAGGGACCAGCGGAGGCCGCGATGGGGTCCGGTGCGGCCGGGGTGTTCGATGTCGGGGTATCGACGGAGGTCACTCGTTCCACCCTACGCTCGTGATCATTCCGCCTTGGCGGGCACCTTGTCGGTGACCGGGGCGGGACGGTTGATCGTGTGATCGGTAACCGGGAGCTCGCCATTGAGCGCGGCGGTAATGGCCTCGGCAACCAGCGGGCGCACTTCGGCGACGGTCACTTCGCGGCCCAGTTCCCGGGACAGAGTGGTGACGCCGGCGTCGCGAATTCCGCACGGCACGATGGCGTTGAAGCCGTCGAGGCTGGAATTGCAGTTGAGCGAAATCCCGTGCATGGCCACGCCGCGCTGCACGCGCACTCCGATGGCCGCGACCTTCCGCTCCGGCAGGAAATCGTTCGCGGGCACCCACACGCCCGAACGCCCTTCCACCCGACCGGTATTCACGCCCAGCTGCGCGCACACGCTGATCAGGGCTTCCTCGAGCCGCCGCACATAGGCGACCACATCGACCGGTTCCGCTAGCCGGATGATCGGATACCCGACCAGCTGTCCGGGCCCGTGCCAGGTGATCTTGCCGCCGCGGTCCACCTCGATGACCGGGCTGCCGTCCATCGGCATGTCCTGCGCTTCGGTGCGGCGGCCGGCGGTGAACACGAACGGATGCTCCAGCAGCAGCAGCCGATCCTGTCCGATGCCTTCGGCGCGTTCGCCCGCGATCTCGCGCTGCTTCTCCCACGCCAGGGTGTAGTCGATGAGGCCCAATTCCTCCACCAGCAGCGGGGTGCTGTCGAGGCGGGCCGAGGTGCCGCGGGCCGGGGTGGTGGCCGTGCTGTTGGTGACAGAGGCGGCGGTGGTGCTCTCGCTCACGACAGCGACGTTACGCCATCGTCGATGACGAGTTGCATGAGCGTCAGATCGATCCAGCGCCCGAACTTGTGCCCGACCTCCGGCATGCGCCCGACGATCTCGAAGCCGAACTTCTGGTGCAGTGCGATGGAGGTGGTGTTGCCGGATTCGATGGCGGCCACCATGACGTGCACGCCACTGCGCCGGGCGCGCTCGAGCAGTGCGGTCATGAGTGTGCGGGCCACACCCCGGCGCTGGAATTTCTCCGCCACGTACACCGAATTCTCCACGGAGAAGCGGTATCCCGACTTCGGCCGGAACTGGGCGTAGCTGGCGTACCCGGCGACCGCGCCGTCGATCTCGATGACCAGGATCGGGTAGCCGCCCGCGGTGCGCGTCTCGAACCACGCCTTGCGTTCGTCGAGGTCGGCCGGTTCGGTATCCCAGATGGCGGTGGTCTCGGCAATGGCGTGGTTGTGGATCGCCAGGATTTCCGGCAGATCGCTCGCGCGGGCGTCGCGCACCAGGAGTTCGGTGCGCGCGGGGGAGGAGGTTTCGCTCACGGGGTCAACGGTAGCCAGGATGGGCCTGTGAGCTGGACCTCGCCCGGGTCGTCAATCGTCGTCGAGGCACTGCACGAGTTCACCGGGGGCCATCACGTGTGGCAGGCAGTGATAGGGGTCGTTGATCGTCGGGGCGTGGTATCCGGCCGCCAGCAGCGCGAATGCGACGACCAGGTCGGCCGCGATTTTCTTGAACATGGTGACCCCCTGTCACTCGATGGCCCGTAATCCACACGGGTCGAATGGGGAGTTATCGGAATCTGCTATTACCGAGTTACCGGATGGCGGACGTTCGCACCTGCTGGTCCGGGATCCGTAGCGCATCGCGCGCTACCGAAGTCGTGGATCATCCACCATACGCCGAGTGTGAAACGGACCGCTTTTGGCCTGGTGTTCAGCTACTGCGCCTCTACGTCAGTTCCGGCCGAGCGTGGCCGCCAGCGCCGCCCCGATGGTCGGATGCTGGAACTCGAACCCGGCCTCCTCCAGCGCCGCGGGAATGGCGCGCGGCCCGTGCAGAATCCCCTCCTGCGCGAATTCGCCCACGGCCCAACGCAATGCGAAGGCCGGCACCACCAGGGGAGTGGGCCGGTGCATGGCGCGACCGACCGCGCGCGTGAACTCGGCATTGGTGACCGGAGCCGGGCCCACCATGTTCACCGGGCCCGAGACGCTCTCCCGGGTCAAAGCGAAGACAATGCCCGCTACCTCGTCGGCGAGCGAGATCCACGGCAGATACTGGCGGCCGTTGCCCAGCCGCCCGCCCAGCCCCAGGGCATAGAGCGGATACAGCTGCCCCAACATGCCGCCGTGCCGGGCCAGCACCACCGCGCTGCGCAGGAGCACAGTGCGCACCCCGGCCTCGGCGGCGTATGTGGTCGCGTCCTCCCAGTCCCGGCACAGGCTCGCGAGGAAACCCGTTCCGGCGGAGTCGCTTTCGGTGACGACACGGTCACCGGTGGCGCCGCCGTAGTAGTGCACGCCGCTGGCGTTCACCAGCGTCGGCACCCCCAGGGCGGCGACCGCGGAGGCCAGCACATCGGTCGGCACGACCCGGCTGTCCCGCAGCTCCTGCTTGTAGCTGCCGTTCCAGCGCCGCCGCCCGATGCTCGCGCCGCAGAGATTCACCACGGCGTCCGCATCGCGCAGTGCCCGCTCGTCCAGATCGGCCCGTGCGGGATCCCAGCGGAACTCGTCCGGGGCCGCGGCGGGCCGCCGCACCAGACGGATGACCCGATGCCCGTCGCGGCGCAGAGCCGCGACGAGCGCCGTACCGATCAGTCCGGACGAGCCGGCGACCACTACCTTCATGCGAACCGCGCTACCTACAGGCCGAGGTCGCCCTCGAACCCGGCCTCCTCGAGACGGTGCTTGACCGTGGTGAGGAAGCGGCCGGCGTCGGCGCCGTCGATGAGCCGGTGATCGTAGGTCAGCGGCAGGTAGGCCATCGAGCGGATGCCGATGAACTCGCTGCCGTCATCGCTGATCACCATGGGGCGCTTGACGATTGCCCCGGTGCCCAGCATGGCCGCCTGCGGCGTGACCAGGATCGGGGTGTCGAACAGCGCGCCCTGCGAACCGATGTTCGTGATGGTGAACGTGCCGCCCGCCAGCTCGTCCGGCTTCAGGCCGCCGGTGCGCGCCCGGTTGGCGATATCGGCGATGGCGCGGGCCAGGCCCGCCAGCGACAGGTCGTTGGCGTTGTGGATGACCGGCGACAGCAGGCCCTTGTCGGTGTCGACCGCGATGCCCAGGTTGACCACCGAGTGGTAGGTGATCTCCTTGGTCTCCTCGTTGTACGAGGCGTTCACGTTCGGGTGCACCGCCAGCGCCTCGATGACGGCCTTGGCGTAGAAGGGCAGGAACGTGATGTTCACGCCCTCCCGCTGCTTGAACGCGGCCTTGGCCTTGTTGCGCAGCGCCGCGATCTTGGTCATGTCGACCTCGTGGACCTGCGTCAGCTGCGCGGTGGTCTGCAGCGACTCGACGGTCTTGGCGGCCGTGATCTGGCGGATGCGGTTGGCCTTCTGGACCGTGCCGGGCAGGTGCGCCAGGCTCGGACGGGCGGCCGGAGCGGATGCGGCGGGCGCGGCCGGAGCGGCGGCAGCCGGGGCCGCGGCGGCGGGCGCCGGAGCCTTCTTGGCCTCGGCGGCGGCGAGCACATCCTGCTTGCGGATGCGGCCGCCGACACCGGAGCCGGTGATGCTCGCGAGGTCGACGCCGTTCTCCTGGGCCAGCTTTCGCACCAGCGGGGTCACGTAGGGGCCGCCGTTGGTGGACGGCTCGTCGGCCGGAGTCGCACCGGCGGGAACCGGAGCGGGCTTCTGCGCGGGGGCCGGAGCGGGCGCGGGAGCCGGAGCCGGAGCAGCCGCGGCGGGAGCCGGGGCCGGAGCCGGAGCAGCCGCGGCGGGAGCCGGGGCCGGAGCGGGCGCGGGAGCCGGGGCCGGAGCGGGAGCCGCGGCGGGCGAGCCCGAGCCGATCACACCGAGCTGGCCGCCGACGTTCACCACGTCGTCCTCCTGCGCGGTGATCTCCAGCAGCGTGCCCGCGACGGGCGACGGGATCTCGGTGTCGACCTTGTCGGTGGAGACCTCGAGCAGCGGCTCGTCGACCTCGACCTGATCGCCGACCTGCTTGAGCCAGCGGGTGACGGTGCCCTCGGTGACGGATTCGCCCAGCTCGGGCATCTTCACCGGGGTACCGTTCGCGGCGGCGGCGGCGGGGGCCGGAGCCGGGGCAGGCGCGGGGGCCGGAGCCGGAGCGGCGGCCTGCGGCGCGGGGGCCGGTTCGGGTGCGGGTGCGGGTGCCGGCTCAGCGGCAGCGGGGGCAGGGGCCGAAGCGGGGGCCGGAGCCTCGCCCGCGTCGCCGATCACGCCGAGTTCGCCGCCGACCTCGATGACGTCGTCTTCCTGCGCCACGATCTTGACCAGGACACCGGCTGCGGGAGACGGGATTTCGGTGTCGACCTTGTCGGTGGAGACCTCGAGCAGCGGCTCGTCGACCTCGACCGTGTCTCCTTCCTGCTTCAGCCACCTGGTCACAGTGCCCTCGGTGACGCTCTCACCAAGAGCCGGCATCTGGACGGAGAAGGCCATGTCCGTTGACTCCTCTGACTGCTCGTCGGGTTAAACAGTTTGTCTCCGGGTGGATTTCACCGCGGGTCGCGATGAACTCCCGTACGACCACCGAACTTTCTGTGGCCCCCGGAGATCCGTAGGTTGTTGTTCCGGAACCCATCCTTGCACTACCGCGCGTGCGGCGTGTCACAGGGCGGCCGATCACCGGACCTCTCGCTACCGCCGCCCGGTTTGTGAGCGGTCCCCGACCGCCGCGAACTGCGCGGACGTCCAGGTCGGGGCGTGTCCCATGTCACCGGTCGATCGGGGCGCGCACGCCTGTGGTCCGCATCGCTGTGCTGGACGTCCGACCGAGTCTGCGCCGGTGCCGGTTGTGGCTTCAACCGGCGGAAATCCCGTCATTCGGACCTCGGCGCGGCAAACCGGACGGTGGCGAGGAAAATGAATCTTCCGAAACACACGTGTGGGAAGCATGGAGTTGCCTTGTATTTGCCTGATATACAGGCAGGAGTATGGACCTCGGTCCTGGCTGCGTTGACTTTTTTCCCGAGGGGTAGCTGCATTGCATAAGAAAGAATCACCCGCGGGTGATGCGCTATCGCTACCGACCTTCGGATCAGTCCTGCGGCGGTTGCGCGATGCGCGCGGCATCTCCCGCGAAAGGCTGGCCCGCTCCGCGCATCTGAGCGCCAGCTACGTCGCGCACCTGGAACTCGACGACCGCGACCGCAAACCCACCCGCACCGTGGTGGAGGCCCTGATCGGCTGCCTGGACGAGAAGGACCTGGTATCGGACGCCGACCGCAGGCACCTCTACGACCTGGCCGGCCTGACCGGACTCGACATGCCGACCGTCGACGATCTGCGCGCGTCGCTGTCGGCGGGCATGCGGCAGAGCCTGATCCGGCACGAACCGAATCCGGCCGCCTATCTCGACACCCGCTCGAATGTGCTGGCCTGCAACGCCGCTTACGGCCAGACCTTCACCGGCATTCTCGACAACGGCAGCATTCTGCGCTGGGTATTTGCCGACGAACGCTCGAAACATGCTTTGGTGGAATGGGAACGCGAGGCATACCTGACGGTTTCGCTCGTGCGCGGTTTCATCGGCCGCTCCGACAATCCCAAATGGTGGGCCGAAACTCTCGAGGATCTCAGCCGCTTTCCGGAATTCCGGCGCATCTGGGAGGCCGGGGACGCGGGCTACGGCCGCGAGACCCCGCGCATGGTGCTGCGCGACGCCGAGACGGGCGCGACGCGCACCATCGATCTGCAGCTCTTCCAGGTGGATTCGGTCGAATACCACGACCGAATCCTGTTCGTCGTGGGCATGCCGGCGGATCCGGTCGAGGAGTAGAACAGCTCGGCCGCCGCACAAGATATATCTTTCGGCGGCCCCCGGAGAGGCTCCGGAGCGTCGCGCACGGTGTCGGCGGGACCCCTACGGCCCCGCCGACTGCCGGACTCACTCCGCGGCGATGTCTTCCAGGGTCGCGATGAGCGTGCGCACCGGAACGCCGGTGCCGCCCTTGCCGATGTAGCCGAACGGCCCGCCGGTGTTGTACGCCGGACCCGCCACATCCAGGTGCGCCCACTGCACCGACTCCGGCACGAACTCCTTGAGGAACAGTGCGGCCGAGAGCATTCCGCCCCAGCGGTGCGCCGCCACATTCGCCAGATCGGCGATCTTGGAGTTGAGATCCGCCCGCAGTTCCGTGGGAAGCGGCATGGCCCAGGCGTTCTCGCCGACGCCCTGGGAGATGCGCGCCACTCGATCGCGGAAGGCGTCGGTGCCCATGACGCCCGGGGTGCGGGTGCCCAGCGCCACCATCTGCGCACCGGTGAGGGTGGCGACGTCGATGATGTAGTCCGGCTCGTCCTCGCCCGCGCGCACGATGGCGTCGGCCAGGATCAGCCGGCCCTCGGCATCGGTATTGAGCACCTCGACGGTGGTCCCGCCGTACTGCACCAGCACATCGCCGGGGCGCTGCGCGGTGGCCGAGGGCATGTTCTCGGCCATGGGCACGGTCGCGGTGACCGTGACGGGCAGGCTCAGCCGCGCCGCCAGCAGCGTGGTGGCGATGACCGCCGCCGCGCCGCCCATATCGGAGGTCATGTTCTCCATGTTCGCGGCCGGCTTGATGGAGATGCCGCCGGTGTCGAAGGTGATGCCCTTGCCGATGAGCGCGACCTTCTTGTCACCGCCGGCGTAGGTGATGCGGATGAGCCGCGGCGGCCGCGAGGAGCCCTTGCCGACGCCGAGGATGCCGCCGTACCCCTGGGTCTCCAGCTCGTTCTCGTCCAGGATCTCCACCTGGAGCCCGGCGGCCTTGGCCAATTCGGCTGCGCGATTGGCGAATTCGGCCGGGAACAGCGCGTTCGGCGGGGTGTTCACGAAATCCCGTGCGGTGGCGACGGCTTCGGCCACGGCCTGGGCGCGGAACAGCGCCTCGACGCCGAATCCCGCGTCGGGGACCAGGAATTCGACGCGGCCGACCGGCTGGTCGCCCGGCTTCGGCGCGGACTTGGCCGACCGGAACGCGGTGAACTGGTACGCGCCGAGGTAGAAGCCCTCGGCCGCCGCACCCAGATCCAGCCCCGACAGCGTGGTGACCGCGGTGCCGGTGCCGGTGAGCGCGCGCCCGGCCACACCGGCGGACTTGCGGATCTGTTCGGCGTCGACCTTCTCGGCCGGGCCGAGGCCGACGGCCAGCACACTGTCCACGCCGAGGCCGGCGGGCGCCGGAATCCGGGTCAGCTCTTCGGGCTTGCCCTTGGCCCCGACGGCGCGGAGCGCGGCGACCAGGGCCGCGCGGGTGTCGGCGTCCAGCACATCGTTGAAGGCATCCGCGGGGGCGATCACGGGTCCGTCGTCGGCGGAGGTGAGTCCGATGACGAGCACATCGGCCTCGCCGATGCTCTCGGTGCGTACCAGTTCCGGCCCGAGCGAACGATCTGCAACAGCTGTCATGGGCCCCACGTTACTGGGCGTGTCGAATTGAGCCGGGGTTCGGCGCGTCGAAGGTGAAATGTCTGATTAGCCGGTTTGCCTGCGGCGCTTTGTCCGGGTCCGTCCCGAGAGCTGAGATCACTCGTGTCGAATCCGCCCGCTACCGGGAGCGGTCACTAGGCTGTCTCGCACCGCTGCGGCGGTACAGGCGATGGAGGGTTGCGAGCTGGTGGAGTTGCGTGGCGACGTGGTGCCCGATGCTCGCGCGGGGGAGAGCGCGGAGAACGGATTCGGCTGGGACTGGCCGTCGAAATCGTCCCGAGTCCTGGAAATGCAGCGGCCGCAGCGAATCTGGGAACGACACCCGATCCGCGGCCGCGCCCGCCCCTATGTGGTCGCCGTCTTCAATCTCAAAGGCGGCGTGGGCAAGACGACCACCACCGCGGCCCTGGCCGAAATCCTCTCGGTCGAATTCGGCAAACGCGTCCTGCTGGTCGACCTCGACCCGCAGACCAACCTCACCACCATGATGGTCGGCGAAACCCGCAGGGACGAACTGGATCACACCGACCACACCCTCGCCGCCGTCTTCGCCGACGCCCTCGGCGGCCGCCGCCCCGGCAATGCCGCCCGCCTGGTCCAGCACCAGGTATCGCCCATGTCGGTGGTCACCTCGGTGGACCTGCTCCCCGCCTCCCCGAAACTCATTGCCCAGCAGGACGATCTGCCCCACCTGCGCGGCAACGACCCCACCACCGTCCTCGCCGCCTCCCTCGCGGATGTCCTCGGCGACTACGACTACGTGCTCATCGACTGCCCGCCCAATCTGGGCACCGTCACCCAGAACGGATTGCGCATAGCCGACGGCTATCTCATCCCCACCATCCCCGACTTCATGTCCACCTACGGCATCCCCTCGGTCCAGCACCACATCCGCCACCTCGCCGACGAATGGGGCGCCCCCATAGAAGAACTCGGCGTAGTCATCACCAAGTACCGCCGCTCCTCGGCAGTCCACCGCAAGGTCCTCGACGACCTCTCCCGCAACCACGCCCTGCCCCGCCTGTTCCCCACCCGAATCCCCGAATCCAACCAAATAGCCGCCGCCGCCGAATACGCCGACTTCGGCGGCCTCCGCCAGAAGTACGGCACCGGAGGCCAATTCCTCGCCCTCCGCGAACTCACCGCCGACTTCCTCGCCACCACCCGCATCAAACTCGCCTGGGGCCGTTGACCTCTCATGCACAGCCTGCCCGGCTATACATGAGAGGCGATCAGGGCTAGGCGGCCAGGACGTGGTGCGGTGTGCCACAGCCGGCCAGCCGGCCGTCGCGGAGCATCAGGCAGTGATCGGCGCGCTCGGCCTCGGCGCGATCGTGCGTCGACTGCACCACGGTGACTCCGGTGGCGGCGGCTTCGGCGAGGACGCGTGAGATCTCCTGCTGCGCATCGATATCCAGCCCGGTTGTCGGCTCGTCGAGCAGTAGGAGATCGGATTGCTGCGCCAGGGCCCGGGCGAGGAGCGCGCGCTGGCGCTGGCCGCCGGACAGGTCGGTCAACCGTCGTTCGGCGAGAGCGGTGATGCCCATTCGCTCGAGGCTGTCACCGACCACGGCGTGATCGGCACGGGTGAGCCGCCGCCACGGTCCGCGATGCGCCCACCGCCCCATGGCCACGGTCTCGCGCACCGTGATCGGCAAGGTTGCCGGAACGGCGGACTGCTGCACCACGAAGGCGGCCCGTTCGCGGCTCGGGCGGATCACCTCGCCGCGCAGGGGTGCGATCACCCCGGCCAGCACGCCGAGCAGCGTGGACTTTCCGGATCCGTTCGGCCCGACGATCGCGGTCACCCGGCCGGCCGGAATTGTGGCCGTCACCTCGTGCAAGACGGTCCGTGACCGGTAGCCCGCAGTTAGCTTGTCAATGCGAGTTTCCAACGCCGCTCGTGTGTTCACTACCTCACCTACCTTGAACTGAAAATCGTTTTCAGTATATGGTCCCGTGCCGTGGAGTTCCTGATCGCCCCGTTCGAGGTGTCCTTCGTGCAGAGAGCACTCTGGGGCGGACTGCTTGTCTCCTGCGTCTGCGCCCTGGCCGGGACCTGGGTTGTGATGCGCGGCATGGCATTCCTGGGCGAGGCCATGGCGCACGGGCTGCTGCCCGGAGTTGCCGTGGCATCGCTGCTGGGCGGAAACGTGCTTCTGGGAGCGGCTTTCAGCGCCGGAGCCATGGCGGCGGGCGTCACCGTCATGGGCCGCAGCGCCCGCTTCGCCGCCGACACCGCCATCGGCCTGCTGTTCGCGGGCATGCTCTCGCTCGGTGTGATCATCGTGTCCCGCTCGCAATCCTTCGCAGTGGACGTGACCGGCATGCTGTTCGGCGACATCCTCGCCATCCGCGACCGCGACCTGGTCTATCTGGTTGTGGCCCTAGGTATTTCGCTGGTGATCGCGGTCCTCGGTCACCGCGCGTTCGTGGCCCTGGCCTTCGACCCGCGCACCGCGCACACCCTGGGCCTGCGACCCCGGCTCGCACACGCCGCCCTCTTGGCACTGCTGACGCTGGCGATCGTCGCCTCCTTTCATATCGTGGGCACCCTGCTGGTCTTCGGCCTGCTCATCGCCCCGCCCGCCGCTGCCACCTACTGGTCCCACCGCATCCCGGTGATAATGGCCCTGGCCGCGCTGTTCGGCGGATTCTCCACCGTCACAGGACTTCTCGTGTCCTGGCATGCGGGCACCGCGGCGGGCGCGACCATCGCCGCCATCGCGGTCGGACTGTTCTTCGCCTCCGCGCTGACGGCCGCCCTGCGTGCGACCCTCCGCCGTGCGGGCGGATTCGGCTGGTCCCGTCGCCGTCTCGCCGCAGCCTCTCCGAATCTTGTTGTGGCGGTCGCCGTTCTGGCCTCGCTCGGCTCCCTGCTCGGCTGCGGCAAACCGGCGGACGACCCCGCCCCGGCCGACCTCCCGCACGGCTACGTGCCGGGCGCGGAGGAAACCGATTCACCCCGAACACGTTTGGTGGTCTCCGATACGGACGGAGCGATCCGCGTCATAGACCTGCTCACCGAAAAGGTCTCCGATGCAGGCCGGATCCCTGGCATCTCGGGTATCGCCGCCGACGACCGCTTCGCCTACCCGGCCACCGCCGACACCGCACGCATTGTCGACGGCGGCGCCTGGACCGTCGACCACGGCGACCATATGCACTACTACATGACCGACGTCCGCGAGCTCGGCGCACTCGGGCACGGCGGAATCCTGTCCGTGCACAGCGATTCCGAGACGGTCACGGTGATCACCCGCACCGGCACCTACCTGCTCGGCCGCAAGGCGCTGGATTCGGGCTCGATCATCGAACAGCGCACCCTCGCGGGCCTGGCCGTCCCGTACGCCTCCCACCTGATCACGGTGAACCCGTCCGGGCAGGCCGAAGTCCGGGACCGTGACGGCGCGACCCTGCAACCGCTGCCCGAACCGTGCATGGACCCGCGTGGCTCCGCGACCACCCGCCGCGGCATCGTATTCGGCTGCGCCGACGGCGCACTGGTCGTCACCGCCGATGAAGGCGTCTTCACGGCCGAGAAGATCGCTTACCCGGGCGCGGTGCCAGAAGCCGAGCGCCCGACCGCATTCACGCACCGCCCCGGCAGCACCACCGTGGTCGCCCGAGCCGGTGACCGCGGCGTCTGGCTGCTCGACATCCGTTCCGGCAGCTGGCGACTGCTCGACATCGGCCCGGTGATCGCGGCCAACACAGCCGGAGAAGGCAGCTCTCTCCTGACTCTGACCGCGGACGGCGTCCTGCACAGCTACGACGTCGCCACCGGCGCTGAAACCAGGCGCACCCCACTGCTTTCCGCGCCGGTACCCGGCACGGTTGTGATCGAGATCGACGCCAATCGCGCCTACATCAACGACCCGCAGGCCAGGGCCGTCCACGAGATCGACTATCGCGACAACCTCCGCCGCGCCCGCACCTTCCCACTCGATATCGCCCCCGCATACATGGTGGAGACCGGCCGATGATCACTACTCGCCATGAGCCGCAAACCACCCCGACTCGCGCCGATGCCTCCGCGCGTCGGCGCGCGACCCTCGTCGCCTGCGCGCTGTTGCTGGCGATCGCGGCCCTGCTGCCGGGCTGCGCCCGCACGGATGCCGACCGCCTCGAAATCGTGGTGACCACAAACATTCTCGGCGACCTCACCCGCGCCCTGGCCGGTGACGCGGCCTCGGTCATGGTGCTCATGCCGCCCGGCGCGGACCCGCACCAGTTCGCCATCTCGGCCCAGCAGGCCGCCCGCATCGAACAGGCCGCCCTCCTGATCCACAATGGCCTCGGCCTGGAGGAGGGCGTACAACGCCACGTCTCCGCCGCCGAACAGTCCGGCGTCGCAACCCTTTCCGTTGGTGAGCAGATCGATCCGATCGACTACCGCGCCACCGACCGCCCCGACCCGCACTTCTGGACCGACCCGGCCCGCACCCGCAAGGCCGTCGAGCTGATCAGCTCCCGGCTGCTGGAGCTCCCCGGAATCGACACCGCCGCAGTGCGTTCGAACACCGACCGCTACCTGGCAGAGCTGGACGCCCTCGACGCCTGGATGACCTCGAGCTTCGCTTCCATCCCGCCCGAGCAACGCCGCTTGGTCACCAACCATCACGTATTCGGCTACCTGGCTCAGCGTTTCGGCTTCGAGGTCATCGGCGCGATCGTCCCCAGCGGCACCGCTCTCGCCTCCCCGAGCGCCTCCGATCTCGCCGACCTCGCGACGGCCGTCCGCACGGCAGGCGTCCGCGCCGTGTTCGCCGACTCCTCCCAGCCCGATCGCCTCGCCCGAGTCCTGGCCGAGCAGGCGGGCCTGAACGTGAAAGTCGTGTCCCTGCACACCGAATCGCTCACCGAACCGGGCGGGGGAGCGGCCACCTACCTGGAAATGATGCGCACCAACACCGAGGCCATAGTCACCGGCCTCACCGCACCCTGATCAACCCCGTTTGTCCGATGAGGAGTTCCCCCATGCGTTTTCGTCCCGCCTCCGCGGCGGCCCTGACCGGCCTGCTGGCCTCGGCCGTCGCGCTCAGCGGCTGCGGCTCGGAGAAATCCGACGCCGCCCCGAAGATCACCGACCCGATCGCCGTCACCTACGACGGCGGCATCTACCTGCTCGACGGTGAAACCCTGAAGGTCGCAAGCGATCTGAAGCTCGAAGGCTTCAACCGCCTGAACCCCGCGGGCGACGACACCCACATGATGGTGTCCACCAAGACCGGCTTCCGCGTCCTCGACGCCGCGAACGCCAACTTCACCGATATCGAATTCCCCGGCGCCAAGCCCGGTCACGTGGTCCGCCACGCCGACCGCACCGTCCTGTTCGCCGACGGCACCGGCGAGGTCACCATCTTCGACCCGCACGATCTTGCGAACGGCAAGCCGGAAACCGAGGTGTACCAGGCCGCCGCCCCGCATCACGGTGTGGCAGTGCAGCTTTCCACCGGCGAGCTGGTGGTCACCCTCGGCACCGAGGAGAAGCGCGTCGGCATGGCCGTCCTCGGCAAGGACCGCAAGGAGATCGTCCGCAACGAGGACTGCCCCGGTGTCCACGGCGAATCCGCCGCCGCCGGTGAAGCGATCGTGATCGGTTGCCAGACCGGCGCTCTCATCTACCGCAACGGCGCCATCACCAAGGTCACCAGCCCCACCCCCTACGGCCGCATCGGCAACCAGTCCGGCAGCCCCGAGTCTCCCATCGTGCTCGGCGACTACAAGCAGGACAAGAACGCCGAATTGGAACGCCCCCAGCAGGTTTCGCTCATCGACACCCGCGACGGCAGCCTCCGTCTGGTTCCGCTGGGCACCAGCTACACCTTCCGCTCCCTGGCCCGCGGCCCCCACGGCGAGGCGCTGGTCCTCGGCACCGACGGCAAGATCCACGTCATCGACCCGGTCGCGGCCACGGTGACCCGCACCATCCCGGTCATCGGCTCCTGGGAGGAACCGCTGCAGTGGCAGCAGGCCCGCCCCGCCCTCTTCGTCCGTGGCGCAGAGGTTTTCGTCAGTGACCCGGCCACCAAGCAGATCCACCGCGTCGACCTCACCGCCGGCAAGGTCGTCACCTCGGTGACCCTGGACGCCGCCCCGAACGAACTCAGCGGAGTCGTCGGCGAGAACCACGGCCACTGAGCCGTAACCCGAACGCTCCTGCCCCGGTGGTCAAGGCAGGAGCGTTCGGCGTCTCGCCTAGCAGCTGTAGGCGTAGGTGATCCCCGCCGACGTGGCAACACCCGTCCCCGCCATCGATCCGAATCTCCCCGCCATTGTCGTAGTACAGGCTGTGCACGCTGACCCCACCGCGCGGCAGCCCACTCGGATCCTCCAGATGCAAAGCGGCGCCACTGTTCTGGCTCCACGCCTGGTCCCGTTCGTCAGGCGTCACGCACACATGATCCGTCGGCCTGGTCTCCCGCCACACATACCCCTGCACACAGGTATCCGGCCCGTAATCACCCCCGGTGGCCGACCGATGCGCGTCCGCCTCACTGTTCTGCCGCGCCGCCCGCCGCGCGTACTCGAGTGGTCCACCACTCTGCCGTCACACAGCCCACCCGGAGACGATCGAATCTGTTCCGCAGACCCCGGAACAAGGCGGCGCAGGACCCGGATTCGACACCGCCATTCGAGATCCCCACAGATTCGGCGGCCCGACAATGTTCCTCTGGATCCTCTTCCGCAATCACTGCTACCGCGCCATCCCACCGCGCGCCCGCACCGTCGCCGGGGCGGCACCGGCGCGCCCCCGGCGACCTCACCCCGACAACCGGCCGCCGCACCCGCCGGCCGTCGCACTGCCATTGTGGGATGGATCGCCCTGTATTCCTCCCGGCGCAGGCTATCCCCGCCAGTCCGCTGTGCCCGCGCGCAGCAGTGCGCACAGTTCGGATCGGTTGGCGACGCCGAGCTTTTGGTAGGCGATGTGCAGGTTGTTTTCCACGGTGCGCACCGACAGGACGAGTCGTTCCGCGATGTCGCGGTTCGGCAACCCGTCGGCCGCGAGCCGGGCGATCTCCAGTTCTCGCGGGGTGAGCCGCGGTGCGTCGAGGCGTGCCAGCGCGGGCGTGATCACGCCCTCGCAGGCGTCCGCGAGCAGCCGAGCGCGGGCCGTCGCCGAGCGGGCGGATGCGGAGCGGCCCGCCCTGTCGAAGACATCGGCGGCCTGGGCCGCGGCATCAGCGGCGAGCAAGAGGTAGCCGAGTGTTTCGAATCGCTGCGACACAGCCGTCAGCTCGGATCCATCGTTCGCCACCATCGCACGCGCGTGATCGGCTGCGGCCCGGGAGAATTCGCCCTGACAGCTCATCGCCAGTTCTGCGAGCTGTTCCGCGACACCCGCCGCGCATCCGAGCCGCACGGCATCGTGACCGGCCACCACCGCCTGGGTGATCGCCCCGGCGTGCCGCATGCGCTCCACATTGTCGAGCGCGATTTCCCCGGCCCGCGCGAATTCCCCGCGCGCCACCGCAATCCACGGCCGCGCCAGATCGACGCCGAAGCCCAGCACCACCTCGAGCGCCGTCTCCGCACCTTGGGCGAGCGCCGCTTCGGCAGTCTCGACATCCCCGGCCAATGCCGCGGCCGTCGCGAGCTCAGCCCATCGATGCGCCTGCATATCGCTCAAAGCGACTCCGGGAGTGGGGATTGCGAGCAGACGTGCCGCCGTCCGAACCCGCCCGCGCTGCCGTTCCAAGGCGCCGCGCGCGTGCGCGTTCTCGGCCTCCGACACCGCCCAGTCGGTGCCTTCCCCGGTCGTCGTCTCACCCAATTCCACTGCGGTGGCGGCTGTTTCGAGCTCACCGGCAAAAGAAGCGGCGATCTGCTTGATCCCCTGCAAGGCGCGCACGTACACCGGCACCGCGTCCTGCCACTGCTCCCGGCAGTCCAGCGCCGCCTCCACATCGGCCAGCGCATCCACCGTCCGCCCTATGAACGTGAGAATCCACCCCCGCTGTCCCACGGCCTGCGCCCGCATCGGAACACTCACCGGGTCCGCGAGTATCGCGTCCACCACGGTGAGCGCCTTGTCGAAATGCCCCAGCGCGAAGTGGATCGACGACTGCCAGAACATCAGCTCCTGCCGGTTCTCGGCCTCGGTGAGCAGCATCTCCGCCGTCTCCACCAGCGCGATGGCCTCCTCGGCGCGCCCCAGCGTCGCCAGAATGTTCAACCGCGTGGAGATCATCAATGTCCGAGTCCGCTCATCACACGGCTGTTCCCACGCCTGCGCCAGCACCGCCTCGGCCTGATCCAGCTTCCCGCCGTACCCGAGCACCGGCGCGAGCAAGACCGCTGCCTCCGGCCCCGCCCCCGATTCCACTGCCGCCCACCCGAATCGCTCGGCCAGCGGATAGTCGTACCCCGCCCAGGCCAGCCGCAGCGCCGCCAGCAACGGCCCCGGCTCGGAGCTCATCCCAGCCTCCAACCGCCACAACGCGATCCGCAGCTGGTCCCCGCGACCATCGGTGTCGTGCAGCTCGACCAGCCGTCGATACCGGTTCATGGTGCGCAGTCGCGGCAGTCCCGCCCGGACGACCTCCCCGTACAGCGGATGCGTCAGCCGAACCTCGGTACCGGCCTCGTCCGCGATCGTGACGAGCCCGCGCTCCTCCGCGCTCGCGAGCGCCTGCGGATCCTCCCCGGCGAGCAGTATGTTCAGCTCGATCGGCTCGCCGAGCGCGACCAGTTCGAGCACCTCCGCCTCCGCGGTGGTCAAGGCCCCGATGCGGGTGGTGATCAGCTCGCGCAGCTGTCCCGAGAGCGGTGCCGCCCCGCTCCAGCGCCACACGCCATCCTGCTGCGTGAGTTCCCCGCGCGTGACCGCCTCGTTCACCAATTCCCGCAGATACAGCATGTTCCCGCGACTGAGCGAGATCAGCCGCTCGGCGTTCTCGACCGATCCGCCCAGTACCCGCCTGAGCACCTCGGCCGCATCGGCATCGGAGAGCGGCTCCAATTCGATGCGTTCCGCCGGTCCCTCCCGCCACAGCGACCGGATCGTCTCCGGGCATGCCTCTCCGGACCGGACAGTCACCAAGAGCTGCTGCCCGCTGTCCGCCAGTTGCCGCACGAGCGCCCCCGACACCGCATCCAGTTGATGTGCGTCATCGACGACGAGCACCCCGCGCACGGCCTTCCGCACCAATTGCCCCGCCCATCCCAGCAGGTTGTCGGTCACCGCCTCCCCGGGCAGCAGTGCCCCGAATGCCCCGAGCGGCAGCGCTTTCGCGGCTTCGCTCCCGCGCACCCGCGCGGCCCCCGGCGCGGCCTCCGCCGCCAGCCGGCTCTTCCCGACCCCGGCCCCGCCCGCGAGCACCACGCTCCCGCCGCTTCCCAGCACCCGCCGGATTCGCGACAGTTCCTCACCCCGGCCCGCGAAAGGCCACGTCAACGACATCCCCGGATTGTAGGAACCTGTCGTCAATCCCGCTCGACTGCTGATCAGTTCATTTCCGACCTTTCACCCGACCAGCCCAATACTCTGAAATCGACACCGCAGTCGGGCATTGTCCAGCGGTGTCCTCACCCCTCCCCGATGTCCGCCTCGGATCCCACGGGCGCACAGGAGGATCGCAGTGGCGAAGGCGAAGTTCCAGCGGACCAAGCCGCATGTCAATGTCGGCACCATCGGCCACATCGACCACGGCAAAACCACGCTGACGGCGGCAATCACCAAGGTGCTGCACGAACAACATCCGGATCTCAATCCGTTCACCCCCTTCGACGCCATCGACAAGGCCCCGGAGGAACGGCAGCGCGGCATCACCATCTCCATCGCGCATGTCGAGTACCAGACCGAGAACCGGCACTACGCCCACGTCGACTGCCCCGGCCACGCCGACTACATCAAGAACATGATCACCGGCGCGGCCCAGATGGACGGCGCGATCCTGGTGGTGGCCGCCACCGACGGCCCCATGCCACAGACCAAGGAGCACGTGATCCTGGCCCGACAGGTCGGCGTCCCCAAAATCGTTGTGGCCCTGAACAAATGCGACATGGTCGACGACGAGGAGATCCTCGAGCTGGTCGAGATGGAAGTCCAGGACCTGCTCAACGAATACGAGTTCGACGGCGACAACAGCCCCGTGGTCCGCATCTCCGCCTATCAGGCGCTGGAGAATCCGGGCGGGGAGTGGGGCTCCGGCATCGTCGAACTGCTCGGGGCCGTCGACTCCTGGATCGACACGCCCGCCCGTGAGGTGGAGAAGCCGTTCCTCATGCCCATCGAGGACGTCTTCACCATCACCGGCCGCGGCACCGTGGTCACCGGACGCATCGAACGCGGCATCCTCAAGGTCAATGCCGAGGTGGAGATCGTCGGCATTCGCCCCAAGACCACGAAGACCACGGTCACCGGCATCGAAATGTTCCGCAAGCTGCTGGATGAGGGCCAGGCCGGCGAGAACGTCGGACTCCTGCTGCGCGGTATCCGCCGTGAGGATGTGGAGCGCGGCCAGTGCGTCATCAAGCCCGGCACGGTCACGCCGCACACCGAGTTCGAGGGCCAGGCGTACATCCTCTCCAAGGAGGAGGGCGGTCGGCACACACCGTTCTTCAACAACTACCGCCCGCAGTTCTACTTCCGTACGACCGATGTCACCGGCGTGGTCACGCTCCCCGAGAGCGTCGAGATGGTGCTCCCGGGCGACAACGTCCATATGTCGGTGAAGCTGATCCAGCCCATTGCCATGGAAGTCGGCCTCAAATTCGCCATCCGCGAGGGCGGCCGCACGGTCGGGGCGGGGCAGATTACGAAGATCATCAAGTAGAAGCCCGCAAAAATCGCTCTGACCAGCCGATTTGACATTGCTTTGTAGCGACACGTAACTTATTCCAGGTCAGAGCGACACGGACACCGACCCGGAGCCCCAAGGGCCTGGGAAACGAGGTTGGACGAGGAGCGCCTGATGATCACACTGGTTCCACCCTGATCAGCGGATTTGGTTCTGCTGCGACGGCTGGGCTAAGCTGTAAAAGTTGCCTCACGAACGAGCGGGACAAGCGCCCGGGAGTTCGTTTGTGCGTGTGTTCTTTGAGAACTCAATAGTGTGTCGATGAATGTCAGTGCCAATGTTTTATTGGTTCCGATCTTCACCCCCCGTGTGAGGGTCGGACATTTAGTCAGCTTAATTTCCGAGCTGGCGTTTATTTTGCTGGGTTTTCGGACTCACGTTTACTTCTGATTGCACTCTTCGGAGTGTGGTTGAGAGTCTTCAACGGAGAGTTTGATCCTGGCTCAGGACGAACGCTGGCGGCGTGCTTAACACATGCAAGTCGAGCGGTAAGGCCCTTCGGGGTACACGAGCGGCGAACGGGTGAGTAACACGTGGGTGATCTGCCTCGCACTCTGGGATAAGCCTGGGAAACTGGGTCTAATACCGGATATGAGCACCGAGTGCATGCTTGGTGTTGGAAAGGTTTACTGGTGCGAGATGGGCCCGCGGCCTATCAGCTTGTTGGTGGGGTAATGGCCTACCAAGGCGACGACGGGTAGCCGGCCTGAGAGGGCGACCGGCCACACTGGGACTGAGACACGGCCCAGACTCCTACGGGAGGCAGCAGTGGGGAATATTGCACAATGGGCGAAAGCCTGATGCAGCGACGCCGCGTGAGGGATGACGGCCTTCGGGTTGTAAACCTCTTTCGACAGGGACGAAGCGCAAGTGACGGTACCTGTAGAAGAAGCACCGGCCAACTACGTGCCAGCAGCCGCGGTAATACGTAGGGTGCGAGCGTTGTCCGGAATTACTGGGCGTAAAGAGCTTGTAGGCGGTCTGTCACGTCGATTGTGAAAACTCGCGGCTCAACCGCGAGCCTGCAGTCGATACGGGCAGACTAGAGTACTTCAGGGGAGACTGGAATTCCTGGTGTAGCGGTGAAATGCGCAGATATCAGGAGGAACACCGGTGGCGAAGGCGGGTCTCTGGGAAGTAACTGACGCTGAGAAGCGAAAGCGTGGGTAGCGAACAGGATTAGATACCCTGGTAGTCCACGCCGTAAACGGTGGGTACTAGGTGTGGGTTTCCTTCCACGGGATCCGTGCCGTAGCTAACGCATTAAGTACCCCGCCTGGGGAGTACGGCCGCAAGGCTAAAACTCAAAGGAATTGACGGGGGCCCGCACAAGCGGCGGAGCATGTGGATTAATTCGATGCAACGCGAAGAACCTTACCTGGGTTTGACATACACCGGAAAGCCATAGAGATATGGCCCCCCTTGTGGTCGGTGTACAGGTGGTGCATGGCTGTCGTCAGCTCGTGTCGTGAGATGTTGGGTTAAGTCCCGCAACGAGCGCAACCCTTATCTTATGTTGCCAGCGCGTAATGGCGGGGACTCGTGAGAGACTGCCGGGGTCAACTCGGAGGAAGGTGGGGACGACGTCAAGTCATCATGCCCCTTATGTCCAGGGCTTCACACATGCTACAATGGCCGGTACAGAGGGCTGCGATACCGTGAGGTGGAGCGAATCCCTTAAAGCCGGTCTCAGTTCGGATCGGGGTCTGCAACTCGACCCCGTGAAGTTGGAGTCGCTAGTAATCGCAGATCAGCAACGCTGCGGTGAATACGTTCCCGGGCCTTGTACACACCGCCCGTCACGTCATGAAAGTCGGTAACACCCGAAGCCAGTGGCCTAACCCTTGTGGAGGGAGCTGTCGAAGGTGGGATTGGCGATTGGGACGAAGTCGTAACAAGGTAGCCGTACCGGAAGGTGCGGCTGGATCACCTCCTTTCTAAGGAGCATCTAGCGCATGTCACCTCGAACAGTCGAGAGAGACTGCGCCAGAGCCGTTTCGGACTCACACGTAGTCCGGCGGAGCTCATGGGTGGAACACTGACAACTTTCATCGCACCAAGTTCGGAGCCAAGTCTTCGAGCGCGGTGAATATACCGACACACTATTGGGTCCTGAAAGAATACGCGTTTCGCGTTTCTTTCCAGGCAAGATAACGATCCGCTCGGATCTCCTCGAAACCGCCGGCCTCGCCGGTCAGGTCCTGGAAAACCGATTCGATGCGGGTGTGTTGTTTGAGAACTGCACAGTGGACGCGAGCATCTTTGTTAGTAAGTGTGTAAGAGCGTACGGTGGATGCCTTGGCACCAGGAGCCGATGAAGGACGTAGGAGGCTGCGATAAGCCTCGGGGAGCTGTCAACCGAGCTGAGATCCGAGGATTTCCGAATGGGGAAACCCAGCACGAGTGATGTCGTGTTACCCGCGCCTGAATATATAGGGCGTGTGGAGGGAACGTGGGGAAGTGAAACATCTCAGTACCCACAGGAAGAGAAAACAACAGTGATTCCGTGAGTAGTGGCGAGCGAAAGCGGAAGAGGCTAAACCAGGAGCGCGTGATAGCCGGCAGGCGTTTCGTTCTTGGGGTTGTGGGACCTATCTTCCTAGTTCTGCCGAACTAGGCAACAGTAAGAAACCAGAGCGTTAGTCGAATTGGTCTGGGACGGCCAACCGTAGAGGGTGAGAGTCCTGTAGACGAAAACGATCTGGCTGTTGTGATGGGCACCCGAGTAGCAGCGGGCCCGTGAAATCTGCTGTGAATCTGTCGGGACCACCCGATAAGCCTGAATACTACCTGGTGACCGATAGCGGACTAGTACCGTGAGGGAAAGGTGAAAAGTACCCCGGGAGGGGAGTGAAATAGTACCTGAAACCGTGCGCTTACAATCCGTCAGAGCCCTCATTGTGGGGTGATGGCGTGCCTTTTGAAGAATGAGCCTGCGAGTCATCGGTGTGTGGCGAGGTTAACCCGTGTGGGGGAGCCGTAGCGAAAGCGAGTCCGAATAGGGCGAGTGAGTCGCACACTATGGACCCGAAGCGGAGTGATCTACCCATGGCCAGGGTGAAGCGACGGTAAGACGTCGTGGAGGCCCGAACCCACTTAGGTTGAAAACTGAGGGGATGAGCTGTGGGTAGGGGTGAAAGGCCAATCAAACTCCGTGATAGCTGGTTCTCCCCGAAATGCATTTAGGTGCAGCGTCGCGTGTTTCTCACCGGAGGTAGAGCTACTGGATGGCCTAGGGGGCCCACAAGCTTACCGAAGTCAGCCAAACTCCGAATGCCGGTGAGTGAGAGCGCGGCAGTGAGACTGTGGGGGATAAGCTTCATAGTCGAGAGGGAAACAGCCCAGATCGCCGGCTAAGGCCCCTAAGCGTGTACTAAGTGGAAAAGGATGTGGGGTCGCGAAGACAACCAGGAGGTTGGCTTAGAAGCAGCCACCCTTGAAAGAGTGCGTAATAGCTCACTGGTCAAGTGATCCTGCGCCGACAATGTAGCGGGGCTCAAGTACACCGCCGAAGCCGCGGCATTCACACATTATCCCGCCTTCGGGCCAGGAGTGTGGATGGGTAGGGGAGCGTCGTGTAGCCAGGGAAGCGGCGGAGTGATCCAGCCGTGGAGGCTGCGCGAGTGAGAATGCAGGCATGAGTAGCGAAAGACGAGTGAGAAACTCGTCCGCCGAATGACCAAGGGTTCCTGGGCCAGGTTAATCCGCCCAGGGTGAGTCGGGACCTAAGGCGAGGCCGACAGGCGTAGTCGATGGACAACGGGTTGATATTCCCGTACCCGTGTATCCGCGCCCAATGGCGAATCAGTTGTGCTAAGTATCCAAAAGCGGATGGACCTCCTTCGGGAGGCCGGAAGTGGCTGCATACGACCCTGGCTGTAGTAGTCAAGCGATGGGGTGACGCAGGAAGGTAGCTGGGCCAGGTGATGGAATACCTGGTGTAAGCCTGTAGGGCGTGGTGTAGGCAAATCCGCACCGCATACAGCCTGAGAGGTGATGCGTAGCCGATTGAGGCGAATTCAGTGATCCTATGCTGCCGAGAAAAGCCTCTAGTGAGTTGATACACGGCCCGTACCCCAAACCGACACAGGTGGTCAGGTAGAGAATACCAAGGCGATCGAGATAACTGTGGTTAAGGAACTCGGCAAAATGCCCCCGTAACTTCGGGAGAAGGGGGACCTTGCTTGGTGACATCCCTTGCGGATCGAGCTGAGTGAGGTCGCAGAGACCAGAGAGAAGCGACTGTTTACTAAAAACACAGGTCCGTGCGAAGTCGTAAGACGATGTATACGGACTGACGCCTGCCCGGTGCCGGAAGGTTAAGAGGACCGGTTAGCGCTTCGGCGCGAAGCTGAGAATTTAAGCCCCGGTAAACGGCGGTGGTAACTATAACCATCCTAAGGTAGCGAAATTCCTTGTCGGGTAAGTTCCGACCTGCACGAATGGCGTAACGACTTCTCTGCTGTCTCAACCACAGACTCGGCGAAATTGCAGTACGAGTAAAGATGCTCGTTACGCGCGGCAGGACGAAAAGACCCCGGGACCTTCACTATAGCTTGGTATTGGTGTTCGGTACGGTTTGTGTAGGATAGGTGGGAGACTTTGATCCAGGGACGCCAGTTTCTGGGGAGTCGTCGTTGAAATACCACTCTGATCGTATTGGACCTCTAACCTCGGACCCTGATCGGGTTCAGGGACAGTGCCTGGTGGGTAGTTTAACTGGGGCGGTTGCCTCCCAAAATGTAACGGAGGCGCCCAAAGGTTCCCTCAGCCTGGTTGGCAATCAGGTGTCGAGTGCAAGTGCACAAGGGAGCTTGACTGTGAGACCGACAGGTCGAGCAGGGACGAAAGTCGGGACTAGTGATCCGGCACCGGCAAGTGGAAGCGGTGTCGCTCAACGGATAAAAGGTACCCCGGGGATAACAGGCTGATCTTCCCCAAGAGTCCATATCGACGGGATGGTTTGGCACCTCGATGTCGGCTCGTCGCATCCTGGGGCTGGAGTAGGTCCCAAGGGTTGGGCTGTTCGCCCATTAAAGCGGCACGCGAGCTGGGTTTAGAACGTCGTGAGACAGTTCGGTCTCTATCCGCCGCGCGCGTCAGAAACTTGAGGAAGGCTGTCCCTAGTACGAGAGGACCGGGACGGACGAACCTCTGGTGTGCCAGTTGTTCCGCCAGGAGCACGGCTGGTTTGCTACGTTCGGAAGGGATAACCGCTGAAAGCATCTAAGCGGGAAGCCTGTTCCAAGATGAGGTTTCTCACCCACTTGATGGGGTAAGGCCCCCGACAGACCATCGGGTTGATAGGCCGGAACTGGAAGCCAGGTAACTGGTGCAGGTGACCGGTACTAATAGGCCGAGGACTTACCAACAAAGAAGCTACGCGTCCACTGTGCGGTATCTGAAACAACACACGCATGCTCGCAGCCCGGAAGGGCGCGCAAGCGTGACAGTTTCATAGAGTTACGGCGGCTATAGCGGTGGGGAAACGCCCGGTCCCATTCCGAACCCGGAAGCTAAGGCCACCTGCGCCGATGGTACTGCACTCGACAGGGTGTGGGAGAGTAGGACACCGCCGGAACATCATTCGCGAAACCCCCTGACCTCGGTCAGGGGGTTTCTGCGTTTCCGGAACAAAATGGTGAACCCCACGAACAGCGCAATTCCCGGGAACAGCAAGAACATCGGCAGCTCATACCGCACGTCGTCAGCCGGCTTCGGTCCGACAATTCCGAGCGGATCATGTGTGACCACGATCCGATCACCCACCGCATGCCGCTTCGCCGTCTCCTCCATGCGTCCACCCAATCGATTCCCATCAGGACCCGCGAGCCGAATCCAGCAATCCGAACTCTGCCCGCGAATCCGATGGCAATATCGATCGACAACCACGCCGGATGTGGTTTCCCCGACCGCCTTCAGATAGGCGATCGGCACCGCGGTACTGCCGGGCACCAGCGTGCCGAAGACCAACGTTGTCGCCGCGACCGCCGTCCACCTCGGCGTCCCGCGCTGCCAGGTCGTTCCCTCGTACAGCACCGTGCAAACGACGATTCCCCACCCGAGGATGAGTGCGAACTGCCCGCCGTGTGCCGCGATGAGCGGCCCGACACATATGGCCCCCGATACGCGGAGAACACCCCACCACATCCCCGCAACCTACTCGTTCGTTCGCACCCCAAACATCGAAACGGCGTGTCGTGCGCGAGAACTCGTAGTCGAGCTCGATCGTCCGTTGTGCCTGGCAGGCTCGCCGCCATGACCCCAGTAAGCCGTGGCCGCAAGGCCGGTAAGCGCGGCAAGCCGTCCCGCTCCGAATATGCGGAGCTCGCCGACCTGCGCCGCAAGTTCGGTTCGGCCGTAACAGGATTCGACCCCTTCGAGGATCCGCTGGATGCGGAGTTGTTGGCCGCCTACCTGCTCGAGACCCTTGCCGACGACCCGGGTGACGTCGAATCCCAGTTCGTCCGAGCTGTTCTCGATATCGCGATCCCCGGAATCGCCGCTGCGGCCTCATCGAAAGCGGTCGCCATCCTGCGAGCCATCGCCGCACTCACGGTGGGCGAGGTATCCATGACCGCAGCCGGCGAAGCCGACCGGCTGATCGCGCAAGGCGTTGCCGTGCCGCCCTGGGTAGCCGAGCTGTCCGAACCGGTGACGGTATCCGACTGCACTCGTGTGTCCGAGCCGGAGGACGATGTCGTGTTGCTCCTGGCAGCCATTCACCGTGCCGGCCGCTCACACGTACTGGTCGCCGCGGTCGACCACCTCGATGATGGCGGCGTGGTCAACCTCAGCCTGTCGGCGCATACGCGGGTGAGCGAGTTCCTCGACGACCTGCGCGAGACCATGCCCGACCAGGTGTCAGAGCCGTTGTCCCCGGCGAGCTTTCGTACTCAACTGGAATCGGCCCTGGAGATCCGGTCCGACAGGTACTGGCACGCCCGGCAAATCCTGCGCTCGTCCGTCGACGCCCAGGAGGACATCGACAACGAGGACGACTACCGTGCCCTGGCCAAGCTCGTCCGGGCCCGTTTGGCCGGCCTGCCGGCCGCTCCCGTTCCTCACGACGTAGACGGCTCCCTCATGGACTTGCCGCCCCGCCGCGGGGAGTCCGACGGCCGAGCACCGATCGCTCACCTCAAAGTCCGTCTCCCAGAGGTCTATCCAACGATCTGGCGCCGTCTCGAGGTCCCTTTCGATATCACCCTGGAGCACCTGCACC
This sequence comes from Nocardia huaxiensis, assembly GCF_013744875.1. NCBI lineage: Bacteria > Bacillati > Actinomycetota > Actinomycetes > Mycobacteriales > Nocardiaceae > Nocardia > Nocardia huaxiensis. The sequence continues at coordinate 3,539,808 of NZ_CP059399.1, forward strand.
GGGTGCTCCAAGCGGCTTTCGGCTGGGAAACCGTCCACCCCTACCTCTTTCTGACCCGCTCCGGCGCCTTCACGAATATCGAATGCGACTGCGGTGGCCACCGAAGCGAATCGCTGACCCTGGAGCAGATCGCGGAGGGTCAGAACGCGCGTCTGGCCTACCGTTACGACCCCGACGAGCAACGAGAACTCCACATTCTGCTCACACGACTGTCGGCCCCCGAGCAAGACGTGCGCTATCCCCGCTGCACAGGCGGCCGCCGGTCCGTCGCGCCCGAACCCGGCCCAGCCGGTTTCGATATGAACCGAATCAACCAGACCCTCGAGGCGTGACCAGCCATGAACCCACTCACTCTGCACCGCAAGTTCGCCTCCGCCGTAGCAGGTTTCGAGTTCCGCGCCGACCCCCTCGAAGCGGAACTCCTCGCAACCTTCCTCCTCGAGGCCCTCACCCGAAACCTCGATACCACCGGCCCCCGATTCGACCAAGCCATCATCGACACCGCCATCCCCGGCATAGCGTCGGTGGCTTCCCCGAAGTCCCTCGCGGTACTGCGCGCCATAGCCACCCTCACCCGCGGCAAGCCCGCCATAGCCGCCGCCACCGCAGCCGACCGACTGCTCGCCGCCGGTGTCCCCATCCCCGCCTGGGTCGCCGAATTGTCGGAGCGCACAACAGTTTCCGGCTGCACTTCCATTACCGGCCCCCAGCGAGACATCACCTTCCTGCTCGCGGCCTTCCACCGAGCCGGCCGCTCCCACCTCCTGGTAACCCAGGTCGACCACCGCCACGGAGGCACCGCAGTCGACATCACGTTGGCGGACGCCACCCGTGTGGGCGATTTCCTCGATCAGCTGAAGTCCGAAACCCCAACTCTGGTAGCGACCCGCCTGTCGACGAACGCCTTCCGCGCACAAGCCGAGTCCGTCTTGGCGATCCGAGCCGCCCTGGACCGGGCGGAACTGGAACAGGACTTCGCTCTCGGCGCCGTAGCCCAGGAGCACTACCGAGCCATGGCTCGCCTCCTCCGCACCCGTTTGAACACCCTCCCGCTCCCGCCCCTCCCGGTCAGGTGCGAGGCGCCGCGGCTGCGATCCGGTGTTCGGCGAGGTGGGCGAGCACGGATTGATTCGCTTCCCAGCCGTCGGGGAATTTGACCGGGACGCCGAGGTGGACGGGTTCGGTGGAGGGGTGGGCGTCGAGGAGTTCGGGGATGCCGGCGCGGCCCACGACGATGCAGGCGTGGCGGTGGCGGGAGGTGAGGACGCAGAGGCGGCCGGTTTCGAGGTGGAAGGCGGTGGCATCGCGGCGGCCCGAAAGGGGGTGCAGGACAATGGTTACGTCGTACTCGCGACCCTGTAGGCGGTTGGCGGTGTCGACGGTGACGGTGGCGGCGGGGGTGCCTTGGAGGGCGGCGCGGACGGCGGCGGCCTGGTCGCGGTGGGCGGTGCCGACGGCGATGCGGTCGGCCGTCACCGGGTTGGAGCCGCGTTCCGAGTGGGCTGTCGCGCCGCGCTCCAGAAGGCGGACAGTAAGTGCGGCAATCGCGGCGATGGCTTCGCTGTCGGTGCGGATGGTGTGGCGGGCGGGCAGTTCGTACCAGGCCCAACCGGTGAGCGCGGCTTCGTCGAGCGCGCTGTCGAGGGGCCCGCCCCAGCCGCCGGCGGTGGCGAATTCCATTCTGCGCTGGGCGGGTTCGGTGCCTGCGCGGAATCCGGTGAACGGGTAGAAGGCGTCGGAGACGACGGTGGCCGCCGAGGCGGGCAGTCGCCAGGACACCGGTAGTCGATGCATGGGGATGTCGGAGTTGTGGGCGAGCAGGACGCTGACGGCGCTCATGGTGGGATCCCAGGACAAGCCGGCCCAGCGTGCGGTGTCCACGGTGGCGAAGGGGTCCAGCTGGCCGGGGTCGCCCACGAACAGTGCGCGTTCGAAGCGGCTGGAGATGCGCAGCAGCATGTCGGAGCGCATCTGGTACGCCTCGTCGACGATGGCCCAGGACCAGTTGCCCTCCGACACGGTCGCCCATTTGGCGGCGGTGCCGATGAGGATATTGCGGTCGGCCAGATCCGTCGGACTCTTGGCGATCTTGACGTTCGGGTGCGCCATAACGCGTTCGGAAGGGTCGTACGTTCCGGCCGAGACCCGCCCGATCAGTAGTCCGGGGTCTTCGGTGGCGAGCCGGTCGATGAGGTCGTCGACCTGTTCGTTGGTTTGCGCCACGATGATCCGCTGATCCCCGCCACGGGTGAGGTGCCGCGCGGCCCGCACCACGAGCGTGGATTTCCCTGCACCAGGCGGAGAGTCGACCACGACGGCCCGATCGGAGTCCCGGTCGAGATCGGCCAGCACATTGTTGACGACCTGATCGGCGGTGCTCACGACCATTCCTCCTGAGCCTCTTCGGTTTCCGGATTCCACTCCGGTGGGGGACCGCCGTGCGTCCACGGAGTCTCTTCGCGTGCAGGCAGTTTGGGCGGCGCCTGATAGTCGTCACCGAAGCTGGCGAAGCAGACCTGCGCACCGGCCTCGGGGACGGAACCTTCCTCGGGGACAAGCTTGCGGCCCATCCCACCGGATAGCTCGAGCACGATGGTGCCGTCCTCGATGGACACCACCGTGCCCTTCTGATTCCGGCGTTCGACACTGCACAGTTTGCTGCCGATCTCGGCGGTGAACGGGTCCTCGGTTTCGACGACAATGCGCGGCCGCAGCGTAGGCCGCTTCCCGCTGGTGTCGACCCGGGTCGGGTCGCTTTGCACGACCACCCCGCGGAAGGCTTCCCCGGTGAGCCGGCGCTCTGCCATCACCCGCGGATCGTCGTATGCCCGTTGGGCTTCCAGCGCATCGAGCGCCTGCTCGCGGTCGAGCAGCCGCCGCACCGCACTCACGGCGTGATCCCGCCGCGCCTGCGGCACCCCTTCTTCGATGCTGTCCATGAACCGCGAAAAGCTGCCGCGATCCCGATCCCACCGCTTGGCCACACTCGCGCCCTCGGGTAGTGCTTGCAGCAGTTCCAGCCCCCGCCACATGAGCGCCCAGGTCGGTTCCAACTGCTGCCGCACCGACAGCTCGAGTCGTTCGAGCGCGGTATCGATGGCCCGCTCGTCGACCGCATTGTTGAACGCCGAAATCAGCGGCGCCAGTTCCTCATTGTCATATCCAGGATCGGTCGCCGGGCCTGCGGGCGGCGAACGCAACGGATCTTCCGCCAAAGCTGCCGCCTGCTGCCCGGTGAGTCCCTCCGGCGGATCGATCCACCCCAGCAGCGCCGCCAGATTCCCATCTTCCAGCGAGGATTGCCCGGAAGCCCAATGCATTCCGAGCACGGTCGTCATCGCCAAAAGTATTGAGGATCCAGGATGTTCGGCCCGATCGCCGAACCAGGTGAGCCACCGCCCGAGCAGCGGCACCGTTTCCGGCAGCGGGTTCGGCCCATCCGGTTTCAGAAACCGCAACCTGCGACCCAGCTTCTGCAGCAACGAGATTCCGCCCGAGTTCGGCACCCACACCTGCGGCGCGTCGAGGCACCGCTGATACGTCTCCCCGTCCTTGCCCGCGATCTCCTCGGTGTCCTCCAGGAACGACGCCAGATACGGCAGCACAACCTCGGCCAGTTCCGCCGCAAACCGCAACTGCAGCACCCGGTCTCGCGGCTGCGGCACGAACAACACCCGTGGTTCGGCCTGTGAGAACCCCAGCATCACCGCCAGCGGCGCCGCCGTCTCCCCAGCCATCCGCAACGGAATCATGACCAGCGGCCGCTCCGCCGAATGACAGTGCCGCACATCGGCAATCCGCTGCGCCCGCCCGGCTCGCGTGGCCTCCAACCGCGCCAGTGCGGTCAGCACACTCACCCGGCGACCTCCTGCCGCAGCCGATGCGCGAACCGCAGCACTCGAGCGATATCCGCATGCTCCTCACCCGCCGGCATGGACCCGTCCGCCAGCGCGAGAACCATTCCGATGCTGTCGATTCCGCCGAGCTGATCGCACACGCCCCGCCCGAGCATGTCGACGGACCCGCAGGCCCGCGACTCGTTTCGGCAGAAGAATGCCAGCTCACAACTCGACATGCATTCCGGCGCGTATCGCCCCGGCACTGCTCCGACAGCCTTGCCGAGATCGTCTCCCGGCTCGAAAGTCATTCCAGCAGGCAGTATCTCGACAAGGTCCTTGATGGAAGTCAATCGCGACAACTGCCGGGTGATGACGGCCAGCTGCTTCCGGACATCCACCAGTTCCGCGGTAGGCCGGTTGGTGAAATCCTTGGTGCACACCAGAATCACATTGTGCGACACCCGATCCGGCGATTCCCCGAGCTCCTCGACCAGTTCCCGTAGCGCCCGCACATACACCGCCGACTGCCGCGCGGCAGCGGCAACCTGCTCCGGATCGGCCTGCCCGTCGATGACGGCGAACGCCTTGATCTCGACAATATGAAACAGCCCATCGATCTGCACCGCAACCAGATCCGGTTCGAGAAACGCAGGCGCTCCCGCGATCTCCAACCGCAGCATCGGATGATCGAACAGCGTCCCCTCGCCGGTCTTCAGCGCCCGCGCGACGAGTTGCCGAGTCCGCTGATACCGCACATTGTTCCCGGTGTTGTCCCCCACGGAATTCAAATCGTCGTAGGCGACCTCCGGAATGGTCAACCCCAGCTTGGCCCGCAGCAGTGCCACCAACTCGGCACACCCATTGGCCTTCACCATCGCCTCGAACGCATTCCCGCGAGTAATGGCGAACTGCGACTGCCCGAACTGCGCCGGAAACCCCAACCCCTGCGCCACAGCCGCCTTGTCGACAGCGGCCGCATCCAGCACCGCCCGCCGCGAACACCCCGGATTACTGGTCAACGCCGCAATAGTTCGCGCGTTGTGCCGACAAGCCGGTGCGCCACCACGCAATTCCTCCAGCCGCGCCGACAACTCGTTCATCCCGCGGACCCTCCTGATCCCTGTCGCCGAGTACTTCCGAACCGTGTGCCGAACAGTTGCGCAGCCGGATCCCGCAGCTGCACCGCCGCCCGCTGAGCAGCATCCCACCGCTGTCCGACATCTACTTGCTGATGCACCGCGAGTTCATCGCGCGCCGCCGCGATAACAGCGTCGGCATCCACCTCGAGCCCGGTACTCCGAACCCCCGGAATAGTCGCCGAAAGCTGCCGCAGCACCCGATGCCCAGAGGGCGAAACCCGCTCGGCCTTTGAAACATGTTCCGCCAGCCGAATTACCGCCGTGAGCAGGTCCGTCCGCGCACTGAGCGGCCCCACCACCCGCCGCTCCAACGGCCACGTACTGACTGCCATCAGTCCCCGCGCAGGCGCCAGCAGATCCACCGTCAGGGCCGCACAAATGTAATAGGGCCGAGCCAACGGTGCCCCCCGAAAGCTGCGTTCCTCATCCCTGCGCAAACTTGTCAACCGGGCTGCCACCAGTTCGCCCGAAAAGAACCCCTCATGCACGCTGACAATCAACCGAGGCGCAGCCGGCACCGACAACAACGTCAACGCCCGATGCACATGCTCCCGCACCGGCACCCCGGCCCCACCCACATCCTCGATGTCCTCAGCGTCCTCACCCCCACCGAGAACAACAGCCTCCCAATCCTTTTCAGCCTGCCGCAACTGCGCCCGCAACTGCCGCGCCATAGTCCGATCCCCACCGGAAACGGCCCGCCGAACAGAACTCCGAAGCTCAGAGATCCTCTCTTCCAAGGCATCTGGCGAATCACTCACGGCACAGACATTAGCCGCACGTTCCCTCGGATGCCAGTGTCTACCAGTATTTCCCAGTATCCTGCCGCAGCCGGTGCTACTGCGGCGGATACGGCCCGGAGTACGGCGGATAGCCGGGATAGGTCGGATATACCGGCGCTGGCTGGAAGTAAGCGCGAGATTGCTTGTTCCACAACAGGATCACCGCCGCGAGCCCGACCAGCCACGTCACCACACTGACAGCAAGCGACACCGCCGTACCCTCCGCCCCCGGCATCAACAAGAACAGCATCGAAGCCGAATACAACCCGAAGAACACAGTCCCGGTGACCCGCGCCCAGTTCCTCCCCGCCCGATTCATGAACGCCATCCACACCCACAACCCCACCGACAACACCCCGAGAACGATCCCGAACCCGAACGACACCATGACAATGGTGTCGATATCCCCACTCGCAAGCACCCCACCAGAAGCCTCAGCCGCCTTCTCCCGCGCCGCCGGCAACTGCGTGAACCCAACAACAATCCCGAGCACCCCGAGCACCGCCCCGGCCAACATCAGATAGAACGCGTAGGTCACCGTCGGCGGAGGCGTCCGAGGCCCCGTAACGGCAGCTCCCGGATACGGCTGAGCCGCCCCGGGAAACGGCTGATACATATTCGGATCCGGGAAAGACTGAGGCTGCTCGTAGGTCATGATCCGCCCTTCGACATCGGTTGGGCTGGAGCATATCGGTACGGTCGTACAAACCAGGCGATCCGCTTGTTACAGTGCGACCGCTGCATCGGCACCCGCCCCTCGTCGACTCCGAATAGCTGGGCATGAGTCTCCTGGTCGGCGATAGCCAAGATTCAGACAATGGCCGGTGGAACGGGGTCGGAGGTGAATCGGCCCGCCCCGGCCCATCGACGTCGCCTGCCGACGAAGAAGCGAGGATGATGCGTAAGCCCACAACCATGGCAGCCTGCTTGCTCACGGCTTTCCTGGCCGCTGCCTGCGGTTCGAGCACGAGCCCGCTGCAGTCCGACGGAATGGCCGGGGACTGCACCGGCGTATTCGACTTCAACTCGAAGGCCGAGCCGTTGGGGTCGTCGCAGAATCTGGTGAACACCGTGTACAACCGCTCGGCCAGCCCCGATGTAATCACGTTGCAGGACTTGACAACTGCCGCCGGTTGGGCGGACGGATGGGATCGAATGATAGTCGCCGGCCAAGGCATCAGCAGGGATGTCCTCAACACCCGTGCAGATCTACCCGGGTACTGCTGGGAGAACTTCCCCAGCACCAACCCGACCGATCACCCGTACGATTGGTACATCTTCATAGAGGGGCAGACCCCCAAACAGGTGCTGAAGGTGTTGCGAAGCGACGGACTGTTCCAACGCGCCAAAGAGGGTGCACTGACTCCGGAAACCCGTCTGAGCCCAATCCCGCCGAAGGTTGGCGATCGGGGCTATTTCGTACCGGCCGAACAATAGGCTGTGCCCGGCGTTGTGCCGGGCGCAACGGCGGTGAGCCTGCGGAATCCGATACTCCTACAACCACTTCTGAACAAGTTCGATGGGGACGTCGATGCTGACCCACCATTGCCCTCGCTTCGGATCCCACCGTCCGCGAGCAACACGTTTGATCTCGTCATTGTCTGACATCGGAACATCGCCACGGAGGTATCGCCGGTCTCCGGCGACGGTCGATGGCTTGGGGGAACGGCGCTCGGCCTTCTTGTGATCGTCGGACCGATCCCGCTGAGCACGCTGGATGATCTTCCGGACCCGTTCGCAGGACCCACGATCGGTGATTCGCATCATGAGATCGGTGGGGCCACGGTTGGCCAGCAGATTCAGCGAGCCGTGCCACAGGATCTCTTCATCGACGATGACGACTTTCTCGTGCATCTGCTCGCGCTGCTGCATTTCACAACCGGCGGCACGCAGTCGTGAAGCCAAACGTCCTGCGCGCGAATCCGGTTGGTGATTCCGGGTATGGATTCGCACCGTCACCCCCGCATCGATTCGAGGTTGTAGTCGTGGCAGCCAGCGATTGACGGCGTCCGTATCGAGGAATGCACAGTAGATGTCGATACTGGACCGCGCGTTCTTGAAGTCCCAGTCGACGGCGAGTGGTACTTCGTCATGGGGGAAGAAGGCAGGTCGGTTGCGTTCGTCGGCGGGCATTCGGCCCAGTTCGTCGGCCGAACGAATAGGTACCAACTGATCGACCGGGATGTAGTACGCGTAGGTGGCCAGGTGGTCGATCATTTTGCGGGCTTCGCCGCGCGGCAGCAGCTTCTCGCGCAGGAAGTTCAGGTCGGCGACTACGACCAAGTGATCGCGGGCGCGACTGACCGCGACATTCAGCAGGCGGCACGTGCTCGATGACAGCCCCGCGCTCTCATAGAAGGTGCCGACTTTCGAGGAAGCTCCGGCCACGGTATCGATAATGACGATCGGCCGCTCGCTGCCTTGGAAGCGGTGCACGGTGTCCACCATTCCGTTGTACTTCTCACCGAACCGGTAGTTCAGGCTTGCCGTCAAGGACTGAACCTGGTCGCGGTAAGGGGTGATTACCGCGAGTGTCGAGTCGGCTCTGCCCTCGTTCGCGTAACGGGCAGGTAGAACCGTTTCATACTGCAGCGCACGCACCAACTCATGAATGATCGCGGCGTGCACCGGATTTGCGGTCGGGGTTCCCGTATTGCTGGTACCTAGGCGCTGCTGAGCTCCCGACGTATCGATCAGTACGAGCGGACTGGCCACGAGGGAGTCCTCGGACACCGACGTGGAGTCGATCCGGCCGGTGGTCAAGGGCATATCCGGGTAGGCGATCGTATTCACCAGCTCGCAGATCGCGGAACGCATTCGATACTGCTGGGTCAGGGCGACCAGCCGAGGGTCGGGTCTGACAACCCCATCGGGCCCGACCAGACCCGCGGAGTGGAAGACATCGCGATCCATCCACAGCCGGGCATGATCGCGGTCGTCCGCGGAAAGACCGCGTTCATTCGATGCCCGGGTTACCGCGGGAAGCTGACGGAAGTCGCCCGCGAAGACGATGCGTCGTCGAGCCATGCCCGCCACGCACCACGCTGATGGGAGATTCACCATGGCGGCTTCGTCCACCACCACAACATCGACTTCGTCCATGACGCGTGCGGATTGGATCGTGCGTGCCACAGTAGTGCCGAGCACTCGACAGGATTGTGCCAGCAGTTCGCGTATCTTGCTCCGTCGCTCGGTCAATTCCACGACGGCCTGCAGAGCTGTCTCGAGATCGCTTTTGACGGCCTCGAATTCAACTCCGTCCAGTTCCCGGTTGAGCTCATCGATTCGCTGATCGATCCGATCCTGCGGTGGGACGCGCCTCGGCTCCAGGCGGTCGCTGTGCGCAAGCAGCGCTTTGATGTTCACCTGCTCACTGCGCAGGGACGCAATCGCGTTGTCCAGTTCTGCGAGTCTGCGCTGACGACGCTGTGCGAACATTCCAGAAGGCTGGCCGATTTCCCCGATCTCGCGGCGGATCTCCGACAGTTCTCGTTCGATCTCCTGCCATCGGAGCAACATGCCGAGTTCCTCGAGGTTCTCGAGCCTGCGCTGGGCGCCTTCCCTCGAGATCTGCGCTGCCGCAAGCTGAATCGACAGGTCCGAGTCGAAGCGAGATGCGAGTCGATCCACATCGATCGCTGATCCGTATCGGTCCATCAGGGACGGCAGTTCGATCTCGCCGGCCCGCTGCACCAGCCCGAATTCGAATCCGGGTTCTTCACGAAGGAGATCGCAGATCCGTTCGAGAGCCTGATCGACTGCGACATTGGTGGGTGCGACGAACAACACCCGAAGTCCTTGTCGTACACAGCCTTCCACGATGTGCCCGATAACGGCTGTCTTACCTGTGCCAGGTGGTCCCCAGACGAAGGTGAGTTCACCGCCCAGCGCGAATTCGATCGCCGCGCGTTGCTGCGCGTTCAGCTGCAGACCGGCATAGCCGCGCACCCATTTCGCCGCGTCCTCCCGCTTGCCGGACACCGGCCGACCCTGCCCGAGCGTCCAACCCGCCTTGTCGAGGTCGAGTGTGTTGTGCGCAGTATCGATCCGGCGTTCCAGTGCTCGAAGTGGAGCCGTGTTGTCCTCGCGCAGCTCCGCGGTCTGGAGACCATCGTGTGCCGGGCTGTCGAGTGTCACCCGGACCCGCTCGTCCGACAACCAGACCGCGGACCCAGGTATCCATTTCTGCTGGGATCCGGCCCGGCGAATCAGCACCTTCGTATGCGGCGGAGACTTCCGTGCGACCGCGAACTCGAAGATGGTCGATCCGTCACCGTGGGCGAGCCGCAGCGGCACGCTGTCGCCAGCGCGTGAATCCGAAAGTGCGGCATCGATTTCCAGACGAACTGCATGGAGTAGCTGATCAATCGGAACCGGTCTCGACATGCGTCCCCCTGACAGCGGGTGATGTCAACTCGCTGGGCTCTCCCGCCCTCGAGCCACGGTCTCAGTATGGCGGCGGGTACGCAGAATAGCTGTCCCCATCGAAGCGGATGGCACCCTGCGTCAGTCCGAGTAGCCGTGGGTTGCTGTTCTCCGCCATGGCATCCAACTGCCGTCTGAACAGACCGACCAGAATTTGTGGCTCGCAAAGGAATTGCGTCACTCTAGTGGAGCGCCGTTCATCCGGGCGGCCGTCGTCGTCGCGAGAGCCGAGGTGGCAAGGTGGCGCGAGAAACGAGTCATGATCGGGAAGTCCGGCGAATCCGAGCGGTGGATACCCTGACCGCCATCAGGCCCATGTCTACTCGTCAACGGGATGTTCTAACGGCGATACTGGTCGACGGCCCGCGCGGTTGGAACCTGGTCGTCCGGGGTCCGGAGCCCGCGGTATCCGGCTCGGCCGACGCATTTCTGATCGGCCCCGGCGGGGTGTTCGGCCTGCTGTTCAGCGAGCGCCCACGTGAGGAAGCGGTGGCTCACCTGTTCCGGGAGCGCTGCGCGCAGTTGTTCGACGACCTGCCTATCGGCAACCATCGCAATGTCTTCGTTCCAGAAACCATCGAGTTCGTCCGGATCGTCGCTCCACATTCCGACATTCGCGGAGACGAGGGGTGCCGGGTGGTGAGCGCTCTGGAGTGGCGGTCCTTACTCGCTGCCGAGCCCAGAATGAAGCGGAGCGAGGCGGATCGGATCGCGGAGGCGGTGACGGTGCGGGATCGGGCCTACACGCGGGTGTCGGTCGATCGCTCGCTAGCTTCACGATCGGCCGACGACTCCGGCCTGCTCGACGTCGCCGATCTGTACGAGGGCGACCGCACGCGAGCGCTGGAAAAGCCCTTCCCGACGTGGATGACCTTCCTCGATCCCGCACAGCGTGCGCTGGCAACGCGTAACTACAACGGCCCGGCGCGTATCGCCGGTCCGGCCGGCTCGGGCAAAACGGTGGTGGCACTGCATCGGATGGCGCATCGGGCCCGCCGCACCACCGGAAAGTTATTGTTCACCACCTTCGTTCGCAACCTGCCACCGTGTCAGCAACGAGCTTTCGCGCAGCTCGCGCCGGACGTGAGCGCACGCGCGGAATTCAAGAACCTGCACTCCTGGGCGGGGGAGTTTCTGGCACGCCGCGACCTCCCCGACCGGATGGACCTTCGGAAGGCCGATAACGCCTTCAATATGGCTTGGTCGCGAGTCGGTAGCCGGGGTCCGCTCGCTGACATCGAATGCGACAACCGGTATTGGCGTGATGAGATCGACCGATTGATCAAAGGCCGTGGAATCGCGAAATTCGAGGAGTACGCCATCTTGGATCGGCGTGGTCGTCGAGGTGTCCTGCGGCGTCCGGCCCGAGAAGCTGTGTGGGAGCTTTACGAGCAGTACGAGAGTCTGCGCAAGCGGGCCGGGTTCCTCGACGCCAACGACCTGATCGCCGCGGCGCTGCGGGAGATTCTCAGGGAACCACCCGACGAGGACTACGCCATGGTCGTGGTGGATGAGGTACAGGACATGAGCGTGCTCGGATTGCGACTGGTGCACGCCCTCGTCGGAAACACTCCCAACGCGTTGCTGCTGGTCGGCGATCCCCAACAGCAGATCTACGCCGGTGGATGGCGATTGTCGGAAGCCGGCATACCGATCGTCGGACGCGGTGAAACCCTGAAGGTGAATTATCGCAACTGCGATGCGGTGCTCGAACTCGCCACAACCTTGGAAGGCCGGAACCTCGTCGATGATCTCGACGGCGCACCGGGCACCACCCTGAGTCGATCCGAATCCGTACTCACTGGCGGCACCGCCGAAAAATGGTGTGGCAGTGACGAAGACGTCGAGAACCAGGTCCGCGTCACGCTCGATTCGCTGGCCGAAGCGGGCATACCGCTCTCCGATACCGCCCTCATCACCCGCACCAACGCAGAAGCAGATCGGTTCCGAGTCGCATTGCGTGGCTGGGGAATCGAGTTCCGAAACCTGGAGAACTACGACGGCGCCGAGGAGGACATGATCAAAATCGGCACGGTGTATCGCGCCAAGGGCCTGGACTTCCGGGCGGTACTGCACCCCTACTTCGCGAAGTCGGTGCCGGAGGACGAACGTGGAGACTCGGCGCGTGACCGTGCGGACCTGGCAGCCAACCAGCGATTCGTCGCGATCACCCGGGCCCGCGAGTACGTCTGGCTGGGCATCGTGGCGAACGAATGAACGTCGCGGCGGTCGGCTACCTGTGTGAGCGCTGCGGCAATGCTCCTGAGCGGAAGCTCACACCGTAAAGCTGGTGTGCGCGATGGCCTTCCATGCCCGCGAGGACGGTGATCGCGGCGCACCCGCCGAGGAGCAGGGTCAGGTCGATCGGCGCGGGGAGCAGGGTTGTTTCCCGTGTGGTGAGGTTGATGATGGTGACCGTCCAGGTCACGACTACAGCCACGGTTGGTCCGAGCAACAGGTGCCCGTCGACAGCGTTGAACCAGTGCTTGGTGATCAGGAACAGGGCGCGAATCAGGAACGGCACAATCGCCAGCGTGAAGGCGATCACCGCCACCAAAACGATCAAGCCCACCAGGGGTCCGGCTTGCCCGTCGAAGGCCGACATCAGCCTGGGGACAGCGACGCAGGCGGCGATACCGGCGACACAGATTCCCATCGTCCGCAGCGGGTAGACCAGCTGGCGGGCGGTGGTGGTGCGGTGGGGCGACTCGGTGACGGCGATGAGCACGGCCATGGCGATGAGGCAGACAGGGAACGCGATCATGGCTGAAAGCATCACGCGCGCTGTGGAATCGAAGACTATCGCCTCGACCACATTGTCCGAATACTTCCCGAGGACAAGAAGATTGATCCCCACACCTATGACAGTGCGGGCCGTGCCGAGATCGTCGACGGTCTTGTCCAACGGTGCGAGCCGATAGCCCGGTGTGAACAACTTGCCCGCCAGCCCCCACCCGTAGGCGACCGGTGCGAGCAGCAGATCCCACATATGTTTCCCCCATGCTGTGCCAGGCGCACCACTGTATCCAATTGTATTGGTACGCACCAGTATCCGGCGTGCTCCGGATCCACATCGCTGTGGATCCGCCGGCTCAGGCGAACCTCTTGCCTTTGGTTGCGAGTGCGACGCGCCCGCGCGGACTGATCCGCCAGCTACCCTGCGGTTGTGTGCGTGCGGTTTCTGTGGTTGGGCGCGATGGCGTCCGGCGGGATGACGGCGGGGGAGTTCGAGCCTGCCGCCGTCGCACAGCGATAGGTGGACGGTGTCGGATTCCGCGGCGCGGGCCTCGCGGTGGAAGCCCCACGCGGACCAGAACATGATGAGCCCGCAGAGGGCGATGATCGACAGCAGTACCCATATGTACCAAGGCATTTCAGCCTCCGGTCATGGAGTTGGAACAGCGTGTGCAGATTCGGATGCAGCGGCAGACAGTCATCACACGACGGTTGTCCCCAGTCGAGGTTTATCTGCTGCTGGACGAGCAGCACTGCGGCGGGTAGCGGGTTCACGCAGAGCCATGGCCACGCAGCTCCGCGGCCTGGCTGACACTCCGCCCAACGTCACAGTCCAAGTGCTCCCTTTCAATGTCGGTTTCCACGTGGGCGGCCATGTCGGACCGTTCGTGATCCTGGAATTCCCCGGTGATCCCAGCACCGGCGACCCCATCGAACCCACCACCATCGATGTGGAGTCCGCGGATCTCGAACGGTTGTGTTTGAATTGCAGTGATTTGGCGGCCCGCCGAGCACCGAGTCCAACTCGTCGCTGCTCCCACCCGCCCACCGGATCCGGATGGGGCAGTGCGGGGAGTGCAGATGGCGCTGATGCGTGGTAGTGCGCGCAGGTTGTGGGAGTTGGCTGATGCCAATCGATTGCCCATACAACTATTGGAACGGGCGGCGACAGAGTGGGATCGGCAGCCGAGCCCTGGGGAAGTACGGTCGTGGAAGAACAGTTTGCACCGGTTTCTAGGTGATGTTGTGGAGGCGGGGCTCGGCGACATCGAGGTCTTGCTGGAGCACAGATTGCCGCATAGCCCGAAACGGGTTGATGTCATTCTGTGCGGTGTTCATCCGGAGACGCGCGTATCGAGTTTCGTTCTGGTAGAGCTCAAGCAATGGTCGGAAGCGGAACGGCTAACTCGTGACCTGGTCAGGGTGTCTTTCTACGACGATCCTGTATTGCACCCGATCGCGCAGGTTCATGAATACTGTCGGTACCTGGTAGATTTCACTCCAGACCTCGAGCGACACGATTGCTTGGTCCTAGGAATTGCATACTTGCACAATGCTCTGCCGGAGATGGGCCGGTCGCTGATGCGTGATCCTCGCGATCACGAGAGTTTGTTCACCCATGGCGATACGGACCGGATGCGGGCGCTTCTGTGTTCGTTGTTGGACGGTGGGGTTGATTCGGGAGCGGCGCGACGAGTTGCCGACGCATTTCTGCAGTTCGATCACCGGCCGAGCAAGAAGTTGCTTGACCTGGCAGCGGAAGAGATCGAAAGTCGTGAACTGTTCGTGTTGCTGGACGAGCAACGAGTCGCCTACGAGATGGTCGCCGCGGCCGTCAACCGGGCTTGGGAGGCAAGCCGCGCGCAAAGGAAAAATGTCGAGGTGTCCTTCCAGCGGACGGCGGTCATCGTGGTCGGCGGTCCGGGCTCGGGCAAGAGTGTGATCGCGCTGAGTCTGATGGGCCACCTCGCGCGTGGCGGATATGCCGTCACCCATGCGACGGGGTCCCGTGCCTTTACGAAGACAATGCAGAAAGCGTTGGGAGAGAAGTCTTCTCGGGGGCGATCACTGTTCAAATTCTTCAGTGATTACTCCGATGCCAAGAGTGGGGACGTGGATGTCCTGATTTGCGATGAGGCCCACAGGATCAGGACGACGGACGACGCTCAGCTGACGGATTCGGAGCGTCGAAGGGGTCGTCGGAACCAGTTGTACGAGTTGGTCACCGCTGCAGCGGTTCCGGTGTTCTTCCTCGATGACAATCAGGTTGTGAGACCTGGGGAAGCAGGTTCGCTCGCAACCATCAAGGAGGGGGCGGAAGGTGCGGGTCTCCGGGTTGACGTCGTCAACTTGCGTAGCCAGTTCCGTTGTGGCGGTTCGGATCTCTTCGAGCGATGGGTGGATCGACTGCTTGGTGTGATCGACGAGCCGCCACTGTCCTGGTCCCAGAGCTCTGCGGGCATCGACGACGCGTATGTGGTGGGAAGTGCCGGTTCGCCGGGCGAGTTGGAGGCATGGGTCCTTGCTGGGCAGGGCCAGGGGCCGGGCGCGGCGCGGATGTCAGCAGGCTACTGCTGGGATTGGTCAAGGCGCCCAACAGGTTCGGGTGCGAATCGACGGCTGGTGGCCGATGTTCAGATCGGCGGTTGGAGGCGACCGTGGAATGCCCGGCCGGGTGCGAATGTGCCGGGCGTTCCCGATTCGGATTTTTGGGCCTCCGACCCCGCAGGTGTCGGACAGGTCGGTTGTATCTACACCGCGCAGGGCTTCGAATATGACTGGGCGGGAGTCATTTTCGGGCCTGATCTGGTCCGGCGAGGGGGCACGTGGGTGGCGGATCGGTCATCGTCGTTCGACGGAGCCGTGAAGAGGGCCGATGTAGCGACATTCCCGGACCTGATTCGCAATACGTACAAGGTTCTGCTCACACGAGGCATGCGCGGGGTGCGTCTCTTCTCGACGGATCCCGAGACGCAGGCGTTCCTGGTGCGGATGACCAGTTGAACTACCCTCCGCAGCCCAGTTCGATTCTCGTGGAGAACATTCCGGTGCCGGTCCGGTCGGGGCAGGCCGAAGTCCAGTAATCTGATCTTCGCGGCCCGCCGGGCACCGAAGTGTCGCTTCGTCGCTGCCCCCACCCGCATGGTGAATTCCGCATGCGTCTATGGGGTGGCGAATGGTTCTTGTACGGGGTAGTGCCGAGTTCCTGCTGGCGGAGGCCAACACTGGTCGACTGACGCAACTGCTGGCTGACCAGGCGCTTTTCAAATGGGGCAAGAACGCCGGGACTTCCGAACAGCGTGCGTGGACCAACAGCTTGCCGGTCATGCTGAATGACATCGTCGATACGGGGCTCGGCAATGTCGAGGTGCTTATCGAATATGGCCTACCCCACAGCCCGAAGCGGGTCGATGCGGTGCTGTGCGGCGTGCATCCACGCACAGGGGCTCCGAGCTATGTCCTGGTCGAGCTGAAACAGTGGTCGAGGGTCGAAAGCGTGGCGGAGGATCTGGTCAGGATCCAGGGGTACCCGAGGCCGTCTTTGCATCCGGTCGAGCAGGTGCGGCGATACTGTGAGTACCTTGTGGATTCAACTCCGGCCCTTGCTGACCGGCCTGAAGTGGTGCACGGCATCGCGTACTTGCACAACGCACGATCGCGTATTGTCGCTGCGCTCGATCAGTACGAGCCCACTCCGTTCGGACTCATGTTCACCATGGACGACCGCGCACTGATGGCAAATCATCTGCGGGGCTTGCTGAACATCGGCGGGAGTCGCACCCACGCGCTCCAGGCCGCGGACGACTTCCTGCACTTCGAGCACGCTCCGACGAAGCCGTTGCTCGATCTGGCGGCGAAGGAGATTCAAGAGCGGGAGCAGTTCATTCTGCTCGATGAGCAGTGGATCGCCTACAAGCTGGTGATGCAAGCCCTCGAGCGTTCGCGCGCCGAGCACACTCGAACCGTCGTAATCGTTTCGGGCGGACCAGGTTCGGGCAAGAGCGTGATTGCGCTTAGTCTGCTCGGCGAGTTGGCGCGACAAGGTCGGCGGGTCCACCACGCAACCGGATCGAGTGCCTTCACAAGGACCATGCGGAAGATTGCCGGCAGGCGGAATCCGCGAGTGCAGACCTTGTTCAAGTACTTCAACAACTACATGAGCTCCGCGCCGCGTGAACTGGATGTTCTGATTTGTGATGAGGCGCACCGGATTCGGGAAACCAGTGCCAACCGATTCACCAGTGCACAGCAGCGCGCATCGAGCCGGCGGCAGATCGACGAGCTCCTCGAAGTGGCCTCGGTTCCGGTATTTCTGCTGGATGAGAACCAGACTGTGCGTCCAGGGGAGATGGGCTCGCTTGCGGAGATCACCGCGGCAGCGGAGGCCGCCGATTGCAAGGTCGACGTGATTCCGTTGGACGGTCAGTTCCGTTGCGGTGGTTCGGATCTGTTCGATATTTGGGTCGAGCACCTGCTGGGCTTGAACCCCCTGCAACCGATCAGCTGGTCGGAACTGACCGAGGGTTCTGACGACAGGTTTCGCGTCACCAGCGCTGTGTCGCCGCAGGCACTTGAGTCGTGGCTTCTGTGCCAGCAGGAGCGTCAGGGCGGGACTGCTCGGATCGCAGCGGGCTACTGCTGGCCGTGGAGTGACCCCGAAGCTATTGAAGACAGCAAGCGGCTGGTCGATGACATAAAGATCGGGGATTGGAAACGACCTTGGAACGCCAAGCCTGAGAAGCGAGTGCCTGATGCTCCTGAGTCCTACTACTGGGCGTCCGATGACCGTGGGTTTGGACAGGTCGGCTGTATCTATACCGCCCAGGGCTTCGAATACGACTGGGCTGGAGTAATTTTCGGCGAGGACTTCGTGCGTCGCGGCGACAAGTGGGTCGCGCGCAGGGGCCGTTCGCACGACCCCGCTGTACGAAAAGCATCCGAGAGCGAATTCGCGGCACTGATTTGCAACACCTACAAGGTATTGCTCACCCGGGGAATGCGCGGGACCTGTGTCTATTCGACTGACCCGGAGACGCAGGCATTTCTCGAGAAGATGACCGGTTGATCCTCAGCGCAGCTCGGAATGCTTCACTGCTCGCCCGCGGGTGAGCGCTACAGGATACCGCTCCTCGTTGGAGCGCACCTTCGCTTCTGCTGCGGCGACCAGATCAATCTGTAGTACGTCCGCGAGTCGCAGCAGATAGATGAAGACGTCGGCTAACTCTTCTTCCACTCGCGCCCGACCATGATCGTCGTTCGAAATGGCGGCGCTCTGCTCCGGCGTGAGCCACTGGAAGATCTCGGAGAGCTCGCCAACCTCACCCATTAGCGCCATCACCAGGTTCTTGGGGGTATGGAATTGATTCCAATCGCGCTCGGTCGCGAAGTCGGATATGAGCGCCTGCAAACGATCGATGGCCATGTGTCCTGTGTATCAGCTCGCAGGGCCGCGCACAGGTCGACGTGCCGACGTGCATCACACAATCCGAGATTCGATATCCGCAGTGTCGGATTATGTTGGGCGCCATTGCAAGCCACGCTCAACGAGCTCGAAGAGCAGTTCTCGGCCGAAACGAGTTGGATCATTCGGCCATCGAGCTCCGGCTGACCTGCGACGTCGCGGAGGAACTCCGACACGGCAGCGATGTGCCGGTTCGGGGTGAAGGGGCGGGCGACCTCGATTGCTTGTTGCTGTGAACGTATTTCGGCTTGGCGGATGGTGTCCACAAGAAGCCGTCCGAGCCTTGCCTCGCCGAGCCGCAGTGCCTGCGGGGTCAGACGGATGTCCTGGACCCGGCCCTGTGTGTCGGTGGTGACGCTGAGTTCGTGCGCGCGCGACGGGGTGACTACTCGGACTTGCGCCAGAGCATCTTTCAGTCGGTCATCGTTCACCACCGCCTTCAGCGGAGGTCGATTGCTCGAGGACGGTGATGGTGCTCGGATCGAGCGATGAGGCGGACAGGATTTCTTGGATCACTGCCTGTGGCGCCACGTCTGTGTTCAGCGCGACGACGGCGGTCCCCGAACGATCAGCCCATCCCGGCCAGATGAAGGCTACTTCCGCGCCGGATCGCAAACGGGCGAGGAGCATCTCGCGGTTGTAGCCCGGCGGGCGGCGGAGCATCTTGCGCAGCGGGCCTTGAATGGCAGGCCAGGCCACGTCGATTCGGGCGATGGGTGGGACGTCGACGAACTCGGTCCATCGGGACAAGGGGAGTTCTCGGAGAGCGGGGTCGGGCCACGGGCGCAGGTCGTCGAGTTCGGTGAGAACACGGGTCAGGAAGCCTTGGATGTCCGTTTGGGTGAACTTGGTCTGCACCACGGGATCGAGGTCTTCGCCGGAGGCCAGGGCGTCGGACAAGGCGCGGTACTCATCATCGACGGTCAAGTCCCACAATGGTTCTCGCGCCAATGTCGCCGCGGTGCGGCCGACTTCGTCGGGCCCCAGCCGCTCGGCGAACTGGATGCCGTACAGCACGGCGTTGACGACAGCGCGCCAATTGTCGGTCATGGCAGTCCCTTCTCGTGTCAGTTCGGTGCCAGCAGGGAGATCGGGCTCGGGTCGATCTTCAAGCCCTGGCTTCTCAACTGGTCTATGACCTGGTTGGAGAATGCCTGCGCGGGACGGTAGTGGCCGTTCGCGTCGGTGATCAAACGTAGTTCGCCGTTCAGCACATGCGGTTGGCCCGCGCCGGCGACGGGAGCTCCGGAACGAGAACGCCGAGCCGGGCCGCATCGTGGGATGCGACCCGGCTCGGTCGTTGTGCGGGAAGGGCTACGCGGTGCAGACGGTTGTCGCGCACTGCCTCTTGGTGGATTCCTCGGCCTTGATGACCCCGTCGACGGTGATGCGGCAGGGTTAGTGGAGGGAGACCTTGACGCCGCCGGAGAACATCGAGTCGTGGAGCATGATGTAGTCGGGCTGGGAGTCGGCGGGGAGGTCGAAGACGATCTGGGCGGTGATGGTGTTGCCGGGGTTGAGGTCGGCGTAGAGGCTGGTGTCGGCCTGGAGGTTCATGCCCGCCGAGGCGTCGTTGCTGAACTTGCGGTTCTTGGTGTCGAAGACGTACTGGTTGCCGGGGGAGAAGCCGTAGGGCTTGTCGGAGGTGTTGGTGATCGTGAGGGAGACGATGGTGTAGGCGCCCTGGGCCTTCTTGGCGAGGTAGGGGTTGTCGCCTACTTCGGGGATGCCGGACTGGATTTCGGTTACCACGAATTCGAACTTGCCGTCGCGGACGGGGGTGTTGAGGCCGGGGATGGGCTTGGTGGCGGGGGATTCCTTGGCGGGGGAATCGGTTGCGGGGGAGCCGGTTTCGGAGGTGGTGCCCTTGGATGCGGGGTCGGACTTGCTGATCAGGGCCGTGCAGCCGCCGCAGAGCACGATGATGGCGGCGAAGGCGATCAGGATGATCTTGAGGGCGTTGGACTTCTTGGGCGGGGCGGGCGGCAGGTACTGGGGCGGGACGGGGGGCGTCGGGTAGTTCTGGGGGCCGGGCTGGTAGGTCATGGGGTTCCTTTGGGGTGGAGCGGATTTGGGCGTGGCTGGGTGGGCGGCCCGCTGGTGGCGGGCCGCCTGGGTGATGGGGTGGGTCAGAGGTCGTACTGGGGGCAGTAGGCGAGGATCGCGGCGTTGAGGAAGGTGTAGGGGTACTTCAGGGTGTCGCGGGAGTCCTCGGCGAGCTTGATGTGGTTGGCGGCCGAGTTGCCGTGGGCGTCGAGCCAGCGGCACTGGGACTGGGCCAGGCGGATGGCGGAATCCTGGACGCTGCAGCTCTTTTCGTCGTAGTTGGACTTCTTCAGGAAGAGCTGGTCGGCGTTGCTGCGGGGGTTGCAGGAGGTGCCGGAGGAGCCGCCGGACGAGCCGGTGTTGGGGGCCGCGAGGGCGGTGGGGGCGGTGGCGGTGAGGGCTGCGGTGGCGGCGAGGGCGAGCAGGGTTGCGGTGGTGCGCATGGGTTTCCTTGTCGTGCAGTGGGCGTGCTGGATCGCGGCGGCACCTGTGGTGCGTGCGCCGTGGGGAGGTTGGGAGCCGGGGGTGATATCGGCCCGGCGGATGGTGGTTTGTTGATCCGCACTGTCGTGCCGGTCGATGCAAAACCGTACGAGTCGTTGAAAGCATTGTCAATCGAGATATCGAGATTGATTTTTGCTCACCTATCGATCATGGTGGGGGGACGTATACGAGAGGAGGGGTATGTCCAACCCCGCGTCAACGGTCAGCGCCGCGGAGATCTCCCGGCTCGCCGGCGTCACGCGCGCCACGGTGAGCAACTGGCGGCGGAGGCACTCCGACTTTCCCAAGCCGATCGAACCGGATGAGAGTCGTCCCCGGTTCGACCTTCGTGAAGTGCAGGAATGGCTGGCGGGGCACGGGTTCGAGGCGGCGGATTCGCCGACCAGCGAATTGCGGACGCTGGTGCGTTTGCGGGCCACGCCCGAGGCGGTCGCGCGGTTCATGGCGACGCTGCGGCGCGTCGATGACGAGTGGATCGTCGCGCCGGGCAAGGGCGGTGATGCGGAATTCGCTGCGGCCGCGACGCAGGTGATGGAGCGGTCGGCGGTCGCGGATGGTGCTCGCGCCGCTGTCGACGCACTGGCCGAGCGTGCGCTGGAGGACAGCGCGGCGTCGGGTGTGTACATCACCCCCGAGCGTCTGGCGGGTCTCATGGCGGCGCTGTTGGGCTCCCCGGGATCGCTCGAGCTGCACAGTGTGCTCGACCCCGCCTGCGGTAGCGGTTCACTGCTGCTCGCGGCGGCCGAGAACGGCGCCGACGAGTTGTACGGGCAGGATCTGCTGCCGGTGCAGGCGCAGCGCACGCGATTGCTGTTGGAAGCCGATACGACGGCCCGGCTCGTCATGAGCTCGGGGGATTCCCTCGGCGCGGACGCCTTCCCTGATCTGCAAGCCGATGCTGTGCTCTGCAATCCGCCCTACGGTCAACGTGATTGGGGCTCAGCGGAATTGGCGATGGATACCCGATGGATATTCGGCACGCCACCGCGCGGGGAGCCGGAACTGGCCTGGGTGCAGCACGCTGTGGCGCATCTGCGGCCGGGTGGCACGGCGGTGCTGCTACTTCCGCCTGCCGTGGCCACCCGGCCCTCCGGCCGCAAGATTCGCGCGAATCTGGCACGGCGCGGGGCACTTCGAGCCGTTATCGGTTTGGCTCCGGGTGCGGCGCCGCCATGGCATGTCGGTCTGCAGATGTGGGTGCTGCGGAATCCGCAACCGGGCGCTCCGGTTTCGGAGCATCTGTTGTTCGTCGACACGACCGCTCTCCCGGCGGGTGGCGACGGTGAGGATCGCATCGATTGGGATGCGGTGACGGCCGCGGTCACCCGGGCCTGGCGGGCCTTCGACAGCGAGAACCCTGAAACCGCAATTCGATCCGGAGTGGCCGCGGTGGTGCGCGTGGTCGAGATTCTCGACGACGATGTGGACCTCACCCCCGCGCAGTATGTCCGCTCATCATTGGATTCCGGAGCGGTTTCCGGTCAGGTCGACCACGCCATAGCGCGACTCTCCAGTGCCGCACAGGAATTGACGGCCGCGACCGGAGCATTGACGGGCTGGGCGGAATCGGCCGGTCAATCCTGGCGGTTCGTCACGATCGCCGACCTGCAGAATCACGGTCAGCTGCAGTGGATTCGGAATTCGCCACCGGCTTCGGAGAAACCCGCACCGGATGATCAACGCAGAGTTCTCACCGCGCCCGATGTGGCGACCGGCAGCCCGGCGTCGGGAACCATGAGTACGTCCGCGCCGGCGACGGTCGAAGAGATTCGCATCGGCGACGTACTGATTCCCGCGGTGCGCAGCGATCGCACCGGAGGCCGCAGCGCGCGGGTGGCCGAACCG
Organism: Nocardia huaxiensis; assembly: GCF_013744875.1. Classification (NCBI taxonomy): domain Bacteria; kingdom Bacillati; phylum Actinomycetota; class Actinomycetes; order Mycobacteriales; family Nocardiaceae; genus Nocardia; species Nocardia huaxiensis. The sequence continues at coordinate 3,562,585 of NZ_CP059399.1, forward strand.
GAGGATGCGGGCGCGATCATCGGCCCGCATGTGCACGCCTTGCGCGCCGATCGTGACCGGCTCGACCCCTGGTTTCTTGCCGGATTCCTCACCGGCGCCGAAAATGTTTCCGCGACAAGGACATCCACGGTCCGATTCGACCCGAGCCGATTGCGGATCCCGGTGCTCTCCCTCGCCGAACAGCAACGGTACGGGGAGATTTTCCGGCTCCTGTTCCAATTGCGCACGGCTGCCCGCCGTGCCACCTATGCGGCGGAGAATGCGGCGGAATTGGTGACGACCGGCCTTACCGCCGGTGCGCTCGCGCCCGAAGCCGACGAAGCGAAAGAGCGACTGTGGAGCACACGGAAATGACGGAATTCCGTTCGGCCGGTCCGTCCGGCCTCCGACTGCTACCGTTGCCGCTGACCGCAGAAAGTATGCGAGTGTTGATCTTGGGGGGAGACCGCGGATTGTGATGCGGGATACTGCTGACCACAGAGGATTTCGCGGTCCATTGGACGAATACCCCAAGCTGTGTGCCGATCTGCTCGAACACGTCTGGACAGTTCCCGAGCTCCACGCGAATTCCGCTGTACCGGAAGCGGTCTCGCTGGAGGAATTGATCGACGCCGAGGCGGTGACTCTGCTCGAGTCGCCGCTCGCCGTCATCTCCACCGAAGGCGATACACCGATGCTGACGGCGAAGGATGTCCGCCTGGGCCGTGCGCCCTCGCGGTGGGGTGCGGCCCGGACCGACGGCTCGGTGCTCGTCCGGACGGGTGACATCGCTGTCGTCACCGGTACCGATCCGGCTGCCCGCGTGTGCGTCGACGACGGAATGCTATTGGGGCCCACCGTGCAATTGGTGCGCACCAACCCCCGCGCGATCGACCCGCAGTTCCTGGCCGGTGTGCTGCGGGCCGCGGTCGACGCCGCAGCGGGAACCCTGGTCGACCTCTACCAGGTTCAAGTACCCCGTCTCCCGCTAGCCGAACAACGCCGCTACGGAACAGCATTCGAGCAGCTGGTCGCCCTCGAATCCGCCTGGGAACAACAGCGCGCGAGCGTCGGGCGGCTGGTGCGTCTCGGCTTCGGCGGGCTCGCGCAGGGGCGGCTGCGACCGGCCGTCTCCGCCGAGTAGGTTGGCATGTCAGCTTTTCTGGACTCACGGAGGTAGGGGCGGTGCAACCGGAGCAGGTCGTCGACGGCCGGTACCAGCTGTTCGACAAGATCGGCTCGGGCGGGATGGGACAGGTCTACGAGGGCTACGACCGGCATCTGGAGCGTCGGATCGCGGTGAAGTTCACCAACCCGGGCCTGGCCGACGACCCGGAGTGGACCAAGCGCTTCATGCGTGAGGCCCGGTTGATGGCGAGCATCAGCCACCCGGGCATGCCCGCGGTGCACGACGCCGGAATCGTTCGCGGGCAACCGGATCGGCCCTACCTCGTCATGGAGTTCGTCGATGGCGTCACCTTCGAGCAACTGCTCGACACCCACGGGCCGCTGTCGATCGGCGTGGTGGCCGCGCTGGGCTCGCAGGCGGCAGCCGTGCTCGCCGCCACCCACCGCAATCGCATCTACCACCGGGATCTCAAGCCCTCCAACCTGATGCTGTGCGCCGACGGCACCGTGAAGGTGCTCGATTTCGGATTGGCGATCGCGCCCGACACCGACATGACCAGGTACACCGCGACCGGTCACACCCTCGGCACCCCGGCGTTCATGGCGCCGGAACAGGTCAACGGACTGCCGGTGGCGCCGCAGACCGATCTCTACGCCCTGGGGCTGGTGCTGCACGAACTGCTCACCGGCGATCGGGTGATGACCGGAACGTCGGCCTTCGCGGTGTGGCACAACCAGGTCAATCAGCCGGCCCCCGATATTTTCCGCGAATGCCCGGGGGTGCCCACGGAAATGGGGCGGCTCATCATGAGCATGCTGGCCAAGCTGCCCGGTGACCGTCCCGAGGATGCCGCGACCGTGCACACCGTGTTATTGCGTCACGCGACCGGCCTCGGTGAGCTACCCGAGATCAATGACACGCGGAGCCCGGTGCAGATGTACGCGCACGCGGTGGGCGTGTCCGTGTCGCCGCGCCGAGCGCCGACCATCGTCAATCGAACCAATGGGTCGTCCAGGCCGCTCGACGTTGTCGCACCGCGTTTCGACGGGGATGCAAGTCCCACAGCCGAATTCAGCCGGGGGGATCTGCAGCGCGCCATGCGGCGGGCGCGCGATCTGGCCGACGATTCCCGCTACGGCCCGGCCATCCACGAACTGAAAACGATCGTCGATCGGGCGCAGCCGCTCCTGGGTACCCGCGACGCCGATGTGGTCGAGGCTCGGCTGCGGTTGGCGGATCTGCGTTTCGAAGGCGCGGACTACGCCGGTGCGAGTGACCTGTACCGCTCCCTCATCGACGATCTCACCGCCGAGCGTGGGCCCTACGACGACCAGGTCATGTACTGCCAGCGGCAGCTCGCCACCTGTCATGTGCACACCGGCGACAATCGGGCCGCGTTGACGCGCCTCAAGCGGCTGCACAGTCAGATGGCGGTGCGCTACGGGGAGCAGGATCGGCGTGTCGTCGAACTGGCCAATCAGATCAACAGCATTCGAGGCTCCTGACCTAGGTCGTACGGCTCGGGCGATGCGGTCGGATTCTCGGCTGACGTCCGAATAGTCCTGTCGCACAGTCGAAACAGACTCGTCGGCATGTGGGGTTCCGGGGCAACATGTCGGTGCCATCGTCTACGGTGGCCGATGCAAACCCGTCCGCAAGTACACGGAGTGTCATGAGCATCCCCGAGCAGGCTGTTCTGTCCCTGGTGGTTGTGCTGGACGAGGTGGAGGGTCGCCTCGTCGTGTGGCATGTGAATGTTGGGCAGCCGATTGGGCTTTCGCGGCTATCGGGCGCTTGGGTGCTCGAGCCGGGGGAGGGGGAGGCTGTCGCGATGTTGGCCGCAGGGCAGCGGATTGTGGTGCGGGGCGGGGGATCCGAGGTGCCAGGAGGTATCGCGGTCGCGGGGGTCGTGGATGTCGATGCCACGGTGGCGGCGGCGCAGGCCGAGGTGGAGGCGGTGGACGGGTTGTTCAGTTCGCATCAGGAGGCGGTGGCGGGGAAGTTGATACGGCCGCAATGGCCGGAGATGACGCATCCGGAGGATGGGCGGCAGGAGTTTCCCGCGGCGGATGAAATCGTGCGGCCCGCATTGGCTTTGGCGCACGGGATCGCTGATCTGGCGGATGCGTGGGCCGACTTCGAGTCGCTGCGGGTGGCGCGCTCGTTCCTTACCGCGCGTGGTGGGCGGACCGCGCGCGCACTGCCGCTGGTCGTGCGGTGACCATTCCCGGATTGTCCTTCGCTGCGCTCGATGTCGAGACGGCCAACTCCGCACGCGGAAGTATCTGTGCCATAGGTATTTCCGTGGTGCGCGACGGTCTGCGAGTGAGCACCCGGTCCTGGCTGTGCCGGCCACCGGCGGCTGTCGATTTCTTCGCACGGCACAACATTCGAGTGCACGGTATCTCGGCGGACATGGTCGCCGATCAGCCGGGTTTCGCGGATCGCTGGCCGGGCGTACTCGCCACGGTCGCGGATCTGCCGGTGGTCGCGCACAATGCCGGATTCGATAGCGGGGCCGTGCGGCAGGCGTGCGAGCACAGCGGAATCGAGGTGCCCCATTGGGAATTCCGCTGCAGCCTCGCCCTCTCTCAGCGGCACCTGGATCTCGACAGTTACCGACTGCCCAGTGTCGCAGCCGCGCTCGGTGTGGAATTGGTCGGACATCACGAGGCGGGCGCGGACGCAGCGGCGGCGGCCGACATCGTGGTGGCGCTGGCAGCCCGAGCGGGCGTCGCCTCGCTCGCCGAACTCGAGCGCATCGGAGAGCCGCAACCGATCCGACGCCGTGCGGCTCGGCGGCCCGTGGGGTCTGGTGGGTCGCGACAGCCCGAGCAGTCCGATGGGTCGCGACAGTCGAAGCGGCCCTACGAGTCTCGGCACCCTGAGCGTGGCGACTCTGGAAACTCCGGTCGGTCCCGACGGGCCTTCTTCGGCCGGGAGGAACTCGTGGCGCCCGAGGTCATTGCGCGTGACCCGGGGCATCCGCTGGACGGCCGGATCGTCGTATTCACCGGCGAGCTGGCGTCCATGACCCGGCAGGAGGCCTGGAACGCCATCGCGAAACATGGTGCGACACCGGCGAAGAACGTCACCCGCCGCACCACCTGCCTGGTCATCGGCGACGGCTACACCGGTTACGACGCCGCCGCATTCCATACGACCAAGGCACGGCGAGTGGCGGAATTGTGCAGCCGCGGACACGAGATCCAGGTGCTCGACGAACAGCAACTGCTCGCCCAGCTGGAATCGAAGCAGTCCACCGGCTAGGACAGTGGACTGCTCGTGCTGACACGTCCGTGCGTGGTGTCGTTCACGACGACCACCAGACGACCAGGCCGCCGCCGGTGACGAGTGCGGCGAGGAGTGAGACGGCGATACCCGTGCCCACCTGACGAGCTTGACCGCCGACCGCCCACAGCACCGGCACGGCCAACAGCTCGATGAGATACAGCGCCACGACGAAGACGATGAGGAGCGGTACCAGCAGGGTCACCAGCACATTCACGCAAATGCCCACGGCCGCGCCGAGGAACGAGATCTCGCCGAACCACGGTCCTCTCGTGGGCTTCGGTTCCGGGTGCGTGGGCGTCACCATACGATGCCCACCCCGGCGTGCATGAGTGCGGCGAGCAGCGTGCCGATGATCCAGAAGACGGTGGTCACCTTGGCGGCCCGGCCTACGGCGTGCGCGGTGGCGTTGGAACGTCCGCGCAGCAGGAACGCGGTGATCGCGGCGACAGCCGTGGTAACCAGAAATGCACGGAACGGTAGATCGATGACATCGAGGTCGGCGGCCGAGACGACCAGGCACATGAGTGCGATCTGGGCTACGAGCAGCGCCGCGATGCTGCACGTGGCGATTGCCCAGAATCGTTGGTCATCAGGTTTCGCCTCGGCTGACATACAACCCCTCCCCGGAAGGCAAATCGTGGGCGAACTGTAGCGCATGCGACGGCGCGGCGGCGCAGCGAATTGCCGGGGGCATCGTTGCAGCGGCGGACCGATAAGCTGCTACGGGTGACCGACGAGAAGCTGCTGCAGGGACCCATCCACAACGTCCATGTCGAATTGGGCGCCACCTTCGCGCCGTTCGGGGGGTGGGAGATGCCGGTTCAGTACGCGGGGACCGTCGGGGAGCACACCGCGGTGCGGACGACCGTCGGGTTGTTCGATGTGAGCCACCTCGGCAAGGCCACGGTCAAGGGGCCGGGGGCCGCGGCGTTCGTGAACTCGGCGCTGAGCAATGACCTCGGGCGGATCCGGCCGGGGAAGGCGCAGTACACGCTGTGCTGCACGCCGGAGGGCGGCGTCATCGACGATCTCATCGCCTACTACGTGAGCGATGACGAGATCTTCCTCGTGCCGAACGCCGCCAATACCGCGACCGTGGTGGCCGAGTTGCAGAAGGCCGCACCGGAGGGCATCACCGTCACCGACGAGCACCGGGGCTACGCGGTCTTCGCCGTGCAGGGCCCGAAGTCGGCGGAAGTGCTTGCCGCGCTGGGGCTTCCGACCGAGATGGAGTACATGGCCTACGCGGACGCCGAGTGGGAAGGCCGTCCGGTGCGGGTCTGTCGCACCGGCTACACCGGCGAGCACGGCTATGAGCTGCTGCCGCGCTGGGAGGACTCCGAAGCCGTCTTCCGCGCCCTGCTTGAGCAGGTGAAGGCCGCCGACGGTCAGCCCGCCGGACTCGGCGCTCGCGACACCCTGCGCACCGAGATGGGCTACCCGCTGCACGGTCACGAACTGTCGGTGGACATTTCGCCCCTGGAAGCGCGCACCGGCTGGGCGGTCGGCTGGAAGAAGGCCGACTTCTGGGGCAAGGCCGCCCTGGACAAGGAGAAGGCGGAGGGACCCAAGCGAATCCTGCTGGGTCTCAAGGCAATCGACCGTGGCGTCCTGCGTCAGGGGCAGACTGTTCTGCGCGGCGAGGACACCGTTGGCGAAACCACCTCCGGCACCTTCTCGCCCAGTCTGAAGGTTGGTATTGCCCTCGCGCTGCTCGATACCGCCGCGGGGATTCAGCCCGGCGATGAGGTCGAGGTCGATGTGCGTGGGCGTCGGCTCAAGTGTGAGGTCATCCGTCCGCCGTTCGTTGAGGCGCGGACTGCCTGAGGTGGTGTTTGGCCCGGCCTGAGCGCACACAATTTCGCGATCTTCTGCCATTTCGGCAGTTTTCGCCGCGATAGTGTGCGCTCAGGCCGGATCGATCACGGTTGATCGGGCCTGTGGCCGTCCGCCAACCCGGGGGAGCGTCGGACACGCTCGAGCGGGCAAATTAGACTCCCGGGCATGACAGTTGCCGCGCAGTTCACCCGTGTCACGCATCCCGCGCCCGTGCCGGCGCAGCGGCGGCAGGAGATTCTCGCGGAGCCCGGATTCGGGCGGTACTTCACCGATCACATGGTGTCGATCGACTATGCCGACGGCCAGTGGGGGAATGCGCGGGTCGAACCGTACGGACCGCTCCCCATGGATCCGGCGACCATGGTGTTCCACTACGGGCAGGCCATCTTCGAGGGGCTCAAGGCGTACCGGCAGGCGGATGGCAGCATCGCCACCTTCCGCGTCGATGCCAATGCGGCGCGGTTCCAGCGGTCGGCCAAGCGCATGGCCATGGCGGAGCTGCCCGCCGAGCTGTTCATCGAGTCGATTCGCCAGCTGATCGAGGTCGACGCGGAGTGGGTGCCGCCGGCCGGGGGCGAGGAGTCGCTGTACCTGCGGCCGTTCATGTTCTCCACCGAGGTCGGGCTGGGTGTGAAGCCTGCGGGTGCGTACAAGTACCTGCTGCTCGCCTCGCCCGCGGGTGCGTACTTCCCGCGCGGGCTGAAGCCGGTGCGCGTCTGGCTGTCCACCGAATTCGTGCGCGCGGCACCTGGCGGCACCGGTGAGGCGAAGGTCGCGGGCAACTACGCCGCCTCGCTGCTCGCGCAGCAGCAGGCCGCCGAGCAGGGCTGCGATCAGGTCGTCTGGCTGGATGCCTGCGAGCACCGCTACGTCGAGGAGATGGGCACCAACAACCTGTTCTTCGTGTTCGGCAGCGGCTCGGACGCGCGGCTGGTGACCCCCGAACTGTCCGGTTCGCTGCTGCCCGGCATCACCCGCGACTCGCTCATCACCCTCGCCGCCGACGCCGGTTACCCGGTGGAGGAGCGCAAGGTTTCGGTCGAGGAATGGCGCAAGGGCGTCGAAACCGGTGAAATCACCGAGGTTTTCGGCTGCGGCACCGCCGCCGTGGTGATCCCGGTCGGCTCGGTGAATTCCGCCGCAGGCGAATTCACCATCGGCAATGGCGAACCGGGCGAGGTCACCATGGCCCTGCGCGACACCCTCACCGGCATCCAGCGCGGCACCTTCGCCGACAGCCACGGCTGGCTGCGCACGCTCGGCTGAGTTGCCTGAAAGCTGAAATATGCCCGCCCTGAATGTATTCAGGGCGGGCATGTTCGTTTGGTGATCGGCGCTCCGCAGACGGTGTGGATCCCGGCCAAAAGCATGCCGGGATGACGGAGTGCTGCTGTGCCGGAATGATGGAGTGCTGGGTTGGCGGGGTGCGTACTGCTCAGCTGGGCATGAACATGTGCCACTGTTCCAGCGTCTGGGGGCGCATGACGTAGTTCTTGTCCTTGATGTGGGACAGGGCCGCGCTGGGTTCCTCGGAGTACCAGTGGCCGGGGTAGACGACCGGATCTCCTTGCAGCCCTGCGAGATAGCGCAGGCTGCGGAACATGGCGTCGGAGTCGCCGCCGGGGAAGTCGGTGCGGCCGCAGCCGTCGACGAAGAGGGTGTCGCCGGCGATGAGGCGGTCCTGGAAGAGGAAGCACTGGCTGCCGGGGGTGTGGCCGGGGGTGTGCAGCAGTTCGATTTCGAAGTCGCCGACCGCGACCTTGTCGCCGTGCTCGTGGCCGGTGAGTTCGCTGGGGGCGATGCCGGTGACATTCGCTACCCAGGGCAGCTCTTCCTTGTTGACGTGCACCGCCACATCCGTGCGCTCCAGGAGTTCCTTCACGCCGCGCAGGGTGAAGCCCATCATGGTGCCGCCGACGTGGTCGGGGTGGTGGTGGGTGGCCAGGACACCGGTCAGTCGCATTCCGTCTGCCTCGGCGAGATCCACCAGATCTCCGGCCGCGTACGCCGGATCGACCACCACGCATTCGCCGCTGTCGCGATCGCCGATCAGGTACGCGAAGTTTCGCATCTGCGTGGCGATGGGGTCGCCGACTGCCCAGTCACGGCCGGCGAGCAGCTGACGAAAATACAAACGGTCCGAAGCCATGGCTCACAGGTTAGTGCTTGAATGTCCAACGACCCGCACCGAGCACGCATTATGCGATCACCAACGCTGCGCTATGCCGCGAGCAAAGCCTTCGCCTCGAGCCGATCGTGAATGGCGCGCAGCCAGTTCGCGAAGAAGATCCCGGTGTGCCCGGACCAGTCGCTGGTCACCTCCGCGTAGGACGCGGGCAGCGGGAAATCGTCCAGCAGCGCCGGATCACCCTGGCTGCGCACCAGCATGGCGTGATGCATGAGGTACTGATGCGTCTCGAACGGGAAGTACGCCAGCGGGATCTCCGGAAACGGTCGCGTCTGATCGGCGAGCCAGCGCCGCAGGTCGCGCCGGTATTCGCGAGCCATGGTGTCGCACAGGTATTCCGGATGCCCTTGCAGGAACACGTGCTGGAGGCCGTCGGCGCTGGCGGCCAGATGCCATTCGGATTCGGTGGAATCCAGCAGGATCGGCACCGAAGCGTCGCGCAGATCCGCGGAGGTCATCACATTCCACCGTGAGTGCGGCACGAACACCTCGGCGGGCAGCCCGGCCACCAGTTCACCCGCGCCGGAAATCTCGTGCAGGAACGTGCCGTGGCAGCGCACCCCCAGCCGCTGTCGCCGCAGCCCGTACAGGAAATGCAGTGCGGCATGCGCGGACTGGCAGGAGAACAGCAGCGAGGTCGCCGCCGAGCACTCCCGCAGCATCCCCGCGATCAGTCCCAGGCTCGGCTCATCCGCGATATCGGCAGTCGTCGGCTCACTCCCGCTGACGATGAGCGCATCCATCGCGCGCAGCCCGGGCCAATCCACATCGTCCAGCGGACCTAGCGGGTCGATACCGAAAACTGTTGTCTCCAAACGGAAATCGCTCCGGTCGGAAATAAGCGCCGCCCCGGCCGCAACCGCTTCGGTAAATACTCGCCGCGTCATGCTGTCCGCGCGCAGCGAGATCAAGTCGACAATGCCGACCCGCACCACCATCATCAGGTCCTTCGAGAAAAGCTCAACAAATACCGCGCGATTCACCCGCGCAGAGAAAACCGCACGCCGATCACATGATCAGCGTGCGGTATGAAGAAGTCCGGCAGGTTTCAGCGAAGAATCGACTCGATCTCGGCCGCGGCCTCCGCGCCGTACGCCTCACGCAGACGCTTCAGGGCGACATCGCGATCGAGGGTCCATTCCTGGGTGCCGATGGTCTCCAGCACGAGAACCGCGATGAGCGAACCCAACTGGGCCGACCGCTCCAGCGACAGGCCCGCGGTGTGGCCGGTGAGGAAGCCGGCGCGGAAGCCGTCGCCGACGCCGGTCGGGTCGACCTTGGCGGTGTCGGGGACCACGTCGACGTGGATTTCGGTGCCGTCGCGGTCGACGATCTTGGCGCCCTTGGAGCTGAGGGTGGTGATCCGAATGCCCACGCGCTCACCGACTTCGGCCTCGGTCAGACCCGTCTTCTGGAGCAGCAGGCCCCACTCGTACTCGTTGGTGAACAGGTAGGCGGCGCCGTCGATCAGCGACAGCGCCTGCTCGCCGTCCAGGCGGGCCAGCTGCTGAGAAGGGTCGGCGGCGAACGGGATTCCGGCCGCGCGGCACTGCTCGGTGTGGCGCACCATGGCGTCCGGGTCGTTCGCGCCGACCAGCACCAGCGACAGGTCGCGGCCGGCAGCCAGCGCGGTGATGTCGATGTCGCGGGCCTCGCTCATGGCGCCCGGGTAGAACGAGGCGATCTGCGCCATGGCCTCGTCGGTGGTGCACACGAAGCGGGCGGTGTGCGCCTCGGTGGAGACCTTCACCGCGGAGCAGTCCACGCCATTGCTCTCCAGCCACTGCCGGTATTCGCCGAAGTCCGGGCCGACCGCGCCGACCAGCAGCGGGCTCTGGCCGAGCAGGCCCATGGCGTAGGCGATGTTGCCGGCGACGCCGCCGCGGCGGATCACCAGGTCGTCGACGAGAAAGGAGAGCGAAACATGCTGGAGCTGATCGGCCAGCAGCACGTCGGAGAACTTCCCGGGGAAGCGCATGAGGTGATCGGTCGCGATGGAAGCGGACACAGCGATGGTCACGAGCTTCAATCCTTCGGTGACGTGCGCTGCGCACACCTGGGCGGAACGGCAGACGCGGGGCGGCGGGTGGAGGAGGCGAACCGAGAGGTCCGCACCTTGAAAATACACTGTCCGAGACGGGAAGCCCCAGCACTCCGAGGGCTCGCACCGGTCGAGCGCCGGACGAATTCCCGGATGTCCGAGGGGGTTCGGGGGTGCAGGCCCGGAGAGTTGGGCTCGGACACACGTCAGCGCGGAACATCCCGCAGGATGTTCCGCGCTGGACGGTTATGTCAGTTGAAGCTGTCGCCGCAGGCGCAGGAGCCGGTGGCGTTCGGGTTGTCGATGGTGAAACCCTGCTTCTCGATGGTGTCGACGAAGTCGATCTGCGCGCCCTGCACGTAGGGGGCGCTCATGCGGTCGACGACGAGCTTGACGCCGCCGAATTCGACCTGCAGGTCGCCGTCGAGAATGCGGTCGTCGAAGAAGAGCTGGTAGCGCAGGCCGGCGCAACCACCCGGCTGCACGGCGATGCGCAGCGCGAGATCGTCGCGGCCTTCCTGATCCAGCAGAGCCTTCGCCTTGGAGGCGGCGGCGTCGGACAGAGTCACACCGTGAGTGGTGGTCTCGTTCTGCACAGTCATGAACTCTCCTAAAGGACCAATGGTCAACCCGTGAATTCAGCGCACGGCTCGTGGGCTGTCAACGCCACTTCGCGGGCGGCTATTCCCAATCCTACGCGGCCGGGATTCGAGAAATCGGCCAGGGATTGCGATGGTTGTCACGCCACGCGGACAGACCAGGTTTTTCCGGCGGACACGTCATCGAATAGCCTGGTCGGCGTGAAGTTCCTCCGCCGTGGCGAGTCCACCCCCTCTTCCGACACCTCCGCCGTCGACGCCGGTGGTGCCGCGACGGTCGCGGAGCGGCCTTCGAGCACCGGCAAAGGCAAGCCGACCCCGAAGCGACGCGACGCCGAAGCGCGCCGTCGCGGACCGGTCGCGCCCGCGCCGACCACCGCCAAGGAGGCCCGCGCCCGGCGCAAGGCGCTACGTGGTTCCAAGGAGGATCGCAAGGCGGCCTCGGCGCGCCGCAAGGTCGAGATGAACGATCGCCGCGCGCGCATGCTCGCCGGTGAGGAGCAGTTCCTGCTGCCGCGCGACAAGGGTCCCGTCAAGGGGTATGTGCGTGACATCGTGGATGCGCGTCGCAATCTGCTCGGGCTGTTCATGCCGTTGGCGCTGGTGTTGATCGTCAGCATGATCCTGTCGCCGGCGCTGCAGGCGATCGTGACGCTGGGCATGCTGGTGATGATGCTGTTCATGATCATCGAGGGCTTCGTGCTCGGCCGGATCGTGAACAAGCGGGTGCGCGAACGCTTCCCGGAGACCACGGACCGGCCGTTCTCGCTGGGCTGGTACGCCTTCGTGCGCGCCTCGCAGGTGCGCCGCATGCGCGCCCCGAAGCCGCGCGTGAAGCCGGGCGACAGCATCTGATTCGGGAATCCCGCGGCTCAGCCGTGTTCGCGCAGGCTTGCGACGGCACGGAGGTCGTGTTGTGCGCGCACCTGGTCGCGGTCGGAGAAGTTGGTGGAACCTGTGAGTTCCCAATTCGATTCGCGGTGGAACGGGACCGCGCGGCCGGCCGCTGCGAACAGGGCGAAGATTCGGGTGAACATGGTTACGGCTCGATGCTGGGTGCGGGTGTCGGTGTCGGCGCTGTGATCGCTGGTGTGGAATCCGGGCGCCGGGATCGCGGTTGTCATTACTGCTGCTCTCCGTCTTCGATGGAATCGGTTGAGTCCCACGCCATACCGGCGAAGGTGAGGTAGCCGAGGGCGCTCATGACGGTGCCTGCGGCGGTGATTGCGTGGAGGGCTTGCATGGCAGTAAGTTTTCTCCAGAACACTTACTGCCAACAGTGGCAGTAACGACATTGTTCGCAAATATCCGGCCAGGTATGGTGGGAACATGCTCTCGAAGGTCGCCGTCGTCCTCAACGACCGCCTCGCCATGTTCGAATTCGGCGTGGTCTGTGAGGTTTTCGGCCTGGATCGCACCATGGACGGGCTGCCCGGCTTCGACTTCCGGGTCTGCGGCGCGGAACCGGGGAAGCCGCTCAGCAGCAGCTCACCCGGCATTTCGGTAACGCCCGAATACGGCCTCGAGGCCCTGCTCGACGCGGATCTGGTTGCCATACCGGCGTTTCCGTTCACAGCCCGGCACCATTTCGACCCGCGGGTCGTGGCGGCGGTACGCGAAGCGGCCCAGCGCGGGGCCACCGTGCTCACCGTCTGCTCCGGGGCCTTCCTCGCCGGAGAGGCCGGACTGCTGGACGGACGCAAATGCACCACCCATTGGCGGTATGTCGAGCAACTGGCGCAACGGTACCCGGAAGCCACCGTCGACCCGGACGTGCTGTTCGTGGACGAGGGGAACCTGATCACCAGCGCCGGCACGGCCGCCGGCATCGACGCCTGCCTGCACCTGGTGCGGCGCGAACTCGGGTCGAGCGTCGCCAATGCCATCGCGCGGCGCATGGTAGTGCCGCCGCAGCGGGACGGCGGGCAGCGGCAGTTCATCGAAAGACCGGTCGTGGATTGCAGTTCCGACAGTCTCAGCGAGACGCTGCATTGGATGGGCGAGCATCTGGAGCTGCCGCACACCGTCGAATCGCTGTCCGCGCGCACGGCCATGTCCACCCGCACCTTCGCTCGCCGCTTCGCCGCCGAAACCGGGACCACACCGGTGAAATGGCTGACCGGGCAACGGATTCTGCTGGCCAAACAACTGCTCGAAGACACCGACATGGATTTGGAGACGCTGTCGCACCGGTGCGGATTCGGGTCGGGGACGCTGCTGCGGCATCACTTCCAGAAGCTGGTCGGCATCGCGCCCACCGAATACCGGCGGCGGTTCGGGAGCCGGGTGGACGAGAAATCGCCGGTGGCCTAGCAGCGCACCCCTGAAACAGTGGGTGTCGCAGGGCGATTGGCTCGGTTACTGTGCGGGGGATGAGCATCGAATTTCTGCTGACGACGCTCGTCATCGTGGCGACACCGGGCACCGGGGTGCTGTTCACCCTCGCCGCCGGACTGACGCGAGGTGTGCGAGCCAGTGTGATCGCGGCCTTCGGATGCACCCTCGGCATCGTCCCGCACATGGTGGCTGCCATCACCGGCCTGGCGGCGGTCATGAACACCAGCGCCGTCGCCTTCCAGACGCTGAAGTATCTCGGCGTCGCCTACCTGCTGTACATGGCGTGGAACACGCTGCGCGACAAGGGCGCTCTGGCCATTCCCGAGCAGGGGCAGGGCGTCGCACCGTCGGCGGGGCGCGTGATCGCCTCGGCCGTCGCGGTCAATGTGCTGAATCCGAAGCTGACGATCTTCTTCTTCGCCTTCCTGCCGCAGTTCGTCCCCACCGGGTCGAGCAACGCCACCCTGCGCATGCTCGAGCTGAGCGGGCTGTTCATGGCGGCCACCTTCGTGGTGTTCGCGGTCTACGGCGCTTTCGCGGCGGCGGTGCGCAACCATGTGATCTCTCGCCCCGCGGTGGTCACTTGGATGCGGCGCGTCTTCGGCGCTTCCTTTGTCGCCCTGGCTGGACGGCTGGCGGTGCAGAACCAGTAGGGATCCGGCCTCAGCGCACACAATCGGCGCAGAATCTGCCATTCGGCAGAACCCGGCGCGATTGTGTGCAAATAGGCCGACGATCGGACATACGGAGGTGCGGTCGCGAAGTTCTGGGTGGACTCGCGCAGCGGAGCCAGGTCGGCTGGACCGGGCGCGCTGTTGATACCGTGCTGACGTGTCGCACACTGCTCAGACAACCGATCGACCGCTGCGGACGCTGGTGCTCGGTGGAGCCCGGTCCGGGAAGTCGGCCTTCGCGGAACAGCTGGTCGCGTCGGAGGCGGTGCGCTATGTCGCGACCGCGGTCCCGGACCCGGCCGACGAGGATTTCGCCGAACGCATTGCGGCGCACCAGGCCCGGCGGCCCGCCACCTGGACCGTGGTCGAAGGCGACGCGGTCGCGGCCCTGGCCGACTCCGCCCCCGCCACCCTGATCGACGATCTCGGCACCTGGCTCACCGCGCGGATCGACGCGCGTGCGGCGTGGGAATCCCCGCGCGGCACCATCGCCCCGGACCTCGACGCCCTGGTCGGCGCGGTCGCGGCCTATCAGGACCGCCTGGTCATCGTCAGCCCCGAGGTCGGCCTGGGCGTGATCCCGTCGACCCGGTCCGGCCGCCTGTTCCGCGACGAACTCGGCAGCCTCAACCAGCGCCTGGCCCAGGTGTGCGACGAGGTGTACCTCCTCGTCGCCGGACAGCCCATGCGGGTGAAGCCCGACGGCGCGATCGCTTCCGCCGCCGCGCTGTCGGATGCCGCCGAGGCGATCAGCGGTGTCGCCTTAGCGGCCGGGCTGAGCGAGCCGGCGGATCAGGGGCGTGCGCAACACGCTGCCGCTGAGGCGCTTTCCGCCACCGGCCGTGCAGCGTCGCCGGATCACACTGCCCCGCAGGCGGATTCGGGCGACAGCCAGACCGTGTCGGACCCCGGCACAGGCAAGGCGGCAGCGGTCAGCGGTGCTGAAGGTGTCGATGTGGCGACGGGGCTCGCGGCTGATGCCGATGCGGCTGCGGTGGGAGCGGCGGACGCTACGGCTGCGCTCGTGAATGGTTCCTCGGCTGGCGGTGCCGGAGCGGTAGGCGCTGCGGCGGTTGGCGCTGAGGCTACGGCTGGGGGAGAAGACGATTCCGCTCCGAAGCTGACCAAGGTGTTGGCGCGGCCCGTCGAGTTCGGGCCGGTGGCTGGACCTGATGTCGCCGTGCGGGGGCTGGCGGAGGAGCGGCAGGGGCAGTTGACCAAGCCTGCGGGGGCGCTCGGGCGGCTGGAGGCGCTGGGGAATTGGGTGGCGGCTTGTCAGGGGGTTTGTCCGCCCAGGCAGTTCGAGCGGGCTCGGGTGGTGGTGTTCGCGGGGGATCACGGGGTGGCGCGGCACGGGGTTTCGGCGTATCCGAGTGAGGTGACCGCGCAGATGGTCGCCAACTTCCGCAATGGCGGGGCGGCGGTGAATGTGCTTGCGCGACTGGCGGATGCGACCGTGCGGGTGGAGGACATCGCGGTCGATGGGGAGACCGCAGCGGAGATCTCCAAGTTCAAGGTGCGGCGGTCGAGTGGCTCCATCGATCGTGAGGATGCGCTGAGCGAGGAGGAGGTGCAGGCCGCGCTGGCCGCCGGCGCCGCCATCGCGGACGAGGAAATCGATTCGGGCGCAGACCTTCTCATCGCCGGCGACATGGGGATCGGCAATACGACCCCGGCCACCGTGCTGATCGCGTCGCTCACCGACACCGAGCCGGTGATCGCGGTCGGTCGCGGCACGGGTGTCGACGATGCCGGCTGGATCCGCAAGACCGCCGCCATTCGCGACGCCATGTGGCGTGCCCGCCCGGTCCTGCGCGAGCCGGTTGCCCTGCTGCGCAAGGTATCCGGCGCAGACCTCGCCGCCATGACGGGCTTCCTCGCGCAGGCCGCGACCCGCCGCACGCCGGTGATTCTGGACGGCGTGGTCGTCACCGCCGCCGCCCTCGTCGCCGACCAGCTGGCCCCCGGCGCTCGCGCCTGGTGGGTCGCCGGGCACCGCTCCAGCGAACCGTCCCACAAGATCGCGCTCGAGCGTCTCCAGCTCGAACCCCTCGTGGACATGAATATGCGTCTCGGCGAAGGCTCCGGCGCGCTCACCGCACTGCCGGTGCTCCGCGCGGCCGTGGCGACCCTCGCCGACATGGCGACCTTCGCCGAAGCCGGGGTGAGCACCGCCGACGCCACCGAGCCCGCCAGTGCCTGATACGGCCGTGAGCGGGCTGCGGCTGGCTCTCTCATGGCTGACCGTGCTCCCGGTGCGCGGACCGGATCAGGTCGACCGGACTGCCGCGGGTCGTGCAATCGCGTGGGCTCCGGTGGTCGGGGTCTTGCTCGGGGCGGGGACCGCCGGGCTGTTGTGGCTGCTCGGGGCTGTCGGCGCGTCGTGGCTGCTGGGCGGGTTCGTCGCGGTCGCGGGGTTGGCGCTCATTACCCGGGGGATGCATATCGACGGGCTCGCCGACACCATGGACGGGCTCGGGAGTTACGGGCCGCCGGAGCGGGCCCGGGAGATCATGAAGAGTGGTGGCGCGGGGCCGTTCGGGGTGGCTGCGCTGGTGTTCGCTGTTGCGGTGCAGGCGGTTTCGTTCGCCGCGCTAGCGGAGGCCGGGCGGTGGGGTGCGATCGTGCTCGCTGTGGCGATGGGGCGGGTGGCGGTGGTGCTGGCGTGCCGGCGGGGGATCGACGCGGCTCCGGGAGCCGGATTCGGGGCGCTGGTGGCGGGTACGCAATCGCTGATCGGCGGGGCCGCCTGGAGTGGGATCGCTGTTGCCGCAGCACTGTTCGCTGCGCCGCAGTGGTGGCTGGGGCCGTTGGCCGTCGTGTCGGCGCTCGCGGTGACGGTGCTGCTGGTGCGGCATTGTGTGCGGCGGTTCGGTGGGCTCAATGGTGATGTGCTCGGCGCCGCAGTCGAATTGGCGACAGCGGTCACGGCGGCGGTGTGCAGCTTCGCCGTGTGAAGTCGGCCGCGCCTGTCACATTTCGGGTCCGCGCGGTGTCGCGTGTGTGTAGGGATGCCGCTGCCATAGCGGCATGACTCGATTGAGAGGACGAGGCCATGGAACCTCGTATCAATATGATGGCCACCGATTTCGGCGGCACGATCTTCAAGCGGCTCATCGGGCTGGGCCGGACGATTCAGGAATCGCCGCTGCCCCGGTCGATCCAGTTCCTGGTGCAGATTCGCGCCAGTCAGATCAACGGCTGTGGCGGCTGCACCGATATGCACACCAAGGACGCGGCCGCGGCGGGCGAGACTGCGGTGCGCCTGAACCTCATCGCGACCTGGCGGGATGCCATCGTGTTCACCGACGCGGAGCGGGCCGCGCTGGCCTTCACCGAGGAAGGCACCCGGCTGGCCGACGCACATCTGGGTGTCAGCGACGAGACCTGGGAGCAGGCGCGCAAGCATTTCGACGACGATCAGCTCACCGCGCTGATCGCGGCCGTCGCGGTGATCAACGCGTTCAACAGGCTCAATGTCATCGCGCGCATGCCCGCGGGTGAGTACGTGGCAGGCATGTTCGATTCGCTGTCCGTGTAAATGGATTGCGGCTCACGCGGGCTCGTTCCTAGAGTGGGCCGCATGACAGGTACCTGTTTCATGTTCGTGCGCGTGCGCAGCGACGGGGCTCTGGCCCGCTAGCGGACGCAGGTTTCGCACACACGACACCGAACTCGCGTCCGCCGGCGCGCCCAGGGCCCTTCGAGATCCCATTCACTCTCGAAGACCCGGAAGGGCAATCGCTGTGGCGCCGAAGTTTTCATCGCAGGATTCCGCGTACCGGAATTATTCGCATACCCAGAGCAAGGTCAAGGCCGGTAATGGCCGGACGCCCCGGGATCGAGCCAGACGTGTTCTGTCCCAGAACTTTCTGATCGACCCGCAGGCCATCGCCAGGATTGTCGCGGCGGCCGATCCCGTTGTGCCGGTACTGGAACCGGGCGCGGGGGAGGGAGCGCTCACCCGGGCGCTCGCCGATCACGGAGCGCGGGTGACCGCGTACGAAATCGACCCGCTGATGGCCGGGAAGCTGGCCGCCCGCACTCGTGATCACGCCGGAATACGGGTGGTGCGAGGCGATTTCCTGAAGGCCGCCGCGCCTCGGGAGCCGTTCGCGGTGGTCGGGAACATTCCGTTCTCGGCGACCGCGCGGATCGTGGACTGGTGCCTGCGGGCACCGGCGCTCACCTCGGCGACGCTGGTCACCCAGCTCGAGTACGCCCGCAAACGCACCGGCGATTACGGCCGGTGGAGTTTGGTGACGGCCGTGAACTGGCCGTGGTTCACCTGGGAGCCGGTGGGGCGCATCGAACGAAACAGCTTCCGGCCGATCCCGTCGGTCGACTCCGCGATCCTGCGCATCACCCGTCGACCCGAACCGCTGGTGCGGGATCGCCGGGCCTTCACCGAACTGGTCGAGCTCGGGTTCACCGGCCTCGGCGGCTCGGTCGACGCCTCGCTGCGCACCCGCTACCGGGGCGTGGACACCGCACTGGCGGCAGCGGGCATCAACCCCGGAACCCTTGTCTGCCATGTGCATCCGGACCAGTGGATCGAGGTGTACCGGGCGCTGCCGGGCACCCGCTGATCCCCGAGGCTGTGCCGACCGAACCGGGTCGGCGCAGCCCCGTCCGGGCCGCGTCGTGACCGGTCGCCGCGTTCTACCGCGCGAGCGCCGATCGCGCCACGGCCTGCTCGACGAACCCGATCAACCGCTCCGCCGAAAACGCCCTCCAGCGCCACCCGGACCAACTGCTCTCCGACCGCCCGCAGCGCGCCGGCCAGCACGTTTGCGTAAAAGGGCAGATGATCGAATATGGTTGTCACGCAACACCGGTCCGGGTGGCGGAATGGCAGACGCGCTAGCTTGAGGTGCTAGTGCCCGTATTAGGGCGTGGGGGTTCAAGTCCCCCTCCGGACACAACCAGTAGGCCCGTTGCCGATCATGGTGTTCGCCCATGGTGGCGGCTTCGTTTCCGGGGAACTGGACACCGCAGGTATCCCGCAGCCGAACACGGGCGTCGTACCGTTGTTCAAGGACAGCGCCACCAGCTCGGAAGGCGAGTCCGCACTCGCCGACGCGGTTCTCGTTCTTCCGCCAGCGGTTCGCCTGAGACCGTCTGGTTCCGCGGGACAGCCAGCCTCGTTCTATGACTCGATGCTGCTCTCGGCCGGGATCTTGGGGCCGAGCGCCGGGTTCGGGACGCTCGTTTCTCGGGTGGCGGGCAGGGCGCTGGGGATCTCTCGCGCGAGATGCTCCTGGAGCGCGCCGCGCACCTCGGCGCACAGCGCTCCCGCATCTGCCGCGTCGGTGACCGCCGCACTGATCTTCAAACGCAGCAATTGTGTATTCGGCTGAGGCTCCGCGACTGACACCGACCATTCGGTACGGTCCCAGAGTGTCGACGCGTCGAGGATTTCGCGAACCTTCTCGCGCACTTCGGGCACCGGGGTGGTCAGATCGACGTTGACGAAGGTTTCGGCCAGCACCCCGAGGTGCCTGCGAGTCCAGTTCTCGAAGGATTTAGTGGTGAAGAAGGTGACAGGTACGACGAGGCGCCGGTAGTCCGGGCGCTTCACCACCACGTAGGTCAGGGCGATCTCCTCCACGACGCCCTGCTGCCCGTCGACCACGACCGTGTCGCCGATGCGCACGATATCGCCGAAGGCGATCTGCAGTCCGGCGAAGAAGCTGCCCAGTGTGCCCTGGGCGGCGATGCCGATGACCAGGCTGAGCAGGCTGGCGGAGGCGAACAGGCTGGTGGCGATCGGGCGCGTCGCGGGGAAGGTGAGCATGATGAAGATGAGGGTGGCCAGCCAGATGATGACCGCCGCGGCGGTTTCGAAGACGCTGAGCTGGGTGTGAATGCGTTGCAGCCGTTGCGGATCGGCGCTCACCCGCTTGCCCACGCGGGCCGCCACAATGGCCATCAGCACCGCGGCGACCCGTACGACGAGCCATCCCAGCGCCAGCATCAACGCGACATTGAGCGCCATCCCGACCCACTGTCCCAGGTGCAGCACGCTTTCCAGCACGGCCTCGTAGGCGCGGGTCATGATCAGAACCACGACCGTGATCGCGGGCGCACGACACTGGCCCAGGCGGTCCAGAACATCGGAGTCGGCCTTGCCGCTGGCCACCCGCCGGGCGATGAGACGATTCAGCACCCAGCTGAACACCGACGTCACCACCACGATCGCCACCGCAGAGAGCACCAATCCGAGCATGCCGCCTCCGTCTGGGAGAAAAGCCGGTTCTCGCAGTCGCCGAACAAACGGTACGTTAGTACATTTTTGCTGGCGGTGGGGACAGCCCGTCGGCCGCCTCTGACCTGCGATATCGCTAGTCGCCGCGCGGTAGCACGAGACCCAGCAGCCGCGGGGAGACCCAGTCCGAGGTCAGCACCGAGGCGTGCGCGGTCGCCAGCTGCCGGGCCCGATCATCGGCCTGGCCGAGGTCGGGGTGACGGTTGCTCATCGTCGGCGTCACCTGCTGGGCGTTGGTCATGGTCAGCAGGTAGTGGTTGCGGTCGTACCATGCCGAATCCGCTTGTCCGCCCACATAGTTCGCCGCGTCACCGTCGAAGAACACGAACCAGTCGCGCAGCTGCGGGCGTGCGTAGCGCAGGCGTGGATCTCCGGTTTGCGCGGTCAGGACGGCGGGGAAGATCTGCGCGTCGGCGATCCGGCCCGCCTGCGCGAGCGACTCCAGATGGGTGGCGTACTCGATATCGGATGTGGTCGCCCGGAACGGGTTCATGGTGTCCAGCGGGGAGACCCCGGGGATGAGCTCCACGACCACCCGGCCGCGCATCGCCGAGCGGGTGGGCCAACCGTCGGCACGGGCGGCGGCATCGAGGGAGGGGTGGCCCGACAGCAGTTCGGCGGGGCGGTAGACCCGGTCACCGAGATGCTCGCGGAGCGCGGCATCGAGTTCGGCCGGACCGTGGCCGGGGCCGAATCCACCCTTGTTCTCGACCTTGATGATCAGCGGATCGCGGTTGGGGTTCTGCTCGAGCCACAGGCGGATATTGTCCAGGCAGGCACTGAAATCTTGATCGCGCACGCCGCGGCCGAGCTCGTCGGCTGTGCCGGCCACCGTGCAGTTGTTCTCGTTCGCCAGGGGATTGAGGTGACCGACAAGCCATTGTCCGGCTTGGGTTTTGGGCCAGATATCCAGCTCGACCAGACCCGCCCCGGCGTCGAGCGCCTCGGTGAGATACCCGAAGGTGGACCGGTCGTAGGTGTTGTGCACGCCCACGGAGGTGAGGTGGGCGAACCCGATGTCCGGGGTCGCGGTCGAATCTGCGGCCGCGCTCGGGGCGGTCAGGGCCATCATCGCGAAACCCAGGGCCGCTGCGGCGGGGCGCATAGTCGTAGTCGCTCGCACTGCTTTCATTCCTTGTCGCCGTTGCGGTGAGCCGTAGAGGTGCACAGGGCTGGACCCCCGAGAAGTTATACCTCCTGATGCGAAATCAGCCGTTGCGACAGCATCCGCGGCGTTCAGGCTGGGGCGGCGAGGATTTCCCAGGCAAGGCGTGTGAGGCCATGGAGCTCTATGAGGTGCTGCTGGTAGGTTCCGGTTCACTTTCGGGTGCGGGACTATGCGCTGGATGCTATGGGAGAGGACGAGATCGCTGCTGCTCGTAGGGTATTCGAGCGGAGCTGGTCCGGTTGGCCGCAGTTGGTGAGTGCCTTCTCGGCGGCTGCGGCGTTCGGGGTGCTCTGGCGGTGGGGGTGTTCGCGTTGTAGGGCGGGTTATCGGCCGGTGGTGTCCAGGTGGCGGAGGGCGTGGCGGTAGGAGTCGAGGAGGGTGGTTTCCACGTAGGGGATGCCGAGTTCGGCGCAGTGGGCTCGGACTATCGGCTGGGCTCGGTGCAGGCTGGGGCGGGGCATGGTCGGGAACAGGTGGTGTTCGATCTGGTAGTTGAGGCCGCCCAGGGCGGTGTCGGTGAACCAGCCGCCGCGCACATTGCGGGAGGAGAGGACCTGGCGGCGCAGGAAGTCGGTGCTGTCGCCTTCGGGGAAGACTTCCATGCCTTTGTGGTTGGGGGCGAAGGTGCAGCCCATGTAGAGGCCGAACAGGGCCTGCTGTACGGCAAGGAAGATGAGGGCTTTCGCCGGTGGCAGGACGAGGAATGCAGCGGAGAGCAAGCCGGTGGCGTGGGCGGTGAGTAGCGCGCCCTCCCAGATGCGATGGCGGATGGGCCATTTCGCTACCGCTCGGGCGCTCGAATAGTGCAGGCTGCCCGCCTCGAGGAGCAGCATCGGGAAGAACAGCCAGGCCTGGTAGCGGAAAATGAAACGCCGCCAGCCTTTTTCGGTCGCGACGCGGTGGGCGGAATGCGCCAGGATGCCGGAGACGTCGGGGTCCGCGCCTTCGGTGTTGGGGTGCGCGTGGTGGCGGTTGTGGTTGCTGGTCCACCAGCCGATGCTCAGGCCGATGGCGAGATTGCCTGCGATGAGACCGTACAGGTGGTTGGCGCGGCGGGTGCGGAAGATCTGGCGGTGGCCGGCGTCGTGGCCGAGGAAAGCGATCTGGGCGAATACCGCGGCCAGGAAGGCGGCAGTGGCCAGCTGCCACCAGGAATCGCCGAGCAGGCAGAACACGATCCAACCGGCTGCGTACGCGGTCGCGGTGGCCGCGGTCTTCCAGCCGTAGTAGTGCAATCGGCGATCCAGCAGGGCGGCCTGCCGGACTCGTCGCATCAGCACCGCGTAGTCGCTGCCGCGGATGGGGGCGGAATCGGACTTTGCCGGCAGAAAATCGACCGTCTGCACCGGCTCGAGTTGCGTCACGCCCACAGCATCCAGGGTGGTGGTCACTTTCGAGTGAACGGCCGGGGCGTTTCGCGCTACAGCGTGTCGGACACCTATCCATCCGGTCTACTGACCGGAATGTTTCCGGTGGCCGGGCCACCGCCGTCGTGGTCCGCGCCGAGATTGCCATTGGCGGACTGTCGTTTTCGGGAATCTCCCGATGGAGGCTGCGGGCTATTCGCCCGGTGCTCCCGCGGCCGAGTGGTCGGTGCAAAGAGCTGAGCCCGTTCGCCGCAAAGCTATTCGTGAGCAATACCTCACATGTCGTGTCGATCCGGGGAGGGGCTTGCCCGTTAGCCTGGCGGGCATGTCGGCGAACCTTCCCTCGCGAGAGGCTGAGCTACCTCGTGGCGAAGCGCGGATCATCGCACTGTGCAATCAGAAGGGCGGGGTGGGGAAGACCACTACCACCATCAACCTCGGTGCCGCGCTGGCGGAATGCGGGAAGCGGGTGCTGCTGGTCGATCTCGATCCACAGGGGGCGCTGTCGGCGGGGCTCGGTGTCGCACACAATGATCTCGCGCTGACGGTGTACGACCTGCTGGGCAGGTCTGCGCCATTGATCGACGAGGTGCTGATGAAGACCTGCGTCGACACCATGGATCTGCTGCCGAGCAATATCGATCTGTCGGCGGCGGAGATTCAGCTGGTGAACCAGGTGGGGCGCGAGCATGCGCTGCGGCGGGTGCTGGAGCCGGTGCGGGATCGGTACGACTACATACTCGTGGACTGTCAGCCGGCGCTGAGCGTGCTCACGGTGAACGCGCTCGCCTGCGCGGACGGGGTGATCATTCCGATGGAGTGCGAGTTCTTCTCGCTGCGGGGGCTGGCGCTGCTCACCGACACCATGGAGAAGGTGCGGGATCGGCTGAATCCGGGGCTGACGCTGCTCGGCATCGTCATGACCATGTTCGATGGCCGGCTACTGCATTCCCGGCAGGTGATGGCCCGGGTGGGTGAGGTGTTCGGCGGCGATGTCTACGAGACGGTGATCTCGCGGACGGTCCGGTTCCCGGATGCCACCATCGCGGGGGAGCCGATCCTCACCTGGGCGCCCAAATCCAATGGGGCGGAACAGTATCGGGCGCTGGCGCGGGAGGTGCTGCAGCAGACGGGCCGCTGAGGCCCGGCGCGAGGGGCTTGCCGGGGAGTGGCGCAGCCCGATTGACACACGGCTCCATTACCAATACCGTCGGTATTCGAATGCTAGCGGTATCCAACGAGGAGGTTGGGATGGTCCTGTGCGGTCCGGCGTGGGTGGGTGCTCGATGACTGCGCCCCGGGAGCCGCGCATTGTGATCATCGGCGCCGGTGTCTCCGGCATCGCCACTGCTATTACCTTGCAGCGCAACGGCTTCCACGACTTCGTCATGCTGGAGAAGGGCTCCGACGTCGGCGGGGTGTGGCATTGGAACCACTATCCGGGGCTGACCTGCGACGTGCCCTCGCAGCTGTACCAGTTCGGGTTCGCGCCGAAACCGGATTGGTCGCGCGTGTTCGCGCCCGGACCCGAGATCCAGGGGTATCTGGCCGATATCGCGGACAGGTACGGGCTGCGGCCGCATCTGCGCGTGAACGCCGAGGTGGTGGCGGCGCGGTTCACCGGGACCGGATGGCAGGTCGAGACCGCCGACGGCAGCAGCTACGACGCCGACTTCGTGATCGCGGCGACGGGGGTGCTGCATCATCCGGCCATACCCGATATTCCGGGACTGGCCGATTTCACCGGCGATGTGCTGCACACCGCTCGCTGGGATGACGAGATGCCCACCGACGGACGCAGGATCGCCGTCATCGGCACGGGATCCACTGGCGTGCAGGTGGTTTCGGCATTGCAGCCGAAGGCGCGGGCCATCGCGCACTTCGTGCGCAGTCCGCAGTGGGTCATCTGGGCGCCCATGAATCTGCCGCAGCCGGGCATCGTGGGCGCGGTGCTGGATCGGCTGCCGCAGCTGAATCGCGCGCTCCACCAGGCCGGAATGACCGGTGCGCGGGTGTTCACCGATGTCGTCACCCGGCCCAGCTGGCGGCGGCGCGCGGTGCAGGAGTACGCGAAGCTGAGCTTGCTCGCCCAGGTGCGGCAGCCCGCGATGCGCGAGCAGCTGACGCCCGACTATCAGCCGCTGTGCAAGCGACAGGTGTTGTCCGGCAGCTACTATCGCGCGCTGAAGGCCCGCAATGCGGAACTGGTCACCACCGGGATCGAGACGGTGACCCCGACCGGCATCCGCACTACCGACGGCCGCCACCAGGAATTCGACCTGATCGTGTTCGCCACCGGCTTCAAGGCGCACAACTACATGCGACCTATGAACCTGGTTGGCCGCGACGGCATTTCGATCGACGACGCATGGGAGAAGGGGCCGCGCGCCTATCGCATGACGGCGATTCCCGGCTTCCCCAACCTGTTCACCGTGCTGGGACCGAACTCGCCCACCGGCTCGATCCCGCTGCACCATGCGGCGGAGGTGACCGCCAGGTACATCACCCAGTGGATCGAGCGGTGGCGCGCAGGGGAATTCGACACGGTCGAGGTGACCGAGGAGGCCACCGGACGGTTCGAGTCCGAGGTCGCCGAGGCGCTCGGGCCGACCGTGTGGAACACCGGATGCAACTCCTGGTACTTCACCGAGGGCGGCAATATCGACCTGCTGCCCTTCGACCGTGCCGAGATGGAGAGCATGCTCGCCGTCCCGGAGCCCGCGGACTTCCAACTGCGGTGATCAGCGCACGCCGGCCTTGCTCGTGGTCGAGAATGTCGTCCAGAGCGGGCCGGCGACCAGCCAGATCAGCAGCACGGTGCTGAGCCGGCCCATCCAGGCCCACAGCGCTTCGGTGCGGTCGGGAGAGCCCGCGATGAGGACCAGCAGCAGCATGGCGCCGCAGGCAATGGCCCAGGCCAGCAGGCATTTACCCCATTCGCGCCATTCGTAGCCGATGCGTTTCGGGTCGTCGTGCGCGGGCGGTTTGACCGGCGGCGGCCCGCCCGCGAACCGATAGGCGACGCGCTGATCGGCCCAGCGGATCAGGCTGTGCCCGAACGCCACGCTGAACCCCAGATAGGCGGCCCCGATGCCGTGCACCGACGAGGCGGTGCTGCCGCGCGCCAGATCGACCACGGTCGCGATCAGCAGCACCACATCCAGCAGCGGGGTGCTGATCAGCAGCACATTGCTGGTGCGCCGCAACTTCAACAGGTACCGGGCGGCCAGCCCGGCCCCCAGCATCACCCAGAAGCCGATCTCGCACAGCCCGATCAGGGCCGCGAGCGGATTGGACCGAAGCTCTTCGAAGATCCCCTGCATGCCATCGAGCCTGGCCGGGAAAGAGATCGCCGCGCGTCGCCGATCAGGGCTAGTGCGCGTCATCACTTCGACGGAGGCTCGCGACATGTGGAGTCCACCGACAGCCGCGCGAAGGCTGCGTATCGGGCACCTCATCATTTCCGTTGGACGCCGGGCCGAAGCGAATCCGTACCGGGCCGAGGACGTCTTGACCGTGGCCGAGGGTGGTTGCGGGCGGCGGCTCGTCATCACTTCGACGGATCGCCGGGCCGGGCCGATCCACCCAATGGGCGAGGTAGCGGCGAGGCCGCTGTGCTGTGATGGAGGGTATGCGGCGGCCCTGGTTCGAGGATTGGCCTGCCTGGCAGCGGGACGGGCTGATGGCGGCCGCGTGCTTCGCTGTGGGCAGCCTGCTGCTGCTTGTGAACGCGCCGCTCGTGGTGCGGTTCGGCGCTGCGGCGGACGTGCCGGTGACCTGGTGGGCGCCCTATGTCGCGTTGGCCGCGATCTGCTGCACGCAGGTCTTGCGCACGCGCGCGCCGATCGCGGGCCTGCTGGCCGGAATCGTGGTGACGGCTGCGGCCGTGCCGGTGGCCGGGCTGAGTCTCGGTGCGCTGTATGTGCTTTCGGATCTGCTGTACAGCGCGACGATGAACAGTTCGCTGCGCGCCAATCGGATCATCATCGGCGTCACCGGTTCCACGGTCGCCGCGGTCGGCGTGAGTGTGGCGCTGGCGAGCGGGGACTGGCGGCTCGGGCTGCTGACCGTGCTGGGAGTGGGCGCCTTCCCGCTCATCCCGGTGTGGTGGGCCACCGAGGTGCGCTCGCATCGGGCCATGGCCGACGCCGCCCGCGAACGCGCCGACCAGCTCGAGCGCATCGCGGAGCTGGACCGCCGCGCCGCCGTCGTCGCCGAACGCGCCCGCATGGCCCGCGACCTGCACGATGTGATCGCCGGCCACCTCTCGGCCATCGCCATCCAATCCGAGGCCGCGCTCTCCATGGTCGACGGCGACCCCGAGATCACGCGCAAGGTCCTGCTGTCGGTGCGCGAGAACAGCGTCGCCTCCCTCACCGAGATGCGCGCCATGATCGGCCTGCTGCGCTCGGACGACCCGAACGCCCCCGAACCCCGCACGGCCCCGCCCCGGCTGACGGATCTGGATCCGCTGCTGGATTCGGCGCGCGCGGCCGGACTGGCGGTGCGCTCGCACATCGACACGCCACCGGATCTGCCTGCGGCGGTGGATCTTTCGGCCTACCGCATCGTGCAGGAAGCGCTCACCAATGCCGTCAAGCACGCGCCGGGCAGCCGAACCGAGGTGACGCTGTCCCGGTGCGAGGACACGCTGCTGATCGATGTGACCAACCGTGCCGCCGTCGGCGCACCCGCAAGCAACGGCGCCGCCGCGGCCCACGGACCCGACGGCGGTGTCCCGGACCACGAAAGCGGCAAGGGTGGAACAGGTTTGAGCAATATGCGGGAGCGCGCTCAGGCGGTGGGCGGGACCTTCGCCGCCGGTCCCTGTGACGACGGCTGGCGGGTGCGTGCGGAACTGCCGATTTCAGGAGGAGTTGGGTGACGGAATCCATTCGGGTGCTGCTGGCCGATGATCATGCCGCCGTACGGGCCGGGCTGGCGATGATTCTCGGTGCGGCGGAGGGGATCGAGATCGTCGGTGAGGCGGCGGATGGGCTGGCCGCGGTGCGCAAGGCCACCGCGCTGCGGCCGGATGTGGTGCTGATGGATATTCGGATGCCGGGGCTGGACGGAATCGAGGCCACGCGGCAGGTGGTGGGGCAGGGGATTGCCCAGGTGCTGGTGCTGACCACCTTCGATGTCGACGAATATGTCTATGGCGCACTGCGTTCGGGTGCGGCCGGGTTTCTGTTGAAGTCGGTGGAATCCGCGCGGCTCATCGAGGCGGTGCGGCTGGTGGCCGCGGGGGACGGGGTGCTGGAGCCGAGCGTCACCCGGCGCGTGATCACCGCGTTCGCGGATGCCGTGCCGACGCCGGCCGAACCGCCGCCCGGCTTGACTGATCTGACCGATCGTGAGCGCGATGTGCTGGAATGCCTCGGGGCGGGGCTGTCGAATCAGCAGATCGCGCGGCGGCTGATGATCGGTGAGGCGACCGTCAAGACGCATGTCTCCCGCGTGCTGGCCAAGCTGGATCTGCGCTCGCGCGTGCAGGCGGCCATGCTCGCCCGGGATGTGGGGCTCGGCGGTTAGCGCACTGCGCTGCCCTCGAGCCACTGGTCCCAGGGCAGCCCCCAGTCGCCGTTCTGCCAGACCTGTAGGGGTTCGCCGCCGGTATTGCGGATCTCGACGACGTCGCCGGGCAGTGCGAAGTTGTAGAACCAGCTCGCGTGGTCGGTGCTGAGGTTGAGGCAACCGTGCGAGACATTGGTGTTGCCTTGCGCCCACAGGGTGGCGTCGAGGGCGTGCAGGTAGACGCCGTCGGTGCTGATTCTCGTTGCCCAGCTGATGGTTTCGCGGTAGCCGAGGCGGGAGTTGATGGGCAGGCCGTAGGTGGAGGAGTCCATGATCACCGGGTTGGCCTTGTCCATGACGGTGTAGACGCCGGGCTGGGTCCAGAAGGAAATCGTGGTGCCGCCGATGGTTTCGCTGCCGCCCTGGCCCATGGAGGTGGGCATGGTGCGGACCAGGTTGCCGTTCTCGAACACTTCGATCCGATGCGTGCGGTCGTCGGCGACGGCGATGTGGGCGGGGCCGATGGTGAAGGTGGTGGCGCTGTCCTCCTGCCCGAAAAGTCCCGGGCCGAGTTGCGCGCCATAGATGTTCGCGGTGACGGTGACCCGGGTGCCGGGCTGGTAGTAAGCCTGTGGCCGCCAGTGGACATTGCGGGCGTCGAGCCAGTACCAGGAGCCTTCCACGGCCGGATCGGTGGTGACGGAGAGGCGTTTCTCGGCGGCCGCCCGGTCGGGTATGTCCTCGTCGAAGTGGGCGACGACGACCGTGCCGATGCCGTAGGTGCCGCCGTCGGCGAGAGGTTGGCCGCCGGTGGTCGTCAGGTACGCCTTGGTCTGGTTGCTCGGTGTCAGGGTGGTGAAGGTCGAGGTGATCACGCCGGTCGGTCCGTCGTCGCTGACGCCTTCGGCCTGCACGGTGTAGCTGCGGCCATAACCCAACGGTCCGTTCGGTTTCCATGTCGTCCGGTCGGGAGTGAACACGCCCTCGATCGAGCGGCCCTCCTCATTGGTCATGATCACCGTCGTCAAGGCGCCGCTGCTGATCTCGACCTGGATCGCGGCCGTGGGGTCGACATTCTGTGCACCTTGCGCCGGTTCGAACGAGATCGATTCGGCCGCAGCCTCTTTCCCGCCGGAACCGGATCCGGAGCAGGCCGCGGCGAGCAGGGTCAGCACCGCGAAAACCACTGCGGCGACGAGAGATCGGTGGCACCGTGATGAACTGGACATATCTCTCGACTCCCCGCTTCCCGCCGGAGGTAAACAATGCTGGTGGGCGGTCTGCTGCCGGATTGCGAAAGTTTTCAGGCGTACCGGTGGTTCGGTGAAGATGCGCCGGACATCGCACGGAACCCTGCCGCTGGGCCGCGCCCGCCGGTAGCGTTGACAGTGGTGCCGTTCGAGGATGTCCGGCGTTACGGGATGTGGTGTGCAGTGTGGGGTTTCGATGTGTCGCCCAGGCAATCCCTTGGTGAGTCGGTTTTGGCCGAGCTGCGGGAGCGGGCCGTCGCGGACAAGGTAGCGCTGCGGGTCGGCGTCGTGCTGGAGAACAATGGCGCGGTGCTGCTGTTGGAGCGCGATCCGCAAGGTCCGGGACGCAGTCCGCTGAGTCTGCCCGGAACCATTGTGCGACCGGGGGAGCCCTTGGCCACGGCGGTGGCGCGCGCAGTATTCGAGGAGACCGGTCTGTCGGTTGTCGATATCGTCCGGCATCTGGGCAGCTTCGACTATCTGTCGAATGCCGGAAAGCCGGTGCGGCGCGAACATTTCGCGGTCGACGTGGCCGGATTCGGGCCGATCCAGCTCTCCAACTACGCCGGATACCGGTGGGTTTCTCTCGATGGGGAACTACCGGTGACGCCGTCCATTCGCGGGATTCTCACCACCTATCGGAGCTGATGCGGCGACCGCCGTAACAGATTGTTTGCCCGCGCCATCCGAATGATCCGCGGCCGCGAATACACCGTGATCGTGTGCATGCCCGATCTCCTGTATTCCGTGGCCTGGAGGAGTCCGCCAGATGGCGCTGCAGATAATCGTGCCGGTGCTGTTCGCCGTCGTGGCACTGCTGATATTCGTGGTCGGTGATCGCCTGCGGCCCAAAACCTGGCGGCATGCGGACGATGAAGCCGCGGGCACCATGGTCACCGATCTGGTCAATATGTTCTTCGCGGCCATTGTGGCGTTCGCGGTCGTCATCTGCTGGCAGCAGTACGACAATGCCACCGCGCACACCGTGGCCGAATCCAAAGGGCTGCTGACGGTCTACTCGGCCGCCAATGATCTGCCGGACAAGGACCGCAGGGAAATCCAGGGCCTGGTCGAGGATTACACGCACGAGGTCCTCACCGACGAATGGTCGGAAATGGCGAAGCATCGCCGCCTGAGCGAAACCACCCAGACCACATTCGACGATCTCAGCGACGCGGTGGGCGCGGTGGAGTCCACCGAACCTGCGGTGCAGGACGCACTGGAACAGGCGGGCGCGGGCCTGGACGCGATCTCCGAGGCGCGCTACGACCGCGGCCTGGACGCCGAATACCGGATGCCCGCGTATCTCTATGTGGCGCTGTGGTTCGGCACGGGCATGCTGCTGCTCGGCACGGTGCTGTCCGGTGTGGGCGTCACCAAACGCAGTCTGCTCATGACCGGGCTGTTCGGCCTCGTGGTCGGTGGCGTGGTGCTCGCGGTCTACAACCTCGACGGTCCGTTCACCGGCGGCAATGTGGTGTCCAAGAGCGCTTATGAACTCGCGCTGAGCCAATTCGAGCATCTTGCCGCCACGGCCCCGGCGCAGACCATCCTGCCGCGCTGACTTCAGCCGCGAACGAGACACCCGCACACGGCGTTCGGAGACACGGCGTGAAAGACAAGACAGTGCCTGGCGACCAGACGGTGCCCGGCGACAAGACGGTGCGAACGCGGTGGACCGCACGAGGATTCGCGGTTGCGGCGGCGGTGCCCGTCGCGGCGGCGCTGCTCGCGACGCAGCCGGCGCCCGTCCGGGCCGAGCCGGGGCTGCCGGATGTCATCGGCGAAATCATCAGTGGCAGTGCGGGAAACGATGACGCCGGTCCGGTGGCCGAGCCGTCGGGTAGCTCGCTCGGTCTCGGCAGCGGGAGCGCGTTCTCCGGCAGTGGCGGGCCGGGCGGCGCCACGAACTCCGGCAGCGCCACCGGAGTCGACAGGGGCGGCGCCACGACCGGCAGCGCACTGGGGGTGGGACCGGGCCCCGTCGCCGCGGGAGTGCCGCTCGATACCGGTAGCGGGGCGGGGCAGATCGCCACCGGCGCAGGACCATTCGATACCGGCAGCGCACTCGGCGCCGGCGGTGCGCTCAGTGGCAGCGCCGGAGCTGCCAACACCCTCGCTCGCGGCATCGAAGTACTCGGCCTCGAACCGGCGGCCGCGAACCCGGTGGCCGGCACCCTCGGTGAAACCCTCGGCCTCGAATCCGGCAGTGTGCTGACCGCCTGCACCGGCAGCGCTGTGGTCGGTGTCGGCGCAATACTTCTCGGCATTGCCACCGGCAGTGTCAGCGGTTCCGGATTGCTGGGCCCCGGCTTCGTCCCCGGCTCCAGCGGCCTGGTCGGCCCGGGGTCCTCCGGTGCGGGCAGCGTCGTGGTGGGCAGCGCAGTCACCGGCAGCGCACTGCTGACTTGCCTTCTGCTGCTGCCGGTTCCGGAGCTGCCCGCGCCCGCCATCCCCCTGCTGCTGCCCCAGGCTGTCCCCGCGCAACTCGCGCCCCCGCCGGAGCCCGCGCCCGTCCCCGAACCGGTGGTCGTTCCACCGCCGCCCGTGGTCGCGCCGCCCGCTCCCTACGACCCGCCCGAGGCCCTGTTGCCCATCCCCACGTCCGAGGACTGGTCGGCCCTGCAGGTGATGACCGTCCTGATCATCACCATCATCGCCGCCACCCGCGTGAAGCGGGGCGCGCGCGACTGATCACTGCCGGAACTTGCCTTCCAGTTCGGTCAGCGTGGCTTGCAGATCGGCCTGATCGTTGGTCTTGAAGATCCCGCGATACCCGGACTCCGCCCGGATGGCCGCCTCGACGGCCGGATCATGGTAGATCTCCACGAGTTTCAGGTACGTCGGATTGTCCTTGTCGGCGGCCCGCGCCGCGAAGACATTGATGTACTGCTTCAGGTTCGGCCGTTCCGGATCATCGCTGTAGATGATCTGCTCATTGGTGAGCCCGGCCGGACCGGCGAAGGTGTCGTCCACGAACGCGGCATCCACGCTGTCCAGCGACTGTGCAGTCAGCGTCGGATCGATGGTGGTGAGCTGCACCCGGGAGGCCGCCCGGTCCACGTCCTCGATCTTGGAATCCCAGCTCGCGCCGTTCCGCAGCGTGATCAACCCCGCCGCGGCCAGGCTCAACAGCGGTCGCACCTGATTCGCGGGATTGTTGCTCAGCGTGATCTCGCCGCCCTGCGGAATCTCGGTCACCGACCTGTGCTTCTTGGAGTACAGCGCCAACGGGAACACCTCGGTCGCGCCGATCGGCACCAGGTTCTGATTGTTGCGGGCGTTGAAATTGGCCAGGTAGCGCACATGCTGAAACTTGTTGAGGTCGATCTGACCCTGTGCCAGCGCCGGATTCGGCTGGTTGTAATCGGAGAAGCTGACATATTCGATGGTGATGCCTGCCTCGGCGGCCTTCTGCCGGAAGACCTCCCAGTGCGGCAGCGCGAGATCGTTCACACCGATACGCACCACATCATCGCGGTGTTCCCGGCCACAGCCGGCCGTCACGGCCAGTGCCAGCAGCAGGGGAATCACCAGGATACGGCCCAGTTTTCGCATTTCAGCCAAGCTAGGTGCGCACCGCGCGCAGTCGCCAGGGTTTTGCTCGCGCGGATCACAACCATGGCTCCAGCGTGGTGAGCGGGGTTGCATGGCCGGGGTTCGATTTCGACTATCCATTCGGGAGCACGAGTGAAATTCAAGCGGGGACTGGCGATCCCGGTCCTGGTGGCGGCAGCCGTCGGCCTCACCCTCACGGCCACGGCATGCGGCAGCGACGACAGCGCCTCCGGCACAGTTGTGAAGATCGGCACCACCGAGAGCAGCCCGGAGTGGGATGTCTTCGAGAAGAAGGCGGCCGAGCAGGGCATCACCCTGAAGATCACCCGCTTCTCCGACTACTCGCAGCCGAATCAGGCGCTGGCGCAGCAGCAGGTCGACGTGAACCTCTTCCAGCACCTGCAGTTCCTCGGGCAGTTCAATGAGGCCAATGATCAGGATCTGACGCCGATCGGAGCCACCCAGGTGGTGCCGCTGGGGCTGTACTCCAAGAAGCACAACTCGCTGGCCGACATCCCGCAGGGCGGCGAGATCGCCATTCCGAACGATCCCACCAACCAGGCGCGGGCACTGTTCGTGCTGCAGTCGGGCGGGCTGCTGAAGCTCACCGGCAACCCGCGTCAGCCCACCCCGGCCGATATCGACAAGGCCGCCTCCAAGGTGAAGGTGACGCCGGTCGACGCCGCGCAGACCGCGCTGTCGCTGCAGTCGGTGGACGGGTCCATCATCAACAACACCTTCCTGCAGAAGTCCGGCATCGATCCGAAATCCGCGCTGTACAAGGATGATCCGAACAGCCCGGGAGCCGAGCCGTACATCAACGCGTTCGTCACGCGGGCCGCGGACAAGAACAATCCGACCTATCTGAAGCTCGTCGAGATCTGGCACGGGGCCGAGGTGCAGGCGGCCGTGCAGGAGACGTCCAAGGGCACCGCGGTCGAGGTGCGGCGCGGCGGACCGGAACTGGAGCCGATTCTGGCGCGGGTGCAGCAGACCATCCGCGAGACCAAGTGAGCGCGACGGCCGACGCCGCGGTCGAATTCCGTGCGGTCAGCAAGGTTTTCCGGACCGGGAAGCAGGAGCACACCGCGCTCGCGGAGGTGGATCTGCGCATCGAGAAGGGCGAGATCTTCGGGGTGATCGGCTATTCGGGCGCGGGGAAGAGCACCCTCGTCCGGCTCATCAACGCGCTCGAAAAGCCCTCCGGCGGAAGCATTCTCCTGTCCGGCCGGCCGATCACCGGGGTGCCGGAGTCGCGGGTGCGGCAGCTGCGCCGCGATATCGGCATGGTGTTCCAGCAGTTCAATCTGTTCCGGTCGCGGACCGCCGCCGGGAACATCGAGTATCCGCTGAAGGTGGCGGGCTGGAAGCGGGCCGAACGCAAGGCTCGCGTCGCGGAACTGCTGGAGTTCGTGGGGCTTTCGGACAAGGCCAAGAGCTACCCGGATCAGCTGTCCGGCGGGCAGAAGCAGCGCGTGGGCATTGCTCGCGCACTGGCCACCTCGCCGGCGCTGCTGCTGGCCGACGAGGCGACCTCGGCGCTGGACCCGGAAACCACGCAGGAGGTGCTGCGGCTGCTGCGGAAGGTCAATCGGGAGCTCGGCGTCACCATTGTGGTGATCACGCACGAGATGGATGTGATTCGCGCCGTGGCCGATCGGGTGGCGGTGCTGGCCGAGGGACGCATCGTGGAGCTGGCCGATACCTTCGACGTGTTCGCCGCCCCGCAGGCCGCACCCACGCGCTCCTTCGTGGAGACGGTGCTGCACAACCGGCCCGACGCCGGGGAACTGCGGCGACTCGGGGCCAAGTATCCAGGGCGGCTGGTCACCGTCGACATCGACGACCAGCGCGGCATCGGCAAGGTGCTGGCCATCGCCGTACGGGCCGGGGTGAACTTCGAGATCGTGTACGGCGGCGTGAGCACGTTGCAGGACAAGACCTTCGGCAGTATCACCCTCGCCCTGGACGGCTCGGCCGAAGCGGTGGACGGTGTGCTCGCGGCGCTCGCGCAAGGCGTCGCGCCGGTACGGAGGACCGCATGAATCCAGGGACCATCAGCACGGCGAATCTCGCTGCCGTGGACACCGATTGGGGCAAGCTGCGGCCGGTTCTCACCGAGGCCATCGGCACCACCGTCTACCTGGTGTTGCTCACCTTCGTGGTGGGCGGCGTCATCGGGCTGGCACTGGGCACCCTGCTCTACACCACGCGCAAAGGGGGCCTGCTGGCCAACGCTCCGGTGAATCTGGTGCTGAACGTGCTGGTCAACGTGGTGCGGCCGATTCCGTTCATCATTCTGCTGGCCGCATTGGGCCCGATCACGCTGGAGGTCATCGGCACCACCATCGGCACGGAGGCGGCGGCGTTCGTCATGATCGTGGCGGCGTCCTTCGGCATTGCCCGCATTGTCGAGCAGAACCTGGTGACCGTGGATCCCGGGGTGATCGAGGCCGCGCGCGCCATGGGGGCCGGGCCGGTGCGGATCATTCTGACACTGCTGATTCCGGAAGCGTTGGGGCCCTTGGTCCTCGGGTACACCTTCGTGGTCATCGCCATTGTGGACATGTCGGCCATGGCGGGCACCGTGGGTGGCGGGGGACTGGGTGACTTCGCGCTGGTCTACGGGTATCAGCGGTTCAACTGGGAGGTGACCCTCGTCGCCACGCTCATCATCATCGTGGGCGTGCAGGGGATCCAGTTCCTCGGGAACTGGGCGGCCCGCAAGGTGTTGCGGCGCTGACCTGCGCCGGCGGCGGTCGTTTCCTCCGGCCGCCGCCGGCGCCGCTCACCTCAGTGTGCTGATCCAGCGACGGGTATCGGCGGGGTCGATGACCGCGTCGAGTTCGAGAACCGTTGCGGCGGTGAGCGCTTTGCCATTCGCGTAGGCGGCTTGGACGAGCGCGTCGAAAGCCTGCTGCCGCTGCTGCGGATCCTCGATGGCCGCCAGCTCCTTCGCGAAACCCAGGCGCACAGCGCCTTCCAACCCCATGCCGCCGATTTCGCCGGTGGGCCAGGCGATCACGAATCGCGGTGCGCGGAATGATCCCGCCGCCATGGCCTGTGCGCCCAGCCCGTACCCCTTGCGCAAGATGACGGTGCCGAACGGCACGTCCAGCGCCGCCGAATCGATGAACAGGCGGCTGAACTTGGTCACCGTCGCGTGCTGCTCGGCCTCCGGTCCGACCATGAAACCCGGTGTGTCGCACAGCGAGACGATCGGCAGCCCGTGTTCTCCGCACATCCGCAGGAAGGCGCTGAGTTTATCGGCGGCGGGTGCGTCGATCGCCCCGCCGAGATGATGGCAATCGTTGGCGATCAGCCCGAACGGCCGCCCCTCCACCCGCACCAGTGCGGTGACGAGGCCGACGCCCCAGTCCCGCCGCAACTCCAGCACCGACCCGAGATCGGCGACGGCTTCGATGGCCGCGCGAATGTCGAAGGCCCGCAACCGATTCTCCGGCACGACGTGCCGGGCCAGCCGCGGATCCGGCGACTCCCACTCGGTCACCGCGCCCTGGAAGTACGCCAGGTACCGCCGTGCCAGATCCACTGCTTCCGCCTCGTCGGCGGCGACCACGTGCACCACCCCGTTGCGGCGCTGCACGTCGATCGGCCCGATGTCCTCCGGTGCGTACACCCCCAGCCCGCCACCCTCGATCATGGCCGGTCCGCCCATTCCGATATTGGCGTCCGGCGTAGCGATGACCACATCGCACATCCCCAGCAGCGCGGCGTTTCCCGCGAAGCAGCGACCGGAGACGATCCCGATCAGCGGCACCTTCCCCGACAGCGCCGCCATGGTGCGGAACGTGCCGACATCCAGCCAGGAGATCCCGCCGTGATCGGTGTCCCCGGGCCGTCCGCCCCCGCCTTCGGTGAAGAACACCACCGGAAGCCGTTGCTCCCCAGCGAGTTCCAGCATGCGATCGGTTTTGGCGTGATTGCGCACACCCTGCGTCCCCGCCAGCACCGTGTAGTCGTACGACATGACCACCGCCCTGGCCCGCTCGGCCCCGAACAGGCCCGCATTGATCGTGGCCACCCCCGCCACCAACCCGTCCGCAGGAGTGTTCGCGATCAGATCCTCGATACTCCGCCGCGCTCGCTGCGCCGCGATCCCCAGCCCGCCGTACTCCAGAAAACTGTCCGCATCAACCAGATCGGCCAGGTTCTCCCGCGCGGTCCGCCGCCCCAGTCGATGCCGCTTGGCTACCGCCTCGGGCCGCGCGGCATCCAGCGTCGCCGCGTGCCGGGCACGCACCTCGGCCAGGTCATCCCGTACCGAATCCAGATCCACCGCAGCCGATTCGGCGGCGGCCCCGTCGTGATCGGCGGCGGTCCAGGTCAACAGCACCGCATGCGGGTCCACGACCGCACCCGCGCCGACGATATGCCGCACCACCCGCAACGGTGTGTCGGCCCGCAGCACATGCTGCATCTTCATGGCCTCCAGCACCGCGATCTCCGCGCCCGCGGCCAGCAGTGTGCCCGGTTCCGCCAGCGAAACCACGGTCGCGCCCATCGGCGAGTGCAGCGCGACCTCGCTCTCGGTCAATTGCGGCCCGCTGACCCCTTGCTGCGGTGTCATGGTGTGCTCCGGCAGCGGGAGCGCGTATTCACTTGTGCGCGTCAGGAACTCGTCGAGATGTTGTTCGAGCCAGGTGGTCGTTACGGGTCCGGTGTGCACCAGGTCGTCGAGCAGCGCGCGCAGCAGGCTGAGGTTGGTATCGACTCCGACCAGCACGGTTTCGGCGAGTGCGTCCGAACAGCGTTGCAGGGCAGCGGAATACGTAGGAGCCTGCGCGATGATCTTGGCCAGCAGCGAGTCGAACCGCACGCCCTGGCGCATGCCGATCTGCGCGGCGGTATCGACTCGCACGCCGATTCCGGTCGGCGCGTCGAACCGGGTGATCGTGCCGGAGCTGGGCAGGATCGTGCCGTCGGCGGTGATCAACTCGGCATTGACGCGGGCCTGCACCGCGAATCCCCGTGGCGCAGGGGTTTCCGTGAGCCCCAACTCCGCCAGCTTGCGGCCTCGCGCCAGATCCAATTGCACCGCAACCAGATCGATGCCGGTCACCATCTCGGTGACGGTGTGCTCCACCTGTAGCCGGGGATTCACCTCCAGGAACCACACGCCCGCCGCGCCGACCAGGAATTCGACCGTGATCACGCCCCGGCAGTTCACCGACTCGGCGATCCGCACCGCGTACTCGTGCAACCGATCCCGCACTGCCGCATCCAGATCCGGTGCGGGCGCGACCTCGACGACCTTCTGATGCCTGCGCTGCACACTGCAATCACGATCGCCGAGCGCCACGGCCGCGCTTCCGTCCGCGACGATCTGCACCTCGATATGCCGCGCGTCGGCGGCGAGCGCCTCCGCATACACGGTGTCGTCCCCGAACCCGGCGAGCGCCTCGGCGCGGCTGTGCTCGTACACCTCCCCAAGCTGCGCGGGATCCCGCAGCACCCGCATCCCCCGGCCGCCACCTCCGGCCGCGGCCTTCACCATCACCCCGGCCGGATGCGCGGCCAGCAACGCCGCGATCTCCTCCGGCCCGGCCCCCGCGCGGGTAGCCGGAAGCACCGGCACCCCGGCCTGCTCGGCCGCCGCCCGCGCCGCGACCTTGTCCCCGAAGACCCGCAACACCTCCGGCGACGGCCCCGCGAAAACCAGCCCCGCCGCCGCGCATTCGGCAGCGAAGTCGGCGCTCTCGCTGAGGAAGCCGTACCCGGGGTGCACCACGGCCCCGGGGCCGTGTCCGCCGGCGGCGGTCACCATGGCCGCCATGTCCAGGTACGCCGCCGCGCCGTTCCCGGGCAGCAGCACCGCCTGATCTGCCAGGCGCACCGGCAGACTCGCGGCCTCGTCGGCCGTGTGCAGCACCACTGTCGACCATCCGCGTTCGCGGGCCGTCCGCAGCACTCGCACCGCGATCTCGCCCCGATTCGCAATCACCACTCGCACCCGGCCCAGTCTGTGCGGGAATGGTGGTCACGACAAGGGGGCACGCGGGTTGAAATCGGAGGCGGCGGCCAGTTCGGTGAACAGGCGGCGTTCGGTGTCGGAGAGGTGATCCGGCACCAGGATTCGGGCTTCGGCGTACAGGTCGCCGGGATCCCCCTGCGGATTCGGGAAGCCGCGGCCGCGCACCCGCAGGCGGCGGCCACTGGAGGTTCCGGGCGGCACCGTGAGTGTCACTGTGCCGCCGGGGGTTTCGAGGGAAACGGAGCCTCCGAGCGCCGCTTCCCAGGGGGTCAGGGGTAGATCCACGGTGATGTCGCGGCCGTCCAGCCGGTATCGCTGGTGCGGCATCAGGCGGATCACCAGGAACAGGTCTCCGGCCGGGCCGTCCCCTTCGCCCGCC
This sequence comes from Nocardia huaxiensis, assembly GCF_013744875.1. NCBI lineage: Bacteria > Bacillati > Actinomycetota > Actinomycetes > Mycobacteriales > Nocardiaceae > Nocardia > Nocardia huaxiensis. The sequence goes on from NZ_CP059399.1 coordinate 3,602,167, forward strand.
GCGCCCCTGCCGCTGAGTCGAATGCGTTGCCCGTCAACGACTCCCGGCGGGATGGCAACGCGCAGTCTGCGCCATTGCGCACCGGCGGGCAGGGTCACCGGGCGGGGACCGCCTCGGAAGGCTTCCTCCACCGTGAGTTCGAGTTCGGCCTCCTGGTCGGCTCCCCGGGCCGGTTCAGGTTTCGCGTGGGCGCCCAGGAATGTGCCGATGAGATCGGCCAGGTCGAATCCGGAACCGAACGGTGAGCCGGAATCCGAACCGACCCAGACTCTTTCCCCGGGTGGCTCCTGGCGGCCGTCGTAGCGTTCGCGCAGGCGCGGATTCGAGAGCACGCGGTGGGCTTCCACGACCTCCTTGAAGCGCTCTTCGGCCTCGGGGTCAGTGCTCACGTCCGGGTGGAGGCGGCGCGCGAGGGTGCGGTAGGCGCGCTGGATCTCGTCCTGATTCGCGTCGCGGCTCACCCCGAGCGCTGTGTAGTAATCCCGTTCCGCCACCCGGTTCTCACCCTGCCTCGGCTCTACCGGTGCGAATACCCCGTGGGCGGGTGGGTTATTCGAGGGCGGGCGCGGTTTCGGGCTCAGCCGAACAGGCCGCCCAGCGCGCCGCCGCTCTGCCCGGCCTGCTGGCCGCCGCCGGTGCCGCCGATCAGACCGCCGGGCGGCAGCTCGGACGGCTGCACCACGACGAACCCGCGGCCGGAGAACTGCAGGGTCATGCCCTCGCCCGTGCTGCGGCCCATGAGCCGGCCCAAGCCGAAGGAGTCATTGCGCTTGATCCCGGTTTGCAGGCTCGACGACCACGCCACCGCGGCCTGCGGGTCGGCATAGGTGGGCGCGTCCACGTTCAGCACCACCGGATGCCCGTGCGTGGTGATGGCAATGCGCCCGCGTCCGGTGAACACGCAGTTGAAAAACCCTGCGTTGCTGGCATATCCGGCCGCGCCCTGCACCCGCTTGATGTCGTAGCGCAGGCTCGAATCGAAGGCCAGGACGTTCGAACCGTTGATGGTCAGGCCATCGGTTCCGTCCAGGTCGATGGTGTGCACATCGGCGGCGCTGTCGGCCAGGAACAGATCCCCGTGCCCGTTCACCTTCATCAACGGCACGCCTTCACCGGTGAGCCGCTGCTGAATGGCCCGCCCGATGCCGCCGGACCCGAGCGCCTGGAAGTGCAGATCACCCTGATACGCCACCATGGATCCGGCGCGCGCCATCACCTCGCCCTGCACGGCGACCTTGATCATCTTCCCGTTCTGCTTCTGAATGCCGACGCCATTGACCTCGGCATGACTCGGGCTGAACAGATCGCTCTGCATCGGCTGTGCTCCTTGCTGAGAGGCGAATCCAGGCGCCTGGGCGGCGGGCTGATATGGCTGTGGCGGGGGCGCCTGCGGCGGGTAGCCGGGCGGCTGTCCGCCTGTCGGCTGATACGGCTGCGGCGGTGCGTACCCCGGTGCGGGCGGCGCGGCAGCGTATCCGGGAGGCGTCGCGCCGCCCGGCTGCTGCGAATAGCTCTGTGCGGGTGGGGGAGTCGGAGGCTGCGTCGGCGGGGCCGGTTCGTCGTCCACGTTCACGCCGAACGCCGTGGCGATCCCCGCGAGCCCGTTGTCGTACCCCTGCCCGACCGCGCGCACCTTCCACGCGCCTTGGCGGCGGTAGATCTCCACGCACACCACGGCCGTCTCGGTTGTGAGTCCGGTGAGCGGGAAAGTCAGCGTGCCGGAAGGGGATCCGATCGTGGTGGTCAGTGCCCCGGCGCTGGCGAGGGTCGCTGGTCCGCGCCCGTCCAGACTGGCTGTCACGACGACCTTGTCCACGTCGGGCGGCAGTGCGCTGGTCGTGACGTCGACCATGTCGCCCGCGCCCTGCCCGTGCCGGTACATCACGCCCTGCGCGACCGGCTGGTTGAAGAACACGAAATCGCCGTCGGAGCGGACCTTGCCGTCGGTCCCGAGCAGCAGCGCCGAAACATCCAGTGGCGCGCCGCAGGTGACGGTGACCGTCATCCGATCTGCGGGTGCGGGACGGTTCTCGCCGCGAGCCAGCGTCGTCATCGCGTTCACGGCCTCCAGTCTGTCGTGAGTTCGGGCAGTACGCTACAACGCCGGGGCGCTGCCTCGGCGTGGGGTGGGGAGGGTGAAGCCCACGGCTGCGCCGCCGCCCGGGTTGGGGGCGGCGTGGACTGCGCCGCCGTGGGCGGCGATCACGTCGTGGACTATGGCCAGGCCCAGGCCGGAGCCGGGGGTGGAGCGGGTGGCGTCGGCTCGGTAGAAGCGGTCGAAGATGGCGGGGCGGTCGGCGGCGGGGATGCCGGGGCCCTGGTCTCGGACCGTGAGGCGGGGGCCGGACACCTCGACGGTGACGGGGGTGTCGGGTGGGCTGTATTTGGTGGCGTTGTCGAGGAGGTTGTCGATGGCGCGGGAGAGGGCTCGGGTGCGGGCTTGGACGGTGGCGGGGGATGCGGACGTGACTGTGATGAGGCGGGCTGTGCGCCTGCGGCAGCGGGCCGCGCAGTCTTCGGCCAGGTCGGCGAGCTGCAGGGGGATGGGGTCCTCGGTGGCGTACTGGTCCGATGCCAGGTCGACGAGTTCTCGGACCAGATCGTCGAGGGCTCGGGCTTCGTGGACGAGGGTGGTGAGGACTTTGGCCTCGTCTTCGGGGGAGAGGCGGCCGGCGGCGCGTTGCAGGAGTTCGGCGCTGCCTCGCACCGAGGTGAGAGGGGTGCGGAGTTCGTGGGCGGCGTCCTGGGCCAGGCGCTGTTGCTGGGCTCGGGAGACCCGCAGAGCGGCGAGCATGGTGTTGAAGTTGCGCGTCAGGTCGCCCACTTCGCCGCGGTGACGGTCGGGGAGGGTGGTGGAGAGGTCCTGGGTGTCGGCGATGCGGGCGGTGGTGGCGGCCAGGCGGCGGATCGGGCGGAGGATGCCGCCTATCGCGAGCCAGCAGAGCAGGGCGGCCACGGCCAGGGCGGCCGCGGTGATCCACATTGTGCGCGTGCGGACTTCGCTGTCGAGCTGTTCCACGCGCAGTGCCTCGGAATGATGCTGCGCCACCATGACCGCGCCGCCGCCCGGCCTGCCCTTGGTGAGGACGGCCAGTTCGGCACCGTCCTGTGCCACCTCGGTCTCGGCTTCGCCCGACCCGGCGCGGGCGATGGCGCGGTCGGTGTCGTTGACCGGCAAGGGTTTCCGGCCCGGGGTCAGGTGGGTGACGGTGCCGTCGGGGAGCAGGACCTGCTCGGTGGTGTCGGCGCGCTCCGGCACCGGCGCATTCGCTGCCACCAGGGCGAGCACGGTGTCGGCGCGGTCGGACATGCCGCGTTCGAGCTGATCGACGACCAGGGGCGCGACGGCGCGATAGGTGAGCATCATGGCCCCCACGATGGCCGCCGCCACCACGGCCACCGTGGCGAGAGTGATTCTGGTGCGCAGCATTACGACGGCCGGATGGTGTAGCCGACATTGCGGACGGTGTGAATCAGGCGGGGTGCGCCGCCCTCCTCGGTTTTGCGGCGCAGGTAGCCGATGTAGACGTCCAGGGAGCGGGATTCGGTGTCGAAGTCGAAGCCCCAGATGTCTTCGTAGATGCGGCTTTTCGGGAGTACCACGCGCTGGTTGCGCATGAGCATCTCCAGCACCTCGAATTCGGTGCGGGTCAGTTCGAGCAGGCGGTCGCCGCGGCGCACCTCCCGGGTCGCGGGGTCCAGGGTCAGGTCCGCCACGGACAGCACGTGCTGATCCACCTCGGGGGCATTGCGCCGCAGCAGGGCTCGCACCCGCGCCAGCAGCTCCTCGATATCGAAGGGCTTGCACAGGTAGTCGTCGGCGCCCGCGTCCAGGCCGGCCACCCGGTCGCCGACCTGGTGCCGGGCGGTGAGCACCAGGATCGGCACGCGGTTGCCCTTGCGCCGCAGGATGCGGCACAGCGACAGGCCGTCGAGCTCCGGCATGGTCACATCCACCAGGGCCGCGTCCGGTTGCTGCCGCTCGACGGCTTCGAGGGCTTCCAGGCCGTTGGCGGCCTGCTCCACCCGGTAGCCCTCGAATCGCAGCAGTTGATCCAGGGTGCTGCGCACATTCGGATCGTCCTCGACTACGAGAATCGTGGCGGGCACGAATTGCTGGGAGATCACCGAGCCATTCTCCATCGCATCGTTCAGCACCGGATCAGGGTGTGCGGCCTCGGACGCGGTCATGGCAGCCGTCGCCTCAGTTCGTCACCGGGGCCACCGCGATGGGCGGCACGGCGGCCACACAGTCGAGCGGGCCGGTGGCCCCGGTGCGGACGAAGGCGCCGATGATGCCCGCCGCGCAGCCGCTCGGCTCCATCTCCGGGACGTGGCCGGTATTGGGGACGGACACGAACGTGGCGTTGGCGAACTTGGCCGCGACACGGACGCCGTTCGCGTCGGGGGTGATGGCGTCGAGGTCGCCGGACATGACCAGCACCGGCACGTTCGGCAGCGCGGCGCGGATCTGGGCGGGGCGCTCGGCGGTGGTGGCGGGCCAGCCCAGGCAGGCGTCGCCGCCGTCACGCTGTGCGCCGGAGAATCCCTCGGCGCTGAACGCGCCCACCGTGCCGACCTGGTCGAGGGCCGCCCGGTACTGCTGTTCTCGTTGCGGCCCAGTGGCTTCCGGCGACCACAGCGTCGCGTAGTCGTTGCAGGTGACGGTCATGTAGAGGTCGATGTTCTCGTAGTTGGGCGCGGCGGCCGCCTGAACGGTCCACTCCCGCAACAGGGTGTCGTCGCCGCGCGCGGCCGCGTGCAGGGCCGCGGGCATGGTGCCCAGCAGGGTGGGCTGCTCGGGATGCGCTCCGACATCGGAGGTGCCTGTCTCGAACAGGAAACTGGCGAGCTTCTTCTCGTCGAGCCGCACCGGGTTCTCGCCGCCGACCTGGATCGGTGTGGTTCGCAGCCGGGCCGCCACCGTCTTCAGATCCGCCACCGCGGTATTCCCGTCACAGGCTTTGCTGCGGTCGCACACACGTTGCAGCGCACTGGAAACCGCCTCCGCGTTGGGCCGGTTCAGGGGATCGAAGTCCCACGGGTATGCCCCGGACAGCACCATGGACTGCACGCTGTCGGGATGCCGCTGCGCGTACATAGGCATGAGGTAGGTGCCGTAGGAGATGCCGTACAGCACCAGCTTCGGGATCTCCAGATGTGCTCGCACCGCGTCGAAGTCGTCGGCCGTTGCCGCCGAGGTGTATCCGGCCGCACGTTCGCCGAGCTGCTCGCCGCAGTGAGTGATGATCTCCCGCTGCCGTTCTCGCGTCGCGAGAGCGTATTCGCGTTCGTCCGCACCGCAATTCAGCGAGGTCGACACCCCGGTGCCGCGCGGGTCGATCAGCAGCAGGTCATGATCCTCGATCAGCCCGGTCCCCGTCATGACGGCGACCGCTTCGCCGGCCCGCTCGATCAGAGCCACACCCGGGCCACCGGGGTTCGGCGTGATGGTCCCCGCCGCCGGTGCGTTCGCATTGGTCCGCTGCACCCGGGCGTAACCCACCTGGATCTCGCCCAGATCCGGCCGCCCCGCCACCAGCGGCCGCATCACCTGGCCGCACTCGACCCGATGCCCCTCCACCGTCGGACACCAGTCCGGGGCAGCCGCCGTCTGCTGCGTTCCGCACGCCGTGAGCAATCCCGCCACGGTCGCCAGCGCGGCAATGCCGCTGATCACTGCCGATGCACTCTTGCGCTTTGTCATGGCAGTGATCCTGGGCCGCTCATGTCAGCGGTCAGCCAGAGCAATGGCAAAGGAATGTAAGAAGTTCCGGGGCTCAGGGAAGACGCCGGAAAACGGGAACGGGAGCGCCCTCGCAATGAGGTGCGCTCCCGCTCGCGGCAGATTCCGCTACAGGCTGACCGGGTACACCGGCTCCTGGATCTCCGGCTTGATCCGGTGCTCCACGAAGATGCCGTGCCAGATCATGAACACCAGCAGCGTCCACAGTCGCCGGCTGTGATCCAGCGGCCCGGTGCGGTGCTCCTCCAGCATGGCCAGGATCGCGGTCTTGTTCAGCAGGTGATCGGTCTGCGAATCCACGATCTGCTGGCGCGCCCAGTCGAACAGCTCCGGCCCGCGCAGCCAGTGCCGCAGCGGCACCGGGAAGCCGAGCTTGGCGCGGTTGAGCACATGCGGCGGGACGACGTCCGTGAGCGCCTGGCGCAGTGCGTATTTGGTGGTTTCCTTGGTGATCTTCTGGTCGTAGGGGATCTTCTCCGCGACCTTGAAGACCTCCGAATCCAGGAACGGCACACGCAGTTCCAGGGAGTTGGCCATGGTCATCTTGTCGGCCTTGACCAGGATGTCGCCGCGCAGCCAGGTGAACAGGTCCAGATGCTGCATGCGCGCGACCGGATCCCAGTCGCGGCCCTGCATGCCGTAGATGGGCGCGGTGACGTCCTGGTGCGTCCACTCGGGGCGGAATTCGCGCAGCACCGAACGCAATTGGGCGTCGTTGAAGCTGCGAGCATTGCCGTAGTAGCGCTCCTCCAGGGTGAGCGAGCCGCGGTGCAGCAGGCTCTTGCCGCGGGTGCCCTCGGGAATCCGGTCCGAGAGCTTGCCGGCCAGCTTGCGCACACCCTTGGGCAGGTACTCGAAGGGCTTGAGCGACAGCGGCTCCCGGTAGATGGTGTAGCCGCCGAACAGCTCGTCGGAGCCCTCGCCGGACAGCACCACCTTCACGTGCTTGCGAGCTTCCTTGGCCACGAAGTACAGCGGCACCAGCGCCGGGTCGGCCACGGGTTCGTCCAGGTACCAGACGATCTCGGGGATGGAGCTCGCGAATTCCTCGGGGCTCACGGTGCGGATGAAATGCTTGGCGCCGATGGCCTCGGCGGTCTCGGCGGCCACATCGGCCTCCGAGTAGCCCTCCCGCTCGAAGGCCGAGGTGAAGGTGAGCAGGTTCGGGTTGTGCCGGATGGCCAGGGCCGCAATGGCGGTGGAGTCGATGCCGCCGGAGAGGAACGCGCCGACGGTCACATCCGCGCGCATGTGCTTGGCGACCGAGTCTTCCAGGGCCTCGGCGATCTCCCGGTACCGGTTGGCCACGGTATTGGGCCGCTGCGAGACCGGACGCGGGTTGGTGGTGGGCGCGTACGCCGTCACATCACCGGGCTTGGGGAAGGGCACCACGCGGAACTGCGGGTTGAAGTAGCGGGTGACGCGCGGCGCCTGACCCGGTTCGATCCAGGCGTAGCAACCGGATTCGAGACGGCGGATGTCCTTGTGCAGGGTCTCCGGCTCGGGCACGTACTGCAGCACCGTGTAGTGCTCCAGGGCCCGCGGATCGAGGGCGTCCGAAAGCTCCAGCGCCGGAAGCAGTTCCAGCAGGCTCTTCTTCTCGCTGGAGAACGCCGTGCCGCCCTTGCCGGTGGCGATGAACAGCGGCTTGATGCCGAACGGGTCGCGTGCGATGAACAGCTTGTTCAGCTCGGTATCCCAGATGGCGAAGGCGAACATGCCGCGCAGCTTGCTCGCGGCCTTGGGGCCCCAGTAGTGGAAGGCCGCGACGATCGCCTCGGAGTCGCCCTCGGTCGCGAACATGGGTTCGCCGCCGAACTCGGCGCCGTGCTCGGCGGCCAGCTCCTCGCGCAGTTCGAGATAGTTGTAGATCTCGCCATTGAAGGTGAGCGCGTAGCGTTCCCGGTTCTCCGGCGGACCCCAGCGCAGCGGCTGGTGCGAGTGTTCGATGTCGATGATCGACAGGCGGTTGAAGCCGAAGATCATCCGCTCGTCGTTCCAGGTGCCCTTCTCGTCGGGGCCTCGATGGCGCTGGCAGTGCAGCGCTTCATACACCTGTGCGGCGGTCGTTTCGACGGTCCGCCCGTCCGGGGAAGTTGCCGTGGAAGCTGTCAGAAATCCGAGCAGGCCACACACTGCGCCGAGAACCTCGTTTCCGGAGTCGGGGATGGCGGCTCCCTCGACCGGGAGCGCGCAGGACGCGAAACTTACTGTCCGAGTATGCCGCACGCGTGCCGATCCCGCCGCCGGAGCCCGTAACCACGGCTTATCCGGTTTTCCTACCGAGGCGATCAGGTTCGCAGCGTGTTGAATGCGACCCGATCACAATGTCGCGCCCGGTTTGGTCTACGCTGCGTAGTACTCGGGAACTCCGAGGGTCAGCTGTGCGTTGCGCGCCGCCGATTCTCAGGTTTCCAAACGTGCTGAAAATGTGTCGCCCGGCGGTAGGGAGTTCGGGCGGCGCCGAGTCGGAATGACGACCAGGAAGGCGTTGAGCGTGGCGCACAAGGCGAGCGAAGCGATTGGGGCACGACCCGCCCAGGGTCGGCGCGGCCGTATCCTTCGCCGGGCCGGGCTGGCGGTATCCCTCGGGATCACCGCGATGCTCGTCTCCGGCTGCAACATCGACAATGAGGTGCTGCGGTTCGGCTGGCCTTCGGGTATCACGCCGCAGGCCACCCGCATGCGTGAACTGTGGACCTGGTCGGTCATCGCCGCGCTGGCGATGGGCGTGCTGGTGTGGGGTCTGACCTTCTGGACCGTCGCGTTCCACCGCAAGAAGGCGAACTCGCCGGAGTTCCCGCGGCAGACCGGTTACAACGTGCCGCTCGAGCTGAGCTACACCGCGATTCCGTTCGTCATCATCGCGGTGCTGTTCTACTTCACCGTGGTCGTGCAGAACTACGTGCACGAGAAGGTCGACAACCCGGATGTCGTGGTCGATGTGACCGCCTTCCAGTGGAACTGGAAGTTCGGCTACCAGAAGGTCGACTTCAAGGACGGCCAGGTCTACAACGGTGTCGACCTCGACCGGCAGTCGCTGAACACCGACATCCGCAAGGAATGCCTGGAGCGCAAGAACGAGGAAGGCCACGAGCAGCCCTGCCCGAACAACGGCCTGCCGTCCAACGACATCTCGTACCTGAACTACGACAAGATCGAGACCATCGGCACCTCCAACGAGGTCCCGGTCCTGGTCCTGCCGACCGGTAAGAACATCGAGTTCCAGCTGGCCGCCGCCGACGTCATCCACTCCTTCTGGGTGCCGGAGTTCCTGTTCAAGCGCGACGTCATGCCGAACCCGAAGGAAAACAACTCGGACAACGTCTTCCAGATCACCAAGATCGAGAAGGAAGGCGCCTTCGTGGGCCGCTGTGCCGAGATGTGCGGCACCTTCCACTCGATGATGAACTTCGAGGTTCGCGCGGTGTCGCCGGAGAACTTCAAGAAGTACCTGGCGGCGCGTGAGGCCGGTAAGACCAACGCCGAGGCGCTCGCGAGCATCGGTGAGTCGCCGGTCGCCACCAGCACCAAGCCGTTCAACACCGACCGCACCGCCCGCGGCGCGGGTCTCACCGAAGCCAAGTGAGGACTGAACTGACATGAAGGTCGAAGCTCGCATCTTCGAACTGATCACGATCTTCTTCGTGCTCGTGGCCGTCGTGTACGGCTACTTCACCGCCCAGTCCCGCACCGGCATCGAGTGGGCGGGCACCACCGCCATCGTGCTCTCGGCGGGCCTGTCGCTGATCGTGGCCACCTACTTCCGCTTCGTCGCCCGTCGCCTGGACCTGCGTCCCGAGGACTACGAGGACGCGGAGATCGTCGACGGCGCCGGTGACCTGGGCTTCTTCTCGCCCGGCTCGTTCTGGCCCATCCTGCTGGCCGCCGCGGGCTCCGTCGCCGCGCTGGGCTTCGCGTTCTTCCAGTTCTGGCTGATCGGCATCGGCGTGGTCTGCATCCTGATCGCCGCCGGCGGCCTGGTGTTCGAGTACCACCTCGGCCCGGAAAAGCACTGAGCTCTCCCCGCTGAACCGAAGCGCCCCACCCGAATCCGGGTGGGGCGCTTCGCTTTGTCTGCCGAACGGGCGAAAGCTATATGCCCAGTGCGTGTTTCAGGCGCAGGGTGGAGCGCGGGGCCATGTTCGCCAGGCCCACCAGGGCGCGCGGGAGGCGCGGCGGCTGCATCTGGGTGGGGCGGGTGCGGATGGCGGTTTCTATCCAGCGGGCGGCCTCCTCGGCGTCCGGGATCGCGTGCTCCGGGGCCGGGTAGTGGACCGTGGTGACGTGGATGCCGCGGGGGGACAGTTCGGCGTCGGCGCATTGGCCGAAGGTGGTCCAGGCGGCCTGGGAGCTGGCGTAGGAGGCGAAATTCGGTGCGGCGCCGGTGGTCAGGCTCCACGGGCCGACGTTCACGACGTGGCCGGAGCCGCCCGCGAGCATGGCGGGGAGCAGGCCGAGGGTGAGCCGCAGCGGGCCGAAGTAGTTGGCCGCCATCATGCGCTGGTAGTCGCGGAAGCGGTCCAGGGATTGCAGGACCGGGCGGCGCATGGGGCGCCCGGCATTGTTGATCAGGACATCGATGCTGTCGAAATCGGTGAGCAGCCACTCGACCAGCTGATCGACATCGCCCAGGGCGGAGATGTCGCAGCGGAACCAGTGTGCGCGGCCGCCGGTTTGGACGATGTCGGCGCATTCGGTGGCGAGCTGGCTACCGTGCCGTGCCACCAGCAGAACTTCGGCCCCTTGGGCCGCGAGTAATCGGGCGGTGGCGCGGCCTATGTCCGAGTACGCGTCGGTGATGACCACGCGTTTGCCCGCGACGGCTTCGGAGGGACGGGGACGGCGGGGGGAACCCGCGCGAAATTCGATCATGGGACAGGCAACCTTCACACGCGAAACGAGCTCGAGCTGAACCATGCCCCGGCACCCCGCTGCCGAAGCCGCCGCATCGGGGATTCCCAGCTGCTAATCGTTTGCTGGGAGTGCGGCGGAACACATTCTAATCGGTTGGGTCATAACGCCGGGCGCGTTCGGTGCGGCAGATCTCGTCGATTCCGGAAACGATGTCCCGCAACAGTTCCGAGGGCAGGGCGGCCGGCCGCAGGCGGCAGGTGAAGGTGATGAAGCCATGGTCCTCGTTGTCCAGTTCGCGCAGGTAGCGGGACCGCACGCCATAGGTGAGGGCCGAGATCACGGTGAAGCAGCCGGTGCGTTCGCGGTGTCCGGAGAACAGATCGTGCAGGCCGTGGAACACCCGCGGATAGGTGGACAGCGGCGCGAAAACCGAGATGCGGTAGGCGGGTCCGCGCTCCGAGGAGGAGATGACGGTGTCGGCCAGATACTCCGCGTCGCGCAGTGTCAGCACCTTGGGAGCGAACATGAGCGCACCCGCGGCGGCATTGCGCACCGGCATGCCCGCGCGCCCGCTGGCCGAGGACGCGATGGCGCCCAGCGACTTTCGGGCGCGCGCACCGACCTCGCGGCGGGCGCGCAGCGACAGGTTCGGCTGCGTGGGGTACAGGCTCGACCACTGCCCGAAGCGCACGGTGCCCAGCTGCACATGCCCGGTACCGACCGGTCGTGACACCTTCAGGGGCGCGGTATCCACCCAGCGCCCCACCTGCAACATGGACTCACCCGGCGACTGAATCTCCTTGAACGCCTGCTCCACGAAGGTGTCGAAGTCCAGGAACCGATGCGCGTCGGTGGTGAGCCAGGTCCGGTCCTTGTCGGTCTCGCGCACTTCGAGGGTGAGCGCCGTGATGATCCCGGTGCGCCCGCCCCCGCCCAGAATCCGATGGAACCGCTCGGTGTGATGATTGCGCCCGCAGGTGCCGAAACGCCCGTCCTGATCGACGTATTCGAGCTCCACCACATTGTCGCTGAACATGCCGTAGCGGTGCGAGGCCGTCGACAGCCCGCCCACCGCCGCGAACCCGCCCGCCGTGATGTCCCGATGGTCGCCGACGATGGGCAGCCCGAGCCCGTGCGCGCCCAGCGTGCGATCGATATCCGAGAGCCGTGCTCCCGCCTGCACGCGGACCGTCCGGGCGTCGGCGTCGACCACCTGCACCCGGTTCATCCTGCGCATGCTGAGCACGGCGCCCTGCTCGGGCGGCGCAAGTTCCTCGTCCGGCCGCTCCCCGCCCCGGATGATCAGCGGTTTCGTGGACTTTCGCGAATCCCGAACGGTACGAACCACATCCGCGGTGTCCCGCGGCAGAAATTCTTCGGGAAGGGTGGAGACGGGCGTGCTCATGGCGCTACAGCTAACCACAGTCACGCGCCTCGTGCTCGCAGTTGCCCGGCGGTCTCAGCGCCCGGGGGCCAACCGCTTGGTGAACAGCACGTTCCCGGTCGAATCGCACAGATTCACTGTGAGTTCGCGGGACTTCCCGTCGATCTTGACTTCGCCGAAGTGCTGATAGGCCGCATCCAGCGGCGATGCGTTCTGCACGGGCGGTGCGTGCACGAAAACCGCCTCCGGACCGAACGTCGGGTCGAGGTCGTTCGGACCGAACGCGCCGGCGTTCAGCGGGCCGGACACGAACTCCCAGAATTCATCGAAGTCCTGGTACGTGGCCCGCTCGGGCGAATAGTGGTGTGCCGCTGTGTAATGCACGTCGGCTGTCAGCCACACCACCCCGGACACCCGGTTGGACCTGATCGACGACAGCACCCGCGCGATCTCGGCCTCGCGGCCCGACGGCGCACCCGGATCGCCATTGGCCACACCCTCGAAGGCGGTGCGGTCCTTCTGCTCACCGTCCTTGACGATCAACCCGAGCGGCAAATCATTGGCGACGATCTTCCAGGTGGCCTGGGAACCGCGCAATCCGTCCATGAGCCACCGGGTTTGGGCCTCGCCCAGGATCGTGCCCGCGGGGGAGCGGTTCTCGTCGTTGGCGTCCTTGTAGGTGCGCATATCGAGCACGAAGACATCCAGCATCGGGCCGTAGGAGACCTTGCGATACAGTCGCCCGTCCACCGCCTCACGCGGCTCCACCGGCATCCACTCGTGGAAGGCCCGCCAGGACCGGGTGGCGAGGGTGTCCATGCTGCGTTCGGTGTAGCCCTGCTTGGCCGCGGGCACCTGACCGCCCGGGTACCAGTTGTTGACCGTCTCATGGTCGTCCCACTGCACGATCTGTGCCACCGCGGCATTGAACTTGCGGTAGTGCTCGTCGATCAGGTTGTAGGCGTAGTTGCCGCGGAACTGGTCGAGGGTTTGCGCCACAGCGTTTTTCGCCTCGGCGGTGATGTTCTTCCACACGCGTCCGTCGGCGAGGGTGACCGATTCCTTGACCGGATTGTCCGCGTAGATGGAATCGCCGGAGTGAATGAACAGGTGCGGATCCCGCGCGGCCATGGCGGAGAAGATCTGCATACCGCCCAGATCCGGATTGATGCCGTAGCCCTGACCGACCACATCGCCCGACCACAGCAGCGTGATATCGGAGGAAGCCGCAGGGACAGTGCGGAATACACCGGTGAGCGCCTCGGACGTCGCGCCGCCCTCGCCCTCCAGGGTGACGCGGTAGTGCACCTGCTGTCCGGCCGGCAGGCCGCTGAGACGCACCCGGCCGGTGCCGTCGGAATCCGGGGTGAGCATGGGACCTTCGAAACGCTTGGCGCCGGTGAAGGATTCGGTGGCGGCGGTCTCCACGATGAGCTTGGCGGGCCGGTCCGAACGCGCCCAGATCAGCGCGCCGTCGCTGCGCGGGTCACCCACCGCGACACCGTGGGTGAGCGCCGGGCGGTTCAGCACCAGCCCGGGGCCGTCCCCTTTCGCGCAGGCCGCGAGCGCGGGAGCGACCAGCAAACCGGTGGCGGAGGCGCGCAGCAGCGTACGGCGGGAGAGCCCGGATGAAGATTCGACAGCCATGGGGCCGACCTTTCAGCAACATGATCAACTCCGGTTGAACCGCGGCGAACCTGACAGCAAATTCTCGGCCATGCCGAACCCGGCGCCCAGGTAATCAGGGCCCCTCGGAATGTCGCGGTGCGCCCGTATAGTCCGCCCCATGGGTTTCCTCGGCGGGGTCTTCGGTTCCGAGCGAAAGCAGTTCGGGCGGAAGGTGTTACAGCACGTCCGCGGGCACGCCTCGGTCTGGGCGGCCGACTACGACCCGGCCGACGACACGGTCTTCTTCGAACTGCGCGGGGGCGGCACCGGGTGGATCAGCGTCTCGCTGCTCTACCAGCGCTGCGGCGGCCGGACCGGGACCGAACTGTGCGACGCCGTGCACGAGACGATCATGCGCGCCGGACCGGCGCTGACCACGACGCAGGACGGGCAGAACTGGGCGCGCATCGCACCCCGGCTGCGGCCCATGCTGCGCGAAGTCGAACAGAGCCACACCCCCGGGCAGGACCACAGTCCCAGCCTGCACGCCGACGGCCCGCTGCCCGGCGTGCACAAGCTCGCCCGGCCGGTGCTGCCGTATCTGGTCGAGATGGTGGTGATCGACCGGCTGGCCACCCTCGAATTCGTCACCACCCGGCATCTCGAGAACTGGGGCGTGGACGAGGACACGGCCTATGCCATCGCACACGACAATATGGCCGTCCTCGCCATGAACACCCTCGCCGCCTTCGAACCCGGCGACGGCATGCGCATCCTCGAATTCGACGACGACAAGGGCGAGACCTACGTCGGCTCGCTCCCGCTGGTGCCCGGCTGGCTGGCGGGCGTGGTCGCGCGCACCGGCACCCGGCCGATCCTCTTCTTCCCGCAGCACGTCGGCATGTACCTGGTGCTGGGCGCCACCGACGACGGACTGCGGGTTCTCATGGCCAAGATCGAGGAGCACTACCGGGCGGCGGCGCGGCCGGTGTCCCCGGTGCCCTACACGGTCGACGACGACGGCGAGCTCGTCCCGCTGTGGCTGCCCGACACCGACCCGGCCTGGAAACCCCTGCGGCACGCCGAATCCGTGCTGGAGGCCAGGGCCTACACCCTGCAGGCCCGCATTCTCGAAGACGACGAGGAACTGGCGAGCCGGGCGATCCTCAGCGCCATCAAACACGTGCGGCGCGCCGACGGCACCGAATTCACCTTCACCACCTGGGTGGACGGCGGCGTCACCCACCTGCTGCCCCGCGCACACGTGATCGTCCTCGTCGACACCGCCGGCACCCGCTTCGGCGTCACCTGGGACGACGTGGCCGCCTTCGTGGAGTTCCCGGCCGTCCCAGGCTTCTCGCCGCCGCGCTACCGCGCCGAAGGCCACCCACCCGCCGACATCATGGCCCGCCTGCGCGCCTTGGCTGTGCCGTTCTGACTGAATGAGCGGCTGTCCCAGCGAAACTCAGCGGCGGCCTGTCACCCGGGTCGGCTACTGTTCGGCGTCGTGGACAGAGCGCAGTTGACAGCGAGGATGGCGAACGGGGACCGTCCGGAATTCCTCTTCTTCTGGGGGCACACCCGCACACCGGGCCACGCCGTCGGCAAATGGGTGCTCAGCCAGTGGTGGCCGGTCGAGTTCACCGTCGACGGCCAGAACTACCGCAGCGCGGAACATTTCATGATGGGCGAGAAGGCCCGCCTGTTCGGTGACGAGGAGATCCGCGCCAAGGTGCTCACCAGCGAGACCCCCGCCGACGCCAAACGCCTCGGCCGCGCCGTCCGCGGCTTCGACCAGGACGCGTGGGTGGCCCACCGCTACGACATCGTCCTGCGCGGCAGCATCGCCAAATTCGGCCAGCACCAGCAGCTTCGGGAGTTCCTGCGCGCCACCGGCGACAAGGTGCTGGTGGAAGCCGCACCGCGCGACCGGATCTGGGGCATCGGCCTCGGCGCGGAAAACCCGGCCGCCGCCGATCCCGCACAGTGGCGGGGCGAGAACCTGCTCGGCTTCGCCTTGATGGAAGCCCGCACCGCGCTCAGTGCTGGGTAGCGCGCGTCAGCGCAGTGAATCCAATACCTGCCGCCCGGCCCCGTTCGGCGGTACGGAATGCGCTGCGGCGAGGCTTCGGAAGACGGCGGCCGTGGCGGTGTCCGGTGCCGCGCAGTAGACGATCATCCGCTGGTCGGTGTCGGAGATGGTCATGACCTGGCATTCGAATTCCAGCAGTCCCAGCGCCGGATGTTCGACGCGCTTGTGGTGCGCGCGGCGGACCTCGACGTCGTGGGCGTTCCACATGTCGGCGAAACGCGGTGAGGCGCCCAGCAATTCGGTGACCAGCTCGGCCAGTGCGGGATGCCCGGGATAACGGGCGTAGGCCGCGCGCAGATCGGCCACCGTGGATCGTGCGAAGCATCGGGTCGACTCGCTCGACCACTGCGGATGATCGTGTGCCTGCCGGAACATCCAGCGCACCATATTGCGCTCGTGATCCGGATTCGCGTCCGCATCACCGATGAACGGGATGGCGGCCCGATTCCAGGCCAGCAGTTCGTAGGTGGCGTCCACGACATAGGCCGGGGTGGCGAGCGTGTCGAGAATGACTCGAACCGAGTGCGGCACCGTGCGATTCGGGCCCGTCACCGCCGGTGGGTTCTCCCCGCCCATCCGGAACAGGTATTCCCGCTCGTCCACCGTCAGCATGAGCGCCCGCGCGAGTGCCGCGAGCACCTGCCGCGAGGGTTTCGCACCGCGCGCCTGCTCCAGGCGGATGTAGTAGTCCACCGAGATCCCCGCCAGCTGCGCGACCTCCTGCCGTCGCAAACCCGTTGCGCGCCGGTTGATCCCGTTCGGCAGTCCCACCTCGGCCGGGCTCAGGCGGGCACGCCGGGTGCGCAGGAAGGCGGCCAGTTCGTCGCGAGCGGTCATGGTTTCCAGTCTCTGCCATCACGGTCGCGCGTGGGTGGTACAACTTGGCCCTCCCGGACGCGCGTGCCCGGTGTGACGCTGGGCGATATGACGACAACAGCACTCATCACCGGAGCCAACAAGGGCATCGGCTACGAAACCGCACGCCGACTCGCGGCCCGCGGCATGACGGTCATCGTCGGCGCGCGTGACCCCGGACTCGGGCAGGCCGCGGCCGGGAAACTGCAAGCCGAAGGCGCGGACGCGCATTTCGTGCGACTCGACGTGACCGACGAGGACTCCATCGAACAGGCCGCCGCCTGGATCGGCGAGGAATTCGGCAGCCTCGACATCCTGATCAACAATGCGGGCATCGCCGGCGACCGGGGCGACGCCTGGACGCCCTCGGCCACCACCCTGCCCGCCCTGCGAAAGATATACGAAACCAATGTCTTCGGTGTCGTCGCAGTCACCAATGCGCTGCTGCCGCTGCTGCGGCGGGCCGAGGCGGCGCGGATCGTGAACGTCTCCAGCGAGGTCGGGTCGCTGACCGGAATGACCGATCAGAACAACCCGCTGTGGCCGATGGCGGCCATCTCGTACCCGTCCTCCAAAACCGCACTCAACATGGTCACCGTCATGTACGCGAAGGAGTTGTGGGACACCGGAATCAAGGTGAACGCCGCCAACCCCGGCTACTGCGCGACAGATCTCAACGGCAACACCGGATTCCGCAGCGCCGAACAGGGCGCGGAACCCAGCGTGCACCTGGCCACCCTGCCCGCAGACGGTCCCACCGGGCAGCTGTGGGGATACCTGTGGGGGCAGGACGCCTATGGGCGGCTCGACTGGTAACAGGCCCGATCGAATCAGCCTCCGGTGCTGCTGCTTTCGCTGCGTCCGGTCCTCTCGTGCAAGAGCAGCAGTAGGTACGCCGAGACGGTCTGACCGCAGTTGATCCGGCCATCGGCGATCATCGCTTCCAGCTCGGTGCGGGTGAACCACGCCGCCCGCATATCCGCCTCCGAGGGCTCCCGCTCATGCGGTCCCTCGGTCAGGCCGGTGGCGAGGAAGACATGCCCGCGATGACTGCACGTCGCCGACGCCGGAGCCAGTTTCCCCAGCAGCGTGAGGTTTTCGGCTCGCAACCCGGTCTCCTCCCGCAGTTCCGTGCGCGCGGCTTCGACCGCGTCGAACGTCTCGGCCCCGCGCACCGAGCCACCCGGGAATTCCCAACACCGTTCCTGGAGTGGATATCTGAACTGCTCGATCAGCTGAAACCGCTCGCCGTCCTGCGGAATGATGAGCGCGAAGTCGGATTTGTCGACCACCGCGTAGACGGAGGGCTCACCATTCGGCAGTCGAATGATGTCCTCACGAACCGATATCCACGGGTTCGAATAGATCTCGCGAGATGACTCGGGGGCGTCCATGGCGACGATCCTGCCGCATGTGGGTGCTCGGACAGCGTTTACGAAGAGTTGATCGGCGGGAAACCGCCATAACTGGGCAACCGACCAGCCTGGTTGTCGTGTCGTGACTTACCCTGCCCGGCACGGCAGCTCGGCGGAAGGAATCCCGTGAACCAGCCTGTGAACCTCAGTCGCAGAACACTTCTCCGAGGGGCGGCCGGTGCGGCCGTGGCCGCGACCATCACGACGACCCGACCGGCCGCCGCCACACCCGGAGCGAACCGGGACGCCGACGTCATCGTGATCGGCGCGGGACTGTCCGGTCTCGCCGCGACCAAGGCGCTCCGCGCGGCCGGACGGCGAGTCCTGCTGCTGGAGGCCCGAGACCGCGCCGGCGGCCGCGTCTTCAACGCCACCACACGCGGGGGAGTCGCCGTCGACGGCGGCGCGGAATTCCTCGGCCCCACTCAGGACCGCATCGCCGCCCTGGCCCGGGAATACGGCGTGCCGACCCTGCCCACCTACAACCAGGGCGAATCCCTGTTCTCGATTCGCGGTGTGCTGCACCGGGTTCCGGCCGCCGTACCGCTGCCCGTGCTGCCTGGCACCGTCGAAACGGCCGTCGCCATGGCCAAGATCGACACCACCGCCATCGGCTTCCCCGTCGGAGAACCCTGGCGGCACCCCGACGCGGCCCACCTCGACTCCATCACCTGGCAGGACTGGATCGACGCGAACGCGAACACCTACGAGGGCAAACTCTTCCTCGCCCTGGCCCAGACCGCCCCGCTGTCGGTGCGCCCGCACGAACTGTCCGCACTGTTCATGATGAACTACTTCGCCGCCGCCGGAAACGAACAGAACCCCGGTTCGTTCTCCCGCCTGCTCGGCGTGGACGGCGGCGCACAAGAACGATTCTTCGACGGCGGCGCGGCCCTGGTCCCCCTCCGCATGGCCGAATCCCTCTCCGACAGCATCGTTTACGGCGCACCCGCACGAGCCGTCGACCAAACCGGCGCCTGCCTGGAAGTACACACCGATCGCGGCGTCTTCCGCGCCGCGAAAGTCATCGTCGCCATGTCCCCGGCCATCGCCGACCGCATCGACTACCGACCCGTACTGCCTGCTGACCGCACCGAACTGACCAGCGGTTACACCATGGGCCGCATAGCCAAATTCCTCGCCCTCTACGACCGGCCGTTCTGGCGCGACCAGGGCCTCACCGGACAGGTGGTCGGCGACGGCACCCCCATCGACGTCACCTACGAGAGTTACGGTCAAGGCCACCACGTACTCATGGGATTCATCTCCGCCGACGCCATGGCCGATCTCGACAACCGCCCCGACCAGGATCTCGTCGAATCCGGACTCGACTGTTTCGTACAGTACTTCGGCGCTGAAGCCCGCAGTCGCGTCATCGATTACGGCTTCAAGAAATGGGACCACGACCCGTGGTCGTGGGGTGGTCCCACGGCGACAACCCGGCCAGGGATCCTCACGCGATTCGGGCCCGCCCTTCGCGAGCCGGTGGGCGGGATCCATTGGGCGGGCACCGAAACCGCCGACTACTGGCAGGGCTACATGGACGGTGCCGTTCGGAGTGGGGAGCGGGCTGCCCGGGAAGTGCTATCGGCGTGAGTTTTTCGGGGCAAGTCGGTGTTGTGCCCGGCTACGTAGGCCCCGAGCGCCTGCCCTTCGCGCGACGAACGTCAGACGGTTCGGGCGGCGGTGACCTGATCGGCGGCGGTGATGGTGGCGGTGGCCAGGTCGGATAGCCGGGCGGCGGAGAGGTTGGTGTCAGGGCAGGCGACTATCGAGGCGGCGACGGTGCCGTCCGCGGCGAAGATGGGGGCGGCCACCGAGACGACGGCATTGTGGTCGGTGAGCTCGTCGGGGAGGTAGTCGATGGTGATCAAGTCGGAGATCAAGGCGTTGAGGCGATGGCGGAGGGGATCCGTCACGGGGGAATGACGCAGGGCGGCAAGGGCTTCGAGCATGGGGGCGGAGTCGTCGGCGAGGCGTTCCACCGAGTAGCCGCGGGTGCGGATGGCGTCGAGGACCGACTCGAGGCGGGGCCGGTGGGACGGGTCGGCGGTGGCGAGCCAGGCGGTGCGGTCGGGATCCGGTGCCCAGGCGATGAATTCGCGGCAGACGGGCGGGGCCAGGGGGATGTGGCGGCCGGGGCGGATCCAGGGGACCGAGGGGGTGCCCACCACCTCGGTGATGACTATCGACGACTGTTCGCGCTCGGCCAGGAAGACCGGGATGCGGTGGGCCGTGGACAGTTCGCGCATGGCGTCGAGGGCCAGCCGGCGCAGCGGGAAGGCCGATTCGCTGCGGCGGGCGATCGAGAGCAGGCCGAGGCCGAGGCCGTAATTGCCTTCGTCGTCGCGCAGGGTCCAGCCGTCGGCGGTCAACTGCGACAGGACCGCGTGCGCGGTGGCGCGGGACATGCCGGTGGCGCGGACGATGCGCGCCAGCGACAGGTGTTCGGCGGGGCGGCGGGACAGCAACTCGATGGTCTGCACCACGCGACGGGTCGGCGGTGAGGTGAGGGTGCCGGATGCCGTATCCGCGTCCGAGGATGCGCCGGTGCGGGTGTCGGATGGCGCTGGGGCGGTGGTGATTTCGGGCACTTCAGACTCACTCACGGTTGGCGTGGGGCAGCGCGGCCGATGGTAGCGGGCTGGGCGGCCGGTCCTGTGGACACCCTCCAATACGCGGAATTCGCCGTCAGCTCTTGACCGGCCACGGCACGCCGACCTATCGTCGGTGTCACATTATCGAACGATAGCGTCGAATATTCGACAACGCAAGTTGGGCGAGATACGGCGCGGCGAGTGGGCAGGGCCGCGGTGAATGGGTAACGCAACACGGGCGGGATACGAGCTGTCGCATCTGGCGGCGTTGGAAGCCGAATCGGTGCACATCATTCGAGAGGTGGCCGCCACCTTCGAACGGCCGGTACTGCTGTTCTCGGGCGGGAAGGATTCGGCGGTCATGCTGGAGCTGGCGCGGCGCGCCTTCTGGCCCGCGCCGCTGCCGTTTCCGCTGCTGCACATCGACACCGGGCACAACTTCGACGAGGTGCTCGACTTCCGGGATCGCACGGCGGCGCGGCTGGGGGCACAGCTGCTGGTCGGCAGCGTGCAGGACGATATCGACGCCGGCCGGGTCGTCGAGAAGGCCGGGGAAACGCGCAATCGGCTGCAGACGGCGACGCTACTGCGGTCCATTCGCGAGCACCGGTTCGACGCGGTATTCGGCGGGGCGCGCCGGGATGAGGAGAAGGCGCGCGCCAAGGAGCGGGTGTTCAGCTTCCGGGACGAGTACGGGGCCTGGGATCCCCGGGCGCAGCGGCCGGAGGTGTGGAATCTCTACAACGGGCGGCACGCCAAGGGCGAGCACATCCGCGTTTTCCCGCTGTCGAACTGGACCGAGCTCGATATCTGGGAGTACATCGACCAGGCCGAGGTCGAACTGCCGTCGCTGTACTATGCGCACCGGCGGACGGTCCTGGAACGCGACGGAATGCTGTTGGCGGCCAACCGATTCCTGACAGTGCAGCCCGGCGAGCGGCAGCACGAGGCCACCGTGCGATTCCGCACCGTCGGCGACGCCACCTGCACCGGCTGCGTCGAGAGCGACGCCGCCGACCCAGCACAGGTGATCGCCGAAACCGCGGTCACCCGGCTCACCGAACGCGGCGCCACCCGGGCCGACGACCGCATCTCCGACTCCGGCATGGAAGACCGCAAACGAGAGGGCTACTTCTGATGCGCCGCAACCTTTTACGGCTCGCCACCGCCGGCAGCGTGGACGACGGCAAGTCCACGCTCATCGGGCGGCTGCTGTTCGACTCCAAGAGCCTGTTCACCGACCAGCTCGACGCCATCGAACGCGCGAGCATCGCACGCGGGGCCGGCGCGCCGGATCTGTCGCTGGTCACCGACGGACTGCGGGCCGAACGCGAGCAGGGCATCACCATCGATGTCGCGTACCGCTACTTCGCCACGCCGCGACGGAAATTCATCATCGCCGACACTCCGGGGCACGTGCAGTACACGCGCAATATGGTCACCGGGGCTTCGACCGCCGACCTGGCGCTGATCCTGGTCGACGCCCGCAAGGGCGTCTCCGAGCAGACCCGGCGGCACGCCTTCCTGTCCTCGCTGCTGGGGGTCGGGCACCTGGTGCTGTGTGTGAACAAGATGGATCTGGTCGACTGGTCCGAGCAGCGCTTCGAGGAAATCCGTTCGGAATTCGCGGATTTCGCCACCAAGCTGGATGTGGGCGATCTGAGCTTCATTCCGGTGTCGGCGCTGCACGGCGACAATGTGGTGGAGCTGTCCGAACACACCGCGGGCTGGTATCCGGGACCGCCGCTGCTGCGGCATCTCGAGGAGGTGCACGTCGCTTCCGACCGCAACCTCATCGACACGAGACTGCCTGTGCAGTACGTGATTCGGCCGCACGGGGAGACCCAGCGCAGTTACGCGGGCACCGTGGCGGGCGGGATCTTCAAGCCGGGTGACGAGGTGGTGGTGCTGCCGTCCGGTCGCGGCAGCCGCGTCGCGCAGATCTGGGGGCCGGGTGGCGACAAGGTGGAGGAAGCCTTCACCGGGATGGCGGTATCGCTGACCCTCGACGACGAAATCGATATCGGGCGTGGGGATATGCTCGCGCGGCCCGGCAACCAGCCGCATCAGGATCGCGAACTCGACGCCATGGTGTGCTGGTTCTCCGACGACACCGAACTGCGGGCGGGCCACGAGTACTCGATTCGCACGGCGACACAGACCTCGAAGGTGGAGGTCAGCGAGCTGGACTACCGGCTGGATGTGAACACCCTGCACCGGCAGACCGACGCGGATCGGCTGGGGCTCAACGACATCGGGCGGCTCATTCTCAAGAGCAGGCAGCCGCTGCTGTTCGACCCGTACCGGGACAACCGGGCCACGGGCAGCTTCATACTCATCGACGAGACCAGCAATCGGACCGTGGCCGCGGGCATGATCACCGGAAGATCCACGGGCGCACCGCGAGTCGAGCACAAGGCGTCGAATGTGGTGTGGCACCGGTCGGCCGTGGACCGCGGACAGCGACTCAGCACGGGAGCCACCATCTGGCTCACCGGGCTGTCGGGCTCCGGAAAGTCCACCATCGCGGTGGAATTGGAGCGGCAGCTCATTGCCTCCGGGCAGCCCGCCTATCTGCTGGACGGGGACAACCTGCGGCACGGGCTGAACAAGAATCTCGGCTTCACCGACGAGGACCGGCGGGAGAACGTGCGCCGGGTCGCGGAGGTGGCCGCACTGATGGCCGATGCCGGGATGGTCGCCATCGTCTCGCTCATCAGCCCGTTCGCGGCGCAGCGGCGAGAGGCGCGGAAGCTGCACGAGGACAAGCATCTTCGGTTCCGGGAGGTGTTCGTGGACACCCCGCTCGGGGAATGCGAACTGCGCGACCCCAAGGGGCTGTACAAGAAGGCGCGGGCGGGGGAGCTGCGGGAGTTCACCGGGATCGACTCGCCCTACGAGCGACCGGAATTCGCCGAGCTCGTGATCACGCCCTCCGATGGCACGCCGGCGGAGATCGCCGCACTCATTCGACGCACACTCGAGTCCTGAAAGAAGCCGATGGATCAATCCAATATCGAACAAGCAGAGCTACCGCTGACCGATCCGTTCCTGGCGGCGGTCACCGAGGCCGAGAAGCTCATCGCCGCAGCGGAATTCATTCGTGACGAGCATGATCTCGCCGAAGGCTACGACTACCTGCAGGGCAGTATCGCGGCGGTGCTCCAGCTGTCGCGGGCGCACGGGAAGTCGCATCCGTACTTCGTGACCTCCACCGGGCCCTACACCAAAATGGGGCTCGACAACCCGGACACGCTCTACTACCACGCGAGCATCGAACCGACCGCCGAATACCTGGTGACGGGCGTGCGGGGCAGCACGGCGGATCTGAGTTTCCAAGTGCTCAAGGGCGATTACACCGCCACCGATGTGCCCGGCGGTGAGGACGCCTTCGACGACCGGCGCATCGAGATCGCGGCCGACGGCAGCTTCGCGCTGAGATTCGGTCCGGCCAAGGAGAATCCGGAGCCCAACTACTTCCAACTCGGCGAGGGCGCGTCCATGCTCGCCGTGCGGGAGGTGTACGGGGACTGGAATACCGAGCGCAAGGGCAGTATTCGCATCGAGCGGGTGGATACGGTCGGCACCGCGCCGGCCGAGGCCACCGTCGAACAGTTGCGCAAGCGGTATCGGGCGGCCGGGCGCATGCTGCTGACCCGCGTGCACACCTGGTTCAACTTCCCGAAGTGGTTCTACCTCGATCTGGAGGTGAACACGCTGACCGAACCCCGGCTCACGCCGGGCGGTTTGAGCACCCAGTACTCCTCGGTGGGGCACTACGATCTCGCCGACGATCAGGCGCTGGTCATCACGGTGCCGAAATCCGATGCGCCGTACCAGGGCTTCCAGCTGGGCAGCCGCTGGTACATCTCCCTCGATTACGTGAACCACCAGACCAGCCTCAATCACACTCAGGCACAGGTGGATCCGGACGGCATGATCCGCATGGTGGTGAGCAACCGGAACCCGGGCATCACCAACTGGCTGGAAACCACCGGGCGTGGGCGCGGGATTCTGCAATTCCGGTGGCAGCGGGTGGCGCGGCCGATCACGCCCGCCGACGGTCCGACCGTGGAGCTCGTGCCCTTCGACAAGGTCCGGCAGGTGCTGCCGTACTACAGCGACAACATCATCGACGACCAGGCATGGCGGGATCGGATTGCCGCCCGTCAGCGCGCTTTCGCGGAAAGGATGCTCGGATGAGCTCGGAGAACACACGGTTGCGGACAGAACTGCTGCGCGACAAGGTCGTTGTCGTCAGCGGGGTCGGGCCGGGGCTGGGACGCGACATCTGCCTGGAGGCCGCCGCGGCCGGGGCGAAGGTCGTGCTGGCGGCGCGCACGGAATCGCGGTTGAAGGAGGTCGCGGCCGAGATCGAGGCCGAGGGCGGGACGACACTGTGCGTGCCCACCGACATCACCGATGACGAGGCCGTGCGGAACCTGGTGGCGCGCACGCTCGAGGCGTTCGGCCGAGTCGATGTGCTGGTGAACAACGCTTTTTCGGTGCCGTCGATGAAGCCGTTGGCGCGCACCGACTTTCAGCAGATCACCGACAGCCTCGATCTGACCGTGCTCGGCAATCTGCGCATGACGCAGGCGTTCACCGAGGCGCTGGAGGCGACCAAGGGCGCGGTGGTCATGATCAACTCGGCGGTGCTGCGGCACTCCGAACCCCGGTACGGCAGTTACAAGGTCGCCAAGTCCGCGCTGCTGGCCATGTCGCAGACCCTCGCCACCGAACTCGGGCCCAAGGGGATTCGGGTCAATACCGTTGCGCCGGGCTACATCTGGACCGATCAGCTGAAGTGGTACTTCGGTGAGGTCGCCAAGAAGTACAACATCACGCCCGAGCAGGTGTACGAGCAGACCGCGTCCCGCTCGGATCTCAAGCGGCTGCCCGAAACCTACGAGATCGCGCGCACCGTCGTGTTCCTCGCCTCGCCGTGGGCCAATGCCATCACGGGGCAGACCCTCGACGTCAACTGCGGCGAATACCACGTCTGAGCAAGGAGATTCACCACTCATGAGCCTACGTACCAACGTCGGCACGATCGAGGATCTGCACGCCTCGGCCACCAAGGTCAGCGGGCTGACCGACTTCGGGTCCACCGACTATCACGAGGCGCTCGGGGTGCTGCTCGAGTCCTACAGTCGCGACGCCGGGCTCACCGAGCTCGGGTCGAAGATGAGCCGGTACTTCCTGCGCGGGGCGCTGGTGGCGCGGGCGCTGAGCGAAGCGTCCTGGAAAGCGCATCCGGCGCATGCCGAAACAGCCATCGCCCGGCCGATTTTCGTGACCGGACTGCCGCGCACCGGGACCACGGCGCTGCACCGGCTGCTGGCCGCCGACCCGCAGCATCAGGCCCTCGAAATGTGGCTGGCGGAGTTCCCACAGCCGCGGCCGCCGCGGGAGAGCTGGGCCGGGAACCCGATCTATCAGCAGATCGACGCCGGGTTCGCGCAGCATCGCGTCGAGAACCCGGAATTCATGGGGCTGCACTACATGAGCGCGGCCGATGTGGAGGAGTGCTGGCAGCTGCTGCGGCAGACGGTCAAGTCGATCTCCTACGAGTCGCTGGCCTATCTGCCGACCTACTCGCAGTGGTTGCAGCAGCAGGACTGGACCGACGCCTACGCACGGCACCGAAAGAACTTGCAGCTCATCGGACTCGGTGACAGCCGGCGGTGGGTGCTGAAGAATCCGAGCCACCTGTTCGCGCTGGACGCGCTCATGACGGTGTACCCGGACGCGCTGATCATTCAGACCCATCGGGATCCGGTCACCATCATCGGCTCCTCGTGCAGCCTGTCCGAGCATGCGGCGCGCGGCTGGTCCACCACGTTCACCGGCGAGCGGATCGGGTCCACGCAGCTGGAGCTGTGGTCGCGCGGCTTCCACGACTTCAGCGCGGCGCGGGCGCGGTACAACCCGGAGCAGTTCCTCGACATCCAGTTCGAGGATCTGCGGGCCGATCCCATGGGGACCGTCGAGAAGATCTACAGCGCGTTCGGGCTGGAGTTCACCGAGGCGGCGCGCACGGCCATGCTCGCACTCGACGAGGAGAGCAAATCCGGGGATCGGAAACCGGCTCACCGGTACTCGCTGGCCGACTACGGACTCACCGAGGACCAGGTCAGAGCGCAATTTCAGAACTCCTGACCCGGTCTGCGCGGTCCCGGCAATCCTTCCAGCTATGGTTAGCATCACCTAACGCCGAACCTTGGGCGTTGAGTGGAAGGACTTGTCATGGACGGACGCGGTAAGCCGCCTGTGCGCAGCACGCTGTCGAAAAAGACAGCGCTGCGTGCGGCGGCATTCGGCGTGGCGATGGTGGTCGCGACGGCGTGCAGCAGTAACTCGTCGTCGGGCGATGATGTGAAGGCCCTCGACGGGAACCATTACGCGCAGACCAACCTGGCGGCCAACACCGCGTCCTACAAGGCGCAGTTCACCTTCCCCGACATGGTGAACGCCTGGGGTCTGGCCGACCGCCCCAAGGGTGCGGGCGGCCACTTCTGGGTCGGCGGCGGCGGGTTCTCCTTCCAGTTCGTCGGCGACGTCACCGCCTCGCCGAAGCCGGAGCTGCAGAAGCTGTTCCAGGATCAGCTGAAACTGGTCAGTGTTCCCGGCGCGGACAGCGACACCTCCGACGCGAGCATCGGCAAGACCACCGGCGTGGTTTTCAACCCGGCCGCCATCACCTCCGACTTGTTCGCGGTCCGGGATCAGCCGGTCACCGTCGACGGGAAAGAGCAGAAGCTCACCGGCTCTTCACGATTCATCTTCGCCACCGACTCCGGCAAGATCTCGGCGTGGACCGAACTGGGCGCGGGTGGCGAGATCGTGCGGCACGACGGGCCGGCGAATCTGGTGTTCGACGGGTCCAAGGACGGGATGCAGTTCTTCGGCATCGCGCTGAACCCGGCCGGGGATCAGCTGCTCGCGGCGGACTTCGGTGAGAACCCGCAGATCCGGACCTTCGACAAGAATTGGGCGCTGATTCCCACCAGCGGCTTCGCCAACCCGTTCGCCACCGGCGACGCGGTGGATCCGGCCGATCCGGCCAAGGGCAAGCAGGTGAAGCCGGGCGATCCGGCGCCGTTCAATGTGACCACCATCGGGCAGCGGGTGTTCGTGTCGTACGCGACCACCAAGCCGGATGAGGCCGATGCGGCCAAGATCGATGCAGGCGAGGAGGATTCGGCCGACGCCGACGCCGAGAAGGCCGCGAACCACAAGCCCGGCAAGGGCAAGCTGGCGGAGTTCGACGCGAGCGGCAAGCTCGTGCGCACGATCGACGGTGACAATCGGTTCAACGCGCCGTGGGCCGTGGCGGTCGCGCCGGCCGACTTCGGTCCGCTGAGCGGCAAGCTGCTGGTGGGCAACTTCGGCGGCGCCGGCCGCATTCTCGCGCTCGACGATCAGACCGGTGCGTTCGTCGACTACCTGCGCGACGAGGACGCCAAGCCGGTGGAGATCGAGGGCCTGTGGGCGCTCATGTTCGGCAACGGTGAGTCCCTGGGTGATTCGAACGCGCTGTACTTCACGGCGGGTCCGGAGGACGAGAAGGACGGGCTGTTCGGCAGCCTGCGGGTGCGCCGGCACTGACAGCTGAATTATGCAGGCCCCGAGTCGTTTCGGCTCGGGGCCTGCGCTGTGTGGCAGGAAAGCGGTGCGGCTCAGGGGGTGTCGATGCGCCGCCGTTTCGCGCGGCGCTCGGTCACGGCCTCGAAGCGCGGCCGGAGGCCGTCGATGAACGCGGCCAGGGCGAGTTCGAAGCTGTCCGTGTCGATTTCGTCGGCCTTGGCGCGCAGGCGGTGGGCCTGGTCGAGGTGCGGGTAGCGGTCGCGGTAGACCTGGGTGTCCTCGGGGAAGCCCCGGGAGAAGGAGCCGAGGGTGGAGCCCATGACCAGGTAGCGGGTGGCCGCGCCGATCATGGTGGCCTCGCGTGGGGGCCAGCCGGCGCTGATGAGGCCGCCGTGCACGGCGTCGGCGGCGCGCAGGTTCTCGTCCCGGTTGCCGGGGCCCGAGGCCAGGTAGGGGACGAAATTGGGGTGGCGGACCAGGGCGGCGCGATACGAGCGGGCCCAGTCGACCAGGCCCTCGCACCAGTCGCCGGATTCGAAGCCCGAGGTGTCGACCCGGGACATGATGCCGCGGGCGATGTCGTCGAGCAGGTCGTCCTTGGTGGGGTAGTGGCCGTAGAGGGAGGCGGCCTGCACGCCCAGTTCGGCGGCGAGTTTGCGCATGGACAGCTCGGGCAGGCCGTCGCGGTCGATGAGAGTGAGCGCGGCCCCGCGTATGCGTTCGCGGCTCAGCAGCGGCACTTTCGGCCTGGGCATGTGCAACTTCCTGTCGGGGGCGCGAGCGTCGAATTTATCACTCGGGTCTTGATAAACCGAACGGCGTTAGGATAGCTTGGGCCGCATAAACCTAACAACGTTTGGTTAGGAGCCTCACGAATGGACTTCGAACTCGGCGAGTCGCAGCGCGAACTGCGCGAACTCGCCCGCGCCTGGGTGGACAAGGAAGTTGTCCCGCACGCGGCCGCCTGGGACCGGGCGGAATCGGTGGATACCGCCATCGTCGGCAAACTCGGCGAGATGGGCTTCCTCGGCATCGAGATCCCGGAGGAGTACGGCGGGTCCGGCGGCACGGCGCTGGACTACTGCCTGCTGCTGGAGGAACTCGGGCGCGGCGACAGTTCGGTGCGCGGCATCGTGTCGGTGTCGCTGGGATTGGTGGGCAAGACCATCAAGACCTACGGGACCGCCGAGCAGAAGCGGGAATGGCTGCCGCGCTTGTGTTCCGGGGAATCGCTGGGCTGCTTCGGGCTCACCGAACCGGGCACCGGATCGGATGCGGGGAACCTGACCGCCAAGGCCGTGCGGGGCGGGGACGACTGGCTGCTGTCCGGCACCAAGATCTTCATCACCAATGGCACCTGGGCGGATGTGGCGATCATCTTCGCGCGCAGCGGCGGACCGGGGCCCAAGGGGGTCACCGCGTTCCTGGTGCCGACCGATGCGCCCGGATTCCAGCGGACCGAGATCAAGGGCAAGCTCGGGCTGCGCGGGCAGGCCACCGCCGAACTCGTGCTCGACGGGGTGCGGGTGCCGGACACCGCGCGGCTCGGGGACGAGGGGCAGGGGTTCAAAATCGCCATGGCCGCCCTCGACAAGGGGCGCATGGGAGTCGCCGCCGGGTGCGTCGGAGTCGCGCGCGGCTGCCTCGAGGCAGCGGTGAAATACGCTCGGGAGCGCGAGCAGTTCGGCAAGCCGATCGCGTCGTATCAGCTGGTGCAGGAACTGCTCGCGGATATCGCCGTCGATGTGGAGGCGGCGCGGCTGCTCACCTGGCGGGTGGCCGACCTGGTGGAGCGCGGCAAGCCGTTCGGCACCGAGGCTTCGGTGGCCAAGCTGTTCGCCAGCGAGGCGGCGGTCAAGGCGGCCAACAATGCCATTCAGGTGTTCGGCGGGTACGGCTACATCGACGAATTCCCGGCGGCCAAATACCTGCGGGACGCCCGGGTGCTCACGCTGTACGAGGGCACCAGCCAGATTCAGAAACTGCTCATCGGGCGCGCGCTCACCGGCGTGAACGCCTTTGTCTGAGAAGGAGATTCAGATGTCGAAAGTTGCCTTCGTGACCGGCGCGGCGCGCGGGATCGGCGCGGCCACCGCGGCGCGGCTGGCGGCCGACGGGTTCACCGTCGCCATCGCCGACCTGGACGAGACCGCCTGCAAGGAGACCGCGGCGCGGATCGTGGCCGACGGCGGCCAGGCGATCGCGGTGGCCTGCAATGTGACCGACGAGGCACAGGTCGACGCCGCCATCGATGGTGTTGTGGCGGAACTGGGTTCGATCGACGTGCTGGTCAACAATGCCGGCGTGCTGCGCGACAACCTGCTGTTCAAGATGTCGGTCGACGACTGGGACCTGGTCATGTCCGTGCACCTCAAGGGCGCGTTCCTGTGCACGCGGGCGGCGCAGCGGCACATGGTGAAGCAGAAGTCGGGCAAGATCGTGAACACCTCGAGCGTGTCCGCACTGGGCAGCCGGGGACAGGCCAACTACAGCGCCGCCAAGATGGGCATCCAGGGGCTGACCCGCACGCTCGCAATGGAATTGGGTCCGTTCGGGATCAATGTCAACGCGGTCGCGCCCGGCTTCATCGTCACCGAGATGACCGATGCCACCGCGGCGCGGGTCGGGGTCAGCCCGGAGGAGTTCCGGGAGAACGCCGCCAAGATCACGCCGCTGCGCCGGGTGGGCGAGCCCGCGGATATCGCGAATGTGGTGTCCTTCCTGGTCTCCGACGACGCCTCGTTCGTGACCGGGCAGACCATCTACGTCGACGGCGGACGCCGGCTCTAAGCGCAAGTCAGAGAGAAACATCCATGCAGCGAACAGTTTTCAACGCCGACCACGACGCCTTCCGGGAGACCGTGCGCGCCTTCATCGAAGCCGAGGTCGTGCCGGTGTACGACCAGTGGTACGAGGCCGGGATCGTGCCGCGCGAGTTCTATTACAAGCTGGCCGAACTCGGGGCCTTCGGGATCGAGGTGCCCGAGGAGTACGGCGGCGCGGGCATCGAATCGTTCAAGTTCCAGACCATCCTCATCGAGGAAACCGCCCGCGCCGGAGTGTCTTTCGGCGGATCGGGCGTGCACGTGGGATTGTGCCTGCCGTATCTGAAGAACCTCGCCACCGAGGTGCAGAAGAAGCGATGGCTGCCCGGGTTCGTCAGCGGCGAGATCATGTTCGCCATTGCCATGACCGAACCGGGGACCGGATCGGATCTGGCCGGAATGCGCACCACCGCAAAGCTTTCCGCGGACGGGACGCACTATGTGCTGAACGGGTCGAAGACGTTCATCACCGGCGGCGTGCACGCGGATCGGGTCATCGTGTGCGCGCGGACGGCCGCACCGCGCGAGGACGACCGGCGGTTCGGGATCTCGCTGTTCGTGGTGGACACCAAGTCGCAGGGGTACGCGGTCGGGCGCAAGCTCGACAAGCTCGGATTGAAGGTGTCCGACACCGCCGAGCTCAACTTCACCGATGTGAAGGTGCCGGTGGAGGACCTGCTGGGGGAGGAGAACAAGGGATTCTCCTACCTGGGGCAGAACCTGCCGCAGGAACGGCTGTCGATCGCGGTCGGGTCGTACGCGCAGGCGCGGGCGGCGGTGCGGTTCGCCAAGGAATACACCCAGCAGCGCAATGTGTTCGGCAAGCCGGTCGCCACCTTCCAGAACACCAAATTCGAGCTGGCCGCCTGTCAGGCCGAAGTCGACGCCGCCGAGGCCGTGGTGGATCGCGGGCTCGAGGCCCTGGACGCCGGGACGCTCACGGCCGCCGACGCCGCCTCCGCCAAGCTGTTCTGCACCGAGGTCGCGGCGCGGGTGATCGACCGGTGTCTGCAGCTGCACGGTGGGTACGGGTTTATCAACGAGTACCCGATCGCGCGGCTGTACGCCGACAACCGGGTGAACCGGATCTACGGCGGCACCAGCGAAGTCATGAAGATGATCATCGCCAAGGACATGGGGCTCTGACCCCACTTTCGGGTGGGCTCTCAGGGGCTTCGCCCCTGGAACCCCACAAGACAGGGCTGCAAATGAACGCGACTCTCTCCCTGGCAAGCATCCTCGCCGAACCGGCGCGGCGGCGGCCGGAGCATATAGCTCTTATCGAAGGCAATCAGCGGATCAGCTTCGCGGATCTGTGGCGGCAGGTGCGGGAACAGGCCGCGGCGCTCATCGACCTCGGGGTGCGGCCGGGGGATCGGGTGGCGCTCATGGGGCCCAATACGGCTGACTTCCCGCGGGCGTACTTCGCGATTCTGGCGGCCGGTGGGACGGTGGTGCCGGTGCATCTGCTGCTCACCGCCGATGAAGCCGAATATGTGCTGCGCGACAGCGGGGCCAAACTGCTCGTCTGTCACGAGTACAGTGCGGCCGTCGGGAAGGAAGCGGCGGCGCGGGTCGGGATTCCCTTCGTGAATCCGAAAGAGCTTGCCGCAGCGCCTATTGCGACGTTCGTGACGCGGAGCCCGCTCGATGTGGCGGTGGTGTTCTACACCAGCGGGACCACGGGGCGGCCCAAGGGGGCCGAGCTCAGCCACCTCAATATGGTCATGTGCGCCACGGTGAATGCGTTCGACGCCAATGAAGTTCACCGCGACGACATCGCGCTCGGGGCGCTGCCGCTGTTCCACGTGTTCGGGCAGACGGTGTCCATGAACTCGCACTGGCGGGTCGGGGCGACGCTGGTGCTGCTGCCGAGATTCGATGCGGCTGAAGCCATTCGGCTCATGGTGGCGGAGAATGTGAATACCTTCCACGGGGTGCCGACCATGTATCACGGGCTGCTGGCGGCCGCGGCGGGGCGCGACGAGCTGCCCAAGCTGCGGTTGTGCATCAGCGGCGGGGCGGCGCTGCCGCCGTCGGTGCTCGAGGACTTCGAGCGGGTGTACGGCGCGTATGTGCTGGAGGGATACGGGCTTTCGGAGACCTCGCCCACGGCCACGGTGAATCAGCCCATGCTCGGGCCCGAGGCGGGCACCGTCGGGCATCCGGTGTGGGGCGTGGACGTGGAGATCGCCGACGCGAACCTGCGCGACCGCATCGAACTGCTGCCCACCGGGAGCATCGGTGAGGTCGTGGTGCGCGGGCACAATGTGTTCAACGGCTACACCGGCAAGCCCGAGGCCACGGCGGAAGTCGTGGTGGACGGGTGGTTCCGGACCGGGGACCTGGGCGTCAAGGACGCCAACGGGTATCTGCGGATCGTGGACCGGATCAAGGAGATGATCATTCGCGGCGGGTTCAATGTGTACCCGACCGAGGTGGAGGCGGCGCTGCTGCGGCATCCGAAGATCGCACAGGTGGCGGTGATCGGGGTGCCGGACGCGACCTACGGCGAGGAGATCGTCGCGGTGGTGGTGGCGGCGGAGCCGGTGGACGCCGACGAGATCATCGACTACGCGCGAGAGCATGTGGCGCGGTACAAGTATCCGCGGCGGGTGGAATTCGTGGATGCCCTGCCGATGGGGCCGACACACAAGATCCTGAAGCGAGAACTGAAGGAGCGCTTCGCGACCGCGGGAGAGGAGCGGGCATGAGCCCTGTGGACTTCGCCGACTTCGAGGCTTTGAAGGCGGCCGTCGGCACGGAAATCGGTGTGAGCGAATGGATCACGATCGATCAGGGGCGCATCGACACCTTCGCCGACGCGACCGACGATCACCAGTGGATCCATGTGGATGCCGAGCGTGCGGCCGCGGGGCCGTACGGGAAGACCATCGCGCACGGATTTCTCACGCTGTCACTCATCGTTCCGATGACCGCGCAGGTGCTGAAGGTCAGTTGTGCCCGGATGGCAATCAACTACGGGCTCGACAGGGTTCGCTTCATCACGCCGGTGACGGTCGGCAGCCGCATCCGGGGCAGGGTCACCCTGGACACGGTCACCGACATCCCGGGCGGGGTGCAGACCGAGCGCACCGTCACCGTCGAGATCGAAGGCGCGGCGAAACCGGCCTGCGTCGCCGTGGGCATCGCACGCTACCTGGCGTGAATCACTCTCCCGGGCCGAAGGATTCGGCCCCGAGCGGGCTCTCGTCCGGAGTCATGGTGGCCACCACCGAGATTCCGGCCGCCCGGAAGTTGTTCAATGCCCGCCCGATGTGATCGGCCGAGGTGATGAGCACGGCCGCGTGCACATTGATCGCCTGCATGAGCTGCGCCGAGAAGGTCGCGTTCTGCACGGTCGAATTGGCGCGGGTCTCGGTGTGGATGCGCTCGGGCGCGACACCGCGCTGAATCAGCCAGTCCGCCATGGCCTGCGCCTCGGTGACGCCGTTCTGCGGATTGCCGCCGGTGACGATGATCGGGGCGGCGGGGGAGAGCAGCGCGGAGACGTAGCCGGCGTACAGGCGGTTGATCAGCTCCGGGCGCATCTCGCCCTCCGGCGTCAGGCCGTAGCCGAGCACCACGATGGCCGTGTCGGGGCTGAACAGGGCCGGCAGATCCAGGCCGGGCAGCGTGAAATTGAAGCCGCCCAGCGCATTGATGGCCGACAGGGCGTCCCGCGGGTAGGCGTCGACGTCGACCGGGGCCTCGATATCGGCAAGGCCGTCGACCTCGGTCCCGCTTTCGACTCCGGTCACGCCGTCGACCTCGGTGGCATCTTCGATCGCGGTCGCGCCTTCCACGTCGGCCAGGCCGGAGAGGTCGGTGAGGCCCTCGACGTCGGTCGGTCCGGCGACCTCGACAATGCCGCCCGCATCGGCCGCGGTGTCGATACCGCTGGGTGCGCTGGCCTCGGTGAGACCGTCCGGGTCGGTGTGCCCGTCGAAGGGATCCAGCGGTGCGGGTGCGGTGGGTTCGGCGTTCGCGGGGGCCGCCGTCGCGATGACGGTCAGCGTGATGCCCGCGAGCAGGGCGCGAACGGCATTCGTGCGGAAGGGATTCGGAACGACACGACGGTGCCGGCCTGGTGGAGCAGACCACTGGCGCAGGGCTTCGGGCACGCCACGGCGCAGGGCTGAGATGGGCGATAGCAGTTGATTGAGCATCGCAACCCCCTACGGCAGTCGACTTGTGACTACCGGTCGGTTCACAACTTCGGATAATGATGTCTTGAGTTGACCTCAGCCGGAAGCGAATTGGAGAAATCACGATCAGGTTGGCGGAACAGATCGCTGATCTGGCGGGACAGCCCACCTTCGTGTCCGAAGTGCGCCACGACCCGAAAAGGGCGATGGCCTCGATGCGCCGGGCGCGCCCGGGGTGTCCACGAACATGCTGGACGGTTCCGGACGCCGGTGATCGCATAAGGTTGGTCCCATGATTACCGCGATCGTGCTGATTTCCGCCGAGTCCGCCCGCATTCCGGAGACCGCGCAGGCGCTGGCCGATATCGAGGGCGTGGCCGAGGTGTACTCGTGCGCGGGCGACGTGGACCTGATCGCCAAGGTGCGGGTGCGCGACCACGAGCGGATCGCCGAGGTGGTGACCGGGCGGATCAACAAGACGCCGGGCGTCGTGCGCACGGCCACCCACATCGCCTTCAAGTCGTATTCGAGCGCCGATGTGGAGGCCGGATTCTCGATCGGCGAATAGCGCGCGACTCGAGATGTGGATCCCGGCCACAAGCACGCCGGGATGACGGAGGCGCGGTTGAGCCCGCCGGGATGACGGAGGCGCGGTTGAGCACGCCGGGATGACGGAGGCGCGGTTGAGCACGCCGGGATGACCGGGGTGGGTTGGGTCAGGCCGCGCCGAGGGTGTTGGTGACCGCGGCCCAGCGCTCCAGCAGGTCCGCGGCGGCACCGGTGTCGATAGCCGCGGCCACACGTTCCAGAGCTACCGCCAGCTTGGCGTAGAGGTCGGCCTCGAGGTCGTCGGCGGTGAGCTCGTAGGCGACCACGGCGGCGGCCGAATTCAGCAGCACCGCATCGCGGACCGGACCGCGGTCGCCGGCCAGCATATTGCGGGCGATCACCGCGTTCAGGGCGGCGTCACCGCCCTTCAACGCCTCCGGGGCGACCCGCTCGATGCCGAGTTTGGTTGGGTCCAGGGTGGTTTCGACGGTGCGGCCGCCCGCGACCAGCCACACGTCGGTGGTGTCGGCGGTGGTGATCTCGTCCAGGCCGTCGTTACCGCGAACCACCAGCGCCGACTGACCGCGCGCGGCGAACGCGCCCGCGATCACCGGGACCAGGTTGGCGAAGGCGCAGCCGATGAGGCCGGCCTGCGGCTGGGCCGGATTGGTCAGCGGGCCGAGGATATTGAAGACCGTGGGGATGCCGATCTCGCTGCGCGCGGGACCGGCGAAACGCAGGCCCGCGTGGAAGACCGGCGCGAAACAGAAACCGATACCCGCCTGGCGCACGCACTCCTCGACCGCCTCCGGGCCGAGCGCGATCTTCACGCCCAGCGCCTCCAGCACGTCCGCGCCGCCGCTCTTGGAGGAGGCCGCCCGGTTGCCGTGCTTGATGACCGGAATGCCGCTGGCCGCCACCACGATCGAGGACATGGTGGAGATGTTCACCGAACCCGAGCGGTCGCCGCCGGTGCCGACGATGTCCACCGCCCGGCCGTCGAACTCCACCCGCCGCGCGTGCGAGAGCATGCCCTTGGCCAGCCCGTCCAGCTCGGCCGGGGTCGGGCCCTTCATCTTCATGGCCACGCCGAACGCCGCGATCTGCGCGGATGTGGCGGCGTCGCTGAAGATCTCGTTCATGGCCCACGCCGCCTCGTCCGCGGACAGATCATTGCCGTCGGTGAGGGTGCCGAGGATTTCTCGCCAGCTGCGCGCGCTCATCAGTTCTTCTCTTCCGTCGCCGGGTGTTGTGGCAAGCCTAGTGTGCGGGCTGCAGGGCGTCCCAGCCCAGCACGCTGCCGTCGTGCCGCTGGGCCAGGCCCGCCATGCGGGAACGCTCCTGTGAACAGTGCAGAGCGTCCAGAATCTGCACCCGCCGCAGGATCAGCGTCGCCGGATCGGCGGCGTCCACCGCACCCGTGTCATAGCCATCCTGCGCGGCAATGACTTGCACCGCATTCACCCGGTCGGCAGGTATGACCAGATGGTGGCGCAGGACCACCTGCTCACCGGGGATCCAGTCCGTCGCGCGCCCCAGGGCGGCCGAACAGGCTTCCGCGTCATCGAAACTCGACGCCACGACAACCAGATCCGCGCGCGCGGGATCCAGTTCCGTTGCGCCGTCTCGCCGTAACAGCCGTCGCCACCAACTCATGGCCGACATTGTGCCCGCAGGGCCACAGGGAGCCGGAATCACGGCTCAGGTTTCTCTTACCTGCGGGTTCTAGGCTCTGCCGTGACACGCCGAGAGGCCCGCGAGACGCGCGCTCGCCCTGGGCTTTCCGACACGTACGACAAAGTTTCGTACCCGCCTACACCTGTCGTACTACGACGAGTCATACTTACCGGCGTGACGACCGCAGTAGGGACCCCAGGATCGGCCATTACCCAGCGTGTGCATTCGCTGAACCGGCCCAACATGGTCAGCGTCGGTACCATCATCTGGCTGTCGAGCGAGCTGATGTTCTTCGCCGGCCTGTTCGCCATGTACTTCGTTGCTCGCTCGCACGCCGACCCGGCTCTGGGCTGGCCGTCGAAGCCGACCGAGCTGAACATGGCGCTCGCGGTGCCGGTTACCGCCGTTCTGGTCGCGTCCTCCTTCACCTGCCAGATGGGTGTTTTCGCGGCGGAGCGGGGCGACGTGTTCGGCCTGCGCCGCTGGTACGTGCTGACCCTGATCATGGGTGCGTTCTTCGTCGGCGGTCAGGGCTACGAGTACTACAACCTGGTCCACGAGGGCACCTCGATCTCCAGCAGCGTCTACGGCTCGGTCTTCTACATCACGACCGGCTTCCACGGCCTGCACGTCATCGGTGGTCTCATCGCCTTCGTGTTCCTGCTGATCCGCACCGCGCTCAGCAAGTTCACCCCGGCGCAGGCCACGGCGGCGATCGTCGTCTCCTACTACTGGCACTTCGTCGACATCGTCTGGATCGGGCTCTTCGCCACGATCTACTTCGTCCGCTAGCGACGAGCGCGCCGCGACGGCCCAGCCCGCCGAACGGCACAGAAACTTCTTGTACAAGTCGGTTCCGTCTACTCCAAAGGGACACAGATGAGTTCATCTCCCCCGTCAGCGCCAGATCCCGCCGAAGGGACAGGCGAGGCCACCAAGACCCGCAAGCAGCGCCGCATCCGCCGGCGTCTGGCCGGCGGTCTGGTTCTTCTGATGGGCCTCGTCGGAGCCGGCTTCACGGCATCGGCCCTCACTCCGCAGGCACAGGTCGCCACGGCGGAGCAGGACCAGGCCGCGCTGATCCGCGAGGGCCAGCAGCTCTACGACACCTCCTGCGTCACCTGCCACGGTGTCAACCTGCAGGGTGTCCAGGATCGCGGCCCCAGCCTGATCGGCGTCGGTGAGGCCGCCGTCTACTTCCAGGTCTCGTCCGGCCGCATGCCCGCGGCCCGCAACGAAGCGCAGATCATGCGCAAGCCGGAGAAGTTCGACGCCCACCAGACCGACGCCATCGGCGCGTACGTGCAGTCGCAGGGCGGCGGCCCGACCGTCGTGCGCGACAGCAACGGCGAGATCGCCCAGGAGTCGCTCATCGAGGGCGCCGACATCGGCCGCGGTGGCGAGCTGTTCCGCATGAACTGCGCGTCCTGCCACAACTTCACCGGCAAGGGCGGCGCGCTGTCCTCCGGTAAGTTCGCGCCGCCGCTGGCCCCGGCCTCCGAGCAGCAGATCTACCTCGCGATGCTCACCGGCCCGCAGAACATGCCGAAGTTCTCCGACCGTCAGCTGACGCCGGAGGAGAAGCGCGACATCGTCGCCTACGTCAAGGACGCCACCGAGACCACCCCGCCCGGCGGCTACGGCCTCGGCGGCTTCGGTCCCGCCACCGAGGGCCTGGCCATCTGGGTGGTCGGCATCGTGGCACTGGTCGGTTCCGCCATGTGGATCGGATCCCGGTCATGAGTGAACAGGAGCGAAACAGCATGGGGGCGAACCCCTCTGGGGACTTGGAGCCCACCGAGGAGCAGCTCGACGCGATGACGCGCGACGAGCTCGTCGAACTCGGTACCAAG
Organism: Nocardia huaxiensis; assembly: GCF_013744875.1. Lineage (NCBI taxonomy): Bacteria > Bacillati > Actinomycetota > Actinomycetes > Mycobacteriales > Nocardiaceae > Nocardia > Nocardia huaxiensis. Next base: position 3,641,363 of record NZ_CP059399.1, read on the forward strand.
ATGGACGGCGTCGACGTCGCCTACCGCGCGCCGCGCTGGCCCGTCGAGGGCACCCGCGCCGAGAAGCGGGCCGAGCGCCGGGTGGCGTTCTGGTTCGCGCTGTCGGCCGTCCTGGGTGTCGCGCTGATCGGTGTCTTCCTGTTCTGGCCTTGGGAGTACAAGAGCCGCAACCAGGACGGCAACGCCGCCTACAACCTGTGGACCCCGCTGGTCGGTCTGACCTTCGGTGTCGCGGTCCTCGCCATCGGCATCGCCGTGGTGCTCATCCGCAAGCACTTCATCCCGGCCGAGATCTCCATCCAGGACCGCCACGACGGCAAGTCCTCCGAGGCCAACCGCCGCACCCTGGTGGCTCAGCTGCAGGACGCGGCCGAGACCTCCACCCTGGGCCGCCGCAAGCTCATCACCCGCACCGCGGGCCTGGGCGCGGGCGTCCTCGGCATCGGCGCGCTGTTCGTCTTCGTCGGCGGCATGATCAAGAACCCGTGGGCCAAGGGCGACAAGTCGCCGCTGTGGGTTTCCGGCTGGACCCCGGACTACCCGGGCGAGACCATCTTCCTGCGCCGCGACACCGGCCGCCCCGAGGACATCGTCCTGGTGCGCCCGGAAGACCTCGACGCCGGCGCCATGGAAACGGTCTTCCCGTGGAAGGAATCGTGGCGCGGTGACGAGCACGCGACCCTGCAGTCGCTGCGCGGCATCCGCAACTCGGTCATGCTGATCCGCCTGCGCACCAAGGACGCCGAGTCGGCCATCAAGCGCAAGGGCCAGGAGAGCTTCAACTACGGCGACTACTTCGCCTACTCGAAGATCTGCACCCACCTGGGCTGCCCGACCTCGCTGTTCGAGCAGCAGACCAACCGGATCCTGTGCCCCTGCCACCAGTCGCAGTTCTCCGCGACCGAATGGGGTAAGCCGATCTTCGGTCCCGCCGCCCGCGCGCTGCCGCAGCTGCCCATCACCGTCAATGCCGATGGCTACCTGGTCGCCGCCGGCGACTTCATCGAGCCGCTCGGCCCGGCCTTCTGGGAGCGTCGTTCATGAGCCCTAGCAAAGCGGCCGCACAGGCCAATGAAATGGACGAGCGCTACCACCTGGCGGCGTTCGCGAAGCGATCGATCAACAAGGTCTTCCCGACCCACTGGTCGTTCCTGCTCGGTGAGATCGCGCTCTACGCGTTCATCATCCTGCTGCTGTCGGGTGTGTACCTGACCCTGTACTTCGACCCGTCGATGTCGGAGACCGTCTACAACGGCGCGTACCAGCCGCTGCGCGGTGTCACCATGTCGCGGGCCTACGAGACCGCACTCGACATCTCCTTCGAGGTGCGCGGTGGTCTGTTCGTGCGCCAGGTGCACCACTGGGCGGCGCTGCTGTTCGCGGCGTCGATCATCATCCACCTGTTCCGCATCTTCTTCACCGGCGCGTTCCGCCGCCCGCGTGAGGCGAACTGGGTGATCGGCTCGCTGCTGCTCATCCTGGCGATGTTCGAAGGCTTCTTCGGCTACTCGCTGCCGGACGACCTGCTGTCCGGTACCGGTCTGCGCGCCGCGTTCTCCGGCATCGTGATCGGCACGCCGGTCATCGGCACCTGGATCCACTGGCTCATGTTCGCCGGCGACTTCCCGGGCACCATCATCATTCCGCGTCTGTACATCGCGCACGTGCTGCTCTTCCCGGGCATCATCCTCGCGCTCATCGGCGCCCACGTGGCGCTGGTGTGGTACCAGAAGCACACCCAGTTCCCCGGACCGGGCCGCACCGAGAAGAACGTCGTCGGCGCCCGCATCATCCCGGTGTTCGCCGCCGACCAGGGCGCGTTCTTCGCCTTCACCCTGGGCGTCGTCGCCATCATGGGTGGCGTCCTGCAGATCAACCCGATCTGGAACCTGGGTCCGTACAACCCGTCTCAGGTCTCCGCGGGTTCGCAGCCGGACTTCTACATGATGTGGACCGACGGCATGGCGCGTCTCATGCCGCCGTGGGAGCTGTACCTGGGTCGCTACACGATCCCGGCGCCGTTCTGGGTCGCGTTGATCATGGGCCTGGTGTTCACCGTGCTGATCGCCTACCCGTGGATCGAGAAGCGCCTCACCGGCGACTACGCGCACCACAACCTGCTGCAGCGGCCGCGCGACGTGCCGGTGCGCACGGCGATCGGTTCCATGGCCATCGCCTTCTACCTGGTGCTGACCCTGGCCTGTGTCAACGACATTCTGGCGCTGCAGTTCTCGATCTCGCTCAACGCGACGACCTGGTTCTTCCGCATCGCCCTGCTCATCGTCCCGCCGATCGCGTACTTCGTGGCCTACCGCTTCTGCATCGGCCTGCAGCGCAGCGACCGCGCGGTGCTCGAGCACGGTGTCGAAACCGGTGTCATCAAGCGCCTCCCGCACGGTGAGTACATCGAGGTGCACCAGCCCCTCGGCCCGGTCGACTCGCACGGCCACCCGATCCCGCTGGAGTACCAGGGCGCCCCGGTGCCCAAGAAGATGTCCAAGCTGGGCTCCGCCGGCAAGCCCGGCACCGGCTCCTTCCTCCGCGCCGACACCGCCGCGGAGCAGGAGACCAACGTCGCCCTGGCGCACGAGGAAGAGCACCAGATGCTCGCGGTTCTCGAGCGTGCCCGCGACGAAGCGTCCAACGGCAACAGCGGACACTGAGTACCTGCATAAAGGGAAGGCCCCGAGTCGATTTCGACTCGGGGCCTTCCCCTTTTCCGAGGTTTCGAGGATCAGGGCGGTGGTCAGGCGACCGTGACCGGGAGGGAAATGCCGAGCGGGCGCAGGATGCGCTGGAATTTGGCGGTGGTCTCGGCCAATTCGGCGGCGGGATCGGATTCGGCGACGATGCCGCCGCCCGCGTGCGCGAGCAGGCTGCGGCCGTCGGCGGCGAGTTCGGCGCAGCGGATGCTGACCATCCATTCACCGTTGCCGTCGGCATCGCACCAGCCGACCGCGCCCGCGTAGAAGCCGCGGTCATCTTCGAGTTCGGCGATGAGCCGGGCGGCCTCGGCGGTGGGCGTCCCGCAGATCGCGGGTGTCGGATGCAGTGCCGCCGCCAGTTCCAGCGCCGACGGCCCGTCGGCGCGCACGGTGGCGGTGATCGGCGTCCCGAGATGCCACATTTCCGGGGTGCTGGTGAGTTCCGGTGCGGGCGTGTGTACTTCGGCGCAGCGATCACGCAGCACAGTGCTCACCTGATCGACCACATACCGATGCTCGTGCTGATCCTTCGACGACCCGAGCAGTGTCCGCGCGACCTCGCGATCGGTGGTGTCGTCGATATCGCGGCGGGCGGAGCCCGCGAGCGGATGGCTCAGTACGTCGATGCCATTGCGCCGCACCAGAATCTCCGGGCTCGACCCGATGAGGTGCCGCCCGGCATACCGTCCGCCTGCGGCGGAGAGATCGACGAGGAAGCCGTTGCCCATCGGGTCGGTGGTCACCAGGCGATCCAGGATCTGCATCGGGCGTACCGTGTCGGACGCCTGTGCCCGAATCGATCTCGCCAGCACGACCTTCCGGACCGGATGTGCCGGATCACGGAGCAGGCGAACGGCCTCGGCCACCCGGCGCATATGAGCCTCGGGTTCCGGGCGGGCCTCCCGGAATTCGAAGATCGGCTGGGCCGGACCGGGTGGTTGATAGCCGTGTTCGTCCACCGATATCGACCGCGGCGCCCACAGCGCTGCGGGAGCGTCCGCCACGAACGGCAGCGCCCCGACAATGTGGCCGACCTCGCCTCGGCGCAGCGCTGCCGCGGCCTGCTGTGTGGAGCGGAATACCCGTCCGGTGCCGTGCGCGATCACAGTGCGGTCGGGCCGGGCGAGGAGAAAGGCTGGATCGGGGTTCATCGTCTCGGGACCACTCGATTGCCCAGCAGGGCTGCCCATGCCGTGATGGTCGGTTCCGAGATCAGGTCGCCATAGGCGATGTCGTGACCCTCGTGCTGCCAGGTGGTGGCGAGCGACATGATCGCGAGCGAGTCGATCCCCTGGTCGACCAGGCTGGTCCGGCTGTCGAACTCCTCCGGTGCCCGCTGCACGACCGCGGCCACTGTCGCCCGGATTTCGTGCTCAAAGGGTGTCATCGAATGTCCTTTCGCTGAGAGTCGAGGCCCAGGCGGCTTTGACGAGATCACGGACCGGGGCCGCGCTGAGCAATGTGCGCAGTGGCAGGTCCAGCCCGGTGCGGCTGCGGAGTTCGGCGGCCAGGCGCAGGCGGGTGATCGAGTCGGGAGTGAAGTCGAGTAGTTCCGACTCCAGGTCGGGTTCCCGGCCGGTGGTTTCGTGGTAGACGTCCGCCACCACCGCGAGTATCTGTCCGGCACGGTCGTTTTCGAGGTGCTCGTCGCGGAGGTCGGTGAGAGGCCCCGGTGCACCGAGGAATTCGACCGCCAATCGGTGATACACGGCGGTGATCTCGTCCATGCGGGTTTCGTCGATGACGTCTCCGTCCGCGTTGAACAGCACCGTGAGCTGTTCGGTGAACGGATCGGTGACGAAGGTGACCAGCAGGGAGTAGTCGGTGTGCTCGAAGACCTTCGTCTCGATGATGACGCGATTGCCGTCCGCTCCCAATCGGTCGGCGAGGGTGCGGAAGTGGACGAAGTTGACGGCGGTCTGATCGGGCCGGATTCCCTTGGCGGAGGCCAGGATCGAGGCGTAAGAGTAGCGCGGGTACCGCATGGCGGTGTGCAGTGCGTCGGTCACCGATCCGTACAGCTCCGCCTCGGTGGGCGGCACGGTGATCCTGATCGGCTGGACGTTCAGGAACAGGCCGATCATGCGTTCCGCGTCGGGATGTTCGAGCCGGCCGTGGTTGAAGACCCCGGTCGTGACGTCGTCGGTGCCGGAGAGCATCGCCTGTGCACGAAAATGCATGGCCAGACAGATGTTGCGCACCGGCAGGCCGTGCTGTCGTGCGAGTTCGGCCAGGCGCTGGGAAGCCTGCGCGCCGAGGTCCAGCTCGGCTTCGGTCCAGCGCGGGCCGGTGCGCAGTGGGGGCAGTGTGGTGAGGGCGGGAGTCGGCGGTTGATCGGCGAGCACGCGACGCCAGTGGTCGTGGGCTTCGCGATCCTGCTGGGCGGTCTCCAGGGCCGCCACATAGTCCCGGTACGCGGGGGGTGTGGGAGAGGCGGCTACCGGCGGCAGTCCGAGTACCGCGCGGCGGTAGTCGTCGACGAGCCGGGCGATGAGCTGTGTGAAGCTCCAGCCGTCCAGAATCGAATGGTGGAATCCGATGGACAGTGTGAATTCTGCTGCGGCGAGGTCATGTACGGCGAAACGCAGCATCGCCGGGATCTCCCAGCGGAACGGGGTGTGCTTCTCGCCCTCTGTCCACAGCCGCACCGCGCGGCGTTGTCCGGCATCGTCGAGATGCCGGAGGTCGTATACCGCGAGGACCGGTTCGGCGCGCTGGTGAACCAGCTGTAGCGGTCTGGAATATCCCGCGAGCGCGAACGAGGTGCGCAGGACGTCGTGGTCGGCGACCATGCGCGCCAGCAGCCCGGACAGGATCGTTCGGTCCAGCGGCAGGGCCAGCCGGTAGGTGAACACGTCGTGGAAAGCCGCGCGGTTCGGATCGAGGTCGGTGTGGTAGATCATGCCGAGCTGGAGCTGCGTGGCGGGGTAGGCGTCGACGATGGTGGCGGATAGCCGATGCCTATCCGAGTCATCCAGCAGTGCAAAGGGTTTCGTTGTCTCCCACGCGGCGGAAGCGGCTTTGTGGGTGATCGCGCCGGCGTCCATGAGCCCGCGGATGGTCTGCCGCCGCATCAGCTCGTGGACCTCGGCCGCCCATCCGGCCTGCCGCATCGCGCCCGCCAGCCGGATGGCCACGATGGAGTCGATGCCGAGATCGTAGAGGCGGTCGTCGATACCGACGGCATCCCGTTCGAGCACCGTGGCCCAGATGTGGGCGAGACGCTGCTCGATCTCGTTCCGCGGGGGTGTGTGATGATCCGCAGTCGGTCCGCGCATGGTGCTGACCGCCTGTGCGGCAAGGGTTCTGCGGTCCAGCTTCCCGCTGGGCGTGAGTGGCATCCTGCCTAGCCACAGATAGTGGCTGGGCACCATATGCGCGGGCAGCCACTCGGAGAGTCTGTCCCGCACGGTGATCGGATCGGGGTGGTCGTCGGTGCGGGCGCACCCGACCAGTGTTTGCGCACCATTCGCCGTTGTCACAACGACAACGGCGACCTCCTCGCAGCGGGTGACCTCGCGCAGCGCGGTTTCGATCTCGCCGAGTTCGATGCGCAGGCCGCGCAATTTGATCTGATCGTCGATCCGCCCGAGGAATTCCACCGCGCCGTCGGGGCGGATGCGGGCGCGATCGCCGGTGCGGTAGAGGCGTTCGCCGGGGCGGAAGGGATCGTCGACGAAACGTTCCGCAGTGAGGTCCGGACGACGGAGATAGCCGCGCGCCAGGCCCGTTCCGCCCAGGTAGAGTTCGCCTGCGACGCCCGTCGGCAGCGGGCGCCGGTTCGGGTCGAGGACGAGCGTCCGGGTATTCCAGATGGGGTGGCCGATCGGAACCGGGTTTTCGGTTCGGTCGGGGCGGCATTCCCACCACGTGACGTCGATCGACGCCTCCGTCGGCCCGTACAGGTTGTGCAGTCCCGCGTCGAGAGTCCGATGGAAGGCCGCGCACAGTTCCGCGCTCAGCTCCTCGCCGCTACAGATGACGGTGGTGAGGGACGTGCAGTCCCGTGCGGTGGGTTCCTCGAGGAACGCACGCAGCATGGACGGGACGAAGTGAATCGTGGTGACGGAGTGGCGCTGGATCTCGCGGGCGAGGTAGTCGGGCTCGCGGTGTCCGCCGGGGCGCGCCAGCACCAGGGCGGCGCCGGTGAACAAGGGCCAGAAGAACTCCCACACCGAGACGTCGAAGCTCGACGGCGTTTTCTGGAGCACCCGATCGGTGGTGGTCAGGCCAAATGCCGACTGCATCCACAGCAGGCGGTTCACAATGCCCGCGTGCTCGATGACGACGCCCTTCGGCTTCCCGGTTGATCCGGAGGTGTAGAGGACGTAGGCGGAGTGGCCGGGTTCGATTCCGGTACAGGGGTTCTCGTTACCGCGGGACGCGAGGTCGGTGGCGACGGCCGGGTCGTCGAGTGCCAGGGTGGGTATGTGGCCCGTGGCCAGGGAGGTGGTCGTCTCCGTCAGGACGACCACTGGCCGGGCATCCTCGATCATGTAGCCCAGCCGCTCGGCCGGATAGTCCGGATCCAGAGGAAGGAAGGCCGCACCGGCTTTGAGTATCGCGAGCAGGGCTATGACCAGGCGCGGGGAGCGGTGCATGCCGACGGCGACGATCGCGTCGGCGGTCGCGCCCAGGTCGATCAGCCTGTGTGCCAGGCGATTCGCCTCGGCGTTCAGCTGCGAGTAGGTCAACTGGGAATCGTCCCAGATCAAAGCGGTATCGCTCGGCGAGGTGCGTACCCGATCCTGGATCAGATCCACCAGGGTCCGATTGGGTACCGGGTGTGCGCTCTGATTCCATTCCTGTTGCAGTGCGGCCCATTCGGTGGCGTTGAGCAGATCCAGCCCGCCGACGGTGTCGCTGCCGTCGGCCGCGCGCACGAACGTGTGGAGGAAGTCGTGGAAGCGCCGGGCATGCGAGGTGAGCTCGGCCGCGGTGTACAGCGCGGGATTCGCGTCGATATCGATCCGGGCGGCGCGACCGGGCTCCCGGTCGTAGACGAGCAGCGACAGGTCGTCGACCGGTCCGGCGGCAAGGTTGTGCATCCGGCACGATCCGCCCGGGAAGGCCGGCGGACGGAAGAAGGGCAGGAAGTTCACCTGCGCGCCGTGCAGTCGGGTTCGCTCTCCGAGATCGAGTGCGCGGCACAGCTCCTCGGCTCCGACGGTGCGGTGCCGCGCGGCCTCGCGCAGTTGATCCGCGGTGCCGCGGATCAACTCAGGCACGGTGTCCGCCGAGTGGACCCGCAGCCGCACCGGAACGACACGGACCGACATGCCGGGAACCCGATGCGCGACCGTCCCCAGTCCGGCGGCCAGCGGAATGCCCAGCACGAGATCATCGGCGCCGGTCATACGATGCGTGTAGGCGGCCCAGGCCGCAGTGAGCACCTCGGGCCAGGTGACCGAACACGCATGGGCGCAGGCGATCACGGCATCGAGACCGGTCAACTCGAGGGTCGTACGCAGGAATTCTGGTGCGGTCGTGGCAATTCGGCCCGAGAGCCCGGCATAGTCCGGTACGTCGGTGAACTCGCTGCGCCAGTAGGCCAGGTCGGCGGTACGGCGGGCCGTCGTGCGCTCGCTGAATTCTTCGTCCAGCAGTAGTGAAATGGGTTCTGCGGCAGTGAGGTCCGCTGCCGAGCCGCCCGCCAGGAGCGTGCTGTAGGCGGAGACCACGCGGCGCATCACGGCTGCCATTCCCGCGCCGTCGAGCATCAGGTGGTGGGCCCGCTGGTAATACCGATAGTGGTGGTCACCAACCCGAATCATGGCCTGGTGGAACAGCGGACCGTCGTCCAGCCGGACCGGCTGTCGCAGATCGGTCCTCATGAACTCCAGCGCCGCGACGTCGGGATCGACGGCCTCGGACACGTCGATGAACGGTACGTCGACCTGGCCGGGGTCTCCCGGGTGCAGTTCCTGGAATGGCCTGCCGTCACGTTCGAAGGGACGCGACCAGAGCGCCTGGGTGTCGGCCACCACGTGCCGGATGGCGCGGCGGAACAGGTCCACCTCGACCTCAGCCGAAATATCCAGGTATTGACCGGTATTGAAGATCGGATTGTCCGGCGCCAGCCGCTGGGCGTTCCAGATGCCGAGCTGTGGCGCGGTCAGCGGCCACACCTGTCGCGTGCTCGTCATCACGCGCCCCGCTCGGCCAGAACTTCCGCGCAGGTCGTGACGACGGCACATTTCCGGGCGGCGATATCGAGTGCGATGCGATGGTGTTCCGCGGAGAAGTCGGCGACCGCGTCGGCGACGAGGAAGGTCTGGATGTCGTTGCTGAACGCGTCGACGGCGGTGGTCAGCACGCCGATATGGGCGTACACCCCACAGACGATCAGCTGGTCACGACCGGCGTGGCGCATGCGTTCCAGCAGATCGGATCGGACGAAGGCGCTGTACCGCCATTTCGTGAACACCCAGTCCCCGTCGGCCGGGCGCAGATCCGCGATGACTTCGCGATCGGCGCCATCGCCGCGCATGCCGGGTCCCCAGAAGGCTTGCAGCAGACCGCGATCCGCTGCCGACATGGCGCCGGGCTGTTGGGTGTAGGCAATGCGGATACCCAATTCGTCGCAGCGTTTGCGGAGCTCCGCGATATTGGTGACAAGGCGCTCACGCAGACCTTCCGGTAGAGACCGCAGGAAGTACTGCTGCATATCGTGAATGAGCAGGACCGCTCGATCCGGGGCCACGGTCCAGTCCGCGACATTCGGCGGCAGTTCGTGGTTGGTCGGTAGCGGATAGTCGATGATTTCGGGCAGTGCGGACACGGCCATCCTTTCGTGCGGTGTCGAGAAGGGGTCAGACGCCGAGGGTGGCGCCGCCGTCGACGGTCAAGCGGTGCATGGTGATATGCGCGGCGCGGTCGGAGAGCAGGAACAGCGCGGCGTCGGCGATGTCCTCGGGCGCGGCCAGTTTCCGCAGCGGGATGCCGACCCGATAGGCGCCGGGTACGCCGTCGATGGTGCCGATGCGACCGGTCTCGTCGGCCCACATGGAGGTGAGCATCGGGGTGTCGGTGGAGCCCGGGGCCACCAGATTGCACCGGATTCCGTATTCGGCGACCTCGAGGCCGAGACACTTGGTGAACATTTCCGCGGCGGCCTTGGAGGCGGCGTACGCGGACATCTGGACGCGTGGGGTGGCGGCGGCATTGGAGACGATCGTGACCAGTGCGCCGCTTCCGCGCGGCGCCATGCGATTCACCACGGCCCGGGAGGTGTTGAACACGCCGGTGGCATTCACCGCGAAGGTCGTGGACCAGTCGGTGTCGGTGAGCTGCCGCGCAGCGCCGAGGCGCAGCACACCCGCGGCATTGACGAGGAAATCGATGGGGCCCAGCCGATTCTCGGTGGCTTCTACCATGTTCTCGACGGCGTCGGCGTCGGCGACGTCGCATGCGAAGGGCAGGACCTCCGGTGCGCCGGGCGCCGAATCCGGTTCCGCCGAGTGCAGATCCACGGCCGCGACCCGCACGCCCCGCGCGCCGAGCGATCGGACGACGGCGCCTCCTATGCCTCCCGCCGCGCCGGTAACGACGGCGACCTTGCCGCGCATCACAGCCCTCCGGTCCGGAGCTCGCGCGCTGCCTGATCGGCCAGTGCGCGTTTGTCGACCTTGCCGACGGGAGTGCGCGGCAGCCGATCCGCCACCAGCAGGATGTCCGGGTGCTTGTACGCGGCGACGCCGGATGTGCGGAGGTGGGACAGCACGTCCCGCAGGCTCGGGGCCGCGCCGTCCGCCACGACGACCGCGCAAATCCGTTCGCCGAGACGGTCGTCGGCGATGGGGACCACCGCGACATCGCGAATCAGCCCGTGCGAGAGCAGATGTCGCTCGAGCTCGGGTGCCGAGATCTTCTCGCCGCCCCGATTGATCTGGTCCTTGATCCGGCCCATCACCACGAGGTGCCCGCTGTCGGTCACCCGGACCAGATCGCCGGTGCGGTAGAAGCCGTCGGTGGTGAACGCGGAGCGATTGTGCTCGGGCGCGCGATAGTATCCGCGAATCGTGTACGGCCCCCGGACATGGAGTTCTCCGACCGAGCCCGCGGGAACCGGGACACCGTCGGCATCCAGCACCCGGATCTCGTCGGCGGGTGACATGGGCCGGCCCTGGGTGGTGTGGCGTACCTCCTCGGTATCGCTGGAACGGGTGTAGCAGATCAGGCCCTCGGCCATCCCGAAGACCTGCTGGATCGGACAGCGGAGCCGGCGCGAAATGCGGAGTGCTGCTTCAGGATCCAGGCGGGCCCCGCCGATCTGCAGCATTGCCAGCGAGGACAGGTCGGCGGATGTCGTCGTCGCGTGTGCGGCCCACAGCTCGGCCACGGCGGGCACGGCCGAGGTCACTGTGACGCCTTCCCGTTCGATCAGCGCGAAGACGGTGGCCGGGCTGGGGTCGGGTGCGAGGACCACCGTCCCGCCCGTGCTCAGCGCACCGAGCACGCCCGGACTCGCGAGCGGGAAGTTGTGCACCATCGGCAGTGCCGCCAGATACACACTGCCCGAATCGAATTCACACACCTGCGCACTGCCCCGGAAGGTGCAGGAGTAGTCGTCGTGGGTGCGGGGAATGAGTTTCGGCACCCCGGTGGTACCGCCCGACAGCAGGAACAGGGCGATCGTGCCGGGGTCGACCACGGGCAGGTCCGCCGGCTCCGCGTCCACGGCATCGAAGGAGTGGAACTCCGCTGGATCTCCGACCACGATCACCGTTCGCAGACTCGGCACTTCGACACCGACCTGCCGGGCCAGGGGACGGTAGTCGAAGCCCTGGTGCCGATCCACGATGAAGTACGCGCGGGCCTCCGTGTGCCGGGCGAAGTAGGTGATCTCGGCCTGCCGGTGACTCGCCATCGCGAAGACCGGGCGGACACCGATCCGGAACAGGGCCAGCATGAGCACGACGAGTTCGCTGCGATTGGGCAGCTGTACGACGACATTGTCGCCGGGGCGCAGCCCGGTACGCAGCAGCCCGGCGGCCAGGCGCTCGGTCCGGGAAGCCAACTCGCCGTAGGTGATCCGGCGTTGCGGATCGACAACCGCGACCGCCGCGGGATCCCCCGCCGCGATGACCCGGTACAGCGGCTCCCCGAGCCAGTAGCCGCTGTCTCGATAGGCCGCCGCCGTCTCGGCGGGCCAGGGGACCCACTCGGCGGCCCGCTCATCCGACCGGACATCCTTCGAATCGAGATCACTCGTCATACCCGTACCCCGTGCCCTCGCTGTGTGTAGTGGTCGTGCCCGCGCCGGATCAGGCGCGCCGGAAACGGCCTATCCAGGCCGGAATGTCGAACGGTTCCGGGGTGAAGGGGAAAGCTGTTCGAATGGTGGAGGTTTCGAGAGCCTCCAGCTCCCACCCAGCGGCGAAACCGCCGCGCAGCAGCTCAGCGCTCATCTTCGGCATGGTGGTCCAGTCGAAGCCGTTCCCGCCGTTCTGCGCTCGCATATCGCGGAGAATTCCGGCGAGGTCGTTGTCGAACAGCTCGCGCACGCGGTCGCTGATCGCGTGCACGATCACCACCGCACCCGGACGGCACACCCGGTGCAGGGCGGCCGCGTAGCGGACGAGTTCCGGGTGGCCGAAGCGGTGCGCGAGCCCGGAATCGACGACGGTGTCGAAGCTGTCGTCGTATCCGTCGAGCACCAGTGCGTCCGCAACGGCGAAGGTGGCCTGGAGATTTCGCTCGGCGGTTTTGCGGCGCGCGATCTCGATCGCGGTGGTCGACCGGTCCACACCGGTGACGGCGTAGCCGCGGCCCACCAGGTAGAGCGCATTGTCGCCGGTGCCGCAGCCGGCGTCGAGGACATCGCCGCGGATGTGGCCGGCGGCTTCCTCGGCGACGAACGCGGGCTGGGGGTCGCCGATCTCCCACGGCGGATTGCCGCCGAACGGTCCCTCGCCGCGGTAGACGGCCTCGTAGTCGAGTGTGCGGTCCCGTGCATCCTCGCGTGCCGTGGTCATGATGAAAGCTCCTGTCGTGCGGTTGTTGTCAGTGCTGGAGGACGGTTTCGGCTGCCGGTGACACCGGCAGGCGATAGCCCGCGCGGGTGGCCCGCTGATTTATCAGCCAGGCTTTGGCAATGGCCACGAGGATGTCGGCGATCGTCGCGACGGCGAGAGCGGGCGCCTTGCGCTGTGCGCCGACCGCCAATCGGAGATCGTCCTTCTCGAGCTCGCCGATGAGGCGGTAGTTCCGCCGGATATTGAAATCGAGGAAGGCCCGCGAGGTCGGGTGGACGGTCTGCGCCCAGTCCCGCCCGGCGTCGAGATGCCGGCGTGCGCGCTCGATCTGGAAGCGCATGAGATCCCGCAGCGCACGGCTCGGTGTGCCGGTGGTGATCTCGTGGGTGAGACGGGCCCGATCCAGCCCGAACTGCTCGAGATCCTAGAGCGGCAGATAGAGGTGCCCGGTTTCCAGGTCCTCGGGGACGTCCCAGATGAAGTCCATGAGCTTGAAAGCCGTAACCGCTTGGCGGCACAGTGCTTCCGACTCCGGTGACGAGGTCTCGTACAGCGTGTTCATCCACAGCGACGGCAGCAGCGTGATGTTCTCTACGTAGTCGAGCAGATCCTCGTATGTGCGGTATTCGGTGGTGTGGATGGCGCGGCGCTGGGCGTCGATGTAGTCGGAGACCCGCTCCAGTGGGAGATTCCAGGTACGCATCATGTGGACGAAGGCGCGCGCGGTGGCCTCGTCGTCCACCTCGCCGGTGGACAGGTTGGTGCGATCGCGGGCGGGCTCGTCATTGCGGTGGCGTTCGAACGCCCGCTGCCATTCCGCGAGTCGCAGGAGCCGGATCTCGGCACTCTGCGACGGCTCGTCGGCGAGGTCGTCGAGATATCCGATGAAGGTCCACAGCGCATCCATGTAGGGGCGCTTCGGCGTCGGGAACATGTAGCGAATCCGCTCCAAACCTCGACCGTGCCGGGCCAGGACGCGACCGGTGATCAGATAGTCGCGGCGCAGGCCGGGATCGGAGATTCCGGCGGCGTCGAGTTCTGCGTCGTTCATTACTGTTGTGCTCCTTCGGATTTCGAGACTTCCTCGGCGAGGCGCATGGCCTCCTCGATGAGGGTTTCGACGATGAGGTGTTCGGGCACGGTCTTGATGACCTCGCCCTTGACGAAGATCTGGCCGCGGCCGTTGCCCGAGGCGACACCGAGGTCGGCCTCGCGGGCTTCACCGGGACCGTTGACGACACAGCCCATGACGGCCACCCGCAGCGGGACCTCCATGCCTTCCAGGCCGGCGGTGACCTCGTTGGCCAGGGTGTACACATCGACCTGCGCGCGACCGCACGACGGACAGGACACGATCTCGAGCTTGCGGGGGCGCAGGTTCAGCGACTGCAGGATCTGACCGCCGACCTTCACCTCTTCGGCCGGAGGCGCCGACAGCGACACCCGAATGGTGTCGCCGATGCCCTGGGACAGCAGCGCACCGAACGCGGTCGCGGACTTGATGGTGCCCTGGAAGGCGGGACCGGCCTCGGTCACGCCCAGATGCAGCGGGTAGTCGCACTGGGCGGCGAGCTGACGGTAGGCCTCGACCATGACCACCGGGTCGTTGTGCTTGACCGAGATCTTGATGTCGCCGAAGCCGTGCTCCTCGAACAGCGAGGCTTCCCACAGCGCCGATTCCACCAGCGCCTCGGGGGTGGCCTTGCCGTACTTGGCCATCATGCGCTTGTCGAGCGAGCCCGCGTTGACGCCGATGCGGATCGGGATGCCCGCCGCGCCGGCCGCCTTGGCGACCTCCTTGACGCGGCCGTCGAATTCCTTGATATTGCCCGGGTTCACGCGCACCGCGGCACAGCCGGCGTCGATCGCGGCGAAAATGTATTTGGGCTGGAAGTGGATGTCGGCGATCACCGGGATGCCCGATTTCTTGGCGATGATCGGCAGCGCGTCCGCGTCCTCCTGGCGCGGGCACGCGACTCTGACGATGTCGCAGCCCGACGCGGTCAACTCCGCGATCTGCTGCAGGGTGGCGTTCACGTCATGGGTCTTGGTGGTGGTCATCGACTGGACCGACACGGGGAAATCACTGCCCACCCCGACATTGCCCACCATCAACTGGCGCGTCTTACGCCGCGGCGCGAGAGTTACTGTGCCGGTGGTACTTCCGGCGATGCCGGGCATGCCGGGCATGCCGAGCGCGATCGTGCCCGTCATCGGGTCACCTCCGCCAGCCAGGTGGTGACGCGGGTGGCGATCCCGGCACCCGTGAGTTCGAGTTCGCGCAAAATCTCATCGCGTGACCCATGTTCGAGAAACCGTTGCGGCACACCGGCAATACGGATCGAGGCGGAGACGCCGTCGTCCCGCAGCCGTGCCGTCACGGCCGAACCGAAGCCGCCGTGTACTCCCGAGTCCTCGACGGTGACCACGAGCCGGACCCCGGCCGCCAGTTCCGCGAGGGCCGGCGGCACGGGCAGCACCCAGCGCGGATCCACCACGAGCGCTTCGATTCCCCGCTCGTGCAGGGCCGCCGCGGCGATCAGCGCCTGCTCGGCGAGCGGGCCGACCGCGATCAGCAGCACTTCGGGATGCGCGGCAGCGCGCAGCACATCGACGCCACCGTCCCGTCGCGCCGCCGGAATGCCGGGTCCGGTTGCGCCCTTGGGGAATCGGAGCGCGGTCGGTCCGTCGGTGACGGCGAGCGCCTCGGCGAACTCCTCCCGCAGCGTCGCCGCATCCCGGGGCGCGGCCACCCGCATACCCGGCACCATGCCCAGCACGGACAGATCCCAGACGCCATTGTGGCTTGCCCCGTCCGGGCCGGTGACACCGGAGCGGTCCAGCACGAAGGTCACCGGCAGTCCCGGCAGCGCCACGTCCATCAGCACCTGATCGAAGGCACGATTGAGGAAGGTCGAGTAGACGGCCACGACCGGATGCAGTCCGCCCAGCGCCATTCCCGCAGCCGAGGCGACCGCGTGCTGTTCGGCGATGCCGACGTCGAACATGCGCTCCGGGAAGCGATCTCCGAACGTGGCCACTCCGGTCGGGCCCGGCATGGCGGCGGTGACGGCTACGAGATCGGGACGGCGCGCACCCCAGTTCACCAGTTCGGTGGCGAACACGTCTGTCCAGTCCGGGTATTCGGGCCGGGACGATTCGAGCGGAGCGCCGGTGATCGGATCGAGGGGCCCGCAGGCGTGCATCCGATCCCGCTCGTCGTTCTCGGCGGGCTCGTACCCCATCCCTTTGCGCGTCACCGCGTGCACGATGACCGGGCCGCCGGATTCCTTGGCGCGCACCAGCGCCGACTCCAGGGCCGGCAGGTCGTGTCCGTCGACCGGGCCGATATAGGCGATGCCCAGATCCGGGAACAAAGTATGCGGGCCGGGCGCGTCCGGCACGGAACGCAGTGTGGTCAGCCGGTTCGCGAGCCCCCCGACAGTCGGAGCGTAGGAGCGGCCGTTGTCGTTCAGCACAATGACGACCGGTTGGTTCGGGGACGCCGCTATGTTGTTCAGCGCCTCCCAGCACACGCCGCCGGTCAGCGCGCCGTCTCCGACGACCGCCACGACGTGCCGATCCGAACGCCCCGACAGGGCGAAGGCTTTCGCCAGTCCATCCGCACAGGACAGTCCGGTCGAGGCGTGGGACGACTCCACCCAGTCGTGTTCGCTCTCGGTGCGCGCCGGATAGCCGGACAGACCTCCGCGCCGGCGCAGTGTGTCGAATCCGTCCTGCCGCCCGGTCAGGATCTTGTGCACGTAGGCCTGGTGGCCAGTGTCGAAAATGATCGGGTCCGAAGGAGAGTCGAAGACCCGGTGCAGCGCCAGAGTCAGCTCGACGACCCCGAGGTTCGGGCCCAGGTGACCACCGGTCGAGGTGACCTTGCGGATCAGGAAGTGCCGGATCTCGCCGGCGAGACAGTGGAGTTCGGCGGCCGACAGCGTGCGCAGATCGGTCGGTCTCTGTATGCGGGTGAGCAGGTTGGATACCGCCGTTGCGGGTGACATGGTCGTCAGCAACGGCCCGACAGGGTCATCAGCCCGGTGGCCACAACCGCATGGCTCTGTGCCGGCACATAGCTGAGCAGCGGGCGCGGACCGAGCAGCTCCGGCGGACCGGGCCAGGAGCCGTCCGCGTGCTGTGTCGCCGCAAGGTATTCGACCGCTCGGTCCAGTGCCGCGCTGTCCTGCCAGCCGACGTGCACGAGACAGGCAAGGGCCGCGCCGGTCGCGGTGGCGCAGCTGTCCTCACCCGCTTCCTGGCCCCATCCGCCGTCCGAGTTCTGCGCCGCCGCCACACGCGCGGCCGCGTCCCGCACCGCGGGGTGGTCGTAACCGATCGCGGCGCCGATGGTGTCGATGGTGTAGGGCCGGTTCCGGTACACGCACAGGAATTCCTCACCCGCGCTGAACCGGTCCGAAAGCCATTGCCGCGCAACGGTGATCGACGGCGTCCCGGCTTCGGGAAGCTGTTTCAGGACGGCGACGATGTGCGCGACGCAGTCATCGGTCGGCACGTCCTTGGCGTAGTAGTAGGTGTTCCACAGACCGTCGGGCCGCTGGTGGTCCCGGTACAGGCCGACGGACCTCTCGATGACGGCCGGATCCGAGACGCCCACCAGTGCGTGCAGTGCCGCCGCGGTGCTGTCCAGATCCGGTTCGACCGTGGTGGCGTAGGGGAATCCGCCGTCCGGGTGCTGCATGGACTCCAGGAAGGCCACCGCGCGGTCCCGGCTGTGCTGCCGGAAGGTCTCGTGCTCGCGGAACGCCCAGATGGTGACGATGGTGTCCCACACATCGCAGACCAGCAGGCCGAATCCGCCATTGTCCAGCTGCTGTGCGACCAGATACGCCCGGGCCCGCCGCACCGCATCGCCGCCGGGATCCGCGATGCCCAGCGCCAGGACCGCCATCGCGGTGCTGATCGGCATGCCCGCGACCGAACCGTCCTCGGACTGAATGGATTCGATCGTCGCGGCCGCTTCGCGTGCCGCCTCCGCATCACCGAGATGAGTTTCGACGATCACCCGGGCAGCCGCTATCTCGACGATGCTCCACACCCGCAGCCGGTCCTTGCGCGCGGTCTCGTAGCGCTCCGACAGTTCGGACCGCAGCTGTGCCAGTGCGGCTTCGGCGCGGTCGCCCCACACGTGCTCCCACTGACCCGCGTGCAGCGTGAGCGCCTGCACCAGTGCGATCCGCCAGCGCAGCACCGGATTCCGCAGTGCGGGATGGTCCGGATCGAGTTCGACCGCCTTGCCCAGTGACAGGTCGCGAAGCGCGTTCTCGGTCATGATCGCGATCGGGTCGTGTTGCAGCGACGCGGAATTGAGTGCGAGCCAAGTGCGGGCGCGGGCTACCGCGTCGTCCGCGCCACCCGCGACGGACAGGGCGTAACAGGCGAATCCGGTCTCGAGAATGCGGGGTGCGGGCGGGGTGGTCCAGGAGCCAGCGGCGTCCTGGGTGTCGACGACGTGGCGCACCGCGCGTTCGAGGACGAGTTCGAGGGTGGACTGGGTGGTTTCCATATGTGGCTGCTTTCTGAAAGTCGTTGGCGGGCAGAAGATCAGCGGTCGCGGCGGAGAATCGCCAGCGTGAGATCACGCAGTGGACCGGCTCCCGACTCGAGCGGCCGTGCCCGGTCGAGCGCGGCCAGCGCACCGCGCGTACGGATTTCGGCTTCGGTGCTCGCCCACTCGCGCCCACCGGCGGCCTCGACCAGGTCCGCGGCCTCGAGGACGGTGGCGGCATCGAAGGGATCCGGTTGCCGGTACAGGTCGGCCAGCCGCTGACCGGCCGTCGTCCCCGACGTGAGCGCCGCGACCACCGGCAGCGACTTCTTCCGCGACGACAGGTCCGAACCCTGTGGTTTGCCGGTCTGGTCGGGCGGACTCCAGATGCCCATCAGATCGTCGACGAGCTGATAGGCCAGACCCAGCTGCCGGCCGAAGCGCCGGTAGTGCGCGGCAGTGGCGGCATCGGCGCCGGCCGCCAGCGCGCCGAGCTGGCAGGACGCCCCCAGTAGCGCACCGGTCTTGCCTTCGGCCATTCCGAGGCACTGCGCCAGTGAGACGTCCATGCGCTCCTCGAACGCGAGATCGGCGGATTGGCCGGCATAGAGCTCGAGCGTGGCCAGATTCAGTTCCCGGGTCATCGCGCCGGACAGCGGATCGTCGGCGAGCAGGTTGTTCGCAAGGGTCAGCAGGGCGTCCCCGACCAGAATGGCCTGGCTCGAACCGAATACCGTCCAGGCGGCGGGACGGCCGCGGCGCAGCTGATCCCGATCCATCACGTCGTCGTGGATCAGCGAGAAGTCGTGCACCAGTTCGACAGCCACCGCGGCATTGATGACGCTGGGGTCCTCCCAGGCGAGCGCGCCGGCGACCGCCTGGGCGCAGGTGATCGCCAGCGCGGGGCGCAGGGCCTTGCCCGCGTCGCCGGTCGGGCGGCCTTCGGCATCCCACCAGCCCAGGTGGTAGCCGGCCATGTGGCGCAGATGCGGGGCGAGATCGTCGACCACCGCGCGTTGTACCGGAGTGATCGCCCTGCGTGCGGCGGCGACGGCATCCGCCACGGCCTGGACATCCGGTGTCGATTCGCCCGCTTCTACAAGCGGTGCAATATTCGAGGTCATCGCTTCCCCCTTTCTCGTACGGCCTCCGACAGACAGGTGAGCGAGAGCATCCGACCGCGGCCGTTGCGGTGATTGATCACCTGAGCTTTTGTCACGGCCACCAGTGCGGCGCCGATCGTGTTGAGTGCCAGTCGTTTTCGTTCCATCCCGGGGTCGGCGAAGAATTCACATTCCGCGCGTTCCAGGTGCTCGAGCATGCGGTAGCGTCGCCGGACCTCCGTCTGGGCGAATGTCCGCGACGTCGCGTGCAGGGTGTCGGGCCAGGCGCTTCCGATATCCAGATGATTACGGGCGCAATCGATTTCGTAACGCATGAGACGGCGGACGGCTTTACTGGCGCGGCCGCTGCCGACCTCGTAGTGCAGACGTTCCCGATCGATTCCGAACTGCCGCAAACTCTCCTCGGGCAGGTGCAGCCGGCCCGCGTCCAGGTCCGCCCGGATATCCCACAGGAAGTCGATGAGCCGAAACGCCCGGGCGGCCTCCGAGCACAGATAGTCGGCCTCCGGGGAAATGGTTTCGAGCAGCGCGTTGAGCCACAGGGCAGGTGGCAGGGCGACCGCAGTCAGATAATCGTCGAGCTCGGCGCGCGTGCGGAATTCCTCGACCCACAGCGCGCGGCGCTGGCCCGCCAAGAAGGCGGGGACGGAATCCGCGGGCACTTTCCAGGTGTGCAGGAAATGCACGAATGCCTCGGCGAGCGCGGTATCGGCCCGCTGATCGGTTGTGGAACTGCTGGTTTCGGTGAGATCGGGGACGCCGTCCAGTGCGCACGAGAACGCGACCTGCCATTCGTCCAGGCGCAATGCGCGGACGGCGGGACTGTGCTCGAACCCGTCGGCGATATCGGTGAGGTGGGCGAGAACGCCCCAGCAGGCGTCCAGATGCGGGCGTTTGGCCGCGGGAAACAAATAGCGCGCGTGCTGTTCTCCGCGCCGCTGGCGGCGCAGGATCCGGCCGCTCGTTCGGAAAGCCGCGCGCAGATCCGGATCGTCGATGCCGGCCGCGTCGAGCTCATGATTCGACATCAGCTTCTTTGCCCTACGGTTCGTCGAAACGCCTGCGGCCCGCCCCCAGTGATGGCGTTCCCGGCACGAATTCCAATTCCACCGGGCCGGAGGCGATTCGAGTGTTCGCCCCGGCGGGAGAAGGCGGCTCGGCGCGCAACTCCCGGGGCAGTGAGAAGACCAGCGTCTCCTGCGCGGTCACCACCGGCTGCACATCGAGGTAGCCGAATTCGGCTAGCCGCTCGATCAACTCCCGTACCAGCACCGTTGGCGCCGACGCGCCCGCAGTGATGCCAATCGTCTCGGCGCTCGTCAGCCACTCGCGGTCCACCTCGCCGGCATTGTCGACCCGATGCGCCTGCCGGGCGCCCGCCTCGAGTGCAACCTCGACCAGCCGCAGCGAGTTGGAGGAATTCCGGGAACCGATGACGATCACCAGATCGCATTCGGCGGCCATGGCCTTCACTGCATTCTGGCGATTCTGGGAGGCATAGCAGATGTCGTCGCTGGGCGGATCCTGCAGTAGCGGAAAGCGTTCGCGGAGCCGCGCCACGGTCACCTTCGTCTCGTCGACACTCAGCGTGGTCTGCGACAGCCACACAACTTTCGATTCGTCACGCACGGTGACCGCGTCCACCGCGTCCGGGCCGTCGACCACCTGGACATGCGCGGGCGCCTCGCCGAATGTGCCCTCGACTTCCTCGTGACCCGCGTGCCCGATGAGCAGGATGTCGAAATCCTTGCGTGCGAAGGCGATCACCTCCTGGTGCACCTTCGTCACGAGCGGACAGGTCGCGTCGACGGTGCGTACACCGCGGTTAGTGGCGGCCTGGCGCACAGCCGGTGCGACACCGTGCGCGGAGAAGATCATCAGCGCGCCCGGCGGCACCTCGTCGACCTCGTCCACGAAGATCACCCCGCGTTCCCGCAGGCCTTCGATGACAAAGCGGTTGTGCACGATCTCCTTGCGCACGTACAGGGGTGCGCCGTGCAGGGCCAAGGCGCGCTCGACGGTCTCCACCGCCCGGTCGACGCCGGCGCAGTATCCGTGCGGTTGCGCCAGCAGAATTCGTTTCCCGCTCGCCGTGGTCATCGATCTGCCCCCTGGGAGGCGCAGCTGTGAAGCACTGAGGAATTCAACGATTCTCCTGATTTATTGCACGCGATTAATCGCCCGGATTCGATGTGATGTGGAATCGGAAGAACTGCCACTATTGCGTCCATTGCAGGTCGCGTGAAATCGATGAGTAGCAACTCCGAGAGGCTGCTGATCGCCAATTCGACTGGCTGCCTTGTGCTTCCAGGATATCCACGAATGCGCATCGCTCAAGTTGCTGGCAACATCTTGCCAACACCGGCGTCGGGGCCGCTGTCAGCTTGTTGCCAACGCACTGCTCGGATGTGCGGATCGACCAGTGCGCCATAGTATTTGGTACGCTCGTCGAGGTCTTGGGCAGTGCGATCAATGTCATGACAACCGCGCTGTACGAAGGTTGGTATTGCACGTGGAGGGGGTATGGCGTATGGTCGGCAATCTGGCGGCGGGATCGGTTGATTCGCTGTGTAATTCACCGAATGGATACGTTGACAGCGAGGTGTCGCGCTCTAATCCCGGTGCGGATCTCGAATCAGCGATGATGCTGGCGGAGAAGCTCCTGCGGCATGCGGCGGCAACCCGTGGCGGTACATCCGCAACCAATGATTCGACAACTTTGCTGTGCGATGAAAAGGAAGCTCGCGACTCCGTATTCGAAGCCCTGGAGTCGGCAGCCAGCGAAGTCATCTGCGTGACGCCGATCGACCGGATCGCCTTCGATCTGCTGTGGCCCGGCCAGGGATCCGCCCTGCCTGTGCTGCCGGACGGGCTCGACGTGCGCCTGGCCTACACGGCGCCGCGACGACTGGCCGACAGCCGAGCGATCGGCCTGCGGCCCCGATTACGCAGCCGCCGTGGGCCGGTCACCGTCGAGGTGGTGGAATCGCCTCCGGTACAAGCGCTCGTCGTCGATCAGCGGATACTATTCCTGCGCGGTAGTGACGCCACGAACTGGACACTGCGGACCACGGATACGCATCTGGCCCGCATGCTGCGCGCATTCCTGCTGCACCTTTTCACCCCCCTTCCCCCGCACGGCGACGACCGACTGCCCTGCTCACATCGCGACTGCGTCCAGGCGCGTGCCGTGCTCCAGGCAATGAGCGAGGGGCTCGGCGATACGCCCGCGGCCCGCAAACTCGGCATATCCGTGCGTACGTACCGCCGGCGCGTTGCCGATGTCCTGGCTCAGCTCGGTGCAGAAACCCGTTTCCAGGCGGGCCTTCTGGTCGCGGCCAATGGTCCGGTATGCCTCGCCGTAGTCGCAGGCTGATGTGGTCAGCCTGGAAGGACGGGAATCAGGTGTGGGTCCGAGCCGGTGTTACCGCGTGTTCCGGGGTGACCGGCTCCGTGGATGCGCGCATGGCATCCAGAGCGCCGGACAGGATGCCGCGCTGCCGGACGGCGATGTCCTGGTCGGTGCCGAGTAAACCCCGGCGGCGCAAGGGTTCCCGGATTCGGGCCGCCTGACGGAGGGCCAGGACGGCGGGATGATTGCGCGGTGGCGGAGTGTCGGGGTTGTTGTAGGCGTTCACGATGCGGCCGGTGCCGCCCCAGATCAGGGTGGACACGGCGGGGCGGAGGATCGGGGCCGTGTAGCGCCACAGTGGCTGGGGCAGAACGCGTTCGGCGCGGAGGCCGCCTCGCAGCAGGGCGCGGGTGAGGAGTTCGGTGTCGGCGTCGGGTGGGGCGAAGAGGGTGAGGGCGGCGCGGCTGAGATTCTCCGCGTCGGTGAAGGTGTGGGGGAGCAGGGGATCCGGGACGCCCATCAGGTGGCCGATCCAGTGCCAGAGGTGGCGAACGGATTCGGATTCGGGCTCGGTCAACGGCATTCCGAACAGGTCGTACATGGCCAGGGGGAGGAGCAGGAAGCCATCGATGGTCAGCGCCATGCCGGTGGTGTGGATGGGTTCGGCCCACAGGTCGGCGCGCCAGCGGCCGGAGGTGCGCAGATGGCGGCGAACCATGGCGTGCACGAAGCGGATTCGGATGGTGGCGTCGAAGCCGGGGCCGCCGGGGGTGACGGCGCCCGGGGCGGTGGCGGACAGCACCCAGCGGGCGGTTTCCTCGTAGCGGCGGGCGGCCATTTTCTCCGAGCGGGAGTTCAGAGCCTGAGGTTTGTTCAGGTCGCCGAAGTTGTAGGCGGTGAGCAGGCTGCCGCCCAGGCCGATGATGACGGCGGGCGCGAAACGCCACCAGACGCGGGCGCCGTGGGCCGCGAGTACCGGGTCGAACCAGGGAGGTGGAGACAGCAGCGGAGTCAGGAGTTCGCGCAGGGAATCCGGGGCGCCGGGTGGGGCAGGGTTGCGGGTGCGGAGGGCTTCGGCCAGCAGCTGCCAGCCCGCGCCGCGACCGAGATTCGCGAAATCTGTTACCACGCTGTCGATTACGGTGTCGGTGCGGGACATGCCCGCGAGTGCCCGGTCGACCGCGTCGTCGGGTGCCAGTCGACGTGCGCTCATTCCTGCTGGCCCGCGACCTGGTCGGGGCATCCCGGGTAGCCGGGCTGTTCATCTCACCGACGGTGCTACGCCTGGTCGCCGACCTGCGGCAGCCCATCCACGTCGACCTGCGCGATACCGTCACCCCGACCGAGATCGCCTTCGGCGCGTCCATGCTCAACTTCTTCGACATCCCCATCGAGATCGAATCCGGCGCGCACCGAACAGCTTTCACGATTCCCCGGGTGCTGCTGGACCAGCCGACCCCCGCCCCCGATCGCCACGTCGCGGCGATCTGCATCGCACAGTGCGAGGCCCTGCTCGACCAGCGCCACCGCTTCACCGGCACCGCCGCCCAGGTCCGCCACATCCTGCTGCGCGACCCCACCGCCATGCCGCCGCTCGGCGCCGTCGCACGCGAACTCGGCCTCTCCGAGCGAACTCTGCACCGCCGCCTGTCCGAAGACCACACCACCTTCCGAGACCTCCGCCAAAGCATCCGCGCCACCCTCTCCGACGAACTCCTCACCCAGGGCCTCACCGTCGAAATGGTCGCCCGCCGCCTCGGCTACGCCGACACCGCCGCCTTCAGCCACGCCTACCACCGCTGGCGCGGCCACCCACCCAGCCGCCGCCCCGGCAATCGCACCTAGACGCCGCCGGTCACGCGTGCACGGGTTTCGTCCAGAGCAGCGAATAGCGCCAGAGGACGTGACGGCGGACGCGGGAACCCGGGAGGAGGTTCGTGGCCAGATCCCGGAATTCCGGAAAGGTTTCCGGTGGTGGCCACGCCACCGGGGACGCGTGCTCCCACTGGGAGTGCACCAGGCGCTGCCAGATGGTGGCCGCCCATGCCGCCGCCACGTACGGGAGGTCGCGGGGGAAGGCATCGCGGGTGAGGCCGACCACGGCCAGGGTGCCTCCGGGGCGGAGCAGATCACGCATGTGGGTGAGGGCGGCAGTGGTGTCCATGTGATGCAGCGCGGCGACCGAGACTATGCCGTCGAAGGATTCGGGCGGGAAGGGATAGGTGAGGAAGTCGGCGTTCAGGTAGGTGATGCCGCCGTCGGGGGATTGCGCGCGCGCCCGCTCGAGGCTCGGCTCGTGCAGGTCTATCCCGGTGACCTCCGAGCCCTGCGCGCGCAGGCGGCGCGCCAGCATCCCTTCGCCGCAACCGATGTCGAGCACCTGCCCGGCGTCGGCCACCGCCTCCGCCAGCAGTCCGTGATAGTGGATGTTGTGGTTCCAGCGTTCCGCGTCAGGGACCTCCATCACCTGATTCTGCCTGCGCGCAAGGGCTTTCGTCGTGGATGGGCTGCTGCCCGAAAGTAGGGGCGGTGTGCGGCCGGGCCCCGCTACCGTGAACCGGGAGGGGGAGCCATGAGCATCATGTGGGCGCAGTGGGTGGTCGCCGTGGTTGTTGTCGCGGTGCGAATTCTGCTGGCGCCGGGGTGGATCACGATCATCGCGGTGTGGTTGGTCGTGCCGTTCCCCGTACTGCTCAGCCCGCTCGTGATCGCCGGGTATCTGGCTCCGCCCGGGATGGTGCCGTGGCTGGTGGCGGCGGATGTGCTGGTGATCCTCAGCGCTCTGACGGTGGTGGACGGTGACGACAATGACGCGATCATTCCGCTGGCGCGGCTCGTGGGCCGTGAACACGGGCCCGAGTCGTTGGTCGGGCCGGTGGGGACGTTCGGATTGCTGTGTCTGCTCGGGTATCTCGTCCTCGGCGGCGGGATGGTGATCGTGCTTGCTACTCGTTGAGCGGCGGGTCCTGGGATTTCTCGGCGGCTGCTGCGGCTTCCGCGTGGGTGAGCCAGGCGAGCCAGGGGCCGGCGCCGAGGCGGGGTTCGGCGTAGCCGTGGGTGGTGCGGACTATGCGGGTGCCGGGTTGTTCCAGCCAGCGGGCGAGCAGGCCCGCTTCTTCCGGGAGGGCGCCGCGCAGTGGGGGATACGGGCTGTCCGCGATCGGATCGTCGCCGGGCAGCGGATCGGGTGCCGGGTCGGTGGGAGCGGTCAGCCGCGCCGGGATGACCGTTTCGGCGGAGGCCACCAGGCGTTCGACGACCGGCATAGGGGAGATGCCGCGGCGGGCGGTGCCGGCGGAGGCGAGGCGGGCGTGGCGGATAACCGCGAACTCCCAGCCACCGGCGCCGTCGGGGTGGGCAGCTATCAGTTCGGGGATGGCGGCCAGCGCGGTGAGGCGCTGGGTGCGGCGGAGGGCTCGGAGCACCGGGACCATGCGGTCGCGCAGGCGGGCTGCGGCCTCGAAATGCTCTGCGGTGGAGAGGGATTCGAGTTTCGAACGCATCGCGTGGAGGAGGGTGTCGCTGCGGCCGGAGAAGAGGGCGCGGACCGCCTCGGGCGCGGCGGAGTATTCCTTTATATATAGCGCGCTGTTTTCGGCGCTCGCGGGGCAACCGCCGACCACGGCGGGCGGGCAATCGTGGCGGCCGGTGCGGGGGATGCGGGTGGTGCAGGTGCGCAGGCCCGCGTGCTCGGCGACGGTGGCGGCGATGTCGAGGGCGTCGGCGCGGGAGGTGAAGGGGCCGAGGGCATCCCGGGTCGGGGTGCGGGAGACGGCGAAGCGGGGGAAGGGCTCGTCGGTGAGGGTGAGCCACCAGGCGCGTTGCGGGAACTTGGAGCGGCGGTTGTAGGGCGGGGTGTGGGCCAGCAGCAGGCGGAGTTCGCGGACGCCGGCCTCGAGGGCGTGCGCGCACTCGACGTGATCGACGCGGGTGGCCAGCTGGACCATCTCGCGCATGCGCGGGCGGGTGTCGGAACCGGTGAAGTAGTTGCGCACCCGGCGGCGGAGATTCACCGCGGTCCCTATATAGAGGACTTCATCGGAAGGACCCCGGAAGAGGTAGACGCCCGGGGTGTCCGGAAGGTTCGCGGCGAGAGTGCGTTTGGCGCGCTGGCGGCGCGTCACCTCCGGCAGGTAATCGACCAGCTCGGTGAGGCTGTGCACGCCCTGATTGCCGACCCGCGCGATCAGGGCGTGCAGCACGTCCACGGTGGCGCGGGCATCGTCGAGGGCGCGGTGCGTGGGCCGGGTCTCGGAACCCAGGATCTGGGCGAGCATTTCGAGCTTCACCGTCGGCGCTTCGTCACGGCTGAGGACACGGCGGGCCAACTGCACCGTGCACACCACCTGGAAGGCCGGCCACGGCAGCGCGCAGCGGGCCGCGGCGGCGCGCAGGAAGCCGGTGTCGAAGCGGGCATTGTGGGCGACCAGCACCGCGCCGGCGGCGAACTCCAGGAAGCCGGGCAGCACGGACTCGATCGGCGGGGCGTCCATGACCATGGCGGTGGTGATGCCGGTGATGTGCACGATCTGCGGTGGAATCGCGCAACCGGGATTGACCAGGGTGGCGAACTCGCCGAGCACCTCGCCGCCGCGCACCTTCACCGCGCCGATCTCGGTGATGGCGTCGCCGTCGGGGCTGGTACCTGTGGTTTCCAGGTCCACGACCACGAACGTCGTGTCGTAGAGCGGGGTTTCGAGCTCGTCGAAGGCCAACTGTTCGGACACGGCCAGCAACTGTAGGCGCGGGGTCCGACAGGTCGGGCCGGAACGAATCGGCCCGTGACCGGGCGAATGCGCCGGAATACCACTGTGGAATATCGACCAGGGGATATGTCTGAATATCTCGTCGAGATTCTCGAGATGAAATCCCCGAATTGCGGAAATATGCTTCTTTGTGACCAGGGTCACAAAGATTCGAAAAGTGTATCAATTTTGGGAAAGGGGACGGTTGGTTCGCGTCCGCCTCCGGTGCGTGCTGTCCCGGGTCCGCGCGGTCGGGCGTGTCGCACTGGCGAGTCGGTCCGCCCCAGGTCGGGAGCCTCGACGCTGACCTGGTGTTATAGGGAATTCGTCCAGGTCGCGAGCGTCTCGAGCACCTGATCTTTACCCGCCGGTAGCCGTCTGGATGCTCCGGAC
The DNA here is from genome assembly GCF_013744875.1 of Nocardia huaxiensis. Classification (NCBI taxonomy): domain Bacteria; kingdom Bacillati; phylum Actinomycetota; class Actinomycetes; order Mycobacteriales; family Nocardiaceae; genus Nocardia; species Nocardia huaxiensis. The sequence goes on from NZ_CP059399.1 coordinate 3,669,174, forward strand.
AAAACGCCGCTCGTTATTGTTTCGTGATTGGTGTGACCTTTGTCGCACCGAAATGAGGGTGCGTAACACTTTTGGACTACCCGGGTCATCCCGCAGCTTTACAACCCACCGTTATGTCCTCGTAATCTTCCTGAGACCTCGCGGAGTCCGACCCACCAAACCGGTGCGGCGTCGCGGGGCAGATTGGAAGTTCCTCACCATGGCGACCACCACCGTCAAGCGACAGGTCCGGGGCATGCAGCGCAATGCCAAGCGCGCCGCCGCAGCCGGTGCCGTCGGCGCTGCCACGCTGAGCGCGCTGCTGCTGCCCGCTACCCCCGCGTCGGCCCAGCCGGTGACCATCCCCGGCGTCGGCACCTTCGATGTGCCCGACGCCATCCAGCTCCCCGCGGGCATCCCCGGTGTGCCGGAATCGATTCCGGTGCAGATCCCCGCCCTCCCGGGCGTCGAGGTGCCGGGCGCGCCCGCCGCGCCGCAGCAGAGCGTGCATCAGATGGCGGTCGACGCCGCGCTGAGCAAGGTCGGCTCCCCGTACGTGTACGGCGCCGCCGGCCCGAACGCCTTCGACTGCTCCGGCCTCATGCAGTGGTCCTACGCCCAGGCCGGCGTGAGCATCCCGCGCACCAGCTACGACCAGCTCGCCTCCGGCACCCCGGTGTCGATGGACGACCTGCAGCCCGGCGACATCGTCTCGTTCTACGGCGGCAGCCACTCCGGCATGTACGTCGGCAACGGCGAGGTCGTGCACGCCTCCACCTCGGGTCAGCCGGTCAAGGTTGCCCCCATCTCGTCCATGCCGTTCGCGGGCGCACGGCGCGTCTGAGACTCGGCCGCGGGCGGCGCAACTGCGACAAACAGTTGCCTGACCTGCGCACGAAGCGGCGACCGTAATTGTTCCGTGGCCTACTGGACACAAGCGGTCGCCGTTTCGTAATCTTATCGAGACCTTCTTTTCCGGCTTGGGGTAAGAGAACGGGACATGCCAAAGGTGGCAGCGCAGCGGAACGATCGAACACCGAAATACCGTGCACGGGGATATCGAAGTGCGCGCCTGGTGGGAGGCGCTCTGGCGATCGGGGTGGTCGTGCTCGGAGCATCCGGCACCGCCCCCGCGACAGCCGACCCGGTCGCCGCACCGGCCACCGCCGGGGAAGCGGTACAGCGGCTGGTCGACCTGTCGCGGGAGTCCGAACAGCTCAATCAGCAGGCGCTCGGCGCCCAGGCCGATCTCGACACCAAGCTCGCGGCGCTGAAGACCGCCGATGACCAGGCCGCCGTCGCCGCCGCCGCGCTCGACGCGGCCAAGGCCGAGATCCGCAAGTATCAGCCGGCCATCGACCGGGCCGCCACCTCGGCCCTGCTCACCAGCCGCAGCAATCAGCTCAGCTCCCTGCTGGCCGCCGACTCACCGCAGCAGCTGCTCGATCAGATGTCCATCGTGGATCTGATGGGCGCGCGCACCAATCGGCAAGTGAGCCAATACAAGCAGGCCAGCGACGCGGCCGCGGCCGCCGAATCCGCCGCCCGCGCCGCCGCCGACGCCGCCCGCGCGGCCAGCACCGCCGCCGACGCGCTGCGCACCGACCTCGAAACGAAACGCGCCGCGCTGCAAGGCTCCATCGCCGGCGTGATCGCCGCCTGGGGTCAGCTCTCCGCGGGCGACCGCTCGGCCCTGGCCGGCACCCCCTTCCCGCCCGGCTTCGACCGCGACACCCTGCTGCGCGGCCTGGTCCCCGGCAGCGGCACCAGTGCGCTGGCGGCCGGGCTCACCCGCATCGGCGCTCCTTATGTCTGGGGCGCAACCGGTCCCGACCAGTTCGACTGCTCCGGCCTCGTGCAGTGGGCGTTCAAGCAGGTCGGCAAGAGCGTGCCGCGCACCAGCCAGCAGCAGGCGAGCTTCGGCACCCCGGTGGCCGAGAAGGACCTGCAGCCCGGCGATGTGGTCTTCTTCTACCCTGAGATCTCACACGTGGGCATCTACGCGGGCAATGGATTGATGTTGCACGCCTCCACATTCGGCGTCCCGGTCCAGGTCGCGCCGATGGGGTCCACACCATTCAATTCGGCGCGCCGGTTCTGACCGGCTCCTGACCCGAGGGTGGCAATGAGCGCACTGCGACAGGCTCGCGGCTGGTTGTCGGCCAAACGACGATTCCAGTTCGTCCTCACCTGTGTGATGGTCACCGGGCTCACCGCGGCCTGCGGGGCGCTGCTCATCATGCCGAATTCGGTGCTGCCCAAGATCCGTGCGGTGGTGCCGGGGGACGCCGGGCTGGTGGCCACCGACCCGCAGGTGCCGCAGCTGCGGCGGATCATGGACTCCTACGGGAAAGTCGTGGCCGAACCGGTGCTCACCGGATCCGGGAAGGTCGGGGTGGTGCTCGGGCATCCGGCGCGGCGCAGCGAGATCGATGTACTGGCAAACGAACTCATGGCGGCCACCGTCGCGGTGAGCGCGCTGTGGGGCAACGACTGGTCGCAGGCGCCGGTCGTGGTGGTCGCGTCCAGCCCGTCGGAATTCGCCGCGCTCACCCACGCCACCGGTGATGTGCCCGCCGAGGTCGCGGCGGCCACCGTCGCCGATCCGTTCCACCCGGGCACCCAACCCGAAGGGCAGCGGGTGGTTTTCGGTCCCGAAGCCGGAAAACGGCTGGGCGCGGACGGTTTGCGCACGGTGCTGCGGCACGAGCTCACCCATGTCGCCACGCGGGCGGTCACCGTCGACGGGTCACCGCAGTGGATGCTCGAGGGATTCGCCGAGTACACCGCGCATCGCAGCACCCGCAAGCCGATCGCCGAGATCGCGCCCACGCTCATCTCGCGCGCCCGCACCGGTGACCTGCCCGCCGATCTGCCGCCCGACGCACAGTACGAACCCGCCAGCGGGCAGGCCGCGCTCGCCTACGAACAGGGCTGGGCCGCCTGCGCTTTTATTGCCGCGCAGTTCGGCGACCCGGCGCTGGTGAACCTGTATCGCCGGCTCGCGACCGGGCCGAAGGACCAGGCCGCCGTCGACACGATCCTGCAGGACACGCTCGGCGTCTCCGGACCGGCCTTCCGCACCGACTGGCGGTCCTGGATCACCGCCCGCAGTCGCGAAGCCGCCTGACCCGCAGCGCAGGTCCTCACACGGGCGCCTGCACGAGTCCCGCACCCACGTCGAGCGCGTCGCTGCCCGGCGCCAGGCCGCTCGAGGTGGTGGAGCCGATCACCTTCGCCTGCAACAGCACCGGATTGAGCGCCCCCTGCTGCGTCAGCTTCTCCGCCCACAGCGCCGCGATCCCGGCGACATGCGGTGTCGCCATGCTGGTGCCGCTTTTCGCGGTGGTGCCGCCACCGACCTTGGCGCTGGTGACATTCACGCCCGGAGCCGAAACCGTCGCACGCGTATTGGAGAACGACGCGACTTTCAGCCCGGCCGGGGTCTGACCGAGCGCTCCGACGGCGACGATGCCCGCCGACGCGGCCGGCGGCGCGACATTGATCGTGAACGGCGGATTGGCCGTGCGTTCGCTCTCATTGCCCGTCGCGGCGGCGATGAACATGGTCTGGGCCACGGCCGCGCGGGCCCCGAGCAGGTTCGAGAGCTGTTCGAACAGGCGGATATTCGCGCGATACTGCTCGAGCGCGATGGATGTGGCAGCGGGAATCCCGAATCCGTGAGTGTCGACCAATTCCTTGACCCAGCCCGGGAAGTCGATGCCCAGCGACATGGAGATGACGTGCGCCCCATTGTCGGCCGCCCACATCATCGCCTGGCACAGCACATCACTGCCGCCGCCCGCGGGACCGCCCAGCACCTTGCCGATCAGGGCCTTCTCCACCCCGTTCGCGACGCCGATGCGCAGGCCGTCGATGTCACGACCGAAGATGGTGCCCGCGCAATGGGTTCCGTGCCCATTGGTGTCCTTGGCGCTGCCCGTTCCGGTGAAATCGCGCTGCACCAGGTCGACGCCCTTGAACGCCGGATGGGTGGCGTCGATGCCGGTGTCCAGCACCGCCACCGTCACCCCCTTGCCGGTGAACGGCGAGTTCGGTGCGCCCACCGCGGTGACGCCCCAGGTGGCCGGACCGACCTCGGTCTCGAAACCTGGTGCGGCCTCCATCGGTTCGATGAGTTTCATCGGCATGGCGGGCGCGAAGGCCAGTACGGTCGCGTCGTTCACCATGGTGCCGAAACTGCGGCGATCCAGCCGCTCGTCGACTTCGACCCGAATGTTCGCGGCGGCCTCGGCCGCGTCGAACGGCAGTGCGCCGGGCCCGTCGAAGGGATCACGCGTCGCGCCCACCGCCGGTGCGCGCAGGATGATCGTCTTCTGATCGGCGGGGCCTGTGAATGGATCAGTCATCGTTGCCTCCCTGGTCTGACTACTGAACCGATGACCTCCTCAGAGTCGGCCTTGCGCGCGGACCGGTCACGAGTACCGCGGTACCTGTGTCGACCCGCCTTCGCGCCGTGTACCTGCGCCGTTCATGCAGGAGACGGGCGACTGGGAACCTGCTCACGCATTCGATTCGGCGAGGACGCGGAACCGCTCCAGATCCCGGATCAGGTTGCGCCGCAACAGGCCGCCGAACACCAGCGCCACCAGCCGATCCACACCGGAGGGCTGGATGTGCACCCGCAGCCGCACCACGCAGCTGCCGGCCCCGGCCGGTTCGACGGTGCGGGAACCGGTGGCGCGCACGCCGCTGGTCGTACGCCAGCGGAAACTGCGGCCCGGCTCGACCGCCAGCACCTCGCCGTTATTGAGGTAGGTCCGCCCGGCGAAGCGGAGCACCTCGGCGGTGCGGGTGCCCGCCGTCACCGGTCCCGGCGGCTCCGGGGCCATGGTGTGCACGCCTCGCCGCCAGCGCGGGTCATTGCCGTAGTCGGCGAGCAGTGCCCACACCGCGGCGGCGGGACGGTCGATGCGCGTCTCCGCGACCAGCTCCGTCATGGCCGGCCGCCGAGGGCCGCGAGCATGGCGGGGGTGTCGATGTAGGCGTCGTAGGCGGTGATCCGTCCATCATGGACCCGCCACACGTGCACCTCCGGGACATCGAAGGCGACACCCGCGGCGGTCGTCCCCACGGTGCGCCCGGTCTGCACCACCCGGTCGCCCGCGACGAACAGCCGTTCGCGAATCACCTTGCTGTCGATATGTTTCAGCAGTGTCGTGAAGAATTCGGCCGCGCCCGCGTGTCCCCGGAAATGGCCGCCCCACGGCAGCTCGGTGGTCTGCCGGATCTGCACCTCCGGGCTGAAAAGTGTTGCGATGGCGGCCAAATCGTGGGTGTCGAAGGCGCGGTAGACGCGCTCGATCAGGTCGAGCTCGGGTTGAGACATGGTCGGCTCCTCTGTTCCATTCCTGCCGATCGTCGCCAATAGTGCAGGTCGAATGCCATAGTCGGAGGAGTTACCGAGAGGAATCGGCCATGGGATTCGGAAAACCCGGCCGCCCACGGGAAGACCGGCTGGCGCGGCAGCAGGAGATTTTCACCGCGGTCCGGCCGCTGCTGCTCCCGGGGCGCACCCGCGAACTGACCATGACACAGGTGGCCAAACACGCGCACATGTCGGTGGGCGGGCTCTACCACTACTTCCCGAGCAAACGGGCGCTGGTGCTGTTCGGCATGGATCCGGCGAACCTGCAGCGGGTGTGCGCGGATTTCCGGCGCGAGCACGCGACGCTGGCACAGACCGATCCGCGTGCGCTGCTGACGGCCAGTCTGGACACCCTGGCCTGGGCCGCAATCCATTACGTGCAGCCCTCTGCGCTGGCAGCGGTCGAACTGGATGCCGGGACCTTCCGCGCCGCGCTCGAGGAGGTGCTGACCACCGAATTGATCGGGCTGATGGAGACCGTCGCGCTGGCACATCCGGAGTTGACCACCGCGCAGGCCGAGGAGCTCCAGCTGTCCCTGCGCCGCGTGTGCACCCTGGCCTTCGTCGATCCGGCCATGACGCGATCCCAATTGCGGGATCAGTTGCAGGCCACCCTGGACGGAACGCTGTTGCATTCCGGTGGGGCGGCCGATCGCCGCGCCTCGTAGACGCGTGCCGGGAGCGCCCGCAGCGGGTGCAGTAGGTTAAGGCATATGGGGCGAACGCTGCTGGTTACCAATGACTTCCCGCCGCGACCGGGCGGAATCCAGTCGTACCTGCATGCGCTGACCCTGCAGTTGCCGCCCGATGAGCTGGTGGTTTACGCGCCACGCTGGCGTGGGGACAGCCATCGCAAGTTCGACGCGGCCCAGCCGTTCCAGGTGGTGCGCCATCCCACCACGCTCATGCTGCCGACGCCGCTGGTCATGCGGCGCGCGGCCAAACTGCTGCGCGACGAGCAGTGCGATCGCGTGTGGTTCGGGGCGGCCGCGCCGCTGGCCCTGATGTCGCCGGTGCTGCGGCGCAAGGGCGCGGAACGGATCCTCGCGTCCACGCACGGGCACGAGGTGGGCTGGTCCATGCTGCCGGGGGCGCGGCAGGCGCTGCGCGTGATCGGCGACCACACCGATGTCGTCACCTATGTCAGCAAGTACACGCGGCGGCGGTTCTCGGCGGCCTTCGGAGCTCAGTCGGCGCTCGAATACCTGCCGCCCGCAGTGGATTCCGAGGTGTTCAAACCGGATCCGGCGGCGCGCGCGGAATTGCGCGCCCGCTACGGGCTGGGGGACCGGCCCACCATTCTGTGCCTGTCCCGCCTCGTTCCGCGCAAGGGGCAGGACATGCTGATCACGGCCATGCCGGAGATCAAGCGGCGGGTGGACGGGGCCGTGCTGGTTATCGCGGGCAGCGGCCCGTACGAGGAGAAGCTGCGCGTCTTCGCCGATGCCATGGGACTGTCCAAGGACGTGATCTTCACCGGGCGCGTGCCGTCCAAGGAGCTCGCCGCCCACCACACCATCGCCGACGTCTTCGCCATGCCGTGCCGCACGCGCGGTTTCGGCCTCGATGTGGAGGGTCTCGGCATCGTGTTCCTGGAAGCCTCCGCGACGGGAGTGCCCGTGGTCGCGGGCAATTCGGGCGGAGCGCCCGAAACCGTCCGCGAGGGTGAGACCGGCAGGGTGGTCGGCGGCCGCGATATCCAGGCCATCACCGACGCCATCGTGGAGATCCTCTCCGATCGCGACGCCGCCGCGGCCATGGGTGCGGCGGGCCGGCAGTGGGTGCAGCGGCAATGGCGCTGGGACCTCATGGGCGCGCGTCTGCGCGAGCTGCTCGGCAGCGCCGGCACCGAGCCGGGCACAGCAGACACCGAGCAGATCCACCACCTGCGCTAGGCTCAGCGGCGTGAGCAGTATCCAGGTTGCCGACCAGACGTTCGTCGCCGCGCCGGGCTCGGCCGTGGGCGAGGTGCTGGCAGATCGGGCCCGCTGGCGTCAATGGTGGCCGGACCTGCAGTTGCAGGTGCGGGAAGACCGGGGCGACAAGGGAATTCGCTGGACGGTCACCGGGGCGCTGGACGGCACCATGGAGGTGTGGCTGGAGTCCATGCTCGACGGGGTGATCCTGCACTACTTCCTGCACGCCGAACCCAAGGGCGGCGTCGAAGGTATGTCCATCCGGGATCTCATGGCCGCCAATCGGGTGCGCCGGGTCGCGGGGAAGAAGATGTCCTTCGAGATCAAGGCCAGGCTCGAGGCCGGCCGCCCGGCCGGTGTAGCGCCCGCGGCGCGCTGACCGTACGTCACCACCGGAAAGGAAGCGTTGCCACCCATGGCCGATCGGACTCAGAGGTCGATCGTGATCGACGCCCCCTCGGATCGAGTGATGGCCGTGATCGCGGATCTGGAGTCGTATCCGGAATGGGTCGCCGCGGCCCGCTCGGTCGAAGTGCTGGAGAAGTACCCGGACGGGCGCGCCCGCACTGCCCGGTTCGTTCTGGATGCCGGGGTCGTCAAGGACAATTACACGCTGTCCTACACCTGGCGGCCGGACGGCAAGGCGGTCAGCTGGACCCTCGTCGCCGGTGACCTGCAGAAGGCGCAGGACGGCACCTACGAGCTCATCGCCCTGCCCGACGGCGGCACCCAGGTGGTGTACGAGCTCACCGTCGACCTGAACATCCCCATGATCGGCATGTTCAAACGCAAAGCCGAGAAGGTCATCACCGACACGGCCCTGAAGGAACTCAAGAAACGGGTCGAAGGCTGACCGCGAGCAGGACCGAGCGCCCTTCCACCCGGGTGGAGCTGTTCATCGGCAAGGGCGGCGTGGGGAAGACGACGCTGGCATGCGCGACCGCCCTCGCCTACGCGCGGCAGGGACGACGGGTGCTGCTGGCGTCCCTGGACCAGGCCCATTCCCTCGGCGACGCACTGGGATTCCGCTTCCAGCACCAGCCCGGCGTCACACCCGGTGTGGCCTCGGTGCAGCCCGGCCTCGACGTGATCGAAGTCGATTCCCTTGCGCTGCTGGAGGATCGCTTCCGCGGCGTGGTGGCGCTGGCCGCCGGCGCGGGCCACGATCACGGATTCGACCTGAGCGCACTCGATCCCGCCGAACTGACCGGCCTGCCCGGCGTACAGGAGATCCTCGCACTGCTGGAGATCACCGACTACGCCGATGCCGGCCGGTGGGACGTCATCATCCTGGACTGCCCACCCTCGGCCGACATGCTGCGCATCATCACCGCCCCCGACATGCTGCTCGGCTACCTGGAGCGGGTGTGGCCCGCCCACAACCGCACCATGACCGCCATCGGCGGCGACCTCAAACGCGCGCTGCTCGCCGCCACCGTCCAGGAGATCGCCTCGGCCGTCACCAAGGCCCGCGATCTCATCGCCGACCGCGAACGCACCGGCGCGAAACTGGTCACGGCGGCAGAACAGGTCGCCGTCGCCGAATCGGCCCGAGTCCGTTCCGCCGCAGCCCTGCTCGGCCTGCGCCTGGACGCGGTCCTGGTCAACAAGGTGCTGCCGGAGCTGCCCGCGCCGGATGACATGTTCGCGCCCGGGCCCGCCACGAATCCGGGCGACCGCACCGCCGGCCCGAATCCGGCCGAGCGCACCGCGAGGCCCGTGGCCGAACTCGGTCCGTCATGGTCCAACACCGGCGCCGCTCCGCATTCGCCGTGGTTCGACGGGGGAGTCCCGGCGCGCCGGACCGGATCCGGTGGCGCGGTGCCGGGCATGGGGCCCAGGACCTTTGCCGCTTCGGGCGGTGCGATGACCGTGCCCTCGGCCGGACCCGGTGATCGGACCGAGGGGTTTCAACCGGCACGGCCCGGGGATGGCGATGTCATGCCGCCTATGGATGCCCCACCGTCGCACCAGGATCCGAACACCGCGCAGGCGTCCTATACGGACATGCTCGCGGCCGACGGCACCGCCGGTGGACCCCCGCACGCTGGGCCGTCCGCGTCGCCTGCCGGGCCGTTCGCCCAGGCCGCCGGACAGCCTGCCCAGGCCGCTGCCGCGGCGCATCCCGCCGTGCAGTGGTATTCGAATCGCCGTGGCGAACAGCTCCAGGTGGTCGCCGAACTGCGGCGGCGAATGGGTGGCGTCGGCGGCATCCGGGTCGCGGTGATCGCGCACGCGGGCGCGGAACCGGTGGGGCTGAATTCGCTGTCGGCGCTCTCGTACGCGATCGACGCGAGTGGTAACTGGGTGGGATCGGGTCCGGTCCCTATGCTTGGCTCAGATGCGGACGGTGTGCTGTCCGCCGACGGTGGGCCGGTGGTGCGGCTGGAGTCGGAGGCGGGCGTGGATTCCGTGTTCGCGATGCGCATGCATCTACCCGTGGTCGATCCGTCGACCCTGCAGCTGGGACGAGTGGAGGACGATTTGATCGTGGGAGCGGACGGGGTGCGGCGCCGCCTGCGGCTGGCGCCGGTATTGCGGCGGTGCACGGTCGAGGCCGCCGAACTCGACGGAGAACAGCTGGTGATCCGATTCCGGCCCGACCCGCAGGTCTGGCCGAAATGAACACCACTCACGACCATTCCCGCACCCCGCATCCGGACCAGAACCTGGGTGAGTTCGCCGAGGAGCTGAAGCTGCTCGCCGAAGCGGTCCTCGAACGCGTCGAACCGGTGCTGCGCCGCACCGCCGCCGACGGGCGCACGGACTGGGACAGCTGCAGCTGGTGCCCGGTGTGCGCGGCGGCGGCCGTCGTGCGCGGGCAGCATCACGATGTGGTGGCCTCCATCGCCGAGCACGGCACCGCCATCGTCACCGTGCTGCGCGAGGCGCTCGCCGGGGTGCCGGTGGAGCCGGTCATCCCGCCCGACCTGGACCCGGAGTCGCCGGATTACAACCCCCGCCACCACGATTCGGCGGATCCGCGGGGCGAGCACTCCGACCGCGCCGGGGATTCGGTTGACCCGAAACCGGATTCGGCCGAGCGCGGCGACGACACCACCGGGCGATTCGGCCGGGGTCCCGGCACCGCCAGGCGGCCCGCCGGTGAAAAGCCCGGCCGCGCAGGCGGTCAGGGCGGCGGGCGCAAGGCGGCGCGGCCCGGCTATGTCCCCATCCACGTCACCATCAAGGCATGACGGGGGTATCGGACGTGCCGCTGACCGTGGGAATCGATGTGGGCGGCACCAATATTCGCGCGTCCGTGGTGGACGGTTCGGGTGAAGTCCTCGACACCGTGACCGCGCCGACGCCGCATTCGGCGCGCGCCCTCGAGGACGGGCTGACACGGGCCGTGCGGGAACTGTGCGGCCGGCACGCCATCGGCGCGGTCGGTCTCGCGGTGGCCGGATTCGTCGACGAGGACCGTGCCACAGTGCGTTTCGCGCCCCACCTACCCTGGGAGGACGCCCCGGTCGCGCAGCGGCTCACCGATCGGCTCGGACTGCCGGTGATCCTGGAACACGACGCCAACGCGGCGCTGTGGGCCGAACACCGGTTCGGCGCGGCCGCGGGTGGCCGCAATGTGGTGCTGGTGGCCATCGGCACCGGGATCGGGGCCGCGCTGCTGGTCGGCGGGCAGCTCTATCGCGGAAGCTACGGTGTCGCACCGGAACTCGGTCACCTGCAGGTGGTGCCGAACGGACGCGCCTGCGCCTGCGGCAAACGTGGTTGCTGGGAAAGGTATTGCAGCGGAACCGCTCTGGTGGACACCGCGCTGGAGATGCTCGCCACCGACCCGCAGCGGTCCACCGTGCTCGCCCGTGAGGTGAAGCGGGAACCGGGCGCGCTCACCGGTCGCCGGGTCGCGGGCGCGGCCCAGGACGGCGATCCGGTCGCCCTGGAAGTGATGGCCGATTTCGCGCGCTGGCTCGGGCTCGGGCTGGCCTTCGTGAGCGATATCTTCGACCCGGATCTGATCGTGGTGGCCGGTGGCGTCAGCACTTCCGCGCCACTGTTCCTCGACGACGCGCGCGAGCATTACGCGGCCTCCATCACCGGCGCCCGGCATCGCCGGCTGGCCCGGATTCGCACCGCGCAACTGGGTGAGGCGGCAGGCATGATCGGCGCGGCGGAACTGGCGCGCGCGGCCCTTCCCGGTTACGTCACCGTAGGTTCGCAGGCGGACGGTTACCGCACGTAAAACCTGTGTTCGAACCCGCCACTTTTCGGGGGGAGCGGTTGGTCACACACAGGTCTCAGCGGTAGAGTCGCTAGTCGAGTGTGGTGCCCGCAACGGAGCCGGTCCCGGGTATCGAAACAGGGGAAAGGACGAGATGTTCTACTGGCTGCTGAAATTCGTCTTGGTGGGACCGTTCATCCATCTTTACAACCGGCCCAAATTCGAGGGCCTGGAGAACATCCCTGAGGACGGCGCAGCGATCCTGGCCGGCAATCACCTGTCGTTCACCGACTGGCTGTTCACTCCGCTGGCCAGCCCGCGCCGCATCACCTACCTGGCCAAGGCCGAGTACTTCACCACTCCGGGCCTGAAGGGCCGCCTGCAGAAGTTCTTCTTCGCCGGCACCGGCCAGTACCCGATCGACCGCTCCGGCGCCTCCGCCGCCGAGAGCGCCCTCAACACCGCACGCAAGCTGCTCAACGAGGGCCGTCTGGTGGGCCTGTACCCGGAGGGCACCCGCTCCCCGGACGGCCGCCTGTACAAGGGCAAGACCGGGGTGGCACGCCTCGCCCTGGAGACCGGTGTCCCGGTGATCCCGGTGGCTCTGATCGGCACCGACGAGGTGTGCCCGCCCGGCCCGTTCCGCTGGCGCCGCAAGAAGGTCACCGTGAAATTCGGTGCGCCGATCGACTTCTCGCGCTACGAGGGCATGGGCGGCAACCGCTTCGTCGAACGCGCCGTCACCGACGAGATCATGTACGAGCTCATGCGGATGGGCGACCAGGAGTACGTGGACGTGTACGCCGCGAGCCTGAAGAAGGGCGTCCCCTCGGGCTCGCGCCCCGACGCCGACCGCATGCCGCAGACCATGGCGGGCTGAGGCTCACCCCTCAGCCGACGAAAGGGCCGGGATCCACTCGAGATCCCGGCCCTTTCGCATGTGTACCCGAATTCTGCGGGCGCCCGCGTGGCGCTACGAGACAGCCTGCCGCCGCCGATGCGCCTCGATGGCCTCGAACTTCGCGTAGTTGTGCCGCGCATCGGCCAGCGCGTCGTGCGCGTCCTTCGGCACCGGCGGCAACGCCGGCTTCCCGTGCTGATCCCAATGCTGCCGCAGCTCATTGGTGTACCGAGGCAGCGCATTGGGCAGATCCACCATCGACCCCCACAGCTGGCACAGCGCCACATGATCGTAGGCCCCCACCCACGCCCACAGCTCCGGCTCCACCCCCGGCCGCGGCACCAGGAACTTGTACAGATCCTCCCGAATCCGCTCCCGGCTCTTCCACAGCGGCGACGACGGCGGCGGCAACTGCGGCAGCACATACCGCCGCACGAACGGCCCAGCCTTGCTCTCATCGAATTCGGTGGAGATTGCGTAGTATTCGCGCCCGTCCTCGCACACCACGGCGATGGACACGAGGTCGATGACCGTTCCGTCCTCGATGAATTCGCAATCGTAAAAGTACCTCAAAGAGCTCGGCTTTCTTCTCGGTCGTGGTCGTTGCCGACACTGTGTGGGCTCTTTACCCTAGGTCGCGGCGCTGGTGTGAGTGATTCCAGCCCTGGGGGTGGTTCGCGGGTATTGCGCGGTCCGTATTCTGAACGGGTGAACTGGACCGTCGACGTACCGATCGATCGCTTGCCGGAACTTCCTCCGCTGCCCGCCGAGCTGCGTCGGCGCCTCGACGATGCGCTGTCCCGCCCCGCGTTGCAGCAGCCGTCCTGGGATCCCGACCAGGCCGCGAGCATGCGCACCGTGCTGGAGAGTGTTCCGCCCATCTGCGTGCCCGCCGAGGTGGAGGAGCTGAAGCTGCGGCTGGCCGAGGTGGCCCGTGGCGAGGCCTTCCTCATGCAGGGTGGTGACTGCGCGGAAACCTTCGCCGACAACACCGAGCCGCACATTCGCGGCAATATCCGGACGCTGCTGCAGATGGCGGTCGTGCTCACCTACGGCGCGTCGCTGCCCGTGGTGAAGGTGGCGCGCATTGCCGGGCAGTACGCGAAACCGCGCTCGGCCGATGTGGATTCGCTGGGGCTCAAGTCCTACCGCGGTGACATGGTGAACTCGCTCGTCGCGGATGCGGCGCTGCGCGAACACGATCCGTCGCGTCTGGTGCGCGCCTACGCCAACGCCTCGGCTGCCATGAACCTGGTGCGCGCGCTCACCAGCGCCGGCATGGCCGACCTGCACAAGGTGCACGACTGGAACCGTGAGTTCGTCGCCCAGTCGCCCGCCGGCGCCCGCTACGAGGCCATGGCCACCGAGATCGATCGCGCCCTCGCGTTCATGAACGCCTGCCGCGTGAACGATCCGAACCTGTCCAGCGCTCGCATCTACGCCTCGCACGAGGCCCTGGTGCTCGATTACGAGCGGGCCATGCTGCGCCTGAGTGAGCACCCGGTCAGCGGTGAGCCCATTCTCTACGACCTGTCCGCCCACTTCCTGTGGATCGGTGAGCGCACCCGTCAGCTCGACGGCGCGCACATCGCGCTGGCGGAACTGCTGGCCAACCCCATCGGCCTCAAGATCGGCCCCACCACCACCCCCGAACAGGCGGTGGAATACGTGGAGCGGCTCGACCCGAACAACGAGCCCGGCCGCCTCACCCTGGTGGCTCGCATGGGCAATGGCAAGGTCCGCGACGTGCTGCCCGCCATCATCGAAAAGGTCCAGGCCACCGGCCATCAGGTGATCTGGCAGTGCGACCCGATGCACGGCAACACTCACGAAGCCTCCACGGGCTACAAGACCCGCCACTTCGATCGCATCGTCGATGAGGTTCAGGGCTTCTTCGAGGTGCACCACGCTCTCGGTACCCACCCCGGTGGCCTGCACATCGAACTCACCGGTGAGAACGTCACCGAATGCCTCGGCGGCGCTCAGGACATCTCCGACCTGAACCTCGAAGAGCGCTACGAGACGGCGTGTGACCCCCGCCTGAACACCCAGCAGTCCCTGGAGCTGGCCTTTTTGGTCGCCGAAATGCTGCGCTGAAAAGTTCGCTGTTAGTCTGCCAAGGTCTGAAATGAGACCTTGGGGGATGCTTTGTTCAGTGTCACACCTGAAAATCTGAAGACGACGGCCAACCGGCTACGCACGATGAGCGACGAGGTCGCGGACACCGGCAAGGTTCCGCACCTCGGAGCCAGTCGCGGCGTAACCGGCATGGCGGGATCGGCCATCGCCGCAGCACTGGGCGACGCCGACCCGGCCAGCGCCCAGGCCAAGACCGTCCTGCAATCCCGGCTCGACGCGTTCGGCCAGCTGCTCGACACCGGAGCCGCCCTCTACAGCGGCCAGGACACGGATGTCGCGGCCCGCTTCTCGGCCCTGCCCGATCTGAACCAGGCGCGCTGACATGGCCCGCCCCACCAAAGACCAGGTGCTCACCTGGAAGATCGACACGCTCCGGGAGATCGCCGACTCCGTCGAAACCGAAAAGGGCGATGCCGGCATCGAACCCGGGATCAATGGCATTCGCGCCTCCATGCGCGGCGCAATCCACGATCTGGACTGGTCCGGTGCGGCCCGCACCGCCGCCACCGGGCGCGCCGACGAGGAATGGACCGACATCGGTCGAATCATCAACGCCTACAGCAATATCGGCAGCTACTGCCGCGCGGCCTATCGCGATATGAGCCACCCGATCGACACCCTGCAGGCGGCGGTGAAAACCGTCGAGGGCGCGGGCGGTGCGGTATCCCAGGACTGGGTGGTGACCGGTCTGGGCGACTCCGAGGAGGAGACCAACGAGACCGTCCGCCTCCAAGGTCTCGCCGACGATCTGGGCCGCCGTGATGCCCGCTGGGCACCCGATATCGCCGCCGCCGTAGCCGATCTGCGCGCCATGGCCCCCGCCGAGGCCGGGACGATGGCGAACATCCCGACCCGCCCGAACGCGGACAAGGCCCCGGCGAAATCCGATCCCACCGCGAACCGGGCCTGGTGGGATTCCCTCACCGAGGACCAGCGCGAATACATGATCGCCACCCAGCCGCAGACCGTCGGTGCCCTCGACGGTCTTCCGGCCCTGGACCGGCACAAGGCGAATGTCAGCATCCTCGGCTACACCGAGCGGGAATTGCAGACGCAGCTGGCCACCGCCGACACCTCGCAGGCGCAGAAGGTGATCCAGGGCAAGATCGACGACGTCAAAGCCATTCGCGCACAGGTGGAGAACCGCTCGACCCTGCCAGACGGGACACCCGACCGGCTGCTCATGGTGCTGGACGCGAGCGGTGGCGAACACGTCGAGGCCGCCATCGCGATCGGCAATCCGGATACGGCCACTCACGTGTCGGTCACGGTGCCGGGCCTCAACACGAATGCGGCGGATTCGCTGGGCGGCATGGTCAGCGAGGCGGAACAGCTACGGTTCCACTCACAGGACTTGCTGACGAATGCGGGCCGAGCGGATGAATCCGTCGCAACGATTGCGTGGCTCGGGTACGAGCCACCGCAGAATGTGGGTGTTCCCAGTATTACCGGTGATCCGGTAGGTCTTGTCGAGGGACTTGTCGGAGTTACCTCCCCGGACCGCGCGGAGGTTGGGGCCGGTGCGCTCGCGAACTTCTATGACGGCTTGGATGCGTCGCAACGAGCTTCCGGAAACGAGAATGCGCACATCACCGCACTGGGCCATTCCTACGGCTCCACGACGACCAGCCTTGCGCTACAACAGCTGTGGAGCCAAGGCAAGCAGCCGGTGGACGATGTGGTGCTGTATGGCTCGCCTGGGCTCGGCGGTGAGATGCCGGACCACATGACGCCGCGAGTCGGCGATGCACTGGTACAGCCCAAGGACTATGGCCTCGAATATGGCCACGTATTCACCATGGCTACACCCGACGATCCTGTCGCGAAGATCAACCGGTTCGGCTTCGGTCCCACCGACACACCGGGATGGATCAGCCTCGAGACGCAGAAGACTGTCGTGGACGGGGTTGAATACGTTGGCGCCAGCGGTCACAGTGACTATCCGCGCAGCGCCGGTGAGGGGCAAACCCGAATGACCGTGCACAATATGGCGTCCGTGCTCACCGGCGTCTACAGCCAGGCGCGAGTCGAAGGATTTCCCAACCTGCCGTACAAGATTCCGGAGGGCCCATGATCCGCCGCTCAACACTCCGTCTGGTGGGCGTGAGCGTTGCTGCCTGCTCAATCCTCCTGAGCGGATGCGTGAAGCACGACGACCCCAAAGGGCCTGATCAGAGTCAGAGTGCGCTCGATGAATTGAAGCGTCGGTCCTCCCTCGAGCAGGCGCAGAACGATCTACTCGCCATGGTCGTAGAGATGGAAAACGAGGTCGCGGCGTTGGTTCCCGGGATGACCTGGGAATTCAAGCGTGAGGTCAGCAGGGTCAATTGCACCGACCGGCGTTTCGACGGAACAGGTGGCGAGGCCGTCCACATCGGGCAGTATGTCTCTGCTACTCCGCTGCCGGATGACGTTTGGCCGGAGGCCCTGCGCCGAGTCCGCGAGATTGCCGCGAAACACGGCGCCGACGGAATGACGCAGTATTCGGACCTGCCCGGGGACCACAGCGTGCAGATTTACGCCAAGGGTGACGGCATCGACCTCTACTTCGGTTCTCAGGTCAACACGGTGCTCAGTCCTCAGACCGGCTGCCACCTGCCCGCCGCGAAGCTCACGCCGCCGACCGTGCCCGGTCCCACGACCGCCCGCTGAACAGCTACGGCAGCGCGACGATGGTGATCGTCGACCCCGGTTCGGCGGCGGTCCCGGCCTGGATGCTCTGGGAGACGACGATCGAGTTGTCGTTCGAGAACAGTTGCTGCACAACCACCTTGAATCCGGCGGCCTGGAGTTCGTTGCGGGCCGAGGCCACATTGTCGCCGCGCACGTCGGGGACGGAGACGCCGGAGTTGACGATGAGGACCACGCCGTCGCCGGAGTCGACGGTGGAGCCCGCGGCGGGGTCGGTGCCGACCACCTGGCCGCCCTTGACCTTGGCGTCGTATTCGCTGCGAATGGATTTCACGGAGAGGCCGGCGGTCTGGAGGGCGGTGGTCGCCTCTTCCTCGGTTTTGCCGCGCACGTCGGGGACCTTGACCGGCTGGGAGCCTTTGCTCTTGTAGACCTTCACGT
This sequence comes from Nocardia huaxiensis, assembly GCF_013744875.1. Classification (NCBI taxonomy): domain Bacteria; kingdom Bacillati; phylum Actinomycetota; class Actinomycetes; order Mycobacteriales; family Nocardiaceae; genus Nocardia; species Nocardia huaxiensis. Next base: position 3,686,750 of record NZ_CP059399.1, read on the forward strand.
TCGCGCCGGCGGGGAGGATGGTGCCGGGGGCGGGATCTACTTTGGCGACAGTGCCTTTCGGAGCGGTACTGCCGACCTCACCGGCATCCACCGGGGTCAGGCCCGCATCGCGGATGGCCTGGTTGACACTGCTGACGTCCTGTCCCGCGGTGATATCCGGGACTTTCGGTTTGCCGCTGGAGATGAGAATCGCGACAGTGGAACCCTTGGTGACCTTGGAACCGGCGGCCGGATCGGTGCCGACCACATTGCCTTCCGGGATGACATCGCTGGCCTTCTGGCGAAGCTCGGTCCGGAAGCCCGCGCTCTCCAGAGTGGCCACGGCTCTGTCCTTGTCGAGGCCGGCGATGGAGGGCACCGCCTCGAATCTGCCGACTCCGACCCACCAGCCGCCGATGCCGAGCAGCAGGGCCAGGGTGATCACGATGCCCAGCCAGATGGCGACGGTGCGCCGGGATCTGCCTCTGTCCTCGATCAGGTCGGAGCGGGGGGCGGGCTGGCGTTGCGGCGGGCCGGGCGGGGCGGGAGGTGCGTAGTCCGGCGGGATCTCGCGGGCCGCGGTCATGACTCTGGTCTGCTGATGCTGCGGCGGGTGCACGGTGGTCGGGGGATCGACCGGGATGTGGGTGGTGGCGTCGTTCGCGCCGGGCGGTGCGGGCCGGGCGGGGGCGTGCGCGCGGGGAGCGGGAGCGGCCGCGGGGGCGCGGTAGCGCGAGCTCAGGTGTTCGGCGGAATCCTGGGGCGCGGGCACCCGGTAGTCGGGTAGCTGCAGTTGTCTCGCGATGCGGTGCAGATCGTTGGCCATCTCGGTGGCGTTGGCGTAGCGGTGCGCGGGTTCGCGGGCGGTGGCGTGTGCGACCAGTTCGTCGATCTCGGGTGGCACGCCGGTGATCAGGCGGCTCGGGCTGGGCACGTCCTTGTCGACCCGCTGCAGGGCGATGGAGATGGAGGTGTCGCCGCTGAACGGCGTTTTCCCGGTGAGCATTTCGAAGATGAGGATGCCCGCCGAGTACACGTCGCTGCGTGCGTCGGCATTGCCGCTGGTGACCTGTTCGGGGGAGAGGTAGGCGGCGGTGCCGAGAATGACGCTGTCGGAGGTGATGCCCGCCTCGGCGACGGCGCGCACGAGGCCGAAGTCGGCGATCTTCACCTCGCCGGAGTCGGAGATGAGCACGTTCTCCGGTTTGATGTCGCGGTGCACGAGGCCGTGCGCGTGTGCCACGCCGATGGCCTGCAGTACGGGTTCGGCGACGGCGCGCACCGCGTGCGGCGGCATGGGGCCGCGTTCGCGCAGCAGTTCGCGCAGGGTGCCGCCTTCGACCAATTCCATGATCAGGAACGGATGATCGCCGTCCACGCCCTGGTCGTACACGGCGACCAGCGACGGATGCTTGAGTTTGGCGACCGCGCGGGCCTCGAGTTCGAACCGGGTGAGGAACTGTGGGTCGCCGGCGAATTTGGGGTCCATCACCTTGATGGCGACCGGGCGGTCCAAGCGGACGTCAACCCCCCGGAACACCATGGACATACCGCCACGCGCGATCGGCGCGTCGATGCGGTAGCGCCCTTCCAGCATCTCGCCGATCAACTGACTACAGCCCTTCCGATGTACTCGCCGCCCGGTGCGGCTCACCCGATGGTAGTCGCGCCGGGGTGTGATGCGACGGGAGCGGCACGGGGGACTACCGTTATCGGCGTGAGTGCCATTCCTTTCAGCGAAGACGTCCTGCCGGATTCGGTGACCCTGATCCCGCTGCCCGACGTAGCCGAGCAGCTGGGCATGGTGGTCACGCGGGTGCATCAGATGCTGCGCGACCACCAGATCATCGCGGTCCGCCGCGACGGCGTGCTGGGAATCCCCAAGGAGTTCTTCGACTCCACGGGCGAGGTCGCCAAGCACCTCACCGGCCTGATCACGGTCATGCGTGACGCCAAATACACCGACGAGGAAATCCTCCAGTGGATCTACACCGAGGACGACTCACTCCCCGGCCGCCCGATCGACGCCCTGCACGGCCCCCTGGCCCGTGAGGTGATCCGCCGCGCGGCGGCCGATCCGTTCTGAGCAGTCCCATCTCTGAGCTCTCTCGTGCCTCGATGCTTGCGCATCGGGGCACGGCGGAGAGGGTGCTCCCGCGCGAGGAGTAATAGGGGAGTGGGCACGGCCCAGGCAGGTCAGTCAGCGCGGCGCAGCAGAGGGTGCGCGGCCGCGAATTCCTTTGCGGCGATGCGTAGTCGGCGGTGCTGGGGTACGACCGCGCGGCAGGTGAATATCGCGTAGTCGGCGTGTTCGATTTCGTCGAGGATGCCGCCGTAGAGGATGGCCGCCGTGCGGATGGCGGGGCGGACGCGCGGGGAGAGCAGTTCGATGCCGGGGGTGGCGAAGCGGTAGATGCCGCGGTTGACGGCGATCAGGTGGGCCAGGGCGCGGCGGACGCGGGGGTCGGTGTGGCCGGTGCGGCGGCAGTGCTGGAGGAGGTCGGCGTCGACGTCGAAGGCGGCCAGTTCGTCGGCGGGGAGGTAGATGCGGCCGCGGTCGAGGTCTTCGGCGGTGTCGCGCAGGAAGTTGGTGAGCTGGAAGGCTTCTCCGAGTGCCGCCGCGGCGGGTTCGGCGTCTTCGCGGGGGACCACGGTGCCGAGGACGGGCAGCAGTTGCAGGCCGATCGCGGCGGCCGAACCGCGCATGTACTCGCGTAGCGCCGCCATCGAGGGGTAGCGGTCGCGGTATTGCGGGCTGCCGGGGATGTCCATGCGCATGGAGTCCAGGAACACCCAGAAGTGTTCGGCGGCAATGGAATAGCGGCGGATGGTGTCGGAGACGGCGAGCAGCACGCGATCCTGTGCCGCGCTCGACGGCCGATCCAGCGTGATGCTCGGTGCGTGATCCGGCGTCGTGTGACCGGCCCGGCCGGACCCGGCCCGCGGCAGTCGCGCCGGTATCCGCGCCAGGTGCCCCCGCAGTTCGTATTCGATCCGATCCAGTTGCGCCGCGGACTCTTCCGCGTGCGCGGGTGCGTCGGCGGCGTCGACGATGTCGTCGACCATGCGCGCGAAGGCGTACAGCGCGTGTACGGCCGGTCTTCGCTCGGGTTCCAGCAGCCGGGTAGCCAGGAAGTAGGTGCGCCCGTGGGCGGCGGCGACGCGCCGGCAGTCCCGGTAGGCGTGGTCGAGCTGAATGGTCATGCCGTGCTGGGTGTCCGGGCTTGCACGGGGGAGTGGTGCTGTGGGGCGCTCAGCTTCAGCGGGTCCACGGTGCGCAGCGCCAGCGCCGCCACGACGGAGGCGAAGGTGGCCAGCGCGACATGCCACCAGTTGTAGAGCCCGATGGACCCGTCGGGCTGGAACACCAGCATGAGCCAGGTGCACACGCCCACCAGCCACTGCAATGTGGTGGTGGACAGGGCGAATCCGGCGGCCAGCGCCAGCGGCCACGAGTAGTACCAGGGCAGCGCGGCCGGCGACAGGATCACGATGGCGACGAAGGCGACGAGAATGCCGAAGACGGCTTCCTTCTCGCTGTGCCGGAACCGCCACCACGCCCACACCAGCACCGCGACGAGCGCGAACGCGCAGATGGCCCGGGTCACGGACAGGATGGAGTCCAGCCGCCACGGCGTCACCCAGGTGACCATGTGCGCGAGCACGGTCGGCAGCGACAGCCAGTTGATGATCTTCTTCGACCCGGACAGCGCGGTCAGCCACCCCAGGCCCACGCCCGCGAGCGCCGACGCCGCCACGAATACGGCCGCGAACACCGCCATGCCGAGCCCGGCGATCTTGGCGAACATGGCCACCGGATGCGGCAGATCCTCACCTTCACCACGCGCGGCCCGCCGCTCGCGTTCGTGAATCATCCAGATCCACACCAGGAATGGCAGCGCCACGCCCGCGGTCGCCTTCACCGCCACGGCAATGGCGACCACCACGATCCCGTACACGTGATGGTGTTCCAGCACGAGCGCGATGCCCGCGGCCATCAAGCCGACCATGAGCATCTCGTTGTGCACGCCGCCGATGAGATGAATCAGCACCAGCGGATTCAGCACCGCCAGCCACAGCGCGGTGGTGGGCTTACCGCCCAGATGCTTGGTGAGATGCGGGACCGCCCACATCATCAGCGCCAGCCCCGGCAGCATGACCAGCCGCAGCGCGATGGTCCCCGCCACCACATTGTCCCCGGTGATGGTCGTGATGCCGCGTGCGATCAGCAGGAAGATCGGCCCGTAGGGCGCGGTGGTGGAGGTCCACACCGGGCTCACATTGTCCAGCAGCACACCGGGATTCACGACCGGCCCGACCGCGTACGGATTGAATCCGTCGCGCAGCAGCGCTCCCTGCGCCAGATACGAGTAGGCGTCCCGGCTGAACATGGGCACCGCGAACAGCAGCGGGAAGATCCAGATGCCGACAATGGCCCGCAGCTCGTTGAGTGTGACCTTCGCGCCCGCGACGGTCCCGATGGTGGCCCGCCCCAACCGCACCCACGCGGTGATCATGGCCAGCACGCCGATCCACACGAACACCGTCGACAGCGCGTACCCGTGCCCGAAGCGCAGCCACGACAGGTGCGCGATCTCGAGCAGCGGGTCGTTGCGGCGGGTGGCGCCCGCGCCGAAGCCGCCGAAGGTGATCATGATGGCGCCGAAGAAACCGAGTATCGCCGCATGACCCTCGGGGCTGCGGGCGAAGTCGGCGGCATTGCGCGCCCAGCTGTGCTGGCCGGTGTAGGTGACACCGGCGGTGTCGTCGTGCATAACGCCCACAGTGGCGGCGTCCGTATCGGGGGTCGGCATAGGCGGTTCGTTTCCCCCCGGAAAGGTCGGCGGCGGCTGCCGCATGGATTCTGGACGCGGGCCAGTCTAGTGCGTGCGCGGCGATGCCAGCGCGTCGGTGCGGGAGGTTCGCGGCCCGGCATGTCGCAGATCACCCGTGATCCGTGTCGCTGCGAGTTTCCCGGACAGCAGCACGGTGGGGACGCCGACACCGGGCACGGTGCCCGAACCTGCGAGAACGACATTGTCGCGGCCCCGCACCAGGTTCCGGGGGCGGAATGGCCCGGTTTGCCGGAACAGGTGGGCGGCCGAGAACGGGGTGCCCGCCAGCATGCCCTGCCGCTGCCAGGTGCGCGGGGTGTCGAGGTGGTCGACCGTGAAGTGTTGCGAAATGCCTTGGTAGCCGCGGGATTCCAAGACGCCCAGCAGTTCGCGCAGGTAGGCGGGTCCGAGCCGATCCCAGTCCAGCGGAGCCGCATCGAGATTCGGGCAGGGCGCGAGCAGCGACAGCGGCTCGTGGCGGACGGTGTCCACGAGATGGCCGGTGGCGTCGATGTGCTGTCCGGCGCGATCGATGTAGAGCGTGGAATCGGTGAGCGCCGGGCGGGTGAGCAGCAGCGACGGATCGCTCATGAGGGCGCCCTGCCCGCGCCGCGCGGCGATCTCGGTGAACGTCCGGTCCCATTCACGCCCGAACTCGATGGTGTGATGCGCCTGCACCGGCCACCGCGCGGCCACCTCGGCGGGCGCCGTGCCGTGCGCGACCACCGCCGAAGGCGAGGCCCGCAACCCGAGCCGACGCCGCAGCCCGAACCGCTCGAACGACCCGAGGTCCGCGGTGACCACGACGGCATCGCACGGGATCGTGCGCCCGTCCGCGATCCGCACCCCTGTTGCCCGCCGACCGCGATAGTCGATCCCGCTGACCTCGGCGTTCAGCTCGAGTTTCCCGCCCGCCGCGAGCAGCGCCCGCGTCATGGCCTCGGCAATGGCCCGCATCCCGCCTTCGGGATAGGTGACGCCCAGGCAGGTATCCATATAGGGAATGGCCCCGTACACACCCAGCGCCTGATTCGGCGACATCCCGGCGAACAGGGCCTGGAAGCTGAACAGCCGAGCCAGCTCCTCATCCTCGACGATCCGCCGCACCTTCGGTCCGAGCCGCCCGAACGCCCCCAGTCGCACCAGCTTCAGCAGCGCCTTCCGCTTCTCCGGAATCCGCACCATATCCAGGGGCGACTCGAAGTTCGTATCCATGAACTGCCCGAACTCGGCCTCATAGACGCCCTGCAGCCACCCGCGCAGCCGCCGATACCGTTGCGCCGCAGCCCCATCCCGCACCCGCGCGACCTCGGCCGCCATTTCCTCGGTATCGGAGTAGACCCCGATGTCGGACCCGTCGGCGAACCGCGCCCGATAGGCGGGAGCCAACGGCAGAATCCGCAATCCCACCGAATCCCGCGTCTGCCCGACCGCCCCCAGTGCCTCGTCGATCAGCTCCGGCACAGTGAGAATCGTTGCCCCGGAATCGATCTCGTAATCTTCCCCGCGATACAACCCGACCCGCCCACCCGGATGATCATTGCGTTCCAGCACGGTCACCCGCCGCCCCGCCCCGGTCAGATGCAGCGCAGCGGCCAGCCCGGCCAGCCCCGCCCCCACCACCACGACCCGATCAGTCTGCCCCGCAACCGTTTTCATGCCACCCCACCAATCCTCGCCGATGCCGACCGCATCAACTCTGAAACACCAACCCGGGAAATCCCGGCCTTCATGATCAAGGAGCTCGGGTGGCGGTGATTCGGACGAATTCCCGCCACCAGAGCTCCCTCGGTCTAGTACGCCCGCGCGGTGGCGGCCAGGGCCATGGCGCGCAGTTGGCGTTTGGCTTCGGTGGTGGCGGTGCTGGCCTCCAACGCGGTCAGTGCGCGGTCGGTGAGGTCGGTGATGCGGGCCTCCACCGCGTCGACTGCGCCGAGATCGGTGATGACAGCGCGCAGTTCGGTGACCTGCTCGGGCGTCACATCCGTGCCCAGGCTGCGCCGGATGAGGGCCGCGGCCTCGGGGTTGGTTGCGTCGGCGCGCTGGAGGGCCTCGGCGATCAGTACCGTGCGCTTGCCTTCGCGCAGGTCGTCGCCGGAGGGTTTGCCGGTCACCGCGGGGTCGCCGAAGACGCCGAGGAGGTCGTCGCGGAGTTGGAAGGCGATGCCGATGTCGGTGCCGAATTCGCGGTAGGCGGCCACCAGGTCGGCGTCCGCGCCTGCCAGCGCCGCGCCCATGTGCAGCGGGCGTTCGATGGTGTAGGCGGCGGTTTTGTAGCGGTTGATGCGCAACGCCGCTTCGACGGTTTCGTCACCGGCGGATTCGCCGTGGATGTCGAGGAGCTGGCCGCCGAGGACCTCGGTGCGCATGGCCGCCCACACCGGGGCGAAGCGGGCGTGCGCTCCGGCTTCCAGCCCGGCTTCGCGGGTCATGTCGTCGGCCCAGGCCAGGGCGAGGTCGCCGATGAGGATGGCCACGCTGGTGCCGTAGTGGTCGGGGTCGCCCGCCCAGTGCTGATCCCGGTGCCGCTCTTCGTAATCCACGTGCACGGTGGGGAATCCGCGGCGGGTGCGGGAGGAATCGATGATGTCGTCGTGGATGAGCGCGCAGGCTTGCACGAGTTCCAGTGCGGCGCAGGCGGTGAGCACCGCGTCGGCTTCGGGATCCTCGGGGTGGCGTCCGGCGCCGAGCCAGCCGGTCCAGGCGAAGGCGGGGCGGGTGCGCTTGCCGCCGCGCAGCACGAAGTCCTGCAGTGCGCGGGCGGCGTCCACGAAGACCGGCCCGAGCGGTTCCACGATTTCCTTGCGGGTGGCGAAGAAACCGTGCAGCCGTGCTTCGACGGCGGTGACGAGCGATCCCGCGCCGACCGGATGGCGGGTCGGGGTACCGGGTCCGGCGGACAGGGCATCCTCCTGTGATGTGTGCGCGGAGACTTCGGCCGGTCGGGCCGAGCGCCGGCGAACCTCGAGGGGCCGCGGCGGGGGTTCAGGCACGACTGTACCGAGCGGGCGGTCCTGGCGTGGACGGGGTCGGTGTGCGAGATGGTGAAGGCTGCGAATTCCTCGCTAACTCGCGCCGCGAAGTGAAGCGCACTTGTCCCACACTGTGGGATCTGGTGGCCAAGGGCTGGGGTCCGGGCAGCGAAACCCGAGCGCCCTCTAAAATGTCCCGGTGAGTTTCGACAATGTTCGGGGATATTCGACCCCAGGCCGAGTTTCCCGGACCCCGCAAGTGTCCGGAACTCGCTCCATCGTGCAGCAGCTGGGCCCGCGCCCCGACGGGTCGGTCCCGTTCTCCATCGAATTCAACCCGCCGCGCGACGCGGCCGGTGAGGCGCGCCTGTGGCGGGCCGCCCGCGAGTTCGAGCGGCTGCACCCGGCCTTCGTGTCCATGACCTACGGCGCGGGCGGGTCCACCCGCGACCGCACCATCCGCGTCACCGGTCAGCTGGCCCGCGAAACCACCCTGCTCACGGTCGCGCACCTCACCGCCGTGGATCACAGTGTCGCCGAACTGCGTTCGATCGTCGGCGCCTACGCCGACTCCGGCATCCGCAATCTGCTGGTGCTGCGCGGCGACCCGCCGGGCGACCCGCTCGGCGACTGGGTCAAGCACCCCGAGGGCGTCGAATACGCCGAGGAGCTGGTCCGCATGGTCCGCGATCTCGGTGACTTCCACGTCGGCGTCGCCTCCTTCCCCCAGGGCCACCCGCGTTCGGCCGACCTCGACACCGACACCCGCCACCTGGTCGCGAAACTGCGTGCGGGCGCGGAGTATTCGATCACCCAGATGTTCTTCGACCCGGAGCACTACCTGCGCCTGCGTGACCGCGCCCTGGCCGCGGACCCGGTCGAGGGAGCCAAGCCGATCATCCCCGAGCTCATGCCGATCACCTCGCTGCGCACCGTGCAGCGCGCCGTCGAACTGTCCGGCCGCGAACTCCCCACCGCTCTGCTCGACCGCCTGCACAAGGCGGCCGGTGACGGTCCGGAGGAGAACCGCGCCGCGGTCCGCGCGGCGGGCATCGAGATCGCCACCGAGATCGCCCAGCGCCTCATCGACGAGGGCGCCCCCTGCCTGCACTTCATCACCCTGAATTTCGCCAAGGCCACCAGCGAAGTCCTGGCGAACCTCGGCTACACCATGTCCCCGGCTCCGGCCCACGCCTGATCGCGCCCGGCATGCCGGGCGAAATGTCGGGTTTTTCCTGGTCAGCGGAGTAGCGTCCCACCTCGACCGAGACGTTGAGGAGACACACCCATGCCCGTCTTGCACAACCTCGTCCGCGTCGCAGGCGTGCTGACCGCTTGCGCGCTGCTCACCGCCACGGGCCCGGCAGCCGCAGCCCCCGCCGACAGCGGCGTGCCCACCGAAGACGCCGCCGCCCTCCTCTCGGCGATCACCGCCGCCACCGAAACCGCCGCACCCTCGGACTGGTTCGCGGCCTACGGCGAAACCCTCAACGGCCTACAGGCTTTGGGCGTCGAGCCCTTCCTGTACCCGACCGCCGCCCCCTTCTGCCTGGGCGGCACCACCCTCGGCATGGCCCCCGCCGTCGCGGGCACCATCCCCGGCCCGTGGCCCCGCTACACCGTCTCCATCCCCGGCCTCGACCTGACCGCGGTGAAGGCCGGCCAGGCCATGTTCGCCTTCGTCCCGTACGGCCTCAGCCCTGATGGCGCCGAAACCGCTGGCATGCAGGTGGTTTGGCTCAACCTCAGTACCGGCCGCGGCGGCGCGACGCCCATGGGTCCGCTGTCCACGGTCCTCAACGGCATGATCCCCACCGCTGTCCCCGCCGAGCTCCGCCCGGTGGTCGAGCAGGCAGTCCAGGACTTCTTCGCCGGTGCTCTGCCTCGGGGTGGAGTCCGTGCGGTCCCCGTCGACACCGGCTCCGGCACCGTCCTGGCCGCCATCTTCGGCTATGTGAACAACGCTGGTCGTTCCTGCTTCTTCTTCCCCACCGTTGGCATCACTCCAGTGCCATAAGGGGGACAGCCACGGGACAAGCCCGATTGCTGTTGAGCCCCCGCCCCTTCCACGACAGCGCGCCGGCACGGTGTGCCCGGTGCGAGAGTGCCGAGAGCCGCAGATAGGCAGCGATCGACACCGGATGTGCCAGCGCGGCAGTGACTTCCGCGACTCCGGGCAGCTTCCCCGATTCAGTGGACCGGGCAAGTATTCGCGCGGAGACGGCCGCCGCATAGCCGATCAGGCCGATACGCCGGACTCGACCTCGGCCGAAGATGGCGGCCAGCGGGGGAACCCAATAGGCCAGCGCCGCGGTTGACGCGACGGCTGCGCTGCCTGCTGGACCGCCGTAGGCCGACCACAGCCAACGGGTGTAGCCGGCTTCGAGTTCGGTTGCGCCCCGGTACATCCGGGTTTCGGCGAGGCGGCCCGCACCGGCCAGCTCGGTGTGATGCCCGCTGCGGCGAAGTTCGCGAGCGATGGCCAGATCCTCGGTGACATGGTCCGCCACCGCCGCATGTCCGCCGACAGCGCTGTAGGTGGCGGCATCGAACACCAGGAATTGGCCGCACGCCACGGCGGTCGATGGGCGCAGGCTGCGATTGGCCAGGGGAATCGGCAAGGTGGACGCCCACGACCAGCAGAGGAGTGGCTGAACCAGGTATTCGCCGGCCGAGCCGGCGCGTTGCAGCGGCCACGGGCACAGCAAAGCTGCACGTGTTCGGCGCAATTCCTGAACCGCCGTCGCCAGCGCGTGCGGTGTGATTCGCACATCGGCGTCGAGGAATATCAGTGCACCGGTTCCTGGGGTGCCCGGCCGCGATGCGGCAGGCGTCGCTGGTGCGCCGGGGCACGCGGTCTCGGGGATGGCTGACGTCCTGATGCCGGCGAGCTCGGCCAAGCGCCAGCAGGCAGCCGTCTTGCCGTTCCAGCCCGGAGGTGGGTCGATGTCGTTGTGGGACAGGGTGAATCGCTTGTCGCCGGCGATTGCTTCGCGGGCCGCTGCGGAGGTTTCGTCGGTCGAGGCGTCGTCGAGGATGAGGACGCGCAGACGTGGAATGCCTTGCTGGGCGCGCAGATCGGCGATGAGGGCGGGGAGGCGGTCGGCTTCGTTGCGGGCCGGGATGCAGACCGTCACTGGTTCGGTCACGGTCTGGTCCGTGGGTTTCAGTTGGCGGAGGCTGAGTCGATTGGCCAGGGCGACAAGGGTTCCCAGGGTGGCGAGGCCGGTGCCGAGGTGGGTGAGGGTGGTCCCGGCCCGGGCTGCCGTGGCCCGGGCGCGGGATGGGGTCACGGACGCTGGTCGCGGTCGGGGCGGATCCAGCGGGCGGCGCGGACGTAGGCCGGCGGGTCGGGGTTGCGGGCCATGTAGGCGAGGACGGCGACCACGGCGGCGACGGCGAGGGTGATGCCGCCGACGATGCCGGCCCAGCCGGCGAAGGAGCGGGTATTGGGGTCGGAGTAGCCGACTTCGGCGCGCAGCTGGTTCACTTCGCCGGCGCTGAGTTTCCAGGTCACCACGGAGTCGCCTTCGCGGGTGCCGTTGGTGGTGGCGACGCGCGCGGGGAAGGCGACGGTGAACTGGACGTCGGAGCCGTGCGGCGGGAGGCTTTTCAGGTCGACGCGGCCGGTGAGGGTGACCAGGTCGCCGACGCGGTTGAACTGCAGGGTGAACATGCCCTGCGTCTGGTCGGACAGCGAGCCGAGCTGCTGCACTTCACCGAAGGTGAGGTCGTCGAAGTACACCTGGCTGCCGACGTACCCGTCCTGCGAGTAGGTGTCGACGCGCACCTTGGAGGACAGGCCGTCGGGGGCCTTCAGCTGCGGGCCCTTGTCCTGATCGTTCTGCGGCACCGCGGCCGCGACGATCCGCCCGGAGACCCGGTCGTTGGAGGACACACCCATGGATGCCTGCACTCGCAGGCATCCGGTCACCAGCGGCATTACCAACAGCGCCAATAAAACTCCGGCCCAGATCCGAACCCGGCGCGACCGCCGCCCCGGCACGGATTCGAGCTTTGCCTCTGCTGTGGAGATCATCGGACTCGGCTGCACGGCTCACATCGTGCCATGGCCCCGCCGCCCCAGCGTGATTCGACGGGCCAAAAGCCCCCGCACCAGCGGAATTCCCAGCACGCCGAGCCCGGCGAACCCATACGCGGCGGACACCGGCAACCCGAGGAACACCGCATGCGCCAGCGCCGACCCGAGCCACGTCCACCCGAACACGCCCACCGGAACGATCAACGCCTCCCGGCTGTCTCGCGCGGTCCGGTCCCACACCTCCAACAGCCCACCCATCACCAGCGCCACCCCGAACCACCCCAGATAGTTCGACACCGGAATCTCCCCGAGCCCCGGCAGTCCCGGAATCCCCGAACACCAGGTCCACTGCCCATCGGCCACCATCTGCGGATCCAGAAACAGATCCCACCCCACGGCCCCCACCGCGGTCAGCGAAACCCGCCCCACCGCACGAGAACTCAGCAACCCGGCCACCACCCACACCGGATACACCCCACCGGTCCACGCCAACGGCACCACCACCGGCACCCCCGCCACCTCCGGCCCGATCCGCCCACTCGCGTACTCGTAGCACCCGAACGGAATCCCGGTCGCGATCCCCGCCATCTCGGCCACCAACCCCACCCCGGAAACGATGACCAGAAGCCCGGCCGCCCACCGAATTCCTCGCGTGAGTGCCGCGTGCACCAGGGCCGTCCCCGCCGATAGCAACACCACCGCAACAGTCACCCGATCCCGAGCCGCGCCATGCGTGAGCGGGTACGAGATCTGCACGAGCACCAGCAGCACCGCTGGAAGCAACGCGATCCGAACCCGGGAAGACCTGAGCTCGGTGTGGATCAGGCTGTGATTCAACGGCGTAGCAGGGGAAGTCGGCGGCGCAGGTCGCGCTGGACCAGGTGGGCGGCGGTGCGGCCGCTGGCGCCGGAGACGCCGCCGCCGGGGTGGGTGGAGGCGCCGGTGAGGTAGAGGCCGGGGGCGCCGGGGACGCGCTGGCTGGAGAGTTCGGGCAGGGGACGCCACATGAACATCTGGTCCAGGGACATTTCGACGTGCATGACATTGCCGCCGAGCAGGCCCATCTCGCGTTCCAGGTCGGCGGGGGTCTGGATGTGCCGGTGGCGGATGGAGTCGGCGAATCCCGGTGCGTAGGAGTCGACTTCGGCGATGATGCGGTCGGCCTCGGGCAGGGCGTGGGACGACCAGTCGCTGCCGTCGGCGAGATCGTAGGGGTGCCACTGCGACCAGAGCGTGAGCTGATGTTCGCCCGGCGGGGCGATACTTGGGTCGAGGGCGGTGAAACTCATGGCCAGCACCACCGGCCGGGGCGGCAGGTCGCCCGCCAGCGCCGCGCCGTGCGCCCGCCGCAGTTCGCGGCGATCGGTGACGAGAAGCTGTAGACCGTGGGCGGATTCATGCGCTGCCGAACCCGGATAGCTCGGCAGAGCGCTGGTGGCGACCCGCACGACCATGCCGATACCCGGGCCGACCCGGATGCGGCGACGCCAGTCGGCGAGGGTGGCGGCGTCGAATCCGCCCTGCTCCAGCAGGTTCAGGGTGGTGAGGATGTGGCTGCCCGCGATCACGCTGTCCGCGTGCAGGTTTCGGCCGCCGGCGGTGCGCACCTGCCAGCCGGAACCGGTTCGGCCGAGAGAAGTCACCGCGTCGCCGGGCGTCACAGTGCCGCCATCGGAGCGCAATCGCGCCACCAGGGCCGCGGACAATGCTCCGCTACCGCCGACCGCCCGGCCTGGGGGCAGGGTGTGCATGAGGGCGGCGAAGCCGACCATGGGCGCGGAGCCGGGCTCGGACATGGGCGGACCGGATTGCGCGCCGAACCAGGCCAGGGCCGCTTTCAGGCGTTCGCTGTCGAAAAGGCTGTCCAGCAGGGCATCTCCGGTCTGCAGGAACTCGCGGGAGAGGGCGCTGCCGCCCTGTTTCGCGTCGAGCCCCCAGAACGACTTCAGGAGTTTGCCGGGGGTGGGCGGGCCGGAGAACGAGCGCATGACCCGCGCGGCGCGGGGACCCCATACCTCGACGAATCGCCGGTACGCCCGGGCATCTCGTGGGCCGCACGCGGCTTCGATGGACTTGCAGGTCAGGTCCACATCGCGATGGAAGACGAGCGGCGGCGCGTCCGATCCCGGCGGTGCGGGCGCGAAAGCCCATGGATCGCAATCGATGTAGCGCAGCCCGAAGCGCTCCAGCTCGAGCTCCTCGATGATGCCGGTGTGCCGGACCATGATGTGCGCCGACGATCCGCGATCCACCTGGTGGCCGGGGAATCGTTCGACCGTCGAGACGGCGCCGCCCAGCACCGTATCCCGTTCCAGCACTTCGACGTCGTGCCCGTCGCGGGCCAGGTAGCAGGCGGCGACCAGCGCATTGTGTCCCGAGCCGACGACGATGACGCGCTGGGACCGTACGTTCGGCTTGTTCACAGGGGCAGCCGCCGCCCGAGCACCGCGAAGCGGCGGGTGTCACCGGAGAAGATGAAATGCCGCACCACATCCCCGAACCCCATGCGCCGATACAGCTTCCAGGCGCGATTGGCCTCGAGGTCGACCTCGGGGGTGGACAGCAGCACGCTGCGTTCCGGCCGGTTCTGTAATAGGCGGGTGAGCAGGGTCTCCCCGATGCCGCGCCCCTGCGCGCTGGGATGCACGTGCAGCTCGGTGAGCTCGAAGTAGTCGGTGAGCAGGTCCCGCGCCGCGTGCTCGGGCCAGCCCGTGCGCCGCATACCGCTGTACACCTGCTGATGCCACCACTGGTGCGGCGCACCGTGATACCCGTAGGCGATCGCCACGATGGGTGCGGTGCGCAGGTCGAGCCGGCCGTCGTCGTCGGGCTGCAGTGCGGCCACCGCCTGCCAGCCGGGCCGGGTGGTGTGTTCGGTCCACATGGGCGCCCGCTGGTGTTCGGTGCCGCGGGGGTAGTCCATGGCCGCGACGTATACCGCGAGGGCGTCGGCCAGCCGGGCGCGCATGGTCGCGGCCGAGAGGTCGACGACGACCGGTGCGGGCGTGGTGTTGGGGGTGACGGCGGTCATCGGCTAGGCGCAGCTCTCGTTGGCGCGGACGGGACGGATGGGTTCGACGGTAGTCCCAGCGCGGGCGCCGGAACTTGTCGGTGGGTCTCTCTATATTCAAACCCACGTGAATCCTTCGAATACCTGTTCGATCTTCATCGCTGTTGCTTCACCGCTCGAAAGAGTCGAAGTGCCTGGTGAATCGGGGGTATGCGAGTGGGGAGGTACCCGATGACCGGTAAAACTGAACGTCCGGGCCATCCCGGACGGGCCGGTGAACTACTACGGCGCGCCGATGGTCTGCTCATGCAGGCGGCAGGGGAGAAGGACCCGGCCGAGCGTTTCCGCACGGCCTACCTGGCGGCCCTGCGCGGCGCGGGCGCGGTGCTGGCCCTGACCGGACTGGATCGCGCACCCCGGGCGCGGTCCCGCAATGCCTGGGTGCTGATGCAGCGCGCCGCACCGGAATTCGTGATGTGGGCCGACTACTTCAGCGCGCAGTCCGAGACGCGCGCGGCGCTGGAGGCCGGATTGCCCCGTCCGGTCGATGATCAACGCGCCGACGAGTTCGCTTCGCGGGTAGGAGCATTCCTGCATGACGTGGAGGATCTGCTGGCCGCGACGGTCCGGCAACGTCCCAGCACAGGGTGGGTTGCTGGAATGCTGGCCTGAGTATCGGCGAGTAGGTGGTCGCGCACAGATCGAACTCGTATTATTGGTGGCAGACAGCCGCCAAGGTCGGCTATCTGTCGCCTACCCGGAGGCGACTGCCACTTACCTAGTGCCGGGGGAGGTACCGTGCCACTCTCCGAGCACGAGCAGCGCATGCTCGAACAGATCGAGAGCGCGCTCTATGCTGAGGATCCGAAGTTCGCCTCGACTGTCCGGGGTGGACGGTTACGTTCTGCCACTGGCCGACGCAGACTTCAATCGGCCGCTCTGTTCGTCCTCGGCCTGTTCCTATTGGTGGCAGGCATTGCCGCTCCGGTGAAGCCGGGCGGGTTCCCGATCATCAGTCTGATCGGATTCATCGTCATGTTCGGCGCTGGTGTGCTGTTGCTGATGGGTGGCCCCAAGATGGGCGCCCAGGGTGCTCGCGGTAACGAGGGGCATCCGTCGCAGGGCGGCGGTCCCGGTGCGAGCCGGGGCAAGCAGCGCAAGCCCGGTGGTTTCTCCTCCCGCATGGAGGACCGATTCCGCCGACGGTTCGAACAGGACGGCTAGTCCGTTCCGCCGTGCGGCCGGCTTGCGGTGCGGCACGGTGACCGATCATGGTCGGCTAACTCGATACAGCGCGACACGCCGTGACGCCACACCGATTTGAGGTGTGGCGTCACGGCGTTTCTCGTAGGTCTTCGTACGGCGTGTCGCGGTTTTCCGGACCTCCCCACCTTCCCCCACGAGGGTTCCCCACCATCCCCCACGCGCGCCGGAAATGGGTGCTATCTGCGGGTTTGCTGATTGTTTCCGGATCCCCGGCGTCGCGCGTCGCGCGTGTCGGCCATCTGCGGCGAAAGTTCCCCACCGTCGTGATAGCTGGTGTGACCTGCGAAGTTCGCCAAGCGGGGACCGAGATCACCGCCGCTTTCGATTGAAAGTGGGGGAAAGTGGGGTAATGTGGAGCGCGCACTACAGGAGGCCGACAGTCGAGAGGGTGATCCAGTAGGAGGTGTCGGGAGCGTTGTTCCTCGGTACCTATACCCCTCGGCTGGACGACAAAGGGCGACTCACGTTGCCTGCGAAGTTCCGGGACGAGCTGGCGGGAGGGTTGATGGTCACGAAGGGACAGGACCACAGCCTTGCCGTGTACCCCAAGGACGAGTTCACCGCGCTCGCGCGGCGAGCTGCGGCCGCGTCACGGAGCAACCCGCAGGCCCGCGCATTCGTCCGGGCCCTCGCGGCTTCCAGCGATGAACAACGTCCGGACGCACAGGGCCGGATCATGTTGTCGGCCGAACACCGCCGCTACGCCAACCTCTCCAAGGATTGCGTAGTGATCGGCTCGGTCGACTTTCTCGAAATTTGGGACAAGACGGCGTGGGATACCTACCTCGCCGAGCACGAGGAGGATTACTCGCAGGCCAGAGACGAGTCGCTGGGCGGAATCTTCTAGCCCTGAGCGAGGCGAGTGCCCTGCGGCCTCTGCCCGACGCGGACCCTGACGTACTTCCCCAACGCCAGGTGCCGTGCTTCGGTCAGAGACCCTGGGGCATTGGCCCACCGACACTGAGGCACTCACGTACCGCGCTCAGTGAAAGTCCGAATCGCAAGCGACCCATCTGAGGCCGTGCGAACGAATGTGAGGCAAGTTCCGGGAGGTCGAGGTGCACCAGAGCAGTGACGGCCCCCGCCATGTTCCGGTTCTCCTCCATCGTGCAGACGAAATCCTCGGTCCCGCATTGCATTCCGATGGCGCGGTCTATCTGGACTGCACACTCGGGCTCGGTGGCCATGCCGAGTACTTCCTGCAGACCTATCCCAACATTCGGCTCGTCGGGCTCGATCGCGACACCAATGCGCTGAAGCTGGCGGGTGAGCGACTAGCGCCGTTCGAGGATCGAATCACGCTGGTGCACACCAGGTATGACGGGATTCCGGCGGCGCTCGAAGAGGCCGGGCTGTCGTCCACCGGTTCCGTGCACGCCATTCTCATGGATCTCGGCGTGTCCTCCATGCAGTTGGACGAGGCCGACCGCGGGTTCGCCTACTCTGTCGACGCGCCGCTCGATATGCGGATGGACTCCAGCACCGGGCCGACCGCGGCCGATGTGCTCAATACCTATGCCCACGGTGATCTGGCCCGGGTGCTGAAAACCTATGGGGAGGAACGCTTCGCGGGCAAGATCGCCTCCGAGGTGATCCGCCGGCGGGCGAAGACGCCGTTCACGACGAGCGCGCAGCTGGTGGAGCTGCTGTACGACACCATTCCGGCGGCGGCGCGGCGCACCGGCGGACATCCGGCCAAGCGGACTTTCCAAGCGCTGCGGGTCGAGGTGAACCGGGAGCTGGAATCGCTCGAAGCGGCCCTGCCGGCGGCGCTGGACGCGCTCGCGGTGGGTGGCCGGATCGTGGTCATGAGCTACCAGTCGCTGGAGGACCGGGTGGTGAAGGCGGAGTTCGCGCAGCGTTCGGCGTCGCGCACCCCGTTGGACCTGCCGGTCGAATTGCCTGGGATGGGGCCGGAATTCAAGATTCTGACCCGCGGCGCGGAGAAGGCCACGGAGCAGGAGATCGAGGACAATCCGCGGGCCGCCCCCGTGCGGATGCGGGCGGCGGAACGGATCGCAGGGGAGGTCACGTAATGGGCGGTCGAATCCGGAGTCACGGTGCGGGGAGGCGCGAGCCCGGGGCCGCCCTATGACAATCCGCACCCCGGCCCGCACACCGAAGCCGAAGGAAGATCGTGGGGGACGTCGCGTCAAGGCGGCGGAGAAGGTCAAATCCGGTGCCGCGCAACGGGCCTACGCCCGCCGCCGCAGCCGTGAGGAAGGCCGCGCCGACCTACCCCCCGTGCTGCGCCGGACCGGCCAGCCGCTGCCCCGCGGCCGCATGTCGTTCGTCGCGGGCATCATCGCCCTGCTCGGCTGCGGCCTGGCCCTCACCCTGCTCCTCACCACCCATGCCACCGAGGACAGCTACGAACTCGGCCGCGCCCGCGCCGCCAACCAGAAGCTGATCGACGAGAAGGCCGCCCTCCAGCGCGAGGTGGAAGCCGCCGACTCGGCCCCCGAACTGGCCCAGCGCGCAGCCGAACTCGGCATGATCCCCGCCAAGGACCCCGCCCGCCTGGTCGTGGGCCCGGACGGCTCGGTCACCGTGGTCGGCAAACCTCAGCCCGCCCAGGGCTCCCCGGCCGCGCCCCTCAACACCACCCCGCCCGCCCCCTCCTCGGCCCCGCCCCAGCTGGCGCAGGCCCAGGGCGAGCGCGTCCTCCCCGTCACGCCGCCGACCACGGCCCAGAACCCGAACGGCGCTCAAGGCCAACAGAACCCGGCGGTGCAGAACCCGGCGGGCCAGAACCAGGCCGCCCAGAACCCGGCAGCCCAGGACGGCGGCCAGCCGAACCCCGCCGCCCAGAACCAGGTCCAGAACCCGGCGGGCCAGCAGAACCCGCCCGCGCAGAACGGCGCTCAGCAGAACCCGGCGGCCGACAACCCCGCCCAGCCGAACCCGGCCGGGCAGGACCCGGCACAGCCGAACCCCGCGGGCCAGAACCCTGCGCAGCAGTACGCGGGTCGACCGAACGTGGCGCCCGCCCCGCAGTCCGAGGCCCCGCAGGCTGTCCCGCAAGACCAGGCCCCGGCGCCGCAGGACGCGCCGAACGGACCGGCCCAATGAGGCCGCTCCGCGCGGCGCACACCCGCGATCTCGGCTGGCAGAGTGCGGTTTCCAGCCGAGGAAGCGGGCGCCTACGCCCCGGCGGGAGCGAATACGCAAGTGACATGTCGCGAATCCGCCTGCATCGGTTGGCGGCCGGACACCGGCTGCCGGGCGGTACCACCGAACCTGCTCCGGCCCCCAGCGATGCCCGGTCCAGCAGTGGTGAATTCGGGCTGGGTGAAGCCTGCCTCGGTTGGCGCAGTGTGCCTTTCGGCCGAGACGGCGGTACTCCGCGCCCCGGCGTGGCCGGGACCTCGCCGGACCGTGGGGACATGGATCCATGCCTGGCTGACCGTGGTGAATATCGCGGTTCGCGCTGTGGTGGAGGCAGATTCGGTCTGAATCACCGATCGGCGGGACGGCGATCGACGTACTTCGGCTCGGCTGTTGCCGGTTGTGGTTGCGGGGCGGTTGGTTTCGGCGGAGGCCCGGGCGGCCTCGGCGAAGGCCGGGGGTGACGCTGTGGCCGGCGGTGGCGGGTCTGTGCGCGGTGGATCGGGTCGTGGTGGGTCGAACCGGGGTGAAACCGGGCGGGGGCGTATGGGTTTCGGGCGTGAGCGACAAGGTGCGGGGCGCGGGCGGTCCGGTGGTGGGCGGGCGACCGCCGGCCGGTCCGGGGCCGGGCGGCCGGGACCGGCGCCCGTGACGCGGGCCAGACCGCGGGCCGCGGGGCTGAACGGGGCCATGCGGTTCCGGTTCGGGGTGGGACGGGTTGTGATGTTGGTGGCGCTGCTGTTGGCGGCGGCGCAGTTGCTGTGGATTCAGACGATCAATGCGCCTCGGCTGTCGGCGGATGCGGCCAAGCAGCGCACCATGACGGAGCAGGATCCGGCGGTGCGGGGGGCGATCACGGATCGGTTCGGGAAACTGCTGGCGTTCACCACGCCGGCGCAGAAGTTGAATTTCCAGCCGGTGCAGGTGCGCAAGGCGTTGACCGAGGCGCACGAGAAGACGCCGAATACCGCGCCGGAGCCGGACGATCGGTTGCAGGCCATCGCGAAGTTCATGCACGAGAAGCTGGGGGACGCGGTCGGGCCGGAGAAGGATCTGCTGGCCAAGCTACGCAGTGACGAACCGTTCGTGTACTTGGCGTTCAAGGTGGATCCGCGGATCGCCAACGAGATTCGGAAGAAGTTCCCCGAGGTGGGGGCGGAAGCCCAGGACCTGCGGGACAACCCGGGTGGGTCGCTCGCGGCCAATGTGATCGGCACGGTCGGGTGGGACGGGCACGGTGCGGTCGGGCTGGAGGCGGCCATGGACTCGGTGCTCGCGGGCACCGACGGGTCCTACACCTACGATCGTGGGTCCGACGGGGCGGTGATCCCGGGCAGTGAACGGGATCGGCAGACCGCCGCGAACGGCAATTCGGTCGAGCTGACCATCGATTCGGATCTGCAGTACTACGTGCAGCAGCAGGTGCAGCAGGCCAAGGAGATGTCGGGGGCGCGCAGTGCGTCGGCGGTGGTGCTGGACGCGCACACCGGACAGGTGCTCGCCATGGCCAACGACAATACGTTCAATCCCAAACTGGGCCCGGAACATTGGAGCGAGGCGAATCTCGGCAACCCGTCGGTGAGCGAGGTGTTCGAGCCGGGCTCGGTGAACAAGATCGTCACCGCGGCGGCGGCGATCGAATACGGGCTGACCACGCCGGACGAGGTACTGCAGGTGCCGGGCAATACGTTCATGGGCGGTGTCACCGTCAACGACGCGTGGCCGCACGGGACGGTGCCGTTCACCACCACCGGCGTTTTCGGCAAGTCCTCGAACGTGGGCACGCTGATGCTGGCGCAGCGCATCGGCGAGGACCGCTACTTCGACATGCTCAAGAAGTTCGGGCTGGGGCAGCGCACGGGCGTCGGTCTGCCGGGTGAGAGTGCGGGCGTGGTGCCCGCGCGCGACCAGTGGTCCGGCTCGACCTTCGCGAACCTGCCCATCGGACAGGGTCTTTCGATGACGACCCTGCAGATGACCGCCATGTACCAGGCCATCGCCAATGACGGCGTGCGGATTCCGCCGCGTGTGGTGAAGGCCGAGATCGGCGCGGACGGCTCCCGCAAGGAGCAGCAGCAGCCCGACGGCATTCGCGTGGTGAGCGCGCAGACGGCGCAGTCGCTGCGGCAGATGTTCCAGGCGGTGGTGCAGAAGGACCCGAACGGCGGTGATCAGTTCGGCACCGGTCCGCAGGCCGCCATCAGCGGATATCAGGTGGCGGGCAAGACCGGGACCGCGCAGAAGATCGACCCGTCCTGCCGCTGCTATTCGACCGACAGCTACTGGATCACGTTCGCGGGCATCGCGCCCGCCGACAATCCGCGGTACGTGATCGGCATGATGCTGGACAACCCGGTGCGCAGCTCTGACGGCAGCGGCGGCGGGTCGGCCGCGCCGCTGTTCCACAGCATCGCCTCGTGGGCGCTGCAGCGCGATCGGGTGCCGCCGTCGCCGCCCGCCAAACCTCTGGTTCTGCAGGCGAGTTAGAGCGGGATGGCAGTGAACGTGATGTGCACCGCCCCGGGCGTGCGGACCGGCGGGTGATGGAACTGCGCCGTGCCGATCGCACGGCGATCGAACACAGGTAACCTCATTCGTCGATCCGGGTCGTCTGCCCGGATTTCCATAGCCGATCAAGTCATGGAGAGGAGCTTCGTGCCCGCGCAGTCCGACCAGCAGGTGCTCCGGCCCGCCGCGAACCCGGCGACCGCCCTGCGCACGGTGGCAGAGTTGACGGGTGCGAGCCCGGCGGCTGCGGCAGCGGACCTCGACACGATCCATGTCACCGGCATCGAGCAGCGCTCGAACGCCGTTCTGCCGGGTGACCTTTTCGCCGGACTCGCGGGTGCGCACGCGCACGGCGCACGGTTCGCGCACGATGCGGTGCGGCGGGGCGCGGTCGCGATCTTCACCGATCCGGCGGGCGTGGAGATCATTGGCGAGATCGGCGTTCCGGTGCTGGTGCACGACGCGCCTCGCACGGTGCTCGGCGAGTTGTCGTCGGCCCTTTACGGTGATCCCTCTCGCAAACTCCGCATTGTCGGCATCACCGGCACTTCGGGCAAAACCACCACTTCGTATCTGGTGGAAGCCGGTCTGGCCGCGAGCGGCTTGCGCACCGCCCTCATCGGCACCATCGAAACCCGCATCGGCGGCGCGCGCGTGCCCTCGGCGCTGACCACCCCCGAGGCCCCGCAGCTGCACGCCATGTTCGCCGTCATGGTCGAGCAGGGCGTGGACGCCGTCGTCATGGAGGTCTCCAGCCACGCTCTGGCGCTGGGCCGCGTGGACGGCGTGCGCTTCGATGTCGGCGCATTCACCAACCTGTCCCAGGACCACCTCGACTTCCACAGCGACTTCGAGGACTACTTCGCCGCCAAGCGCCGCCTGTTCGTGCCGGACGGCCCGCAGACCGCCGCGTCCGCGCGGCCCTCGGTCGCGGCGCGCACCTCGATCATCTGCGTGGACGACGAATGGGGCCGCCGCCTCGCCGCGGAGGTGGCCGATGACCTCGCCGCGGCCGTGCCCGGCGTCACCGCCGCGCTCCCGGCCGATCATCCGGTCGGCGAATCCGGCGGTGCCGCAGCCGATTCCGGGGCCTCCGTGGCCGCGCCGGGGGCCGGCGCGAGCCCGCGCCTGACGACCGTGGCGACGCGTCCCGGCGTCACCGCCGACTGGAGGGCCGAGCCCGCCACCGCGGGCCCCGGCGGCACCCAGGTGTTCGCCGTCTCCGGGCCGGGTGTGAATCTCGAAGCGCGCCTGCGGCTTCCGGGCGCCTACAACATCGCGAACGGCCTGCTGGCGCTGGCGATCTGCGCCGCGGCCGGGGCCGATATCGTCACTGCCGCCGCGGCACTGGCCGAGGTCGACGTACCCGGCCGCATGCAGCGGGTGGATCGGGGCCAGGATTTCCTGGCCGTGGTGGATTACGCGCACAAACCGGCGGCGATCGAATCGGTTGTCGCCACACTGCGTACGCTGATCGCCGAACAAGGGGAGGGGCGTCTGGCTGTGGTGGTCGGCGCGGGTGGTGATCGCGATGCCGGGAAGCGCCCGTTGATGGGTGCGGCCGGGGCACGCGGCGCGGACCTGCTGATCATCACCGACGACAATCCGCGCAGCGAGGACCCGGCGGCCATCCGCGCCGCGGTTCACGCGGGAGCCGAACAGGTTCCGGACGCGGAACGCGCAGAGGTCCGGGAGGTAGGGGACCGGGCAACCGCGATCGAGACCGCAGTCGACTGGGCCCGGCCCGGGGACGTGGTGCTGGTCGCGGGCAAGGGACATGAGACAGGGCAGGAGATTTCGGGAGTGAAGCATCCGTTCGACGACCGCGAGGTGCTCGCGGCGGCTCTGTCGCGGAAGACGAGGGACCTGACGCACTCATGATCGAGATGACTCTGCGGGAGATCGCGGACATCGTGGGCGGCACGCTCCACGATGTTCCCGACCCCGAGGCGAAGGTCACCGGGACGGTCGAATTCGATTCGCGCCGTGTCGATTCGGGTGACCTGTTCCTGGCGCTGCCGGGCGAGCGCGTGGACGGCCACGAGTTCGCCGCGGGCGCTGTCGACAAGGGCGCTGTCGCGGTGCTGGCCGCGCGGCCCGTGGGCGTTCCGGCCGTCGTGGTCGCGCCGCGCCCGCACGCCAGCCGCGCGATCGCGCTGGCCCACGATGCCGACGGCTCCGGCGCGGCCGTGCTGGACGCGCTGGCGAAACTCGCTCGGGTGAGCGTGGATCGGCTCGTCGCGGCCGGTGGGCTCACCGTGGTCGGCGTGACCGGATCCTCCGGCAAGACCTCCACCAAGGACCTGCTGGCAGCCGTCCTCGCCCCGCTGGGAGAGGTTGTGGCGCCGCCGGGTTCGTTCAACAACGAACTCGGGCATCCGTGGACGGCCCTGCGCGCCGATGCCGACACCCGATTCCTGGTACTGGAGCTGTCCGCGCGCGGACCGGGACATATCAAGGCGCTCACCGAGATCGCCCCGCCCAGTGTCGGCGTCGTGCTGAATGTCGGCACCGCGCACCTCGGCGAGTTCGGCACCCAGGAGGTCATCGCGCAGACCAAAGGCGAACTGGTGGAAGCGCTTCCGCCGACCGGCCTGGCCGTGCTCAATCTCGACGATCACCTGGTCGCCAAGATGGCGCAGCGCACGCGGGCCCGCGTGGTGACCGTCGGCCTCAACTCGAACGCCGATGTGCGCGCCACCGACGTCAGCCTCGACGAGCAGGCGCGGGCGCGATTCACGCTGTACCACAGGGGCGAGAGCGTCGACATCCGGCTGGCCGTGCACGGTGAGCACCAGGTCGGCAATGCGCTCTCGGCCGCGGCCGTGGCCCTCGATCAGGGGGCGGATCTCGCCACCGTCGCGCAGGCGCTGTCCGGCGCGTCCGCCGTGTCGGCCCGCCGCATGGATGTGCGCACGCGCGCCGATGGCGTCACCGTCGTCAACGACTCCTACAACGCCAACCCGGATTCGGTGCGTGCGGCGCTCAAGGCGCTGGTCACCATGGCGCGCGCCGGAGGCGCTGATGGGCAGAGCCCGGTGTCGGTTCATCGCCGCAGCTGGGCGGTGCTCGGCGAAATGGGCGAGCTGGGTGAGGAATCCGTGCTCGAGCACGATCGCATCGGCCGCCTGGTGGTGCGCCTGGATGTGGATCAGCTCGTGGTCGTCGGCGCGGGCCGTCCGGTGCGCGCCATGTTCCAGGGCGCGGTGCAGGAGGGCTCGTGGGGTGAGGAGGCCATCCATGTTCCGGATATCTCCTCGGCCATCGCCTTGCTGGATCAGGAACTCGCACCCGGCGATGTGGTGCTGGTGAAAGCGTCCAAGTCCGTGGGGCTCTGGGCTGTCGCCGAGCACCTGACCGGTGCCGCCGAGGAGGCCGCTCGATGACACAGATTCTGCTCTCGGCCGCCATCGCGCTGGCCGTCTCGATTCTGCTCACCCCCGTGGTGATCTCCTACTTCGCCAAACAGGGCTTCGGCCAGGAGATCCGGACCGAGGGCCCGGAGAGCCACCGCGCCAAGCGCGGCACCCCGACCATGGGCGGCGTCGCCATCCTGGTCGGCATGTGGGCGGGTTACCTGGGCTCGCACCTGATCTCGATGACCTACGGCGAGCCCGGCCCGTCCGCGTCCGGTCTGCTGGTCATGGGCCTGGCCACCGCGCTCGGTTTCGTCGGCTTCCTCGACGACATGATCAAACTGCGCAAGCAGCGCAACCTGGGGCTCACCGCGGCGGGCAAGTACATCGGCCAGCTGTCCTCGGCCGTCGTGTTCGCCGTGCTGGCACTGCAATTCCGGTCCAAGGACGGATTGACCCCGGCCAGCCGCAGCCTGTCCTACACCCGCGACATCTCCACCATCTCCATGGGCGTGATCATCTTCATCGCGTTCGTGTGCGTCGTGGTGGTGGCGTGGTCGAACGCGGTGAACCTCACCGACGGCCTGGACGGGCTGGCGGCCGGTTCCATGAGCCTGGTGCTGGGCGCGTACATGATCATCACCTTCTGGCAGTGGCGCAACGCCTGCGCCACGCACCCGGAGGCCGGCTGCTACAACGTGCGCGATCCGCTGGATCTGGCGCTGGTGTGCGCCGCCGGGGGCGCGGCCTGCATCGGCTTCCTGTGGTGGAACGCCGCGCCCGCCAAGATCTTCATGGGTGACACCGGTTCGCTGGCGCTGGGCGGTCTGCTGGCGGGCCTGTCCATCACCACGCACACCGAACTGCTGATGATCGTGATCGGCGCGCTGTTCGTGGCCGAGGCGGCGTCGGTGGTGCTGCAGGTGGCGGTGTTCCGCACCACGCGGAACCGATTGTTCAAGATGGCCCCGTTCCACCATCACTTCGAATTGAGTGGCTGGGCCGAAACGACGGTGATCATACGGTTCTGGTTGCTGGCCGGTATGGCCTCGGCAATCGGGCTGGGCCTGTTCTACAGCGAATACCTTTCTGCGGTCGGGTGATTGGGCGATGGTCGAACATTCTCCGAGGGTCCTGCGTTCGCCGGGCCCCATGTTGGAATTCCTGCGTGGACGTGACGTCCTGGTCGCCGGTTGGGGGGTGTCCGGGCGCTCGCTGATCGAGCCGCTCAAGGACATCGGCGCCCGCCCGGTGGTCACCGACGCCGGCGCCAAGGCGATGGCCGAGGCCGCCGAACTCGGCTTGGACACAGCCACTTCCGCGGATCTGCTGGAACCCGAAGCGCTGCAACGCTTCGCGCTGGTGATCACCAGCCCGGGCTGGCGGCCGGACTCGCCGGTGCTGGCTTCGGCTGTGACCGAAGGCATTCCGGTGTGGGGTGACGTCGAGTTCGCGTGGTGGGTGGATCAGGCGCGCATCTACGGGCCGGTCCGCAAGTGGCTGGTGATCACCGGCACGAACGGCAAGACCACCACCACGCAGATGACGCACTCGATTCTGCGCGCGGCCGGAATCCCCTCCGTGGCTTGCGGAAACATCGGCCTGCCGATCCTGGACGCGCTGCGCCGCAATCCGGGTCCGCAGATCCTGGCGGTGGAACTCTCGTCGTTCCAACTGCATTGGGCTCCGTCGGTGCGCCCCGAGGCGGGCGTGGTGCTGAATGTGGCCGAGGATCACCTGGATTGGCACGGCGGGCTCGACGCCTACGCCGCCGCCAAGGCGCGGGCGCTCACCGGCCGGGTCGGCGTGGTCGGACTCGACGACGCCGTGGCGTCGGCGCTGGCGCGAAAGTCCAAGGCGCGCCGCACCGTCGGCTTCCGCATCGGCGTCCCCGCCGACGGCGAACTCGGCGTGGTGGACGGCAAGCTGCTGGACCGCGCCTTCACCAAGGCCGCCATTCTGGCCGAGGTCGGCGATATCAGCCCGCAGGGCCCGGCCGGTGTGGCCGACGCGCTCGCGGCGGCCGCACTCACCCGATCCATCGATGTGGCCCCGCAATTCGTGAAGGAAGGGCTCCAGGAGCACAAGGTGGGCCCGCATCGCGCGGCCCATGTGCGCGAGCTGCTGGGCGTCGAATTCATCGACGACTCCAAGGCCACCAACCCGCACGCGGCCCGTTCCTCGATCCTGGCGCACCCCAATGTGATCTGGGTGGCCGGTGGTCAGCTCAAGGGTGCGAGCGTCGAGGATCTGGTCGAAGAGGTTCGCGAGCATCTGGTCGCCGCCGTGGTTTTCGGCGTCGACGCGCCCGTGATCGCCGCCGCACTGGCGCGACACGCGCCGGATGTCCCGGTCGTGGAGCTGTCTTCGGGGGACGATCAAGGAATGGGTGACCCCTTCACCTCCGAAATCGAGCCCGACGCGGTGATGGCGAGGGCGGTCCGCGTGGCCGCCGGCTTCGCGCACCGCGGCGACACCGTGCTGCTGGCCCCGGCCGCCGCCTCGCTCGATATGTTCGCGGACTACACCCATCGCGGGCGTAGTTTCGCGGCGGCGGTGCAGGCCCTGGACGAAAAGGACATCGGGAGAACGGAATGACGGCGCCGCGGCGCGCCGGGACGCAGGCTCCCCGGCAGACGGGGAAGCCGGCGGCCGGGTCCGGGTCGCAGCGCCGGGCGGGCGCCGAATGGTTCGCCGCGTGGCTGGCCCGCCCGCTGGCCTCGTTCCATCTCGTGGTCACCATCGCGGTGCTGCTCACCGTGCTCGGGCTGGTCATGGTGCTCTCGGCCTCCAGCGTCGAGTCCTATGCCGACGGCCAGTCCGCCTACAAGCTGTTCATCCAGCAGGCGCTGATGGCCATGTTCGGCGCGGTGCTGTTCTACATCGCGCTGCGGATCCCGCTGCGGCTGATGCGGCAGCTGTCGTTCCCGGTGTTCGTGCTGTCGGTGATCGCGCTGGTGCTGGTGCTCATTCCGGGCATCGGTTCGGAGGTGCAGGGTTCGCGGCGCTGGTTCGACCTCGGCGTCATCTCGGTGCAGCCGTCGGAGATCGTGAAAGTGACCCTGGTGGTGTGGGGTTCGCATCTGCTGGCCTCGCGGCAGGCCGAGAAGGCCGGGTACCGCGACATTCTCATGCCGCTGGTGCCCGCGGGTCTGATCGTCTGCTTCCTGGTCGTGCTCGAGCCCAACCTGTCCACCACCATCGCACTGGGCATCGTGCTGTCCTCGCTGCTGTGGTTCGGCGGGCTGCCGCTGCGCATGTTCGTCACCATCGCGGTGTCGGGCGCGGTGGCGGCGGCCATTCTGGCGCTGTCGGCGGGCTATCGCTCCGACCGCATGCGCGCGTTCTTCAATCCGGGCGAGGATCCGCAGGGCATCGGCTACCAGTCCCGGCAGGCGCTGTATTCGCTTGCCGACGGCGGCATCTGGGGCCGCGGGCTGGGCCAGTCGCGCGCCAAGTGGAGCTACCTGCCGAACGCACACAACGATTTCATCTTCGCGATCATCGGCGAGGAACTAGGGTTTCTCGGATGTGCGCTGGTGCTGGGGCTTTTCGCGCTGTTCGTGTACACCGGCCTGCGCATCGCGACCCGGTCGGTCGACCCGTTCCTGCGGCTGCTGACCGCCTCGGCCACCACGTGGATCACCGGCCAGGCGCTCATCAATGTCGGCTATGTGGTGGGTCTGCTGCCGGTGACCGGCCTGCAGCTGCCGCTGGTGTCGGCGGGTGGTTCGTCGCTGGCCATCACCCTGCTCATGTTCGGCATCGTCGCCAATGCCGCCCGGCACGAACCGGAGGCGGTGGCGGCCCTGCACGCGGGTCGTGACGGCCGGGTCAGCCGCATGCTGCGACTGCCCAAACCGGAGATGTACTCACCGGGCCGGGCGCAGGCCGCACGCAAGCGGTCGGCCGCGAAATCCGCCAACGGCAAGGCCTCGCGGCAGAATGGTGCACGACGGTCGCTGCCCCCGGCCAAAGCGGGCCGGGGCGGCTCCGACGCACCAGCGCGGCGATCGATAGATTCAGCGTCGGCCAGGCGCAGCAGCCGCTCCACCGAATCGTGGCGCAGCACCCGCGCCTGGGAACCCAGCTATCCGATGAAGCATGCGAGAGAACGGGGCGATTCGAGGTGACATTGGAGCCGCAGGCTGCCGAACAGCAGACGGATCTCCCTGAGGAACTGCAGCGGGTGCACATGATCGGCATCGGCGGTGCGGGCATGTCCGGCATCGCGCGGATCCTGCTGTCCCGCGGCGGCATGGTGTCCGGCTCGGACGCCAAGGAGAGCCGGGGCGTGCTGGCACTGCGGGCGCGCGGCGCGCAGGTGCGCATCGGCCACGACGCGAGCGCCCTGGACCTGCTGCCCGGCGGCCCGACCGCGGTGGTGACCACCTACGCGGCCATCCCCAAGACCAATCCGGAACTGGTCGCGGCGCACGAGCGCGGCGTGCCGGTGCTGCTGCGGCCGACCGTGCTGGCCTCGCTCATGCAGGGGCACAAGACGCTGCTGGTGTCGGGGACGCACGGCAAGACCTCCACCACCTCGATGCTGGTGGTGGCGTTGCAGCACTGCGGTTTCGATCCGTCCTTCGCGGTCGGCGGCGAGCTCAACGAGGCCGGCACCAATGCGCATCACGGCACCGGCGGGATCTTCGTGGCCGAGGCCGACGAGAGTGACGGGTCGCTGCTGCAGTACGCGCCGGATGTCGCTGTGGTCACCAATATCGAATCCGATCATCTGGACTTCTTCGGTTCGGACGAGGCCTACATCCAGGTCTTCGACGATTTCGTGGATCGGCTGCAGCCCGGCGGCAAGCTCGTGGTGTGCCTGGACGATCCGGGCTCGCTGGGTTTGGCCGAGCGGACCGTGGCCCGGCTGGCCGATGATCCGCGCGGTATCGAGGTGATCGGTTACGGCTCCGGCGACCTCAGCGCGGCCGGCGTGCCGATCGGGGCGCAGCTGCAGTCGTTCGAACCGCGGGATGTGGGCGGCGTGGCCGTCTTCCAGCTCGCCGACGAACCCGCCGCGCGCACCGTGCGACTGTCGGTGCCGGGCAAGCACATGGCTCTGAACGCGCTCGGCGCGCTGCTGGCCGCCCGCGCCGCCGGGGCCGAGGTCGGCGAAATCATCCAGGGGCTCGAAGGTTTCGGCGGGGTGCACCGGCGTTTCCAGCTCACCGGGCGGGAGAACGGCGTGCGCGTGTTCGACGACTACGCGCACCATCCGACCGAGGTGCGCGCGGTGCTCTCGGCCGCCGCCGAGCTGGTGGCGCAGGAGGCGCGCGATGGCGCACGCTCGCGGCCGGGCCGGGTGATCGTGGTCTTCCAGCCGCACTTGTACAGCCGCACCGCCACTTTCGCGACCGAGTTCGGTGACGCGCTGTCGCTGGCCGACGAGGTCGTGGTGCTCGATGTGTACGGCGCGCGCGAGGAGCCGCTGCCCGGGGTGAACGGGGCGCTGGTGGCCAGTGCCGTCACCAAACCCGTGCACTACCAGCCGGATATGTCGCGGGTCGGCAAACAGGTGGGTTCGCTGGCGCGGCCGGGTGATGTCGTGATCACCATGGGCGCGGGCGATGTGACCATGCTGGGCGGGCAGATCCTCGACGGGCTGCGCGCGCGGCCGTCCCACGGGCGGTGAGCGGACATGAGCTCGGGTGGGGGAGCAGAGGATTCGGCAGGAGCGAAGCGACGCGGCTCGGGCCGGGCGTCCGGTTCGAGTGTGGCCGAGGACGAGCGGTACGACGAGCCGGGTGATTCGGGTGCGGCCGCATCGGCCGCCGCGGCCCGGCGGGCCCGGTTGCGGCGCGGCCGGGGCGCGCGAGATTCGCGGCTGAGCAACACATTCCGGCTGAGCAATACATTCCGGCTGGGCGGCATGCTCCGGTCCGGCAAGGTCCGCATCGGCCTGGCGGTCGGTTTCGTTGTCCTGCTGGCACTGGGACTGGTCGGGTGGTTCTCGCCGGTGCTGTCCGTGCGCACGGTGCGCGTGGACGGTTTGGCGGCGGTGCCGGAAACCCAGGTGCTCGAGGCGCTTCAGGTACCGGACGGCCTGTCCATGCTGCGGATCGACACCACCGCCATGGCGCATCGCGTGGCCGAGCTACCCAAGGTCCGATCGGCCCGCGTGCAGCGGGTTTTCCCGTCCAGCGTGCGGGTGACGGTCGAGGAGCGGGTGCCGGTGCTGTACTTCGACAGTCCGCAGGGCCCACACCTGCTCGATTGCGACAGCGTGGAATTCGCGATCGAACCCGCGCCCCCGGGTGTCCCGCAACTGATCACGGTGTCCCCGGGTGGCGGCGATCCGGCCACCAAGGCCGCCATCACCGTCATCACCGCGGTGCCGCCGGGGCTGCGCCTGCTGGTGGGACAGGTTGTGGCCCGTTCGGTTTCGGATATTGCCCTCGAGTTGCGCGACGGCCGTACAGTGCTGTGGGGCGGGGTGAACGATTCGCAGCGTAAAGCGGCGGTGGTCGAACCCCTGCTGACACAAGACGGCAAGGTGTTCGATATTTCGAGTCCTAATCTGGTGACGGTAAAGTGAGCGATACCCATTGAGCCAGCGGAAATTTCGGTGGCTTTGCCGGGACGTCTCCGGTTCCATCACGGCACCGGAGGGCAACCGATCACGATACGATGCCAGGTGGTTCGTACGAGGTGAATCACACAAGATTCTGACACTCGTTTCGGCGCGCCTGCGTGGGTAACGCGGTGGCTGCGAATAGCGTTCCGCAACAGTCGGATACTTGACATAACGCTAAACCTATGGTTGAGGGTTTATCGGACCGAGACCATGGCGTACGCGCGGTGCCGAGTTTCCGAAGACGACAAGCTTTTTGGATCGAAGGAAGGCGAGCGACCATGACGCCCCCGCACAACTACCTTGCTGTGATCAAGGTCGTCGGTATCGGCGGCGGCGGCGTGAACGCCGTCAACCGAATGATCGAACAGGGACTCAAGGGAGTCGAGTTCATCGCGGTCAACACCGACGCGCAGGCGCTGCTCATGTCGGACGCCGACGTGAAACTCGATGTGGGCCGCGAACTCACGCGTGGTCTCGGCGCCGGCGCCGACCCGGAGGTCGGCCGCAAGGCCGCCGAGGACCACAAGGACGAGATCGAAGAGGTCCTCAAGGGCGCGGACATGGTGTTCGTGACCGCCGGTGAGGGCGGTGGCACCGGCACCGGTGGCGCACCGGTCGTCGCGCAGATCGCCCGCAAGCTCGGCGCGCTCACCATCGGTGTGGTCACGCGGCCGTTCTCCTTCGAGGGCAAGCGCCGCAGCGGCCAGGCCGAGGCCGGCATCCAGGCGCTGCGCGAATCCTGCGACACCCTCATCGTCATCCCGAACGACCGGCTGCTCCAGCTGGGCGACGCGGCGGTCTCGCTCATGGACGCCTTCCGCTCGGCGGACGAGGTGCTGCTCAACGGTGTTCAGGGCATCACCGACCTGATCACCACCCCCGGCCTGATCAATGTCGACTTCGCGGACGTCAAGTCCGTCATGTCCGGCGCGGGCTCGGCCCTCATGGGCATCGGGTCCGCCAGGGGAGAAGGCCGCTCGGTGAAAGCCGCTGAGGCCGCGATCAACTCGCCGCTGCTGGAAGCCTCCATGGACGGCGCCCACGGCGTGCTGCTCTCCATCGCCGGCGGCTCGGACCTCGGCCTCTTCGAGATCAACGAGGCCGCCTCGCTGGTGCAGGAGGCCGCGCACATCGAGGCCAACATCATCTTCGGAACGGTCATCGACGACTCCCTCGGCGACGAGGTCCGCGTGACCGTCATCGCCGCCGGCTTCGACGGCGGCACCCCGGCGCGCCGCATCGAACCCACCGTGGGCCGCTCCACCTTCAGCAGCACCACCACCGGCACCGCCCGCGCGACCGCCGGAGAGGTCAACCGCCCCAGCGAGTTCAGCTCCGCCCGCGCCCCCGAACCCGCCCCGGCCCGCACCCCGGACCCGGCCCCGGCCCAGCAGCCCTCGCGCATCCCGGCTCCCTCCTACGAGTCGCACCGCCCGGCCCTGGACCCCACGGTCTCCTCCAACAGCCGCTCCCACATCGAGCCCCCCGACGACGACGATGTAGACGTCCCGTCCTTCATGCGGCGGTAAGCACCCCCGAACCCGATTGCGCCCGTTCCGGATTCCGGAGCGGGCGCAATCGCTTTGTCGGCACCCCGTGACCCCACGGCCCGATCCCCCCACCCCACAGCCCCGATCCGAGCTGTGCGGTGCAGGGTTGGGGTGTGGGGTTGCCGGGGAGTGGCTACTACTCTCGGGGGTATGACTTCTGCGGCACCGGTTTTCCGGACCAGGCGTGTGGTGACGACTCGGGCGGGTGGGTTCTCCGGGGCGCCTTATGACTCGTTCAACCTCGGGGATCATGTGGGGGATGATCCGGAGGCGGTGCGGCGCAATCGAGTTCGGCTGGCCGAGAGCATCGGGCTGCCGCCTCGGCAGTTGATCTGGATGGAGCAGATCCACGGGCGGAATGTGGAGATCGTGGACGGGCCGCGGGATGAGGCGGTGCCCGCCACGGATGCGCTGGTGACCACGCAGCGGAATCTGGCGCTGGTGGTGTTGACCGCCGACTGTGTGCCGATTCTGCTGTCGGACGACGAAGCCGGGGTCATCGCGGCGGTGCATGCGGGGCGCATCGGAGCGCGGATCGGGATCGTGCCGCGGGTGCTGGAGGCCATGATCTCGGTGGGGGCGCGGGCCGAGCGCATCGGGGCCTTCCTCGGACCGGCCGCGAGTGGGCGGCAGTACGAGGTTCCGGCGGCCATGCGCGCCGATGTCGAGGCGCATCTGCCGGGCAGTGCCACCACCACGGCCAAGGGGACGCCGGGGTTGGATCTGCGCGCGGGCATTCGCCGGCAGCTCGAGGCGGCCGGTGTCGGGGCGGTGGCGGTGGATCCGCGGTGCACCATCGAGGACAAGACCCTGTTCAGTCACCGGCGCGGCGCGCCGACGGGGCGACTCGCCGGTGTGATTTGGATGTCATCCGAAGGAATCGCAGAATGACCGAGACTCCCACCGCCGCAACCGGTTCCGATCGGGCCGGGGTGGCGCGCGTCACGGGGGCGCCCGAGCGCGTCGCGGAACTGTCCGCGTCGCTGGCCGCCCTGAACGATCGCATCCACGCAGCGTGCCGGGCCGCGGACCGCGATCCGGGCACGGTGCGCCTGCTCCCGGTGACCAAGTTCTTCCCGGCCTCGGATATCGAGATCCTCTATGGGCTGGGCCGTCGCGAGTTCGGTGAGTCCCGCGAGCAGGAGGCCAGCGCCAAGGTGGCGCAGCTGGGACACCTGTCCCAGATACGCTGGGAATTCATCGGCCGCCTGCAGCGCAATAAAGCGAAACACGTTGCACGCTGGGCGGATACCGTCTATTCGGTGGACAGTGATCGGTTGGCAACCACCCTGGACACGGCTGCCGAGGCCGCCCTGGAGGCGGGGGAGCGCCACACCCCCTTGCGCGTGCTGCTGCAGGTCAGTCTCGACGGTGACACCGCGCGCGGCGGCGTCACCGCGGCCGACCTTCCGGCGCTCGCCGATCATGTCGCTGGTTCGGCATCACTGCAGCTCGGAGGCTTGATGGCGATCCCGCCGCTGGAATCCGATCCCGAAGCGGCGTTCGCTCAGCTGCAGTCCATCCACTCCTATCTATTGGCCGCGCATCCCGAGGCCGCGGAGCTGTCGGCGGGCATGTCGGGGGATCTCGAGGCCGCGATCCGCCACGGATCCACATGCGTGCGTGTCGGTACGGCGTTGATGGGCGCGCGACCGATAACCTCCGAGTAGCAAAGAAACCTCATCAGTCACATTTGAAACATATGCTTGGTGACAGACGAGGTCTGAGCAGGACAACACCCCCAGGCCAACCGGGGCCGAAGGAAGGTCGACCAGAATGAGCACGCTGCACAAGTTCAAGGCGTACTTCGGGATGGTTCCGCTCGAGGATTACGAAGACGATTACGTCGACGACCGCGGACCCGCGCCCCGGAGCACCGATGAACGCGGTCAGCGCCGCCCCCGGTCCTACGCCGAACGCGACTACGACCGGTACGAGCACGAGCGCGGTGACCGCTACGACGACGAGCCGGCCTACGAGCCGTCGTACAAGGCCCCCTACAAGCCGGGTTACAGCGCCGCCTCGCGTCGCGACGACTACGCCGACGACCGGTACGAGGACGAGCGGCTCGAGCGTGACCGCTACGACGCCCCGCGTCGTCCCACCCGCATCGACACCGCGCCCTCCAGCCGCACCCGCGGCCTGGGTGGCTCCGCGCCCATGGTGCGCGGCACCACGCGCGGCGCGCTCGCGGTGGACCCGGAGGCCGAGCGGCGCATGGAAGAGCTGCGAATGGAGGAGCGCCGAATCGAGCAGGCGCCCCGCCGTTCTCAGATCTTCGAGGACGGAGGCCCCTTGTCCAAGATCACGACGCTGCGTCCGCGGACGTACGCGGAGGCCGCCATCATCGGCGAGCGTTTCCGCGACGGCACCCCGGTGATCATGGATCTGGTCGAGATGAGCAATGCCGATGCCCGCCGTCTGGTGGACTTCGCCGCGGGTCTCGCCTTCGCCCTGCGCGGTTCGTTCGACAAGGTCGCCACCAAGGTGTTCCTGCTGTCGCCGGCCGATGTGGACGTCTCCGCCGAGGAACGCCGCCGGATCGCCGAAACCGGCTTCTACAACCAGAAGTAGGGTCCCCTCGTCATTCCGGCATGTCCTTGGCCGGAATCCATCGAAACAGGTTGCCGCACTGAGGGTGTGGATCCCGGCCAAAAAGCATGCCGGGATGACGAGGGTGGGTCCGGGCGGGGGTTGGTTCGGAAGAAAGATTGCCGCTGGGGAGCGGCGGGGGATGCAGGGGGAGTATCGCGTGTCTGGCTTGTTCAGGCCTCTTGGCTACTTTGTGGCGTTCACCCGCCGGTACCCGATTCAGAGCCGTCGAAACCGCTTTGTGAGCGGCGCGATCCCGCGTCCTATTTTGCAAGGCACCGATTCTGAGGCAGAGTGAACGACGTGGCCCTGTTCCAGGTGTTGAACCTACTGCTGTTCCTCTTCTGGCTGCTGCTGATCAGCCGAGTCATCGTCGAGTTCATTCGCAGCTTCGCGCGCGACTGGCGGCCGACCGGCTTCGTCGTGATCGTGCTGGAGGTGATCTTCACGATCACCGACCCGCCAGTGAAACTCCTGAGGCGTTTGATACCCCCAGTGAATCTTGGGGGAATTCGGCTCGATCTGTCGATTATGGTCCTGCTATTCATCGTCTTCATCCTGATGTCGATCACCGGCTCGCTCGGGCAGTCGGTAGCTCAGGTGTGACAGAATGGGCCCAAAGAAAGCTTGCCCAGATCTACCGCTAGATCTCCAACGAAGCGTGAAGGGATCGTTCCATGCCGCTGACCCCCGCTGATGTTCATAACGTCGCGTTCAGCAAACCACCGATCGGGAAGCGCGGATACAACGAGGACGAAGTCGACGCCTTCCTCGACCTGGTCGAGCAGGAGCTCTCACGCCTCATCGAGGAGAACGCGGATCTTCGCCAGCGCGTTGCCGAATTGGACGCCGAGCTGGCCGACGCGAAGAAGAACCGGGGTCCGGTTCAGCAGGTGAAGCAGCCGCCGGTGCCCGAGCCCGTGAAGGCCGCACCGCCCGCGCCGCCGCAGCCGATGCCCGCCCCGGCGCCCATGCCGGTCAAGGCCGAGGCCCCTTCCGCGGATGCGAATCTGCAGGCCGCCAAGGTCCTTTCGCTGGCTCAGGAGATGGCCGACCGCCTCACCTCCGACGCCAAGACCGAAGCCGAGCAGTTGCTGGCCAATGCCAGAGCGAACTCGGAGCGACTGGTCAGCGATGCGCGCACCCGCTCCGAGGCCATGATCGCCGACGCCCGCCAGAAGGCGGAAGCCATGCTGTCGGACGCGCAGACCCGCAGCGACTCCCAGCTGCGCCAGGCCAAGGAGAAGGCCGACGCCCTGCAGGCCGACGCCGAGCGCAAGCACACCGAGATCATGGCCACCATCACCCAGCAGCGCAGTGTGCTGGAGAGCCGGATCGAGCAGCTCAAGACCTTCGAGCGCGAGTACCGGGTGCGCCTGAAGTCCTACCTCGAGTCGCAGCTGGAGGAGCTGGAGAACCGTGGTTCCGCGGTGCCGGTCGACGGCGGCGAATTCGGTGGGGAAGCGGCCGGCAACGGCGCACTTCTCAAGGGCGGCAAGTAAAGTCGTAGATACGGCCATTGGTGCCGCGCTGGTCCAACAGTTCCGAGAAGTTCATAGGCGGGCAGCGCGGCGCCGCCACCGATCCAGCACGAGGGGTGGGTCCTCATGCTCGTGGTGACGCTTGTTCTCGCTGCTATCGGCTTCGGACTGCTCGTGACGGCCCTGACCACCGGTTCGGTGATCTGGGCGTGGGGCTGCATCATCGTCTGCGTCATCGGGGCGGTGCTGCTGCTGACGAGCGCGTTGTCGCTGCGCGAGGACGACGAAGACTCGCAATCGCATCCGGGCGGCAGGCACATGAAACACTGAGGCAGAGGGTCCAGGGAATATCCGCTGGACTGCTCTGGCTAGAATCGAAGTAGCTTTACGACGTTGATCCGGCCATCACCGGGGAGTCTTCGGAAGAACGGCAGCTCGCGCTGCTCACTAGAACCGAACGGGTGAGCCCGTCACAGCTCGCAACGAAGCGGTCCGGCAGTTCTCGCCGGGCAAGCGGGGTGGTACCGCGGTCACGACGCACCCGCGTCGGAATCGTCCCCGTGCCAAGGGTTTTCGGCACGAGGAGACTGAGAGGCCGCCATGGCGGACGAGACCACAGCCCGCGACGCGTACCCCCGCGTCGATCTGAACCAGGCCGGCAGCGGCCAGGTGTCCTTCCCTGCGCTGGAACAGCGGGTCCTCGCCTACTGGGCCGCCGACGACACCTTCCGTGCCAGCATCGAGAACCGTTCCGATGCAGAGGAATTCGTCTTCTACGACGGCCCGCCGTTCGCGAACGGCCTGCCGCATTACGGTCATCTCCTCACCGGTTATGTGAAGGATTTGATCCCACGATTTCAAACGATGCGCGGGAAGAAGGTCGAGCGCCGTTTCGGCTGGGATACTCACGGCCTGCCCGCGGAAATCGAAGCCGAGAAGCAGCTCGGTATCACGGACAAATCACAGATCGAGGAGATGGGCCTCGCGGAATTCAATGCCGCGTGCAAATCCTCGGTGCTGCGCTACACCAATGAGTGGCGCAACTATGTGACCCGCCAGGCGCGCTGGGTCGACTTCGACAACGACTACAAAACCCTCGACCTCGACTTCATGGAGTCGGTCATGTGGGCGTTCAAGTCGCTGTACGACAAGGGTCTGATCTATCAGGGCTTCCGCGTGCTGCCCTACAGCTGGTACGAGCAGACACCGCTGTCGAATCAGGAGACGCGCCTGGACGACGCGTACAAGATGCGCCAGGATCCGGCGGTTACCGTCGACATGGTGCTGAGCGTGCCGGCCGAGCATCCGCTGGCCGCCCTCGACGGCGCGAACGCGCTCATCTGGACCACCACGCCGTGGACCCTGCCGTCCAACCTCGCCATCGCCGTGCACCCGGACGTCACCTACGCGCACGTCGAGGGCAAGGACGGCAAGCGCTACCTGCTTGCCGCCGAACGCGTCTCGAACTACACCCGCGAGCTGGGCGAGGAGCCCACCGTGCTGTCCGAGCACTCGGGCGCGGCGCTGAAGGATCTGCGCTACGCGCCGCCGTTCGACTTCTTCGCCGGTCATCCGAACGCGCACCGCGTGCTCAACGCCGACTACGTGACCACCGACTCCGGCACCGGCATCGTCCACCTCGCCCCGGCCTTCGGTGAAGAGGATATGGACGTGGCCTCGGCCGCCGGCATCGAACTGGTGCAGCCGCTCGACGCGGGCGGCAAGTTCACCTCCATGGTGCCGCCGTACGAGGGCCTCATGGTGTTCGACGCCAACCCGGTCATCATCAAGGACCTCAAGGCGGCCGGAAAGCTGCTGCGGCACGAGACCATCGAGCACTCCTACCCGCACAGCTGGCGTTCCGGTCAGCCGCTGATCTACATGGCGGTGCCGTCCTGGTTCGTGGCGGTCACCAAGTTCCGCGACCGCATGGTGGAGCTCAACCAGCAGATCACCTGGGTGCCCGAGCACATCCGCGACGGCCAGTTCGGCAAGTGGCTCGAAGGCGCGCGCGACTGGAACATCAGCCGCAACCGGTACTGGGGTTCGCCCATCCCCGTGTGGGTTTCGGACAATCCGGAGTACCCGCGCATCGACGTCTACGGTTCGCTCGACGAGCTCGAGCGTGACTTCGGCGTGCGCCCGACCGACCTGCACCGGCCCATGATCGACGAGCTGGTGCGGCCGAATCCCGATGACCCGACCGGGAAGTCGATGATGCGGCGCACCCCCGAGGTGCTGGACTGCTGGTTCGAATCGGGCTCCATGCCCTTCGCGCAGGTGCACTACCCGTTCGAGAACAAGAACTGGTTCGACGGCGGCCACGGCGACGAGAACGGCAACCCGGTCCCGGGCCACAATCCGGGCGACTTCATCGTCGAGTACAACGGCCAGACCCGCGGCTGGTTCTACACCCTGCACGTGCTGGCCACCGCGCTGTTCGACCGTCCGGCGTTCAAAACCGTTGCGGCGCACGGCATCGTGCTCGGCGACGACGGGCTCAAGATGTCCAAGTCCAAGGGCAACTACCCGAACGTCAACGAGGTCTTCGACCGTGACGGCTCCGACGCCATGCGCTGGTTCCTCATGGCCTCGCCGATCCTGCGCGGCGGCAACCTGATCGTCACCGAGCGCGGCATCCGCGAGGGTGTCAGCCACGCGCTGCGGCCGCTGTGGAACGCCTGGACCTTCCTGCAGCTGTACGCTTCGAAACCCGGTACCTGGCGCACGGATTCGCAGCATGTGCTGGATCGCTACATCCTCGCGAAGCTGGCGCAGACCCGCGACGTGATGACCGAGGCGCTGGAGACCTACGACATCGCGGGCGCGTGCGACGAGCTGCGCTCGTTCGCCGACGCGCTGACCAATTGGTATGTGCGCCGGTCGCGTTCGCGGTTCTGGGAGGAGGACCGCGATGCCATCGACACCCTGCACACCGTGCTCGAGGTGACGACTCGCCTTGCGGCGCCGCTGCTTCCGCTCATCACCGAGGTGATCTGGCGGGGTCTCACCGGCGGCCGCTCGGTGCACCTGGCCGACTGGCCGGCCGCGTCCGACCTGCCGCACGACGCCGAGCTGGTGTCGGCCATGGATGAGGTGCGCACGGTCTGCTCCACGGTGCTGTCGCTGCGCAAGGCGCAGAATCTCCGTGTGCGCCTGCCGCTTTCGGAGGTCACCGTGGCCGCGGCCGACGCCGAGCGGCTCGCCCCGTTCGTCGAGCTGATCGCCGACGAGGTGAACGTCAAGAAGGTCGACCTCACCACCGATGTGGCCGCGCACGGCCGCTTCGAACTGGTCGTGAACGCCCGCGCCGCCGGTCCGCGCATCGGCAAGGAGGTGCAGACGGTCATCAAGGCGGTCAAGGCCGGGGAGTGGAGTGAGGCCGCCGACGGCACCGTCACCGCCGCGGGCATCGCCCTGCTGCCCGAGGAGTACACCCAGCGCCTGGTGGCCGCCGAACCCGAGTCCACCGCCGCCCTGCCCGGCAACTCCGGGCTGGTGGTGTTGAACTCGGTGGTCACCGAGGAGCTGGAGGCCGAGGGCTGGGCCCGCGACCTCATCCGCGACCTGCAGGAAACCCGCAAGTCCACGGGTCTCGACGTCTCCGACCGCATCACCGTGGTCCTCGACGTCCCGGCCGAGCGCCTGGCCTGGGCGCAGACGCACAGGGACCTCATCGCCGGTGAAATCCTCGCCACCGCACTGACTTTCGGTGACGCGGGCGCGGATGCCGCCGAGATCGTGGGCGGCGTGAAGGTGTCGATCAGCAAGAACTGACGATCGAGCGAACACCGAAGGGCGGGGCCACTGCGGCCCCGCCCTTCGGCTGTACCAGCACTCGTCATCCCGGCGTGCTTTTGGCCGGGATCGACACAGCGACAGCGCCCCATCTCTGTGGATTCCGGCCAAGAACATGCCGGAATGACGAGGGCGGTGTGGATTCCGGCCAAGAACATGCCGGAATGACGAGGGCGGTGTTGGGCCGGCAGTGGCGTGGCCAACACCCGCGTGCGACGTGTTGGCTCTTGTGTGGCTGCTGTTGCCTGCGATACAACAGTTATGCGCCAGCAACTATCAACGTCAGGTTGAGCTTGCGTGTTCTGCTGATCGACGCAACTGATAGAAAAGTGCACTGCCAGGCAAGTCGTACCGGTGTGGATGCCATGGGGAAGTGGTTCATCCCGCACAGGAGAGTTTGCTGTGCTGTCGCCAATCGGCTCGTCGGGTGGTGTGCCACACCTGAAGGGCGAGTTGTATGAGCAGTCGCTGGATTCGTCGTACCGCCAGATTCCTCACCACGATCACCGTCGCACTGACCCTGGCCGCACCCCTGTGGGTGGGTGCCGCCGCCGCGGACACCGGCAGCGGCACCGGCAGCGCCTCCTCCGGCAGCGCCACCGGATCGTTCTCCGGCAGCGCGAGCGGTTCGGCGCAGCTGCCGGTCACCAGTCCCCGGGCGGTCGCCGCGCTGGCGGTGGCTTCCACGCAGATCGGAAAGCCCTACGAGTGGGGTGGCACCGGGCCGGACGCCTGGGACTGCTCCGGCCTGGTGCAGTGGGCCTATCGGCAGGTGGGTATCAATCTGCCCAGAACCACCTGGCTGCAGGTGGATTCGGGGCTCGAGGTCCCGTTCCACGCGCTGCAGCCCGGCGATGTCGTGATCTTGAACGGGGATGCCTCGCACGTGGGCATCTACGCCGGGTTCGGGCAGATCCTCAATGCGTACGACTGGGGCGTGCCGGTGGGCTTCACTCCGCTGTCCCAGTTCGAGATCTACGACATTCGCCGCTTCTACTGAATCTCGTTACTCCACAACCAGTTCCACGGGGATATTGCCGCGGGTGGCCTTGGAGTAGGGGCACACCTGGTGGGCGGCCTCGACCAGGGCGCGGCCGGTTTCGTTCTGCAGGTGCTCGGGCAGTTCCACGCGCAGCACCACGGAGATGCCGAAGCCGGTCTCGTCGTCCTTGTTCAGGCTGACGTCGGCGGTGACCGAGGTGTCGCCCAGGTCGGCCTTCTGGGTGCGGGCCACGACCTGCAGCGCGCTGGCGAAACACGCCGAGTAGCCCATGGCGAAGAGCTGCTCCGGGTTGGTGCCGTCGCCGGTGCCGCCGACGGCCTTGGGCTGGGCCAGCTTCAGGTCGAGGTAGCCGTCGGAGCTGACGGAGCGGCCTTCGCGGCCGACCGAGGTGGCGGACGAGGTGAAGAGTGTGGTCATGGCGTTCCTCCTAGACAGACTTGTCTGTTCACGTCTGACGCCAAGGGTAGACAGATCTGTCTGCTAGAGTCAAGGGCATGAGCGAAGCCCGCGAACGCCTCCTGGACACGGCCACCCGGCTGTTCTATGCCGAGGGCATTCACACCGTGGGCATCGACCGCATCATCGCCGAGGCGGCCATTGCCAAGGCCACCTTCTACCGGCACTTCAAGACCAAGGACGACCTGGTCGTCGCCTACCTCACGCGCGAATACGCCCGGCAGAAGGGCGTGCTCGAGGCCGTGCCGGGCGAGGGGGCCGAGTCCATCACCGCCATCTTCGAGCGGCTCGGCGAATTGAGCTGCGGCCCGGGGTTTCGTGGCTGCCCGTTCCTGAACGCGGCGGTGGAGTTCCCGAATCCGGACCACGCGGTGCGGGCGATCGTCGACGACTACCGCGGCTGGTTCCGCGATCTCATGGCCGAACGGCTGCGCCAGGACGGGCATCCGGATCCGGACGGCACGGCCCGCGCGCTGCTGCTCACTCGGGACGGAGTTGCTCTCAGTGGCGGCGTCGGCGACAGCGAAACCGTCCGAGCCGGTATTCGAACCGCCCTGGCGCACTTGGCGAAGTAGGCCCTCGGTCAGACGCCGACCGATTCCTCCATCTCCTCCTCCGCGGCCGCGCGGGCATCGGGGTGGACGGCCTGCCGGGGAGCCGTTGCGGCGCGGCGCTTTTCAGTGCGTCCGGCGAGGGCGATGAGCAGCAGGCCCGCCGCGAACCACAGCACCAGGCTCAGGATGCGGCTGCCGAATCCCGCGCCGTCGAAGTACAGCAGGCTGCGCGCGCCCTCCATGAAGCCCGCGCCGTTCCAGAATCCGTGCAGTGTCCCGAAGAAGTCGTTCTGCAGCCACGGGCTGTAGACGCCGCCGGAGCTGGTGAAGTTCAGCATGACGAACAGCACCATCATGGCCAGGGTGGTCCAGCGTTGCAGGTAGGTGTGCAGGCCGATGCCGATGGCCAGCACGCCGGCCGAGTACAGCCACGACATGGCCCACACCGCGCCGAGGTCGTGGTCGACCACGTGGAAGACCGGTCCGGCGACGGCGAGGCCGATGAGGCTCACGATGAACGAGGTGACCAGCCCGAACAGGGCGCGAATCCACATGGGCAGCCCCGCGCCCGCCGCGCCGATGGCCGCGACCGAGCCGTAGGAGCCGATGCTCAGCGCCACCAGCAGGAAGAAGATGCCCTGCGCGGTCGGGTCGCCGGACGCGGGCGAGGTGACGTCGGTGACCGTGAGCGCCACGCCCTGTTTGTCGGTGACCTGCTGGAATACCAGCTCGGTGGCCATGGCGGTGGTGTCCGAACCGGCCTTGGCGACAAGCAGTTCCGGGTGCTGGGCGTCGGGGACGAACGCGCCCGCGAGGTCGCGGTTCTTCAGTTGCGCCACGGCCGCGTCGCGGTCCGGCACGGTGATCACGTCGAGGGCCTTGCCGCCCTGATCCTTCAGCGTCTGCGCCAGCACCATCGCCTGTGGGTTGTCGCCCACGACCGCCACCGCCAGATGGTTGGGTTCGGGCTGGTGGAACGCGCCCAGGTAGGCCAGGCCCATGCCGAGGCACATGAGCAGCGGGGTGAGCAGGTGGGTGGCGACGTGCCGGATCTGATGCGAGGCCATGAAATCTTCTCTCAATAGTTGGCAAATACAACCAAGCGAAGTTGTACTATACAACCATGGATGCGGAAGCGGAACTCCCGGACCGGGCCGAGGCGATCGAGGTCATACAGCGCGAGCTCACCGCCTTCGCCCGCCGCGCGCGGGGGCGAGCCACCGAACTGCACCCGGAGCTGTCGCTGGTGGCGTCGAGCATTCTCGACCTGGTCATCGAGCGTGACGGCTGTCTGGCCGCCGACCTGGCGGGGCATTTCCACCTGGACAAGTCCACGGTGAGCCGGCAGGTGGCGGCGCTGGAGAAGTCGGGATACCTGGCGCGCGCGGCGGATCCGGCCAATCGCCGCAATCAGGTGCTGCGGGCCACGCCGGAGGGGGAGCGCGCGGCGCACGCGGCGGCCCGCAGCCGGGCGACCGCCTTCGCCCTGCGCTTCCGCGATTGGGACGATTCGGATTTGACGCAGTTGGCGCGATATCTCCTGCGCTACAACGCCTCTGACGAATAGACTTGGCGCGCGTCTCGCCGGTCGGGGCGGGACCTTCCGCTGGAGGTGGACGTCATGTCCCAGGGGTCGAAAGGTTTCACCGAGGCAAGAGTCGGCAATCGCACGCGGATTGCCGCCATGCTGGGCGGCGCGCTGCTGCTGGCCGCCACCGTGATCGGATGCGGCGCCGAGCCGGATCCCGAGGCGAATGTCCCGGCCGAGGGCACGCGGGTCAGCGGCGGCCCCGGTACCGTCGCCAAACCCGGCTCCCTCGAGGGCTTTTCGTCAC
This sequence comes from Nocardia huaxiensis, assembly GCF_013744875.1. Classification (NCBI taxonomy): domain Bacteria; kingdom Bacillati; phylum Actinomycetota; class Actinomycetes; order Mycobacteriales; family Nocardiaceae; genus Nocardia; species Nocardia huaxiensis. Next base: position 3,731,678 of record NZ_CP059399.1, read on the forward strand.
CGGAGAGCGTGCTGTTCGCCGAGGACCGCTGGTTCATCTCCAATGTCGGCGCCGAGCGCGCACCGCTCGCCAAGGACGGCGACGGGTATCTCACCGAACTCAACGCGGTCGGCACCGTGACCGCCCGCAAGGCCATGCCCCGTCAGGGCGATCCGCCGTTGCACGCGCCGAAAGGCATGGCGCATCACGACAATCGCGTATTCGTGGCCGATATCGATCGCGTGGTCGGCTACGACGTGGACACGCACGGGCAGGTGTTCGAGGCGCCGCTGTCGGGCGACGAGCCCGCCATGCTGAATGACCTCGCGCTGCTGGACTCGAAAACCTTGCTGGTCAGCGACAGCTTGCGTGGCATCGTGTACCGGCTGGATCTGGAGTCCAAGTCCTTCGAGTCGCTGGCCACGGCGATTCCGGGCGCGAACGGCATCGCGCTGGACCCGTCGGGCAAAGTGGCGTTCGTGGCCGGCACCGGAGCCGACTTCACCGGCGGCGATCTGTGGCGGCTGGATCTCACCCAGAATCCGGTGGTGCCACAGCGGGTCGGGAGCGTGCACGGCGTCCTCGATGGAATCGCGGTGCCCGCCAATGGAACCATCGTGATCTCGGACTGGGTCTCGACCACCAACCCGGATCAGGCCGGGTCGGTGCAGGTGTACAACCCGGACGGGTCGCTGTCGGCCACCGTCAGGCTGCCCGACAATCTGCGCGGCCCAGCCGATTTCACCCTCGACGGCACCGGCCGCAATATCTGGGTCCCGGCGATGGCCGACAACCGGGTCGTCGTGGTGCCGCTGCCCTAGCCGAATACGGCACCGCCGCAGGCGAATACGGCACCGCCGCAGGCGCTTACAGCTCCAGGCCCCTGGCCAGCACCGGCCAGGAGTCGCGCAGCGCGTCCTCCCAGTAGCCCCAGGAATGCGTTCCGGCCTGGCTGATCTCGAAGGTCGCCGGGATCTCCAGCGTCGCCAGCTTGTCCTTGAGATTGCGGGCGCACCAATCGCTCGCGGCCTCGAGGATGCCGCCGATGATGAGCTGCTGGGCGAGCCCGCCGTCGGCCGGGCCGAGGCTGCGCACATCGGAGAGGGTGTCGTGCTGGCCGGGCAGCCCGCTGCCGTTGGAGACGTAGAGTTCCAGTCCCCGTAGTTGTTCGGCGTGCACGTACGGGTCGTTGGCCACCCACGCCGGATCGCCGGGCGGCCCGTACATGTTCTCGGGATTGCCGCCGCCGATGCCCACCACGATCTCGGCGAACTTGCGCCCGATGGGATCACTGATCTGCGCGCACCCGCTGTAGGCCGCCACCGCCCGGTACAGCCCCGGCTTGGCGATGGGCAGCTGCAACACCGAGGTGCCGGACATGGACATGCCCGCGATGGCGCGAACTCCATTGGTGTCCAGGGCTTCATCGATGATCGGCGGCAGTTCCTCGGTGAGGAACGTCTTCCACATATTGGTGCCGAGCGCGGGATCGGCTGTGCGCCAATCGGTGTAGTAGCTGTGCTTGCCGCCGATCGGCATGACCACGTTCACGTTCTTGTCGCCGAAGAACGACACGGAGTCGGTGTTGCGCTTCCAGGTGGCCGTATCCTGGCCGCCCCCAGCGCCATTGAGCATGTACAGCACCGGGCGCGGTTCGGAGGCGTCGGCCGGCCGCTGCACCTCCACGGTGATGTCGGTGTTCATGGCGGCGGACCACACGCGCAGCACCAGATTGCGCGCGTCGCGGATCTCGAAGGCGGCGATGCGGGAGCCGTCCTCGGAAACCGGTGTGGCAGCGAGGGTTGCGGTGCTGGTGATCGGATCGGGCGGGGGAGTCGCCGTCGCCGGTGCGGACAGCACAGTGATCGAACCGAGCAGAGCACTCACCGCTGTCGCGAGCGTCGCCGCGCACGTAACCGAACCGCGTAGCAAAACCAAACCTTCGAACTCATCGGGTTCCCGACCCGCTAGGGATAATCTCCGATAAGCCCGAAATGTTGCAAGTGGGACAAGTCACTACGGCGTGTGCGGCAGGATCACTCGCCGACGAGCTGCCGCAGCAGCGGCCCGTACTCGGGATGCGCCAGCGCCGAGGCGAATTGGGCGACCAGGTAGTCGGCCGGATTGCCGGTGTCGTACCAGCTGCCGCGAATCACCTGGCCGTACACCGGGTTTTCGGCCGCGAACAGGTTGATGGCATCGGTCAGATACACCTCGCCGGTGCGGTGGGTGTACCAGTTGTCCACCTGGCGGCGCAGTTCCGCGATGATGCCGGGGGTGACCACATACCCGCCGATGGCCGCGTACGAGGAGGGCGCGTCGGCGGTCTTGGGCTTCTCCTTGAGCCCGCTGATGCGCATGAGCCCCTCGCCGATGGTCTCCTCGACGACCGGCACGCCGTAGCGCTGGGATTCGGCCGGGTCCATGGGCATGAGCGCCAGCACGGGCGCGCCGGTCTTCTCGTAGGCGTCGATGAGCTGCTGGGCGCGCGGCACCTCGGCGACGAAGACGTCGTCGGGCCACAGCACCAGCATGGGTTCGTCGCCCAGATTGCGGGCGGCATTGAGCACGGGGGTGCCGTTGCCGTAGGGGCCGTGCTGGTCGAGGTAGGTGATGTGGCCGAGGCGGCCCAGTTCGTAGACCTCTTCCACGGCGTCGGCGTAGGCGGCCTTGCCGTCGGCGCGCAGCTGCGCGACCAGTTGCGGATTGGGCCGGAAGTGGTCCTGGATCAAGGACTTTCCGGCGCTGACCACGATCGTGATATCGGTGATGCCGGAGGCGACCAGTTCGCGCACGGTGTGCTCGATGACCGGTTTGTCGCCGACCGGGAGCATCTCCTTGGGAATCGCCTTGGTCAGCGGCAGCAGCCGGGAGCCGATACCTGCGGCCGGGATCACGGCCTTGCGAATCGTCATGATCCGATCATCACATACCTCAACAGACGTACTTGTCGGTAGTCGCGCGTACATTGCCCACTGTGGACACCTCTGCCGATAGCAAAGTCGCTGGTCGCAGCGCTGTCGCCGGTGGCGGCGGGCGCTGGGTGATCCACATCGACATGGATGCTTTCTTCGCCTCGGTCGAGCAGCTGACCCGGCCGACCCTGCGCGGGCGGCCCGTCCTGGTGGGCGGCATGGGCGGGCGCGGCGTGGTGGCGGGGGCGAGTTACGAGGCGCGGGTGTTCGGGGCCCGCTCGGCCATGCCCATGCATCAGGCCAAACGCCTGGTGGGGGTGACCGGCGTGGTGATTCCGCCGCGCGGTGCGGTGTACTCCGAGCTCAGCGGGCAGGTCTTCGACACGCTGCGCGAGCGCATTCCGATCCTGGAGACGCTGTCGTTCGACGAAGCCTTCGGCGAGCCCGCGGAATTGGCCGGTGCGACACCCGAGCAGGTGCTGAGTTTCTGCGAGGCGCTGCGCCGCGCGGTGCGCGAGCGCACCGGCCTGGTGGCCTCGGTGGGTGCGGGCAGCGGCAAGCAGCTGGCCAAGATCGCCTCCGGTCTCGCCAAACCCGATGGGGTGCGGGTGATTTCGCGTGCCGAGCAGCAGGGTTTCCTGTCCGCGCTGCCGGTGCGCAAGCTCTGGGGCGTCGGCCCGGTCGCCGAAAGCCGTTTGCGCACACTGGGTATCGAGACCGTGGGGGCGTTCGCGGCGCTGCCCGAGTCCGAGGCGGCCTCGATTCTCGGCAGCAGCCTGGGCATCGCGCTGCACCGGCTGGCGCGCGGCATCGACGATCGGCCGGTCGCCGAACGCGCGGAGGCCAAGCAGATCAGCGCCGAGACCACCTACGAGACCGATATCGTCACCCTCGCCCAGCTGCGCCCGGCCATCGATGCCATGGCGGCCTCGGCGCACCGGCGGCTCACCCAGGACGGCCGGGCCGCCCGCACGGTGGTGCTCAAGCTGAAGAAAGCGGATATGAGCATCGTGACCCGCTCGTCCACGCTGCCGTACGCCACCGAGGATCTGACCACGCTCACCGCGGCGGCGCAGCGCTCGGCGCTGGATCCGGTCGAGCTGGGCCCGATTCGTCTGGTGGGCGTGGGTTTCGCGGGTTTGTCGGAGATTCGGCAGGAGTCGCTCTTTCCGGAACTGGACCAAACCGTCGAGGCCAACGAATCGGTCTCGGAGGAGCCGACTTTGGGGCTGGCGCTCGGCCCGGAACCGGTGGTGCCGCCGCCGACCCGCTCCTACACCACCCAGACCTGGTACCCGGGATTGGATGTCGCGCACCCGGAATTCGGGCACGGCTGGGTGCAGGGCTCGGGCCACGGGCGTGTCACCGTCCGCTTCGAGACCCGCAGCACCGGTCCCGGCCCCGCCCGCACCTTCGCGGCCGACGATCCGGGCCTGACCCGCGCGGATCCGCTCGACAGCCTGCGCTGAGATCCGGCCATGGCGCACCGGCGAATTGAGAAGCCCGTGCACGAATTATGAGGATTCGGACTGAAAGTGCGTCCGCGGCGGTTTCCGAGTCGGATTTCCGCGTATCTCGTTGGTAGTGTCGGGCACCGTGCAGCGCCGCCCCTCTGTGGCGCCTGTCTCGTAGTCCAGGGACCTACTCGAACGCAAAGGACGAGCAGTTGAAGCTTCAGAAGACCGGACGTATCGCGGTTGCCACGCTGGCCATCGTCACCGCCCTCGGGCTCTCCGCGTGTGGTGAGGGTGACAAGAAGGAAACGAAGCCGAAGGCCACCACCTCGAAGACCACCGCGGCCACCGCCCCGCAGGGCAACCTGCCGGCCGTGCCCACCGCGGCGGACCTCAACGCGGAACTGCAGAAGGCGCTGGATCCGAACGTTCCGAACGATCAGAAGCTGGACATGATGCAGGGCGTCTCCGCCGACCCCACCCTGCCGCAGCGGCTGACCGAGGCCTACCAGCAGAACAACGCCACCATCACGGTCACCGGCGTCACCGATCTGGGCAACGGCACCATCACCGCCGACGCCGACGCCTCCATCAACGGCGGCCAGCCGCAGAAGATGGTCGTGCCGTTCGTGGCCGAGGACGGCAAGTGGAAGGTCCAGAAGGAGTGGATCTGCAACACCCTCTCGCTGGCCAACCAGACCTCCCCGGCCTGCGCCTAGCAGACGCTCGCGGGCCCGTCATCCACCGCGGATGACGGGCCCCACAGGGTTTTGTCAGGTTTGCCCCCTTACTATCTCCCGTCGTGACCGACGTGTTGGAGAGGGCGGAGAACGAAGCCGCCGGAAGTGCCGAGCCGGACCCCGCGAGACCGCGCAACAGGGGATGGGAACGGCCGCTCGCCCTGTTCGCCGGTCTGATCGCCTTCCTGGCCGCGCTGGCGGTGCCCTTCCTGCCCGTCCGCATGGACCAGACCACCATTTCGTGGCCGCAGGGCGGGTCGGCGCAGAGCATCGAGGCGCCGCTGGTCTCCTACGCGCCGCTGAGCTTCGACGCCACCATCCCGTATTCGGCTGTGGCGCAGGTGGGTTCGCAAGGCGGGACGGTGCTGGCCAGCACACCCGACGGCGCGCCCGATCGCTGGCGCTACGGCTTCATGGCATGGGTCGAGCCGGAGAAGACCGCCGACGACGGCACGGTGCAGCCCGCTCGATTCGAGGCGGTGCTGCGGGACCAGTCGCTGGTCAGCGTGCCGCTGGCGGAACTGAGCCCGGAATCCACGCTGATCGTGCACGCGGGCATGACGCAGGCGACCGCGGAACTCACCGGCAGCACGGTCGCGCCGGTGACCCTCGACGGTGACTATCGGCCACAGTTGGTCGGCATCTACAGCGATCTGAAGTCCGCCGACGGGGCCACGGCCACCGCACAGGTCGACAGCCGCTTCTCCTCGACCCCGGCGCTGCTCAAGCGCATCGCCATCTGGACGGCGATCCTCGGCACGCTGATCGCGCTCTACGCGCTGTTCCGGCTCGATCGCCGCGACGGCCGCCGGACCCGCCGGTTCCTGCCGCGCCGGTGGTGGCGGCCGCAGCCGGTCGACGCCGTGGTGCTGGGCACGCTGGTGCTCTGGCATTTCATCGGGGCCACCACCGCCGACGACGGGTACCTCTTCGGCATGGGCCGCGCCTCGATTCCATCGGGCTACATGGCCAACTACTTCGCCTACTTCGGCGTGCCGGAGAACCCGGTCGGCCTGTACCACTCGCTGTTCGGGTACCTGGCGCTGATCACCCCGGCCAGCCCGTTCGTGCGACTGCCCGCGCTGCTGGCGGGCATCATCTCCTGGCTGGTGATCAGCCGCGAGGTGATTCCCCGTCTGGGAACGCGTATTTCGCGCAACCGCGTCGCGGTGTGGACCGGCGGCCTGGGCTTCCTGGCGGTGTGGCTGCCCTATAACAACGGCCTGCGACCCGAAGCGGCCGTGGCGATTTCGGTGCTGCTGACCTGGGTGTCGGTGGAGCGAGCCATTGCCACGCGACGGCTGCTGCCCTACGCGGTCGCGGCCATGATCGGCGGATTCGCCTGCACCGCAGGACCTTCGGGTCTGATCTGCCTCGCGCCGCTGCTGGCCGGCATCCGACCCATGTGGCGGATTCTGGACCAGCGGGCGAGCGCGCTGAGCAAGCCGGTGCCCGCGGACGCCGGATTCTGGACCGTGCTGCGCACCCGTTTCGGCGCGTACCTGACGCTGCTCGCCCCGGTGGCCGCGGCCGGAACCGTGGTGCTGGTGGCGGCCTTCGGCGATCAGACCCTCGCGGCCATGTTCGAGATGTCGCGCGTGCACGACATCGTCGGCCCGAATGTGAAGTGGTACGACGAATATCTGCGCTACCAGTACCTGTTCATGCCCACCATCGACGGCTCGGTGGCGCGGCGCTTCGGCATGTTCATGTTCTGGCTCGGCCTGGCGGTGTGCGCACTCGTGCTGCTGCGCAAGGGCGGTCGCATTCCGTTCACCGCCGCCGGGCCGGTGCGCCGCCTGCTGGGCACCAGCGTGGGCGTCATCCTGCTCATGATGACCACGCCCACCAAGTGGACCCACCACAATGGCGTCTACGCCGGGCTCGCCGGATGCGTCGCGGTGGTGGCCGCGGTGGCGGTCGGACCGCGGGTCATGCGGTCGCCGCGCAATCGCGCGCTGTTCGCCGCCATCGTGGCCTTCCTGCTGGCGATCACGTTCTCCAGCATCAATGGCTGGTGGTACGTGTCGAACTGGGGCATCCCGTGGAACGACAAGCCGGTCGTGCTGGCCGGATACGGTGTGAACAAGCTGCTGCTGGTGCTGGCGCTGGCCCTGCTCGCGCTGGCCGGATGGTTCCATGTGCGCGCGCCGGAACCCGGTACGCCGCACCGTATTTCCCGGGGCGGCTGGCGGCTGGTGGCCATTCCGCCGCTGACGGTGGTGGCCGCGTTCATGGTGCTGTTCGAGGTGGGCTCGCTCGCCAAGGGCGCGGTGTCGCAGTACCCCGGTTTCTCGCTGGCCAAGTCGAATGTCGACGCGGTGCTGGGCAAGCCGTGCGGTATCGCCAATGACGTGCTGGTCGAGACCGATCCGAACGCGGGCATGCTGGCCCCGTTGACCGGTGATGCCGCCGCCACCTTCGCCGCCGACGCCTCCGGTTTCGTGCCCGGCGGCGTGGCTCCGGATCTGAAGGCCGACGACGAGGTCGACAGCAGCGCCATCGTCTCCGCGCTCAACAGCGCCGAGAAGGACGAGTCGGCCGGAACCACCACGGCCGCACTGCCGTTCGGGCTGAACCCGGCCACCACGCCGGTGCTCGGCAGCTACGGCACGACCGAGTCGGCGGCGAGCCTCACCACCGGCTGGTACCGGCTGCCCGGGGCCGAGGGGCGCGACGGCATCATCGCGATCACCGCGGCCGGCCGGGTGCGCTCGGTCGATCCGCATGGTGCGGTCACTGCCGGCCAGTCCGTCGAGATCGAGTACGGCACAGTCGATTCCACGGGTGCGGTGCGGGAGCTGGGCAGCGTCGCGCCCATCGATATCGGCCCGTCTCCGACGTGGCGGAACCTGCGGGTGCCGTTCACCGATATCCCGGCCGAGGCCACGGTGATCCGCCTGGTGGCCATCGATCGCGATCAGAACCCCAAGCAGTGGGTGGCGCTCACCCCGCCGCGCGTCCCGCAGACCCGCACTCTGCAGCAGGTCGTCGGCTCCGACGCGCCCGTGCTGCTGGATTGGGCTGTGGGGCTACAGGTTCCGTGCCAGCGGCCGTACGAGCACCACGACGGCATCGCCGAGACGCCGCAGTGGCGCATCCTGCCCGACCGGGGCGGGGCCAAGGACACCAACCTGTGGCAGAACCACGACAGCGGCGGCCCGCTGGGCTGGAGTTCGCTGCTGCTGCGCCCGCAGACCGTGGCCACCTACCTGGACAAGTCCTGGCGCACGGATTGGGGTGAGCTGCAACGGTTCTCGCGCATCGACGATTCCGCCGTCCCGGCGCGCCCGACGGTGACCACCGAGGATCGCTCCGGGCTGTGGAGCCCGGGTCCGATCAACGTGCTCGGCTGGCGCTGACGGCGATCCGCACCCGTTTCGGCATTGAAGCGGGTGCGGAGGTTGTGGCGGCAGAACCGCTTACGCGGTACGGGTTACGCTGTGCCGCCCTGTAGTGCGGCCATGCGCTTGTCCATCTCCTCCGGGCTGACATCCTCGACGTGGGTGGCGACCGACCAGCGGTGGCCCCACGGGTCCTCGAAGGTGGCGACCCGGTCGCCGTAGAACTCGGTGGTCGGGGCCCGCAGATCCTTGGCTCCGGCCGCGACCGCGGCGGCGTGCACGGCGTCGCAGTCCTCGACGTAGGTGTAGAGGGTGACCGGGGTGCCGCCGACCCCCTTGGGGTCGAGGATGCCGAGCTCGGGCGCGGGTTCGCCGAGCATGAGCACGGAATCGCCGAACTGCAGTTCAGCGTGGATGACCTTGCCGTCCGGCCCCGGCATGCGGAATCTCTCGGCCGCGCCGAACACGCGCTTGTAGAAATCGATGGCGTGCGCGGCCCCGTCGATGGCGAGCGCCGTGCAGACGGTCGGGTAGCCCTCGGGAATGGGTTTGACATCGGACATCGGAAACCTCCGATCGAATGTGTCGGACGTCTCGAAACTACGCCGGGGGTCCGACAGCTGTGCGCCGATGTCCAGCCCTATGAACCGGTTGCGGCCCGCAGTTTCGCCACCTGTTCGGCGGTGAGCGCGCTCAGCCGCTGGGGATCGGGCTCCGTCGCGCCGGACATGGCGATCTGCACCACCGTGGACCCCACCATGGTCAGGCTGACCGCGGTGTAGAGCGTGAAGCCCTGACTCGAGGTCTGCACCCGGAACGCGGTCGAGGCGTCCCCGGCCTGCGGCTGCTCCAGCCCGCCCAGCCGGAAGTCCACGGCCACATTGTCGGCGTCCTTGCCGGAGAACGTCGTACACCCCTGCAACAGTGACTGCACCTGCGAAAACGCCTGTGCCGCCGCGCCGTTCGCATACGACGCGGCATCGATGTCGACACTCTCGAAATCCGGTCCGCTGAACTGCGCCACGGCCTGCGACACCGCGCCGGGAGCCTGTTCGCCCACGGGCGACAGCACTTTCGCGCACTGCGCCGGGTCGGTGGCCGCGCCCGCGCCGGTGACGGTGCCCGGCGGCGGATCGTTGAGCGCGATGTACCCGTCGGGCAGCTTGGTCTCGTCCAGCAGGCTGTTGCGCAGCGGGACATCGGTCAAGGGCACCGCATTCGCCAGCGTCGGCGGCCGCACGGTCGGTTGCAGCGCCGGCAGCGTCTCGGCGGGCTCGTCGGAGCCGCAGGCCGAGACGGTCACGGCCACCAGGCCGGCCAGTGCCGCGAGCGCGCCGCGGCCGGGAAGGGTTCTGCTCAGCGCCACATCAGGCACTGTAGTTCACGCCCCCCACTGCACCTGGGTGCGCAGCGTCTGGCGTAGCGTCACCGCGCTGTTGGGATCCCGGTAGGTCTGATTGCCGCCGACCTCTACCGAGCCCGAAACCGGCAGGGGCAGACCGAGATCGACGGTGATGTCGCCCTCACCGTGCATGAGGTAGTCGACGATCTCCAGCTGCCCGGCCTGATTGGGCAGCTGCCACACCGTGGTTTTCGGCGTCTGCACCACATTCAGGTGGATGGTCAGCAGGCTGCCCTCGCGATGGATCAGCGTGGCCGTGGTCACCTGATCCAGGGGCACACTGCCCGAGACCTGCTGGCGCACCGTCCACACCGCGCCCACCCCGACGGCCTCGTCCGGGAAGCAGATCGACTGGTACACCGCCTGATAGAAGGACTGCTCCAGGGCGGCGCGCGCGGCATCGGAGGTGGCGGGTTTGGGGGCGAGCCGCAGCGCGGTGATCGCGCCGAGTTCGCTGATGTCGAAGCCCGCGCGCGAACCGTCCAGTGGCAGCAGCGCTTTGGCCAGCGCCGGATCGGGGGAGGTGACGCTGCCCAGGGTCAGCTGCACATCGTCGTCACCGGCCTCGGCGGTGAGCGGGATGGTGATGCTCGGCGGTGAGAAGTCGCGCACCGCCTGCGCATTGATCTGCTGCTCGATGTGGTGGTCGGTGGTCAGCGTGACCTGCTGGGTGGTGCCCGGGGCCACCACGGGCCGCAGGGCCGTGCGCGGCGCCGCACCGCTGTCGAGGATCGTGGTGGTGACGGCCGAGATCGGCACCGTGACCCCTTCGCCCATCCCGACGAGGGGATCGGCGCCGTCGGCGTCGGTGGTCGAATCCGACCCGTCGCCGCAGCCGGCCCCGAACGCGGACAGGGCGACCGCCAGCATGACGAGCAGGACACTGGATCTCGCGCCGCGCGAGCCGGATCGCGATCGACCGGATGAACCGGTGCAGGGTGCGGTGGCGTTCGCCGAGCTGGGGGATGAAGACAACACCGTCACGTCGAACAGGTTACGGCCCGATCCTGATAATCAGCTGGGATGCGAGCGGTTCGCAGGCGCCGGATCGCGATAAGGAAAGATGTCCGGTGTGAGTACCGACCGGCCGCGCGAATCGGGCGCAGACGAACCAGCCGACCAGGCCCCAGCCGAGGAGGCGGCGCAGACCGATCCGCAGGCGGTCGAGCAGGTGGCCGAGGATCAGCCGCCGCGTCGTCTGCGGACGGTGTTGATCCTGGCCGCGGTGCTGCTGGGCCTGGATCTGCTGACCAAGTGCATCGTGGTCGCGACCATGACGCCGGGGCAGCCCATCTATCTGATCGGGCATTGGGCGCGCCTGAGCCTGGTGCGCAATCCCGGTGCGGCCTTCTCCATGGCGACCGGCATGACCTGGCTGCTGACGCTGATCGCGGCCGCGGTGGTGATCGGTGTCATCCGCATCGGCCGCACGCTGCGGTCGCTGCCGTGGGCGATCGGGCTGGGCATGGTGCTCGGCGGCGCGCTGGGCAATCTGATCGACCGGCTGTTCCGCGCGCCGGGACCGCTGCAGGGGCATGTGGTCGATTTCGTGGCGATCGGCTGGTGGCCGGTGTTCAATGTCGCCGATTCGGCGATCGTGTGCGGTGCGATTCTGCTGGTGGCGCTGACGCTGTTCGGGTTCGAACCCGACGGCACGCGGGCGCACAAGCATGAGGAGGACGAGACTTCGGAGGAGAAGACCAAATGAGGGAAACGCGCTCGATGCCGGTGCCGGACGGGCTCGACGGGATGCGGGTGGACGCGGGATTGTCGCGGCTGCTCGGACTTTCGCGAACCGCGGTGGCATCCATGGCGGAGGAGGGTTCGGTTCAGCTGGACGGGGTGGCCGCCGGGAAGTCCGATCGGCTGACCGCGGGTTCCTGGCTGGAGGTCGAATTCCCCGAGCCCAAGCGCGAACTCACCGTCGAGGCGACGCCCGTGGACGGGATGAAGATCCTGTACGCCGACGACGACATCGTGGCCGTGGACAAGCCGGTCGGCGTGGCCGCGCACACCGGCGTGGGCTGGACCGGGCCGACGGTGGTCGGCGGGCTGGCCGCCATGGGCTACCGCATCTCCACCTCCGGCGCGCACGAACGGCAGGGCATCGTGCACCGGCTGGACGTCGGCACCTCCGGTGTCATGGTGGTGGCGCAGTCCGAGCACGCGTACACCGTCCTCAAGCGGGCGTTCAAGCAGCGCACCGTGGACAAGCGGTATCACGCTCTGGTGCAAGGGCATCCGGATCCGAGCAGCGGCACCATCGACGCCCCGATCGGGCGGGCGCGCGGCAACGACTGGAAGTTCGCGGTGACCGCCGACGGGCGGCCCTCGGTCACGCACTACGACACCGTCGAGGCGTTCCAGGCGGCGAGCCTGCTCGACATCCACCTGGAAACCGGTCGCACACACCAGATTCGCGTGCACTTCTCCGCCATCCGGCATCCCTGCTGCGGTGACCTCACCTACGGCGCGGATCCGCGGCTGGCCGAACGGCTGGGCCTGGAACGGCAGTGGCTGCACGCCCGTCAGCTCGGGTTCAACCATCCGGCCGACGGCCGCTGGGTGGAGATAACCAGTGAGTACCCCGCCGATCTGGAGAACGCGCTCGACGTCCTGCGAGCGCACTGACCCTTGAACCTCCAATCGAAGAGTGTGCGCCGGGCCGGGATCGCGGTGGCCGCCGTGGTTTTCGCGGTTCTCGTCCTGGTGCTGGGCTGGGCGTTCCCGCCGAAGCCCGCGGTGATCTCCACGGATCGGCTGGGTCCGGAAAACGGTGAGCCCGTTGCCGACTACCTGACCTTCGCGCGGGAAACCCTGCAGGGCAGCGACTCCGGGAAGCACTGGGCGCTGATGTCGTTCGGCTCCGGCATCACCGCCGCGCGGATTCCGGAATTCACGGCCGGACTGCGGGTTTCGCGGGTGCTGTACCACGTGCCGCTGGATCGGGTGGCCACGCCGGTGATTACGGTCGTGGTGCCGTCGAATCCGGCGGTGGCGGCGGCCTCGCAGACGGCCGCCGCCGATATGGTCGCCGCCACGCAGGCGTTCAGCGAACGCTCGAACCGCACCAATGCCGTTGTCGCCGCACGGCTTCGCGGCAATTGCGCCTGCCTGGTCGGCCTGGTGCTGCACGGCACGCTCCCCGAACTCCGCTCGCTGGCCGCGCTTCCCGGTGTGCGCGCGGTCGAGGCGCTGCCCGCCGACGCGTCGGCCGGTGTGTTCGCGGTGGCTCCGCTGCTGCCCGAGCACGCGGAGTACGTGAAGCCCGGACCCGACGACGGACCGGTGCCGGACAACTGAAGCCGGGCCTTGACAGCCGGTGACCGCTGCGCCGATTCTGTCTCAGACGATACTGTGAAAAACGGTATGGCTGCCGGAATCGGGTTGTCGCATGCTCAGCAGAATCAAACGTCCCACCGCGGTGGTGCGCACGCACACGCCCGACGGGTTGCACGACGAGTACTCCCTGTTCATTTCGGCTCCGCCGGAACGGCTCTGGGACCTCGTCTCGGACATCACCCGCATGGGCCGCTGGAGCCCGGAGAATCGCGCCGGAGTCTGGCTCAGCCGATCCCGCACCCCGGTCCCGGGCGCGTGGTTCGTGGGCGTGAACCGCATCGGTCCGGTGGTGTGGGCGACCCCGTGCCAGATCACCGTCGTCGAGCCCGATCGCCATTTCGAATTCCAGGTGCACGGGATCGGCACCCGCTGGGGCTACCGGCTGCAACCGGCCTCGGGTGGCACGCTCGTCACCGAATATCGCCGATGGCCCGACACCGCACTGCTTCTCAAGCTCTTGAAGGTGTCGGGACCGCTCGGCAAGCCACGCGACAACCTCGCCCTGCACGGGTTACAGCAGTCACTGCACAGGCTGCGGGAGATCGCCGAGGCCCGGCCCTAGGAACTCATCGAGCGGTGGCGGCCTCGGCGAGGGGCCGGACGCCCGTGGCCACATCGATCGCGGCGGTGAGGTCGAGGTGCAGTTCCAGATCCGGTGCGGCGGCGGGGCCGTCGTAGTGCGTGATGCCGGTGTCGTTCACCACGTAGTGCAGCACGGTGTCGCCGATGTGGATGGTGGCGGTGCCCTCGGGAAGCACCTGCGCCACAGCGCGTCCCAGCGGCAGCGCGAACCAGTGGGCGCGCACGGCGTCGGTGGCGCGGCGCTCGCCGAGCAGGGGAGTGCCCCAGGTGGAGAGCGAGTCGAGGACCGGGCGCAGGGTCAGGCCGGTGGCGGTGAGCTCGTAGACCGCGGTGGCGGCGCGGGTGCCGGTGCGGCCGCGGGTCAGGATGCCTTCGCGTTCCAGGTCTTTGAGGCGGGCGGCGAGCATATCGGTGCTGATGCCGGGTAGGTCGGCGAACAGGTCGCTGTAACGGCGTGGACCGGAACACAATTCGCGCACCACCAGCAGGCTCCAGCGGTCGCCGACAATGTCGAGGGCCCGGCTGACGGCGCAGTAGTGGTCGTAGCTTCGACGTGGCACGATCCCACTGTAACGAATCGCTTGGAAATTCCAAGTGCAAACTTGGAAATTCCAAGTAGAGTGTGCGGCAACCGGAACGAGAAGGGATGGCCATGCAGGTCAAACAGTCCAGCAAGCTGGCGGGTGTGTCGTACGAGATCCGGGGACCGGTCGCGGAGCACGCCGCACGGCTGGAGGCCGAGGGCCATCACGTCGTCAAACTCAACACCGGCAACCCGCTGCCCTTCGGCTTCGAAGCGCCCGCGGAGATCCTGCAGGACATCATCCGCAATCTGCCGGCCTCGAGCGGCTACGGCCCGTCGAAGGGCCTGCTGTCGGCGCGGCGCGCGGTGGTGCAGTACTACCAGACCCTCGGGCTGACCGATGTGGACGTCGAGGAGGTCTTCATCGGCAACGGCGTCTCCGAACTCATCATGATGGCCATGACCGCGCTGCTGGAGAACGGCGACGAAGTCCTCGTTCCCGCACCGGATTTCCCGCTCTGGACGGCCGCGACCGCGCTCAACGGCGGCCGTCCGGTGCACTACATCTGCGACGAGTCCTCGGACTGGTATCCGGATGTGGCCGATATCGAGGCCAAGATCACCGACCGCACCCGCGCCATCGTGATCATCAACCCGAACAATCCCACCGGCGCGGTCTACCCGCCCGAGGTGCTGCGCCAGATTCTCGAGGTCGCCCGCCGGCACAGTCTCGTGGTGTTCTCCGACGAGATCTACGACAAGATCCGCTACGACGGCAGCGCCCACGTCGCCACGGCCTCGCTCGCGCCGGATCTGCTGTGCCTGACCTTCTCCGGGCTGTCCAAGGCGTACCGGTGCGCCGGGTTCCGGTCCGGCTGGCTGGTGGTGTCGGGGCCGACCCAGCACGCCGAGAACTACCTCGAGGGCCTGACCATGCTGGCCGGACTCCGGCTGAGCGCGAATGTGCCCGCGCAGCAGGCGATTCAGGCCGCGCTCGGCGGGCATCAGAGCATCTACGATCTGACCCTGCCCGGCGGCCGGCTGCGCGAGCAGCGCGACCGGGCGTGGGAGGCGCTCAATGCCATTCCGGGCGTCTCGTGCGTGAAGCCGCAGGGCGCGCTGTACGCCTTCCCGCGAATCGACCTGGACAAGTACAGGATTCACGACGACGAACAGTTCGTGCTGGATCTGCTGCTGCAGGAGAAGATCCACATCGTGCAGGGCACCGGCTTCAATTGGCCCCGCCCCGACCACTTCCGGATCGTGACGCTGCCGCACGCCGACGACCTGGAGGCCATCATCGAGCGGATCGGCCGCTTCCTGGCCACGTACCGGCAGTAGCAGCGGCCTCCGGCCGGTTTCCGCCCGCGACACCCCCGGGCGGGTACCGGACGTCCGCCCTGCTCGGAATGTGGAACAGTGGAGTCCGCAACTCATCGAGGAAAGGGCGGGATCGATGGATTTGAGCGCGGAGCAGGCCGACCGGGCGGCCGGGGTGCTGCTGGGCACGGCGGCGGGGGACGCGCTGGGCGCAGGGTACGAGTTCACGCATCCGCGTCCGGAGGTCGTCATCGACATGATCGGCGGGGGCGCGTTCAACTGGGCGCCGGGGGAGTGGACCGACGACACCGCCATGGCCATCGCCATCGCCCGCGCGGGGGCGGAAGCCGGAAATCTGCACGAGGAATCCGGATTGGACGCCGTCGCAGCGGAATTCGTGCGCTGGTGGGATTCCGAGCCGCCGGATGTGGGCAATCAGACCGCGCAGATCCTGCAGTGGCGCTCCACCTCCGGTCGCGAAATGCAGGTCCACGCCCACGAATTGGGCGGCCTCAAGGCCGGCAACGGCTCGCTCATGCGCACCGCGCCGGTGGCGCTGGCCTACCTCGGCGACGAAATGCTGTGCAAGAAGGCCGCCGCGCTGGTGAGTTCGCTGACGCACTACGACGAGCAGGCCATCGGCGCCTGCAAACTGTGGACCCTCGCCATCCGGCACGCCGTGCTGTACGGCACGTACGACGGTGTGCGGGAATCGCTTTCGCTGGTAGACGCCGGCTTCTGGGGCCCGCTGCTGGACCGGGCCGAGACCGGTTCGCCGGAGGACTTCCCCAAGAACGGCTGGGTGGTGCACGCCCTGCAGACCGCCTGGTGGGCCATTACGAACGCCGAAACACTGCCCGGGGCACTGGAACTGGCGGTGCGCGCGGGCGGCGACACCGACACCACGGCCGCCATCGCGGGCGGGCTGCTGGGCGCGCGCTGGGGCGCCTCGGCCATTCCGCAGCGCTGGCGCGACCTGCTGCACGGCTACCCGGGGTATCGCGCCGACGACCTGCTCGCTCTCACCGATCGACTGACCGCGCTCTGAGACAAGGGGTTTCGATGTTGGAAGTCGTTCATCTGACCCGCCGTTTCGGCGACAATATCGCCGTGAACGAGGTGTCGTTCACCGTCGCGCCGGGCGCGCTGACCGGATTCGTCGGCGGCAACGGCGCGGGCAAGACCACCACCATGCGCATGATCATGGGCGTGCTGGCCGTGCACGGCGGCGAGATCCACTGGGAGAACCGGCCGGTGACCTTCGAGGATCGGCGCACCTTCGGCTACATGCCCGAGGAACGCGGCCTGTATCCCAAGCAGCCGCTGCTCGACCAGCTCGTGTATCTGGCCCGGCTGCGCGGACTTTCGGCCGGTGACGCCCGCCGCCGGGCGAGCGAGTTGCTGGAGCGCTTCGATCTGGGCGACCGCGCCAAGGATAAGCTGGAGTCGCTGTCGCTGGGCAATCAGCAGCGGGTGCAGATCGCGGCCGCCGTGATCGCGCAGCCGTCGCTGCTGATTCTGGACGAGCCGTTCTCCGGCCTGGATCCCACCGCCATCGACGCCATGGCCGATCTGCTCAGAGAGTATGCGGGACAGGGTGTTCCGGTGCTGTTCTCCTCGCACCAGCTGGATCTGGTGGAGCGGCTCTGCGACGACCTGGTGATCCTGGCCAAGGGCCGGGTCGTCGCCAGCGGTGCGGTGAAGGAGCTGGCGGGTAATGGCCCGGCCCGCTATCGACTCGTCTTCGACGGCGATCCGGGCTGGCTGGCGGGCTTCGGCGGGGTGCGCGTCCTCGAGGTGGACGGCGCGAGCATTCTGCTGGAGCTGACCGGCGCGACCATCGACGACCTGCTCACCGCCGCGCTGGGGCACGGCTCGGTGCGGGAGTTCGCCCCGGTGCGGCAATCGGTTTCGGAAATCTACCGGGAGGTGACGGCATGACCGGCGCGTGGCGCATCGTCGCCGAACGCGAGATCTCGGTGAAGCTGCGCGACCGCAACTTCATCGTCTCCACGCTCATCACCATCGTGGCCATTGTGGCGTCGCTGGCCATCAGCGGCATCGTGGCGAACCGGACCGAGCACATCTCGGTCGCGGTCAGCGGCACCGATTCCGGCCAGGTGGTCATGACGGCCAATGACCTGGCCGAGCAGGCCCGCAAGAAGGTCGATTTCACCGCCATGGCGGCCGTCGACGAGGCCACCGTGGAGCAGCGGGTGCGCGACGGCGACGCCGACGTCGGCCTGGTCCCGGCCGCGGGCGGCTGGCGGCTGATCGGCAAGACCGGCGAGAACGAGAACGCCTCCACCTATCTGGGCGGCGCGGTGCGTCAGATTGCCCTGCAGCGCAATGCGACTGCCGCCGGCACCTCCCTCGACCAGCTGGCGAGCGGCTCCGCGGTCACCTACGACGTCCTCGACGAGGGCGCGGTCGACACTGGCCTGGCCAAGGTGGTGGCCTTCATCATCGCCTTCCTCTTCTACCTGGCCTCGCTGCTGTTCGGCATGTCCATCGCGCAGAGCGTCATCGAGGAGAAGCAGAACCGCATCGTGGAAATCCTGGCGAGCGCGATCCCCGTGCGCCAGTTGCTGATCGGCAAGGTGGTGGGCAACACCATCATGGCCTTCGCCCAGCTGGCCGCCTTCGTCTGCGCCGGCCTGATCGGCCTGGCGGCCACCGGAAAATCCGCGCAGCTCGGCCAGATCGGCAGCGCCGCAGCCTGGTTCATCATCTTCTTCGTGGTCGGCTTCCTGGCCCTGGCCAGCCTCTGGGCGGTGGCGGGCGCCCTGGCCACCCGCACCGAGGACCTGCAGTCCACCTCGACTCCGCTGTCCATCCTCATCATGGCCGTCCTCTTCGCGGGAATCTTCCTCTCCGGCAAGGCCCTGACCATCGCGTCGTACGTCCCCATCGTCTCCACCGTGGCCATGCCCAGCCGCATCGCCGAAGGCACGGCGGCCTGGTGGGAACCCATCCCGGCCCTGCTGATCACCGCGGCCTTCACCTACGCCGTCGTCATGATCGCCGAAAAGCTCTACCGCCGCTCCCTCATGCAGACCCAGTCCCGCCTCACCCTCCGCCAGGCCCTGGCGGTCGAGGACTGATCGGTGCGCCTGGCCGATCAGTCCTTCGGGGCCGGATCGGCCAGGCGCACAACGCCGTCCAGGTAGCGGCGGCAGCGGCCGGACAGCCGGACGCGGTCGCCGGACAGGGTGCAGCGCAACGCGCCGCCGCGTTTGGAGAGCTGGCGGGCGGTGAGGCTGGTGCGGCCGAGTTCGCGGCTCCACAGGGGCGTGAGCTGGGCGTGGGCGGAGCCGGTGACGGGGTCTTCGGGGATGCCCTGGCCGGGGGCGAAGAAGCGGGAGACGAAATCGCTGGATTCGCCTGCGGCGGTGAGGATGACGCCGCGGTGCAGGGTGGGGAAGGCACCGAAGTCGGGGCGGGCGTCGCGGACCTCGAGTTCGGAGGTGACCATGAGGACTATGTCGGTGCCGTCGTAGACGCGCAGCGGGCGGACGCCGAGGGCGTGCGCGAGGGTTTGCGGAATATCGTCGTGCACATCGATTTCCACCGAGGTGGCGGTGG
This sequence comes from Nocardia huaxiensis, assembly GCF_013744875.1. Lineage (NCBI taxonomy): Bacteria > Bacillati > Actinomycetota > Actinomycetes > Mycobacteriales > Nocardiaceae > Nocardia > Nocardia huaxiensis. Next base: position 3,750,864 of record NZ_CP059399.1, read on the forward strand.
GGAGGTCGAGGACGAGATTGTCGTGGTCGCGGTCCACCCGCAGCCAGCCGGAGCGGGTGTAGAAGTGCACGCGGTCGGCGCCGGGATGCATGTCGTCGAGGATTTGCGCGGCGGCGGCGAGGGTGGCGTGGCCGCACAGGTCGACCTCGACGGTGGGGGTGAACCAGCGCAGGTGGAAGGCGGGCGAGTTGTCCGGCGGCGCACCGGCGTCCGGTGGCAGGGCCGAGGTGTAGAAGGCGGTTTCGGCGAGGTTGTTCTCCTCGGCGAGGCGCTGCAGCAGGTCGTCCGGTAGCCAGGACAGGAGCGGCATGACCGCGGCGGGGTTTCCGGAGAACGGTTCGTCGGCGAACGCGTCGATCTGATGCAGGAGGACCTCCATGACGCTGAAGGTACCCGGCATTTCAATGTCTGCCCAGGACAAGACAGTTCACGGCGAGCCAAACCATGCGACCAGTTGGATTGTGCGAGAACGGCGGCCACACCCGAGGGGGTGCGACCGCCGTTTCAGAATTCCGTGTCAGGCGTGAATCAGACCTTTTCCAAGGGCTTTTCGCCCGGCGAGCTCGGCAGCAGATGTGGGGTCTCGCCCTGCATGCGCGCACTCACCCACCACGCCACCTCGACCAGCACAATGCCGATACCGCCCAGTATGAACGCGGTGGTGGTGAGCGCCACGTTCGACGGATCCAGCTTGAAGAACTCGCGGGTGAACGGCAGCGAGAACAGAATCAGGTATCCCGCAACGGAACCCGAGACCAGCAGGATCTTCCACCAGTTCCACGGCCGCGCCACGATCGCCAGCACCCACACCGCGATGATCAGCAGCGTGATGAGCGCGGTCGTGCCCGCCTGCACCTTCTCCGTCTGCGAGGCATCCGGACCCTCGTAGGCGAACAGGTAGGAGATGAAGGTCATGACACCGATGACCAAACCGGAAGGTATGGCCAAGCGCATGACGCGACCGACGAAACCGCTGCGCGCGCGTTCATTGTTCGGCGCCAGCGACAGGATGAACGCCGGAATGCCGATGGTGAACCAGGCCGCGATCGTCACGTGCCGTGGCAGGAACGGATAGCCGATGGCCTCGTAGTGGAAGATCTGCGAACCCACGCCGGCGATGCCGATCAGGAACGCCAGCACCACCGAGTACACGGTCTTGGTGAGGAACAGGTTGGAGACCCGCTCGATATTGCCGATCACCCGGCGGCCCTCGCCGACCACGTACGGCAGCGTCGCGAACTTGTTGTCCAGCAACACGATCTGCGCCACCGCGCGGGTGGCCGGGCTGCCCGAGCCCATGGCGACGCCGATATCGGCATCCTTGAGCGCGAGCACGTCGTTGACGCCGTCGCCGGTCATGGCGACGGTGTGACCGCGCGACTGCAGCGCTCCGACCATGGCCCGCTTCTGATCCGGGCGCACCCGGCCGAAGACGGTGTCGTGGTCGAGCACATCGGCGAGCTCGTTCTGATCGGTGGGCAGGGTGCGGGCGTCCACCGGATGGTCGCCGCCCGCCATGCCCAGCGAGGTCGCCACCGCGCCGACCGAGACGGCATTGTCGCCGGAGATGACCTTGGTCGAAACGCCCTGCGAGGCAAAGTATTCCAGGGTGCCCTTGGCGTCGGGGCGCACCTTCTGCTCCAGGATCACCAGCGCGGCCGGGGTGACGGTGCCGGGCGCATCGGCCGCGTCCACGGCGCGGTCGCTGCTGGCCAGCAGTAGCACGCGCAGGCCCTTGGAGCCGATTTCCTGTGCGAGAGCGGCGGTTTCGGAGGCCGGATCGAGCAGCACATCGGGCGCGCCGATGAGCCAGTTGCCGTGCTCGCCGAAGGAGAAGCCACTCCACTTCTTGGCCGAGGAGAACGGCGCGACCCCGGTCGGCTTCCAGCCGGGGGAGTCCGGCAGCGCCTCGGCAATGGCCGAGATGCTCGCATTGGGCCGCGGATCGTTGGCCGCCAGCGCCGCCAGAACCTGGTCCAGCGCAATACCATTGGTGTCGGCGATCGGCTTGATCTCGGACAGCCGCATGCCGTTCTCGGTGAGCGTGCCCGTCTTGTCGGCGCACACCACGTCCACGCGCGCCAGGCCCTCGATCGCGGGCAGTTCCTGCACCAGGCACTTGCGCTGCCCCAGCCGCACCACGCCCACCGCGAAGGCGATGGAGGTCATCAGCACCAGGCCCTCGGGCACCATGGGCACCAGCGCCGCCACCATGCCGTTGACGGCGGGCCGCCAGGACTCCTTGCTCGACACCAGCTGGTTGTAGATCGACAGCAGGCCCGCCGGAATCAGCAGGTAGGTAATGACTTTCAGAATGGTGTCGATGCCGTTGCGCAGCTCCGACTTCACCAGCGTGAACTTGCTGGCCTCGTCGGCGAGCTTGGCCGCGTAGGCGTCCTTGCCGACCTTGGTGGCCCGGTACGCGCCGCTGCCGGACACCACGAAGCTGCCCGACATGACCTGCGCCGCAATGCCTTTGTCGATGGGGTCGGCCTCACCGGTGAGCAGCGACTCGTCGACCTCGAGGAGTTCGGCCTCCACCACCTCGCCGTCGACCACGATCTGATCGCCGGGGCCGAGCTCGATGATGTCGTCGAGCACGACCTCCTGCGGCGCGACCGCGGTGGCCTTGCCCTCACGCCGCACCACCGGCTTGGCCTGGCCGACAATGGCGAGCTGGTCGAGGGTCCGCTTGGCCCGGACCTCCTGGATGATGCCCACCGCGCTGTTGGCGACGATCAGCAGCCCGAACATCCCGTCGATGATCGATCCGGTCGCCATGACGAGGATGAACAGCACGCCCAGAATCGCATTGATGCGGGTGAACACATTCGCGCGCACAATGTCGCGCACGGACCGGCTGGCCCGTTCCGGCACATCGTTGGTGAGACCGTCCCGGCGACGCTGCTCGACCTCGGCCGAGGTCAATCCGGTCGGTGGGCTCGCGGCCTGCGCGGTGATCGACATGACCGACAGCCTAGAGGGCGTGCGGGAAAATGCAGGTAGGCGACGCTAATCCGAGCTGCCGGTCCGCCGGATCCGGCCATAACGGCAAACTAGTTTCACCTGGTAACAATCTCACGCTACGGTTGGTCGGTGAGTGAGGCAGCTGCGAGTCCGGGTGGTGCGGGAGCGAACGCGGCGGCCGAAGCCGTCGGGGTCGCCGAGCCCCCGCCCGCCGCCAGGTCCGGACAGAATGTGGGCGTCGGATTCGGCGTCGGCGCGTACTTCATCTGGGGTTCCTTCCCCGCCTTCTTCGGCCTGCTGACCTTCGCCAGCCCGATCGAGGTGCTGGCCGAACGCATCCTGTGGACGCTGGTCGCCTCCCTGCTGGCCCTGCTCGTGGCCGGGCGGCTGCGCGAAATGCTGCGCATCGACTGGCGCACCTGGCGGCTGGCCGCCGCGGCCTCGCTGGCCATCGCCATCAACTGGGGCGTCTACGTCTACGCGGTGATGTCCGGCCACGTCGTGGAGGCCGCCCTCGGCTACTTCATCAACCCGCTGGTGACGGTCGCCTTCGGTGTCTTGATCTTTCGTGAGCGCCTGCGCCGATGGCAGTGGGCCGCACTCGGTTTGGGCGCGCTGGCGGTGGTGGTCCTCACCGTCGACTACGGTCGCCCGCCCTGGATCGCCTTGATCCTGGCCTGTTCCTTCGCCTCCTACGGCCTGATCAAGAAGGTGATCGGTCTGGACGCCCTGCCCGGCCTGGCCGCCGAGGGCATCTCCGCCGCGCCGTTCGCCGTGATCGCCGTGGTCGTGCTCGCCCTCACCGGCGACATCACCTTCGGCTCCAGCCTCGCGCACACCGCGCTGCTCATGTCCACCGGCCCGGTCACCCTGGTCCCGCTGGTGCTGTTCGCCCTGGCCGCACCCCGAGTCCCGCTGTCCACCATGGGAATCCTGCAGTACCTCACCCCGGCGCTACAGCTGTCCTGGGGCGTCTGGGTCGTGCACGAATACATGCCCGCCTCCCGCTGGGCCGGCTTCGGCCTGATCTGGCTGGCCCTGGCCGTCTTCACCTTCGACGCGCTGCGCCGGGCACGCCGAAGCCCGCGCACCCCCTCATGAGTGCGCGGGCTCCGGAATCGGTTGTTACTGCGCGGGCAGCCGCAGCGCCTGTTCGACGAACTGATTGGTGTAGGTGGCGTCCAGCTCGATGCGGTCGGCGACCGGTTTCACATTGCGGGAGTACTGGCCCAGGATGCGCAGAACATTCTCCGCGCCTTCGCGTTTCATGAGCCCGTCACCGTTGAACATGACGATCGAGTCGCGCACGGACTTGATGTAGAGGTCCGGATTGCCGCCCGCGTACTGCGAGGGCATCTTCGCGGCGATCTCCTCCGGGGTGTGCGACTTGATCCACTGGAGCGTCTGAACGAAGGCATTGGCCAGCTTCTGGACGATCTCCGGATGCGAATCGACTGTCTCGCAGCGCATGTAGAGCGAGGCGGCGGGGTAGAGGCCGCCCAGGGCCGCGCGGGTGCCCTGCTCGTTGCGCATATCGATGAGGACTTCGGCCTCACCCGAGGTCACCATTTTGGCGACGGTGGGGTCGGTGGTCATGCCCGCGTCGATGCCGTCGTGGTTCATGCCGGCGATGAAGGTCTGTCCCGCACCGACTTTCACGCGGGTGTAGTCGGAGGTGTTCAGGCCCGCCTGGCCGGCCAGCGCCTGGGTGAGGAAGTCGGTCGACGAACCCAGCGACGTGACACCGAGATTGCGGCCCTTGAAGTCGGCGGGGGACTTGATGGTGGCGGCATCCTGCTTGGACACCAGTTCCACCTCGCCCGGCACGTCCGCGAACTGCACCACCGTCTTGATGCACTGATCCTTGGCCTGCAGGTCGATGGTGTGGTCGTAGAAGCCGACCACGGCCTGGACATCGCCTGTCAGCAAGGCGGTTTCGGCGTTCGCGCCGGACTGTTCGCCCAGCAGCTTCACGTCGATGTCATTGGCTTCGAAGTTGCCGAGCTGCTGGGTGAGCATGGCGGGCAGGTAGATGACCTTCTCCAGGCCGCCGACCATGATGGTGATCTGCGGACGGCCGTCCTTGACCGGAATGCTGCGGGAATCACGACAGCCGGTGGCCAGCAGCAGCGAGCTCACGGCCAGCAGCACCACGGCAATGTGCTTGCGATACTTCACGATCACACCCCGTGATTCGAGCCGGCCTGCGACGGACGCCATTTCAGCAGCCGGTTCTCGGCCATGCCGATCAGCCACTCCGCCACCAGCGCCACCACGGTGATGATGATCATGCCCGCGTAGATGCCGGCCGCGTCGAAGGTGCCCTGCGCGTTCGAGATGAGCAGACCCAAACCCTTGCTGGCGCCGGCGTATTCGCCGACCACCGCGCCGATGAGCGCGAAACCGAAGGCGGTGTGCAGCGAGGACAGGATCCAGGTGGTGGCGCTCGGCAGCACGATGGAGGTCAGCACCTGCCGCCGCGACGCGCCCAGGATGCGCGCGTTGTTGATGACATTGCCGTCCACCTCGCGAGCGCCGGTGAAGGCATTGAAGAACACCGCGAAGAACACCAGCACCACCACGGTGGCGACCTTGGAACTCAGGCCCAGGCCGAACCAGATGATGAACAGCGAGGCCAGCACGATGCGCGGAACCGCGTTGAGCGCCTTGATGAACGGGGCCAGCACATCGGCCCAGTAGCGGCTGCGGCCCAGCAGCACGCCCAGCACGACACCGGCCACGGTGCCGATGGCGAAGCCCAGCACGGCCTCCTGCACGGTCGTGTAGAGCTGGAGCCAGATGGACCCGAATTGCGTTCCCTCGGTGAACCATTCGACCAGGCGCTGCCAGATGAGCGACGGCTTGGAGTAGAAGAACGGGTCGATCCACAGGCTGGCGGTGAGCTCCCAGGAGCCCAGCCACAGCGCCACCAGCAGCGCCCGCAGACCCCACGTCCGCGCCTTGGCCCTGCGCGCGTTGTTGCGCACCCGCGCGAGGATCTGCTCCTCGGTCTCCACCTCGAATTCCGGTGCGGCGGTGGCGATCTTGCTCATGGTGTCAAGCGACACGGGAGGCTCCCTTCTTGCGCGCCGCCTCGACCTCATCGCGCAGCGTTTCCCAGATTTCCTTGTAGAGATCGCGGAACTCCTCGGTGAGCCGGACCTCCTCGACATTGCGCGGGCGCTCCAGCGTGACGCGGAAATCACCGCACACGGTGGCCGGGCTCGCGGTCATGACCACCACGCGGTCGGCCAGCACAATGGCCTCCTCGAGATCGTGGGTCACGAAGATGACCGCGGCGTTCGTCCCGGACCACACGCGCAGCAGCTCGTCCTGCATGAGCTGGCGGGTCTGCACGTCGAGCGCGCTGAACGGCTCGTCCATGAGGATGATCTCGGGCTCGTTCACCAGGGTCTGGGCCAGCGCGACGCGTTTGCGCATACCGCCGGACAGCTGATGCGGGTAGTAGCCCTCGAATCCGCCGAGGCCGACCGTGCGCACCCAGCGCCCGGCGCGTTCGCGGGCCTCCTTCTTGCCGATGCCCCGGAAGTGCGGGCCCAGCGCGACATTGTCGAGGACCGTCTTCCACGGCAGCACGGCATCCTGCTGGAACATGTAGCCGATGCCGTCCGGGATGCCACGCACATCGCTGCCGCGCACCAGGGTGCGTCCGGCCGAGGCGGGTTCCAGGCCCGACACCAGCGACAGGGTGGTGGACTTGCCGCAGCCGGTCGGGCCGACCACGGCGACGAACTCGCCCGGGGCGACCGTGAAGTTCAGGTCGCGCACGGCGGTGTGGATGCCACCGTTCGTACCCGGGAAACGCTTTGTCGCACCGCGCAGTTCGATCAGCGGCGCACCGCCCGATTCGATCAACGGCGTGCCGTTGGGGTTGGTCATTGCTGCTCCTGTTTCCGTGCCGTTCATGCGGCGTTGGACAGAAGCTACGTGGCCCGGGTCACACTGCACCCCCTTGTGTGCGCTACCCGCACAAGCGGCAATTCCGACGTTTTGCTCGTTCTGCTCATGGGTTTGCGGGCGGGTGGCTACACTGTGGCCGTGCTTTCGCTCGGCCCCCGCTCCGTCCGGCTCCGGACCCAGATCGTGCTCCTGCAGATCGCCGTGGTGGGCCTGACCCTCGGATTGGCATTCGGGGTATTCGCGTATGTGGGCGGGCAGCGGCTGTCGGACGAGTACGGGCAGCGGGCACTGGCCATCGCACGCACCGTCGCCTCGGATCCGGATGTGCGGGCGCGGGTGACGCGGTATGCGGAGACGCCCTTGGTCGCCGGGCCGGAACTCCGGAACGAGCTGGCGAGCGGGGAACTCGCGGCCATCGCCGACGATGCCCGCATGCGCACCGGCGCACTATTCGTGGTGATCACCGACGATGCCGGCATCCGCCTGGCGCATCCGGACCATGCCCGGCTGGGGGAGAAGGTGAGCACCGACCCGTCCCGCGCGCTGGCCGGAGACGAGGTCATCATCCAGGAGCACGGCACCCTCGGTGAATCGGTCCGCGCGAAAGTCCCTGTGCTGGAACCGGCTACGCCCGGGGTGGACGATGCCCGGGTCGTGGGCGAGGTGAGCGTCGGCATCTCCACCACCGCGGTCCGCACCCAGCTCATGGGCGATCTGCGCCGCGCGGGCCTGCTGATCGGCGGCGCACTGCTTGCCGGTATCGCCGGGTCAGTGTTGCTGGCCCGTCGCTGGCATGGTTTGACCCTCGGCCTGGAGCCCTCCGAACTGGCCGAACTGGTCCGCGAGCAGGACGCCGTCCTGCACGGCATCGGCGAGGGCGTGGTCGCCGCAGACTCCGCCTGGCGGGTCACCGTGGTCAACGATGAGGCGCGCCGCCTGCTCGGCACAGACCCCGCTCCCGGCGCGCCGGTCGCCGAAATCGGTCTGACGCCAAGGATTCTGGAAGCCTTCCGCGCCGCCGACGGACACCCCGTCCAAGCCGCGGTAGGGGAGCGCATCGTCGTGGTAACCGCCCGCAGCGTCCACCGCGACGGCCGCCCCCTGGGTGCGGTCCTCAGCGTCCGCGACCGCACCGACGTGGAATCCCTGACCCGCCAACTGGATGCGGTCCAGTCCATGAGCACCGTCCTGCGCGCCCAGCGCCACGAATTCGCCAACCGCCTGCACCTGCTCAGCGGCTTGCTGCACACCGGCCGCCCCGACGAGGCCGCCCACTACCTCGGCGAACTCCTCGGCTCCGGCCCCCTTGGCGCGGCCCTGCCCGGCATCGACGCCATCCGCGACCCCTACCTGCAGGCCTTCCTGTCCGCCAAGGCCGCCCACGCCCGCGAACAGGGTGTACAGCTGCGGCTCGGCCCCAACACCTGGGTCGACGCGAATCTCGTTGCGCCGGTGGATGTCACGACCGTGCTCGGCAACCTCCTCGACAATGCAATCCACGCCGCGCGCACCGGTCGGCCGGGTTCGGGCGGCTCCGGGGTAGTCGGAATCGAGGAGGGTCCCGTGGGTGACGACGCGCAGCGGATGCCACACAGCGGGGCGGGAGCCGGCCCCGCTCGCCCCGCTTACCCCGCCGTCGCTGACGCGGTGGTCGAGCTGGAGATGGTGCAGGAGGCCGGAACGCTGCACATCGTGGTGCTCGACAGCGGGCCGGGTGTCGCTTCCGAGGTAGTGGATTCGCTGTTCACGGAAGGTGTTTCGACCAATCCGGGGCACGGTGTCCCGGGCGGGCGCGGGGTGGGGCTGGCGCTCACCCGGCAGGTGGCGCGGGCGCTGGGCGGTGAGGTGCGGCTGGCCGATCCGGGCGGGTCGGTCGGAGTCGAGAAGTCTTTGGCGGGAGCGGAATTCATCGCCGTCCTGCCCGATGTACTGACAGAGGGAGAACCGGCGTGGGCCGAGGAGATCTGAACGTTCTGGTGGTCGACGATGACTTCCGGGTGGCCAACCTGCACGCCGGAATCGTCTCGGCGCTACCGGGTTTCACGGTCGGGGCGACGGTGAACACGCTGGCCGCGGCCCGCGCCGCCATAGCGGAATCGGACTTCGATCTGGCTCTGGTGGACGTCTACCTGCCCGACGGCTCCGGGGTCGAGCTGGTCCGCGAGATCCGCTTCGACGCCATGATGCTCACCGCCGCAACCGAATCCGAGACGGTGCGGGCCGCGCTGTCGGCGGGTGCGCTCGGCTATCTGGTGAAGCCGTTCGACCACGCCGCCCTGGCCGCTCGCCTGGCGGGATACGCCCGTTACCGCCGCATTCTCGCCGACCCCGAGGTGAGTGCCGTCGACGTCGATGCCGCGCTGGCCGCCCTGCGCCCGGCGGCCAGCGCCACCGGCCCCTCCGCCCAGTCCGCGCCGCCGGTACAGTCGCCTACGAAAGACCTTGTCCTGCAAGCTGTCCGAGGTTCCCACGATCCCATGTCGGCGGCGCAGGTCTCGGCCGCCATCGGCATCTCCCGGGCCACCGCGCAGCGCTACCTGGCCGCCCTGGTGGGCGCGGGCAGCCTGCGCATGCAACTGCGCTACGGCAGCACGGGCCGCCCGGAACAGGAGTATTCGGCTGGTCCCGCCCGGTAACGCGGGCTTGTCTGAAATGTATTTAGTTCACTAAGTTGCGGTCGGGCGGTCGCACTGTCCCAACCGTCCGGGAAGGAATGACCCTCATGCGTAATCGTTTCCGTGCCGGTGTCCTCGCCGCCACCCTGCTCCTGGCCCCGCTCGCCGCCACCGCCACCGCCGCCGCCGCCGTCCCGCTGGAGCCCGCCGCCCCCGCCGAGCCCGTCGCCACCGTCTGCGTCCAGCAGTGGCCCGACAGCCTGATCTGCCTGCTGACCTCCTTCTCGGCCGACTCCGGCACCGCCAAGAAGTAGTCCCGAACGCCAACTCGCCTGTGGCACTTCACACATGCGGGTTGGCGAACCCCGCGGACTTTGGCTAACTTCGAAGGCGTGGCGATGCTCCTGTCGGCCGACTTGTACCGGTCCAGGGTCGGCGTCGTCACGACCACAGGAGAATTCCACTGTCCATCCAGTTCAACCACACCATCGTCGGATGCACCAACAACCAGGATTCCGCAAGATTCTGGGCAGACATCCTCGGGTTGGAGGTGGGAGATCAATGGGGTCCGTTCATTCCGATCACCGCCGCCAACGGCGTGACCTTCGATTTCGCGAACACCCCACCGGACCTCCCCGGCGGCATCCAACCCCAGCACTACGCCTTCCTGGTCTCGGAAGCCGAATTCGATGCGGCCCTGAAGAAGATCCAGGATTCCGGCCGAACCTACTGGGCCGACCCGCGCATGCAGGGCGTCAATGAAATCAACACCAACGACGGCGGCCGGGGCGTCTACTTCCAAGACCCCTCCGGCCACTTCATGGAGCTGATCACCGTCCCGTACGGTGGCTGGCCGCAAACGTAGTTCGCACGAAAGACATGTGCTCGGGGTCCATGGAGGCCCCGGGCACATGCCGCGCGATCAGGCCGAGACCGCGACGGCGACCGTCATGGCGGACCAGGGTTTGGGCGCGCCGGGCTGGTAGAACCGATCGGCCTCGCGGAGCTCGAATCCGGCCTCGCGGACCAGAGTCGGCATGTCGCGGTTGAGGTGGCAGCCGCCCGCCACGGCCTTCTGGACCGGGTTGATGCGGTGCTGCCAGGTCTGCACCTTCGGGTCGGGAGCCAGGCCGTGCTCCACGAAATGCAGGGTGCCGCCGGGAATCAGGACTCGGCGCAGTTCCCGCAGGGCCGCAGCGACATCCGGAATGGTGCACAGCGTCCAGGTGGACAGGGCCGAGTCGAAGGTGTCGTCGTCGAAGGGGAGGGCTTGGCCGTCCAGCCCGGCGCGTTCGATGGGGACGGTCGCGGTGGCGAGGCGGTCGGCGGCCATCTTCCAGCCGAGGCCGGCGGGGTCGATGGCGCTGACCGAGGTCACCGAGGCCGGATAGAAGGGGATATTGCGGCCCGAGCCGAAGCCGATCTCGACGACGCGGCCGTGCAGGTCGGTGCAGGCACGCCGGCGCAGCGGATCCATGATTCGGTTGCCGCAGGCCAGGTCGACCAGCCGGGGGAGGACGCGATCTTCGTAGATACCCACGCCCTCCACTGTCCCAACCCGGGCAGGCCGAGGCCAGTGTCAAATTCACAAATCGGTCAGCGCGTGGTGGGGAAGCGCTGGGTGAGCCAGGCCGTCACGTAGTCCAGCACCACCGGATCGATGGTGGTGTCGATGAAGGCGTACTCGGAGGGAACGCCCTTGTCGGCCGGTTGCAGCAGATGGTTGAGGCCGTCGAAGACGTGCACGTCGGCGTCCGGCCCGGCGGCCAGCAGGGTGCGCATGGGGCCTTCGCTCTGCTCGGCCGGGACCTGGAGATCCTTGCCGCCGTAGATGGCGAGGACCGGCACCCGCAGGGCCGAAAGCGCCGGGGCGGGATCGTAATTGACGAGTCCGGCCATATACGGGGAGGCCATGTCGTCGATGGTTTCGGCCGGGGCGCGCTGCTCCACCGGCAGGCTCTCGTTGTGTCCCTGCGCGTAGCTGCGCGCGCCCTCCAGGTCGCCGATGCGCAGCATATTGGTCAGGCCGGAGAGGAAGCCGATCTCGTCGGAGACCTCCTCGGGTGTCGCGCCCTCGGCCGCGAGGATCAGCTGGGTCTGCTCCAGCAGCACCTCCGAACCCGGAACCGCCGGTCCCGCAAGCAGAATCGTGAAGGCGACCCCGCTGTCGGCTCGCGAGGCGTAGAGCGGCGCGAGATACCCGCCCTCGCTGTGTCCCAGCAATCCGATGCGGTCGCCGTCGATCTCCGGGCGGCCGCGCAGGTAGGCGAGGCCCGCGCCGATATCGCTGCTCAGCTCCTGATAGCTGGAGTGCGCGAGGGTGCCGCCGGTGCCGCCGACCCCGCGATCATCGGTGCGCAGCACCGCGTATCCCGCGCGGGTCAGCGTGTCCGCGAGCAGCAGAAAAGGCTTGTGCCCCAGGATCTCCTCATTGCGGTCCTGTGGCCCGCTGCCTGTCACCAGCAGCACCGCCGGATGCTTTCCACCGGAGTCCGGCCGGGTCAGCGTGCCCGCGATGGTCAGATCGCCATTGTGAAAACTGACCTCCTCGGAGGTGTACGGCCACGGTGGTTTCGGCTCCTGCGGTCGTGGCGGCCACTGCTTCGGATTCTCGCTCTGGGTGGCGGCGGGCGGGGATGTCGTCGTCTCCTGCGGGGACTGTGAGCATCCCGAGACCAGGGCGACGGCGAACAGGATCGGCAGCAGCGATCGCGGCGCGCGCATATTCCCAGACTACGCATCACGATTGCGTGCGGGTCGCGTAACGTCGTCGTCACCGCCCGGCACCTTGTCATAACCACTCGGTCGGCGGTCATAACTCTGGGCACGCGTCCATTGCCGGGTGCGCGAATGCGCTCGTACCGTGGATTTCGTGAGCAAAGTCGCTTCCTCCCCGGCCCTCGCGGATCTGCCCACCGGAGTGGGTGGTTACGCCGCCGCCGAATTCGGCCCGCTGGTACGCACTTTCGCGCGGCGACTGGGGGGCCGGCCGGGCGCGGGAGCCGGGCTCACGGTACTTCGGCACGGGGAACCGCTGGTCGAGGTCTGGGCCGGTGAAGCCGGTCCGGCCCGGCCGTGGACGGCCGACACCGGTTCGGTGGTCTTCTCCGCCACCAAAGGCGTTGCGGCGACGGTCATTCACCGTCTGGCCAATCGCGGGCTTATCGACTACGACGCTCCGGTGGCCGCGTACTGGCCCGAATTCGGGGCGAACGGCAAGGCGAAAATCACCGTCCGCCAGATGCTTTCCCATCGTTCGGGTTTGTCAGGTTTGCCGGAGATCGCCGCCGGTCTCGACGAGGTGCTCGACCACCGCCTCATGGAGGAGCGTCTCGCCGCGGCGAAACCCGATCGCCTGCTGGGCGTTCCGGCCTATCACGCGCTCACCTACGGCTGGCTGCTGGCCGGTCTGGCGCGCGCCGTCACCGGCCGCGGCATGCGCGAACTGTTCCGCAGCGAGATCGCCGAACCGCTCGGCACCGACGGCATCCACCTGGGCCGCCCGCCCGCCGGCTCCAGCACCACCGCCGCCACCCTGCTCGGCAATCGCCTGGCCCTGGTCGGCACCGACTACGCCGCGCTGTTCCTCGGCCACTCCTACAGCCTGCCCGGCGCGCTCGGCGCGCTGGCGCGCTGCCTGTTCCTGCCCGGCCTCGAAATCCTCGTCGAGGGTGACGAACCCGCCGTCCTCGACACCGAGCTCCCCGCGGGCAATGGCGTCTGCACCGCCACCGGCCTGGCGACCATGTACGGCGCACTCGCCAATGGCGGCATGGCCGGCGGCCGCCGCTACCTGTCCGAGCAGACCCTCAGGTCCATGCGCCGCATCGAGACCTACCGCCTCGATCACTCCCTGCTCTACGCCCCGATGCTGTGGCACATGGGCTATCACTCGCTCCCGATTCCGGGCGCGCATGCGGGCTTCGGACATGTCGGGCTCGGCGGCTCCTTCGGCTGGGCCGAACCGCGCCTGGGCCTCTCGGTCGGGCTCGTCCACAATCGTTTGTCCATGACCGGCCTGGTCACGGATCAAATGGCGTCGGCGTGGGTGCTGCCGCTGGTGGTGCGGGGCGCCCGCGCGGCGCGTCGCACCACCACCCGCGCCGAGCAGCGCGCGGCCTAGGCGCGGGGAATCCGGCGCGCGAAATCCCATGCACAGCGGGCACTTCAGTGACCTTGGCCACGACACGCCCGACGCCACGCCGTGTCACCAGTTGCGACGCGTGGCGCGCGTAAAAGTGGTCGGTGGGGCCGCCTAGTATGGCTGGGTGTCGTCATCGGGATCATTCGTTCACCTGCACAATCACACCGAGTACTCGATGCTCGACGGCGCGGCGAAGATCACGCCTCTGTTCAAAGAGGCGAACCGGCTGGGCATGACCGCCGTCGGCATGACCGACCACGGCAATATGTACGGCGCCTCCGAGTTCTACAACTCCGCCAAGAAGAACGGCATCAAGCCGATCATCGGCATCGAGGCCTACATCGCGCCGGAATCGCGGTTCAACACCAAGCGTGTGCAGTGGGGCGACCCGTCGCAGAAGAGCGACGACGTGTCCGGTTCCGGTGCGTACACGCATATGACGATGGTGGCGGAGAACGCGACCGGTCTGCGCAACCTGTTCAAGCTGTCGTCGCTGGCGTCGATCGAGGGCCAGCTCGGCAAGTGGGCGCGTATGGACGCCGACATCATCGCCGAGCACGCCGCCGGCATCATCGCCACCACCGGCTGCCCCTCGGGCGAGGTGCAGACCCGCCTGCGCCTGGGCCACGAGCGCGAGGCCCTCGAAGCCGCGGCCAAGTGGCAGGAGATCTTCGGCCCGGAGAACTTCTTCCTCGAGATCATGGACCATGGCCTGTCCATCGAGCGCCGGGTGCGCGAGGGCCTGCTCGAGGTCGGCAAGAAGCTGGGCATTCCGCCGCTGGCCACCAACGACTGCCACTACGTGCACGAACACGACGCCGCCAATCACGAGGCGCTGCTGTGCATCCAGACCGGCAAGACCCTCTCGGATCCGACCCGCTTCAAGTTCGACGGCTCCGGCTACTACCTCAAATCCGCCGAGGAGATGCGCGCCATCTGGGACGCGGAGGTCCCCGGCGCGTGCGACAACACGGTCCTCATCGGCGAGCGCGTCCAGTCCTACGACGACGTCTGGGCGCACCGCGACCGCATGCCCATCTTCCCGGTCCCCGAGGGCGAGACGCAGGCCAGCTGGCTGCGCCACGAGGTGATGAAGGGCCTGGACCGCCGTTTCCCCAATGGCGTTCCGCCCGAATACATCACGCGCGCCGACTACGAGATCGACGTCGTCAACGAGATGGGCTTCCCGGCCTACTTCCTCATCGTCGCCGACCTCATCACCTACGCGCGTTCGGTCGGCATCAATGTCGGCCCGGGTCGAGGTTCGGCGGCCGGTTCGCTGGTCGCCTACGCCATGGGCATCACCAATATCGACCCGATCCCGCACGGCCTGCTGTTCGAGCGATTCCTCAATCCCGAGCGCGTGTCCATGCCCGATATCGATATCGACTTCGACGATCGCCGGCGCGGTGAAATGGTCCGCTACGCCACCGAGAAGTGGGGCAGCGATCGGGTCGCCCAGGTGATCACCTTCGGCACCATTAAAACCAAAGCGGCGCTGAAGGACTCGGCCCGCGTCCAGTTCGGCCAGCCCGGCTTCGCCATCGCCGATCAGATCTCCAAGGCGCTGCCGCCGCCGATCATGGCCAAGGACATTCCGCTGTCGGGCATCATGGATCCCGAGCACGAGCGGTACAAGGAAGCCGCCGAGGTCCGGGAGCTCATCAACACCAACCCGGACGTCAACAAGATCTACGAGACCGCGCGCGGCCTCGAGGGCCTGATCCGCAATGCCGGCGTGCACGCCTGCGCGGTCATCATGTCCTCCGAACCGCTCACCGACGCCATCCCGGTGTGGAAGCGGGCGCAGGACGGCGCCATCATCACCGGCTGGGACTACCCGAGCTGTGAGGCCATCGGCCTGTTGAAGATGGACTTCCTGGGTCTGCGCAACCTCACCGTCATCGGTGACTGCCTGCAGAACATGAAGGCCAACCGCGGCATCGACCTCGACCTCGACACGCTGCCGCTGGAGGACAAGGCCACCTACGAATTGCTCGCGCGCGGCGACACTCTCGGCGTGTTCCAGCTCGACGGTGGCGCCATGCGCGACCTGCTGCGCCGCATGCAGCCCACCGGGTTCGAGGACATCGTGGCCGTGCTCGCGCTGTACCGCCCCGGCCCCATGGGCATGAACGCCCACAATGACTACGCCGACCGCAAGAACGGGCGGCAAGAGGTCAAGCCCATCCACCCGGAGCTGGAAGAACCGCTCAAGGACATCCTGCGTGATACCTACGGCCTGATCGTGTATCAGGAGCAGATCATGCAGATCGCGCAGAAGGTGGCCGGGTACTCGCTCGGCCGAGCAGACATTCTGCGCCGCGCCATGGGTAAGAAGAAGGCCGAAGTCCTCGAGGCCGAATTCGAAGGCTTCGAGAAGGGCATGATGGAGAACGGCTTCTCCAAGCCCGCCATCAAGGCGCTGTGGGACACGATTCTTCCGTTCGCCGGATACGCGTTCAACAAGTCGCATGCCGCCGGCTACGGTCTGGTCTCCTTCTGGACCGCGTACCTCAAGGCCAACTATCCCGCCGAGTACATGGCCGGTCTGCTCACCTCCGTCGGTGACGACAAGGACAAGGCCGCCGTCTACCTGGCCGACTGCCGCCGCCTGGGTATCCAGGTGCTGCCCCCCGACGTCAACGAGTCCGAACTCGAATTCGCCTCCGTCGGCAACGACATTCGCTTCGGTATGGGCGCGGTGCGCAATGTCGGCGCGAACGTGGTGGCCTCGATCATCCAGGCGCGCAAGGAGAAGTCGAAGTTCACCGACTTCTCCGACTACCTGAACAAGATCGACGCCGTGGCCTGCTCCAAGAAGGTCGCCGAATCCCTCATCAAGGCAGGCGCTTTCGACTCGCTCGGGCATCCGCGCAAGGGCCTCATGCTGGTGCACTCCGACGCCATCGACGCGGTCATGTCGACCAAGAAGGCGGAGGCCATCGGCCAGTTCGACCTCTTCGGCGGCCTCGACGACGGCGACGATTCGGTGGCCAGCGTCTTCAATGTGAAGGTGCCCGACGAGGAATGGGACACCAAACACAAGCTCGCGCTCGAACGGGAAATGCTGGGCCTCTACGTGTCCGGGCATCCGCTGCACGGCGTCGAGCACGTGCTGTCCAACCAGTCCGACACCTCGATCCCGACCATTCTGGAAGGCGACGTCAAGGACGGCGCGCAGGTGACCGTCGGCGGCATCCTCTCCACGGTGACCCGGCGCATCAACAAGAACGGTCTGGCCTGGGCATCGTGTCAGCTGGAGGATCTGTCCGGCGGCATCGAGGTGCTGTTCTTCCCGCAGTCCTACTCGGTGTACGGCATGGATGTGGTCGAGGACGCCATCGTGCTGGTGAAGGCGCGCGTCAGCATGCGCGACGACCGCGTCTCGCTCATCGCCAATGACCTTGTGGTGCCGGATCTTTCGCATATCGGCGTGGAGAAGCCGGTATCGGTCACCATCCCGACCCGCCTGTGCACGCCGGACAAGATCGGCGCGCTCAAGCGCGTGCTGTCCAGCCATCCGGGCACCGCGAACGTGCACATCCGCCACGTCGGTTCGCGCGAGCGCACCACGGTATTGAAGGTGGCCGACAATCTGCGGGTGTCGCCGTCCTCGGCGCTCATGGGCGATTTGAAGGCGCTACTCGGCCCCGGCTGCATGGCGGGCTAGTCCGGCCTCCCCGGAATCCGCTGGTCACAGCGGTAGGGTGCTGATCATGGCGGCCCTACCGCGTGTGCGCAGTCTCGCCGTTCTGCTGGCCGTCACCGCGATGGTGGCGACGGCGTGTGCGGATCCGCCGCATTCGGTGCTCACCACCTCCGCCCGGCAGGCTCCGCCGATGGGCGGCCCGCCGTCCGCCGAGGCGGTGGTCAGCGCCTCAGCGGAGGGCCTGCGTCTGCGCGGGGAACCGTGGTGGCCTTCGGGATTCAACGGCCCGCAGCTGGCGACGGACTATTCGATCAACTTCGGCTGCGGCGCGGAGGTGGACCTCGACGCTTTCTTCAGCAAGGTGCCGCAGCATGCGCTGACCCGCTTCGCCCTGTTCCAGTCCTTCGTGGTCGACAAGAACACCGGCGAACTGAATTTCGCAGCCGCCGACCGGGTTTTCGCGGCGGCCGAGAAATACGGCCGGATCATTCTGCCGGTGCTGTCCGATCAGGCGGGACAGTGCGGCAACGAGATCTTCAAACAGCGCCAGTGGTACGTGGACGGCTGGCGCAAAACCGTCGAAGTGCCGGGGCGTTCGGTCATGAGCTTCGCGGACTGGGTGCGCACCGCCGTGCAACGCTGGCGTGGTTCCCCGGTGCTGGCGGGCTGGGAACTGGTCGGCGAACCCGAACCCAGCAACTGCACCGGCAGCAGTTGCGAACTGCGCCACCGCACCTGCCCGTCCGATGCCCCGCAGGTGCTGCGCACGTTCATGGACGACGCGGGAGCACTGGTCCGTGAGCTGGACCCGCATCGGCTCATCTACGCCGGATTCGTGGGCGGCAGCCAATGCGGGATCGCGCGCGACGCCTTCCGCTATGTCAGCGAGTCACCCGGGATCGACGTGGTGGAGTTCCACGACTATTCCGAGGACGGCAATCCGCTGCCCGGCGGCCCCAACAACGGCCTGGCCCGGCGCATCGCCCTGGCGAAGGAGATCGGAAAGCCGCTGCTGGTGGCCGAACTCGGCGAATACGGCGGTTCCTGCGAAACCTTGGACGATCGTCGCGACATCGTGGACCGCCGCATCACCGGCCAGCGCGAGGCGGGCACCGCGGGCGCGCTGATCTGGGCATTCGTCCCCGACCCCCGGCTCGACCAATGCACCTACGACGTCGGCCCGGAGGACCCGCTGTGGGGTCTGGTGGCCGCCAAGTCCACGCTGGGCTAGCTGCCGATCACCCGGTACAGCCGCCAGTTCGGCTGTCCGGCACCATCATTGGGGATCTCCAGAGCCAGAGTGGCGATCTGCGCACCGTTCTCGTAGATCGTCGGGTAGCGCCGATTGAGCGCATCGGAGGTGCCGCGCCCGGTATTGGGAACGGTGAGCAGATAGATCACCCCGTGTTCGGCGGGTGCGTTGAGGGTGCGCACGAAATCGCGATCGGAGGGAATGACGAAGCGCTGCGGGTGTTTCGAGGCGACCTGCACGGCGAAGCCGTACACGGTATCCATGACGATGGACCCCGGCGGCAGGTCCATGGCGTCGAGATGGTCGGCGATCCGGCGTTCGGTGGAGAACGTGGCGGCGATACGCGCCTGATCCAGATGCTTGTCGGAGACATTGTCCGGATCCGGGAACAGCACCTCGGTCACTGCGTACTCCTGCACGGCCAGCAGCTGATCGTCCATGCCGCGCGCGGTGATCGGCAGCGACGCCAGCAGCAGCACGCTCACGGCCACCGCGCTCGCCGCCGCACTCGGTGCGGTGCGTTCCCGCGTCATCGCCATGTGTTCGGCGTGTTCGCCGAGTCGTCGGGACGGAGGCAGGCCCCGCGCCGGAATCAGCAGGAACGCGAGGATCGCGGTCAACGGGATGGCCGCCACATAGAACCGCAGGAAGGCGAAGGTGGAGCCGCTCGCGTAACTCAGCGCCTGGAAGCCGAGCACCGATCCGCACAACAGCATCGGCACCAGCGGCACCGGATCACGGCGGCGCACCGCGAGCGCACCGGTGATCGGCAGCAGCAGCGGCAGCGTCGGCGCGAGGATCAGCGTGGCCGCGATCGAGTACTGCACCGCCTCGAACGGATGGCTCGGCGGCTGCGCCCCGGACTGCGCCAGGATCGCGGTATTGCCGTACTGCGAGGTGAACTGCTGGAATGCCTGCCCGGTGATGAGCCAGCTGGTGCCCGCCCACACCACGAACGCCAGCACCGACGGCGCGGCGACCAGCACCAGATCCATTGCCGCCCCGCTGAATCGATGCTCCTCGGCCCGCCGCCGCCGATAGCTCAGCACGAAGACGACGATCCCGGCGACCGCGGCCGGTGCGAGCGCGTCGTAGCGGGTCAGATACCCGAGACCGAGCGCGAGACCGCAGGCCACCAGATCGTGCACGCCGTCGGTGCGCACCCAGCGCATGAGCCGCCGCACCGCCCAGCACAGGCAGAACAGGAACAGCGCCTCGCTCATTCCGTTGCCGCCGTAGAAGATCACCATCGGATTCAGCGCGAACACCCCGGTCACCACGCCGCACAACCAGGCCGGCGCACCGCGATCGGTGCCGACACCCCAGATCATGACGACCGCGCCGGCCATGAACAGCGAGGTCATCAGCACACCCGATAGACCCCACCGGGTGATCCCCGGGAACCACGGCTCGAAGGCCACGAACGGCAGCTGCGCCAGCGAGGTGAGCGGGGTGAAGACGAATCCGATGGCAGACAGGTGCGGATCCCGGCTGAACAGCGCCGATTCCGTGGCCGACACCCGGCTCAGCGCGTCGCCCATGAGATACCCGCGCCCGGCGGTCAGGAATGTTCCGGTCGCCAGGTACAGCAGCGCGGAACCGGCGAAGATCCAGCGCGGCACCCTCGACCGACGCCGGTTCCCGGCCGCCACGGCGATGCCGGGCCGCTCCGCTTCGACTGTGCCGCTGGTCATTCCGCGCCCTCCGTGGCATTGCCCAGACCGTGGAAGGTCTTCTCCCAGTAGGACGGATTGCGCAGCAGCTGCCAGCATCCCTTGGCCGAGGCGATCGCCATGAGCAGCCAGTACAGCGGGGAGGTGAGGCAGGCCACCAGCAGATCGGGCCGTCCGTTCTCCCGGCAGGCGACCATGTTCATGTACACCGTCGCCGCGTTCCCCAGCACCAGGGCCAGCAGCGCGGGGAAGTAGACCGCGGCCGGGAACATCGCCTCGATCACGCGGGGCTGCCCCAGAATCCAGGCCAGCGTCACGAACCAGAACACCAGATTGAGGCAGGCGATGATCGGCGTCCCGGCCAGGATGAGCGTGAAGCGCAGGAAGCTCACCGCGCCGAGCTCACGCCACAGCGCGACCGGCCGGCGCACATGCACCAGCCAGCTCTGCAGATAGCCCTTGTACCACCGGGAGCGCTGCCGGATCCAGTTGATGGCGTCCGGGTTGGCCTCCTCGAGCGTGACGGAATCGATGACGGCCGTGGCATATCCGCGTGCCGCGATCCGCACGCCCAGATCCGCGTCCTCGGTGACATTGTGCGGATCCCAGGCCCCGATGGACACCAGCACGCTGCGCCGGAAGTGATTGGAGGTGCCGCCCAGCGGAATCGGTGCGTTGCTGCGCATCAGCCCCGGCAGCAAGAAGCTGAACCACAGCCCGTAGTCCATGGTGAACCAGGCGGTGAGCAGGTTCTGCCGGGCATTGTGGAAAGCCAGTTTGGCCTGTACACACACCACCGAGCGCGGCAATGTCGCGAAGGCCGCCACCACCCGGCGCAGCTGCAGCGGATCCGGAATGTCCTCGGCATCGTAGATGGTGACGAAATCACCGGTGGCGGCGTGCAATCCGTAGTTGCAGGCTTTGGGTTTGGTGCGCGGATCGGCGGCGGGCACCAGCACGATGGTGATGTGCTCACTGCCCGGTTCGCCGATGCCGGCCCGCCGGGCGGCTTCGATGGTGGGGGTGTCGTCCTCCTCGAGCAGCAGCAGCGCCTGCATCCTGTCGCGCGGATACTCCAGGCCGTTGAGGGCGGCGATGAGATCGCCCACCACTTCGGGTTCGCCGTAGGCCGGGACCAGGATGGTGTAGGCGGGCAGTTCGGATTCCGGTATGGCGCGGGCGGTCTCGTCGTCGATGGTCAGGATGGCGTCGCGGGCCATGCCGCGCGCGAAGATCACCACGCGGTCCACCATGACCGCGGTGTAGCCCAGGGTGCACACCGCCATCACCGCGATGAGCGTCGGCATGGGGAACACGACCGCGCACACCACGGTCAGCACTGCCACCGCGATCGCCGTATTCCGTTGCCAGGGCAGGAAAGCCACCGACGCCGAGGCCATGGGGTCGTGGTCGCGCAGTCCGCGCACCGCCGCACGCAGGGCGCGCTCACGTTCGCCGGGGGTGGCCAGGCCGGGGAGTTCGCTCGTCATCCGCCCGCTCCGATCCGCACGATCTCGCGTGCCACCGCGGTGAGCATGTCCTGGTCCTTGTGCTGGGTCCCCGGGTCGCCGGTGTCGCCCTCCGGGTCGAGGTCCACGGCGCTGCCGCGCAGGGTCTGGTGCAGCAGGTTCTCGAAGGTGCCGATCACCGAGGGTTCCGGTTGCGGGAACTTGGCGTCGGGCAGATGGTTGTCCGCGGCGATGAGGCTGATCCGCTCGATGCCACGGCTGCCGCGCCAGGTCCAGCTCAGCCAGGTCCAGCTCAGCAGCTGCCGATCGTCGAGCACGGTGTTGAGCCGGGCGCTCACCCCGTGGCCGAGGTCGATGCGCACCGGCGCGCTGATGCGCGGCTGGGCGAGCCGGTACATGACGAATTCCGGGTATCGGCCGATGGTTTCGGCGTCCTCGGAGCGCACGATGTCGACCATGATCCGGCGTCGCCGGGATTCCTTGTCCCAGGCCGGATTACCGCGCTGGGCCTGCCACTGCTGGCGCACCCACGAGGTGTTGTGGCCGAAATAGCGTGGTGCCCAAGGGTATGCGCGCTCATTGAGCATTCGCCAGCCGGGTGCGACGGCCGGGGACTCGGCGACGATCAGCCCCGGGACGTCGGCGACCGGCGTGATGTACTCGTGCGGCAGGTCGATCAGCATCACCGCCGCGGTCGCCGCCAGGACGGTCGCCACGGCGCTGCGGGACCGGGCAGCGGTCGCGGGATTGACCGGCCGGTCCAGCGGCTTCAGGGTGGACCAGTCGCGCTGGTAGAGGTACATGATCAGCGCCGAGCCCGTGATCGCCGAACAGGCCGGGACCATCTGGTAGGCGAACAGCGGTGCGTCGCGGAACCAGGTTCGGATCACCAGCAGCACCACACCGCCCACCGCCAGCGCGAGCAGCGCGGCGACCAGTCCGCGCCGCCAGGTGCGGCCCCCGGCGATCGCCGCCGCCCCGGCGGTGAACAACACCAGGCCCGCGCCGCTGGCGATCCGGTCGCCGCCCAGGGTGATGACCACCTCGAGGTTCAGCAGCGGAATGGATCCGATGAGGACCAGCAGCCAGGCCGGCCAGAACCGGAAGACCGGCCGCAGCCCGAACAGCAGCACGCAGAGGCTCATCAGGAACAGCGGCACCGCGACCAGATCCAGATGGAAAACCTCGTATTCGTAGCGGTAGCGCTGTACCAGCAGCCCCAGGATCGCCACCGAACTCGACAGCAGTAGCAGGCCGACGATGATGTCGGCCTGCCGGTCGTGGATGGGCAGTTCGTTGCGACGCCGCAGCGCGATGCCGATCGCCGCGAACCCGCCCAGCACCGGCATCAAGAAGATGTACCCGATGCCGGAGCCCTGTTGTACGTCCTCGATGAGCTCGTGCAACAGATTCCAGAACGCCGCGACCGTGCAGACCACCACCAGCACCGCGCGCAGGATGGTCAGCCACGGGATATGGCGTTCCGGCGCGCGGGGTTCCGCGACGGTGTCGGTATCGGTCACGGCCGGTTCACCTCCTCGGCGACGCGCAGCGCGGGATCAGTGGGAACGCCTGCGCTGCAACAGGATCGCGATCCCGGTGAGCACGCCGATGAGCAGGACCGCGCCGCCCACCAGGGCCACCGTGCGCGCCACGGGAATGCCGTCGTCCTGCGGGGCGGCCGCCGCGAGTCCCTCGGGACCGTCGGCCGGGTCGAAGAATTCCGGTTCGCGGTCCCCAGCCTGCAGCAGTACCGGACCGGTCAGCTGGAAGGACCGGTCCGGATCGGCGACCAGCCAGTCCAGCACACGGTCCAGATGTTCGGGGGCTCCGGTGGAGGTGGCCACCACGATCGTGCGCTGGTTGTTCCAGGTGGCCTGGAGCGAACCGAAGTTCAACGGCGGTGACAGGTCGATGGTGGTCTTCAGATAGGCGTCGTCACCGTAGATGGTTAGGGTGTCGCCGCTGCGCGCCAGTGGCAGGGTGATGGAGTCGGGTACCGCGCCGCCGGGGGCGATGAGCACCGCCGGGAGCGTCCCGCCCGCCGCGTCGCCGAAGGAGACCAGTTCGGGTCGCAGCGGGACCGCGGTCAGGCGCTGCAGGGCGATGAGAACCCGTGCGGCGCGGACGGTATCGGTGAAGTCCTGGGTCTGCAGGCCCACCTGGACCCGGGGCAGCAGCGCCTGCGGCAGCGCGCCCAGCCCGCCCGGCACCGGCGGTGCGGACAGCGTGCTCTGCACCTCGCCCTCGGGATCGATGGTCAGGGTGACAGGCTGTTCCAGTCCGCATCCGTGGGTGAGGCCCGCTTGCTGCAGGGTGACGGTGACCGTGGTGGTGCGGCTGAGCAGCTCGTTCGGAATGCTCACCCACTGAGCGAATTGCCCGGACGGATCCACCGGCCAGGCCGCGATCTGCCGGTCACCGACCGCCACGCTCAACTGCCCGTTCAAGGTTTCCGGCAGTGGAGTGTGGTTGCCGTACAGGTTGATTCGCACATTCTGTGACGGCCGCCCGAGCCGCGTCTGATCGATGGTGAAGGCCACCCGCACGTATCCGATGGCGGTGGCGCTGAGCTGGTTCTGTCCCAGCGCCCCCAGCGAGGTGGATTCCGGGGCCAGTTGCGGTGCGGCGGGCAGTCCGATGGCGGTGGCGTCGGTGCCGAGTGCGGCCCGCGCCAGATCGCTGGTGAGCAGCCGCATCTGGACCGGCATCGACTTCTCGTCCCCGGACACGGTCAGCAGCGGCGCGGGCCCACCGGCCAGCCGCAGCGCCGCGTCATCGGCTTCCTGGATCGCGATCTGCCGCTCCAGGAAGGCCGGGGGATGATCGGGAAGCGTTGCGCCGGAATCGAATCGGCGGATATCGATGGTGACCGCCCGATTCGCGTAGCGCGCGGTCACCGCCGTCACCAGTTGCAGTGCCGCCGCCGATTCGGTCTTCGACGGATTCGCGGGCAGGTACACGGTGAGCCGATCCAGCACCGCCGGAAGGAACTCCGCCACGGTGGTGGGCTGAGCCTCCTCGCCGAAATAGAGGACGGCCGCATCGGTGAGCGTCATGGGCTGCCCGGTCCAGTCCTCCGGGCAGATGCCTGGTTCCGGCAGTAGCGAGGAGCTCAGGGTGACCGCCACCGCGTCCCCCTTCACCTCTGCGCCGGCCAGGGAAATGCGCAGGGGTGCACGGGGATCCGACGGCAGATTCACCCGATCCAGCAGTCGCTGCCCGGACCGCGCCTCCAGCGTGCCGCGCGAGAGCGTCGGCGGCAGTTGGACGGTCCCGACGACGGCGGCCGGCGCCAGCCCCGGCAGGATCGGCAGCGTGAGCGTGACCTCGTGCACCCGCCCCGGGAACTGCAATGCGGTGCCCAGACCCAGACTCCGCAGCGACAGCGCGTGCTCGGCGGGCTCGGCCATGGCGGTGACCGGCGCGGTCACCGTGATGACGGCGGCCGCCAGCCCCAGCAGCGCCAGGCTCGGTCGGCGTCGGACGCCGTGGACGCGCGGTTTCAGCACACGCAGGGCGCGCAGGATCATCGCGGAGCTCCTGAGCTATGTCGGTGGGCGCGGATCCGCCCTACAGCCAAGTGGGTTCGCCGAACACCGCGCCGCTGTCGTCGACCGCGGGGGATTTCGTGAAGAGATAGGTGTAGTGCCGGATGGCCACCGGTCCGGTGCACTGATTGACGATGATGTGGAAGTCCCGGATGACGATCTGCCCCGCGCCGGAGACGATCTCCTTCTCGGCGACCGGCACCTCTTTCACCTCACCGGCGGTGAGGTTCAGTGTCGCAACGGGATTGGGGTTCGCGCCGAGGGCGAGATTGGGTGCGCCGTCACCCAGCGGGATGGTGGCGCCGAGCGTCAGGTCGGGGGTGACGCCGATGGTGCCGGCGCCGGTGTTGACCGCGCACCCCACGTGATAGCCGGTCTTGAGGGTGCCGGTGAAGGGTCCGGCGAGCTGTCCGTAGGCGATATTGCTGACCAGCGCCTCACGGGTGGTGCCCACCATATTGAGTGGCGCGAGCCGGTTGATGATCTCCTCGCGATGGCCGACCGTGAAACTGCCGTTCACCGTTTGATAGATGCGTTCGTGCGGTGGCAGGGGTTCGACTTCGGCATGCGCCGACGCGGGATACAGGAAGGTGGCCCCGGTAATGAACAGGCTGAAAATTCCGAGTTTGCTGTCCACCAGCAAAGGGTAGTAGCCGACACGTATCAATCATCGGAGGACACGCTGTGCTCGGAACGGGCGCGGATTCAGCCGCGGGCGAGGCCGATCATCCAGCGCAGGGTGGCCACGGTGGCGGCCGCCAGCACGGCGAGCTGCGCGGAACCGGTGACGAGGGCCAGGACGAGCAGGGTCGCGGTGGCCAGGCCGAGGGCTTCGAGTTTGAATACCGGCCAGGCGGTACCCGCGATATCGACAGCGCGCGGGGCGCTCCGAACCGTCTTCTGCGGGTGAACCAGGGCCATGCGGTAAGGCTACCCGCGCACGAGAAGTTCGGGCAACCGAACTCTGTGCCGCTGTGGTGCAGGGAACAAGATCGCAGCCGCCGGTGTTCACCCGGTCATGCCACTAACCGGAGAGTACGAACCCAGCACTACCGACTGGGCCCGTGAACAGGCCGAGAAGTTCGAGGCATCCAATGGTGCCGAGGCCAACACCATGCAGGGCAAGCCGATCATTCTGCTCACCACGCGCGGCGCCAAATCCGGCAAACTCCGCAAGACCCCCCTCATGCGGGTCGAGCACAATGGCGAATACGCGGTCGTCGCCTCCCTCGGCGGCGCCCCCAAGCACCCGGTCTGGTACTGGAACATCAAGGCCGACCCGCACGTCGACCTCCGCGACGGCGCCGTCGTCAAGGACTACGACGCCCGCGAGGTCACCGGCGACGAAAAGGCCCTCTGGTGGAAGCGCGCCGTCGAAGTCTGGCCCGCCTACGACGACTACACCAAGAAGACCACCCGAGAAATCCCGGTCTTCGTCCTCACTCCCCGCGACTGACCTACCCGTGAATACGAAAATGCCCCGGCTGCAAGGCAACCGGGGCATTTTCGTATTCACCCGTGGATCAGGGAAGGACCTGGGGGACGGCGTCGGGGGCGATCGCGCCGGTGGCGAGGCCGACGACGGTGCCGATGATGCCCCAGTTGATGGCGCCGGAGAGGGCCGCGGAGCCGACCGCCGCGGAACCGATGCCGGGGATGATGAGCAGCGGGGAGGTCATGAGCGCGCCTACGCCCGCACCGGCCGCGGCGCCGATGCCCGCACCCGCGGCGGCGCCGTTGGCCAGCGGGTCGTGGTTCTGGGCGTTCGGGTCGGTGGCAACCGGCTCCAGGTTCAGCGGAGCGGCGGAGGCGGTGGCAGCAGCGGCGCCGGCGCCGGTGGCCAGTGCGGCGGTCAGCAGCGTGATGGCCAGGGGCTTGCGAAACATCATGAAACGTCAGCTCTTTCGGATTTCGGATGCGAGGAACACCGACGCTAGCTGCGGATTTGCTGCTTGGGCAAAACGGAGGCGATCCCTCCCCAGCGCGCTTTAGGTCAGATGACCAGCTCGGGTGCGCACTGTGAAACCCGCCACGCGGGCCGCGCCGTGACCATCTCAGGCCCTGGGATAATCGGCGCTGCCGACAGGCGGTGACACGCCCCCGGCTAGCATGTACCGGGTGTCTGATCCGCTTGTTGTAGCTGAGAAAGTGTCCGGTCCGCTGCCTGAACTGAGCGCGGACGAGATCGACGCGGCCGCCAAGCGAATTTCCGACATTATCGAGCCGACGCCGTTGCAGCGGATCGCACGGCTGTCGGCGCTGACCGGGGCTGAGGTCTACCTCAAGCGGGAGGACCTCACCGCCGTGCGCAGCTACAAGTTGCGCGGGGCGTACAACCTCATCGTTCAGCTGACCGCCGCCGAGCGGGCCGCCGGCGTGGTGGCCGCCAGCGCCGGAAACCACGCACAGGGTGTGGCTTTCGCGTGCAAGGCCATGGGCATCACCGGCCGCATCTACGTGCCGACCACCACCCCGAAGCAGAAACGCGACCGAATCCGCGTGCACGGCGGCGAATTCGTGCAACTCATCGCCACCGGCGACACCTACGATGCCGCCGCCGCGGCCGCCGCCGCGGACGTGGAGCGCACCGGCGCGACCATGGTGCCGCCGTTCGACGATCCGCGCACCGCGGCCGGCCAGGGCACCATTGCCGCCGAATTCCTCGAACAGCTCGGCCGCGCGCCGGATCTGGTGATCGTGCCGGTGGGCGGCGGCGGCTGCCTGGCCGGTATCGGCACCTATCTGCGCGAGCGTTCGCCCGGCACCGCCATCCTCGGTGTGGAACCGGCGGGTGCGGCCTCCATGACGGCCGCGCTGGTCGCCGGGGGACCGGTGACGCTGCCGGAGATCGACCCGTTCGTGGATGGCGCGTCGGTCAAGCGCATCGGCGCGGTGCCGTATCAGGCGGTGTCGCGCTTCGGTGGCCAGGTGCGCTCGCACGCCTCGCTGCCTTTGCTGACCACCACCGAATCCGCTTCGGGTGCAGCCTCTTTCCGCATGATGCACGTCGACGAGGGCGCCATCTGCACCACCATGCTGGAGCTGTACCAGAACGAGGGCATCGTCGCCGAGCCCGCGGGTGCGCTGTCGGTGACGGCGCTGCACGAGCTCGAGATCGAACCCGGCTCGACCGTGGTGTGCCTGCTGTCCGGCGGCAACAACGATGTCTCCCGCTACGGCGAGGTCATCGAGCGCTCGCTGGTGCATCAGGGTCTGAAGCACTATTTCCTGGTGGACTTCCCGCAGGAGCCGGGTGCGCTGCGCCGCTTCCTGGACGAGGTGCTGGGCCCCGACGACGACATCACCGTGTTCGAATACGTCAAGCGCAACAACCGGGAAACCGGTGCGGCGCTGGTCGGTATCGAGCTGGGCACGCCGTCCGGTCTGGAGCCGCTGCTCAAGCGCATGGACCAGGCGCCGATCCAGTGCGAGCGGCTGGATCCGAATTCCCCGGCCTACCGCTATCTGACCTGAGCGTCGACGAACAGCGAAGGCCCCGAACCGAGTTCGGGGCCTTCGTCATGCCTGCAGCAGATAACCCTCGTCCGTGGCGTCGATGAGCCGGGGTGCGCCCAGCTTGCGTTCCAGCCGCGCCACCGTCTCCGCGATGGAGTCCGCCGGGGTGTGCGCCTCGGGGCAGTATTCGACCATCTCGGTGGCGCTGACCCGGGTGCCCACCCGGGTGGCCAGCAGTTCCAGCGCACAGAATTCTCGCGCCGACACGGTGAGCAGCACGCCGCCGCGCAGCACCCGCCGCCGCACCCGGTCCACCACCACATCGCCGACGGTGAGGATCGGGGAGGGCCGGGTGCGCCGCGTGCACAGCGCCCGCACCCGCGCCGACAGTTCGCTCAGCGAAAACGGTTTGGCCAGGAAGTCGTCCGCGCCGCTGAGGTAGCCGGCGGCGCGATCGGCCGGGCTGTCGCGCGCGGTGATGACCAGCGCGGGCGTCTGCCCGCCCGATTCCCGTTGCCGCCGAATGAGATCCAGCCCGTCGCCGTCGGGCAGCCCGCGATCGATGACCAGGCAGTCGTAGCGATGGCGGCCGAACCGCAGGCCCGCGTCGGCGAGGTTACGGGTGAGATCGACGGTGAATCCGGCGTCGCGCAGACCGATGGCGACCTGCTCGCCCAGCCGGTCGTCGTCCTCGCACACCAGCACCCAGACGCTGCGGGCGGTTGTTCCATCGTCGGACATGAGACCACACTGCCACAGCGATCATGAACGAATCATGAGCGATCGCGGATCGGCCGGCATGCGTTAACAGCCGCGGAATCGGTCCGATTCGCCGCGTTTCGCGGGTTAACGAATACGCGCGCCGCCGCCGATGATTCGAGTAGTCCACTACGCGTGAAACCGAACAGTCTGGGCGGGAGGCTCGTTTCATGAAAAGGCTGGTGGTGTGTTGCGACGGCACATGGAAAGCCGAATCCAGCAACACCGTATCGAATATCGTGAAAATCGCGCAGACGGTCTGCCTCACCGGCAAGGACCGCGACGGTAAAACCGTCGAGCAGCGTGTCTACTACATTTCCGGGCCCGGGGCCCGCGGGTTCACCACCGATCGGCTGCTGGGCGGGGCATTCGGACTGGGCCTCGAGGCCAATCTGTCCGCGGCGTACTGGCAACTGGCCCTGAACTGGGAACCCGGCGACGAGATCTTCATCTTCGGCTTCAGCCGCGGCGCGTACACCGCCCGCAGCCTGGCCGGAATGATCAATCGCCTCGGCATCCTCACCTACGACGCCTTCATCAAGGAGAAATATCCGGAGGCGCTGCAGATCTACCACACCAAGAAAAAAGATCCCGATGCGCCGGACCCGCCGGAATGGGCGGAATTCCGGAAGGCCAACTGCTATCCGGATCCGGTGAAAGTGAACTTCCTGGGAGTGTTCGACACGGTCGGTGCGATGGGCATTCCCGGGATCACCGCCTGGCGGCACCGTTTCCACGATGTGCGTCTTTCCCGCATCGTGCACTGTGCCCGCCAGGCGCTGGCTCTCGACGAGCGCCGCCGCAACTTCGAGCCCTGCCTGTGGGAGGTGCCGGTCGAGTTGCAGGAGAAGTACTACCGCACCGATCGCGTCAAGCAGGTCTGGTTCGAGGGCGTGCACAGCGATATCGGCGGCGGGTACCGCGAATGCGGGCTGTCGGATATCACCCTGCGCTGGATGGTCGCCGAAGCCGAGCGGGAGGGGCTGGCCTTCGATCATTCGCGGCTGGCGTCCCTGCTGGGCCTGTGCGAGCCGGAACCGAAGCACAGCAAGCGTCATGATTCGCTGAAGGTCGCGTTCCTGTGCCTCAACGCCATTCGCATGCTGCGCCATCCGCGCAACCCGCGTTTCCACTGGGATTCCTGGCGGCGGGTGTTCGCGAGCGGGGACCAGAACAGCTATCTGGCGTCCACGGCCGTGAAGGCCGAGAACTACCATCCGGCCAATCTGGTCCGGCTCGAGGGGCAGCCCATGCCGGTGTTCCGGATCGAGGACACGCACTTCCCGCCGCTGCACGCCGCGCCGGAGATCGTGCCGAGCCCGGAGCGCGGCGGGCGCCCGGAGGAGGACGACGAGACCGCGGCCTAGCGCACCAGCAGGGCGATGGGCAGGCGGGCGAACAGTTTCTCCAGCCGGGCGCGGCCGGAGAAGGTGTGGCCCGTCAGCCGATCGGTCCAATGTCCCTGCGGCAGATCGAGCACCGTGTCGCCCCAGCCGCCGGCCTCGTCCAGCCGGATCGAGTGCCGGGTGGCGGCGACGATCACCTCCGGGGTCTCCCCGGTGCGCCCGCGCGCGAAGGAGACCAGATGCTGGGCCTGGTCGCCCACGGCGAACAGCGGGGCGTAGCTGCCGCCGACGAAGCATTCGGGGCGTTCGCGGCGCAGCCACAGCGCATAGGCCACGATCCACATCTTCACCGCGCCGGACGAATCCAGATCCGGTGTGCCGGTGAGGGATTGCAGCAGCAGCGTGCGATGGGTGAAGTCGACCGGGCGGCGATTGTCGGGGTCGACGAGCGAGTCCTCCCACAGTTCGCAGCCCTGATAGATGTCGGGGATGCCGGGCCCGCACAGTTGCAGCAGCTTCTGCGCCAGCGAGTCGGACCAGGCGTGCGGTGCGAGATCGTCGACCAGTTCCGCCAATTCGGCGCCCACCGGCCCGTCGATAACGCTGTCGATCCAGCGGTGCACGGCCGTCTCGAAGTCGACATCCGGTTCCTCCCAGGAGGATCGGGTCCCGGCCTCGCGAACGGCCTTCTCCGCGAACAGGTGCAGGCGTTCCCGGAAGCCGGGCACGGTGGCGGCGGGCCGCCGGTCGGCGGGCCAGACGCCGAACATGTTCTGCAGCAGGAACAGTGTGGTCGCGCCGTCGGGGCCGGGCGCGATGTCGTTCCACGCGCTGACCGCCCGCGCCCAGATGTCGGGCACCTGGGAGAGGATGCCGATGCGGGCGCGCACATCCTCGCCGCGCTTGGTGTCGTGCGTGGACAGGGCGGTCATGGTGGCGGGCCAGCGGGTGGCGCGTTCGGCATTGGCGAGATGGAATTCGATGAGCGACAGGCCGAATCGGGCCGGGTCCGCGCCCATCTCCTGTAGCGACACCAGGCGGGCGGCGCGGTAGAACATGGTGTCCTCCACCGCTTTCGCGCTCATGGCCCCGCCGAGCTGGTGGAAGCGCACGGCCGCTTCACCATTGGCGGCGAGTGCGGTCACCAGCACCTGCAGCGGCGCGGTGAGTTCGCTATTGCGCCGCGCCACCTCCGCCACCACGGCGGCCACCATGCCCGCCAGCGGCGTGTAGTCGGTGCGGTACACCGGCAGGAACGACAGCACCTCGATGGTGGCGTTGGTGAGCGCCATGGAGTCGCAATTCTCCGCGCGCGCATCACGTTTCAGCGCCGCGACGAGTCTGCGCGTCTCCGGCACCAGCATGGTCTCGGCCACCGCGCGCTTGATGCGATGCTCGTGCTCGGTGAACCAGGCGCGGTCGCTGCCGTGCCCGGTGAACTGCCGCGACAGCTCGGTGAGCTGCTTCTCGCCGTCCGGATCGATGAGCACGCCACCGAGGTCGGCGAGGGCGTCGTAGCCGGTGGTGCCGTCGATGGGCAGGGTGGCGTCCAGGGGTTCGCGATTGGACAGCACCTTCTCGATGACCAGCAGCCGCTGTGGTCCGATGAGGGCGCGCAGCCGCGCGAGATACGCTGCGGGCCGGGCCAATCCGTCCGGATGGTCGACACGGACGCCGTCGATGAGATCGTGTTCGCACCACGCCGCGAGTTCGCGGTGGGTGATCTCGAAGACCTCGGATTCCTCCTGCCGCAGCGCGGCCAGCCCGCCGACGGTGAAGTAGCGCCGATATCCGCACAGCCCGGATTTCCAGTTCACCAGCCGATAGTGCTGTTTGTCGTGGATGCGCAGCGCGTTCTCGCCCTCGGTGCCGGGTGCGATGGGGAAGCGCATATCGTGCAGGGCCAGCATGGGTTCGGGCCCGCTGCGGTCCACGGTCAGCGCCGCCGGATCGTTCTCATTGGCCAGCACCGGCAGCGCGATGCGCCCGCCCGCGCCGTTGCCGGAACTCCAGTCGATATCGAAGAAGTGCGCGTACTGGGATTTGCGGCCCAGCCGCAGCACATCCCACCACCACGGGTTCTGCCGCGGATCGGCCACGCCCACATGATTGGGCACCAGATCCACGATCAATCCCATGCCGCGGCTGCGCACCTCGTCGGAGAGGGCCTTGAGCCCGGCCGGGCCGCCCAGTCCCGCCGACACGCTGGTCGGGTCGGTGATGTCGTAGCCGTGCGTGGACCCGCGCGCGGCGGTCAGCACCGGCGACAGGTACAGGTGCGAAATGCCCAGCTGCTGTAGATATTCGGCGATGGCGCGGGCATCGGCGAAGGTCAGCGCGTCGGGCCGCAGCTGCAATCGGTAGGTGCTGCGGACCGGCGTGGGCCGGGTGAGGGCGTCGGTGCGATGTTCGGGCGTGCTGGTCATGGCTTTCTCGATCATGCCGTACGCCGCAGGACGAGCAGGCAGCGTGCGGGGACTTCGATGGTGGCGGAGGCGGGGATGCGCAGGTCGGTGCCGTTCGGGTCGGGGGCCGGGCGGCCGGTGGGGGTGGAGCAGTCCAGCGCCGGCGTCCAGGCCGGGCCGTGCGCGGGGTCGGGCAGGGTGAACGCCAGGGCGGCGTCGTGGGCGTTGAAGCAGAGCAGGAACGAGTCGTCGGTGATGGTCTCGCCGCGCGGGCCGGGTTCGCGGATGCCGTCGCCATTGAGGAAGACGGTGAGCGAGCGGCCGAAGCCGGTTTCCCAGTCGGCGTCGGTCATGGCGGCGCCGCCGGGGGTGAACCAGGCGATGTCGTCGGGGTGGTCGTGGGTGGGGGCGGGGCAGCCGTCGAAGAAGCGGCGGCGGCGGAAGACCGGGTGCGCGGCGCGCAAAGCCACTGCGCGGGAGGTGAATTCGAGCAGGTCCGCATTGGTGTGCAGCAGTGACCAGTCCATCCAGGTGAGCGGGGAGTCCTGGCAGTAGGCATTGTTGTTGCCCCGCTGGGTGCGGCCCAGTTCGTCGCCGTGCAGCAGCATCGGGGTGCCCTGGGACAGCAGCAGGGTGGCGAGCAGATTGCGAGATTGCTTGGCGCGCAGGGCCAGTACGTCCGGGTCGGTGGTGGGGCCTTCCACGCCGCAGTTCCAGGAGCGGTTGTAGTTCTCCCCGTCGTGGCCGCCCTCGCCGTTGGCCTCGTTGTGTTTCTCGTTGTAGGACACCAGATCCGCGAGGGTGAAGCCGTCGTGCGCGGTCACGAAGTTGATGCTCGCCGAGGGCCGCCGTCCGGTGGCCTCGTACAGGTCCGAGGAGCCGGTGAGCCGGGAGGCGAACTCGCCCAGGGTGGCCGGTTGCCCGCGCCAGTAGTCCCGCACGGTGTCACGGTATTTCCCGTTCCATTCGGTCCAGGCGACCGGGAAGTTGCCCACCTGGTAGCCGCCCTCGCCCACATCCCACGGTTCGGCGATGAGTTTCACCTGGCTCACCACCGGATCCTGGTGCACCAGATCGAAGAAGGTGGCCAGCCGGTCGACATCGTGCAGTTCGCGGGCCAGGGTGGCGGCCAGATCGAAGCGGAAGCCGTCGACGTGCATGTCGAGCACCCAGTAGCGCAGCGAGTCCATGATCATCTGAAGCGTGTGCGGATGCTGCACATTGAGGCTGTTGCCGGTGCCGGTGTAGTCCATGTAGTGCTGCGGATCATTGTCCACCAGACGGTAATACGCGGCATTGTCGATGCCGCGGAAGTTCAGCGTCGGCCCGAACTCATTGCCCTCGGCGGTGTGGTTGTAGACCACGTCGAGGATCACCTCGATACCAGCGGCGTGGAAGGCGCGCACCATGGCCTTGAATTCGGTGACCGCCGCACCCGGCGTGCGGCTCGCCGCGTATTCGGCATGCGGCGCGAAATATCCGAAGCTGTTGTACCCCCAGTAGTTTCGCAGTCCGCGATCCAGCAGGATGCGGTCGTGCAGGAACTGGTGCACGGGCATGAGTTCGACGGCGGTCACGCCCAGGGTTCTCAGATGCCCGATGATGGCCGGGTGCGCCATGCCCGCGAAGGTGCCGCGTAGTTCCGGCGGCACGTCCGGGTGGGTCATGGTCATGCCCTTCACATGGGCCTCGTAGATGACCGTCTCGTGGTAGGGCCGCCGCGGCGCGCGATCGTCCGCCCAGTCGAAGAACGGATTGATCACCACCCCGGTCATGGTGTGGCCCAGGGTGTTCTGGCCGTAGTTGTACGGGGCCACATCGCTGCCGAACGATCCGGTGAAGGCTTTCCCGTACGGGTCCAGCAGCAGCTTGCTCGGATCGCAGCGCAGGCCGCGCGCCGGATCGAACGGCCCGTGCACCCGATACCCGTACCGCTGGCCCGGCCCGATCCCCGGCAGGTAGGCGTGCCACACATAGCCGTCCACCTCGTCGAGCGGAATGCGCGTCTCGCGCCAGTCCTCCTCGATCAGGCACAGTTCCACGCGCCGGGCCACTTCGGAGAACAGCGAGAAATTGGTGCCCGCGCCGTCGTAGCTCGCGCCCAGCGGGTACGCCGTTCCCGGCCAGACACCGAGCGGTGCCGGAGCCGGGGGCGTGGAGGGCGCAGCCATGCCAAGACCCTATCGGCCCCGCTGGCGACCCCGATGCGGTGGGCGGAGCTACCGGTTTCGCGCACCCGCCGGGGTCCGGCCGGAGTGCTCCGGTAACCAGCGGCGTTCGTATCCGAGGCGGCGGGCCAGGCGGGCGAGTCCGCCCAGGACCACGCGCTGCGCGCCGGCCGGCAGGCCGCCGAGGTAGCCGTCTTGGTAATCCCACAGCAGTGCCAGCGCCAGCGGATCACGCGGCACCCCGGCGCTCGTCGTCTTCCCGGCGGCGTCGAGGGCGTGCCAGAGCTCGAACATCTGCCAGTGCCGCAGTGGCGGGCGGACGGTGTGATCGATGATCGTGCCGGGTTTCTCGCTCCAGAACCCGTGCACCGTCCCGGCGGCGGCTTCGGCCGAATCGCCTGCGTGCACAACGGTTTCCACGCCATCGATGCGGAAGCGCAGGCGGCCCTTGCGCACCGTCCAGCGCTCGGCCAGCACCGGATGCCAGTGCGGCCCGGCCTGCCGCTGCGCGCGCGGCAGCACATGTTCGAGCCGCAGGTAGGGACCGGCCTCGTCGACCCCTTCCTCGACGAAGGTCACCCGGTGTCCGCTGTGGAAAGTCAGTGTGCGCCTGTGCATGCGTCAAATATGAAGGTAACCTTCCTATCGTGTCAATAACCCGTGAGACCGGTCCGGACGCCGGAGCCAGCCTGCTGAAATTGCTCGTCCAGACCACGCGCGCCGTCGAACTCGACCTCAACGAACGTCTGCGCGCCGAGCTGGACTCGAGCCTGCGCCCCGCCCACTACGCGGTGTTCCGCCACCTCGACCCCGCCGGTTCCCGCATCACCGCCCTCGCCGAAGCGGCGGGCATGACGCAGCAGTCCATGGGGGAGTTGGTGACTCACCTCGAGGGCTGCGGCTACGTCGAACGGCAGGTGGACCCGGCCGACAAGCGCGCCCGGCTGGTGATGCTCACCGAGCGGGGCCGGGAAGCGCTCGTGGTCGCCGCGGCCGGAGTCGCCGACATCGAGAGGCGGCTGAGCAGGGCACTGGGGCGCGAGGGCCTCACGGCGCTGCGCTCGCTCCTGGCCCGAGCCGGGAAAACCCTTACCGCCGAGGACGATCAGCCTCGTCGCTCGCGTTGACGCACAACCGCACTCGTCATTCCGGCGCGCTTTCGGCCGGAATCCACCACGACCAGGCGGCGACCACTGTGTGGATCCCGGCTGAAAGCATGCCGGGATGACGGGGGTGGTGGGATGACAGGGGTGGCGAGCCGATCACTGTTGCGGGATCAGGGCAACGCGCGCTGCCAGGTTTGGCCGACGAGGTCGACGCCGAAACTGTGGTGCGGGTTCGCGGCGGTGAGTTCGAAACCCGTGCGTTCGTAGATGCGGCGGGCGGAGGCGAGGACGTCGTTGGTCCACAGGACCATGCGCTGGTAGCCGGCCGCGGTGGCGAAGCGGAGGCATTCGTCCACCAGGGCGGTGCCGACGCCGAGGCCGCGGGCGGTCGGTTCGACCAGGAGCAGGCGCAGGCGGGCGGTGGTGTCGTCCTCGCGCACGCAGTAGACGCAGCCCACCGGTTCGCCCTGGTATTCGGCGATCCAGGCGCGTTCTCGTTGCGGGTCATGGGAATTCAGGAATTCGGCGACGATGTGGGCGACCAGGGCCTCGTAGTCGGCGTTCCAGCCGAACTCGGCGGCGTAGAGGGCGGCATTGCGCTGGATCACCCAGCCGTGCTCACCGGGGCGGGGCGCGCGCACGGTGACGCGGGCCGGATCCGGTTCGGGGGCGTCGAGGATCTGCTCGATGGTGCGCATGGCGCCGACGAGCCGGGTGCGGGTGTCGGGGGAGTGCGGGTCGAGCAGTTCGCCCACCTGTTCGTGGGAGCGGCGGTCGAGTTCGGCGAAGGCGTCGCGCCCCAGCTCGGTGAGGGCGACCAACTGCCGCCTGCCGTCGGTCTCGGAGCGGGTGCGCGTCACCAGGCCCTTGGTTTCGAAGCGGGTCAGGATGCGGCTGAGGTAACCCGCGTCCAGATCCAGATCGCGCCGCAGGCCCACGACTTCCGCGGCCCCGAAGTTGGCCAGTTCGAAGAGGATTCGCGCTTCGGTGAGCGTGTACTCGGTGCCGACCAGCCCGCCGCGCAGCACACCGATGACGCGGGTGTAGCGGCGGTTGAAATCGCGGACAGCCGCGATGTGGTCGATGTCGACCTCGGCGGCGGGTGCCGCGCCGGTGTCAGGGGTGGTGCTGGATGCCATGCCGGGCTCCCATCCTTCGACCGAATCCTTTGACTGAGTCAAAGGTTACCTCGCGGCGGCCGATCGCGGACCGCTTCGAAGGATTTCCCGCGTTCGGCCGGGATGACGGATCGGCAGCTCCGGTGATAACTTGAACGGCGTTCAAGCGCGCCCCGTAACGGGGGCCGGGGGCAGCGCCACCGATTCCGGGGGTCCGGGGGCGGAGCCCCTGGGAAAAAGGAGGACTCCGTGGCATTGAGCCCCGAGCAGATCAGCGCCATCGACGCGGCGCATGTGTGGCATCCCTACGGCGGGTTTCCCGCAACCACCGAGCCGCTGGTGGTGGCGTCGGCGTCGGGCACCCGGCTCACCCTGGCCGACGGGCGGGAGCTGATCGACGGGATGAGTTCGTGGTGGGCGGCCGTGCACGGATACCGGCATCCGGTGCTCGATGCGGCGCTGCTCGAGCAGTCGCAGCGGATGAGTCACGTGATGTTCGGCGGGCTCACCCACGAACCGGCCGCGCGGCTGGCGCAGCTGCTGGTGGAGCTCACGCCGGCCGGGCTGGAGAAGGTGTTCCTCTGCGACTCCGGATCGGTGTCGGTGGAGGTCGCGGTGAAGATGTGCCTGCAATACCAGCGCGCGGCGGGGCGGCCGGAGAAGCGGCGGCTGCTCACCTGGCGCGGCGGGTATCACGGCGACACGTTCACGCCCATGAGCGTGTGCGATCCCGAGGGCGGCATGCACTCGCTGTGGAACGACGTGCTGGCCGATCAGGTCTTCGTGCCCGCGCCGCCGAAAGACTATGAGCCGGAATATGTTTCGCAGCTGGAACAGGCCATGGCCGGGCATGCGGGGGAGTTGGCG
This sequence comes from Nocardia huaxiensis, assembly GCF_013744875.1. NCBI lineage: Bacteria > Bacillati > Actinomycetota > Actinomycetes > Mycobacteriales > Nocardiaceae > Nocardia > Nocardia huaxiensis. Next base: position 3,789,333 of record NZ_CP059399.1, read on the forward strand.
GCCGTCATCGTCGAGCCCGTGGTGCAGGGGGCGGGCGGCATGCGCTTCCACGATCCGCGCTACCTGAGCGAGCTGCGCCGGCTCTGCGACGAGCATGACGTGCTACTGGTCTTCGACGAGATCGCCACCGGATTCGGGCGCACCGGAACGCTTTTCGCGGCCGAACAGGCCGGGGTGAGCCCGGATGTGATGTGTGTGGGCAAGGCGTTGACGGGTGGCTACATGACCCTGGCCGCCGCGCTGTGCACGCCGGTGATCGCCGAGACCATCAGCCGCGAGCACGGCGGGCTCATGCACGGGCCCACCTTCATGGGCAATCCGCTCGCCTGTGCCGTCGCGGTGGCCTCGATCGAACTGCTGCTCTCGCGCGACTGGCGGGGTGAAGTCGGGCGCATCGCAAGCGAACTCGCGGAGGGGCTGGCACCCGCGCGGGAACTGCCGGGCGTGACCGAGGTCCGGGTGTTCGGGGCCATCGGCGTCATCGAACTCGATCATCCGGTGGATATGCGCAAAACCACCCATGCCGCAGTCGAATCGGGCGTGTGGCTGCGGCCGTTCCGCAACCTCGTCTACTGCATGCCGCCGTTCATCAGCAGCAGTGACGATGTGCGGCGGATCGCCGCGGCCATGGTGGCGGCGGCCGCCGTGTGAGCTCGCCGTGGCGTGGACCCGGTTCCGGGAGCGCCGCGCTCAGCGGCTGGCGCGTTTGTCGCGCACCCGATCGGGGTGATTCTCGCTGTCCGACAGCACTTCCCAGACGCGGAACAGGCAGTGGTATTCGTCGGACCAGCCCTTGGCGATCAACATGAAGGTGTCGCCGTCGCGCAGCAGGGTGCGGCGGCTGATCAACTTCGGATGATCGGGAATGAATTTCGACACGAGGTCGGGCACCTTGGCCAAAGCCTGCTCGCGGGTGCCCATCACCTCGGTGAGAATTTTGGGGGACCAGGTTTTGCTGTCGCCGAAACCGGTCGTCTGCTCGACCACTATCGCCCACCGTGGCATCGCGCAGCCTCCCTTCCCTCTTCAGCATAATCCCGTCACACCAGTGCTTCCTGAACGCTGTTCAAGTATGCTGCTCGGCTGTGAGTGCTGATCCCTTGAGCTGGCTCGACGAGCGGGCCGCCGAACGCGTCGACGCCGGACTGCGCCGCCAACTGCGGGCGCGGACACCGGAATCGGCGAGCATCGACCTGGCATCCAACGACTACCTGGGGCTGGTCCGCCATCCCGAGGTCATCGCGGGTGCGGTCGAGGCGGTCACCAAGTGGGGTGCGGGGTCCACCGGCTCGCGCCTGGTCACCGGAACCACCACCGAACACGAACTCCTGGAAGCCGAACTCGCCGATTTCGTCGGCGCCGAAGCCGGGCTGGTGTTCGCTTCCGGCTATGCCGCGAATCTAGGGGCGGTGACAGCGCTCGTCGGCCGGGGCGGACTCGTGGTGTCGGACGCGGGCAGTCACGCCTCGCTCGTCGACGCCTGCCGCCTGTCGCGCGCCCGGGTGGAGGTGGCCCCGCATCAGGATGTGGCGGCCGTCGACCGCCTGCTCGGCGAGCGCACCGAGGAACGCGCCCTGGTCCTCACCGACTCGGTCTTCAGCGCCGACGGCGATCTCGCGCCGCTGGCAGAACTGCATCGAGTAACGCGGGCGCAGGGCGCGGTGCTGCTCGTCGACGAGGCGCACGGCCTCGGCGTGCGCGGCACCGGCGGCCGCGGTCTGGTCCAGGAGGCGGGCCTGGCCGGCGAACCCGACGTGGTCATCACCGCGACGCTCTCCAAAGCCTTTGCCGCCCAAGGCGGTGCGGTCCTCGCCAGCGAACGCGTCCGCGCCCACCTCATCGACGCCGCCCGCACCTTCATCTTCGACACCGGCCTGGCCCCCGCCGCCGTCGGGGCCGCCCGCGCCGCCCTCCGCCTGCTCCGCGCCGAACCCGACATGGCCGCCCGCGTCCTGGCCCGCGCCACCGACCTGGCCCGCATAGCCGGTGTCCCGCAACCGGATTCGGCGGTGGTCTCGGTGGTCCTCGGCGAAGCCCAGGTCGCCTACGACGCCGCCCAAGCCTGTCGCGCCCGCGGCCTGTCGGTCGGCTGCTTCCGCCCACCCTCGGTTCCCGAAGGCACCTCCCGCCTGCGCCTGACGGCCCGCGCCAACCTCACCGAGAACGAATTATCCACCATCGCAACGATTCTCACCGAAGTGCTGGCCGAGGCCCGTGGCGCGAACAGCAGCACACACGATGCGGCCGGCGCGCCCGGGACGCGGGAGGCGGCCGCGCGATGACCTTGCTCTTCATCACGGGTACGTCCACGGACGTCGGCAAGACGATCGTCACCGCCGCCCTCGCGGCGACGGCCCGCGCGATGGGGGCCGAGGTTGCCGTATGCAAACCCGCCCAAACCGGCATCGCCCCGGGCGAACCCGGCGATCTCGCGGTGATCGAGCGCCTCAGCGGCGTCACCCGCACTGTGGAGCTGGCCCGCTACCCCGACCCCCTCGCCCCCGACACGGCAGCCCGCCGCTGCGGCCAACCCCTCTTGACGCTCGCGGAGACCGCTGCGGCCATCGACGCGTGCGCCGACGCCGACCTCACCCTGGTCGAAGGCGCGGGCGGACTGCTCGTGCGCATGGGCGAATTCACCCTCCTCGACCTGGCCCAGAAAATGAATGCCCCGGTGCTGCTGGTCGCGGCGGCCGGACTCGGCACCCTCAACCACAGCGAACTCACCACGCGCGCCCTGCAATCCGCCGGCGTCCGCTGCGCTGGTCTTGTCATCGGCTCGTGGCCCGCACAGCCCGATCTCGCCTCCGAGTGCAACCGCACCGACCTCCCTGCCGTCACCGGCGTCGATCTGATCGGCAGTGTCCCCGCCGGTGCGGGCAGCCGGTCCCCGTCCGCCTTCGCCCAGGCCGCGACAGGATGGTTTTCGCCGGAGTGGGTGGCCGAATTCCTGCGCCCCGCATCGTGACTCCGCCCATGTGGCTGGTGGCGAGTTCGCCGAATCCGGCGGTCGTCACGACCCGGCGGACAATCGCGGCCGCTGCTGGAACGTGTGGCGCGACTCGGCGGATTCACCCTGGCGGTGGGCACGGTCTGCGGTGGGGTGACATTTTCTCGCATGGCGTATCGGTCGTGCGGGTGAAAAGCGGGCGGGGGCGTGCCACTCTAGTGGCATGAGCGAGCTTGCCGCTGTGGCGCATGTGCTGCGGCGCACGACTTTCGGGCCGTTTCCGGGGATGACGGAGGCGTTCGCGGGGCGGGAGATCGGGGGTGTCATCGATGCCGTGGTGGGGGCCGCGGCATTGGTGCCGGAGACGCCGGTCTTCGACGGGGATTACGGGGATCGGGCGGATGGGCCGGTGGCGCGGTGGCTGACGCTCATGCGCGATCCCAAGGCGGGGTTGCACGAGAAGATGGTGTGGTTCTGGCACGGGCATTTCGCCACCAGTTATTCGAAGGTGGACACCTGGGATCTGATGTGGCAGCAGCATCTGGTGCTGCGGCGGTACGCGCTGGGGAACTTCCGGGAATTCGCGCACGCCATGGTGATCGACGGGGCCATGCTGCAGTGGCTGGACGGGGCGGGTTCGGTCGCGGAGGCGCCCAATGAGAATCACGCGCGCGAGCTCATGGAGTTGTTCACCGTCGGGCGGGGGATCTACTCGCAGGAGGATGTGAAGCAGGCGGCGGTCGCCATGTCCGGCTGGGATGTGAGCGAGGACGGGGTGGTGCAGTTCTCCAAGGATGACGGGAATCAGCGTGCGGTGCAGTATCTCGGGAAGCCGGTGACCACCGCGCACGATGTGGTGGACGTGGTGTGCGATCGGCCCGAGTGCGCGCGTTTCATCGCCGCCAAGTTGCACCGATATCTGGTGGGGGACAAGCCTTCCGAGGAGCGGCTCACCGAATTGGCGGGCGTCTTCACGGCCGCGAAGCTGGAGATCAAGCCATTGGTGGAGGCGATCCTGCGGCATCCGAGCTTCGAGGCGTCCGTGCACGCCCGGCCCCGGTATCCGGTCGAATGGGTCACGGCCGCCATGGGTGTGGTCGGGGTCGACGATCCCATCGCCGCCTTCTACGCCATGACCGATCTCGGGCAGTCGCCGTTCTATCCGCCCAATGTGGCCGGGTGGCCGCCGGGTGGTGGCTGGCTCGACGCGGGTGCGGCGCTGGCGCGCGCCGGGCTGGTCGTGCACGCGCCCGCCATTCCGGAACTCGCCGCTGCCACCGATCCCGTGGCCGCCGCCTTCAAGCGCGCCGGGATCTACGCGCCGACCGCCGCCACCGAAACCGCCGCCCGCGACCTGGCTTTCGCGCTGCGCCACGAACCGTCGGTGGCGGCGACCGCGGTGCTCACCCTGATACTCACCGCCCCCGAGTTCACACTCGCCTGACGCCCCGAGGACAACCGAGATGGTCACTGTGAATCGACGCACCGCGTTGCGGGCCGGGCTGGGCGCGAGCGCGGTCGCCGTGGTCGCGGGCGTGGTGGCGCACGACCTGAGCAACGAGGAGGTGCCGCAACCCGGCCCGACGCCGCCGGCCCTGCGCGCCGCCGCCCCGGACAAACGCAAACTGCTCGTGATCGAAATGGCCGGTGGCAGTGACGGTTTGTCCATGACCGTGCCCTACACCGACTCCCGCTACCGGGATCTGCGGCCTGCCACCGCCATTGCCGCCAAGGACGTACACCCCATCGACGGCGCCCTCGGCTTCCACCCGAATCTCGCGCAGCTGGCGGCGGGCGGCGCGTCGGTGATTCCGGGCGTCGGCATCGCCAAACCCGATATGTCGCACTTCGAAATGCTGCACCGCTGGCAGACCGGTGACCCCGACGGCGGCGCCCGCACCACCACCGGCTTCCTGGGCCGCCTGTGCGACCAGCTCGGCGACGCCACCACGCCCGCCGTCGGCGTCGCGCTGGGCCTGGGTTCGGGTCAGGCGCTGGCCTGCGAACGCGTCACCACCCTGTCCGTGGATCCCGCGACGGACGGCCTGTTCCCGCTGTTCGAGGACGAGAACATTCGCGCCGCCTGGCTGGCCGCCCAGCGCGCCATGGCGCACCCGGACCGCGCCGACGCCCCGCTGTACGCCGCCTCCCGCGCGGGAAGCGCTGCGGCCCTGCGCTTCTCGGATGTGGCCGCCACCCTCTCGCCCGCCGCCGACGGCTACCCCACCAGTGACCTCGGCGTCCAATTGCGCTTGGCCGCACGCCTTCTCGCCGACGAGAACCACGGCCTGCGAGTCGTGCACGTCCCCATGGGCGCCGACTTCGACACCCACGACAAACACCCCACCCGCTATGTCGAACTCATGAAGGATCTCGACGCCTGCCTGGCCGCCTTCCGCGCCGACCTGGCCGCCCGCGGCATCGCCGACCGCGTACTCATCGCCGCCTACAGCGAATTCGGCCGCCGCGTCCCGGAGAACAACTCCGACGGCCTCGACCACGGTTCGGCCGGCACCGCACTGCTGCTCGGCCCCACCCATCCCGGCGTCTTCGGCGAACTGCCTTCGCTGCGTGATCTCGACGCCGACGACAATCTGCGCGCCACCGTCAATATGACCGAGTACTACGCCACCATCGCCGAGGAGTGGTTCGGCATTCCCGCGAGCGAGGTGCTGCTCGGCGCGCCACGCCCCATTTCGGGCATCGTCGCGGTATGACCGCCGTGCCGGTTCGCCCGGCGTAGTCTGGCGCACGTGACCACAACCCACGTCGAGTGGTTCGTGAGCACGTCCCGCCCGAATGTCTTTCGCGCCCTGCTGGATGCGCGCTCGGTGCGCACCTGGATGGTCCCCGACGGTATGACCAGCCGCATCCACGAGTTCGACCCCCGGGTGGGCGGACGCTTCCGAATCTCGCTCACATACGACCTGCCGGACCAGACCGGCAAGACCACCGCGCACACCGACACCTTCCACGGGCATTTCGTGCGCGTCGTCCCCGACACCGAGGTGGCGCAGGTCGTCGAATTCGAAACCGACGACCCGAATCTGCAGGGCGAGATGGCGATCACCTACTCGCTGTCGGATGCCCCCGGTGGCTGCCGGGTCGTCGCCCGCCACGAGAACCTGCCGCCCGGACTCTCCCCGGAAGACAACGAGACCGGCTTCCGCATGTCGCTGGCCAAACTCGCCGGGCTCGCGGAGAAGGCGGCCGCGCAGTCGGAGATGCGTCACAGCGGCGACTGAATTCACGCGGGCCGGGTAATTCACCGGGTACGTCCAGAACTCAGACGCTCTGCCGACCGCGGCCGCGCGTGCCCGTCCCGGAGCGGCACCCGGCCGGGCGCGGGAGGCGGACGGGAGGTGGGTCAGCCTGTGCTGCCGGAATATCCGAACCCCTCGGCCGTGTCCGAATACGACGACCGGCGGCGCGTGGCGCGACTGCGCGAGACCCGGGCCGGGCACGGCTGGGTGCGCGGGCGGAGAACCCGGTTGCTGCTGTTGCGCGGCAGCGTGATTCCGCTGGTGCTGCTGGTGCTGTTCGCGGTGTACCTGGGCGCTGATGTCGCGCCGGAGCGGGAGCGGCTGGCGCGCACCGAACCGGCGGTGGTGCCCGTCGCGGGGCCGTCGGATGCGCGGGCCGGTGATACCGCCGTCTTCGATCTGGTCGGGCTGGGGGTGCTCGATGCCACCGATACCGCGCGGGCGCTGCCCTCGCTCGCGCGGCTCGGGTCGGTGTGGGCGGTGCGCTACGACAATTCGGGTATCGACACCAAGGTGATCGCGGACCTCATCGTGAAGGTGACCGAGGCGGCCAAGGCCCCCAATGTGGTTCTGGCCGGGCACAGTATGGGCGGGGTGATCGCACTGGAGATCGCCGAGCACCTGCACGTGGAGAGCACGCGCAGGGTGGTCGGGGTGATCCTGGATTGCACACCGGTGGATCTGCACGCGGTGCGCGCCGAGAGCCGCGATCAAGGCGAGGAGTTACTGCGCTGGACCGGCTGGGTGCCGGGTGCGCGGGAGAGCCGGCTGCTGCGGCTGGCCGCGGAAACCTATGCGCGGCACGAGCGTTTCGTCGGCGGGCCGCACGGGGTGCGCTGGGATCGATTCCGGCAAGCCCTGAAAGAGGTGCTGCGGGACAAGATCCTGAACACCGACGCCGCCAGCAACGGTCTGATCGAGGCGCAGTTCAAGGCGATCGTCGCCGGTGGCGCGGTGGACGATCTGCGCACCCTGGCCAAACCGGTGAACGGGAAGCCGCGCCCCGCAATAGTTTTCATCCGACCCAGGGAGGCGACCCAGGATCCGATCGTGGATGTCGAGTACTCCCATCGCGCCCTGATCGAGCGGGTGGGCGGCGTGGACGGAACCCTGCTGGTGGTCACCACCCGGCACACCCGCCACGCCAACCCGATTCAGGAACCGCGCGAATACAACACGGTCATCGAACAGCAGATCGTGCCGTTCATCCGCCTGGTGCAACGGGATTCGGCCGCTCCGACCGCGACCGCCGGGCGCTGACGCGGACTGTCGCAGCAGCGCTCAGCGAACGGCATCGTCGAAGGCGGGACGGATGCCCGAGGCCGGCACCAGATTCCACTTCTCCAGCTGCACTCGAACCTGTTCCGCCGCATCGATATTGAGCGGCCCGCTGGTCCACAGCGCATACGGCAGGTTCAGGAACCGCCCCTCGGTCACGGCCCGCAGATTCGCGATCCCGGGCTTGCCGCGCAGCAGGTCGACCTTCTGCTGGAAGGTCTGCGGCGGATAGTCGACGAACACGATGGCATCCGGGTCGGCCGCCGCGAGCCGCTCCCACGACACCGCCGTCCAGGTGTCGTCCACATCCTCGAGTGCGTTGCGCGCTCCCGCCGCATCCAGAATCGCCTGTGGCGCACCGAATTTACCGCTGGAGAAAATGGTGTCCGAGCCGCTGTCGAACAGGAAGATCGTGGGTTTGCGCACCGGCTGCGGCGCGAGGCGCAGTGCGGTGACCCGATGGCCGATATCGTCGTTCACTGCCGCCGCCCGGTCGCCGCGCCCGGTAATGGCCCCCAGATCGGTGAGATCGGTCCGCAAGGCCGTCCAGGCATCGGTGATCCCTCGCTCCCCATCGGCCTGCCGGCAACTCTCGGTCAGCACATAGGGCGCGACTCCCGCCGCCCGCAGCGAATCCGGCGTCAGATTGGCGGCCTCGCTGTACCCGTAATTCCACCCCGCCACCATCACGTCCGGCCGCTGCGCCAGCACCGTCTCCCGCGAAGGATATTCCGGCGAAACAGAATTCAGCTCATCCACCACATCCCCGTAATGCCTGCGCAGCGTCTCCGCATCCCGCTTCACACTCGACACCGCCGCCACCTGATCCTGCGCCCCCAGCGCGAGCACCATGGAGATCAGATTCCCGTCATTGACGAACATCCGCTGCGCCGGCGACGGAAACTTCTGCTCCACACCACAATTGGCGATGGTCAGATCGCCCTTGGCGGCCTCGGTCGTGCCGCAGGCCGCCAAGGTGGTAACCGCGACCGCGGCGGCGAGGATCCGGGGTAGATGTCGCAAGTGCTTGCCTTTCATGTCAGAGCAGCGCTGATGAGCAGATGGGGAATGCCGGTGTCCGGATGCGGAACCCGCGCGGCGTGCACGCCGAACACCTCGGTGACGACTTCGGTCCGCAGGGCGATGCCGGGCGGCTCCAGCGGATTCGCCCGCCCGTCGTGCAGGACGAGCACCCGATCGCAGTAGCGGTCGGCCAGCGCCAGATCGTGCAGGTTCATGACGACCGTGCGATCGAGATCCCGTGCCAGCGTCAGCAATTCGAGCTGATGAGTAATGTCGAGATGATTGGTGGGCTCATCCAGGAGTAGCAGCGGCGTCTCCTGTACCAGCGCCCGTGCCAGCAGCACGCGCTGCCGTTCGCCGCCGGAGAGCCGATTCACCGGTCGTCCCGCGAACCCCGCCAGATCCACTGCGGCCAGCGCCGCTTCGACGGCCGCCCGCTCCTGCGCTCCGCCCGCGCCCCACGGCGGCAGGTACGGTGTCCGCCCCAGCGCCACGACCTCCCCAGCCAGCAGATCTGCCGGTGGCTGCTCGTCCTGCGTCACCAACGCGAGCGCCCGAGCGCGACGCCGAGCCGAAAGTCCGTGCACCGCCTGCCCGTTCACCAGAACCGCACCGGCCACCGGCCGAATCAACCCCGCGATCGTCCGCATGAGCGTGGTCTTCCCGCTCCCGTTCGGTCCGACGATCCCGATCGTCTCCCCGTGCCGCACAGTGAAATTCACTCCGCTGAGCACCGTTCGACGCCCGGCGGCGCAAACGAGTTCCCGCGCTTCGAGCGCTGCGTCCCGGCCGCTCATGCTGCTCCGAAGCGGTAGCGACGGCGGCCCATGAGGAGCAGGAAGGCGGGGGCGCCGATGAGGCCGGTGAGGACGCCTACCGGGATTTCGGTGGGGCGGACCAGGATTCGGGTGGCCGCGTCGGCGACGACCAGGAACAGAGCGCCGCACAGCGCGCAGGCCGGGAGGAGGCTGCGATGGCGCGGGCCGACCAGCAGCCGGGCGGCGTGGGGGACCACCAGGCCGACGAAGCCGATGCCGCCGGAGACGGCCACCAGCACGCCGACGAGTACCGCCAGCAGGATGAAGAGGGCGATTCGCAGCTCGCGCACCGGGATTCCGAGGGAGGCAGCGGTGTCCGCGCCGAGGCTGAGGGCGTCGAGCCAGCTTGCCGCCGCGAACAGGGCCACGGCGCTGAGCGCTACCACGGTGGCGGGCAGGGCGATTCGGGTCCAGTCCGCGCCCGCGAGGCTGCCGAGCAGCCAGAACAGGACGGACTGGGCGGCTGCGGGGTCGGTGCTGCGGAAGATCATGTAGCTGCTCAGGGCGGCGAACATGGAGCCGAGGACCGTGCCGGTGAGGACCAGGCGCAGCGGGGTCAGGCCGCCCTGGGCTACGGCGATGAGGAAGACCGCCGCCGCTGCCGCGAGGGCGCCGGTCAACGCTCCGGCCGAAAGGGCCCACAGCCCAGCGGAAGCGAAGGCGCCGGAGGTGATGACCGCTGCCGCGCCGACGCCCGCGCCGGAGGAGACGCCCAGCAGGTACGGGTCTGCGAGGGGGTTGCGGACCAGGGTCTGCATGGCGGCTCCGGCGACCGCGAGGCCCGCACCGACGATGGCCGCGAGCAGGGTGCGCGGGACGCGCAGCTGCCAGATGATGGTGTCGAGGCCGAGATTCTCGGGCGCGAGCCCGGTGGCGCGGCGGTACAGCACGTCCACGACCTGGTGCACCGGCACGGTTTCCGCGCCGAAGCCGGTGGCCGCCACCATGGCGGCAACCAGCAGTAGCCCGAGTACGGGCAGGGCGATCGATGTCCGGGTACGGCTCATCGATGGAGCTCCTTGGGCAAGTCGCGGCCTCTCCAGAGATCTTGCGCGGCAGGGGAGGTCTGACTCTCGGCTTCGACAAGCCGATCACAGTGGCGCGACCGTTCCGGATTCACACCGGATTCCCGCACCTGCCGAATTGACCTGCCGGACTCTACCGGTCGGTCTGTGCGGCAACACCAGGCCCTACCTTATTGAAAATGATCGTCAATAAGGTAGCAGTAGGTTGCCGTGTGATTGCGGGCTGGTCGCGCTCAGCGAATGCGCGATCCCAGCAGGTGCCGTACGCCGGACACGAACAGCTGCAACCCGAAGTCGAAGCGATCGCTCGTGTTCACGGTGTCGTAGAGCGGCGAATCCGCTTCCGCCAGTGCGCCCGCCGAATCCATCTGGATGCGCGACTGCTCGTCCACGGTCTGGCCGAGCACGTAGTACAGCAGGGTGAAGGCCGCCGAATCGGCTTCCTCCCTGGTCATTCCGGCCCGAATGGCCGCACTGGCCAGCCGCTCCCGGCCTTTCGAGGTGGTGAGCCGGGAAGCGTAAGTGGCGGAGACCAATTCGGCCCCGTCGCGGTAGGCGAGCAGGCATGAGCGCAGCCGATGCGCCAATTCGGTGATCTGCTTGGACCATTCGGTGGCGTCGATCGGATCCTCCATGGGCGCGAGAATGCGGTCGGCCACGGCGCCCAGCAGCGCCTGCTTGTTCGGGAAGTGCCAGTACAGTGCGCCCGGCTGCACGTGCAGGGAGGTGGCGAGGCGGCGCATGGTCAGGTCGGCGAGGCCGTACTGGTCGAGAATGGCGATGGCTCCGTCGACCACGTCCGTGCGGTGCAGTTGCACTTGAAAACCCGACCCTTCGTGTTCCGGCTCACTTGCTGCTAGCCTACCCTGAACACCGTTCAAGTTGCTCGGCCACGTCGGCCGGACGAAGGGATTCGTGGCAATGACCCAGGCAGCCGTGTCCACCGGGGCCGACATCCAAGCAGGCGGAGACATTCTGGCCATCGCTCGCGAGCAGGTGCTCGAGCGCGGTGTCGGACTGACCCAGGACCAGACCCTCGAGGTGCTGCGGCTCGGCGACGACCGGCTCGAGGAGCTGCTCGGCCTCGCCCACGACGTGCGCATGAAGTGGTGCGGTCCCGAGGTCGAGGTCGAGGGCATCATCTCGCTCAAGACCGGCGGCTGCCCGGAGGACTGCCACTTCTGTTCGCAGTCCGGTCTTTTCCAGTCGCCCGTGCGCGCCGCCTGGCTCGACATCCCCTCGCTGGTCGAGGCCGCCAAGCAGACCGCCAAGACCGGCGCCACCGAGTTCTGCATCGTGGCCGCCGTGCGCGGCCCGGACGAGCGCCTCATGGCGCAGGTCGCCGCGGGCGTGGAGGCCATCCGCAACGAGGTCGACATCCAGGTCGCCTGCTCGCTCGGCATGCTCAACCAGGAGCAGGTCGATCAGCTGGCCGCCATGGGCGTGCACCGCTACAACCACAATCTCGAGACCGCGCGCTCGCACTTCCCGAACGTGGTCACCACGCACACCTACGACGAGCGCTGGGACACCCTGCGCATGGTGCGCGAGGCCGGCATGGAGGTGTGCTCCGGCGGCATCCTCGGCATGGGCGAGTCGCTCGAGCAGCGCGCCGAATTCGCCGCCCAGCTGGCCGAATTGGAGCCCGACGAGGTTCCGCTGAACTTCCTCAATCCGCGCCCCGGCACCCCCTTCGGCGACCTCGAGGTGCTGCCGGCCGCCGACGCCCTGCGCGCCGTCGCCGCCTTCCGCCTGGCGCTGCCGCGCACCATCCTGCGCTTCGCCGGCGGTCGTGAGATCACCCTCGGCGACCTCGGCGCCAAGCAGGGCATCCTCGGCGGCATCAATGCCGTCATCGTCGGCAACTATCTGACCACCCTCGGCCGCCCCGCCGAAGCGGATCTCGATCTGCTGGGCGAGCTGAAGATGCCCATCAAGGCGCTCAACGAAACCCTGTGATGGGTACTGTGTTCGACATGAGCGAGCGGTTCGACATGAGCGAGCGCTACAACCCGTTCACGGGGAAGCGAGTGGTTGCCGGACTCGATGATCCGGTGCCGGCCGCCGCGGCGCTGGGGCTGGAGCCGCCGCGCTTCTGCGAACAGTGCGGGCGTCGCATGATCGTGCAGGTGAGCCCCGACGGCTGGTGGGCGAAATGCTCGCGGCACGGGGTGCTCGACTCCACGATGCTGGAACGGCGCTAGTGGCAAGCACCATGGCGCCCGCCGAACCGTCCGGACTACGTGAGGTGCTCGCCCGCGAACTGCGGGCGGGCGCCGTGGTTTTCGCCGTGCTCGGTGTGGTGAGCGCGCTCGCGGGGGTGGCGTGGGCGTATCTCGCCCCGGCCGAACGGCTGCTCGTGGTCGAACCCGATCGCGGGGCGGCCCTCACCGGGGAGAGCGCGCATCGATTCGATGCCGCAGCCATTTTCGTGCTCATCGGCCTGGTGACGGCCGTGCTCACCACCGCCGCGGCCTGGCGGTGGCGGCGGGTGCGCGGGCCCATCCTGCTGCTGTCGATGCTCGCCGGATCACTGGTGGGCGCGAACCTCATGCGATTGGTGGGGGAGGCGGTCGCCGAGCAACTCCACACGCGCCCGGAGCATCCGGCCGTGCACAGCATCGTGGAATTCGCGCCGACCATCGAAGGCTGGCCGTTCCTGCTGGTGCAGCCGCTGGTGGCCGCGCTGCTGGTGCTGATCCTGGCCTCGCTCAGCACCTCCGACGATCTCGGCACCGGGGAATACCTGCCGTTCGGCAAGATTCGCCCCGACCCGCCCGCCTGGGCGCCGCCGCCGTTCGAATCCCAGATCAGCTTCGGGCCGTACTACGGGCCGGGAGCCAATGGCGGAGCCCCGCAACCGGCCGGTCCGCGAGAACCGGTGGTGCCGTTCGAGAATCCGGTGCAGGAGCCCGGCGGGCGCTGAGCGCCGCCAGTGGTCCGGCGGGAAGAAATTCGGTGGCAGTGGCGCTGTAGCTGCTTGTACGGTGACGCGTCGACACACCGTGAAGCCCAGGGGGACCACCGATGAAAACCGCAGCACGAGGCGAGCGCGCCGCCGCTGCCGCAAACGCTGCGGCCGGCGAGCGCCCCGATCTCGCCGCCTGGCGGCAGCGCCACGAGCTACGCCGCTCCAATGCGGCGCAACCGATTCCGAGCGCGCGCAAATACCGCCGCACCACCAAACACCGCAAGCGCGAACAGGATTGAGCCCGCCCCCGTCATCCCGGCGCGCTTTTGGCCGGGATCGACACGGATAGCGTGCGTTGCTCTATGGATCCCGGCCAAAAGCATGCCGGGATGACGAGCGGGGTGGGGGCGCGCAGCCGCTATTCGGCGACCTTCGTCCGTCCGGACCACTCGTAGACGCGCAGCGTGCCCTGCGGTGTGTCTTCCTCCCGTGCCGTGGCCTGGAAATGCTCGTAGCCATTGCGATGGGAGATCTTGATCTCCGGTTCCGAAGTGATCGGGACTATGCGTTCGGGCAGATCATTGGGTCCACCCACCAGAATTGCCTTGGCTGTGAGTGCCATGCCCCGAGTATCCGCCGCGAAATCGTCGCTCCGGGCGGGAATCAGGTGGGAGGGCGGAGAGCCGCGAACTCGTCGGTGACGCGGATTTCGGAATCGGTGAAGCGGTAGACGGCGGCGGGCCGTCCGCCCGCGCGGCCGGGGGAGGCGGTGGCCCCGGTCGGGGTGATCACCTTGCGGCGGGACAGGACTCGTTGCAGGTTGGTGGTGTCCACGTCGTAACCCAGTGCGGCGCAGTAGATTTCCCGCAGCGTGGACATGGTGAAGCGTTCCGGCGCGAGGGCGAAGGCGATGTTCGTGTAGGACAGTTTCGCGGCCAGCCGGGTGCGGGCGTGCTCGACGATGCCGCCGTGGTCGAAGGACATGTGCGGCAGCGCCGAGACCGGATGCCAGCGGGTGTCCGGCGGCAGTTCCGGTTCGGCGGTGAGCGGCACCAGGCCCAGGTATGCCGAGGCGATGCGGCGTGGCGGGTCGGGCAGCCGGTGCGGGTCGCTGAACACCGAAAGCTGTTCCAGGTGTGTCAATTCGCGCACGTCGACCTTCTCCGCGAGCTGGCGCGCGGCCGAGGCGTCGAGGTCCTCGTCGTCGCGCAGCCGCCCGCCCGGCAGCGACCAGGTGCCGATCGCGGGTTCGAGCGCGCGCTCCCACAGCAGGACCGCCAATTCGGTGCGTTCCCCCGGCCCGGAGCGTCGGCCGAGATCATCGCGTCTGGCGGCCGCATTTTTCTGAGCTGAACCGGGATTCGCATGCCGTGTACCACTGTCCGAGGGGGTGAAAACGCTCTCACCTGCGGTGTAGGTGTCTGGGAAGCGTCGAACCTGGAACACCGCGGTGAGCGTTTCGTGGATGGTGCTACTATGGGCCACGTTTTCGATTCTAAGTCGAAAACCGGTTGTATGCGAATCGGCGATGTTGCCGGACCGCATGAGAGAAGGAGCCATGCCATGGCTGCACTAGGTGCGACGATGACCCTCGCGGAGCAGATCGCGGACGGGCCGTCGGGATACACGGGCGTCGAGGCCACCCCCGACTGGGCGGCCGAGATCAAGCGACTGGCGCGCGAACGCAATGCCACCATCCTGGCGCACAACTACCAGCTGCCGGAGATCCAGGACATCGCCGACCATGTGGGCGACTCCCTGGCCCTGTCCCGGATCGCCGCCGAAGCGCCCGAGGACACCATCGTGTTCTGCGGCGTGCACTTCATGGCCGAGACCGCCAAGATCCTCAGCCCCGAGAAGACGGTCCTGATCCCCGATCAGCGCGCCGGCTGCTCGCTGGCCGATTCCATCACCGCCGACGAACTGCGCGCCTGGAAGGACGAACACCCCGGCGCGCTCGTGGTCTCCTACGTGAACACCACCGCCGCGGTGAAGGCCCTCACCGACATCTGCTGCACCTCCTCCAATGCCGTCGACGTGGTCGCCTCCATCGACCCCGACCGCGAGGTGCTGTTCCTGCCGGACCAGTTCCTGGGCGCGCACGTCAAGCGCGTCACCGGCCGCGAGAACATGCACATCTGGATGGGCGAGTGCCACGTGCACGCCGGCATCAATGGCGACGAGCTCAACGAGCAGGCCCGCACCCACCCGGATGCCGAGCTGTTCGTGCACCCCGAATGCGGCTGCGCCACCTCGGCGCTGTACCTGGCCGGCGCGGGCGAGTTCCCGGCCGACCGCGTGCACATCCTGTCCACCGGCGGCATGATCGACGCCGCCAAGGCCGCGAAGTCCAAGGAAGTCCTGGTGGCCACCGAGGTCGGCATGCTCCACCAGCTCCGCAAGGCGGCCCCCGGCATCGACTTCCAGGCCGTCAACGACCGCGCCTCCTGCAAGTACATGAAGATGATCACCCCCGCCGCCCTGCTCCGCTGCCTGGTGGAGAACCGCGACGAGGTCCACGTCGATCTCGAAACCGCCGCCCTGGCCCGCAATTCGGTCCAGCGCATGATCGAGATCGGCAACCCGGGCGGCGGAGAATAACCCGCTTCCATCGGACCGACCCATTCGCGTCCCCGCCGCTGCCTCCAACCCGGGCAGTCCGCAGGGAGGGAGACAATCGATGAATATCTCGATCCAGTGGGAAGCCGAAGCCGATCTCGTGGTGATCGGTGGTGGGGTGGCCGGACTGACGGCAGCCCGGACCGCCTCGCTGCGCGGGCTGCGGGTGCTGACGCTGAGCAAGGGCGGGCCCACCGACACATCCACGCAGTACGCGCAGGGCGGGATCGCCGTCGTTGCGCCGCACGGGGATTCGGTGGAATCGCATGTGCAGGACACCGTGGTCGCGGGAGCCGGGCTCTGTGATGCGGAGGCGGTGCGGTCCATTGTCGAAGGTGGGGTCGAGGCTGTTGCGGCGTTGACCGATCTGGGGGCCGTGTTCGATCTCGGGCGGGACGGGGAGGTGTCGCGGACCCGGGAGGGCGGGCACAGTACTCGGCGGATCATCCATGCCGGTGGTGATGCCACGGGAGCCGAGGTGCAGCGGGCGTTGAATGCCGCCGGGCTGCCGGTGATCTTCGGGGCCGCGGTGGTGGAGATCGTGACCGGGCCCGATGGGGTGCGGGGCGTTGTCGCGGTGTCGGACAAGGGGTTCGGGGTCGTGCACGCGCCCGCCGTGCTGCTGGCCACCGGTGGGCTCGGGCAGTTGTACGCGTGCAGCACCAACCCGGCCGGGGCGACCGCGGACGGGGTGGCGCTGGCGCTGCGGGCCGGGGCCGTGGTCGCGGATCTGGAGTTCGTGCAGTTCCATCCGACCGTGCTGTTCTCGCCCGGCGGGGTGGGGCGGCGGCCGCTGATCAGTGAGGCCGTGCGCGGCGAGGGCGCGGTACTGGTGGATTCCCAGGGGAATTCGGTCACCGCCGGAGTGCACGAGCGTGGGGATCTCGCGCCTCGTGACATCGTCTCGCGTGCGATCCACGCCCGCATGGCACAGCTGGGCACCGATCACGTCTATCTGGACGCGCGGTCGATCGACGGGTTCGCGCAACGGTTTCCGACCATCACCGCGTCCTGCCTGGACGCGGGCCTCGACCCGACCTCGGCGCTCATTCCGGTCGCGCCCGCCGCGCACTATCAATGCGGTGGCGTCGTCACCGACACCCACGGCCGCACAACGGTTCCCGGCCTCTACGCGGCGGGGGAGGTGGCGCGCACCGGCCTGCACGGCGCGAATCGCCTCGCCTCCAACAGCCTGCTCGAAGGTCTCGTGGTCGGCGGGCGCGCCGGTGTCGCGGCGGCCGAACGACTCGGGGCCGCCGCCCGCATCACCGAGGCCGGTCCGATGCGTCTGCCGCGCGCCGACCGGAAACTCTTGCAGGAGCTCATGACCCGGCACGCGTCCGTGGTGCGCGACGGCGACGGCCTGCGCGGCGGCGTACTCCGCCTGATGGGCATGCTCACCGATGGCGAAGCCGACGCCGAGACCACACCGCGCACCGATGCGGCAGCGGTGATCCGCAATCTGGAGGACTCCGCGCTCACGCTGACCGCCCGCGCCCTGCTGGTCGCCGCGGCCGCGCGCACCGAAAGCCGTGGCTGCCATACACGTTCGGACCATCCGGAGCCGCGCGAGGACCAGCGGCGCAGCATCACCGTGCGCCTGGGTTCCGATGGCCGCCCCAAACTCGTCACCGATGGTTCGACGGTCACCGCGCCGTGGATCCGGACCACCTTGCGGTCCGCCTCGTGAACAACGCTTCCATGCTCACTGAAGGAGTGCAGTAGTGGCTCTCGATTCCAGTCTCGATCGCGACGAGGTGGTCGCGCTCATTCGTACCGCCCTCGACGAGGACCTGCGGTATGGGCCCGATATCACCACGGTCGCAACGGTTCCCGCGGATGCGACGGCCAAGGCCGCCATGGTGTCGCGGCAGCCGGGCACGGTCGCGGGTCTCGATGTGGGGCTGCTGGTGCTCGACGAGGTTGTCGGCGCGGGCAATTACGAGGTGACCGATCGGGTGGCCGACGGCACGCGGGTGCGGCCGGGTGACACCGTGCTCAGCGTGAACGCACCGACGCGCGAATTGCTCACGGCCGAGCGGACTCTGCTCAATATCGTCTGCCATCTGTCCGGGATCGCCACGGCGACCTCGGCGTGGGTGGACGCGGTGGAGGGCACCGAGTGCCGGATTCGGGACAGTCGCAAGACACTGCCGGGACTGCGGGCGTTGCAGAAGTACGCGGTGCGGGTCGGCGGCGGCGTGAATCACCGCATGGGACTCGGTGATGCGGCGCTCATCAAGGACAACCACGTGGTGGCCGCCGGGTCGGTGGTGGCGGCGCTGCGGGCGGTGCGGGAACTGAATCCGGAGATCGAATGCGAGGTCGAGGTGGACAGCCTCGAGCAGCTCGATGCCGTGCTTGCCGAGGATGTGCAGCTGGTGTTGCTCGACAATTTCCCGCTGTGGATGACGCAGGCCGCCGTGCAACGCCGCAATACTCGCTCGCCGGGAACGAAACTCGAATCCTCGGGCGGTCTTTCGCTCGATATGGCGGCGGATTATGCCCGCACCGGCGTCGACTACCTGGCCGTGGGCGCGCTCACCCATTCGGTCACGGTGCTCGATCTCGGATTGGATATGTGAGTTTCGTCCGGATTCAAGGGAATTCAGCGCACGTGGTGTTTCAGCGTTCGTAGTACGTCGGCTCGGCCACCCAGCCGGTGCCACCGCACGTCGAACACCACACCACGTTCCCGTTCACGAATCCCGCCGTGCCGGTGGCGTCGCAGAAGACGCAGTACCGCCACCCTCTATTCGGGGCATACGTGTCGAAAAGGATATTCAGGAACCCTTGAATTGCCATGACAGCACCCCTCGCTCGGACGCCAAACGAACCAAGGGTGCGTCACGAGCAGGGGTTATGTCCAGCGGCTGTTAGAGGGGGTTTACAACCCGAATTCCTGCGGATCCAGATGCAGCACCTGGCAGGCTTCCTTCACCGCGGCGATTTCCTGGGCGTCGAAATTGCCGTCGGCATTGCCGATCATGATGCCCATCTGCACGACAGCCCTTGCCTCCGTGGACTTTCCGGTCGCCTTGGCGATCTGCTGCATCACATAGGCGCGCCCGAAAGCCGGGTCCATGGTGATCCGATTGCAGTTGTCCTCGAACAGGGTTCGCAGCTCGTCGGTCGGGAAGTGCTGCAGCACCGGGTCGGCGCCGATGAGCTGCGCCACCCGCATGCGCTCCTGCGGATCGATCCCGCCGTCCGCCGCGGCCACCAGCGCGCAGATGCCCATGGTGGCATCCCGGAAGGTGCCGCCGCGCAGCTCGTTCCGCTTGGCCAGCAGCTGCTCACGCCACTTGGGCGCGCTCTCCAGCAACCGGCTGATCGACGTGGCATTGGAAATCAGGCGGTTGAGGAAGGCCATGACACACTCCGACTCGATATTTCGGACTGACAACCCCCGTGTCCGCGCCCGAACTGTGTTCTGTACGCCAGAACCCTAACAGCCTGCCGCCCGGTAGGGGCAGCGTATTCCCGCCCCTGCGCGGACAATCGGATTCACTGCTCCGGCGACGGCCGGGCACCCGGCATATCCACCAGTGCCGCGGTCAGCCGGCGCACCAGCGGCAGCATGAGCAACAGCGTGGGAAACGCGATCACCCAGGAGATGCCCCAGGCCCGCAACCACAGCGGCGGGAAATCGGCGTGGACCCCATTGCCGCTGATCGTGCTGATGCACGACACCACACAGGTCATGAGAATCGACAGCAGCAGCGGCAGGATCACCGGCGCGAAGCGGGCAGGCAGCTTGCGCGATCCGGCAGTGCGCGAGAACAGGATTCGAGAAGTCATGAGAACTCCGTAAGCGTATGCACGACAACCGATTCCGCGAATGCGAAACCAGGCGCGTTGAATGGCGTTAACGCTTACGGCGACAACGGTCGCAGCCCCGATGCTAGGCGACGGCGCGGAAACCGGGCAAGGGCCGGGCAATGCGACCCCTGCCACTGGCAGTGCTGGCACCGGCGGTCTCGCCGACGGTGCGGGGTCGGGGAGACGCGGTGGTTTCAGGCGGTGAGCTCGCGCTCGAGTGGGGTCCGGAAGCGGGGGATGGGGCGCACCTCGCCGTACCAGTCGGTCATGCGGGCGGCCTCGGCTTCGATGAGGGTCTCCGCGTCGGAGCCGACGTCTTCCAGTAGCCGCCAGGCGATCTCGCCGTCGGTGCGCTGGGCCCAGCCGCCGACGATGCGGCCGTTCCACCAGATGGTCGGGCCGACATTGCCATTGCGGTCGAACAGGGCGGGGGCGTGCGGGCCGAGGTACCAGTCGCGGGACTGCCAGCCCATCGGGGTGGGGTCGAGGGCGGGGAGCAGCGCGGCCCAGGGTTCGGGTGCGGCGACCGGTTCGAGGTCGTCGGCGAGCACGAGGCCCGTGGTGCCGTCCAGATCCACTTCGGCCACCTCGAGTTTCGCGAGGGTCTTCTTGACTTCGCCGAGCGTCCAGCCAGTCCACCATTTGATATCGCTGACCGGGGCGGGGCCGAAGGCGTACAGCCATTTCCGCACCAGCTCGGCCCGTGCGGCCTCGGCCGTCAGGGCCGGAATGCCGTCGGGCAGCCAGGATTCGATGGGGGACCAGGTGTACTGGCTGCTCGACCAGCTGCCATTGGGCCGGCCGCGCACGATCCGCCCCTCCGCGCCGAGCGTGACCAGCACCCACGTGGTGATATTGGTCGGTTTCGAATACGGCTTGCCCGGTGCGGTGTCCACCTGGGTGCGCAGCCGGGGCACGTCCTTGCTCAACTGCGCTCCGGTGGCACTGCCCCGCGCCAGCAGCGCATCGTGCGTCTCCCGCTCCACCTCGGCCAGCCAGGACTGGACATCCCCGTCGACCGCGCCGGCCTGTTCTATGTAGCGCCCGTAGGTCTTTCGCTGCTTCTCGGCCAGCGCGTCCGCGCACGATGCCTGAAGCGCCGGCACCAGCTCGATGGGGGCCACGAACATGGTGCGCCGCATGGCCAGCATGCGCAGCAGCGTCCGATCCTCGTACAGCGCCTTCTCCACGTGGCCGGGTTCGGTGGTGCGACTGCGCGCCGCGACCGACAGGAACACTGTGGCCGGATCGGTGGCGTGCAGCACCACGAGGGAGCGGACGATCTCGCCGACCTCGTCGCTGCGAGACTCGTACGCGAGCCGGTGTCGCAATGCCAGCCGGGCCCGTCGCTCCGCCACATCCATCGAACGCATGCGCGAATCCTAGCCCGCCGCTACGACACCGAACGATCTTTCACGGGCGTGCCCGCACATCGCGGATCCGGTGCGTCCGCTGCGGTGTTCAGCGTCGCCGGTTGTCGACATTGCTGGTCAGGGTGGTCAGCAAGGCGGGAAGTTCCGCCACGGTCCGGGCCGGCAGGCCGGCCACGGTCTCCTCGGCCAGATCGCACCACAGTTCTTTGACCCGCTCGGCCAGTTCCTTGCCGCTGTCGGTGAGTTCGACGATGCTGGCCCGTTTGTCGGTCGGGGCGGGGCTGCGGCGGATGTGGCCGGAGGCTTCGAGTTTGCGCGTCATGAGGGTGACGCTGGGGGGTTCGCAGCCGAGTGCTCCGCTGAGCTGCGCCTGGATCATCGGCCCGGTCCGGTCGAGCTCGAGCAGCAGCGCCTCCTGGCCGGTGTGCAGTCCGAGTGGCGCCAATAGTGCTGCGGCCCTTGCCCGGTGGCGCAGGCTCAGCAGCCGGATGGCCTGGTTGAGGGCGTCTGCTTGCGCGAAGTCCACATGCTCTCCTTGACAGATTAGTTACGCGCATAACATTATGCGGATAACTAATTCTAGCAATCCACGAGCCGCCCCGGGCGCATCGAACGGCCGCGCGCCGCCGATGTGCGCGCGGGACGGCAAGGAGCGAGCATGACCCGCATCAGCGCCGAGACTCCCCGGCACACAACACATTCCGGCCGTGCACGACTGGTTCTGGCGCTGGCCTGCGCCTGTCAGTTCATGGTCATCCTGGACTCGTCGATCGTGAACGTCGCGCTGCCCTCGGTGCAGCGCGACCTCGGGTTCACCGCCACGGGACTGGCCTGGGTGGTCGACGGATACCTGCTCACCTTCGCCGGCTTCATGCTGCTGGGCGGGCGGGCCGCCGACCTGTTCGGACACCGGCGCATGCTCATCGGCGGGCTGGCGGTGTTCTCGGCGGCCAGCCTCGTCGGCGGACTGGCCACCACCGCCGAGGTGCTGGTGGCGGCCCGCATCGTGCAGGGGATCGGAGCCGCGGTGCTGGCCCCGGCGACGCTGGCGGTGATCAATACCGGATTCACCGAAACCCTCGCGCGGGCAAAGGCATTCGGGGCGTGGTCGGCCGCCGGCGGGGTCGGCGGGATGGCCGGGGCCATCGCCGGTGGAGCCATCACGACCGGACTGTCGTGGCGCTGGGTGTTCCTGATCAATGTGCCGATCGGTGCGGTATTGATCGCGGTGGCCCTGCTGTCGCTGTCCGGCTCGGGGTCCGCTCGCTCGGAATCGCTCGATGTGCTCGGCGCGGTCACCGGAACCGCCGGGCTCGCCGCGCTCATCTTCGGCGTCATGCGGAGCGCCGAGTACGCCTGGACCTCGGCGCCGGTCGCAGGGCCGGTCGGTGCGGGAATTCTGCTGCTGGCCGGGTTCACCGTCGTGGAGGCCCGTTTCGCCGCCAGGCCGCTCATGCCGCTGCGGTTGTTCCGTATCCGGCGGGTGGCCGTCGGCAGCGCGATGCTGCTCGTGTTCGGCGGCATCGCCATCGCCATGTGGTACTTCACCTCGCTGTTCCTCCAGAATGTGCTGGGCTACAGCGCATTGCGCACCGGGCTGGGCCAAACCCCCGCGGCGATCACGTTCATGGCGGTCGCGCGGGTGTCCGCGGCCCTGTTGCCGCGCACCGGCGCTCGGCCACTGATCCTGGCCGGAAGTGCCTGTTTCCTCACGGGATTCGGCTGGCTCGCGCAGGCCGGGGCCGACAGTGGTTATCTCACCGGCATTCTCGGTCCCACCCTGCTGATCGCGATCGGCATCGGACTGACCTTCCCCACCCTCATGGCCGTGGCGACCGCCGACGCCCCGGCGGGCGATGCGGGCATTGTCGGTGGCATGGCCGGCACCGCCAATCAGGTTGGCGGGTCGATAGGTTTGGCGATTCTCGCGACGGTGGCCGGTGCGGCCGCAGACGCCGACGCGGCAGCCCTCGCCGATGGGTACGGCCTGGTCTTCACCCTGGCGGCCGCGCTCGCCGTGCTGATCGCACTGCTCGGCCTGCTGCTGCCGAGACGCGATTGACCGTCTAGTCGGCGCTCACCGCGTCCACGATCTCCAGGCGGGCGGCCCGCAGCGCCGGCGGGATCGAGCCGAGCAGACTCAAAACCAGTGCGGCGACGGTGAATACGAGCAGGATCGGCCCGGGCCGGGCGGTGATCTCGACGCCGAGCATATCGGTGGCGAGCAGGGTGTAGACGAACTCGTTGATCAACCCGAGCACCAGGCCCAGGGTCGCGCCGACCAGACCGATCCCGGCCGCCTCCAGCAGAATCATGCGCAGTGCGAACTTGCGGGAGGAGCCGACCGCCCGCAGGATGCCGAGTTCCCGGCGGCGTTCCAGCAGCGCCAGCATGAGGGTGTTGAGCAGGGCGGTGGCGGCGATGAACGCCACGATCACCATCATGGCGCGCGCCAGAGCCATGGCCTGCTTGATCGAGGAGCTGATGCCGTCGAGCGCCTGCTCGCCCGAGTACACGTGCAGGCCGGGCGGCAGCGCTTGCTCCAGCGCGCCCCGCAGCTGCCCGAGATCGGTGCCGGGCTGTGCGTGGATCTGCAAGGTCGTATTGCCGGAGCGCTCGAACCAGTCCCGCATGAGCGTGAGGCTCATGGCCACCGTGCCGCCCAGCGCCGAAAAGTACGGCACGATATCGACGACCTCGATCTGCTTGGCGCCCTTCGGCGTCTGCACCGTCACCCGGTCGCCGGTCGTCACCTGCATGTTCCGCGCCATATCGCGCGAGAACACCACCCCGTCACCGGCCGCCACCCGACGTGCCGACTCCGCGCTCAACGCCCGGTAGATGGGGACATTGCCGTCCGAAGTCACCCCGTAGACAAGGGCTTTGGTGCCGCCGAAGGTCGCCCACGCCATCTGGCCCTCGACCACCTTCGCCACCCCGGGCACCGCGGCGGCGCGTTCGAGCGCATCCGGCGGCAGGAGTTCGGTCGGGGTCATGTCGGCGGGGGTGGTGGCCACCCAGAAGTCATTGTCGGCCAGGCTCGCGAAGGTGTCGCGCGCACCGTGCACGGCATCGTCATTGGAGGCGGTGACGGTGACCGTCAGACTGACGGCGATGGTGATCGTCATGAGCGTGGCCCACACCCGCCGTGGCGCGCGTTCGATATTCACCGCCGCCAGCACGCCCGCCGCGCCGAAGCGCCGGGTCAGCGCGGCCGCGGCCCCGACCAGCAGACCGGTCGCGAGGAAGGCCAGGCAGATCTGCGCCCCGAGCGTGAAACCCAGGGCCACAGCGGAATACAGGCCGAGATCGGAGCGGGCGACGACCACCGCCGCGGCGATCATCGCGACCGCCCCCACCGCCGCCACGATGCGCAATCCGCGCGACACCGCATCGGCACGGGACACGCCCACCGGGGCCAGCGCCTCGACCGGCGAGACTCGATACACCTGGCGGGACGCCATCGCCGACGCCCCGACACTGGTCACCACCGACGCCACGATCGCCACGGGCACGGCGTACCAGGGCAGCAGGTATTCCAGTCGCGCGTCCACCATTTGGACGACCGCCGGCGGCAAGCCCTTGACCGCGTACTTGCCCACCTGAATGCCGATCAGCGCACCCACCGTGCCGCCCACCAGCCCCAGCAGCGCCGCCTCCGCCAGCACATCGCGCACGATGGTCTGCTTGCGCCCGCCGATGGCGCGCAGCATGGACACCACCGGACGGCGTTGCGCCAGCGACATACTCATGACGTTGTAGACCAGGAACGCCGCCACCGCGACGGCGATGGTGGCGCTCATGACCGACATGAACCGCATCATGGTGATCGAATTCCCGGACTGCGCGGCCCGTGCACTCGGATCGGCCACCAGCGCCCGCCCGGCCACCGCCGTGTTCACCGCCGAACGCAGTTGCGCCACATCGGTTCCCGGCGCGGCCACGATCAGGACGGAGTCGAGCTGCCCGGCGCGTCCGGCGATCTTCTGCGCCAGCGGCAGGGGAGCGGCCACGAACAGCCCGCCGTTGAGCCGGGCGGCGCGCTCGTCGTCGAGCACCGCGGCGACGGTCACCTCCACCTGCCCCAGTTGGAACACTTCCCCTTTCGCGCGGTCCACCCCCGGACCGACCAGGACCCCATTGCGCACCGACGTCAGCGCCGCCACGGCGTCGCCCTGGATGGAGCTCTGCAGCGAGCTGTCCAGGGCGGAGCCGGACGGGTCCACCCCGAGCACCAGCGTGCGATCCCGGCCCTGGCCCACGCTGGTGCGCAGCATGGGCACCGCCGTGGCCACACCCGGCACCTGCGCCACCTCCGCGCGCACGGTCTGCGGGAATCCGGCATCGGTGACGCCCGAAACCTCCAGGGCCGCAGTGCCCGCCAGCCCGGAGGTCAGCCGGTCCACGGACCCGGTGAGCGATCCGGAGAGCCCCAGCACGGCCACCGTCAACGCCGCGGCCACCGCGACCACCACCGTGGTCGCCGCTGTCCGCCCCCAATGCGTCGCGAATTCACGAACCGTGAACAGTCGCAGACGATCCCACAGCGCGATCATCTGTCGAGGCTATGTGTCTCGGACAGGCCCTGTCCACTATTCCGTGTAGTAGACATGCGCGCTACCCTCGGCATGGATCTGTACTGCGAAACGGGGTGGAACGCAATGAGGATCATCGTCGCGGGCGCGACCGGCGCCATCGGCCGGCCGCTGGTAGCGGCGCTGCGCCGCAATGGGCACGAGGTGCTCGCCCTCACGCGCGGCGGGCGCAGCGCGGAACTGGTGCGAGCGCTCGGGGGCACCCCGATCATCGCGAACGTGCTCGAGCGCGAGGACCTGCTGCGCGCCGCCGACGGTCTCGCCGCCGACGCGGTCATTCACGAGCTCACCGCGTACAGGCATTCCCCGCCCACGCACTACCGCAGCCCGGGTCTGTTGCGCACCAACGCATTGCGCGGCACCGGCAGCCGCAACCTCGTCGAGTTCGCCGTGAACGTCGGGGCGGCACGGTATCTCACGCAGTCGCTGATCGTCGGTTACGGAATCCGTGATCACGGACCGGAACTCGTCACCGAGCAGGAGGGATTCGGCCGCGCCCAGGGTGATGCCAACGACCCGTTCCTGTCGGCCCTGTACGAGGCCGAGGAGTGGGCCTGGCGGGCGGCCGGAATCGACGGGATCGCCTTGCGCTACGGGGTTTTCTACGGCCCCGGCGCTTCGGACATGTTCGTGCGGGCGCTGAAATTGCGCATGCTGCCCCTGCCCAGGATCGGCACCGGCAGTATCGGTGTCGTGCACATCGAGGATGCCGCGGCCGCCACCGTGGCCGCGCTCGAGAACGGCCGGGCCGGACAGGCTTACAACATCGTCGACGACGAGCCCGTCACCTGGGAGGCCCTGTTCGACGCCATGGCCGAGACGGTCGGCGCCCGCCGGCCCCTGCGCGTCCCCGCCCGCGTCCTGCGCCACGGCTCGCCGCTGGCCGCCGCACAGATGCTCGACATGTCGCTGCGCGTCTCCAATGTCAAGGCACGCGCCGAGCTCGGCTGGAAACCCCGCTATCCCAGCTATCGCGAAGGGCTCGCCACCCTGGCGTCCGCACCGCGCTGACCAGCGGGCATGCTGGGTCCGGAACATGTTGGCGCCGAGCCGGGTTGCCCGGAGCGGGAGCGAGCGGCGGCGCTCGCGGTGATCATGGAGCGGAGACAGTGATGACGACACCGGTGGACCCGTCCTACACCTGGAACGGCGGCGAGCTGGACCTGGACGCCTACCTCGCGCGGATCGGCTTCACCGGTGAGCGCACGCCCACCCTGGCCACCCTGCGCGCCCTGCAGTACGCACACGTCACCGAGCTCCCGTTCGAGAATCTGGAGATCATTCTCGGCCGCGGCATTCCGCTCGATCTGGAGTCCTTGCAGGACAAGATGATCCGGCGCCGGCGCGGCGGCTACTGCTACGAGAACGTGGGCTTGTTCGCCGCCGCGCTGGAGCGGCTCGGCTTCGGTGTGACCGGTCTGGCCGCGCGGGTCTCCATGGGAGCCACCGGACTTCGGCCCGCCACCCACGCCATCCTGCGCGTCACCACCGCCGACGACGACCGCGCCTGGCTGTGCGATGTGGGCTTCGGCGCGGGTCCGCTGGAACCCATCGAACTGGTCGCCTCGGACGGCGAATTCTCGCTCGGCGCATGGCGATACCGGCTCGAGCGCGGCACCGACGCGCTCGGCGCGGACCTCTGGACGCTGTACCAGTTCGGCCGTGACGGCTGGATCGACCGGCACAGCTTCCCGCTCACGCCGCAGTACCGCACCGATTACGTGGTGGGGAACCACTTCGTGTCCACTTCGCCCCGTTCGCCGTTCACGACACGCCCGTTCGTGCAGCGTTTTCTGCCGGAGGCGCACCACGTGCTCGACGGCACCACCTGGACCGTCGAATACCCGGACGGCGGCAGCGAGGTCCGCGAACTCGAGGCGGCCGAGCTGCCGAAGGTGCTCGCGGAGGTCTTCGACATCGATCTCGACGAGGCCGACGCGGCCGTCCTGGCGCGCGGAGGGTGGGTTGTGAGCAAGCCGAGCTAAGAAAACCCTTTGGTTTGTTTGCTGGCTAATAATCAGCCCTGACCAGCACATACCTCTGGGGTGTCACGTCAAGGTCACATAAATGGGGGCTGGATCTCACCGAGATCTCGCTCATATCTCACGCTGACGTCGGCGCGACGGCCGATGCCCGCTACACTCGTGCGGGGAAACACGCGGGCAACCGCGTCGTCACAGTCGTCTCGGAGAACTTCGGAGTAGTGCCATCGAAACCGGCCAAGTGATCGCAGGGCATTACCGCCTGGTCGAACGGATTGGTAGCGGCGGCACAGGTGTCGTCTGGCGAGCCGTCGATCAACGGCTCGAACGTTCCGTGGCGATCAAGCAGATCCTCACCCAGCCGAGCCTGTCGCCGGCCGATAAAGACATCGTCCGCCAGCGCGCAGCGCGCGAGGCGCGCAATGCCGCGCGCTTCCAGCACCCCAATGCCATCGTCGTGTTCGACATCACCGAACACGAGGGCGACCCGTGCCTGGTGATGGAATATCTGCCCTCGCAGAGCCTCGCGGTGGTGCTTTCCGCGCAAGGGACCTTGCCGCTGCCGCAGGTCGCGCGCATCGGCGAACAGGTCGCCTCGGCGCTGATCGCCGCGCACCGCGCCGGCATCGTGCATCGCGATGTGAAGCCGGGCAATATCCTGCTCGGCGACAACGGGGCGGTGAAGATCACCGACTTCGGCATCGCCAAATCCAAGGGCGATGTCACTCTCACGGCCACCGGACTCATCTCCGGCACCGCCGCCTACCTCGCCCCCGAGGTCGCGCGCGGCGCCGAACCCACCCCGGCCGCCGATGTCTTCGCCCTGGGCGCCACCCTCTTCCACGCGCTGGAAGGCGAACCGCCCTACGGCACCAACCCGAATCCGCTGGCCCTGCTCTACGCGGCGGCCAACGGTCAGATCAGCGAACCCCGCAATGCGGGCCCGCTGTCGGATCTGCTGCTCGGCCTGCTGGCCTTCGAACCCGAAGACCGCCCGAGCATGTACGACGTCCGCGACGCCATGGCCGAATTCGCCGAGGTCGGACCGGACGCCGAGGCCACCCGCGTGCTGGCCCACCGTCGCGCGGCCCCCGGTGGCCCGCGCACTCCGCAGCCCGCGCCGCCGCGTCCGGTCGCGCCGCAGCGTCAGGCCACCCGGCAGATGGAACGCCGCCCGGCGGAGAACATCGACATTCCCACCGGCGCCATGAGCGCGGCCATGCTGGAGACCCCGCCGCCGCAGCGCCCCGCGTCCAACCCGCCGACCCGGCACCATGCCCCGGCCCCCGACCTGGATGACGAGCCCGCTCCGCGCAGCCGCAAGTTCATCTGGATCGCGGTCGCGGCCGTCGCCGCCGTGATCGCCGGTGTCGCCATCGCGCTGTCCTCCTCGGGCGGTGGCTCGAACGACAATGGCGCACAAGGCGGTTCGACCACCTCGTCGTCCACCGGGTCCACCTCGACCACCAAGGGCAGCAATGCGGCGCTCGGCCAGACCAAGAGCGTCGGCGATGCCGATGTGCTGGGCGCGGCGAACATGATCGACAGCGATTTCTACGGTCAGCTGGTCAATCTCAACTTCTCCGCCGCCTGGGAACGGCTGACCCCGGCCGCACAGAAGGTGTACGGCAGCGAGCAGGCGTTCTCGGATTACTGGAAGGCCAACCGGATCACCGGCTACAGCACCATCGGCGGTGCGCGGGGCTCCGGCACCACCACCAATTCCGATGGCTCCGTGGACATGATGATCGGCAGCGTGACCGCGGGCAGCTCCTCGAAGAGCAATATTCAACTGCGCGTGGTGAACTCCGCCAGCGGCCTGCTCATCGACAGCGACACCAAGCTCTGAACGGATTTCGGCGGTAGGTGCGGGCTCTCCGCATCTACCGCGAAAACCGCTGGGGTGATTAGGTGTTTGGTATGAACGTGCGTCAGTTGCTGGGGGAGGAGCGCGCGGAGCTGGTCGAACTGCTTCGCTCGCTGAGTGACGAACAATGGGCGACGCCGTCGCTGTGCGCGGGGTGGAGTGTGCGGGATGTGGTGTGCCACCTGCAGACCGATACCGTCTCACTCGGTAGCTATGCGCTGCTGAGCCTGCGCAACCCATCGGTGGATCGCACCAACAAGGCTCTCGTCGAACAGTTCCGGCAGCAGCCGACCACCGTGCTGGTCGATCGGCTGGCCGCGGCGCACGGCTGGTTCACCCGGCTGCTGCCCGGAATCGCCCTGTCCGACATGTTCGTGCACCAGCAGGACATTCGCCGACCGCTCGGCCTCGAACGCAAGGTGCCCGCAGAGCGGCTGCTCGCCGTACTCGGCAACCCGGACCCGTTCGCTTTCCCGTGGCGCAATACCCGTGGATTGCGCTGGGAGGCAACGGATGTCGACTGGTCCAAGGGATCCGGCCCGCTGGTCCGGGGACCGGGTGAGGCGCTGGCGCTGGCCATGGTGGGCCGGCCCGTCGCGCTCGCGGACCTGACCGGCGACGGGGTTCCGGAGTTGCGCCGCCGCATCGGCGGCTGAGCGGAACTAGCCGACGGTCGTGGTGTCGGCCACCCAGCGGGCCAGCAGCTGAAGCGCTGTGGCGCTGGGGGATTCGGGCTCCACGGTGTGGGCGATCAGCGCCTGGTCGGGGTCGTCGGGGAGGCGGAGCGTTTCGAAGCCCAGGTCCAGGCGGCCCACGACCGGGTGGAGATAGACGTAGCGGCCGTGGGTCTTGTCCTTGAGTTCGTGGCGGTCCCACAGGCGGCGGAACTCCGGATCCCGCTGGTGCAGTTCGTCGATGAGCGCGGCAATGGCCTCGTCGGCGGGGTTGCGGGAGGCGTCCAGGCGCAGGTAGGCGACCACGTCGGCGGCCTTGGCGGGCCAGTCCTCGTAGAGTTCGCGCATCCCCTCGTCGAGGAAGATGAGGCGGGCCAGATTGCGGTCAGCGGGAGCCAGGGCGGCGAAATCGGTGATGAGCGCGGCGGCCAGGCGATTCCAGGCCAGCACGGTGGTGCCGCGGCCGACAATGTAGGACGGGACGTCCGAGGCGGAGTCCAACAGGCGGCGCAGGCCGGGGCGGACCTGCTGCTCGGCCGCCGGTTCCTCGCCGGTCCAGGGGCGGGCCAGGCGGTAGAGATGGTCGCGCTCGAGGGGATTCAGCCTGAGGGCGCGGGCCACCGCGTCCAGGACCGATTCCGAGAAGTGCAGGGTGCGGCCCTGTTCCAAGCGCACATAGTGGTCGACGCTCACCCCGGCCAGCAGCGCCAGCTCTTCGCGGCGCAACCCCGGAACGCGACGGCGGGCCCCGTGATCGACGAGCCCCACCTCCTGCGGGGACAGCCGGGCACGGCGGGAGCGCAGGAATTCACCGAGTTCGGCGCGACGGTCCAAGGTCATGTGACCAAGTATCCCGAACGGGTTCGACGCTCATCCTGGTCATGCCGTGCCCAGGCTCGCGCGGCACTGTTTACCCCGCTTGCGGACAGCGAAAGTAGTGGTCACAGCCGGAACCGATCCCGGCACCGGAACAGGAGTTTCGCATGACCACCACTCGTCCCTTCGGTGACACCGGCATGGACATCACCCCGCTCGGCCTCGGCACCTGGGTGATCGCCGGACAGGGCTGGGAGTACTCGTGGGGCGCCACCGAGGACGCCGAATCCATCGCCGCCATCCGGCACGCGGTGGACCGCGGGCTCAACTGGCTCGACACCGCGCCCGCCTACGGCCTCGGACACGCCGAGACACTCGTGGGCAAGGCACTGGCCGACATCCCGGACTCGGAGCGGCCCTACATCTTCACCAAGACCGGGCTCATCTGGGAGGACGGCGACGACCGGCAGGGCCCGCCGCGCCGCATCATGCGGCCGGAGGCGGTGCGCGCCGAACTCGAGGCGTCGCTGCGGCGGCTGCGGGTCGAGCAGGTAGACCTGCTGCAGGTGCACTGGCCCGACACCGGCGCCGTCTTCGTCTACCAGGAAGACGGCGAGGTCTCCGCCGAGGCCACCCCGCTGGAGGAATACTGGCAGGTCATGGCCGACCTGAAGAAGGAGGGCAAGGTGCGCGCCATCGGCCTGTCCAATCATGATGCGGCGCAACTGGAGATCGCCGAATCCATCGCCCACGTGGACGCGATTCAGCCGCCCTTCTCCGCCATCAACCGGGGCGCGGCGCCCGAAATCGCCTGGGCGCGTGCGCACGACACCGGCGTGATCGTGTACTCGCCGCTGCACTCGGGCCTGCTGTCGGGAGCCTTCACCGCCGACCGCGTCCTCGCCGCCGACGACTGGCGTTCCCGCACTGCCGATTTCACCACCGCCCTGCCCGCCAACCTGGCCCTGGTCGACGCCATCCGCCCGATCGCGGCCCGGCACGGCGTGAGCGTCGCCGAAGTCGTACTGGCCTGGACCACCTCCTGGTCGGGCATTACGGGAGCCATTGTGGGAGCCCGCAATCCGGGCCAGATCGACGGCTGGGCCGACGCGGGCACCCTCACCCTGACCGCCGCCGACCTGGACGAGATCGCCACCGCCATCACCACCACCGGCGCAGGCACCGGTCCCGTTCGCCCCTGATTCACCGAACGCCACTCAACCACAAGGATTTCCCTCCATGTCCTTGCACGTCGTCGCCGAACTCCGCGCCCGCCCCGGCCAGGAGGACCGCCTGCGCACCGCGCTGGAAGCCATGATCGAGCCCTCCCTGGCCGAACCCGGCTGCCTCTCCTACCAGCCCTTCACCAACCCCAACGACCCCACCCACATGGTGGTCGTCGAAGAGTGGACGGCCGCGCAAGCCCTCGAAGACCACTTCACCACCCCCCACTTCCGGCACATCGCCAAGGTCCTCGAAGACATCCTCGGTGAGCCCATGATCATCCGCCGCCTCGTCGCCGAATAACCCGGCGGTCCCACATCCCAACTCGCCACCCCACAGCACGGATCGAGGCTGTGGGGTGGCGATTCGGGATGTGCGGTCAGGGGATTCCGCGGGTTCGGCGCGAGCGCGGTGCGAGCGGGGGCGGTAGTGTCGTGGGCGTGATCATGCGGATGAATTCGGGTGCGCTGCCGGTGGCGGCGCTGCTCGTGTCCGTGTGGGGGCTCATTTTCCTGGCGGCGGAGCCCAATTCGCTGGTGGTGCTGGGGGCGACGATTCTGGTCGCGGTGACCGCTGCCACACTGCTCGCGCCGCGGGGGCGGTTGCTCGCGGTGGTGGCCGTCAATTCCGGGCCGCCGGAATCGGCCAGTCGGCGGCGGCGTGGGGATTATTTGCGGCAGAGCAATCCGGATACGGCGGGGCGGCCGCGGCCGCGAGCGCCCGGGGTGCTGCTCGCCTGATCTCGCGGTGGATTGCGGGGTTGGGCTGATGCTGCCCTGAATCCCTTTCGCCCGCCGCTGTGCGGGCGCCTCGCAGTGAGGTTCCCCCGTGCTCGATTTCGTTTATTACCCCGTGTCCGCTGTGCTGTGGGTGTGGCACACGGCTTTCGCGTCCATGCTCGGTGCGGCCAGCAGTCTGGCGTGGGTGCTGGCCATTGTTTTTCTCGTCATGACCTTGCGGGCACTGCTGTTGAAGCCGTTCCTCGCGACCGTGCGTTTTCAGCGCTCGCTCACGAAAATGCAGCCGCAGTTGCAGGAGATCAAGCGCAAGTATCCGAATGATCTGCAGCGGCAGAGCGTGGAAATGCAGAAGGTGCAGCGCGAACACGGGGTGAGCCTGCTGGGCGGGTGCCTGCCGCCGCTCGCGCAGGGACTCGTGTTCTTCGGGCTGTTCCATGTGCTGCGTTCGTTCAAGAGCGCCGATACCGCCAACTACGTGTTCTCCGCCGATCAGGTCCAGTCGTTCCTGCAGGCGAAACTGTTCGGCGCGCCCCTGGTGTCCACGCTGATCGATGCGGGCCTGTTCAGTTCGGTTGCCGCCGTGGCGATTCCACTGGCGGTGATCGCGGCCATCGCCACCCATTTCACCGCCCGCTTCTCGATCGCGCGCCAGCGGGAATCGGGAGCCGAGGAAACCCAGCAGGTGCGCATCATGAACACCCTGTCGCTGTGGATTTTCCCGATCGGCGCGCTCGTGTCCGGAGTCATCCTCCCGGTCGGCATCCTGCTGTACTTCGTCACCCAGAACGCCTGGACCTTCGCGCAACAGCACCTGGTCTACCGCCGCATGGATGAGAAAACCGCGGTGTGAGATCTTCCGGATCGACGAGCGCGTCGAGTACCGATCAGCCGGTCTTTTCGAAACGCAGTGTGGTGGAACCTATCCCGAGCAGGTCGCCATCGGTGAGGGCGGCATGTCCGAGGATCTGGCCGCCGTTGACGTACACCCCGTTCACCGATCCCAGATCGTGTATCACCACCCCGGCCGCGCGCACCACCAGCCGGGCGTGGGCGCGGCTGACGCGGGGATCGTCGAGCACCAGGTCATTGTTGCGGTCGCGGCCGATGCGCAGCCCGCGCGCGGGCACCTCGAGGACGCGACCGTCCGGAAGGCGCAGGGCCGCGGTGGAATCGGCGTCGGTGGCCGCGGTCTCGGTGCGGCCGGACGGTGGCCGGGGTGCGGCGGGCGGGCGCTGGTGCAGGATCGCGTCGCGCAGGGCGTCGGTCTCGGGGTCGGTGTCCAGGCCCAGGTCTTCGGCGAGCCGTCGCCGGATCAGGTGGTAGGCCTCGAGGGCTTCGCCGGGGCGGCCGGCCGCGTACAGCGCGCGGATGAGCCGCTGCCATACGCCCTCGTGCAACGGGTGCGCGGTTGCCGCCGCCGCCAGTTCGGCGGTGACGGAATCGCCTCGGCCGCAGGCTGTTTCCGCATCGGCGCGGGCCAGTACGACGGTCAGGCGGCGCTCGGTGAGATCGGCGGCGAGCCGGTCGGCGAAGCCGAGGCCGCGCAGTCCCGCGACCGGGTCGCCGTGCCATTCGTCGAGCGCCTCGGTGAAACAGCGGGACGCGGTCGCGTGGTCGCCCTGTGCGACGGCGGCCAGGCCGGCGGTCCGCGCGCGCTCGAATCGCCCGATATCGCAGTCCTCGTCGGCGATGTCGAGGAGATAGCAGCCATTGGCCACGGTTTGCAGGACGGTCGCGTCGTCGACTCCGGCGTTCCGCAGTTCCCGGCGTAGCACCGAGAGGTATCCGTGCAGTCCGCCCGCGGCATTGCCGGGCGGCTGCCCATCCCAGATGGCGTCGATGAGTACCCGAGCGGCCACTCCGCTGCGCCGGTTCACCGTCAAGATCGCCAGCAGCGCTTGTGGTTTCGGCCCGCCGGTGGACAGCGGACGGCCGTCCACGGCCAGCCGCACCGCTCCCAGGAGCTCGATATTCAATCCCACCCGAACCACCGCAACAGATTCCGCAGCCGATCGGACCCGATTCCGGACCGCAGCGCCGGATTCGCGCCCACGCTGATGATATCGGGCGTGCCGGGCCGGTACCTCGAGTCCGGGATCGGAGCGGCGCTCAGCAGGCGGCGTCGAATCGCGCCGCGGTGTGCCGCGTGCCGGCGCCGAGGCTCTCGACCCGAAGACAGGTGCCGCCGAGCGCGATCACATCCCCTTCGGAAACCCGTGCGCTGCCGGGGATCTGGTCGCCGTTGACATACACCCCGTTCGTCGAGGCCAGGTCGTGGATGACCAGTCCGGCGCAGCGCACTACGAGCCGGGCGTGGGTGCGGCTCACCCGGGTGTCGTCGAGCACCAGGTCATTGTCGGCGCCGCGCCCGATGCGCAGGCCGCGCTCGGTGATCTCGACGGTTCGCCCGTCCGGCCCCCGCAGCGCGGCGATCGGGGCGGAGCCGGAGCCGAGGGTCGCGGTGTGCCGGGACGCGGGCTGTGGTGGCAGCGGCGGTCGCCGGTGCACGATGGCGTCGCGCAGCGCATCGGTTTCCGGATCCGGGTCCGCGCCCAGTTCCTCGGCGAGATTACGGCGGATGCGGTGGTAGACGGCCAGTCCGTCGGCGTGCCGGCCGGACGCGTGCAGGGCCCGGATCAGACGCTGCCACAACCCTTCTCGCAGTGGATGCGCGGCGGCCAGCGCGGTGAGTTCGTCGAGCACCGACGTGGCGTGGCCGCGCGCGAATTCGGCGTCGGCGCGGGCGGTGACCACACTGAGCCGCCACTCTGTGACATCGACGGCGAAACGCTCGGCGAAGGCGATGCCGTGCAATCCGGCCAGCGGTTCACCGCTCCACTGCGCGAGCGCGGTGGTGAAGTCGGCGGTCGCCGCGGCGTGGTCGCCGCGGGCGGCGGCGACCATGCCCGCGCTGCGGGAGTGTTCGAATCTGCCGATATCGCACTGGTCGTCGGCGATATCGAGGCGGTAGCAGCCGGCCGCGACGGTGCGCAGCACGGTGCCCGGATCGGCTCCCGCGCTTCGCAGTTCGCGGCGCAGCGCCGCCACGTAGCCGTGCAGGCCGGCCATGGCGCGGCCGGGCGGCTCGTCGTCCCAGATGGTGTCCACCAGCAGCGGTGCGGACACCCCGCGCCGCCGGTTGATGGTCAGCATTGCCAGCAGTACCTGTGGTTTGCGTCCGCGCACGGGAACGGGCCGGCCGTTCACCGTCAACTGGACGGGGCCCAACAGTCGAATATCCAGGTCCGTCACGGTCACCACGCTCTAGTTCTAGGCATCTACAGGATGACACAAGCGTCGATGCCACGGGAGAGGCAGCGAAGCCCAGAAAATATCCACAGTTCCAGAATCGTCCCAGCGGACTTCAAGATTCGTGCTCTACGGTGAGGCGGCTCGGGGATGGAGGAAACTTCCGCGGAGGGAACCTGAGATGCTGCCGATACCCCTGCCCGTGGCCGGTGCGCGATGACCGCCACGCTGCAACGCTTTTCACTGCTGATCACCGCGATCCACGACGCCGGCACCGATCCCGGGCGCTGGGACGAGGTGATCGCCGACATCACAACCGCTTTCGGCACGGTGGCCGGATTCCTCGTCATTGCCGACCCGGCCGGTGGGCGACATTCGGTGCACGCCTGCGGAATCGGCGGGCAGGAACTCCGCGACCGGATCGACGGCCTGGCCGAGCGGATGGCCCGGCACCCGGTTCGCGGCCTCGCCGACGCTGAGTTCGAGACGCCGCCGACGCCGTCCGGCCCGCTGGCCGCCCGGCTCAGCGCTGACCCGCCCTGGTCCTGGATCTGCCTGGAATCGGTTGACTCGCAGTCCGATTCAGACGCCCGAACGCTGCTGAACGCCCTGGTTCCACACCTCGTGCAGGCGCTGCGCACCCGGTCGCGACTGGCCGAGCTGGCCTGGGAACGCACGCTCGCGCTGGCGACCCTGGAGAAGGCCCGCCACGGAATCCTGATCGTCGCCCCGGACACGGCGCTGATCTTCGCCAACTCCCGGGCCGCGGATCTCACCGCCGATCTGGACGGGCTGGCCGTCGACGCGTTCGGGCGCCTGCGCGCCACCTCGCCGGCCGCGCAGCCGCGACTGCACCGGCTGATCGCCGATGCCGCCGGTCCGGCGGGCATGAGTGGCAGTCTCGCGCTCACGCGCCCCTCGGTGAAGCGGCCCTTGACGATTCACGCCGGACCCCTCGACGGTCAGCCCCAGCATCGGGCGGTGCTGCTGCTGGTGTTCGATCCGGAGCACGATCCGGGACTGCCGCCCACGACCCTGCACGAGCTGTACGGATTGACCGAAACCGAGAGCCTGGTCGCCCGAGGGGTGTTGCGCGGCGACGGATTGCCCGCCGTCGCCGCACAGCTGTGCGTGTCCCTGAGCACCGCACGGACCCATCTACAGCACATCTTCGTCAAGACCGGCACTCACCGGCAGGCGGAGCTGGTGCGGTTACTGGCGACGGTCGCGCTTGCGGCACAGTAATTTTCGCGTTCCCGCGAAGTGCGTGAGGTCAGACCGGCCGGAACCCGGCTCCCACCCCGCCGCGAGCATCGACATCACCGACGACGGTGCTGAAATTGACACCCACCTCGGGGCCCAGGCACGGGGTCGAGAGGTAGCCGTTCACCATCCCCACCAGGGTCGTGCCGACCACCACCGGCCCGCCGGAGTCGCCGACGATCACGCAGATCTGGGTGAATGTCCATGTCTGCGTGGCGAACAGGTCGCCGTACACCAGGCCGCAGGTGTGCCCGGTGGTGCGGCCCTGTTTGCAAGCTATCGCCGGAAATTGCGCGGGCAGGCCATATCCGGAAATCGTGGTCGCGCCGATTCGATTCACCGGTGTCACCAGTTGCTCGTCGAATTCGATCACGGCGTAATCCAATTCGGGATTGGTGAAGGAAATGGCGCCGAGTGTGCCGGCCTCGCGGTCGGCCTCGGAGGCGATGCCGGCGCCCGGCGTCCCGCAGTGCGCGGCGGTGAAGCCGACCATTCGGCCGCGTGCGTCCCAGCCGATGGTGGTCAGCGTGCACAGCGCACCGTCGTCGAGGACGATGCCCGAGCCGCCGCCCAGCACCGCCGGGTCGGCCGCCCGCGCACTCCCGGCCGACGTCCACGCCATACCGATCGCCGCGATCAGCATCAGGAATCTGCCCACCATGACTGTCTCCAAAATGTGTGTGCGCCAAGAATTCCGGCGCACCCCACACCGGATGCGAGAGCGCGCCGGTCATATCGATCAGACCACACAGAGGGGGAACAGAATCGGGATTGTGAACAGTACTATCTGGCATGTATTGACCGCACCCGGAATGGTGAGGAACGGCGACAGCACCGCGGGCTCCACCTCGACACCCTGCACGGGCGCGACGGGCGCGGGTTCCGCCGCGGGCGCGGCGGCCGCGACTCCCGTGCCGACCGCGATCAGCGGTGCGCATGCCAGCGCCGCGACGGTCGCCCGGAACTTATTGTTGCTCATGACTTTCTCCTGACTGTTTGCGAATCACGCGATGCGGCCGGCCGCATCGGCCGGATTCCACACGAACAGCACAGCATCGGCGGGCCGGGAAAGTCCTCCCCCGAACACATGAAATACGGTTCCAGAAAAATTCGAGCGCACTTCGAGTTTCGCGCTCTACGGTTGCCGCCGGAGAAAGAACTTCGCGAGGACCGGCCGTCGCTGCAGGGCGACCGGCGCCGTATCGGGCCGGTGTCGGCAGGCCGGCCCGATACGGGTCGCGCGCGAAATCTTCGGCTACTCTCCGGATTTCGCGTACCACCACCCGCCTGCGGTCGGATTATCGATACAGGACCGCAGGAGGGGAGAGGCGTATGCCCGCGCGGGAACTGATCGCCGGAACCGTCTTCGCCGAGCACCTGATCACCGGCTTCCTCGGATCGGGCGGCATGGGCACGGTGTACACGGCCAGGCATCCGCGGCTGCCGCGCACGGTCGCACTCAAGATCCTGGATCCGGTGCTGAACGAAAACCAGCGCTTCTCCGCCCGTTTCGATCGCGAAGCGGATCTGGTCGCCCGCCTCGACCACCCGAATATCGTGGACGTCTACGACCGCGGCATCGAGGACGGCACGCCCTGGGTGTCCATGCGCTACGTCTCCGGCGGCGATGTCGGGCAGCTGCTGCGCCGGCATCGCGGCGGGCTGTCGGCCCAGCGCGCCGTGCACATTGTCGCCGAGGTCGCCAAGGGGCTCGATCACGCACACGAGCAGGGCATCGTGCACCGGGATGTGAAGCCCGCCAATATCTTCCTCGCCGAGGACGATCGGGTGCTGATCGGCGACTTCGGCATCGCCCGCAGCGCGGCGCGGGCGGTGACCCTCACCACCGGCCCGATCGCGCTGACGCCCGCGTACGCCGCGCCCGAACAGCTGGCCGGGGGCCAGGCCGATCGCCGGACCGACGTGTACGCGCTCGGGGTGACGCTGCACGAACTGCTCACCGGCAGCCTGATCGGTTCGGGCGTGCCGGCGACGCCGCCCTCCCCGCGCCTGGCGGCCGTCATCGCCACCGCCACCTCCTACGATCCGGCCATGCGATACGGCAGCTGCGGTGCGCTCGCGGCCGCCGCCACGGCCGCGCTGACGAAGGACCGCGCCCGGCGGATTCCGTGGCTCCCACTCGCCGCCGTCGTATTGGTGGTGGTGGCCGTTGCGGCCGGGGTGATCGCCCTGCCGCGCGGTGGTGACCCGCAGGCGCAGCCGGTGCCCTCGATCGTGCGGTTCGAGATCCCCACGAGCCTGCCGCTGCTGTGCCCGGTGCCCTATCTGAAATCCGATCGGGGAGCCGTCGCCTTCTGCACCCAATTCGACGACGCGGCCAACCTCGTCCGCTGGGGCAGCTATTTCCCGGTGACCGGGGAATGGTTCCCGCAGGGGCCCTACACACCGGTCGACCGCGCCGAACGGATCGAGCCGCAGCTCGACGGCACGCTGTTCGTCGGCGTCGGCTTCGTCCGCAATGAGGCGACCGGTCGGGTCGCGGGAGCGGGCCACCGCTACAGTGCCGCGCACGATGAGGGCGAGTTCGCGCTCGGCCACGTCAGCGACGGGCTGTCGACGGCGTCCCCGCGTATGGCGGTCTGCCCCGCCGACCTGTCCGAGTGCTGACCAGGTCTGACAGATAACCGCTGGCATCGACCCGATAGGCTGGTAGCCGGTCGCGGGCGTACTCATCGTTCGCCCGACCTCGACGAATCAGCACAGACAAGGACAACACAGCGCTATGACCAGCCGCATCGAGCTCGCCCGCGTGGATCTGCGCGGACGTACGCCCACTGCCGCCGAACTCCGGGCGGCGCTGCCGCGCGGCGGCGTCGACGTGGACTCGGTGCTGCATCACGTGCGGCCGGTCGTGGAGGCCATCCGCGATCGGGGCGTCGAGGCGGCGCAGGAATTCAGCCTGAAGTTCGACGGGGTGGCGCCGCAGAGCGTGCGCGTCCCGGCGGCCGAGCTGGACAAGGCTCTCGCCGAACTGGATCCGGCGGTGCGCGCCGCGCTCGAGGTCGCCATCGAACGCACCCGCAAGGTGCACGCGGATCAGCGGCGCACCGACAAGACCACCGAGGTGGTGCCCGGCGGCACCGTCACCGAGCGGTGGGTGCCGGTCGAGCGGGTCGGGCTGTACGTGCCGGGCGGCAATGCCGTCTACCCGTCCTCGGTTGTCATGAATGTGGTTCCGGCGCAGGCCGCGGGCGTGGAGTCGCTGGTGGTGGCCTCGCCGCCGCAGGCTCAGTTCGACGGACTGCCGCACCCGACGATTCTCGCGGCCGCCAAACTGCTCGGCGTCACCGAGGTGTGGGCGGTCGGCGGGGCGCAGGCCGTGGCGCTGCTGTCCTACGGCGGCACCGATACCGATGGCGCGCAACTGGAACCGGTCGACATGATCACCGGGCCCGGCAATATCTATGTGACGGCCGCGAAACGCTTGTGCCGCGGCCTGGTCGGCATCGACGCCGAGGCCGGGCCGACCGAGATCGCGATTCTGGCCGACGCCACCGCCGATCCGGCGCATGTGGCCGCCGACCTCATCTCGCAGGCCGAACACGATGTGCTGGCCGCCAGCGTGCTGGTGACCGACAGCGTGGAACTCGCCGACGCCGTGGATGCCGCGCTCAGCGCGCAGATGACGGTGGTCAAGCACCACGATCGCGTCGCGGAAGCCCTGTCCGGCAAGCAGTCCGGCACCGTGCTGGTGGACGATATCGATCAGGGACTGCGCGTGGTCAACGCCTACGCCGCCGAGCACCTGGAGATCCAGACCGCCGACGCCTCGGCCGTGGCCGCCCGAGTGCGCAGTGCCGGAGCGGTTTTCGTGGGCGCGTGGTCGCCGGTGTCGCTGGGCGACTACTGCGCGGGCTCCAATCACGTGCTGCCGACCGCCGGATGCGCCCGGCACTCCTCGGGGTTGAGCGTGCAGACCTTCCTGCGCGGCATCCACGTGGTCGACTACTCCGAGCAGGCGCTGCAGGATGTCGCCGGACACGTGGTGGCGCTGGCCAATGCCGAGGATCTGCCCGCGCACGGTCAGGCCGTGCAGGTGCGGTTCGGAGCGCTGTCGTGAACGCTGTGACAGTTCCGGGCTCGGCCATCTCGCTCGACGATCTGCCGCTGCGCGACAACCTGCGCGGCAAGAGCCCGTACGGCGCACCGCAATTGACGGTGCCCGTGCAGCTCAATACCAACGAGAATCCGCATCCGCCGAGCCGGGCCCTCGTCGACGATGTCGCCGAGTCCGTGCGCGCGGCGGCCGCCGACCTGCACCGCTACCCGGACCGCGATGCCGTGGCCCTGCGCAGCGATCTGGCCGCCTACCTCACCCGGCAGACCGGCGTGACGCTGGATGTGTCGAATGTGTGGGCCGCCAATGGATCCAACGAAATCCTGCAGCAACTGCTGCAGGCGTTCGGCGGACCCGGCCGCAGCGCACTGGGTTTCGTGCCGTCGTACTCGATGCACCCGATCATCTCCGAGGGCATCGACACCGAATGGATCGAAGCCAAGCGCAATGGCGACTTCTCCCTCGACGTCGACTACGCGGTAGCGGTGATCCACGAGCGCCGCCCCGACGTGGTGTTCGTGACCAGCCCCAATAACCCGACCGGCCACAGCATTCCGCTCGCCGATCTGGAACGCATCCTCGACGCCGCCCCCGGCATCGTGGTGGTCGACGAGGCGTACGGGGAGTTCTCGAACGCACCGAGCGCCATCGCGCTCATCGACCGGTACCCGGCGAAAGTCGTTGTCTCCCGCACCATGTCGAAGGCGTTCGCCTTCGCCGGCGGACGCCTCGGCTACCTGGCCGCCGCACCCGCCGTGATCGACGCGCTGCTGCTGGTGCGCCTGCCGTATCACCTGTCGGTGGTCACCCAGGCCGCCGCCCGCGCCGCCCTGCGGCACGCCGACGAAACCCTCGGTAGCGTCGCCGAACTCGCCGCCCAGCGCGATCGGGTGGCGGAAGCCCTGCGCGGCATGGGATTCCACGTGATTCCCTCCGACGCCAACTTCATCCTGTTCGGCCACTTCGAGAATTCCGGCCGGGCCTGGCAGCGGTATCTGGACGACGGCGTGCTCATTCGCGACGTCGGCATTCCCGGCTACCTGCGCGCCACCATCGGCCTGGCCGCCGAGAACGACGAATTCCTGCGCGTCAGCGCGACTTTGGCAGCCGAGGAGCTGATCGCTGCATGACCGACCGTATCGCCCGGGTGGAACGCACCACCAAGGAATCCAGCATCGTCGTCGAGATCAACCTCGACGGCACCGGCAAGACCGACATCTCCACCGGCGTGCCCTTCTACGACCACATGCTGACGGCCTTCGGCCAGCACGGCAGCTTCGACCTGACCGTGCAGGCCAAGGGCGACATCGAGATCGAAGCCCACCACACGGTCGAGGACACCGCCATCGTCATCGGTCAGGCGCTGGCGCAGGCGCTGGGCGACAAGAAGGGCATCCGCCGTTTCGGCGACTCCTTCATCCCCATGGACGAAACCCTCGCCCAGGCCATCGTCGACGTGTCCGGCCGCCCGTACTGCGTGCACACCGGCGAACCGGAGCACCTGCTGCACACCGTGATTCCCTCGGCCGGGCCGGGCGCGTCCTACTCGACCGTGCTCAATCGCCATGTGTTCGAGTCGATCGCGCTCAATGCCCGCATCGCCCTGCACGTGCGCGTGCTCTACGGCCGCGACCAGCACCACATCACCGAAGCCGAATTCAAGGCGGTGGCACGGGCTTTGCGCGCCGCCGTCGAACACGATCCGCGCGTGACCGGCGTGCCGTCCACCAAGGGGACGCTATGAGCAAGAAGATCGCCCTGCTGGACTACGGCTCCGGCAACCTGCACTCCGCCGCTCGTGCGCTGGCCCGCACCGGCGCGG
Source organism: Nocardia huaxiensis (assembly GCF_013744875.1). Taxonomy (NCBI): domain Bacteria; kingdom Bacillati; phylum Actinomycetota; class Actinomycetes; order Mycobacteriales; family Nocardiaceae; genus Nocardia; species Nocardia huaxiensis. Next base: position 3,832,725 of record NZ_CP059399.1, read on the forward strand.
ATGTCACCGTCACCGCCGATCCCGAAATCGCTTTGAACGCCGACGGTCTCGTGGTCCCCGGCGTCGGCGCGTACGCCGCATGCATGGCCGGACTGAAGGCCGTGCGTGGTGACCGCATCATCGGCAAGCGGCTCTCCGGCGGCCGTCCCGTGCTCGGCATCTGCGTGGGCATGCAGATCCTGTTCGAGCGCGGCGTCGAATTCGGCGTCGAAACCGAAGGCTGTGCCGAATGGCCCGGCGTCGTCGAACGCCTGGATGCCCCCGTGCTGCCGCACATGGGCTGGAACACGGTGAAGGCGCCCGAGGACAGCGTCCTGTTCGCGGGCATGGATGCCGACACTCGCTTCTACTTCGTTCACTCCTACGCCGCGCAGACCTGGGCGTGGGAGCCGGACGGCGGCAGCCAGATCGCCCCGGCCAAGCTGACCTGGGCCGAACACGGCGTCCCGTTCCTGGCGGCCGTCGAGAACGGTCCCTTGAGCGCCACCCAGTTCCACCCGGAGAAGTCCGGCGACGCCGGCGCCCACCTGCTCCGCAACTGGGTCGAATCCCTCTGACGATCGCTTCCCTGCGCTCCGGATGTGATCCGGTCGTTCGCACAGTGAAACCCTCACCGCCGGTGGGGGTTTCACTCGTTTACAGTGCTCCCATGGAGTTCGCTCACACCGGAGCGTCCGGCAGACTGCGCGCCCTGCCCACCCGCCTCGTCGGCCAGGTCGCCCTCATCGCCCACCGCGCCACGGACAAAGCCTTGGCCGACACCGGTTCCCGCCGCTACCACTACGCCATCCTCGCCACCCTCGACGAAGCCGGCCCCCTCAGCCAAGCCGAGGTGGGCCGCCGCACCGGCATAGACCGCAGCGACATAGTCGCCGCAGTCAACGACCTGTCCACGCGCGGCCTGGCAGCCCGCACCCCCGACCCCACCGACCGCCGCCGCAATATCCTCACCCTCACCGCGGCCGGCCACACCCACCTCGACGACCTCGACGCCCGCCTGGAATCCGCCCAATCCGAATTCCTCCCCGGCTTCAGCCCCGCCGAACGCGCCACCCTCGTCCTCACCCTCACCCGCATCCTCGACGCCCACACCCCCTGAGGTCGTCAGAGGTCGAAGCGGGCGCGGAGGGCGATCTTGACTTCCTCCAGGGAGCCTTCGGCCAGGCGGGCCTGGCGGGCCACGAAGTACTCCTTGGGGAGGGCGGCCAGTTCGTGGATGGCTATGACGTAGTCGCCGGGGAGGCGGACGGTCAGGAGTTCCAGGGAGGGCGGGACGTCTCGGGCCTCGCGGACCAGGGCGCAGAGGACCGTGGGGCGGAGTCTGGTGACAGCGTCGGAGTCGACGATGATCACCGAGAACTCCTGCCCGGACGGGGTGCGGACGCGCCAGAGTTCGCCTTGGGCAGCGGGTTCAGTCATCGAGGTTCGGCAGCGATCCCTCGCGGGTGAACGAGGTGTCGGGGCCGCCGCGCTCGGCCTCGAAGGCGGCGAGCTTGCGCAGGTCGTCCTCGAGGATGCGCTGGCGGACCGCCCGAGCGATGTACTCGCTCTGTTTTCCCTCGCCGGCAACCTTTTTCAGCCGCACCGCGAGCTCGTCGGGCAGGAGGACGGTTACCTTCGTGGCCATACGTACGATCGTACGTCCATAGCCGGTGTCTCTCAATCAGTCTCGGGCACCGGCTTCGGTGCGATTTCCGCGCAGGAGCCGCACCGACACCCAGGCCAGCGCGACCACCCCGAGTAGCAGGAGCAGCGTGGTGTCGGGGATGGCGTCGCCGATGCTCAGAACCTTGGTCTCCAAGGTGAATTCGCGGTCGGTGCCGATCGAACCGAGCAGCGCCGAGGTGCTGTTCGAGGTCAGGAACAGCACGCCGAGGAGAATGAAGAACGCACCCGAGATGAGGCTGGTCGTATGCAGGTGCACGCGGCCGACGGTGATGGCCCGGCCGCGCAACCAGCGGCGACGGCCCAGATCGCAGCGATCCCACAGCAGGGCCAGCGCGAACAGCGGCATCGCCATGCCCAGCGCGTAGACGGCGAGCAGGGAAGCGCCGTGCAGCGGAGAACTGCTCAGGGCCGCCACGGTGAGAATCGAACCCAGGATCGGCCCGGTGCAGAAGCCGGACAGGCCGTAGACCATGCCCAGCAGGTAGACGCCCGCGGCATTCTCCGAGCGGCCGTGCCGCGCGGCCCAGCGTTGCGCGAAACCGAATTGGAAACCGCGGCCGAGGATTTGGAGCACACCCAGCGCAATGATGGTCCAGCCGCCGATGGTCACGATCAGTTCGCGGTGACGCGTGAGCACCGCGCCGATCAGCGATCCGGCCGCGCCCAGCGGCACCAGGGTGGTGCACAGGCCGAGATAGAACGCGCTGGTCCGGCTGACCAGTTTGCCGGGCGAATCGAAGGAGTATGCGAAGAAGCTGGGCAGCAGCAGGGCGCTGCACGGGCTCAGCAGCGCCAGCAGGCCGCCGAGAAACGCTGCGGTGTAACCGATTCCGGAGCCCATCACTTGCTCGCCGCCGACGCTTCCCGCAGCGCGGATTCGATGACGGCCGTCATCTGCTCCACCGGGCGCGCGCCCAGCACCGGGCGGCCGTTGATCAGGAACGCCGGAGTCGAGTTGACGCCGATGTTCATGGCCTCGTTGATATCGGTGGTCACCGCCGCGCGGGCCCGGTCCGAATTCATATCCGCCCGGAACTTCTCGATATCGGCGACTCCGGCCTGCCCGGCCCACTCCACCATGCGATCCACGGTGTACCCGCCGGTGTTCTTCTTGGCCGGCGCATTGGCGAACAGCAGATCGTGCATCTCCCAGAACCGGCCCTGCTGCCCGGCCGCCCAGGCCGCGCGCGCCGCCAGCTCCGACTCCTCACCGAACAGTGCGAGATTGCGCCACTCGATCCGCAATTGGCCGCTCGCAAGGTATTTCGACACCAGCTGCGGTTCGATGTGCTCGGCGAACTGCTTGCAGTACGGGCACTGGAAATCGGAGTACTCGACCATCACCACCGGCGCGTCGGCCGCACCCCGGCCCAGCGGATCGGCGGCATCGCGCCGCGCCAGCGCCGCCAGCTGCTTGATCACCTCATCCTGAGCGGAACTCGTCGCCCCGGCGGCCTGCGTGCTGTCGTCGGACTTCCCGCCCACCAGCTGCGAAATGGCGAACACGAGCAGCACCACCGCGGCGAACGCGGCCGCCACGGCCCCGGCCTTGCGGATCGGAAAACCGGTGGGAACCGGTGCGGGAGCGGACTTTCGGGTACGACGATTCGAACGATCGGACATCAGCGCGAATACTCCTGACTGGGCGCGCCACAGCGAAGGGTGGCGCGAATTGCGAACTGAGACATGACAGATCCCGGCCCGAACCCTCATCGGTGAGGGCGTCGGCGCCGAGAAGTCGTCTAAATCCGCAGAACCGTAGTCAGATCCAAGGCCGGAGCCGGTGGCCCCACCGTGCCCACCGGCACGAACAGCGCGGCCTGCGGGCACACCCCGATCACCGAACCGGGCGCGTCGAACACCGCGAACGACAGCCGCACATCGTCTCGATGCGGCACGGTCGCCTGCACCGGGCCCACCGGCGAATCCGGCGCCTTCCGGCAACTCGGCGCTTTCGCCGTCGGGGCCGTAACCAGGTCGGCATCCCCCGCGGCCATCGCGGTGGTGGAGGCGGGCGCCGACCCGAAACTCGCCGCTCGCTCGCCCACGGTGCACAGCACCACGAGCCCGGCGACCAGCCCGATGATCGCCAGCACCGCGCCCCCGAACAGCGTGTGTACACGCTGCGGCGACGGGCGGCGAAGCGACCCGGGTCGGAAATTCACGCCGCCGAGTGTACGGGACCGCCCCTACTCGGTCCGTCCACCCGCGCCCGAATCGGCACGCCCGTCCCACCTGCCGCGGGTGTCGGCCCACGGCTGAGTTCCGGTCGTCCCGGAGTCGACCCGAGTCGGGGAGCTCTTGCCGTCACGGGCCGACCGGTGACGGCAAGCCCGTGCTGTCACGGCGTCGACCAGCAGGCCGGCTCCGCGGCGGACGGATCGGACAGACAGAACTGGATGAGGTTGGGCAGTGACCCGGGACCGGCGGCAGGCAGCTTCCACGGCACGGCCGGGCTCGACACCGCGCCTGCCCGTGCGCACGAATTCTCGAATCCGGTCTGGCCCCAGGTGGCGGTCAGATAGCCGGATTCGGCTCGGGCCCAGAAGTATTGGGTGCCGTTCGCGTCCGCCGACCACACCCGGGCGCGGGCGGCGCCGGCGGTGAGATCGGTGATCGTCCAGCCGCCGGACAGCGGTTGGTCGATCACGGCCGGGTCGGTCAGCACACAACCGGAGGAGTCGACGGGCTGAGCGTCAGCCGACGACAATACGGCCGAGGTGGTTGCCGGTGCCGAATCGGTGGCCGGGGCAGTGGTGGCTGGGCTGGTGGTCACGACCTGTACGCCGTCCGGCAGCTGGTCCGTGGTGCACGCGGCGGTGACGATCGAGGCCGCCACCGCCACGGCGACGGTCAGCCCGCGATGCGCTGACATGTGTGAATCATGATGTGCGGTAGTGCTTTCTGTCAGTAGTGCGAGGGCGGATAGCCGCCCGGTTGGATGGGGGACAGGGACGGTTCCGGAATGATCCGGAACAGGTAGTCGGTGGTGTGCTCGGGCGCGAACCAGTCGCCGCTGCGCGGGTTGTAGACCGCGTGGTCCCGCCCGCAGTAGACGAGCGTCTCCCACACCTGGACGCGCAGGCCGGCGCGCCCGCGGGCCTCGATCTTGGATTGATCCGATGCGGTCGCCTCCTCGTCCAGATGGTCCGCGATGCGGCGCGAGAGCGGAACCCCGATGCCGCCCACCACCGCCGGGAAACACAGTGCGCCCAGGACGAATCCGAAGAATCCGTCCGCTACGAGCAGGCCCAGCAGCAGGCAGAGGGCGGTCAGCGCCCACGTACCCACGGTCAGCGGGGTGCTGAGCGGATGCCTGGTCAGATAGGCGTAGCGGCGGTCCAGGAACTCCACGTCACCCAGGGTCTCGGCGAGACCGGTGCTTTCGACGCCCTGCTGGGACATCGACCCCGACATGTGCGTCGAACTCGAGCCGCGCATGGTGGACGTGCCACTGGTGAAAGCGCCGGGCAGCAGGGAGCCGGAGCTCCGCACGCTGCCCGAGCTCTTGCCCTTCAGATCGAAACTCGTTGTCCCACCGAGGTGCAACTCCGAGACCGAACTGCTGTAGCGCACATCGTTCTGCAGGATGGCGCGAATGGTGCGGGCCTGATCGAGCAGCCCGCAGCGGGGGCAGGGATTCATCCGAGATGCCCGGCCTCACACGTGCTTCACGTCGGAGCAGTGGCTCTGGTCGTTGAACCAGCAGAGCTTCGCACCCCAGATGCGCGGATACTTGCGGCGGTCGTAGGTGAACTGGCGGGTCTCGCCGTCGGCCTTCTTGATCGACAACCACTCCGGATTGTCGCGGCCGTCCATGTAGAGGAGCAGGGACGCGCCGTCGGTGGTGCCGCGCGACACCCACGCCCACCCGGTGTCGGGATCGATATCGGCCCAGCGGCCACCGTCCCAGCCGAAGTCGGCGCGCGCCGAGGCGGGGCCGGCGCCGAGCGCGGTGCCCAGGAACGCGGAGGTGGCGAGGACGGTCAGCAGCAGCGGCCGGATGTGTTTTCTCATGCCGATGATGGAAGCAGCGCGGACTGGCCCGGACCTGTGCAGAACTCTGCCGATGCCCTATGGAAGTCGTTGCGGCCTGCGGTTTTTCGTGACCATGCCATAGGATTCCGAGCTGTGGTCGAAGGTTCGATTCCGCCGGAGCTGGCGCGGCTGTGCACCCAGGCCGAAGCCGTCGAGGATGTGCGCGGATTCGGGGAATTGCTCGCCGCGGCAGCGGATCTGGCCGATGTGTCCCGTGGCGACGCGGTCCGCGAACTGGGCGGCACCAGCAGCGTCTACCAATGGTTCCGCGGCGAGACCCTGCCCGGAAAACGCAAAACCGCCCACCTGCTCGCCGCCTATCTCGCCCGCGCCCTGGAGGACCGATTCCCCCACGCCGACACCGAGATCGGCGAACTGATCCTCGCCGCCTGGGACACCGCGCGGGCTGGCACGCGGCGTCGGCAGGCCGACCGCGGTCGTGCCCTCACCCGAGACCCGGCCACCCGGATCACGCCGGAGGCGGCACCGCCCCGCCGCGGACTCCGGCGGGCCGCGCTCGTCGTGGCGCTGGTTATCCTCGGCGCCGCAGTCGGATTCGCAGTGACCCGCGCGATGGTCGTGGTGACGCGTGGGCCCGTACCGCCCTGTGCGGAGGCCGTGGCGGCGCATCATTCCGGTGGCTTCGTGCAGTTGAACATCGGCTACGGCCCGCCGGGGGATCCGATGGCATCCCAGCGGGTCGAACTGCGCGTGCAGAAGATCGACGACCGATCGGATTGGGCCGATGCCGACTGGATCGCGTACGCCCATCTCGTGCAACAGGTTTCCGACCGCGACGAGGTCTGGATGGATTGGCGCGGCGACGAGGACGGCGACGGAACCGTCGAAACCTACCGCTGCCCGGCCGAACTGGTGAACCAGCGCTGGCAGACGCCCGGTATCCGCGCTCGCGACGCCTACGGCGAACGCCGCTGGTTCCGTGCCTGCGCCGCCGTGCCCGAGGAGCTCGCCGTGGCCGGCCGCTCACGCAACAACTGCACCGGGTGGGAGCGCCCCGATGACTGAGCACACCCCGCAGCGGCCGAACCTTGCTCAGCGTCTCCGGCTGCAAAACCTGAAGCGCCTGCGGCTCGCGGATCTGGAGCGCCTGCGGCTGGGGCGGCGGCACATCCTCGCCCTGCTGACCGGGATCCTGCTCGGCATTACCGGCGGTCTGGTCTGGGACTACCGTCCCACCGTCGACCACGTCCCGGCCGACTCGCCGCTCATGGCGTATCCGCAGTGCGGCGAGCAGCTCACGCCCGATCCGGCGATCACGCCGTCGATAGAACTGTTCTCCACCGCCTTCGGCACCCCCATCCGCGATCGTCGCGTCGAACTCCGCTCGCAGCGGCATCCCGTGCACGGCCCCATCGTGTGGGCCGAGGTGGTCGCCTCCACCAGTGACCTCGACCGGGTCTGGCTCGATTGGAGCTACGTCCGCGACGCCGAGGATCATTCGCTGTGGCAGGACTGCGCGCAGCCGATCACCATGGGCCGCGCCACCCCGGCCCTGAAGGTTTTCGACGACCGCGGCCGCTCCCGCTGGTTCCGGGCCTGCGGGCAGGTGCCGCCGCAGGATCGGGGCGCACGGCCCTCGGGCAGCTACTGCACCGAGTGGGGCCGGCCTTTCTGACATCGGGGCGAAAACGGATGACCTGCCGGTAACTACTAAGATGCTCCCGTGAGTCTTGTGCTGCTACCCGCCGTCGATGTCGCCAATGGTGAGGCCGTGCGCCTCGTGCAGGGAGAGGCGGGCAGCGAAACCAGTTACGGTTCGCCGCGGGACGCCGCCCTGGCCTGGCAGAACGCCGGGGCGGAGTGGGTGCATCTGGTGGATCTGGATGCCGCGTTCGGCAAGGGCTCCAATCGTGCACTGATCGAGCAGGTCGTCGGCGAACTCGATGTGAAAGTCGAGCTGTCGGGCGGTATCCGCGATGACGAGTCGCTGAAGGCGGCCCTCGCGACCGGCTGCGCGCGCGTGAACATCGGCACCGCGGCCATCGAGAATCCGGAGTGGTGCGCTCGCGCCATCGGCGAGTACGGCGAGCGCATCGCGGTCGGACTGGATGTGAAACTCATCGACGGTGAATGGCGGCTGCGGGGACGCGGCTGGGTCACCGACGGCGGCGACCTGTGGGAGGTCCTGGAACGCCTCGAGCGCGACGGCTGCTCCCGCTACGTGGTCACCGATGTGGGCAAGGACGGCACGCTGACCGGACCGAACCTGGATCTGCTGGCCCAGGTCGCCAATGCCGCCGAAGCGCCGGTCATCGCCTCCGGCGGCGTCTCCACCCTCGACGACCTGCGCGCCATCTCGACCCTCGTCGACGAGGGCGTGGAGGGCGCGATCATCGGCAAGGCGCTGTACGCGGGACGGTTCACGCTGCCCGAGGCGCTCGCGGCGGTGCGATAGCCCTGATGGCCGCCGAACTCGCCGAGCTGCTCGACATCGCCAAGGACGTACTCGACGGCGCCGCACCACGTTTCGTGGAAGGCATCGGCGCGCCGAGTGCGGTTCAGAAGGGGCGCAACGACTTCGCCACCGAACTGGATCTCGAACTCGAGCGGACCATCTCGCAGCAGCTGCGCGAGCGCACCGGATTCCCGGTACACGGCGAGGAATTCGGCGGCCCCCAGCTCACCACCGGCACCGCGTGGGTGCTCGATCCCATCGACGGAACCTTCAACTACTCCGCGGGACACCCGCTGTCGGGCATGCTGCTGGCGCTGGTACGCGAGGGCGTGCCGGTGATCGGACTGACCTGGCTGCCCGCGCTCAACCAGCGCTACTCGGCCACCGTCGAGGGCCCGGTGTACTTGAACGGGCAGCCGCTGCCGCGCCTGGAGCAGGCCAAGCTGGGCAACTCCATGATCGGCTTCGGCTCCTTCAATATCGATGGCGCGGGCCGTATTCCGGGCATCTTCCGCTTCAATCTGCTGGGTGCGCTCAGCCGCCTGTCGGGCCGGGTGCGCATGCACGGCTCCACCGGAATCGATCTGGCGTTCACCGCATCCGGCGTCCTGGGTGGCGCCGTGGTGTTCGGCCATCACCCGTGGGACAACGCCGCCGGGGTCGCGCTGGTGCGGGCCGCGGGCGGCGTCGTCACCGACCTGCTGGGCCGCGACTGGACCATCGAATCCGGTTCGGTGCTGGCCGCCGCGCCCGGCGTGCACGAGGAACTACTGGACCTGATCGGCGAGACCGCCGACCACGTCCGAGGAGAGGTAGAGCAATGACACTGGCAGTGCGCGTGATCCCGTGCCTGGATGTCGACGCCGGCCGCGTGGTCAAGGGCGTCAACTTCGAAAACCTCAGGGACGCGGGCGATCCCGTCGAACTGGCCGCCACCTACGACGCGCAGGGCGCCGATGAGCTCACCTTCCTCGATGTCACCGCCTCCACCGGCGACCGCGGCACCATGATCGACGTGGTGACCCGCACCGCCGAACAGATCTTCATCCCGCTCACCGTCGGCGGCGGCGTGCGCACCGTCGAGGACGTGGACCGGCTGCTGCGCGCGGGCGCGGACAAGGTGTCGGTGAACACCGCCGCCATCGCCCGCCCGGAGGTGCTGCGCGAAATGTCGGAGCGCTTCGGCTCGCAGTGCATTGTGCTCTCGGTCGACGCCCGCACCGTGCCCGAGGGCCAGGAACCCACGCCGTCCGGCTGGGAGGTCACCACGCACGGCGGCAAGCGCGGCACCGGCATCGACGCCGTCGAATGGGCCGTGCGCGGCGCCGAACTGGGTGTCGGCGAGATCCTGCTCAACTCCATGGACGCCGACGGCACCAAGGCCGGCTTCGACCTCACCATGATCCGCGCGGTGCGGGCCGCCGTCACCGTGCCGGTCATCGCCTCGGGCGGCGCGGGCAAAGTCGGCGACTTCGCCCCCGCCGTCCAGGCCGGCGCCGACGCGGTGCTGGCGGCCAGCGTCTTCCACTTCGGTGATCTCACCATCGGTCAGGTCAAGGACGCCATGCGGACCGAGGGCATCACCGTCCGCTGATTCACAGCCACCGGTGGAACTTGCGGATGTAGAGCGTCTTCGCCAGCTGCGCCACACAGCAGTAGCTGAGCAGTGTCAGCACCAGCCACGGGAAGTAGGTCAGCGGCAGCGCCTGCATCTGCAAGGTGCTCGCCAGCGGCGAGAACGGCAGCCAGATGCCGATGGCCATGATCGTGCCGGTGGTGAGCATGACCGGCATGGCCGCCCGCGACTGGATGAACGGGATCTTCTGCGTCCGGATCATGTGCACGATCAAGGTCTGCGACAGCAAACCCTCGATGAACCAACCGGATTGGAACAGCGTCTGATGTTCCGGGCTGTTGGCCTGGAACACGAACCACATGAGCGCGAAGGTCGTCATATCGAAGATCGAGCTGGTCGGCCCGATGCACACCATGAACCGGCCCAGATCCCTGGCATTCCACTTCTGCGGCTTGCGCAGATACTCCGGATCCATCCGATCCCACGGAATCGTGAGCTGTGAGATGTCGTAGAGCAGGTTCTGCACCAGCAGGTGCACCGCCAGCATGGGCTGAAACGGCAGGAACGCCGAGGCCACCAGCACCGAGAACACATTGCCGAAATTCGACGACGCGGTCATCTTGATGTACTTCATGGTGTTGCCGAAGGTCTGACGGCCCATGAGCACACCGCGCTCGAGGACCATGAGGTCCTTCTCCAGCAGAATGATGTCGGCCGATTCCTTGGCGATGTCCACGGCCGTGTCCACGGAGATGCCCACATCGGCGTCCCGCAGCGCCGCGGCATCATTGATACCGTCGCCGAGGAAACCCACTGTGCGGCCCTGTGATTGCAGCGCCCGCACGATGCGCGCCTTCTGCACCGGATTGATCTTCGCGAAAAGCGTTGTCCGCGCGACCAGTTCGGGCAGATCCTCATCGGCGGTCAGATCCAGCACGGTGCCGGTCACCACCTCGCCGACATCGATGCCGACATCCGCGCACACCCGCGCCGCCACCAGATCGTTGTCACCGGTGACCACCTTCACCGCAACGCCATTGTCCGCCAGCGCTTTCAACGCCGACGCCGCGTCCTGCTTGGGCGGATCGAGGAAGGCGAGGAAGCCGATCAGCGTCATCTCGGACTCGTCGGTGACGGCGTAGGTATCCCGCACCGGCACCGCCTTGGTGGCCACCGCGAGCACGCGCAGGCCCTCCCGATTATTGGCCTCCGCGATGCCGATGACCTTCTCGCGCATTTCCGGGGTGAGCGGAATCGGCATATCGCGGTCGAGGGCGTACCCGCACAGTGCGATGACCTCCTCCACCGCGCCCTTGCAGATCAGCTGATTCTCGTTCTCGTGCCCGAGATTGTCGCTGACCACCACCGACATGCGCCGTCGCACGAAATCGAACGGGATCTCGTCGACCAGCCGGAAGCGGCTCTCGATCACCACCTCCTCGGCCTCGTCCACCCGGTCCATGACCGCGCGATCCATGAGATTGCGCAGACCGGTCTGGAAGTGGCTGTTCAGGTAGGCGCACTGGAGCACCTCGTCATCGAGCCGGCCGTGAATATCCAGGTACCGGTCCAACACGATGCGGTCCTCGGTGAGCGTGCCGGTCTTGTCCGTGCACAGCACATCCATGCCGCCCAGATTCTGAATGGCATTGAGCCGCTTGACCACAACCTTGCGCTTCGACATGGCCATCGCGCCCTTGGCCAGATTCGCGGTCACCACCACCGGCAGCATCTCCGGGGTCAGACCCACCGCCACGGCCACCGCGAACAGGAACGCCGAGGCCCAATCGCCCTGATTGAGGCCATTGATGACGAAGACGATCGGGACCATCACCATCATGAAGCGGATCAGCAGGAAGCTGACCTTCTTCACCCCGGTGTCGAACGCGGTCTCCGGATTCGCGCCCACAATTCCGTCGGCCATGGACCCGAAATAGGTTTCGGACCCGGTCGCCACGACCACGCCGATACCGGTGCCGGAGGTCACCGAGGTGCCCATCAGCACCATATTGTCGGCCTCGGCGGGATTGCCGCGCACCACGCCGGCGCCGTCGCCGGAGACGGTGTCGGCCTTCTCCACCGGCAGTGATTCACCGGTGAGGGCGGCCTGGCTGAGCATCAGATCCTTGGCCGCGATGAGCCGCATATCCGCCGGCACCATATCTCCGGCCGCCAGCTGCACGATATCGCCCGGGACCACCCCGGTCATGGGGATCTCCGTTGCCGGACAGCGGGGTTCGGTCTCATTGCGCCGGAAGACGGCGGCCGTGGTGGTGACCAGCTTGGCGAGCGCCTCGGCGGCCTTGGTGGAGCGGAACTCCTGCCAGAATCGGATCACCGTGCTGATGGTGATCATGGTGGTGATGGTGATGACGCCCTCGAGATCCTCGGTCAGATAGAGGACCACATCCAGGAACAGCAGCACCAGGATGAACGGATTCCAGAATGCCTTGGCCAGCTGCACGATCCAGTGCGGCACCTGCTCGTGCGCGATCTGATTCTTGCCGTACTGCAGCAGCCGCAGTGCGGCCTCCTCGTGCGTGAGGCCCTCGCGCACCGTATCCAGGTCGCGCAGCACCTGTTTGGCGGGCTGCACGCTGATACCGGTGAGCTTGGTCCCCACCGCGCGGGTCTGTGATTCGAGTTCGGCGGCCTTGCGGTCCCGGCGGCTGGGCCGCTTGCCCTCAGGGGGCAGCCCCGGCGGTGGCGCCAGGGGCAGGGGAGTGGACATGGTCATGAGGTACTCCTCGCGAAGGGTGCGCATGACGGGCTCATCAGGCGACGGCGGTCAGGTCGGTGGGTGCGGCCGGAACCGCCTCGGGCGCAGGAGGATTCGCCATGGTCGTGAAGAACTTGACAGCGGCGGCGAGGGCCACCGGACCGCCCACGGCGATGGTGCCCGCGATGACGCCGAGCCCGGCCCCGGCCACGATCCCCGCCAGGCAACCCCCTGCGGCCCCTGGAAGGAAGATCGGCGGCATGAGTGCGGCCCCGACGACCGCACCTGCCACACACCCGATGCCGGCGCCGATGATCGACCCGATCAGGCTGCCGATCATGGTCCCGAGCGTCAGTTCATTGACCGCCGCCTGGACGGCCGAGTCGAAATTCTCGGTCGCCGGATCGGCGATCTGCGCGGCGGCGGGAACCGCGGCGCCCGGGTCGGCATCGGACGCGGCCGCGGGCAGCGCGGTCGCCGCCTCCGTGCCCGGCGTCAGAATCGCTGTGTCGCCGTCGATTCGAGCGGCGATCGGGAAGATCTTGTCGTCGAGCCCATACCGTAGGGCGACCGCTGAAACGATGGTGCCGTGGTCGTCGAGGACCTGCAGCATGCCGTCGCGGACGGTCAGCGACCCGGCCGCGGTGCGCAGGATCACCGAGCCGTCCCGGATCTGCGCGGTGAACGGTATTCCGGGCGAGTTGTTCTGTGCCGCAGTGAGTTCCGGTCCGAACAAGGGTGCGGCTGAGGCGTCGGGTCCGGTGTTCACCAGGACGGTTGCGGTGAACGCGGCGATACCGAGACAGGCGAGCCTGGTCTTCGGGCTGATCGTGAACATGATTGGTACTTCCTGTTTTCCGGCGGATCGCGCCGTGCGCATGCAGAAGCGGGCCGTCGTGCGGCCGTGGAAATGTCGTTCGGGGCGCGCTACCGGTGCGTGTGCACGCCCAGCGAGGCGCTGATGATGGCCGGTGGGGTGTGGCTCGCCAGCAGGTTGGCGCGCTCTTCCGGCGTCAGATTCCGGCGGGCCCAGAGGCGGCCGATGAAGCGGGTTGCGATCGTGTAGGTCATGAGAAAACCTCCGAATTCACGCCGCGACCTACCGGCCGAATACGTTTCGAAGCGAAATTGCGCACGACTCGACGGACAAGTGCCGTGAATTCGGCAATTGCCATGGAGAATTGCGCCGACGCGAAAACGATTCAGCGGGAATGCAGGCCGCGGCACGGCGAGAGAATGCAGTCGAATGCACTCGGATAGGGACTGTCACCGGTCTTCAACTGTGGTACTCACCTCCTGGCGGCCAGGGCGCACGGGGACGCCGGCATGCTGCACACAGGGGTTGGACCACGGCAAAGAGCCTGGTGGGCACCCCTCTCGTCAGAGTTTCGGCACTACACGACGTGTCCCGGCCGGGGCCGGGAAGCCACTTTGGGTTATCCCTTAATCCGGGAAAACCTGTCCTAACCTTGGGCGTCTCTCGACGTCGTCAGATCAGTGGCCTGTGTTCGTGTAGGAGCCTCACCTATCGAGGTGCTTGGAACGGAATCGATAATGCTGCACCCGCGCGGATAAGTCAAGAAAGAACCCTGTATAACAGAAGTATGAGCCTGGACCCCGCAATCTCCGCCCGCCTCAAGCGCAATGCGGACGGCCTCTTCGCCGCCGTCGCGCAGGAGAAGAGCACCGGGGATGTGCTCATGATGGCCTGGATGGACGACGAAGCCCTCGCGCGCACCCTCGAAACCCGCAAGGGCACATACTATTCGCGCTCGCGGCAGCAGTACTGGGTCAAGGGCGAGACCTCCGGCCACACCCAGTATGTGCATGAGGTCCGTCTCGACTGCGACGGCGACACGGTGCTGTTGATCGTCGATCAGGAGGGCGCGGCCTGCCACACCGGCACCCACACCTGCTTCGACACGGATGTGCTGCTCGCCGAAACGGACTGAGCCGCAAGCACTCCGGCGCTAGCTGAGCCCGTCGTGGGAGATGGGCCGGCTGGAACGCCCGTTCCCCCGGGAGATTCCGCGTTCCATCTGCGCCACCATGGTCTCGCCGAGCTCGAGCAGCTGCTTGGTCTGCTCCTTGTCGAGCCCGTCGAAGACGAGGTTGCGCACGCACTCGAGGTAGCCGGGCTGCGCCTCGGTCACCTTCCGGAATCCGGTCTCGGTGAGCACGGCCTGTGCCCCGCGCCGCCCCGGGATGGTGACGCGTTGCGCCCACCCCAGTCGTTCCAGCTTCGACACCACATGCGAAAGCCGCGATAGCGATGCGTTTGCCTTTTTGGCAAGCTCGCTCAGTTGCAACCGGTGCCCTGGTTCTTCGGACAGCAGAGTCATCACGAAGAATTCGAAATGGGTAATCCCGGACTCCCGTTGGAGTTGGGTATCCAGGGCAGCTGGAAGTCGTGTCATCAGCGCGATGACGGTACGCCAAGCTCGCTGTTCAATCGGATTCAACCACTTGGTCACCGTGCGCGCCCTCTCGTAGCAGCCGGGTGACAGGTTGTGCTCGCCGGTTCGGCGTGCGGCGGAACATCAACAACGAGTCACCCGCAAAACAAAGTTTGCCACGATTTCGCTCGGCCGTCACGATGTTGCTGAATGACGTGACATCGATCACGCGTGTCGTGTGGCGTTTCAGTACGCGCCGGGGTCCTGTGACGGCTCGGGCTTTTCCGTTGCCACGCGCTGCTTTTCCTGTTCCATGCGCTGTTTCGCGGCACGATGTTTGCGGAATCGCCTGCGCACCAACAGAAATGCGACCAGGAGGAACAGGACGGCGGAGACGATGGCCCCGGTCAGCACCGCGCCGCGAAATGCCGGTGCGTCGACATCGAGAATGCGCTCACCCGCGTGCGCGGCATTGCTGTTCCCGGCCACGATGGCCAGGGTCAACAAATTCGGCACTGCCGCAACAACTGCCAGCACCACGGCGGCGCCCGCAATAAACGGACCGCCCCGTTTCCGCCAGGTCATTCCGGCCAGCAGTAGCAGCAAAAGTGGCACAAGCGTACAGAGCACGCCCATCACGAGCCCGTACCAAATGCCCTTGGAAAAACTGCCCGAGACCATTTCGGCGATGCGCTGCGCCCACCATCGCGGCAGGAATGCGGCCAGAATCAGATACGTCACCCACAAAATCACTGCCAGCAACACCAGGGCAATGATCCGATTGCGCCACGTGACGAATGTCGACCGCTTCTGCTCCGGCACGTCCGCGCCGGGCGTGATGTCGCTGGGCGTAGTCATTCGCCCAGCGTAGGCCCGCGCCCGCGGCACCACGGTGTGCGCCACTCCGGACGTTCCGGTTACGAACCAGCGATCAGCAGATCCGCGGCGTCGAAATCGGTCACCCGCGGCGGTTGCGGGAAGCCGCCGCCACCCAGGCTCGCCACGGCGGGGAAGAACACCGCCTGGTTGAAGGCATCGAGCTGATCCTTGCGCTCCCACACCTGCACGACCTGCCAGCCACCCTCGACGGGCCCGGCCGTGAACAGGATTCGCCCCGCTGGCGGGGCGTACTCCCCGAGCGCATCGCCGATCGCCCGATAGTGGGCCTCGGTCCCGCCCGGGAAGAACGCCAGTCGCACGAAGGTCATCAGCCGCGGTTCTTCAGGAATTCGAGGGCGTCGTCGGCGTGCACGGCGGCGCGCATCTCGCTCGAAATGACCTTGGCGACGGTGCGATCCGGGTCGATCACGAAGGTGGTGCGCTTGACCGGGACGATCGCGCCCAGCAGGCCGCGCTTCACCCCGAACTCGGCGGCCACCTTCGCGCCGGGATCGGACAGCACCGGATAGTTCAGCCCCTGCTTCTCGGCGAAGCCGGACTGCGTGTCCACCGAGTCGGCGCTGATGCCCACGCAGCTCGCACCCAGGGCCTTGAATTCGCTTGCCAGATCCCGGAAGTGGCACGCCTCGGCGGTGCACACGGGGGTATTGGCGGCGGGGTAGAAGAACAGCACCACGGGGCCGTCGGCGAGCAGGGAATCGAGGGTGCGCTTGGTGCCGGTCTGGTCGGCGAGCTCGAAGTTGGGAGCGATCTGGCCAGGCTTCATACAGCGCACAGTACGGGACGGTCTCGATCAGTGAATCGTCCCGTGGGCGGACACGGCGGTCCGCCCACGGGACGATCGAGCCACAACACCGGATCAGACGCCGATGAGCGCGGCGACCTCCGGGTTCTTGATCTCCATGACATCGAGGATGCCGTGCGCCCGCAGGAACGGCTTCAGCTCCCGGATGCGATCGGTGTGCTCGGCGTACTCATCCGGGAAGCTGCGCGGATCGAGCGCTTCCAGGGCCTTGACATAGGTGACGAACGAGGCGATGGCGCTGTACTTGCTGCCGGCGTTCATATTCATCATCCGCGGCGGCTGGCCGGGGTGGCTCCCCGGGGCGACCTGCGGAGCTGCGTGCCGTGGACCCTCCGGTGCGACCGGTTGCGAGGGGTACATCTGTGTAGAACTCCTCTCGTATCGGGATACCGCGTGCGACCTCTCCTGCACTGCCGAGAGGCAGATTGCCGCGAGTGTAGTGATGACCGCATCGTCTATTCGCAGCAGAGGGGGGTTCGGCTGGGGGAGGAGAGCGATTTAGATACCGAGAGTCCGGCCTGGAATGATGGGTGGATGCACGGCGCATCCACTACCTCCACCACCTCCCGCGAACAGTTCCGTGTACTCGCGGCCGATCACCGGGTCGTGCCGGTGATTCGAAAGGTGTTGGCGGACTCGGAGACTCCCCTGTCGGCCTACCGCAAGCTGGCCGCGGACCGGGCGGGAACCTTCCTGCTGGAATCCGCGGAAAACGGGCGGTCATGGTCGCGATGGTCGTTCATCGGGGCCGGGGCGCCCAGTGCGCTCACGGTCGTCGACGGTGAGGCGGCCTGGCTGGGACAGACGCCGGCCGACGCGCCATCGGGTGGCGACCCGCTGCTCGCACTGCGCGAGACGTTGCAGGTGCTGCGCACCGAGCGGCTGCCCGGATTGCCGCCCTTGACCGGTGGCATGGTCGGGTATCTCGGGTACGACGCGGTGCGGCGCATGGAACGGCTGCCGTCGATCGCCGCCGATGATCTCGAGCTGCCGGAGATGGTGCTGCTGCTGGCCACCGATCTCGCGGCCTTCGATCACCACGAGGGCGCGATCACGCTCATCGCCAATGCCGTCAACTGGAACGGCACCGATGAACATGTGGACGCGGCGTACGACGACGCGGTGGCGCGGCTCGACCGGATGACCGAGGCGCTCGCCGCGCCGGCCGACTCGACGGTGTCGGTGTTCGATCGGCCCGAACCCAACTTCCGCCGCCAGCGCACCTCCGAGGAATTCGGGGCGGGCGTGCGGCGGCTGGTCAAGGAGATCGAGGCGGGCGAGGCCTTCCAGGTGGTGCTGTCGCAGCGCTTCGAAATGGAATACGGCGGAACGGCTCTCGATCTCTACCGCATGCTGCGCGCCTCGAATCCGAGCCCGTACATGTACCTCATGCACATTCCGGACGGGTCCGGCGGCACCGCGTTCTCCATCGTCGGCTCCAGCCCGGAATCCCTGGTGACGGTGAAGGACGGCGTGGCCACCACGCATCCCATCGCGGGCACCCGCTGGCGCGGGGCCACCGAGGAGGACGATCTGCTCCTCGAGAAGGGCCTGCTCGCCGACGAGAAGGAGAACGCCGAGCACCTCATGCTCGTCGACCTCGGCCGCAACGACCTCGGCCGGGTGTGTGAGCCCGGCACCGTGCGCGTCACCGAATACCGGCACATCGAGCGCTACAGCCACGTCATGCACCTGGTCTCCACGGTGTCGGGCCGCCTCGCCCCCGGCAAGGTCGCCCTCGACGCCGTGCAGGCGTGCTTCCCGGCGGGCACGCTCTCGGGTGCGCCCAAGGTCCGCGCCATGGAGTTGATCGAGGAACTCGAACCCACTCGCCGCGGCATCTACGGCGGCGTGGTCGGTTATCTCGACTTCGCCGGCGACGCCGACACGGCGATCTGCATCCGCACCGCGCTGCTCAAGAACGGCACCGCCTACGTGCAGGCGGGTGCGGGCGTGGTTGCCGACTCCGACCCGGACTACGAGGACGTCGAATCCCGCAACAAGGCCATGGCGGTGCTCAAGGCCGTGGCCGCCGCGGAAACGGTGCGCGCCTTCCGGCCCAACGGTGACGGGCAATGAGCGAGAGCGACCCGGATCGGCCCCCGAAAACCGCTGCGGCGCAGCACAACCCCGACGACTCCGGGAGCGCCGCCGGGGGCGCAGCGGATACCGCGCGCGTCACCCCGGCAGCCGTCGACCGCGAGCGGGAAACCGTTGCCGCACAGATCGATACCGATGTCGAATCCGGCCCCGAGGGGATCCGGCAGCGTGCGTTGGAAGCCGACCTGCGGGAGGCGGAGGCCAATGCCGCGCAGGCCGAGGCCGACGCGGCGGCCGCCGAAATCGACGCCGCCGGGGCGCGCCGCAGGCCGGTGGTGGCGGCGTTGCTGCTGGCCGTCGCGGCAGGATTGCTGTGGGTGTCCTCGCGGATGACGTGGGTGAGCTTCGACGTCGTCGGCGAGGTCGGCGACGCGCGGACGATGCGCGACGAAACACTCGATGGCGGCGAGTGGTTCGGGGCGCTGACGCCGCTGGCATTGGCCTTGCTGGCGACGGTCGCGGCGGTATTCGCCACCCGCGGCTGGTTCCGGCGACTCGTCGGCGTGATCGTCGGGGTGCTGGCCGCGGTGGCGGCGGTCCCGGCATACGCGCTCCTCAGAGGTGAGGGACGGACCGCCGAACGCGCCGCGACACTGGCCGATCTCAGATCGTGGGAAGTCGCCGAGAAGATCCAGACCTCGGCCTTCCCGGCGTGGCTGTCCATCGCCGGTGCGCTGGCGGCGTTCGCGGCGGCGCTGCTGCTGGTGCGCATGCCCGTGGAGGCCGTCAAGGCCCCCGGCAAGTACGACAATCCGGCGGCCCGGAAGGCGGCTGCGACGGACGCCGTGGCCGCCGCAGCGGCCGATCGCGGTACCGAAGCTCACGCGGAGGCGCGGGACACGATCTCCGGGTCACAGCGTGGCTCACGAGACCAGTTGTCCGGCCGGGTGCTGTGGGACGCCCTCGACGAAGGTGTCGATCCGACCGACGATGAAACCAATCGCGGTGCCGCACACGATGATCCAGGTAGCGGGGGAGTGGGCGACCGAGCCCGCTGAACAGGGGTCGCGGCCGACGCCGCTCGCGGTTCCGCCCCCGCCGTCACAGGCGGGAACATAGCCATTTACTCTTTATCAGCATCGGTGAGACAGCACCTGGGGGGACTCTCAGGTAGCAAGTCACGTCTCCCCAGAAAGGATTCGAGCCAGATGACGGTACTCGACTCGATTCTCGACGGGGTCCGCGCGGATGTGGCCGCACGGGAAGCCCTCCTGGATTTCCAGGCAGTCAAGAAGGCCGCGGCGGCGGCCCCTTCGCCGCGTGACGGCAAGGCGGCCCTGCACTCGGACGGCATCGGCGTCATCGCCGAGGTGAAGCGGGCCAGCCCGTCCAAGGGCTCCCTGGCCGACATTCCGGACCCGGCCGTCCTGGCCCGTGCGTACGAGGACGGCGGCGCGCGCATCATCAGCGTGCTCACCGAGGAGCGGCGCTTCAAGGGCTCGCTCGCGGATCTCGACGCGGTGCGCAAGGTCGTGGACATCCCGATCCTGCGCAAGGACTTCATTGTCGGCCCGTACCAGATCCACGAGGCCCGCGCGCACGGCGCGGACGTGATCCTGCTGATCGTGGCCGCCCTGGATCAGGACACGCTGTCGGCGCTCATCGACCGCACCGAATCGCTCGGCATGACCGCACTCGTCGAGGTGCACACCGAGGAGGAGGCCGACCGCGCCCTCGAGGCCGGCGCCACCGTGATCGGCGTGAACGCCCGCAATCTCAAGACCCTCGAGGTGGATCGGGATGTGTTCGCGCGCATCGCTCCCGGCCTGCCGTCGGACGTGATCCGCGTGGCCGAATCCGGCATTCGCGGCACCGCCGACCTGCTGGCCTACGCCGGCGCCGGCGCGGACGCCGTGCTCGTCGGCGAGGGCCTGGTGACCAGTGGAGACCCGCGCGCCGCGGTGGCCGAACTGGTGACCGCCGGAACCCATCCGTCCTGCCCCAAGCCGGTGCGCCGGGGTCGGTGAAAGAACTGATGACGCAGACCAAGGACGCCCTCGGCAAGAACGCTTCGCTCCCGCGGATGAGCGAGGGCATCGCGAACAAATCGCACGAACCCGACCTCGGCGGCCACTTCGGCGTCTACGGCGGACGGCACGTGCCCGAGGCGCTCATGGCCGTGATCGAAGAGGTCACCGCCGAATACGACAAGTGCCGGGTCGACCCGAACTTCCTGGACGAGCTGGACCGCCTGCAGCGTGACTACACCGGGCGTCCCTCGCCGGTGTTCGAATGCAAGAACCTGGCCCAGCACGCCGGTGGCGCGCGCATCTTCCTCAAGCGGGAAGACCTGAACCACACCGGTTCTCACAAAATCAACAATGTGCTCGGGCAGGTGCTGCTGGCCAAGCGCATGGGCAAGACCCGCGTGATCGCGGAAACCGGTGCGGGACAGCACGGTGTCGCCACGGCCACCGCGTGCGCGCTGCTCGGCATCGAGTGCGTGATCTACATGGGCGCGGTCGACACCGCGCGGCAGGCGCTGAACGTGGCCCGCATGCGGCTGCTCGGCGCCGAAGTCGTCAGTGTGACAACGGGTTCGCAGACGCTGAAGGACGCCATCAACGAGGCGCTGCGCGACTGGGTCACCAATGCCGACCGCACCTACTACTGCTTCGGCACCGCTGCGGGCCCGCATCCGTTCCCGCTCATGGTGCGCGACTTCCAGCGTGTGGTGGGGCTGGAGGCGCGGGTGCAGATCCAGGCGCACGCCGGGCGGCTGCCCGACGCCGTAACCGCCTGTGTCGGTGGCGGGTCCAATGCCATCGGCATCTTCCACGCCTTCATCGACGATCCGGGCGTGCGGCTCATCGGTTACGAGGCCGCGGGCGACGGTGTCGAAACCGGTCGCCACGCCGCCACTTTCACCGGTGGCACGCCGGGCGCGTTCCAGGGCGCGTACTCGTACCTGCTGCAGGACGAGGACGGGCAGACCATCGAATCCCATTCCATCTCCGCGGGATTGGACTACCCGGGCGTCGGCCCGGAGCACGCCTACCTCAAGGACACCGGGCGGGCCGAGTACTACCCGATCACCGACACCGAGGCCATGGACGCGCTCATGCTGCTCTCGCGCGCCGAGGGCATCATCCCGGCCATCGAGTCGGCGCACGCGGTCGCGGGTGCGGTCAAGCTGGGTAAGGAATTGGGCGAGGGCGCAATCATTCTGGTGAGCCTGTCCGGTCGCGGCGACAAGGACATGGACACCGCCGCCCGCTGGTTCGGGCTGTTCGACAAGCCGGAGGAGCAAGCCCAGTGAGCCAGCAGTCCCGACTCGCCAACACCTTCGCGGCCTGCCGCGAGGAGAACCGCGCCGCGCTCATCGGCTACCTGCCCGCCGGCTACCCGGATGTGCAGGGCTCCATCGACGTCTGCCGCACCATGGTCGAAAATGGTTGCGACATCATCGAAGTCGGCATCGCCTACTCCGATCCGGTGATGGACGGCCCCACCATCCAGCACGCCACCGAGCAGGCGCTCGCGAACGGCGTGCGGGTGCGCGACGTGTTCAAGGTCGTGGAGGCCATCTCCCAGGCCGGCGGCAAGGCCGTCGTCATGACCTACTGGAACCCGGTGCTCAAGTACGGCGTCGACAGCTTCTCGCGTGACCTCGCGGCGGCGGGCGGCCTCGGACTCATCACCCCGAACCTGATCCCGGAAGAGGCCGACGACTGGTTCGTGGCGTCCTCCACGCACAACCTGGACCGCATCTTCCTGGTGGCTCCCTCCTCCACCGAAGAGCGTCTGGTGAAGACCCTCGAGGCCAGCCGCGGCTTCGTCTACGCGGCCTCCACCATGGGCGTCACCGGTGCACGCGATCAGGTGTCCTCGCTGGCCCCGGCCCTGTGCGCCCGCGTCCGCGCGCACTCCGACATCCCGATCGGCGTCGGCCTGGGTGTGCGCAGCGGCGCGCAGGCAGCCGAAATCGCCTCCTACGCAGACGGTGTCATCGTCGGCTCCGCCCTGGTGACCGCCGCAGGCGAGGGCCTGGGCGCGGTGGCCCAGCTGACCGAGGAACTCGCGCTGGGCGTGCGCTCGGCGACCGTCGCTTCCTGATTAGCTGAAAAGGTAAGGGCGCGCATCGAACTCGATGCGCGCCCGTACCGTATGCCCCGGTATGCGTAGCAATCTCTCCACCGCTCTCGCGATCGTGGCCGGTCTCGCGATCGTTGCGGGCTTCTACTTCCTGGGTCGGCTGCTGTCGATCAACCTGATCGGCATCATCGGGATCCTCTATGCGCTGACGATGGTGGGCGGGGGCATCCTGCGCTGGCGGCGCGGCCGTAAGGCAACCGATGGGCTAACGAACAGTTCGCCGCAGTAAAACCGCTTGTAGAGCGGTATTAGGCGTCATAGCGACGCGGTTTGCGCATTCAGGCAATTCTCAGTTACGGTCGGGAACCGGCCCTCGACGATGAGGTCCCTCGACTGGGAGGCCGGAATGCTCAGCATCCTCGCGCCCGCGCCCCACCGGGAGCGGTTGCCCGAGAAGGACATCGACCCGCTCTACAGGCGGCTGCGGTGGCAGATCTTCATCGGCATCTTCTTCGGCTATGCCGCCTACTATCTGGTCCGCAAGAACTTCGCGCTGGCCATCCCGTATCTGACGGGCGCGGAGGGTGATTCCGGGTACCACTACTCGAACGGCCAGATGGGCCTTGTGCTTTCGGCCATCTCGCTGGCGTACGGCATCTCCAAGTTCGTCATGGGCTCGGTGTCGGACCGCGCCAATCCGCGCGTGTTCCTGCCGCTGGGCCTGGTGCTGTCGGCGGCGGTCATGCTGTTCATGGGCTTCGTGGACTGGTCGACCTCGAGCGTGCTCGTCATGTGGCTGCTGCTGTTCGCGTGTGGCTGGTTCCAGGGCATGGGCTGGCCGCCCTCGGGTCGCACCATGGTGCACTGGTGGTCGCAGAAGGAGCGCGGCACCATCGTGTCGGTCTGGAACACCGCGCACAATGTCGGCGGTGGCCTGCCGCCGCTGCTGTTCCTGCTCGGCATGGCCTGGTTCCACGACTGGCGTTCGGCCTTCTACATGCCGGCGTTCTGCGCGATCGTGGTGGCCGTCATCGCCTACCTCCTCATGCGCGACACCCCGCAGTCGGTGGGCCTGCCGCCGGTCGAGGAGTACAAGAACGACTACCCGCCGGACTATTCGGCCAAGGACGAGATCGAGCTGACGGCGAAGGAGATCTTCACCCGCTACATCCTGCCGAACAAGCTGCTCTGGTTCATCGCGCTCGCGAACGTCTTCGTCTACCTCGTGCGCTACGGCGTGCTGGACTGGTCGCCGACCTTCCTGCGCGTGGAGAAGGGCTTCAGCCTCGACAAGTCCTCGTGGTCGTATTTCCTCTACGAGTACGCCGGCATCCCCGGCACGCTGCTCGCAGGATGGATGTCGGACAAGGTGTTTCGCGGTAATCGCGGCGCCACGGGTGTGTTCTTCATGATCCTGGTGACCATCGCCGTCGGACTGTTCTGGTGGACCACCAGCCCCGGCCTGATCATGATCTGCATGATCACGATCGGCTTCCTCATCTACGGCCCGGTCATGCTGATCGGCCTGCACGCGCTCGAATTGGTCTCGAAGAAGGCCGCGGGCACCGCCGCCGGCTTCACCGGACTGTTCGGCTACCTGCTCGGTTCGGTCGCCGCCAGCGCCGTCATCGGCTACATCGTCGACCACCTCGGCTGGAACTGGGGCTTCGGGCTGCTGTTCGCGGGATCCATCGCCGCGGTGCTGCTTCTGCTGCTCACCACGGTCACCGAGAACAAACACAAGGAGCAACTGGAGTTGGCCGAAGCCAAGTAGCCGCGGACTTCCGCTAAGTTGGCACCGTGACCAACGTGCTGGCCTACATTCCCAGTCCACCTCGCGGCGTCTGGTACATCGGGGGATTCCCGTTGCGCGCCTACGCCCTGTTCATCATTCTCGGCATCATCGCCGCCATCTGGTGGGGCGAGAAGCGGTGGCAGCAGCGCGGCGGGCAGTCCGGCATGGTGCTCGACGTGGCCATGTTCGCGGTGCCGTTCGGGTTGATCGGTGGCCGGCTGTATCACGTGGCCACCGACTGGCAGAAGTACTTCGGCGCGAACGCCAAGCCGGATGCGCACTGGTGGGCCATCTGGGAGGGCGGCCTCGGCATCTGGGGCGCGGTGCTGCTGGGTGCGGTGGGCGCCTGGATCGGCTGCCGGGTGTATCGAATTCCCTTGCCTGCCTTCGGTGATGCCATTGCGCCGGGCATTCTGCTGGCGCAGGGCATCGGGCGGCTGGGCAACTACTTCAATCAGGAGTTGTACGGGCGCGAGACCACGCTGCCGTGGGGTCTGGAGATCTACACCCGCGTCGATCCGGGCACCGGGCGGCCTTCGCCGATGAACGGCGTGTCCAATGACGTGGTCGAGAAGATCGTGCAGCCGACCTTCCTGTACGAGCTGCTGTGGAACCTGCTGGGCGTGGCGATCCTGATCTACGTGGACCGCAAGTTCCGCATCGGGCACGGGCGGTTGTTCGCGCTGTACGTGGCCATCTACTGCTTCGGCCGGTTCTTCGTGGAGCTGCTGCGCGACGACGAGGCCACGCAGATCGCGGGCATCCGGATCAACTCGTTCACCTCGGCGATCGTATTCCTGGGCGCTGTCGCCTATTTCCTGTTCGCGACCAAGGGGCGGGAGACCGCCGAGCAGGTGCGGGCGGGCGTCGAGCGGCCGTGGCCGTGGCAGTTCGCGCAGCTGCGCGCCTACGGTGCGGCGGGAAGCGCTGCGGCCGTGGCGGAATCGGCCTCGGCCACCACCGAGACCGACGGCGACGAGACAGAAGCGGCGGATCCGGACGAGACGAAGGCCGCGGACGACGAGGACTCGGATGCCGAGGATCCGAAGCCCGGCGACGCGAAGTCCGGGGCCGCCAAGGCCGACGAGGCGAAGGCCGCCGACGAGTCGGAGCCCGCAGCGCTGACCAAGTCCGACTCCGGCGAGTCGGGTAAAGCCGAGTCCTGACGTTCCGCCTATCATCACGTCGCGGTCAGCACAAGATTTGCGCGCGACGTGATGATTGCTGTCCTGTCCAGTTTGTTTACGGCGTACCCTGTACCGGTTGTCTGTCGCGTGGCCGGTCCACGCTCGAGGAGAGGTGTTCCGTGCGTCGTCGTAAGCTTTTCGCCGCCGTGCTCGCTGTGGCTGCCACCGTCGGACTGGCCGCCTGCGGCAGCAATGACGACCCCAATGTCCTGAAGGTCGGCACCGAGGGCACCTACTCGCCGTACTCCTACCAGGACAACGGCCAGCTCACCGGCTACGACGTCGAGGTCATCAAGGCCGTCGGCGACAAGATCGGCCGCAAGGTCGAATTCGTGCAGACCCCGTGGGACGCCATCTTCGCCGGGCTCGAGTCCAAGCGCTTCGATCTGGTCGCCAACCAGGTGACCATCAATCCCGAACGCGAGCAGAAGTATTCGCTGTCGCAGCCGTACACCACCTCCGAGGGTGTCATCATCACCAAGACCGGCAATACCGCCATCAAGACGCTGGCCGATCTGAGCGGCAAGACCTGCGCCCAGTCCACCACCAGCAACTGGTCGAAGGTCGCCTCCGGCGCGGGCTGCAAGGTCGAGGGCGTCGAAGGTTTCGTGCAGGCCATCCAGCTGCTCAAGACCGGTCGCGTGGACGCCTCGGTCAATGATTCGCTCGCGGTCGCCGACTACACCACCAAGAACGGCCAGGGTGATGTGCAGGTCGCCGGCAAGACCGGTGAGACCAGCAAGATGGCCTTCGCCGCCCGCAAGGATTCGCAGGCGCTGACCGACCAGATCAACAAGGCCCTCGACGAACTGCGCGCCGACGGCACCCTGGCGCGGATCTCCGAGAAGTACTTCGGATACGACGTCAGCAAGTGATCTCCGGATGCTGAACGCCATCCAGGACTTCTTCCACGGCCCCACCTGGGAGCTCATCGAGCGCAATCTCGTGCCCATGCTGCGGGCCACCGTGGAGATGACGCTGCCGCTCACCGCGATCAGCTTCGCCATCGGATTGGTCATCGCGCTGTTCGTCGCGCTGGCCCGCATGTCGAAGCTGTGGCCGGTGTCGGCGGCGGCACGGTTCTACATCTCGATCATTCGCGGCACCCCTTTGCTGGTGCAGCTGTTCATCGTGTTCTATGCGCTGCCGCAGTTCCAGATCGTCATCGATCCGTTCCCGGCCGCCGTCATCGCCTTCAGCCTCAATGTGGGCGGCTATGCGGCGGAAGTCATTCGCGCGGCGATTCTTTCGGTGGCGCACGGGCAGTGGGAAGCCTCGTACGCGGTCGGCATGAGCTACGCGCAAACCCTGCGGTTGATCATTCTCCCGCAGGCGTCGCGCATTGCTGTTCCGCCGCTGTCGAATACGTTGATCTCGCTCGTGAAGGACACCTCACTGGCGTCCACGATCCTCGTGACGGAGTTGCTGCGCACCGCCCAGCTGGCCGCCGCACCCACATTCGACTTCTTCGCGCTCTACGGCGTCGCGGCGATCTACTACTGGGTGATCTGCCTGATCCTGGGCTTCGGGCAAACCCGGCTGGAGACCCGCCTGGCCCGCCACGTCGCCCGCTGACCGGCTGTTTGTTGAACGGAATGTGTATATCTTTCCGAAGTGCGTGTGCCCGTTCAGCGGGACATATGTCACAGGTCTAGGGTTGTCCACGTGATGCGACGGACGAAGATTGTGTGCACTCTCGGACCAGCTGTGTCGTCCGAGGACCGAATTCGTGAACTCGTCGAGAGCGGTATGGACGTGGCGCGGCTGAACTTCAGCCACGGCGAGCACTCCGACCACGCGGAGAATTACAAGAAGGTGCGCGCGGCCAGTGATCATCTGGGTCGCGCCGTCGGCATTCTGGCCGATCTGCAGGGCCCCAAGATCCGGCTCGGCCGGTTCATCGAGGGCAAGACCGTATGGGCGACGGGTGAGGAAATCCGCATCACCGTCGACGACGTCGAAGGCACCCACGACCGCGTCTCGACCACCTACAAGGAACTGGCCAAGGACGCCAAGGCCGGCGACCGGCTGCTCGTCGACGACGGCAAGGTCGGGCTGACCGTGATCCGCGTCGACGGCAACGATGTCGTGTGCCGCGTGACCGAGGGCGGCCCGGTCTCCAACAACAAGGGCGTTTCGCTGCCGGGCATGGACGTGTCCGTTCCGGCCCTGTCCGACAAGGACATCGAAGACCTGAAGTTCGCGCTCGCACTGGGCGTCGACTTCATCGCGCTGTCGTTCGTGCGCTCGCCGTCGGATGTCGAGCTGGTGCACGAGATCATGGATCAGGCCGGGCGACGCGTGCCGGTGATCGGCAAGCTCGAAAAGCCGGAAGCCATCGACAATCTGGAGGCCATCGTGCTGGCCTTCGACGCGGTCATGGTGGCGCGTGGCGACCTGGGTGTGGAACTTCCCCTCGAGCAGGTGCCGCTGGTGCAGAAGCGCGCGATCCAGATGGCGCGCGAGAACGCCAAGCCGGTCATCGTGGCCACCCAGATGCTGGAATCCATGATCACCAACTCGCGCCCGACCCGCGCCGAGGCCTCCGACGTGGCGAACGCGGTGCTCGACGGCGCGGACGCGGTCATGCTCTCGGGTGAGACCTCCGTCGGCGAATACCCGATCGAGGCCGTGCGCACCATGGCCCGCATCGTGCACGCCGTGGAATCCGAATCCTCCACGCGGGTACCGCCTTTGACCCACGTGCCGCGCACCAAGCGCGGCGTCATCTCCTACGCCGCCCGCGATATCGGCGAGCGGCTCAATGCCAAGGCGCTGGTCGCGTTCACGCAGTCCGGTGACACGGTGCGCCGCCTGGCGCGGCTGCACACCCCGCTGCCGCTGCTGGCCTTCACACCGCAGGCGGAGATCCGCAGCCAGCTCGCATTGACCTGGGGCACCGAGACTTTCATCGTGCCGCCGGTCAAGGACACCGACGAGATGATCCATCAGGTCGACAATGCGCTGCTGTCCATCGGGCGCTACAACAAAGGCGACCTCGTGGTCATCGTGGCCGGCTCGCCGCCGGGTACTGTCGGTTCCACCAATCTGATCCACGTGCACCGGATCGGCGAAGAGGACCACTAGAACGAGGAGGACCACCGGGTGAGTGCGTCTCTGGAGACGGAATCGGCGGCAGGACCCGTCGATCCCGAGGGTGTCGGGCTATCCGACGATCTGCGGGTGCTGCTGCGCCTGCTCGATCTCGAGGAGCACGGTCCCGATATCTTCATCGGCCACCACCCGGACAAGGTCTGGTCCAGAACCTTCGGCGGGCAGCTCGTCGCGCAGGCCATCATCGCGGCCGGGCGCACGGTCGGCCCGGGGCGTCCGGTGCATGCGGTCAACGCGCATTTCGTGCGCGGCGGCGACACCAAGAAGCCGATCGAATACCACGTCGACCGGCATCGGGACGGGCGCTCGTTCGCCAATCGCACGGTGACCGCGTATCAGGACGGGCAGGAGCTGTTCGTCATGCTCGCGGCCTTCCAGGACTACGGCAAGGGCCTCGAGCACGGCGTGCCGCTGCCCGATGTGCCGGATCCGGAGGGGCTGCCGCGGGTGGAGGAATCCTTCGCCGGGCTCGAGGACAAGCTCGAAATGTTCGTCAAGGCACCGCATCCCATCGACATGCGGTACACGAACGATCCCGCCTGGATCCTCAAGGACAAGGGCGGCACGCTCGACTACAACCGGGTGTGGATGCGCACCGACGGGCCGCTGCCCGAGGACCCGATGATTCACGTTGCGGCGCTGGCGTATTCGTCGGACACCACGGTGCTGGATTCGATCATCACCACGCACGGGCTGTCGTGGGGGCACGATCGGATTCTCGCGGCGACGGTGAACCACTCCATCTGGTTCCACCGGCCGTTCCGGTTCGACGAGTGGGCGCTGTACGCGACCGAGTCGCCGGTGGCGTCCGGTTCGCGTGGTCTGGCGCGCGGGCATTTCTATTCGCGCACCGGTGAACTGCTCGCGACCACGGTGCAGGAAGGCGTGATCCGGCACTTCCCGGCGCGCGGCTGACCAAGACTTCACTCCAGGCCGTACCCCGCGTGGGTGCGGCCTGCGGTGTCTCCGCCTCAGATCAGTTCGCGGTTCTCTTCGAGTTCGAAGTTCTCGCGCTGCAGGGCGTGCACGATGTAGGGGATCGGCTCGCCCGCGCCGAGCTCGAGTACGAGGCGCTGCTCCAGCCGGGCGATACCGGCCTTCGTCAGCTGCCGCGACTCGCCGACCAGGCTGAGTGCGATCTCGAAGGTGCGTCGTTCGCCCGGATCGACGGCTGGATGATCCAGCCGCCACTGGGTTTCGAGCACGGTGTGCGCGGGATCGTCCACTTCGACCGGAAGCGTGAACCGCCACGCGAAGATATCGCGATCGGCCACGTACTCGTCGACCACGCGGCATACGGTGCGCACGACGCGATCGAGGGTCTGCGGTGTCCCGAAAACATGGAGCGAAACATCCGAAATCCGTTTCGGCATGTCTGAGTCCTGTTCGTGTGTCGAACCACGGCGGTGTGTTGTCCGTCCGCGGGGAGTGTAATCCCTTACCGGACCAAGCGGGCAGACAGTGGCATTGACACGCGGTGTTCGCTTCGGCGCGGCGGCGCGAATTCAGCCCGCCGACGACTCGGGCCGAGGCGCCGACTTGCGCTCCGGCCGAGGCGATTCCGCGGCATGAGCGGCGGATTCCGCACGGCCGCCGGGCAGTACGAGCAGGGCGGGACGCCGGTCGCCGGCCTCATCGGCGGCGGGGCGAGGGTGGATGGTGGCCTGCGGATGCTGATGCGCGTGCAGGGCCAGCAGCAGCGGGACGAGCGCCTCGGCGATGCGGTCGCCGACCTCGCAGAAGGCGTGCGGGGACAGGCCCACCGGATCGGAGATGTTCTCCCGGCCCACATACGCGAGATCGTCACGGGCGGCGTGCAACCCGACCACCGAGCGCGCACCGCTCACCTTCGCGATGCGGTACGCCTCGAGCAGCGTGAAGGTGCGGGGGAGGGCCTCGGGCACGAGATCGCGCACCTGGTCGCGGATCTGCTCGGTCATGGCCAGCACCAGATCGGCGCGGTGCACCATATCCGGTTTCAGGCGGCGGGCCCGGAAGTCGTCGGCATTGCCGCCCAGGCCCTCGATCGTCTGTGCCGCAAGGGGTTCCACCGGAAAGCCCACCAGTGCGCGCACACCCGCGCTTTCGGCGGTGAGCTCCTGTAGTCCGTGGTCAGCGGCTACCGCGAGCGTGAGGCGCTCGGCAATGACAGATCGGCAAACATTCCCGCTGCACACGAACAGCACATGCATGGGCACAACATAGGGCTTGGAATTGCTCGCCGAAATACTTCTGTGACCGAATCACAGGTTTGGAACGGGATGTTCATTCACTGGTTCGGAACCGGTCGCCTGTCGTTCGCTCCCGGGTCCGCGAGCGCGGACTCGCAGCAGGTCAAGGCCCCTGGAATATGCGCATGCTGTTGCGGCGCCGCATGATTCATATTCGCCGGGGGTTGGTCATTGCTTTCCTCATAGTAAGTGGATTCGTCTATTACCGGAGCGAATTCCGGTGTGGCGCCGCGCACTCGGCCGCGCGTGGAGAACAACCGCCCGCGCGCGGGAACGGTCGGCGCGAAGCGCGCCAATCCGGCCGTCGGCCCCATATCGTCGTACACCGAATCGATGCCGCCGCGCGCGAAATACGCTTCGTGCCAGAATCCGGTGCCGCCGGAATCGCGCAGAAAATCCCGCCACCAGATGCGGTGCGGTTCCGACCGCGTCCACCGTTCGAGCGAATCGAGATCGCGCCAATACTGCCGGGCGCCCCAGTGCGGCGGGAACATCGACCACACCACGTCCTCGTGCAGCAGCAGCCCGTCGGGTTTGTCGGCATGCGATCGGTACAGTTTCGGCCCAACCCCGAGCAGGCGCAGGATGCCGCGCGGCTTGCGCACCCGCATACCCAGCAGAATGACGACCAGGTCCGGATATTCGGACAGGTCGGCGGTCAGCCTGTTCACCCGCATTCCAGCCTCCGCGTGATGTGCTCGTTCTGAGCGGATGTACGAGTCAGCCTACGCCGCGGTTCGGATTCACACGGAATCTCCACAATGGCCGCCACTGCCGTCCACACTCCGTTCCTAGGCTCGGACCGGATGCCGGGACCGACCGGCCGGGGTGGAGCAGGAGGCCGCAGTGCACGAAACCGTCGAATTCTCGCGATGGACAACCGAATTCGAGGCCAAGGTGGCGGCCCGCGCGGCCACGGGAGACCCGGATTGGGCGTGCGGGGCGAGGCTGGATCCCGCGGTGGTCCGCAGTGTGCAGCGATTCCAGGTGGGGGAGTCCGGCGATGGGGCCAACCTGATGGCCAAGGCCGAACAGGCCGGTGACCCCGTCTACGCGGCGGCGGTGCGACTGTTCATCGCCGAGGAACGCAACCACGCCCGGCTGCTGGCCTGCCTGCTCGAGGCGGCGGGTGAGCCCACCATCGCGGCCCACTGGGTCGACGCCGTCTTCGTCCGCCTGCGCCGCGCCCTGGGCCTGCGCCTGGAACTCATGGTCCTCACCATCGCCGAGGTCGTCGCCCTGCGCTACTACCGCGCCCTGCGCGACGGCACATCCGATCCGCTCACCACCCGCGTGGCGGCCCTCATCCTGGACGACGAACGCCGCCACGTCCCCTTCCACTGCCAGCGCCTGCGCGCCGCCTTCGCCACAACCCCGCGCCCCGCCCGGGTTGCCGCGGGCCTGGCCTGGTGGGTGATCCTGCTCGGCGCGGTTCTGGTGGTCGCCGCCGACCACGGCCCCGCCCTGCGCGTATTGGGCGTCTCCCGAACGGTTTTCGCGCGCGATGTGATCGGCCTGTTCCGCGGTGTGCGCCGCAGCGTCACTCGAAGCCGGCGGCGGCATACGACCGGGCCGCTGCGTCGGTGGGCCGCCGGCGGCCATCGGCCGGACCCGGCCCTTCCGCAGTGAACTGAAACGTGTTCTACTTTTCACTGATCTTGAACCGAGAGAAGTGAGACGGTCGTGGCATTCTTCACGCTGGTCGACGGACAGTACATGGCAACCGATTTCGCGGTGAGCGCCTGGTCCCGCAGCCAAATCGCCGGTACTTCGGTGTGCGCGTTGCTCGCCCGCGGCCTGGAAACCCACACCCCCGGACCGGGTTTCATTCCCGCCCGCTTCACCACCGACCTGTTCCGCCCGGTCCTCACCGACCCCATCGAGCTGCGCACCGCGGTGGTCCGCGACGGCAACCGAGTCCGCGTCGTCGACGCCGAGATCATCCAGCACGGCGAGATCCGCTCCCGCGCCACCGTCATGTACCTGGCCGTGGCCGACCAGCCCCCGGGCGAAGTCTGGCAGCCCACCCACACCCTCCCGGTCCCCGACCGCCGCCTCGACTCGCCCGAGGGAAACCCGCCCCTGTTCAAATCCGGCGACCTCGAATGGACAGGCGACTTCGCCTCCGGCGTCAACAGCGAACGAAAATGCGCCTGGCACAACGTCCCACCCGTCGTAGCGGGCGACCCCGTAACCCCCTTCCAGCGCGCCGCCTTCGTAGGCGACACCACCAACCTGGTCTGCAACTGGGGAACCGCGGGCGTCGGCTACATCAACAGCGACGTCACCGTCACCCTCACCCGCCTGCCCGAAGGCCCGGAACTGGGCATCCAGGCCCGAGACCACTTCTCCGCCAACGGCATAGCGACAGCGAGCGCCACCCTCTACGACCGCACCGGCCCCCTGGGAACGAGCCTCGTCAACGGCATCTCCAATGCCCGCCGCCAGGTGGACCTCGCCGCCTTCGCTGAAGAACGCTCCTTCGCCACCCAGCGCTGATACGGCCGACCGGCCGCCGAAACAACAATGGCGGGCATGATCTTCCGATCATGCCCGCCATTTCAGTGCCGAGTGTGGGACTTGAACCCACACGTCCTTTCGGACAACGGTTTTTGAGACCGTCGCGTCTGCCTGTTCCGCCAACTCGGCGCACCGGGTTCGAATCATAGCGGGTGTTGGGCGCTGGAACTAAATCGAGGGGCCGGGACGCGACACGGGTTGTGATACTGGTCGGTTTGCGCTGGGTAGATGGGTTGTGAGCGCGGGTGGACGGTACTCTTTGGTTACTCGGGTGCGTGCCGATCCGTCGAGGGTGGCTTCGGACCGGGATGCGTCGGGTGTTGGTATCGGAGCGACAGGGGTTCATCTATGGGAACGACAGCAGGGGGCGGTTCTAAGCGGGATGCCGCGGCGTCCGCCCCCAAGCGGGTGGTGGTTGCCGAGGACGAGGCGCTCATCCGGATGGATCTGGTGGAGATGCTCTCCGAAGAGGGGTATCTGGTGGTGGGTGAGGCGGGCGACGGTCAGCAGGCCGTGGACCTCGCCGAGGAGTTGCGTCCGGATCTGGTGATCATGGACGTGAAGATGCCGCGCCGGGACGGGATCGACGCCGCCGCCGAGATCGCGTCGAAACGCCTTGCGCCGGTGGTCATTCTGACCGCTTTCAGTCAGCGGGATCTGGTCGAGCGGGCGCGCGACGCGGGGGCGATGGCGTACCTGGTGAAGCCGTTCACGAAATCGGATCTGGTGCCGGCCATCGAATTGGCGGCCAGCCGATTCCACGAGATCACCGCCCTCGAAGGTGAAGTCGCGAATCTTTCCGAGCGGCTCGAAACCCGCAAGCTGGTCGAGCGTGCCAAGGGTGTGCTGATGCAGACTCAGGGTCTCTCGGAACCGCAGGCGTTCAAGTGGATTCAGCGCACCGCCATGGATCGCCGCACGACGATGAAGGCCGTCGCGGAGGTTGTATTGGAGAATCTGGCTCCCAAGTCCTGATAGCCGGATTCGATAACCGAATCGTTGCCCAGTGTGGGTTCGGTGGGTTAACTCCACCGAAACACGCTGGGCAAATTCGTTTGTTGCGATGTCACATGAATGATGCGAATGTGATGCGGAGCTAACGTTGCAGGGATATGTTCTGGTCGGGCCGATAGATGAGGCGGCCTCCCCGGCTGGCCGGGGAGCACAGAACATAGAGGTGAATCGTGCTTGGTTCAATGACGCGCACGACCCTGCGGCAGTCCCGCACGGCGCGAGCGATGGTCATCGGCGCGGCAGCGGCAATCGTGCTGGCGGGTTGTAGCAGCAAGTCCGACGACGACAAGGGTTCGGGCAGCAACCTGAACATCAAGCCGGTGGTGCAGATCGACACGTCCGGCAAGGAGGTGCCCGCCGGCACCACCAGCACCGCGGCCGACCCCGCGGGTGACGGCAAGGCCACCTGCAAGCCCCAGACCATTGCCATGGCGGGCCCGCTCACCGGCCCGAACTCCGCACTCGGCATCAACATCATCATGGGTGTCGAGCTGGCGCTGAAGCAGCACAACACGGCCAACCCCAACTGCCAGGTGACCGTCAAGCGCTTCGACACCGAGGGCAACCCGCAGAAGGCCACCCAGGTCATCCCGACGATCATCAACGATCAGTCGATCTCCGCCCTGATCGGCCCCACCTTCTCCGGTGAGACCAAGGCGACCGGCCAGATCCTCAGCGATGCCGGCCTGCCCACGCTGACCGCGTCGGCCACCAACGCCACCCTCACCACCAATGGCTGGAAGACCTTCTTCCGCGGCCTGGCCAATGACGACCTGCAGGGTCCGGCCGTGGCCAAGTACCTGACCGGTGCGGCCGGCTTCAAGAAGATCTGCGTCGCCCAGGACAACACCGAATACGGCACCGGCCTGGCCCGCGCCGTCACCGAGGGCCTCGGCGCGGCCGCCGACCCGGCCTGCTCGGTGCAGGTGAAGGAGGGCGACAAGGACTTCGCCGCCGCCGTCTCCAAGCTGAAGGGCGCCGCCCCCGACGCCATCTTCTACGCCGGCTACTACGCCGAGGCCGCCCCGTTCGTGAACCAGCTGCGCTCCAGCGGCGTCACCGCGACCTTCGTCTCTGCGGACGGCACCAATGATCCGCAGTTCGTGCGACAGGGTGGCGACGCCACCAAGGACGCGCTGCTGTCCTGCCCGTGTGGTCCGGCTCCGGAGAAGTTCACCGCCGACTACGAGGCGCTCAACGGCCAGGCTCCCGGCGTGTACTCGGTCGAGGGCTACGACCTCACCACCATCGTGCTGAAGGCCATCGACTCCGGAAAGACCTCGCGCGCCGACATTCTCGACTTCGTCCGCAGCTACGACGGAGCCGGGCTGGCACGCCAGTACAAGTGGAGCGAGAGCGGTGAACTCACCTCTGCTCTGATCTGGATGTACAAGGTCCAGTAGGACAACGGAATTCGCGAGCAGCGTGCGCTGCCGGGCGCGGAGACCCCGCCGCCCGCCGGCGCACGCTGCTGGCTCGATGGCGAGAGTAACGAATGACTGTAACCGCGCTGGCCGACTCGGCCGTGCTCGCCGGTTCGATCGGGTTCGACGTACAGGGACTCTTCGACCGGTTCTGGGATCTGACCGTGGAGGGATTGACCTACGGGTCGATCTACGCGCTGGTGGCCGTCGGCTACACGCTGGTCTACGGTGTGCTGCGACTGATCAACTTCGCGCATTCGGAAATCTTCATGCTGGGATTGTTCGGCCAGTATGTGGGATTGATGCTGCTCGGATTCGATCCCCGCGGCAATGCCTACAACCAGGGCATGTTCCTGACCATCCTGTATCTCGGCCTGGCCATGCTGATCGGCATGGCGATATCGGGCGGCGCCGCATTGGGATTGGAGCGCGTGGCCTATCGGCCGCTGCGCAAACGCGGAGCCAGACCGCTCAGCTTCCTGATCACCGCGATCGGCATGTCGTTCGTCATCCAGGAATTCGTGCACTACGTGCTGCCGGAGATCAGTGACGCGCTGGGACTCGCGCGCCTGGGCGGCAACAACGCGCAGGAGAAGATCAAGCTGGTGGAGGCCAAGGAACAGTTCAATCTGTTCGGCGCCTCGGTCACCAATGTCACGCTGATCATCATCTTCGCCGCGGTGGTTCTCGCCGCGACCACCGAAATCCTCATCAACAGAACGAAATTCGGGCGTGGCATTCGCGCAGTCGCGCAGGACCCGGACACCGCCACGCTGATGGGCGTCTCGCGCGAGAAGGTCATCATGCTGACCTTCCTCATCGGCGGCGTGCTGGCCGGTGCGGCCGCGCTGCTGTTCAGCCTGCGGGTGCCCGAGGGCATCATGTACACGAGCGGATTCGTGCTCGGCATCAAGGCTTTCAGTGCCGCCGTGCTCGGCGGTATCGGCAATCTGCGCGGTGCGCTGCTGGGCGGGCTGCTGCTGGGCGTCGCGGAAATGTACGGCCAGGCCCTGTTCGGTGAGGCCTGGCGCGATGTGGTCGCCTTCGTGCTGCTGGTCGCGGTTCTCATGATCCGGCCCACCGGCATTCTGGGGGAGAGCCTCGGAAAGGCGCGGGTATGACGACGACACAGGACAAATGGCCGGCCAAACCCACTGCGCCGCAACGCGATATGCGCGGCGTGGGGGATGCGATCCGCAGTTGGTGGGACGGGCTGTCGCGGCCCATGCAGTGGGCCGTGGGCGTGCCCGCGCTGATCGTGCTGGCGCTGCTGCCGCTGTACCCGCCGCCCGGACTCGACACTCCCGGATACAGTTTCGGGCTGGTCATGGCGCAGTTCGCCATGTTCGCGCTGATCGCGCTGGGCTTGAATGTCGTTGTGGGGCAGGCGGGTCTGCTCGACCTCGGGTATGTCGGCTTCTACGCGGTCGGCGCGTACACGGTCGGTCTGCTCACCAGCCCGGAGAGCCCGTGGCACAAGACCGACGGCGTGTTCTCCTCGGAGTGGGCGTGGCTGGCGTGCGTGCCCTTGGCGGTGGCGCTCACCGCGTTCTCCGGATTGATTCTCGGTACCCCCACCCTGCGTCTGCGCGGTGACTATCTGGCCATCGTGACATTGGGTTTCGGTGAGATCGTGCGCCTGCTCGCCGACAATCTCGGCGAGGTCACCAATGGCAGCCTCGGGCTGTCGGGCATCGCCTACCCGCGGCTCGGCGAATCCGAGGAGCTGCCGGGCGGATACTTCTCCTCCGGCCATTTCGGTGACCCCGAGAGCTCGAACCTGTTGGACAAGGCCAACAATGGCGTGTGGTGGTACTGGCTGGCCTTCGTGCTGGTGATCCTGGTGCTGCTGATCGTCGGCAATCTGGAGCGCAGCCGCGTCGGCCGCGCCTGGGTCGCCATTCGCGAGGACGAGGACGCCGCCGAGATCATGGGCGTGCCCACCTTCAAGTTCAAGCTGTGGGCGTTCATGATCGGCGCGGGCATCGGCGGGCTGTCGGGTGCGATCTACGCCGGGCAGGTGCAGTTCGTGAATCCGCCGGTGTTCAACATCATCAACTCGATGCTGTTCCTGTGTGCGGTCGTCATCGGCGGCTCCGGCAACAAGCTCGGTGTCATCATGGGCGCGTTCCTGATCGCCTGGCTGCCCATCCGGCTGCGCTCGGTGGAGGTCGCCGGGACGTCCCTCGGCGACTACAAATATCTGATGTTCGGCATCGTGCTGGTCGTCATGATGATCTTCCGGCCGCAGGGTTTGTTCCCGGTCCGGCAGAAACTGCTCACTTACGGCCGGCAGATCACCCGCGCGGTGCGCAGGCCGGGCCAAGACGCGGGGACGACAGGAGCTCAGCAATGACCGGGCCGGGCGCGGGTGGCGCGCTGTTCGACAACGAAGACATGCGGGCCGGGTACACCGCCCCGCCGGAAGAGGAAACCAGCGCGGGCACGGTCGACGTGACCGAGGTGCTGCCGGTGCTCTCCGATGCGTCCGTGGTCGCGGATGTCGTTGCGCCGCACCGGGAAATCGAGACCGCCGTCGGCGAGCCCCTGCTGCGCACCGACGGACTGACGGTGAAATTCGGTGGTCTCACCGCCCTGGACGATGTGACCTTCGAGATCCGCCGCGGCGAGATCCTCGGGCTCATCGGCCCCAACGGCGCGGGCAAGACCACCTGCTTCAACGCCATCACCGGCGTGTACCGGCCGGCGGCGGGCACCGTCTACTTCGACGGCAAACCGCTCACCACCTTCAAACGCAATCAGATCACCCGGCTCGGCATTGCCCGCACCTTCCAGAACATTCGCTTGTTCGGGGAGATGACGGCGCTCGAGAACGTGGTCGTCGGCACCGACGCCCGGCACAAGACCTCGGTTCCCGGCGCGGTGTTCCGCACCGCCCGGCATCGCCGCGAGGAACACGACGCCATCGAAAGAGGCATGGCGCTGCTGGAATTCGTCGGAATCGCCCCGCGCGCGGTGGAGAAGGCCCGCAACCTCTCCTACGGCGATCAGCGCCGCCTGGAGATCGCCCGCGCGCTCGCCACCGAACCGAAACTGCTGTGCCTGGACGAACCCGCCGCGGGCTTCAACCCCAGCGAGAAGTCCGCCCTCATGGATCTGATCCGCAAGATCCGCGACGACGGCTTCACCGTGCTGCTCATCGAACACGACATGCGCCTGGTCATGGGTGTCACCGACCGCATCGTCGTGCTCGAGTTCGGCCGCAAGATCGCCGACGGCCTCCCCACCGAGATCCGCGAGAACCCGAAGGTCATCGCCGCCTACCTGGGCGTCCCCGACGAGGAAGAGGGTGAAGCCCCATGACATCACTCGAGAAGAAGTCGTCCACCCCCCTCCTCGAAGTCGAGGACATGGTGGTCAACTACGGCAGAATCCAAGCCCTGCACGGCATTTCCCTGTCGGTCAGCGAAGGTGAACTGGTAACCCTGCTCGGCGCCAACGGCGCCGGCAAAACCACCACCATGCGCGCCCTCTCCGGCCTCCTCCCCCTGAGCGGCGGCCGAATCCTCTTCCAGGGCAAAGACATAACCCGCGTGAAAGCCCACGACCGAGTAACCCTGGGCCTGATCCAGGCCCCGGAAGGCCGAGGCATCTTCCCGGGTATGACAGTCCAGGAAAACCTCGACATGGGCTGCTACGCCCGCACCTTCAAACAGAAATCCGAATACAAGGAAACCCTCGACTGGGTCCTCTCCCTCTTCCCCCGAGTAGCCGAACGCCGCACCCAGGTGGGCGGCACCCTCTCCGGCGGCGAACAACAAATGGTGGCCATCGCCCGCTCCCTCATGGCCCGCCCCAAACTCCTCCTGCTGGACGAGCCGTCAATGGGCCTGGCCCCCATGGTGATTCAACAGATCTTCCGAATCATCGCCGACATCAACGCCCAGGGCACCACAGTCCTGCTCGTAGAACAGAACGCCCAACAGGCCCTGACCCGCAGCCACCGTGCCTACATCCTGGAAACAGGCGAGGTAACCAAAACCGGCCCCGGCCGAGAACTCCTCCACGACCCCGCCGTCAAATCCGCCTACCTCGGCGTCGGCTGACCCACCGGCCTGAGCCCACACTTTCGTTCATTTTTCTGCCAATCCGGCCAGAAATCCCCGAATAGTGTTGGCCCAGGCCGGATCCGGTGCGCAACCCTCAACGTTCGGCCAGCCATGCCTCGACGACCCCGGCAGTCTCTCTGGACCAGAATCCGGTGAACGGCCGACTGCCGTCGAGATCGCACAGATGAAGGAACGCGCTCTCGGTATCGAGCCCGGCCCACTGATCGAGGAACGGGCCCAGATCAACTCCGGTGACGGCGATCGAGCACAGCACTGTCTCGATTCCCACTTGTGCCGGGTACGTGGCGAGCGTGTGCAGCCACCAGGAGTACAGAAACTCGGTCACAGCCTGCTTCTCGAGAGAGTATTGGAATTCGTCCACGCCACCCCAGGTGGTCATGGCCTTCGCCGCGTACCGGGCAAGCTGATCGGGAGCCAGTTCGCTGACCGGCACCGCCGGCAGACAGCTGTCCGCACCGGGTTCGACGCAGTGCGGGCAACCATCCACGACGGCAGGACGCGGCACTCGCGCGAAAACCTCGTACAGGCGCTGCTGAGCGTCCGTGTGGACCGTCATCTGCTGACCGTAACCGGACCCTGGTATTCCTCCGCTTTCCACCACCGGTGAATACCATTCGCACAGAGGGCCCTGGCGGAATCCCCCGTGTCGTTCAGCCCCGTAATGCTGAGCCAGACCAAGGCGCCCTGCGCGCGGCAGTCTCCCGAGATCCTGCGTTCCCTCTCGTCGATATCCTCGCCCTCGATCCGGTACGGGGAGAACCCGGTCACCCGGTAGTCCGCAGTCGCCGAGACGCAGGGCACGATCCAGAATTGTGCCGCTTTCTCACCTGGCGCAACGCCTACACAGTCTCCGGCCCCTACGCTGGAAATCGGCTTCCCGCTGTACATTCCGCAATCCACGCGTAGTGCGAAAACCGCGGTCGCAGCCAGGATGAGCACCGTCCCGATCGTCACCACGCGACCTCGCGTATTCCGGTCTTCCTCGTCAGGCGGCCGCGATAGCCTCGATCTCGACCAGCCAGTCATTGTCCAATGTCGCGGCCACGATCGAGGTGGTGGGGATGACACGCCCATTCAAGGCGGCTACGCGGGCCTCGGCATTGGTTTCGGCGTAGGCGGCGTCTCGGAGGTATGCGGTGGTGCGGACGATATTGTCGACGGTCATGTCCGCGGCGGCGAGGATCCGCCGGATGTTGGACCAGATCAGGTCGAGTTGGTCTTCCAGTGTCGCGCCCGGCCGACCGGTGGGGTCCAGGCCCATGGTGCCGGAGATGAACAGGAATCGGCTGGCATCGCGCACCTCGTGGGCATGGATGTAGTCGCCGGTGGCGGGGTAGACGCCGTCGGTGGGGTTGTGCGGTATCAGGTCCATCCCGTCGATCCTGCCATGATCGATTGAGCCGCAGCAGATTTCGCTGTCTTCGGGGAGGCGCCCGCTGGAAAGACTGCGGGCCGGGCGCTCGGTGATCGAGTGCCCGGCCCGGAGCCGTTTGCAGGGGCGACAGGACTTGAACCTGCAACCTGCGGTTTTGGAGACCGCTGCTCTGCCAGTTGAGCTACGCCCCTTGGCGTGGCGTCACGCTACCAGGTGACGGCGCGGGAGCGAAATCCGTTTTCCGGCAAGGCGTTGGGGTCCGGCGTCGAGCGGGGCGAATGCACTGATCAACGCCGGGTTTGCCCGAGCGGGGTCAGGGGCGGCGCTTCGGGGCGTGCTCCTTGTCGCGGCCGCGCGGCGGCTTGTGGCCGTGTCCCGGGTGCTGTGGTTGTTCGGGAGGCATGGGTTCGGCTTCGGCGATGGAGCCGATGGTGTGCTCCTTGCTGATCGCGTTGGCGGTGCGCGCGTAGGTGAGGGCGACCACCGAGGCGTTCATGTTGAAGTAGTAGGGCTCGTTGAGCCAGTCATTGGGGGAGTAGACGGCCTGGAGTAGTTCGAGTGCCATTCCCGGTGCCGCGCCCTGTCTGCCCACGACGACATAGCAGGCCGAGCCGGCCTTGTCGGGGTAGCCGATGAATTTCTTCCAGCCGGCCATGGTGGCTCCGATGCTGAGCAGCCAGTGCTGGAAATCCTGGGACGGATAGTTCAGGAGGTCGATGGCGAAACCGCTCACGGCCGCCACATAGCCGCGAGCGGTGACGGCATTCAGATCGTTCATCATCGTGGTATAGATGGACGGGTCGGGGGACAGCGAATTCGGTTCGTAGGTCTGGTAATACAGGTGGGACATGATCGGTTCGAAGGTCAGTTGATCGAACAACGCCAGCTGATATCCGCCGACCGGTGCCGCCTGTCCGGGAGCCACCACGGTGGGCGGCGGCGGGGTCACCGGCGGGTTCGGTACCGCCACATTGCCATTGGCGAGAATGCCCCACCCCGTGAGCACATTGCCGCCGCCCGGCGCTTTGCCCTGCGCGTAATCGGTGGAGGCGTAGGTGAAGATCGCGCCATTGGTGTAGGCCTCCAGGGCTTCTGACACCGCCGACGCCTGATCGCCGGAGAACAATACGTTCAGCGGCCGCAGTTCGTACTCGACGGCGGCGGGATTCTTCATCAACTCTTTGGACCAGGCATCGAATTGGACCGAGTCCGAGGAGCCGTAGCCGGGGGTCAGCGAGTTCAGCAGGCTGATGTCACCCCCGGTGGCATTGACCGTGACGATCCGGCTGTCGGCCCACGTCTTGCCCAGGGTGTCCCACTCGGTCTGCGATTCGGCCTTGCTGGAGACGAAGACGGCGTTGTACTCCAGCGTCACGTTCGCCCGCACGGTTTCCTCGTTGGAGGAGTACAGGGTTTGCACGGCCTCGTAGTAGTCGAGGCTGCCACCCACGGTCACCTGTGTCACCAGATGTGTTCCCCACTTGCGGAATACGGTGAAGAACTTCTCCTGATTCTGCGGCGTGAAGGTGGCGGGCAGGTTCGCCACATCCGGGTCGTTCTTGAAATCCGAGCTGACCCATTGCGACGAGGTGTGGTTGACATTCAGCTTCCACGCCGTGAAGTCGGCTTCGAAAATGCAGTAGTAGTACGACTGGTCGGTTGTTTCCGTCTTTTTGTAGGCAAGATCGAATTGCGCGCTGCATCCGCCGTAGGACGCCTGCACCCCCGCCT
Organism: Nocardia huaxiensis; assembly: GCF_013744875.1. Taxonomy (NCBI): domain Bacteria; kingdom Bacillati; phylum Actinomycetota; class Actinomycetes; order Mycobacteriales; family Nocardiaceae; genus Nocardia; species Nocardia huaxiensis. The sequence goes on from NZ_CP059399.1 coordinate 3,875,860, forward strand.
TCTGTGAAAAGTGCGATTGGAACTGTTCGATCGTGTTGTACACGTAGGAGGAACCCGTGGTGTGCGTGAACTCCACCGGCCCGGCATTGTCCGGAACCGAATAGACGGTCCCGGTCGGCGGGTATTCCCAGGTCCTGGTATCGGGACCGAGATCGATTATCTGGTCCATCAACGAGTTGGCGCTGTACTCACCGAGAATATTGAATCCGCGTCCGATGGCGGTCGCGCCGGGTATCAACGACATGGTGTGTTCCTTCCGTTGCCGTCCCCACGGAAAGGGTACGGCTGCGCCGCCGAGACCTGTTGCGCTATAAATGATTTCGGAAAGTTTTCATGATTAACCGAAAAGTGGATCCAGGTTCGCCGGAGGAGGTCCGGCGGCGAGCCCGCGCGCCCGGTGCGCGCGGTTGTCGGTGGTCGTGGCTAGGCTCTGTGCGTGACCTCAGCCTCTACCGATCAGCGTCCGAGTGTCCTGTCTGCCTCCGGCTCCGGTGAGCAGCCCACGTTGCTGCTGCTGGACGGGCATTCGCTGGCCTACCGCGCGTTCTACGCGCTGCCGGCGGAGAACTTCAAGACCGCGGGCGGCCAGACCACCAACGCGGTGTACGGGTTCACCGCGATGTTGATCAACCTGCTGCGCGACGAGAAGCCCACCCATGTGGCCGCGGCGTTCGATGTGAGCCGCAAGACCTTCCGCACCGAGGCGTACCCGGAGTACAAGGCCAACCGCATCACCACGCCGGACGAGTTCCGCGGTCAGGTGGAGATCACCCAGGAAGTGCTGGGGGCACTGGGCATTCCGGTCATGGCCATCGACGGCTACGAGGCCGACGACGTCATCGCCACCCTCACCACGCAGGCCGTGCCAGAGGGCTTCCGGGTCCTGATCGTCACCGGCGACCGCGACTCCCTGCAGTTGGTCAATGACAACGTCACCGTGCTGTACCCGAAGAAGGGCGTCTCCGAGCTCACCCGCTTCACCCCCGCCGCGGTCGAGGAGAAGTACGGCCTGACCCCGCAGCAGTACCCCGATTTCGCGGCCCTGCGCGGCGACCCGTCCGACAACCTGCCCGGCATCCCCGGCGTGGGGGAGAAGACCGCCGCCAAATGGGTCCGCGAGTACGGCAGCCTCGAAACGCTCGTCGATCAGGTCGACAAGGTCAAGGGCAAGGTCGGAGATGCCTTGCGCGCCAACCTGTCCAGCGTCGTGCTGAACCGTCAGCTCACCGAGATGGTGAAGGACGTCCCGCTCCCGTACACGCCCGAGCAACTGGGCGTGCAGCCGTGGAACCGCGAGAAGATCCACTCCCTGTTCGACGAGCTGGAGTTCCGTGTCCTGCGTGACCGCCTCTTCGACACCCTCGCCCCCGTGGAGCCCGAAGCCGAGTCCGGCTTCGAGATCAGCGGCAGCGCCCTGGCCGCCGGCACGGTAGCCGACTGGCTGGCCGAACACGCCAAATCCGGTGTGCGCCATGGCGTCTCCGTGGTCGGCGTCGGCTCGCCCGTCCACGGCGACGTGCAGGCCATCGCCCTGGCCGCCGCCGACGGTGAGGGCGCCTATATCGACGTCCACACCCTGACCCCCGAGGACGAGAAGGCGCTCGGCGCCTGGCTCGCCGACCCCGAGACCGCGAAAGCCTTGCACGAGGCCAAGTCCGCCATGCACGCCCTGCGTGGCCGCGGCTGGGTCCTCGGCGGCCTCACCAGCGACACCGCCCTCGCCGCCTATCTGATCCTCCCCGGCCAGCGCACCTTCAACCTCGAAGACCTCTCCCTGCGCTACCTGAGCCGCGAGTTGCGCGTGGACAATGCCGGCGAGACCCAGCTGTCCCTGCTCGACGACGAAGACCAGGTCGACGCCGAGGTCGCGAATGCCCAGATGTTGCGCGCCCGAGCCGTTTTCGATCTCGCCGACGCCTTCGACACCGAACTCGACCGCATCGAATCCACCGCCCTGCTCGGCGATATGGAACTCCCGCTCCTGAGCGTCCTCGCCGACCTGGAGCACGCCGGCATCGCCGTCGACGCCGCGCAGCTCGAGGAACTCCAGCGCCAGTTCGCCGACCGCGTGGCCGATGCCGCCAATTCCGCGTACGGCGTGATCGGCAAACAGATCAATCTCGGCTCGCCCAAACAGCTCCAGGTGGTCCTGTTCGATGAACTCGACATGCCGAAAACCAAGCGCACCAAAACCGGCTACACCACCGACGCCGACGCGCTGGAGAGCCTCTACGAGAAGACTCAGCACCCGTTCCTGCAGCACCTGCTGGAACACCGCGACGCCACCCGCCTGAAGGTCACCGTCGACGGCCTGCTGAAGTCGGTGGCCGACGACGGCCGCATCCACACCACCTTCAACCAGACGGTCGCAGCCACCGGCCGCCTCTCCTCGACCGAGCCGAATCTCCAGAACATCCCGATCCGCACCGACACCGGCCGCCGCATCCGTGACACCTTCGTGGTCGGCCCCGGCTACGAGTCGCTCATGACCGCCGACTACAGCCAGATCGAAATGCGGATCATGGCCCACCTGTCGAAGGACGAGGGCCTGATCGAGGCTTTCAATTCCGGCGAGGACCTGCACAACTTCGTGGCCTCCAAGGCCTTCGACATCCCCATCGCCGACGTCGACCCCGAACTGCGCCGCCGCATCAAGGCCATGTCGTACGGTCTCGCCTACGGCCTGTCCGCCTACGGCCTGTCCCAGCAGTTGAAGATCAGCGCCGACGAGGCGAAGGTCCAAATGGACATCTACTTCAACCGCTTCGGCGCCATCCGCGACTACCTCCAAGACGCCGTGGACAAGGCCCGCAAAACCGGCTACACCGAAACCCTCTTTGGCCGCCGCCGCTACCTGCCCGACCTCGACTCGTCCAACCGCCAACGCCGCGAGGCGGCCGAACGCATGGCCCTCAACGCCCCCATCCAGGGCACGGCCGCCGACATCATCAAGGTCGCCATGATCGACACCCAGCGCGCCATCCGCGACGCGGGCCTCGAGTCCCGCATGCTCCTCCAAATCCACGACGAACTCGTCTTCGAGGTAGCCCCCGGCGAACGCGAAGCCCTGGAATCCCTTGCCCGAGAACACATGTCCAACGCCATAGAACTCTCCGTCCCCTTGGAGGTCTCGGTAGGCGTAGGCCGCAGCTGGGACGCCGCAGCCCACTAACAACAAGATCACCAGGACCTGATGGCGGGTAGCTCTCGCGAAATGCCGCCACCAGGTCCTGCTGATCTCTGTTCGTGATCTCGAGAACGGAACCACAGCCAGTCTTCCCGCCGGAACGGGACTTTTCCGCCCGCCCACCAGAGCTCCATGATCTTGCTCAGCGCGCGAATTGCCCCACGAGGTCGGCGCTGAGGTCTGCGGCGGCGCGGCAGGCGTTGGCGCAGGCCACCTCTCCCAGGCGTTCGCAGGTATCGGCGGTGCGCGAGCACACTTCCGCGGCCAATTCGCACAGACTGGAAGTCCACGTCGAATGCCGGTCGAGCATGTCGCCGGCGAGTCGGCAGACGTCGGCGCAATCCATCAGGGCGGTGATATGGGTTCGGGCGGCGTGATTTCCGCCCTTGTCGATGGATTCGCCCACTTGCCGGATGCAGCTGCGGTGGCAGCCGAGCAATGCGTTGATGGTGCTCTGAAGCTTCGGATCGGTCATCGCGATACTCCTCGGACAGTCCGGATGGTCCGGTATTCACTGAGAGTTGGCGCGAGCGTCTGGCAGCGGTGTTCATTGTGTCATCCCGGCGTGGCGTGGGCTCCGCCACACGGTAGGTGACCTGCGGCGAAGTTACTCGTGGGTCGATTGCGAATATGGTTGCCAATGCGTGGGTCTGCCCCTATGCTCGGTGCCGTGCCGAATCCCGCCCACAGCCGCAGCGCAGTGCTTCGTGTCGCCGACCGCGACCGCGCCGCGCTCATTCCGCTTACCGCGATGGTGGCTGCTGTGCGAGTACTCGTAGTTCTCCGCCGTAGCGGGGTCTGATTCGGACCGGCCCCTCGCTGCGGCCGTTTGAACTCTTTTTGCGCTGGTCCCCTCTGCCAAATTCTGGGAAGAAGTCGGGAAGACCTAGTTCAATGACCATCACACTCGATACACACACGTTCATCGCCGCTGCCCCCAAGAGCCTGAAGGCCGAAAGCACCGGCATGACCCCCGCCGAGTTCTACGACCGGTACTGCGGACACGCGGGCCCGATCAAACTCGGCGAATACACCCACCGCCGCGCCGCCGAATTCACCGCGACCCTCGAATTCGCCGGCCACCTCCGCACGGTGACCGCCACCGGAAGCCCCGTCGCGGCCCTGACCTCGGCCCTCTACGACGAGGGCTATCCGGTCGAAATCCTCCAGTTCCACCAGCGCCGCACCGAATCCGGCATGGCCACCTTCGTCCAGTGCGAATTCAACGGCCGCCGCGGCTGGGGCGCCGCCATCGCCGACGACAGCGCGGAATCCACTGTCCGCGCCATGATCGCCGGTATCAACTCGCTCGGCTGACCCAAAACGAATGCGCCGCAACCCTTCTGGGTCGCGGCGCATTCGGTGTGCGCGGGAGCGCTCAGGCCTGCTGCTGCTCGGCGAGCTGCTTGCGGACGTCGTCCATGTCGAGGGCCTTCACCTGGGTGATGAGGTCTTCGAGGGCGGCGGGCGGAAGGGCGCCGGGCTGGGCGAAGACGAGGACGCCCTCGCGGAAGGCCATGATGGTCGGGATCGAGCGAATGTTCGCGGCGGCGGCGAGTCCCTGCTGGTCCTCGGTGTCGACCTTGCCGTGCACCACATCGGGGTGCTTGTCCGAGGAGGCTTCGAAGGTGGGGGCGAAGGAGCGGCAGGGGCCGCACCACGAGGCCCAGAAGTCGACCAGTACGACGTCGTTGCTGGTGACCGTTTCGTCGAAGTTCTGCTCGGTCAGGGTCTGGGTGGCCATGGCATCCTCTCGTGTCGTCTTGTGCCCGGTCCAACACCGGGCGGTTCGGTTGTGTTCCCTAGGCGACCGGCCACTCGAGCCGCCGATCTCCGTCCCACCGCCGGATACCCACAACCGTAGCCCGGTAGTCCCGATCGGACCCGACCGCGTCCAGTGCGGCCTGCAACTGTCCCTCCCGCAAACGACGAGCAAGCGTCACATGCGGGGTCCAGGCATCGGGACGCAGATTGGTGGGGATTCCCGGGCAGGCCGCGATCACCTCGAAGATCTTGTGCTGCAAGGTCAATAGCTCGGCGGAGGGCACCACCGCGCGCACCAGGATCGGCGAGCGCGCGCCGAACACCAGCAGGCCGCCCAGTCGAAGCGGGAATGGCTGAAATCCCTGTTGCCCCAAGGTTTTATCGAGTCGAGGCCAGATCTCCTGGGCGACCGCCACGGTGATGTGCGGCCGATGGGCCGGTGACGGCGCGTGCAATCCGGCCGCCGCCAGCGTCTGCCACTGACGGTGAATCTCCGCCTCGCTCGTCTCGTCGAGGATCAGTTCGACCGACTGCACCACCGCCGCAAACCTCCCGAATCACCCATAACGGGCATTGTCCCGAGTCGCCACCCAGGTCTCGAATTGTGCTCCGGAGTGTGCCGCCGTGTTGCGGACAGCGCCCGATACGCGAGGATATCCGGCATGAGCAACACCGAGACCCGGCTTCGGCTGGGCCTGATCGAAGGCGACGGCATCGGGCCGGAGATAGTGCGAGCCACCCGCGACGTGGTGGACGAGGCACTGAAGGTATTGGAGCTGCCGCCCGTCGAATGGGTGCCGCTCCTCATCGGCCACGCCGCCATCGCCGAGTTCGGCGACCCCATGCCCGAGCAGACCCTGAAGGCCCTCGCCGGCCTCGACGCCTGGATCATGGGCCCGCACGACAATGCCTCCTACGCCCCCGAGTATCGCGCCGGACTGCCGCCCGCCGGCGCGGTCCGCAAACGCTTCGGCCTCTACGCGAACATCCGCTGGGCGCGCACACATCCGGATGTGCGGTCGGTGGCCGACGAGATGGATCTGATCATCGTCCGGGAGAACAGCGAGGGCCTCTACGCCGACCGAAACATGTTCGCCGGCTCCGGGGAGTTCCAGCCGACCGCCGACACCGCGCTCGCCGTAGGCGTTTTCACCCATGGGGCCATCGAACGCATTGCGCACCAGGCGTTCCGGATCGCGACCCGGCGCCGCAAGAAGGTCACCATCGTGCACAAGGCGAACGTGCTGCCCATGACCATGGGCATGTTCCGAGACGTGTGCTACGAAGTGGCCGAACAGTATCCGGACGTGGAAACCCGCGACGAGCACGTGGACGCCATGACCGCCCTGCTGGTCCGCAATCCGGCCGACTTCGACGTCATCGTGACCGAGAACCTGTTCGGCGACATCCTCTCCGATCTGGCCGGCGAACTGAGCGGTTCGCTCGGCATGGCCGCCTCCCTCAACAGCTCGGACACCCAGGCCATGGCCCAGGCCGTGCACGGTGCGGCCCCTACGCTCGCCGGCCACAATCGCGCCAATCCGGTGGCCATGCTGCTGTCGGCGGTGGGCATGCTGCGCTGGCTCGGCACCCGTGACGTGCACAGTGCGCTCTACCGTCTGGCGGACCGAATTGAACACGCAGTAGCGGAGACGTTGCGGGCTGGTGTAGCTACGTCGGATTTGGGTGGGTTAGCATCTACGACCGAATTCACCGAGCAGGTGCGGGCACGGCTGCACCGCTGGTGAGCGCACTTCCGGGTCCGGGCGTGTATCGGCGTTGCTGCAAGGTATCGCCGATTAATGTTCGGTAACCGGCCCGCATGGACCGACCGACTCGCCTACATTTCAAACGGCGGGCGGCATCCGGATGTCGCGCACCCGAACTGTGGAGGACCTGTGTCTGTTCGTATTTCAATGCGCGGGCGTGCCGCGCGCGCCCTGTGTGTGATCGCCGGCGGCGCGCTCGCGCTGACCGCGTGTACCAGCAACACCGAGGGCGGCGACGATGTCGCCAAGGTCGAGGTCGCGAAGGTCGAAACCATCGCGGCCAAGGTCCCGGACGCCATCAAGCAGTCCGGCAAGCTGGTCGTCGGCGTGAACGTGCCGTATCAGCCGAACGAGTTCAAGAACGCGGACGGCAAGATCGTCGGCTTCGACGTGGACCTGATGGACGCGGTCGCCAAGGTGCTCGGCCTGACGGCCGACTACCGTGAATCCGACTTCGAGAAGATCATTCCGTCCATCGAGACGGGCACCTACAACGTCGGCATGTCCTCGTTCACCGACACCAAGGAACGCGAGAAGACCGTCGACTTCGTGACCTACTTCCAGGTCGGCACCCAGTGGGCGCAGCAGAAGGGCAAGGCGGTCGATCCGGACAATGCCTGCGGTAAGCGAGTCGCGGTGCAGCGCACCACCGTTCAGGACACCGACGAGATCCCGGCCAAGAGCGCCAAGTGCGTCGCCGAGGGCAAGCCGGAGATCGTGAAGGTCGCCTACGACGAGCAGTCCCAGGCCGCGACCGCGCTGGTGCAGGGACAGGTCGACGCCATGTCCGCCGACCTGCCGGTGACCATCTACGCCGTGGACCAGAACAAGGACACCATCGAGACCACCGGCAAGATGTTCGACTCCGCGCCGTACGGCTGGCCGGTGCAGAAGGGCTCCGCGCTCGGACCGGTGCTGCAGGAGGCCGTCCAGTATCTGATGGACAACGGCCAGGCCCGCAAGATCGCCGAGAACTGGAACGTCGCGGCCGGCGTGATCACCAAGTCCGTCATCAACGGAGCGCAGTAACCGCACATGTCGCAAGACGAGACCAAGCCCGCGGCTTCCACCCCCGCGGTCGCGACCGAATCCGAGCCCGAGCCGATCAAAGCGATTCCGCTGCGACGGCCGGGCCGGTGGATCGCGGCCGCGGTGATCCTGGTGCTGCTGGGGCTGTTCCTGTGGGGCGCCAAGACCAACCCGGCCTACCACTGGGACACCTACTGGAAGTATCTGCGCGACGCGCGAATCGCCAAGGGCGCGTTGGTGACCCTGGAACTGACCGTGCTCGCCATGACCATCGGCGTGGTGCTGGGCGTGGTGCTGGCGGTCATGCGGCTGTCGCCGAATCCGGTGCTGCGGTCGGTGTCGTGGGCGTACCTGTGGATCTTCCGCGGGACGCCGGTCTACGTGCAGTTGGTGTTCTGGGGCCTGTTCCCGTCGCTGTACAAGACGATCACCGTCGGTGTGCCGTTCGGCCCGTCGCTGGCGGATTTCGATGTGCAGGGCTGGCAGGCTCCGTTCTTCTTCGCCATGCTCGGCCTCGGTCTGAACGAGGCCGCGTACATGGCCGAAATCGTCCGTGCCGGAATCAATTCCGTGGGTGAGGGGCAGCGGGAGGCGTCGACCGCGCTGGGCATGTCGTGGGCGCAGACCATGCGGCGCACCGTGCTGCCGCAGGCCATGCGGGTGATCATCCCGCCGACCGGCAACGAACTCATCTCCATGCTGAAGACGACCTCGCTGGTGACCGCCATCCCGCTCACCACCGACCTGTACGGGCGGGCGCGCGACATCTACAGCGTGAACTTCCAGCCGATCCCGCTGCTGCTGGTGGCCGCCACCTGGTACCTGGCCATCACCAGCGTGCTCATGGTCGGCCAGTTCTACCTGGAGCGGTACTACTCGCGCGGTATGTCGAAGAAGCTGACCGGCAAGCAGCTCAAGGCCATGGCTTCGATGCAGCGCTCGGCGTTGGGAGACCAGTGAGCATCGAAACAAGCAAGGCCGCAATGGTTTCGGATACGCCGATGGTGCGCGCCGACAAGGTGTGCAAGAACTTCGGCTCGGTCAAGGTGCTCAAGGGCATCACGCTGGAGGTGAAGCGCGGCGAGGTGCTGTGCCTGATCGGCCCCTCCGGTTCGGGCAAGTCCACCTTCCTGCGCTGCATCAATCACCTGGAGCAGGTGAACGCCGGACGGCTGTACGTGGACGGTGAGCTCGTCGGCTACCGCGAGAAGGGCGACAAGCTCTACGAACTGCATCCGCGCGAGGCGGCTCGGCAGCGTCGCGATATCGGCATGGTGTTCCAGCACTTCAACCTCTTCCCGCACCGGACGGTCCTCGAGAACATCATCGAGGCGCCCACCCAGGTGAAGAAGATCAAGAAGGCCGACGCCGTGACCCGCGCCAAGGAGCTGCTGGCGCGAGTCGGGTTGGCGGACAAGGCCGATGCGTATCCGGCGCAGCTGTCCGGCGGGCAGCAGCAGCGGGTCGCCATCGCGCGGGCGCTGGCCATGGATCCCAAACTCATGCTCTTCGACGAGCCGACCTCCGCGCTGGATCCGGAGCTCGTCGGCGAGGTGCTCGGCGTCATGCGGGAACTCGCGCAGTCGGGCATGACCATGGTGGTCGTGACGCACGAAATGGGCTTCGCCCGCGAGGTGGCCGATCAGCTGGTGTTCATGGACGGCGGCGTCGTGGTCGAATCCGGGAATCCGCGCGAAGTGCTGGCCAACCCGCAGCACGATCGCACCAAAGCGTTCCTGTCGCGAATTCTCTAGCCGGTCAACGGCTTACGCCTCCGGCCCCGCCGTCTGCTGCCAGGGTTCCTCCTGGACCAGCTGCGGCGGGGCCGGAGGCGTCTGCGGCGGAGCGGCGTAGGTCTGTGGTGCGGGGTGGGCCGGATACTGTTGCGGCGCCGGGTAATACGGCTGCCCGGCGGCGGGAGGCCAGGTGGTGGCGGGAATCTCCAGCTCGCGCTGGGCGGCGAGGCTGGAAATGGCTGCGGCCCAGGCTGTCACGGTGGCGACCGTGAGCACCCAGAAGCCGGGACCCAGTGACTCGGTGAGCAGGTCTGCCAGGCTCAGGTTTACCGATTCCGTGTCGCAGACGACGGCGAGCGGTGCGCCGACCGCCAGGCCCGACACGAACACGGCGAGCCCCCGTACCTGGCGGAATTTGACGGGAAGCCTGGAGAACAGTGCGAACGCCATTGCGATCGAGAGGGTTGCGGTGAGGGTCAGGACCGGTCCCTGCCAGGTGAGGGCCGACTCGTCCTCGCCGGTGAAGCCCCAGGCGTTGCTCTTTTCCAGCAGGTCCAGCAGCGAGCCGGTGATTGTCAGTGCTGCCGCCAGTAGTAGCAGTACGCCCGTCACACCATCCGCTGCCCGACCCGGCCGCGGCATCCCGATCGCTCGGCGGTGGGCGAGCAATAGGATCGGCAAGGTGATCGCCGCCAGGACGGCCATGCAGACCAGTAGCCAGAATCCGGGCCCCACGGTGCTCTCGAACAGGAACTCTTCGTCCATTTCCGCGCTGTCGTAGGACTTCACGTAGACGACAAGTGCGGCCACCAGTGCCAGCGTCACGCCCAGGGTGATCCCGGCGGCCAGATACCCGATACCGCGGGCGCCCGCCCGCCGCCCGCCCCCGGCCGCCAGCATCACCCCGCCCATCAGCGCGACCACCGCGGCCAGGGTGATCGCCACCCCGATCACCTGCGGGGTGTCATCGGCCCCGCCGCCGAAATGCCACGCACTCCAGGTCAGCGACATCTGTATATCCAGGAACGCCTCGTCGAACTCCACCAGCGGCAGGAAGGACGCGGGCACACCGAGCGCCGCGATCGACAGCAGCAGCGCCCCGGCCAGCCGGCCCAGAGCTGCACTGCCCGGCGAATTGCCCGGCGTCCCTTGGCCGATCGGCGCAACCTGGCCCGCCGGCAGGCCCGGCATCCCGGGGTGACTCGGCGGGCCCGGATTGATCCCACCCGGCGAATAGCCCGCGCCCGGCGTGCCGGAGGGTGCGGGTCCGCCCGGAAACGAATTGCCGCCGGTCGATCCGGGCGCCGCTGCGGGACCGGGCGGGTAGGGCGGACCGGGTTGATATGAGCCGCCCGGATAGGGGCCGGGCGCAGGGCCGGGCCGGGGACCGTCGGCAGGCCGGAGCGGTTCGTACGGATGCGGGTACGTTCCGGGGCCTTCCATCTCGCTCACACTGCGACCCTAGCCGGGATGTGCACCCGACAGGTCCATCCCGGTGTCCCGGTGATTCGCTTCGCGATCGTGGGGAGCGTGCGTGACGGCGCGCCGTCCGGAGTTCGCGACGTGACAGCTCCGGAAACCGGGAGTGGTTGCGTCACTGGCTGATTCGACACCTCACCGCAGGGCGACCAGCGGTCGAGGGCGAGCCGGATACCCGGACTTCCCCTCGGAACAGTTGTGGCGCTCGGCGGTTCGGCCGGGAGCTCCACCCGCCTGCGATGGGTTTCGAGACTTCAGTGCGCGGGACCGCCGGTGGGTGGCGGATAGCCGCCCTGCTGACCCGGGAACTGTTGTGGAGCCTGATATCCGGGTTGCGGTTGTCCGGGGTAGGACTGCTGCTGGACCGGAAAGTGCTGCTGCTGAGCCGGATACGGATGTGGTTGAGCGGAGAGCTGCTGGTACGGCCGGCCGGAGTTGGGGTGGTGCGGTGAGAACGGTTGCCCGCCAGGGATTTGCGGTGTCGGGGGATCGGTGGGAGCGGGGATGGCCAGGACGGCGGTGAAGGTGGCGGCCAGCGACAGCAGGGTGGCGATGATGAGGACCCAGTAGCCGGGGCCGAGGTCGCTCTTCTCGGCCGAGTCGGCGAAGAGGTCGCTGGAGGTGTCCAGGACAACGGTGAGGGTGGTGCCGATGCTGAGGGCGGCGGCTGCTACCGCCAGGCGGTGGAGCAGGGCGGTGCGGGCGGCCAGGGGAGTGAGCAGGAGCAGGGCGATCGGTGCGGCCACCAGGGTGCTCGCGGCGAGGGCCGCGCCTTGCCAGCTGTTGTTTTCCTGGTCCAGGTACTTGGTTCCCCAGGTGGTGACCTCGATGACGCCGCCGCCGGTCAGTTTCAGGAAGGAGCCGGTGATCGCCACGATGGCCGACAGGAGCAGCAGGGTGCCCGCGATCGCGTCCCGGGAACGGTCGGGCGGGCCGGGGACGGCGCGGTCGGCGGCCAGGCCGGTTGCCAGTGCGGCCAGGGCGACCACCATCGCGAAGACCGACAGCCAGTAGCCGGCGCCGTGGGTGGCCTCCATGTTGGAGACCTCGGGGGCGGTGCTGCTCAGGACGGTGGTGAGGGCGACGCCGGAACCCAGTGCCGCGGAAAAGGTTCCGAGAATCCGTACCGCACGGCTGCGGGCCGCGAAACCGGCGAGCAGCAGGACGCCCGCGATCAGCGCGGTGATGGCGGCGAGGGTGAGGGCGACGCCGAGCCACTGCAGAACCGTGGTGGCGCCGGTGGTGCCGGAGAGTTTCATCTGCCAGGCCGTGGTGCGGGTCGAGAACTCGGTGCCCAGCAGGGTTTGGGACTGGATCTGCAGTGGCAGCAGCGTGGCCGCGAGCAACAGCGATCCGGTCAGTGCCAGCAGTCCCCCCGACACCCGGCTCAGCGCCGAGTGCCTCGGACCACCGGGCGGCTGACCGGAACCGTACGGGTTCGAAAACGGATCAGGGCCAGGAAAATTGGTCACCTGTCGCACCCTAGGGGATCGGTGACGCCGGTGCGTGCGCCCCGGCCACGGCCCCGGGCGTACGGCTCATGAGCGCAGGAACTTCTCCACGGTTGCGGTCTGCCCGAGCACGGCATGACCGACCTCGGGAAGCAGTTCGACGGTGGCGTCCGGAACGGATTCGGTTATGCGACGGGCAGTTTCGGCGGAGTCGAGCATGACGTCGCGGCCGCCGACGAGCACCAGCACCGGCATGGCCAGCGTGCGCAGCCGGGCGTCGGAGAAGATCGGCAGGCGTTCGGTGCGCGGCTTGAAATGCGTGAACGTCAGCACCACCTCGTCGAGGATCGGCTCCAGATGCTCGGCATCGAGGCCGGTGACCAGCCGGGTGGTGCGGCGCAGGTGGTCGCGGCCGGTGAGGCGCATGAGCAGGGCCTTGAACAGCCAGCCGTAGCGCTGTCTGCCGACGCCGCCGGGGCACAGCAGGGCCAGCCGGGTGATGCGGCCGGGGCGGCGGATGGCGTAATCCAGTGCGTGCCAGCCGCCCAGCGACATGCCGACCAGGGCGGTCTCCGAAATTCCCAGGCCCGCAAGGACATCGTCGAGCCACAGCGCGATGGCATCGGTGCCCAGCGTGGGGCGCGACGGGGCGCTGCCACCGGGCTCGCCGACGATATCCACCGAGTAGGTGCGGAAATGCCGTGCCCAGGAAGCGATGTCGCCCATCCAGTTGGTCGAGTTCGCGCCCGAACCGTGCAGCAGCACCAGCGGCGGTGCGTCCTGCGGTCCGGAGATCAGGACGAAGGTGTCGCCCTCCCGGGTGGGGATATGTCGTTCCTCCGCGGGAACGGGCCAGTGGCGCAGCATTTCCCGGTAGTGCTGTCGCACCGCCTGCGCGCCGGCCTCCGATTTGTAGATCGTGCTCATGACGCGAGCACCCCCTCCACGTATTCGAGCAGCCGGGCCGTATCGCCCACACCGCCGACGACAATGACCTTCAGCCGCGCGCGTTCGCGATCGTGCATGGTCTGGATGCGCAGCGGCTGATCCTCCGGGTCGCGATTGTGGGCCGCGCCGGTCAGCAGGGTGGTGATCCGATCGGCGGTCGCGGGATCGATGGCGTCGATCTCGATGATGCTCGACACCTCCGAAAAGCGTTCCCGGGCAGTGGATTCGCGTGCGGAGTCCGGTACCGGCAGGCCGGTGAAGGCTTCCAGGTCCGCCTGTGCGATGCGGTACTGCTTGCCGATGCGCACGGCCGCGAGTTTGCCATCGCGCACGTAACCGCGGACGGTCCGGACGTGCAGGCCGAGGCGTTCGGCTACTTCCTCCACTGAATACAGTCGATCACTCACGCAAACTACCGTAAACGACTCTATTGAGGCACTGCAATAGGTAACGATAGGGAAGTTTGAGTGACCATACTCATGGCCTTCCGCTTGATCTTCGTATCAACTACATTGCGTAGTAGAAATACCGAACAGGTGGGAGGTGTCGCGATGAGCGCACATTCGGTAGCCCGGCGTCGAATCACGCCGGCGCAGTGGAGTTTTCTGCAGTGGGCCGTTCTGGTCGTGGGGGTGGTCCACATCGTCTGGGCCATTGTCGGCTGGATCGCCGAACCCAGCTTCGGGATCGGCGAGCACGCACACGCCACCCCGGTGGCCGGCATGGACTACAACGGCTGGCACGCGGTGGCCGGCCTGCTGCTGTTCACCCCGGCCTTGCTCGCCGCGACCCGGAAATCCTGGTCGGCGTGGTACTGCCTCGCGGCCGGCCTCGGCGGCGGACTGGTGGTCGGCGTGTGGGCATTGTTCTCGGAGCGAGTGCTGATCTTCACCTTCCCGAACCACACCACCGACGCGATCATGCACCTGCTCACCGGCGCGCTGCTGCTGGCGCTGGTCGCGGTTCAGGTGGCCCGGGACGGCGATCTGCGAGAGACGCTGGGGCTGCGGGCCGCTGCCGTCTGAATCCGCGAGTTCACCTGGCGGCGGGTGTCTTCCAGCGCGTGAACGCGATGCGCATCTGCCCCAGAAGCACTTTCGCGGCCGGTGAGCTCGGGCGGTCGGTGCGCCAGATGAGCGCGAGCCGGCCGCGCAGCTCCGGCTCGATGTCGATGGTCCGGACACCGAAGGACGTCGCGTCCGCGGGTGGGAGCGCCGGGACGATGGCGACACCCAGTCCGCGCGCCGCCAGTTGCAGCAGCAGGGTGGGGGCTCCGGCCTCGTAGGCGATATCCGGCACGGATCCGGCTGCGGTGCAGGCGCTTTCGAAGCGTCCGCGAATACCGGTCCCGGCCGGGAGGCAGATGAGCGGATACTCGCACAATTCGGCGACGGTGGTTGTGGCGCCGAAGCGATCGTCGTCCAGGGCCACCGCGGCCACCACATGGGTGTCGAGCACGACCTCGACGCCGAAGCCGGGATCGACCGTCTCGGTGGCCAGGCCGACCAGTGCGACATCCAGATCGCCGCGCGTCAGCGCCGCCAGCATGTGCTCGGAGGTGTCCTCGGTGAGGCTGATGCCGACCTGCGGATGGTCGTCGTGGAAGTCCGCGAGCACGGACGCGATATCGAAATTGTCGACCGCCGCGCCGGTGATGAGCCCGACCCGGACCTGACCGCGCAGCAGGCCGGTGAACTCGTCCACGGTGTGGGTGATCCGTTCGGCGGCGGCCAGGGCGGCGCGGGCGTGCGGGAGGACCGCCTCGCCGACCGGCGTCAGCGTGACCGACCGGGTCGAGCGATCCAGGAGTGGTTGTCCCAGTTCGCGTTCCAGCTGACGGATCTGGGCGCTGAGACCGGGCTGAGCCAGATGCAGGCGGGCGGCCGCGCGGGTGAAATTGGCCTCCTCGGCGACGGTGACGAAGTATCGCAGCTGACGCAGCTCCATAACTATTGATTCTAGAACCAATAAAAACTATCTGTTGGAGTTCTCAATCCGAGCGCGGCAGAGTCGTAGACATGACGACGACAGCGCACACGAACATCGAACTTCCCGCCACCACCGGCCCGGTCTTCCGGCCCGGCGACGCCGGGTACGACAGCGAAATCGCCGGATTCCAAACCGCTTACACGCATCGGCCCGCGCTGGTCGTGGCCGCGGCGCACGCCGAGGATGTGCGGTCCGCCGTGGAATACGCGGCGCGGCACGGACTTCCGGTCGCCGTGCAGGCCACCGGGCACGGGCTCGCGGTGGCGGCCGACGGCGGCGTTCTCGTCAATACCCGTCGTATGACCGACATTCGGATCGATCCGGTCGCTCGCACCGCCCGCGTCGCCGCCGGCGTGCAGGCGGGCGCGCTCATCGACGCCGCCGTCGCACACGGACTCGCGCCGCTCAACGGATCCTCGAACTCGGTCGGCGTGGTCGGCTACACCCTCGGCGGCGGTCTGGGCCTGCTCGCCCGCGAATTCGGTTATGCCGCAGACCATGTGCGCGCCATCGAGCTCGTCACCGCCGACGGCCGGCTGCGCCGGCTGGTGCCCGGCGACGAACTGTTCGGCGCGGTCCTGGGCACCGGAGGCAACTTCGGCGTGGTGACCGCGCTCGAACTGGACCTGGTTCCGGTCACCCACGTCTACGGTGGGCAGCTCACCTTCGACACCCGCCTGGTCGAACCGGCCATGGAGGCGTGGCGACTGTGGACCCAGGACCTGCCCGACGAGATGACCTCGGCTTTCTCCACCATCCAGATGCCGGATCTGCCGCAGCTGCCGCCGCATCTGCGCGGCCGATACACCGCGACCGTCAATATCGCCTACACCGGTTCCGAGGCCGAGGGCGAACGCCTGGTCGCTCCGCTGCGGGCCGTCGGCGAGCGCATGAACGACGACCTGCGCGTCATGCCGTACGCGGAAACCCATGCCATCTACCGGGATCCGGCCGATCCGCACCCGTACACCGCCACCAACGCCCTGCTGCGCGAACTGCCCGCCGATGCCAGCGACGCCTTCCTGGAGATCACCGGCCCGAACTCCGGCAGCCCGGTCGTGGCCGGATTCCGGCACCTCGGCGGCGCACTGCGCCGCCCCGGTCCGGCCGGTGTCGCCGTGGACCACCGCGCGGCCGAATACGTGGCCCGCGCCATCACCCTGCCCGGCCCGGCCAGCCCCGCGCAGGTGCGCGAGCGCCTCGCCGGGATCCAGGAAGCTCTGTCCCCGTGGACCATCGGCCACAGCCTGAACTTCCTCTACGGCGGCGGCCAGTTCGCCGATGAAGCCCAGACCCGGGCGATCTACGCCCCGGAAACCTACGACCGGCTCGGCGCATTGAAGTCGAAGTACGACGCACGCAACATGTTCCGCTTCAACCGCAATATCCGCCCGAACTGACCCGCCGCCCTGTCTCGAGGGGTTCGGGCGCAGCCCCTGAGAGCCCCACCGAGAGTGGGTGCTCCCCGCGAGAGTCGGAGTCTGCTATCGTAGTGATATCACTTCAATATCGGGAGGATAGTCATGGAGCTTCGTCCGGCCTATCGGAAGAACGGGTTCCTCATGCTGTTGACCCTGTTCGCGCTGATCGTCATCGCGGGCGCGGCGGCGGCATTCGGCATCGGCCAGGCGTCGGATACCGGCAATGCCGCCTACGGCGTGCTGGTGGCCGTGGCCGTCGTGGTGGGTGTGGCCGCCCTGCTGGGCCTGAGCGGCCTGGTGGTCGTCAACCCGAACGAGGCGCGGGTGATCCAGTTCTTCGGCCGCTACATCGGATCGGTGAGCGATCCCGGGTTCTTCTGGGTGGTGCCGCTCACCGACCGGCGTCGAATCTCGTTGCGGGTGCGCAACTTCGAGACCCAGAAGCTGAAGGTCAACGACGCCGACGGCAATCCGGTGGAGATCGCCGCGGTGGTCGTCTACAAGGTGGTCGACAGCTACAACGCCGCCTTCGCCGTGGACGACTACGAGCAGTACGTGGAAACCCAATCCGAGGCCGCCGTAAGGCATCTGGCCACCGTGCACCCCTACGACGCACACGACGCCGGCCGCACCAGCCTGCGCGACGGCGCCGAGATCGCCGAGGAGCTCACCACCGAACTGCGCGAGCGCACCGCCATGGCGGGCATCGACGTGGTCGAGGCGCGCATCACCCACCTGGCCTACGCCCCGGAGATCGCCCAGGCCATGCTGGTTCGCCAGCAGGCCGCGCAGGTGGTGGCCGCCCGCACCAAGATCGTCGAGGGTGCGGTGGGTATGGTCGGCCTGGCCCTGGAACGCCTCGCGGCGGAGGGCATGGTCGAACTGGACGAGGAGCGTAAGGCGGCGATGGTGTCCAACCTGCTGGTCGTGCTGTGTGGTGATCGCCCCACCCAGCCCGTGGTCAACGCCGGATCGCTGTACTCGTAATGGTCAAGCGCGAGCCGAAGAAGGTGCTGCTGCGGCTCGACCCGGCCGTCCACGAAGCGCTCGCCAAATGGGCGGCCGACGATCTTCGCAGCATCAATGCGCAAATCGAATTCGCACTCCGCCTGGCGCTGAAACAGGCCGGTAGAGAACCGAAATAGGCAACCACCGCGCCGGAATGACGACCCCCTCGTCATTCCGGCGCGCTTTTGGCCGGAATCCACGCGGTGGGTGTGGATCCCGGCCAAAAGCATGCCGGGATGACGGAAGATGATCTCAGGCCGGGATGACGGCGCTGATGCTCAGGACGTCAGTTCGGCGCTGTCGATCAGGAAGGTGTCTCCGCTGCGGACCAGTTGGGCGCGGCGGGTTTCGGTGCCGGTGCGGCCGTCCTTGTACTTGAAGTCCAGCCGGTAGGTGACCGTCAGGGTGGCGGGATCGGCCACCGTCTCGGAGATGTTTACGGAATCGACTGTCTTCCAGAATGATTCGTAGCCGGCGTAACCGCCGACGTAATTCTGGTAGCGCGGGGTCAGTCGGTCCCAGGCGGCGGCCGTGCCGCCCGGCAGCAGGCTGTAGTGCCCCTTCACGAAGGTCACCATCTCGTTCGCCGAGGGTGGAGCGGTGGTCGTCGTGGTGGGTGGCTTGCTGGTCGTGGTCGGCGGCGTGCTGCCGGGTGTGCCGGTCGGTCCCGGGTTCACCGGGCCGCTGGTGCCGGGAGCGGTCGGCGGCGCGGTGCTCCCGGGGGCCGCCGAATGCGGCGGCTGGGCCGCTGTGTCGCCGTTCTGCGTCGATTTCGTGTTCAGGACCAGCGACACCGCCGCAACCGCGACGACGAGCACCGCGACCGCGGTGGCCGCGGCCCACATGAGCGCGTTCAGTGAGCGTTTCGCCGGATCCGGCCCGGGGTGCGGCGGGGGAGCGGATTCCCGGCCGATGGTGGTGTTGCCGGTCCAGCCCGCTGGGCGCGACGGTCGCGGCGTGTGCGCGGACGGTACCGGAATGCGTTGGGTGGCAGCGGTTCCCGGATACTCCGGGGCGGCGCCCGCGGATCCGGGATGCAGGGCGTGGCGGGCGGCGGCGGCCAGGGCGCCCGCGGTGGGGTAGCGCTCCTCCGGCTTCTTCGCCATGCCGCGCGCGATCACCTCGTCGAAGGCCGCGGGCACCGTTCCGGTGGTGAAGGACGGGCGCGGCGGCGGGGCCGACAGGTGCGCCGCGATCTGCCGCTCGACGCTGGTGCCCGGGAACGGTTTCGAGCCGGTCATGCACTCGTAGAGCACGCAGGCCAGCGAATACACATCGGCGCGGGCGTCGTAGGAGCCGTGCTCGAGGCGTTCGGGCGCCATGTAGGCGAAGGTGCCGATGGCTGCGCCCGAGGTGGTGAGTCCCGCGTCGCCGTCGCCCAGCGCGATGCCGAAGTCGATGAGGTACGCGAAACCGTTTGCGGTGGTGAGGATATTGGACGGTTTCACATCCCGGTGCACCAGCCCCGCCTGATGTGCGGCGTCCAGTGCGGCGGCGATCTGCGCGGTGTAGTCCACCGACATCGCGGGCGAGAGCGCCCCGTGTTCGGTGAGCACCGTGCCGAGATCGGTGCCCTCGACCAGGCGCATGTCGAGGAACAGGCGCCCGTCGATCTCCCCGTACCCGTGGATGGGAATGATGTGCGGTTCGTTCAACCGCGCCGCGGCCTGCGCCTCCCGCCGGAATCGCTCCCGGTAGGTGGGGTCGTGCGCCAGTTCCGGGGGCAGCACTTTGAGCGCGACGATCCGGTCGGTGCCGGTGTCGTACGCGCGATAGACCTGCCCCATACCGCCCGCCCCGAGCAGTCCGAGCAATCGGTAGCGGCCGAACGGACTTCCCTCCACCCCTGTAGCCCTATCACAGGACAGGGCGCGACGTCAGGGTCAGTTCGGTTTCTCGGTGACGAAAATCGCTGTACCGGGGAAGATTTCGCCGCGCAGCGGACTCCACTGGCCCCATTCGCGATCCAGCCATTCCGGCCAGTCCGGTTCGATGACATCGGTCAGCACCAGTCCGGCGCTCACGATCTCGCGCACCCGGTCCCCGATGGTGCGGTGGTGTTCCACATAGGTGGCCTCGCCGTCGCCGTCCAGCTCCACATACGGCGTGCGGTCGAAGTAGGGGATGGTCGCGCGCAGTCCCTCCGGTCCCGGATCGTCGGGAAAGATCCACCGCATCGGATGATTCACCGAGAACACCCAGCGACCACCCGGCTTGAGCACGCGTGCCACCTCGCGCATCACCTGCGCCGAGTCGGCCACGAACGGCACCGCACCGAAGGCCGAACACGCCAGATCGAAGGATTCGTCCGCGAACGGCAACTCCTCGGCGCCGGCCTGCACCAGCGGCACCCGCGGCCCGCCGGCGTCCATGGCCGCGAGGCCGCGCTCGAGCATCTGCCTCGACAGATCCAATCCGACCGGATGCGCGCCGTGCGCCGCCAGCCACCGCGAGCACGGCGCCGAACCGCAGCCGATCTCCAGGATCACCTTGTCCTCGATATCGCCCAGCAAATGCCAGTCGCCCTCGTGCAATCCCTCCGGGCACCAGATGAACTCGCCCGCGGGCGAATCCACGCCGAGGAAGTCGGCGTGCGTCTCGTGGTAGGCGGCGGCGTCCGCGTCCCACCACTTGCGGCTGGCCCGCTGACTGGCCTGCGAATCGACCTTGGTACGGGCCACTCCCACGGTTCCGAGCAGGGCGTTCGCCTCAGCATGGCGGGTATCGTCGGAGGTGGCGCGCTGATCTTCGGACATGGCGTCACCCTATCGACCCGCACGGGGGGACCCGTGTTTGCTTGGTACAACACACGTCGCGTACGCTGTTTTCCGCGAGTGTCTTCTGTACTCGGTTTCTTGCAAGCCGGTTAGAGCAGACAATCGTGCTGTGAGTCCCGCATGCTTACCAGGGCAGCGTTGTGCTCCGTCGCAGCGATGTGCTGTTGCATGGCCAACGTTAGTTCCATCGCTGTGAGTTCGCAGCAATACCGAAAGTCCACATGTCCACTACCGACCACAATCCGTCCGGAGCCTCCCAACACATGCCCACCACCGTGACCTCGCCGCAGGTAGCCGTCAACGACATCGGCTCTGCCGAGGACTTCCTCGCCGCCATCGACAAGACCATCAAGTACTTCAACGACGGCGACATCGTCGAAGGAACCATCGTCAAGGTCGATCGGGACGAGGTCCTTCTCGACATCGGTTACAAGACCGAAGGCGTCATCCCGTCTCGCGAACTGTCCATCAAGCACGATGTCGACCCGGCCGAGGTCGTTTCCGTGGGCGATGAGGTCGAGGCCCTCGTTCTCACCAAGGAGGACAAGGAAGGCCGCCTGATCCTGTCGAAGAAGCGTGCTCAGTACGAGCGGGCTTGGGGCACGATCGAGGAGCTCAAGGAGCGTGACGAGGCCGTCAAGGGCACCGTCATCGAGGTCGTCAAGGGCGGCCTGATCCTGGACATCGGTCTGCGCGGCTTCCTCCCGGCTTCGCTGGTCGAGATGCGCCGTGTCCGCGACCTCCAGCCGTACGTCGGCAAGGAGATCGAGGCCAAGATCATCGAGCTCGACAAGAACCGCAACAACGTGGTGCTGTCGCGTCGCGCCTGGCTCGAGCAGACCCAGTCCGAGGTCCGCAGCGAGTTCCTGCACCAGCTGCAGAAGGGCCAGGTCCGCAAGGGTGTGGTCTCCTCCATCGTCAACTTCGGTGCCTTCGTGGACCTGGGTGGCGTGGACGGTCTGGTGCACGTCTCCGAGCTGTCCTGGAAGCACATCGACCACCCGTCCGAGGTTGTCGAGGTCGGCAACGAGGTCACCGTCGAGGTTCTCGACGTCGATCTCGACCGCGAGCGTGTCTCCCTGTCGCTCAAGGCGACCCAGGAAGACCCGTGGCGTCAGTTCGCCCGCACCCACGCCATCGGCCAGATCGTGCCCGGTAAGGTCACCAAGCTGGTTCCGTTCGGTGCGTTCGTGCGCGTCGAAGAGGGCATCGAGGGCCTCGTCCACATCTCCGAGCTGGCCGAGCGCCACGTCGAGGTGCCGGACCAGGTCGTGGCCGTCGGCGACGACGCCATGGTCAAGGTCATCGACATCGACCTCGAGCGTCGCCGCATCTCGCTGTCGCTGAAGCAGGCGAACGAGGACTACACCTCCGAGTTCGACCCGTCGAAGTACGGCATGGCCGACAGCTACGACGACCAGGGCAACTACATCTTCCCCGAGGGCTTCGACTCCGAGACCAACGAATGGCTCGAGGGCTTCGAGAAGCAGCGTGAAGAGTGGGAGACCCGGTACGCCGAGGCCGAGCGTCGCCACAAGATGCACACCGCTCAGATGGAGAAGATGGCGGCCGACGCCGCGGCCGAGGCTGCCAACGGCGGCCCGTCCAACTACTCCTCGGAGAGCGGCTCGCAGGCTGCGGCCTCGTCCTCCGAGCCGGCCGGTGGCTCGCTCGCGAGCGACGCCCAGCTGGCCGCGCTGCGCGAGAAGCTGTCGGGCAACGCCTGATTCGCTGCTCCCGCGGTAACGCGTAAGCGATAGAAAAGCCCCCGGGTCCGGATGGACCCGGGGGCTTTTCCGTTCTTCCCGGGGTCGTGCGGCGTACCGTGACAACCATGGCCGATGTCGCGCAGACGGTGGACGAGTTCTTCGCCGGGTCCGCCGCCGGGATCGCCATCGCCGAGGCGGTGCGCGGGGCAATCGACGCTATCGGACCGGCGGATATGCGAATCACCAAGAGCCAGATCGGATTTCGGCGAAAGCGGGCGTTCGCGCAGCTCTGGAAACCCGGGCAGTACCTGAAGTCCGAGGTACCCGCTGTGCTCACGCTGGAGCTACCGCACGAACTGGATTCGAAACGGTTCAAGGAAGTCGCACACCCCGCCGACCGGCACTGGACCCACCACCTCGAACTGGTCGCGGCGGGCGAGGTGGACGACGAGGTGCGCGGCTGGCTCGCGGAAGCCTATGCCGCGGCCGGGTGAATCGTCCCCGGTATTCTCGAAGCTGATATGTCCCAGTCCTCCGTGAAATCCCCGGTCTCCCTGTGGGAGAAACGCAAGGTCGAGGCCATGAGCCGTATCCAGCGGGTGGCGTTGGAACTGTTCGATCGGCACGGGTACCGCGAGGTCACCGTGGAGCGGGTCGCCGCAGCGGCGGGCGTGTCGCCGAGTTCGATCTACCGGTACTTCGGGACCAAGGAGATGCTGGTCCTCTACGACGAAGTCGATCCCGAAGTCCTGGAGGTGCTCCGCGAGGCGGGCAACGGCGAAACGCTGGAGCTCGGCGAACTGATCGCGATCGCGCGCGCCCTGGCTCCGGTCGTCGCCGACAGCATCATCACCGCGGATGTCGAGCGGCGCACCCGGCAGCGGATGCAGTATGTGCGGGCCATCCCCGAGGTGCGGGACCGGCAGGTGCTGCAGATGCGTGCCATGGAGGAACAGTTCCAGCTGCTGTTCGCCCAGCGCAGCGGCCGCGACGCCAATGATCTGGTGATCCGGGTCGCGGCCGCCACCGCCATCTGGGGCTGCATGGCGGCGCTGGACCATTGGGCGGGAACGGATTTCGAGCGCCCGCTGCGTGCGGTCTACGGCGAGGTGCTGGAATCCGTGGTCGCGGCGCTCACCGCCATCGTCGGCTGAGTTCGGCGCGCGCCGAGCTTCGGCAGCCACCAGTTCCAGCGGCCGAAGAGCTGCATGAAGGCGGGCACCAGGATCAGTCGCACGATGATCGCGTCGATGGCCACGGCCACCCCGAGCGCGAAACCGATCTGCTTCAGCTCGAGGACGTCGGCGGTGAGGAAGCTCGCGAACACCGCCACCATGATGGCCGCCGCGGCGGTGATGGGACGGGCGGTGCGCTGCAAGCCTTCTGCCACCGCAGCGGCATTGTCCGGATCGCGATCCCACGCCTCCTTCATGCGTCGCACCAGGAACACCTCGTAATCCATGGAGAGGCCGAACAATACGGCGAACACCAGCATCGGCAGGTACACCTGCAGGAAGCCCGAGGAGTGGATGCCGAGCAGTGAACCGCCGACGCCGTGCTGGAAGACCGCGACCGTGAGGCCGAGGGCCGCACCGGTGGCCAGCAGGTTCATCACGATCGCCTTGAGCGCCAGCACGATACTGCGGAACGCGAACACCAGGAAAATGAGCGAGACCGCGAGCACCAGCGCGATCACCCAGGGGAAGCGGTCGGTGATGCGCTCGGAGATGTCGGCGAAGCTGGCCGGCACGCCGCCCACCGATACTTCGGCGGACTCGACACCGCTTGCGGTGGAACGAATGTCGGCGGTCAGGTCGGCGGCGGCGGTGGAATCGAAGGAGTCCTTCGGGATGACCATGGCCAGCATGCGGCCGTCCAGCTGCTGCGGCACCACCTGTGCGATGCGCGGATCCCGCGACAGTTCGGCGACGAAACGGTTCGCCTCCACGAAACCGTTGCCGGACAACGGCGTATCCTCCGGCCCGGTGACCACCACCTGGATGGGCGAGAGCAGACCCGGCCCGAAATTGTCGCGCACCAGCTGGGTCGCCTGCCCGGACGGGCGGTCCGCCAGCGAGCCCAGGCCCATGTCGATGCCGTAGCGGATGCCGCCGATCGGCAGCGCCGCCAGCACCAGCAGCAGCACCCCGAGGCCGCCGAACAGCACCGGCCGGCCCATGACGGTGTGCGCCCAGCGGGTCCAGCCGCTGCTCACGGTGGCGGGCTGGGTTTCGGCCGGCCGCCAGCGCGCGGGCAGCGCACCGCGATTGATCGCCGGGCCCAGCGCCGCCAGGATCGCGGGCAGCAGGGTGAAGGCCGCGGTGAGGGTGGCGACGGCCGCGGTCACCACGCCGATGGCGATGCCGTTGAGCATGGGGATGCCGACGGTCACCAGCGCGCACAGCGAGATCATCACAATGAGCCCGGAGACCAGGATGGTGCGCCCGGTGGTGTTCATGGTCGTGCCGACGGCGGCATGAATCTCGGTGCGCGCCTTGCGGTCCCGGACTCCGCGCCGGGTGAGCTCCTCATTGAACCGGCTCACCAGGAACATGCCGTAGTCGATGGCGGCGCCGGTGCAGATCATGGTGGCGATGGACAGCACCAGCGAATCGAAGGTCAGGAACGCGGTCAGCCCGAACAGCAATCCGATCGCCACCGCCAGCCCGGCGACGGTCACCGCCATGGGAATGGTGGCCGCCAGCACCGCGCCGAGTGCCATCACCAGCACGACCGCCGCGATGGGCAGGCCGATGCTCTCACCGCGCTGCAGGTCGGCGGTCTCGGTCTGCATGAGATCGGATTGGATGGCGGAGAATCCGGTGGCGGCGGCACTCACACCCGAATCGGTGGCGGCGGCCAGCGCCTGCTGCAGCCGGTCGGCCACCGCGACCCGGTCGGACATGGACCCGTCCAGTCCGACGATGCCGAACGCGGTGTGGCGGTCGGCCGAGATCTGCAGGGCCGCATTGCCTTCGAACGGCCCGATGGCTCCGGCGACGCCCTCGGTGCCGCGCGCGGCGGTGAGCGCGCTGTCGACGGCGGCGCGGAATTCGGGGGAGTCCGCCGTGTACTGCGCGGAATGGAAGACGATGAGATCCTGCTCCGCCCCGAACTGTGAGAAGTGTTCGGCCACCAGCTGTTCCACGCGACTCGAGTCGGAACCCGCAATGGTGTAGTCAGGTGCGCCGAGCCGGTCGTGCAGAGCCGGGAACGCGGCCGCGCACACCGCCACCAGAACCAGCCACAGCCCGATGACGAGCCGATGATGTCGCGCCATGACGACGCCGCAGCGCCCGAGCGCCCCTAGGCGTTCGGGCGCTTGTGCTGCTTCGGGCCGCTCGGGCACCGCGGATCGTGTCATCGTCCCCTCCGAGGTCGAATACCTGATAGTGACTTTCAGGTATTGCCGCCCAGCCTAGGAGTCGCCGCATACACCTGCAAGGGACTGTCAGGAATCCGCCGGAGCGCAGGGTTCGACCGCCGATCCGGACCTGGTCCGTTCGGCCGGTTACGGCATCGTCTGACCGCACACAACAATGGCCCGGTCCGGACGGACCGAGCCACGGGGGCGGTGCAGGCGGATCAGCTTGCGGTGGCGGGCACCCAGTGGACGGCGGCAGCGGCGGAGCGTTTTCGCATGGCCGCGAAGCTGTGCCGGGCGGGGCTGATGAGGGTGGTGAACCATGAACGGCGGTGCTCGGCCAGCGCCGCCGCGACGGCGGGAATCTCGATGCAATGCACCGTGCCCGCCAGGCCCAGACGGTGCCGACCCGTCTGGATGTTTCTGGTGCCCAATGAACTTCCTTCTCTTGCGTGATACCGGCCTAGGATCGCCTGCGGCGAACCTTAGCCGAACAAAAGTGTGCGACACCGTATTTTGCGCGACATTCGCCCTGGCGTGTCGGAATGTTGCCGACATGCGGTCCGTATTGGCGGAAAAAGTTGCGGAAAGGTCTCGTGAAAATCACGGAATGAGAAAGGTGATCGGCTGGGAGGTGAATTCGCCTGTGCGAGTGGGTAATCAGACTTTTCCGCCGTTGAGCTCTTGTCATGGCCCCTGTGCAAGCCACGAATCCGGTTTGCGAGACTGTGGGAATGTTGCGAGTTGGTCTCACCGGAGGCATGGGAGCGGGCAAATCCACCGTGGCGCGGATTCTGTCCGAACGGGGTGCCGTCCTGGTGGATAGCGATGTCATCGCCCGCGAGGTGGTGGCCCCCGGAACCGAGGGACTGGCCGCGCTCGTGGCCGCCTTCGGCGCGGAGATCCTGGCCGCGGACGGCAGCCTCGACCGGCCGGCGCTGGCCGCCCGGGCCTTCGCCAGTGACGAGGCGCGCGCCACGCTCAATGGCATCACGCATCCGCTGGTCGGCCAGCGCACCGCCGAGCTCATCGCGGCCGCCCCCGCGGAGGCCATTGTGGTGCAGGACATTCCGCTGCTGGTGGAGAACGGCCTGGGACCGTTCATGAATCTGGTGGTGATCGTGGACGCCGCCGAGGAGACCCGCGTCGCGCGGCTGGTGGAGTTCCGCGGCATCGACGAGGCCGACGCGCGCGCCCGCATCGCCGCGCAGGCGACCGATGAGCAACGCCGGGCCGCCGCCGATGTCCTGCTCGACAACAATGGCGCAAACGGGACGATCGACGCCGAGGTGCACCGGCTGTGGGAGGAGCGGCTCATTCCCTTCGAACGCAATCTGCGCACCCGCACGCCCGCCGCCCGGCCCGCCGAACTGCCGGTGGTGGACGCGAATCCGGAGTGGCCCGCACAGGCGCGCCGATTGATCGCGCGGCTCCAGGTGGCCTGCGGCGCGGACGCGCAGCGCATCGAGCACATCGGCCCGACTTCCGTCGGCGGCAAGCCCACCGAGGACGTCCTCGACATCCAGATCGTCGTGGCCGACGCCGCCACCGCCGAGGGCCTGCGAGATCGCCTGGCGGACGCCGGTTTTCCGCGCGTCACCGCGGCGGGGGAGCCGGGCCTGGAATGGCGGCACGCCAATGCCGATCCGGGCCGGGCCGTGAATGTGATTGTGGTGGCGGCGGACTGAGCCCGCCGCGTCCTCTCCGGCGCTAGCGCCAGGTCAGCTTGATGCCGTGCGCGGCCAGCCACGCCTCGAGGCTGTGGCCGTGTGCCGCAAGGCCGTCGATGGTGGCGGTGGCGGTTTCGATGGCCCGCTGCGCCTGCGGCAGCTCCAGGTAACCGGCGGCGTGGGCGGCGAGAAGTTCGTCCACATCCAGTAATTCGACGTCGCGGCCGGTGCGCACCACCAGATCGAGGTAGTGGTCCACGGACCGCCAGGTCGTGGCGTCGACCTGTGCGAACTCGCCGATGTCGAGGTAGTAGTCCTGATCGCGCAGGTCCGCCGGCGTGAAGTGGAAGACCGTGACGCGCAGCGACAGGCTTGGCAGCAGCCAGGATTCGATGTAGTGGAATTCCGGGTGATCCGACTGCCGGGCCATGTACAGGCCCCACGGTTCGACCTGATAGTGCTCGACCTCGCGCACGAAGCCCTTGGGATCGACATTGGTCAGCTTGTCGACATGGAAGTACTCCACCTTGGGCGGGTGCAGGTGCACCGCGGGCGCCTGAGTCATGTTCTCAGCATCGCTGTTCGGGCGGCAGTCGTCCAGCGAACTGTGGCCGAGTCGGCAGGCAGAGCGCACGCTGAATATTTGCCGGAGGAATCTTCGTCAAAACCGCAATGTGAAACATAGGCTTCCGTTACGGTGCGGCTATCCACAGTTGCGTGGGTGGCACAACTAAGGGAAGTACAGGATGAAGGTACAGAAGGCCCGCGCCAGCCGGGTCGGGATCGGCGTGACGACCTTCGGCGCGATGGCCGCGACCATCGTGCTCGCGGCGCCGCAGGCCGGTGCGTGGGTCGGAAACCTCGAGGTGTCCGGCTCCGGTCACAAGGCCGGCTGCCAGTACACGATCACCGCCTCCGTCGAGGTCGACCGGCTCTCCACGGTGAAGTTCACCGACAATGGCGTCGACATTCCGGGCAGCCCGGTCAGCCCCTCGCTGCTGAGCAACAAGGTGACCATCAAGTGGACCCCGTCCACCGCGGGCGCCCACAAGATCGAGGCCCGGCAGATCCTGATCAGCGACTCCATCACCGTGCAGGTGGCGGAGAACACCAGCTCGGGCAGCAGCTCCTGCGGACTGGGCGGCCTGATCCCCAGCCTCTCCGGCTAGGACGGAAGGTCCTTCGGGACGGCGAAAGCCGCTCGGCCCGTGCGCAAGTGGGCCGAGCGGCTTTTTCGATTCCAGGGGTGGTCGGGCTCAGAGCCAGGTGAGCTGGACGCCCTGCAGCGCCAGCCAGCGATCCACATCGTGGTCGCAGCCGGCGATGCCGTCCACCACGGCCGCGGCGCGTTCGATGGCGCGATGGGTCTGCACGGTGTCGAAGTGCCCGGCGGCATGGGCGGCGAGCAGTTCGTCGATGCCGAGCAGTTCGGGCGCCTGGCCGGGGCGGGCCACCACATGCAGATAGTGCGCCTCGGCGCGCCACTTCTTGGACTCGACCGGACCGAACTCGCCGATATCGAGGTAGTAGGTCTGCCCGCGGTCGTGGCCGGGGCGCAGGTGGTAGACCGTCACCCGCAGCGAAAGTGCGGGCAGGAGCCAGGATTCGATGTAGTGGAAGCGTGGATTATCCACTTTGCGTTCCATGTACAGGCCCCACGACTCGGCGTGCAACCGCTCGACCGGATGCAGGTAGCCGTGGTGGTCGGTCCAGGACAGTTCGGCCAGATTGAAGAATTCGAGTCTGGGCTTGTGCGGGGCCGACGGATGCGAATTGCCTTTGATTCTGCCCGGATCCACTCCATTGAGGGAATTCCGCTGCGGCGCATGGAGACCTGTCATCACCCTCGCCCTTCTCGACTTTGTCCGACCGCCGAAGTCAGGTTACACCCGGTATCGGGGTTGTGAACCCTCGTGAGCGAACCGGAATTCGAGTGTCGCCCGGTGGACATTCGCATCAAGATCATTGCAAGAAAGGGTGTTTCATACGACCGACCAGAATGTAAAAGAGATCATCGTTCGACGATGCCCGCCACCGGGGGTGCGGGCCCGTGCGGCGGCCGGGTGCGGGAACCACGCGGAGTGCATCTCGCCGACCGCGCACGGGAGACCTCGCGGACGGCGCACGGAATCTGTCGGTGGTGCGGCCTAGGCTGTCGAACATGGCTTTCGCAACCGAGATCCCCGGCGAGCTGCCGCTGGCGCATTCCGAGTTCCGGCCCATCGGCGCGGTCGAGCGGGTCGAGGGACAGTTCCAGGTGGTCAGCGAGCACGTTCCCGCGGGTGACCAGCCGGCCGCCATCGAGGAGCTGGAACGGCGCATCCGCGCGGGCGAGAAGGATGTGGTGCTGCTCGGCGCCACCGGTACCGGCAAGTCGGCCACCACGGCCTGGCTCATCGAACGGTTGCAGCGCCCCACGCTGGTGATGGCCCCCAACAAGACCCTCGCCGCGCAGCTGGCCAACGAGCTGCGGGAGATGTTGCCCAACAATGCCGTCGAGTACTTCGTCTCGTACTACGACTACTACCAGCCCGAGGCGTACATCGCGCAGACCGATACCTATATCGAGAAGGACAGCTCGATCAACGACGATGTCGAGCGGCTGCGCCATTCGGCCACGTCGAGCCTGCTCTCGCGGCGCGATGTCGTGGTGGTGGCGTCGGTGTCGTGCATCTACGGTCTCGGCACGCCGCAGTCCTATCTCGACCGTTCGGTCCAGCTCGAGGTGGGCGCCGAGGTGGAGCGCGACAAGCTGCTGCGGTTGCTGGTGGATGTGCAGTACACCCGCAACGACATGTCCTTCACGCGCGGCACCTTCCGGGTGCGCGGCGACACCGTGGAGATCATCCCCTCCTACGAGGAGCTGGCGATCCGCATCGAATTCTTCGGTGACGAGATCGAGGCGCTGTATTACCTGCATCCGCTCACCGGCGATGTGGTGCGCCAGGTGGATATGCTCCGCATTTTCCCGGCGACCCACTATGTGGCGGGCCCGGAGCGAATGGAACGCGCGGTCGGCGATATCGAGGCCGAACTCGAGGCGCGGCTCGCGGAACTGGAAAAGCAGGGCAAATTGCTGGAGGCGCAACGTCTTCGCATGCGCACCCAATACGACCTGGAAATGATCAAACAGGTCGGCTTCTGCTCGGGTATCGAGAATTACTCGCGCCATATCGACGGGCGCCCGGCCGGTTCCGCGCCGGCCACCCTGCTCGATTACTTCCCCGAGGATTTCCTGCTCGTCATCGACGAATCGCATGTGACCGTGCCGCAGATCGGCGGCATGTACGAGGGCGATATGTCGCGCAAGCGGAATCTGGTGGAGTACGGCTTCCGGCTGCCCTCGGCGGTCGACAACCGGCCGCTCACCTGGGAGGAGTTCGCCGAGCGCATCGGGCAGGCGGTGTACCTGTCGGCCACCCCCGGTCCGTACGAATTGGGCCGGGCCCAAGGCGAATTCGTGGAACAGGTCATCCGCCCCACCGGTCTGGTGGATCCGCACGTGGTGGTCAAGCCGACCAAGGGACAGATCGACGATCTGGTGCACGAGATCCGTCAGCGGGCCGAACGCGACGAACGCGTCCTGGTCACCACGCTGACCAAGAAGATGGCCGAGGATCTCACCGACTATCTGCTCGGCCTGGGTATTCGGGTGCGGTACCTGCATTCCGAGATCGACACGCTGCGTCGCGTGGAACTGCTGCGGCAGTTGCGCCTGGGCGAGTTCGATGTGCTCATCGGCATCAACCTGCTGCGTGAGGGTCTGGACCTGCCCGAGGTGTCGCTGGTCGCCATTCTCGATGCCGACAAGGAGGGCTTCCTGCGCAGCAGCACCAGCCTCATCCAGACCATCGGCCGTGCCGCGCGGAATGTGTCCGGTGAGGTCCACATGTACGCGGACAAGATCACCGACTCCATGCGCCAGGCCATCGACGAGACCGAGCGCCGCCGGGCCAAGCAGGTCGCCTACAACGAAGAGCGCGGCATCGATCCGAAACCCTTGCGCAAGAAGATCGCCGACATTCTCGACCAGGTGTATCGCGAGGCCGAGGATTCCGAGGTCGAGGTGGGCGGTTCCGGCCGCAATGCCAGCCGTGGCCGCCGCGCCCAGGGCGAGCCGGGCCGCGCGGTCAGCGCCGGGGTGTACGAGGGCCGGGATGTGAAGTCCATGCCGCGCGCCGAACTCGCCGACCTGGTCAAGGACATGACCGAGCAGATGATGAACGCGGCGCGCGAGTTGCAGTTCGAGCTCGCCGGGCGGCTACGCGACGAGATCGCGGACCTCAAGAAGGAACTGCGCGGCATGGACGCGGCCGGGCTGTCGTGAGAACGGGCCGGAGGGGTGTGCGGCCGGGTCGCGCACCCCTTCCGTCCGAGCGCTCAGTTCTGCCCTGCCATCCACTCGTTCACTCGTCGCTCGGCCTCCTCGCGGGGGACGTCCTCGACGCGGGTCATGATCACCCAGCGGTGTCCGAACGGGTCGATGACCACGCCGTAGCGGTCGCCGGTGACGAAGGTGGCCGGTTCCTCGACGGTTTGCGCGCCGTGTTCGAGGGCGCGGGCGGCGACCGCGTCCACGTCGGGGCAGTAGTGCACGATGCTGGCGGTGACGAAGCCGTCGGGGGAGCGCAGGCCCTTTTCGGGCAGTTCCAGGCCGGTTTGGATGGTGGAGTCGCCGATCAGCAGTTCGGCATGCGCCGCCTGGCCGTCGGGCAGGTCGTTGCGGCTGATCACCTTCGCCTCGAAGACGGCCGAGTAGAAGTCGATGGCCCGGTTGGCGTCGGCGACCGGCAGGAAGCAGGTGATGGAGTGGTAGTTCTCGGGGATCGGGTTCACGTCTGTGCTCATGCCGAATACTCTGCTCGCCCCGGCCTTTTCGGTCTTGTAAGAAAGCGACAGCCGCATGCCGGACAGTGATGCCACCCCCGATTTCGGCCCGCGGCCGGTGCCGCCGCCGGAGACGGCCAAGGGCATTCTGCGCCCCCGCGATCAGATCCGGGTCAGCAATCACGGCCGCCTGCCCGCCGGGGAGGCGGTGAGCCGCTATGTCGAGTGGTACTGGTTCGTGAGCTGGGATCGGCGCGGTATGCCGCCCTTCTCGGCCGAGGTGCTGCCGTATCCGTGCGTGAACCTCACCTTCGAGCGCTCGCACGATCGCAGCGGCGGCTTCCTCACCGGCGTGTGGACCACGAAGTACACCCGCGAATTGGCCGGGGAGGGTGAGACCTTCGGCGTGAAGTTCCGCGCGGGCGGCTTCGGCGCCTTCACCGGTCTGGATGTGGGCGCGTTCCGCGACGCCTCGGTCCCGCTCACCGAGGTGCTACCCGAGGCCGACGGACTCGCGGATCGTGTTCTGGCGACCCGGGATTCGCAGCAGCGGCGGGCGCTGGTGGAGGAGGCGCTGGTCGCGGCCGCACCGGATCGCGCGGTCGCCGACGACACCGCCTACCGGCAGGTGCTCGCGATTGTCGAAGCGATGGAACAGGATCCGGACCTGCTGCGCGTGGATCAGGTGACCGAGCGCTTCGATATCCCGGTGCGCACCCTGCAACGCCTGTTCCGTCGCTATGTCGGCGCGGGCCCCAAGTGGGTGCTGCGCCGCTACCGCCTGCAGGACGGCGCGCATCTGCTGGCCGAGGGCCGCACCACCGATCTGGCCGCGCTCGCCCTGGAACTGGGCTACTTCGACCAGGCGCACTTCTCCAACGAGTTCACCAAGGAGATCGGCATGGCGCCGCTGGAGTACGCCCGGCTCGCACTCGGTTCGTGAGCATTGCCCATTGCGCTCGCGACCCATTACGGTCGCGCTTTTTCGCCCGCGCCGCCACTGCGGAAATTGTGAATTGTGACGAATGTCCCAGCGGTGCAACAGGGTTGACGATTTCCGCCGTCCCCCCGCGGCGCCGGGAAATTCGCTGGTAATCAGTGTTGTTCCGGCTCACACCGGCGAATGTGTGCCGGTGCCCGCGCGCGACGCGGATGTGATGTGTTGCGATATCGAAAATTCCCGCCAGATATGCCGCTATTGTCAGGCGAAGTTGCCGCTGTTGCCTCCGGACCCACGTGGGCGCATCGGCCCCGACCCTTGTACTTGGAGGAGAAATGACCGCCTACCGGACGATCGTCGTCGGTACCGATGGCTCGGACTCGTCGTACGTCGCCGTCGAGCGGGCCGCGGCTCTGGCCGGCGACGAGGGCGCCACGCTGTACATCGCCTGCGCGTACTACCCGACCGACGACCGCGATGTCGCCGCGGCCGCCGACGTCCTGAAGGACGAGGCCTACCAGGTCCGCGGCTCCGCACCGACCAGCGAGATCCTGCGCGTGGCCCATGACAAGGCCACCGCCGCGGGCGCTTTGAACGTGGTCGAGAAGGCCGTCGTCGGCGAGCCCGTCGAATCCCTGCTCACCCTGATGAAGGAGATCGACGCCGACCTCCTCGTCGTCGGCAACCGTGGCCTCAACACCCTCGCCGGCCGCCTGCTCGGCTCCGTCCCCTCGGACGTGGCCCGCAAGTCCCGCGCCGACGTGCTCATCGTGCACACCGTGCGCTGACGCACCAGCGACAATGAAGCGGCCGCGTCCGGGAGGGCGCGGCCGCTTCGTGGTTCGAGGCTGTCAATCCCCGGCGAGCAGGTGCCGCAGCGTCACCACCTCGTCGCCGTAGGTGCGCTCCTCGATCAGGCGCAATCCGAGACGCCGTCGCACGCTGGTGAAGCCGCTCCGGCCGCCGAGTTCCGCCGCTCCGCTCCGAGTGCGGCCGGAAACCTCATCGGGCCAGGAGAATTCGCCGTTCGGTTCCTCGGTGTAACCGTCCATCGACCGGTGTGCGACGCGTATGACCTCTCCCATGCTGCGCGGGTGTCTAGTTGCCGTCGGCGAGTTCGTGGCGCATCAGCACGACCTGTCCGCCGTAGGTGCGCGATTCCACCAGGCGCAGGCCGGCGCGCAGCTTCACATCGGTGAAGACGGTCCGGCCGCCGCCGAGCAGCACGGGATGGACGTAGACGCGGTATTCGTCGATGAGCCCGCGCCGGGTGAGTTCGGAGGCGAGTTCGGTGCCGCCGAACAGCAGCAGGGTCTTGTCTCGCTTGATCTCGGCCAGTTCGGCCGGATCGGCGATCACCGTCGAATTCCATTCGTCCGTCCGCAGGGTGCGCGAGACGACGTACTTCGGCTTGGCCCGCCAGACCGGCGCGAAGGCCAGGTCGTGCGGATGCTCCGACATCTGCTCGGCGCGCGGCCAGAAGTATGACATCAGCCCCCATACACCGCGCCCGTAGAGGAAGGCGTCGGCTTCTTCGGCGAGTGTGTTGGTGTCGATGGAGAGCTCGGAATCCATGACAGGCCAGTCGAATTCGCCGTCGGGCCCTTCGATGTAGCCGTCCAGCGACTGGTGCACGATATGAATGATCTTTCCCATGCGAGCCAGCCTGTCGGCGCCTGCGGAATCCAACAATGGGCGATTCGGGCACGTTTTGTTGAGTGCGGCTCAACGGTGGCGGGTCAGGCCGGGGTGGCGGCCTCCTGGACGAGGTCGAGGAATGGGCGTACGAGGGGGTTCTTGGTGTCGGTCGGCCACATGAGGCCGTAGTCGATGGGTGGGGCGTCGCGGAAGGGGACGAAGACCATGCCGGGGCCGGAGTGGAACTGTTCGGCGCGGGCGGAGACGGTGCTGACGCCGACGCCCGCATTGACGTGGACCAGGACCTCGGGCCAGAAGTTCGTGGCCGGGCCCTGCGGGACCGGCCGGCCGGCCGGGGTCCGGCGCGGGAAGTAGTAGTCCATCCAGTAGCGCGGGATCAGCTCATCGTTGAGGGTGATCAGGATGGCGTCGCCGAGATCTTCGAGGTCCACCGAATCGCGCTGTGCGAATGGGTGATCCACGGGGACCAGCAGGGATCGCGGTTCGGA
Organism: Nocardia huaxiensis; assembly: GCF_013744875.1. Taxonomy (NCBI): domain Bacteria; kingdom Bacillati; phylum Actinomycetota; class Actinomycetes; order Mycobacteriales; family Nocardiaceae; genus Nocardia; species Nocardia huaxiensis. The sequence continues at coordinate 3,911,075 of NZ_CP059399.1, forward strand.
GAACAGGATCGGGCCGGTGGTGATGTCGGGTTCGGAGATGGGGAATTCGGTGAGCTGCAGATCGACCGCGCCCGAGCGCATTCGGCCCAGCGGGTCGGTGAGCTGGATTTCCTCCACATTGACGATGCTGTCGGGGTAGCGGATGCGCATGAGGTCGGCGGCCCGGACCATGAGGTTGCCGCACCACGGTGCGGAGAATCCGACGGTCAGCACTTTCCGTGCGGTGCTGCCCAGGCTGGCCGCATTGAGTCCGGCGCTGATCTGGCGGTAGGCGGGTAGCAGGTCGTCGCGCAGCTGCTTGCCCACGGGGGTGAGGGTGACCGTGCGGCTGGTGCGTTCGAAAAGTTGTGCGCCCAAACGGCGTTCCAGGGCCCGGATGGTCTGACTGATCCGGCCCGTGGACACGTGCAGGCGTTCCGCGGTTCTGCCGAAGTGCAATTCCTCGGCGAGGGTGAGAAAGGCTTCGAGCTCCAGCCGTTCCAGCATGTCCAGTCCTTCGATCGTGCAGCGTGACTAAACGTAGCGTGTAGGCATTCGCGATTGGCGACCGCGGTGCGTGTCGGCCAGTCTGGAACGGTGAGCAATGTCGTTGTCGTGAGGCACATGTCGATCGACGGCGTCGTGGCGGGGCAGAACTGGACCGGCCCGTTCCGCGACGCCCAGCACGCCAGGTTCCAGCACGGGCGGCTGCGGGACAGTCGGGCCCTGCTGCTGGGGCGCGCCAGTTTCGAGGAGCTGGCGCGGGCGTGGCGGTCGGCCGACCGCACCGACCCGTTGACCGCGTGCATGGACCGCATACCCAAGTACGTGGTGACCCGGACGCTGGAACGGCCGCATTGGAATTCGATCGTGCTGGACGGTGACGTCCCCGAGCAGGTGGCGAAGCTGCGCGCGGAGCCGGGGCGGGATCTGCTGGTGCACGCCGGCGATCGGCTGGTGGACGAACTGCTCGCGCATGATCTGGTGGATGAGATGCAGATCCTCATCCACCCGATCACGCTCGGAGCCGGGCGTCGTCACACCGGCATGCCGCAGGGGCGGTGGCAGCTGAGCGCGACCCAGATCTTCGCTTCGGGCACGGTGGCGCTGGAGTACCGGCCCGTCCGGATCAGCTGAGCCGCTGCAGCACGCGCGGCAGATCCTCGGTGTGCGCGACGGTCAGGCGCTGGGTGGAACGGGTGAGCGCCACGTACAGATCGTTGAGCCCGCGCGGGGATTCGCCGAGCATGCGATGCGGTTCGGCGAGGATCACCGCGTCGAATTCCAGGCCCTTCACATCGTGCACGGTGAGCACGCGCACCGAATCCCCGTTCAGGTGGGCGAGTTCGGCGACCAGATCGTGCGGGACGATGACGGCGGTGGTGCCGGGATGGTCGTTCTCCTCGGCGACCAGCCGGCCCAGCTCGGTGGCCAGCTCGCCGGCGGCCACCTTGTGCGCCGTCGGCGCGAAACCGGATTCGCGGACCGAGCGCGGTGCGGGGGCCGCCGGATCGATCTCGGCGAGCACATCGGCCGCCACCGCCATGATCTCGGCGGGGGTGCGGTAGTTCACCGTCAGCTCGGTGAGCTTCCAGCGTTGCGCCACATAGGGTTCCAGCACCTGCTGCCAGGACGAAGCCCCCGCCGGGTCGCCGGTCTGGGCGACATCGCCGACGGCGGTGATCCAGCGATTCGGGATGCGGCGCATGACCATTCGCCACGCCATCTGCGAAAGTTCCTGCGCCTCATCGACAATGACGTGCCCGTAGGTCCAGGTGCGGTCCCCGGCGGCGCGTTCGGCGGTGGTCTGGCTGGTGCGGACCTGCTGGCGCTCGGCCAGCTGGGAGGCGTCGATGAGGTCGTAGGCCATGAGCAGTTCCGGATCGAGGTCGTCCTCGAGATCCTGTGGGGCCGAACCGGTCAGGATGTCGAGGGCGTCCTGGGCCTCGGCCAGCTGGGCGCGCCAGCGGCGACGGGCGCGCTCGCGCTCCTCGGTGTCGTCGACGCCGAGGAGTTCGGCCAGCTCGTCCAGCAGCGGGGCATCGGCGTCACTGAACTCGCCGCTGTCGGAGCGGTACAGTTCGGCGCGGTCGGTCTCGCTCAGCTGCGCCGCGGCGGTGGCCAATCGCTTGGGATCGGCCCACAGCCCGCCCAGCACGTCCTGCGGGGTCAGCAGCGGCCACAGCCCGGCGATGGCGCGCTGAATGTCGGCGTCGGCGCGCATCTCGTCGCGGATCTCGGTGAGATCGGTCTGGCTCAACAGGTTTCGCCCGCCCAGCGGATTGGCGCCGATGGCCTGGGCCAGCTGATCGGTGAGCGCGTCCACCACGGCGGCGGCGAAGATCGGGCGGGCCAGATTGTGCGGGCGGCGCGAGGACCGCGCCCGGCCGCGCGCCTTGGTGACGACCTTGCGGTCCAGGATCAGGTCGTGCCCGTCGAAGTGCAGCCGCACCGGTTCGCGCGGGATCTCCTGCCAGTCCCGCACCGCCTTCTTGAGCACCTCCAGCATGTCCAGCGAACCCTTGAGCTCGCCCGCGCGCAGCGAATCCTCCAGGGTCGCTTGCACACCCGGATACAGATTGCCGACGGTGGACAGCAGCACGCCGGTCTCGCCGAGTGAGGGCAGCACCTGGCCGATGTAGTCGAGGAAGGTCGAGTTCGGGCCGATGATCAGGACGCCGGCCTTGGCCAGCTGCTGCCGGTAGGTGTAGAGCAGATACGCCGCACGATGCAGCGCCACAGCGGTTTTGCCGGTGCCGGGCCCGCCCTGCACCACGAGCACGCTCTTGTGCTCGGAGCGGATGATGGCGTCCTGTTCGCTCTGGATGGTTTCGACGATGTCGTTCATGTGCCCGGTGCGGGCGGCATTGAGCGCGGCCAGCAGCGCGCTCTCACTGCCGACGCCCCCGTCGCCGTCGATGACCCCGGCCTCGCGGGCGAAATCGAGATCCAGGTATTCGTCGTTGAGCGCGGTGACCTTGCGATTGCGCGAGCGGATATGGCGGCGGCGCGTCACCCCGTCGGGCGCGGCCGTGGTGGCCAGATAGAACGGACGGGCCAGCGGCGCACGCCAATCCAGCAGCAGCGTCTCGTAGTCGCGGGCCTCGTCGAGAATGCCGATGCGGCCGATGTAGCGGTGTGACTCGCCGTCGCCGTTCTCGGATAGGTCGATGCGCCCGAAGCACAGACCGTGTTCGGCGGCATCGTATTTGGCGAGATCCTCGGAGTAGAGCTGGGTGAAGGACTCGCGTTCACTGCGGGCCTGCGGGGTGCCGCCGGTCTCCAGCAGCACGGTGCGCAGGCGGCGCTGCGCGTATTCGCGCATGCCGTCGAGCCGTTCGTAGAGCACATCGAGGTACTGCTGTTCCCGGTCCTGGTCCGCGGTCGCGGCATCGGGCTCCGCGGTGGCGGCATCGGGCACGGAACGATCCTCAGTCAGATCGGGCAAAGCGGAACTCCTTGTCACCACGCCTGGCACACACGCGAACCATCGAGAACAGAGTTGTCGAGTCTAATCGGTTCCGCGTCGACATGTTGTGTGCGCAGGTCAGGAGGCGTGCGTCGAGTCCGACCGCCGGGTCAGCGCGGACTCGCGCGGGTTGGCCGGCTTGGCCCGGTACATGGCCAGATCGGCATCGTGCAGCACCTGCTCCGGGCTGCGCGCGTCCCCGGGGTGCAGCGGCGTGACGCCGATGGACGCATTGACCTGGATGCGATGCCCGCGCGCGATGATGGGCTCGGCCATGGTCTGGCACAGGCGGGTGATCAGGCCGTCCAGATCCTCGCCGAGGGTGCGGCCGGACAGCAGCACCAGGAATTCGTCGCCGCCGATCCGGCCCACCACGTCGTCGGCGCGCAGCCCGCGCTGCAGGCGTTGAGCGACGATCTGCAGCACGGTATCGCCGATGGCGTGCCCGAGGGTGTCGTTGATCGATTTGAAGCCGTCCAGGTCGATGAAGAGCACCGTCGACACCGGCAGATCCTCGGCGGTCCCCAGCGCCGCGGCCAGCCGCGACAGCACCAGCGCCCGATTGGCCAGCCCGGTGAGCGGGTCGTGGGTGGCCTGGTACTCCAATTGCCTTCGGCTGGCCCGGAATTCGGTGATGTCGTTGAACGACGACACCGCGGGGGAGTCCGGATCCCCGGGCGTGAGCAGCCGGCTGCTGCACGAGAGCCAGCGGCGTTGCCCGTCCGGCCGGTCCACGCCGAACACGAAGCGCGTCACGGTCTCCCCGGTGGCCATGGTGCGCGCGACCGGATACCAGGACGGCGGCATGGGCTGGGCGTTCGCGTCGAGCAGGGTGAGCGGGAGTTCGTCGATGCGGGTGCCGATGAGGTCGTCGGCGTCGTAGCCGAAGATGCGGCGCGCGGCCGGGTTGGCGGATTCGATGCGCCCCTCCCGGTCGATCACCACCACGCCCTCCTCCAACTGCGAGACCACGGTGGTGAAGAACTGTTCGGCCCGCCGCTGCGCGGCCTCGGCCAGGCGCTGCGGCGTGAGGTCGTGCAGCACAACCTGATACGCCAGCCGGTCGTGCCAGCGGGTGAGCACGGACACGGTTTCGACGTCCACGGAGCCGCCGTCGCAGCGGCGCAGGGTCATCTCCGCCGGTTCGGAGGCGGTGCCGGCAATGGTGAGCCGGCGGATGCGCTCGAGCATGGGCCCGACGGACGCGGGTTCCACGAATCTGGTCAGGGGCTGGCCGACGATGTCGTCGACAGACGTGGCGCGCAGCAGTCGCACGGTGGCCGGGTTGGCGTAGACCACGCTGCCGCGTTCGTGCACGACGACGCCGTCCGGGCTGAACTCCACCAGAGACCGGTATCGCTGGGCCAGCTGTTCGGCATCGGTCGGGGTGTTTGCCCGATCGTTACCAACTTCCACCTCATGCACCCCCTGGTCGTCGTTGAAATACGTCGCTGGAGCACGGCACCATTCTGGTATCGGCAAGGTTGCTGTGACACTGCGCAGAGCTATTGAATCGATCACAGTCCCGCACAGCATCGGGCTGCGCCATGTAGTCATTACAGGCACCGGCTTTGAAAGGGCGATGCTATGACCGGCACCAATCCGCGAAAACACCGGCACCAAGATCATATGACCATCGCCGGGATCGGCGCGGTCACCGGTTACGGCTGGGGTCGTGACACCCTCTGGGAGGGTTTGCTGAGCGGCAAGTCCGCGGCCCGGCTGTATCCAGGGTACGGCCTCGAGCGGGACCGCCAAGGCTGGGTCGCGCGTGTCCCCGAGGGCGGCGATCCGGGTGTCGGGCTCAGTCGCTACGGGCGGGCCGTGCAGGAGGCGGCCCGCGAAGCGGTGGCCGACGCGCACACCCGCGGCTGGAAGCCGGGACGCACGGTGGGCGTGCTGCAGGCGATCGTGCTCGGCGACGTGTACGACTGGCGTGACTTCTATCTCGTGGACGGCGGCCGGCGGCGCAATCGCGACTTCATCCGGTTGCTGCCGTCCACGCCCATCTCGATGTTGACGCAGGAGTTCGGATTTCACGGTCCGACCATGGATGTGGTGTCGGCGTGCAGCTCCGCCAATGTCGCTCTGATCACCGCGAAACTGTGGCTGGACAACGGTTTCGCCGACGACGTGCTGGTGGTGGCCTCGGACCTGTCGGCCATGCCGGATCTGGTGGAGCCGTTCGTGCAGGCGGGCGCGGCGGTCACCGACATCGAGCCGCTGCAGGCCTGCCGCCCGTTCCAGGAGGGCAGCCGGGGCTTCGGATTCGGGGAGGCGGCAACGGCATTCGTGGTGACCCGCGCCGCGGACGATCCGTACGCGGCGGTGCTGGGCGGGGCCATGTCCAATGACGGATATCACGTGCTGTCGGTGGAGCCCTCGCACGAGCACATCTTCGACTGCGTGCGCAGGGCGCTCGACCATTCGGGGGTGCCCGCCGGCCGGGTCGACTATCTGAACTCGCACGGCTCCGGCACCAAACAGTGCGACGACGCCGAAACCGCGCTGCTGGAACGGATTTTCGACGGCCGTCCGCAGGTGACCGCGCTCAAACCGCTTGCGGGACACTGTCAGGCGGCAGCCGCGGGGGTGGAGATCGCGGCGGCGGCCATCGGCTACGAGCAGGGTCTGGTGGTGGCCGCGCCGCATGTGGCGGCCGCGCACGCCAACCTGCTCGACGGGCCGGCCGCGATGACCGGTGAGATCACCATCAAGACGGCATTGGGCATGGGCGGCAACAACTCCGCGGTGGTGCTGGGCCCGGCGGACTGACCCCGCCGTCGTCCCGGCCGTGCCGATCCGCCCGTCGTCCCGGCCGTGCCGATCCGCCCGTCATCCCGGCGTGCTTGTGGCCGGGATCCACATCTAGTGCAGCGGCACCGACCAGTGCAGCTTGGTCCCGGTCTCCTCGCCCTCGGGGTCGCGACGCGGATACACCGCCAGCCGTCCGCCCGACTCCTCTGCCCGCCGTGCGAGATTGGTGAGCCCGCTGGGTGTGATGCCGTCCGGGATTCCGCAGCCATTGTCGGCCACCACGATGGTCAGATCGTCGGCCACCCCGATGTCGATGGTGATGGTGTCGGCCCCCGAATGCCGCACCGCGTTCGAAACCGCCTCGCGCACCACGGCTTCCGCATGATCGGCCAGACCCGGTTCCACCACCGACAGCGGCCCGGCCACATGCATGAGCGCCCGGATCTCGGTATTGGCGGTCTGCTGTTTGACGGCGCGTTCGATGCGCTGGCGCAGCCGCGTGGAGTGCCCGTTGCCGCCGTGCAGATCGAAGATCGAGGTGCGGATCTCCTCCACCACGTCCTGCAGATCATTGATGGTGTCGGTAAGTCGTTGCCGCACTTCGGGAACCCGCGCCCGCGGCACCGTGCCCTGCAGTGAGAGCCCGATGGCGAACAGCCGCTGGATGACATGGTCGTGCAGATCGCGCGCGATGCGGTCGCGGTCGGTGAGGATGTCGAGTTCGCGCATGCGCCGCTGCGCCACCGCCAACTGCATGGCCAGCGCGGCCTGGTCGGTGAACGCGGCGATGAGTTCCAGTAATTCGTCGGTGTAGGGCGCGGATTCGGCCGATCGCAGGATGATCAGCACGCCCAGGGTGGAGTCGGGGGTGTGTAGTGGCAGCACCAGCGCGGGGCCGATTTCGGGCAGTGGCGTACCGAGGTCTACCTGCCGAATATCGTCGAAGCGCAAGGGAGTTCGGGTGGTGAGCGCCTCGCCCACGGCCGTGCCGGTGGTGCGCACCAGGCTGTCGGCCGGGGCCTTGCCCTTGCCGGACCATTGCGCCACAACGAGTTCGGTGATCTCCTCCGGCGCGGCGTCCGGATCGGGCACCACCGCGAGCAGCGCGCGTTCGGAGCCGGTGAGCTCGCGCGCGTGCTCGACCACGTGCGCCAGCACCTGGGTCGGATCGGTGTCGGCGAGGAATTCGGTGGCGATATCGCGGGTCGCCTCGATCCACGCCTGCCGGGTGCGCGCGGCCTCGTAGAGCCGGGCATTGTCGACGGCGATGCCGGCGGCCGCGGCGAGGGCCTGGAGCAGCACCTCGTCGTCCTCGGTGAAGGGGTGCCCGCCGGATTTCTCGGTGAGATAGAGGTTTCCGAACACCTCGCCGCGAATCCGCACCGGCACCCCGAGGAAGGTGCGCATGGGCGGATGGTTCGGCGGGAAGCCGACCGAGGCCGGATGCCGGGCCAGATCCTCGAGTCGCAGGGGTTCGGGGCGGGTGAGCAGCACGCCCAGCACGCCGTGCCCCTCGGGCAGATCGCCGATCATGGCTCGGGTCTGCTCGTCGATGCCGTGGACGATGAATCGGGTGAGCTGTTCGTCGTGCCCGCGAACACCGAGCGCTCCGTAGCGCGCGTCGACCAGTCCGGTCGCGGCGCGCACGATTGTCCGCAATGTCTGATCCAGGTCGAGGCCGTTGGTCACCGCGAGCATGGCCTCGACCAACCCGTCGATGCGATCGCGGGCGTCGATGATCTGCTCCACGCGGTCTTTCACCTCGGAAAGCAATTCGCGTAATCGCAACTGCGACAGCGTTTCACGCACCGAGTACGGACCGGTGCGATGGGCGTCGTGCATGGTTGACCTGCTGTCTCGCGGCTGTGCACTCGGCATGCGGGATTTTACGCGCGGGTACGTTGCCGGCTGGTTGGTACGCCGAACGTGACTATCCCGCATATCGTTTCGCGCTTCGCGGCGGCGCGCGGTTATTTCCCGGAAACATTTCCCAGAAAGTGGTCCGGATTGGGACTTTCGGCACTGTCGAGGCGGTGGGGCGGCGTGTTGCCATGAATCCGGGTTGCCGGGTCGGACGGGAAGAGGGCGGCTATGGGTGCGGTCGACGTGTGGACGAGTGGAATCGATCCGGATTTCGTGGTGACCACATGCGGACCGGTCCCTTCCGCCGAAGTGACCCGCGTGGTGCGCGGACTCGGCCGGATTCTGCGCCGCCACGGGGTGGAAGGGCCGGTGCGGGCGCGCCTGCACTGGCCCGACACCGCCGCCGGTCCGGACGATCACGACGAATCCGCCGTGGTGCAGGTGGCTACTCGGGCGTTGGGGAAGGCGTACCGGGTGCAGGTCACCGGTCCGGGCCGGTTCGCGTCGACCTTCGCGCTGGAGCGCCTCGATCTGCGCTTGAGCTGCCCGCCCGACGAATTGTCGCGCAGCTGGCCGGATCCCGCGCGGCCGGTGCTGGCGCGGGTGAGCCCGCAGCGACCGATCGTGCGGCGCAAGGACTGTCACCTGCAGGTGGCCACGCCCGCCGCGGCGGCACGCGTGCTCGACAGCATGGATTACGACGCGCACCTTTTCATCGACGCCGATACCGGGGCGGACGCGGTGGTGTGCTGGACCGGACCGCTCGGCGTGCGCACGGTGCGCCAGCAGCGCGACGCGGTGCCGGCGCTGCTGGACGACGAGGCCGCCGAACGACTGTGCCGGGGCGGGCTGCCGTATCTGTTCTTCACCGATCCCGACACTCGCCGCGGGCGACTGCTCTACCGTCGCGTCGACGGTGACCTCACCCTGGTCACCGCGTCCGGTTCCGAGGAGCGCATGCGGGAGCGGGAACGCGGGCTACAACCGCGGGTGATCGCCGCGTGCGTGCGCCGCGCCCTGCCCAGCGGTGTCGGCGTGGTCGAGAAACTCGCCTGAACCGTATTCCTGAAATCGCCTGTGACCAGCGTCTTAGGCTGGGTGGTCAAACTTGTCGGTGGGTCCGCCTAGCATGGCGTCGGGGGTAACTCTGGATGCCGAAACGTTGGAAGGATGGCCGGTGGCGGATCGCCTGACGGTGCGTGGCGCGCGCGAGCACAACCTCAAAGGGGTCGATCTCGACCTACCCCGCGACAGCCTCATCGTTTTCACCGGGTTGTCCGGGTCGGGGAAGTCCTCGCTGGCGTTCGACACCATCTTCGCCGAAGGCCAGCGGCGCTATGTGGAATCGCTGTCGGCGTACGCGCGCCAATTCCTCGGGCAGATGGACAAGCCCGATGTGGACTTCATCGAGGGGCTGTCGCCCGCGGTGTCCATCGACCAGAAGTCGACCAACCGCAATCCGCGCTCGACCGTGGGCACCATCACCGAGGTCTACGACTATCTGCGGCTGCTCTTCGCGCGCGCGGGCACCCCGCACTGCCCGGTCTGCGGTGAGCTCATCGCCAAGCAGACCCCGCAGCAGATCGTGGATCAGGTGCTGGCCATGCAGGAGGGCACCAAGTTCCAGGTGCTCGCGCCCGTGGTGCGCACCCGCAAGGGCGAATTCGTGGATCTGTTCGAGTCGCTGAACTCGCAGGGCTACTCCCGTGTCCGGGTCGACGGCGTGGTGTATCCGCTGACCGATCCGCCCAAACTGAAGAAACAGGAGAAGCACGACGTCGAGGTGGTGGTGGACCGCCTCGCCGTGAAGCCGAGTTCCAAACAGCGCCTGACGGATTCGATCGAGACCGCGCTGCGGCTGGCCGACGGCATCGTGGTGCTGGACTTCGTGGATCGCGACGAGCACGCCCACGATCGGGAGCGGCGCTTCTCCGAGCGGCTGGCCTGCCCGAACGGGCACCCCCTCGATATCGAGGATCTGGAACCGCGCTCGTTCTCCTTCAACTCGCCCTACGGCGCCTGCCCGGATTGCACCGGCCTCGGTATCCGCAAGGAAGTGGATCCGGATCTCGTTGTGCCCGATCCGGAATTGAGCCTCGCCGACGGCGCCATCGCGCCGTGGTCGCGCGGGCAGACCGCCGAATACTTCACCCGGCTGCTGTCGGGTCTGGCCGACGCCATGGGCTTCTCCATGGACACCGCCTGGCAGGACCTGCCCGTCAAGGCGCGAAAGGCCGTGCTGGAGGGCAGTTCCGAGCAGGTGCACGTCTCGTATGTGAACCGGTACGGCCGCAAGCGTTCGTACTACGCCGATTTCGAAGGTGTGATGCCGTTCCTGCAGCGGCGCATGGACAACACCGAATCGGAGTCGGCCAAGGAGTACTACGACGGGTACATGCGCGACATCCCGTGCCCGGTGTGCAACGGCGCCCGCCTGCGTCCCGAGATCCTCGCGGTCACGCTGCCGGCCGACGGCGAGCACCGCTCGATCGCCGAGATCTCGGACCTGTCCATCGGTGATGCGGCGAAGTTCCTGAACTCGCTCACCCTCGATGAGCGGCAGGCCGCCATTGCCGCCCAGGTGATCAAGGAAATCCAGGCGCGCCTTGGCTTCCTGCTCGACGTGGGTCTGCAATACCTGACCCTGTCGCGCGCCGCCGCCACCCTCTCCGGTGGTGAGGCGCAGCGCATTCGCCTGGCCACGCAGATCGGTTCCGGGCTCGTCGGCGTGCTCTACGTCCTCGACGAACCGTCCATCGGCCTGCACCAGCGCGACAACCGTCGTCTCATCGAAACTCTCACGCGCCTCAAGAGTCTCGGCAACACCCTGATCGTGGTCGAGCACGACGAGGACACCATCCACGCCTCGGACTGGGTGGTCGATATCGGCCCGCTGGCCGGTGAGCACGGCGGCCAGGTCGTGTACTCGGGTCCGTACAAGGGCCTGCTGGAAGACAAGCGATCCCTCACGGGCGCATACCTTTCCGGCCGCGAGCGCATCGAAGTGCCGATGGTCCGCCGCCCGATCGACAAGAAGAAGCAGCTCACCGTGGTGGGCGCGGTCGAGCACAATCTGAAGAACATCGACGTGCAGTTCCCGCTCGGTGTCCTCACCTCGATCACCGGCGTCTCGGGTTCCGGAAAGTCCACGCTGGTCAATGACATCCTGGCCACCGTCCTCGCCAACAAGCTGAACGGCGCGCGTCAGGTGCCCGGCCGCCACACCCGCGTGAACGGTCTCGACCATCTGGACAAGCTGGTCCAGGTCGACCAGTCGCCGATCGGCCGCACGCCGCGCTCGAACCCGGCCACCTACACGGGTGTGTTCGACAAGATCCGCACCCTTTTCGCCGCCACCACCGAGGCGAAGGTGCGCGGCTACCAGCCCGGCCGTTTCTCCTTCAATGTGAAGGGCGGCCGCTGCGAGGCGTGCTCGGGTGACGGCACCCTGAAGATCGAAATGAACTTCCTCCCGGACGTTTACGTCCCCTGCGAGGTGTGCGGCGGAGCCCGCTACAACCGCGAAACCCTCGAGGTGCACTACAAGGGCAAGACCATCGCCGAGGTCCTGGACATGCCCATCGAAGAGGCCGCCGACTTCTTCGAACCGGTCACCTCCATCCACCGCTACCTCAAGACCCTGGTGGACGTCGGTCTCGGCTATGTCCGCCTCGGCCAGTCCGCCCCCACCCTCTCCGGTGGCGAGGCTCAGCGCGTCAAACTGGCCGCCGAACTCCAGAAGCGCTCCACCGGCCGCACCATCTACATCCTCGACGAGCCCACCACCGGCCTGCACTTCGAAGACATCCGCAAACTGCTCACCGTGATCAACGGCCTTGTCGACAAGGGCAATTCGGTCATCGTCATCGAGCACAACCTGGACGTCATCAAAACCTCCGACTGGGTCATCGACATGGGCCCCGAAGGCGGTTCCGGCGGCGGCATGGTCATCGCCCAGGGCACCCCCGAGGACGTGGCCGCGGTCCCGGAAAGCTACACCGGTCAATTCCTGAAAGACGTCCTCGCCGCAGCCGACGCCCCGGCCACCCCCGCCGCGAAAAAGGCTGCCCCGGTGAAGAAGTCGACCACGGCCAAGAAAACCGTGGCCAAGAAGTCCACCGCCAAGGCCGCCGAACCCGACGCGAAGAAGGCCGCCGCCGCCCGCCGCAAGGCCGCCGCCCTGCGCTGACAACGGTTGATGCCCGAACACCCACAGGGGAGTTCGGGCATCTCCGTCGAACGTCTCAGCGGTGGCCCGGCCCGGTCACAGGTCGCGTTCCTGGTCCTCCATGAACGCCTCTTCGATGGGTGGATCGGCTCCGCCCTCGGCTGCTTCGGCTGCGGCGATCAATTCCACGTCCAGGCGTAGCAATTCTCGACGAATCGCGCGAGCGACGAACTCGGATTGCTTTCGAACCCCCGCGTGGCGCTTCACCGCCTCGATGAGGTCCTGCGGGATGACGTACGTGGCCTTGCCCACGGAACAGGATTGTACGGCGATCGCTTGTTCCGGCGAGGTTGTTCAGGGCAGGGCGGGGCCGCGGAAGCCGACTTCGAAGACTGTGCGCAGCAACAGGTCTACGTAGGTTTCGGTGAGCCTTTCGGGGGTCAGGAGGAAGACGAAGTAGAGGGGGCCGTAGAGGACGGCGACGGCGGCGTCGAGGTCCAGGTCGGCGGGGAGTTGGCCTGTCTGCCTTGCTTTTTCGAGGCGGTCGACGGTGCGGGCGGCCTGGGGGGCGATGAAGCGGTCGTAGAGGGTTCGGGCTACGGCGGGGTCGTGCTGGGCTTCGCCTACCAGGGAGGCGTAGAGGCGGTCGTAGGGCGGGCTGGCCAGCAGGCGGATGGCTGAGATCATCTGCTCGCGCAGGTCGGCGATGATGTCGCCGGTTTCGGCGTAGCCGATATTCGGTTCCACCGTGGAGAGCAGGGCGTCGAGGAAGATCGCGCCCTTGGAGGACCAGCGGCGGTAGACGGTGTGCTTGCCGACGCCCGCGCGGGAGGCGATGGCCTCGATGCTGAGTTTGGCGTAGCCGACCTCTTCGGCGAGTTCGAGGGTCGCCTTCATGATGGCGGCGGTGCGGTCGCCGGTCGGGGGGTCGTTCTTCGCGGGCGGGGGAGTCACGGTGCCACTGTAGCGGCACGGCACGTGCCGTGTTGACAAAGGGGGGCGCGAGTTCGCAGAATCTGTCAGCGGCACGGCACGTGCCGTTTCATTCCTGGACCGGAAAGGTCGTTCTCATGCCCTTTGTTTCGCTTCCCGGCACCGTCGTGGATTACGCCATCGACGGGGACGGGCCCGCACTCGTGCTGGTGCACGGGGTCGGTGGTGATGCCGATCGCGCCTTCGGAAATGTGGTCGCGCCCTTCGCCGAATCACGAACCGTCGTTCGGCCGAATCTGTCCGGCAGCGGTGCGACCACCGATGACGGCGGGCCGGTCACGGTCGACCACCTGGTCGCGCAGGTGGCGGGCACCATTCGGGCTACCGCGTCCGAACCCGTTGACCTGCTGGGTTTCTCGCTGGGCGCAGCGGTCGCGGCGGCCACCGCCGCCACCCATCCGGAACTCGTCCGCAGGCTCATACTGGTCGGCGGGCTGGTGCACACGGCCGGGCCGCGTGATCGGTTCACCTTCGAGTTCTGGCTCGATCTGCACGACGCGGACTTCGAGCTGTTCAAGCGGTTCGCCGCCATCCAGGGATTCAGCCCGGCGCTGCTGGACGCCTTCGGGCACGAGGGACTGGCGGCCTCGCTGAAAGACGCATGGCCGCACGGGCTTCGGCGGCAGATCGAGGCGGCGACCCGGCTGGATGTGCGGGAGCACCTGCCCGCCGTCGCCGCGCCGACCCTGGTCATCGGGTTCACCGGCGATCAGGTCGCGCCCATCGCGGGCTCGCGCGCACTGCACGCGGGGATCGCCGGAAGCCGCCTGGTCGAGATCGCCGATGAGGGGCACATGGACTGGTTCGCCGATCCGAGCCGAATCGTGGCGCTCACCAAGGAATTTCTGTCCTGATCTCGTTGCCGAGCCGGGTCGGGTATTCGGCCCCGCTCGCGGACCTTCTCGGAGTTGTGTTGTGACTACCTCTTTTTCGGCCCCGCCGGTGGAACGCGCGAGCGGGCGGGAGTGGGCCGCGGTGCTGTCGGTGGCGCTGGGCATCTTCACCCTGGTGACCGCGGAAATGCTGCCCATCGGGCTGCTGTCCCCGATGGGATCCGCGCTCGGCGTGAGCGAGGGCACGGTCGGCCTGCTGGTGACCGTGCCCGGTGTGGTGGCCGCGGTGAGCGCCCCGCTCATTACCGTGCTGGCCCGTGACCTCGATCGAAAACTGCTGCTGTGCGGTCTGATCGGTGCGCTGACCGTCGCCAATCTGGCCACCGCGCTGGCCCCGAATTTCGCGGTGGCGCTGATCGCCCGGATCGCCATCGGCGTCGGCATGGGCGGATTCTGGGCGCTGGCGGGCGGATTGGCGATGCGGCTGGTCCCCGCACCCCAGGTGGGCCGGGCGACCTCATGGATCTTCTCGGGCATTGCCGCCGCCTCGGTGCTCGGCGTACCCGCCGCCACGCTCATCGGTGACGCGAGTTCCTGGCGCACAGCCTGTTTCGCGGTGAGCGGCCTGGGGTTCGCGGTGCTGATCGCCTTGGTGCTGTGCCTGCCGAGCCTGCCCGCGCAACGGGCCGTGCGGCCGCGGGAACTGGGTGTGCTGGTGCGCCGCAATCGTGGCATCGCGGCGGGGCTGGTCTTGATTCTGTTGCTGGTCACCGGTCATTTCGCGGCGTACACGTTCGTGCGCCCGATGCTGGAGGAGCTGCACGGCATCGGAGCCGGCGGGCTGAGCGCCCTGCTGCTGGGCTACGGCGTCGCCGGCATCACCGGCACGTTCCTGGTGGGCAATCGGGATCCACGCCGCAGTCTGCTGGTCATCACCATTGTCATCGCGGCGGTCACGGCCGCACTGGCGCTCACCGATGGTCCGGTGATCGCGGTGGCGCTCATGCTGATCTGGGGTCTGGCCTACGGCGGTGTCTCGGTGAGCATTCAGAAGGTGCTGCTCGGCTCCGCACCCGACCAGGCCGAAGCGGCCTCTTCGGTCTTCGTCGCGATGTTCAATCTGGCGATCGCGGCGGGCGCGCTGATCGGCGGTCGTGCCGTCGACCTGATCAGCTTGCCCGCCACGCTCTGGATCGCCTGCGCCGCAACCGCTCTCGCGGCGGTCGTGGTGCTCACATCAGTGCGGCCGGCACCGCCGCGACCAGACCACCGTCGATGATCAGGTCCTGGCCGTTGATGTAGGACGCCTCGTGCGAGGCGAGGAAGGCCACCGCATTGGCGACGTCGTCCGCCGTACCCAGGCGGGCGGCGGGGACGGTGGTGAGCACCTCGGCGTGCGCCTCGGCGGAGACATTCGCGTGGAACATCGGGGTCTCGATGTAGCCGGGGCTGACCGAGTTCACGCGAATTCGCCTGGGGGCCAGGTCGGCGACGAGGGTGTGCGCGAGATTGTGGACGGCGGCCTTGTTGGCGGCGTAGAGGCTCGCACCCGGAATGCCGCGGTGCAGGGTCCAGGACGCATTGATGACAATCGACGAGCCGTCGGCCAGCAGGGGGAGGGCACGCTGAATGGTGAAGTAGACGCCCTTGAAGTTGATATCCACGACACGATCGAATTCGTCGAAGGTGACCTCGTCCACCGGCTGGAAGGACCCGATTCCGGCATTGGCGAACACCACGTCCAAGCGCCCGAACCGGTTTCGGATGGTGTCGAACAGGGTGTTCAGGTCGTTCTCGTTCGATACATCGCCGGGCACGGCCAGAATGCGGTCTGCCGCAGCGGATTCCGCGAGTTCATCGGCGACCGCGTCGAGCCGGGTCTTGTCGCGGCCGGTGATGATCACGTCCGCGCCCTCGGCGAGCAGCCGGGCGGCGGCGGCCAGGCCCATGCCGCTGGTGCCGCCGGTGATGAGGGCGATCTTGCCGGTGAAGCGGGATGCGTTGTTCGTCATGGGATCCAGCTTCGTGACGGCGCGGATTCCCAAACAGGGTGAGATCAACCTGGGTGCGACAGCACCAGGTTGATTCAGGCCGACGCGAGCTGCGATCCGCGCATGAGGTGCGCGAGGCGTTCGGCCGTGCCCGTGCCCGGTTGCGGGTTGTAGAACTCCAGATACCAGTCCGGCTGGTCGATCACCGCCATGGTGGTCTTGTCGAAGATCAGATCACCGGCCTCGCGGTGGTGCACGGCCTTCACCGCCTGGGTGGGCGCGGCCACATCGTGGCGGGCCCACAGTTCGGCGAATTCCGGACTGACCGTGGTGAGTTCGCTGATCACCCGCTCGAATGCCGGATCGCCCGGCGCGTGTGCGGCATCGGCGCGGTAGGCGGCCACCACCTCGGGCGCGATGGCCGACCATTCGGTGTGCAGGTCGCGATACTGCGCATTGGTGAAGAAGGAGATCAGGCAGTTGTGGTCGCCGTCGTCGTAGCCGAAGGCCGCGCGGGTGCCGTCATTGATGGCGAGCAGATTCCAGTACCGGTCGCGCAGAATGGCTGGATGCGGCGACCAGCTGTCGAGCAGGCGGCGCAGTTCCGGGGCGACGGTCGCGGTCGGAAGACCGTGCGGCCGTGGGGGTCTGAGCCCTGCGAGCACGAACAGGTGGGCGCGTTCGGGTTCGCTGAGTTGCAGCGCCCGGCTCACCGCCTCGAGCACGTCGTCGGACACATTGATATCGCGGCCCTGCTCGAGCCAGGTGTACCAGGAGACGCCGACCCCGGCCAGTTGCGCGACCTCCTCGCGGCGCAGGCCGGGGGTGCGGCGGGTACCGGTGGAGATCAACCCGAGTTCCTGCGGCGTGCGCCGGGCCCGCCGGGTGCGCAGGAAGTCGCGGAGTTGCTCGCGCCGTAGCTGTTTCGCTGCCGCTGATTCGCTCACCATATGCAGGGTAACGCGCACGGACCCGTCGCTACTCCGGAGTGGAGCGGCGACGGGTCCGTGCGAAGGCGACTGCTATTCGGCGGCCACCGGCTGGGCCTGGTTGACCTCGGCCACGCGGCCGAAGTCGAGCTTGACCAGCTGATCGGCGAGCCCGAAATACCGGTCGTCGTGGGTGATGACGATGACCGTCTTCCCGCGCGCCTTGAGGTCGGCCAGGATCTCCCGGTAGAAGACCTCGCGGAAACGCGGATCCTGATCGGCGGCCCACTCGTCGAACAGCAGGATCGACCGGTCCTCCAGCAGCGCGGTCAGCAGGGCGAGGCGTTTGCGCTGGCCCTGGGACAGGTTGATGGTGGACAGCTTGCCGTTCTCCACCGTCACCTTGTCGGCGATCTGCAACTCCTGCAGATACTTCCGCACCTCGCCGTCGAGGTCGGGCCGGTTGAACCCGAGGTAGTCCTCGAACAGGTGGAAGTCGGTGAAGATGGCCGAGGAGTTCTGGCGGAACCACTCGATATTGTCGTGGCCGATGCGTTCGCCGTTCAGCGTCAGGTGGCCGTCACGCGGGACGTAGAGGCCCGTGATCAGTTTGGCCAGCGTCGATTTGCCGCTGCCGTTGCCGCCGACGATGAAGGTGATCTGACCGGGCTCGAAGGTGAGGTCGATCGGGCCCAGGTTGAAGCCGGTGCCGTCGCCGCCGGGCGGCGGACCCAGCGGCGTGGGCGGGTGGCCCGCGCCGCTGAAGAACCTGTGGCCGTTGACATCCGGGCGCAGCACATTCGGCCCGCCCTCACCCGGCGGCATGCCGGGATGCTGCGGATGCCCACCCTGCGGGTGTCCGCCCTGCGGATGCCCACCCTGCGGGTGCGCCGGATGCCCGCCCGGGCCGTGACCCGGCTGCCCGTTATTGCCTTGTCCCGGACCACCATTCGGCCCCGGTCCCGGATGCATCCCCGCGCCCGGCGGGCCTTCACCCGGTCCGGGCGGGAACGGTGACGGCGGCTCCGACATATACCCGTAGCTCACGCCGGTCAGCTGCAACCGCGCCGAGGTCGCGGCCGGACGCTCCACGTACGGCAGCGCGGCCTCATTGTGCAGCGTCGACATGGACAGGTTCATGGCCTGGATCTTGGACAGCGCCACGTCACCGCGCAGCAGGTCCGGAATCCGGTGCATGAAGTTCTGCATCGGCATGGACAGGAAGGTTGTGACCAGCACATAGCTGAACATGACGTCCTGCGGCAGCTTCAGCGCCTTGGCGAGCACGAACAGGATCAGGCCCATGGTGAGCAGCTGCAGCGTCTGCCCCAGCCCCTGTCCCAGCGTGAATTTCGAGCCCGCCTCGGTGTTCTGCCGCTTCAGCGTGTCGGCGGTGCCGAGCAGGTGCTTGTCCATGAAGTCCTGCCGGCGGCCGCGGTGCAGCTTGAGCTCCTTGATGCCGAGCGTCACCGCTTGGAACGAGTGCAGCAGCGCGTCCTCGTTCTCGCGGGCCTCGCGCATGAGCCTGCGCACCCGCTTCAAGAACAGTTCCACACAGGCGATTCCGAGCAGGGTGCCCGCCACCGTGATGGTGAAGACGGTGCCCGACACCACCGCCAGCCACACGAAGCAGCCGATGATGGTGGCCACGTCGACCACGATGCTCGGAATGGCGGTCACCGCCTGCGACAGCGACCGCACATCTTCGGTGAGCGTGGCCATGAGCCGATGCATGCCGAGCCGTTCCAGGTGCTCGAGCGGCGCCGAGACGATGCCCGAGCTCAGCTGCGCGCGCAGCCGGAAGATGGCCTCCTGCGCGAGGCGGATCAGCAGCACCTGCGACAGCACGCCGCCGGCCAGGATGATCGCACCCGTCACGGCGAAGGCCTGCCAGGTGACGCCGGGATGGGGTTCCGGCGACACCACACCTCTGATGAGAGTCACCAGGTAGGTGTTCGCGACGCCGGTGATGAGACCGGCGGCGACGACGGCGGCGATCCGCGTCCAGGAGATCGAGACGAGGAATCTGATGAGTTGCATTGGTCAGCTGCTCTCTGAAACGGCTTGTCCGGCAGCCTTACTGGCGAACAATGTCGAAGACGATGCCCTCGAGCGTGACGCCCGGCGCGAAGGAGAAGGCGATGCCGGTGGACAGCGGCTTGTCGCTCTCCGCCTGCGCGATCATCTGCTCCAGCACGAAGATCAGCGAGACGCTCAGCATATTGCCGTGCTGGGCCAGGATGTCCCAGCTCGGGCCCGCGACCTCGGGGGAGAGCCCCAGCGACGCGATGGAGGATTCGATGATCTTCGGACCACCCGGGTGGATGGCCCACAGGTCGATATCCGACTTCTGCAAACCGTTGTGCGCCAGCACATCCGAGATCGCCGGGTCGACACCGTTCAGAATGTACTGCGGCAGGCTCTCGGCCAGGTCGCAGGTGATGCCATTGTCGTTGACGCCGAGCACGATGCCGTCCTCCGCGCCGTCGAACAGCATGGAGAAGCTGTCCCGGATCACGATCTTGCCCGCGTCCAGGGGCTGCTGCGGCTGGCCGGCGCCGATGACGACCGCGCCGCAGCCGTCGCCGAAGAGGCTGTGGATGATGACGTCATTGATGTCATCGGCGAAAACGGCGTTCACCGAGCTGATTTCGATGGCGACGACCAGCGACTTCTTGTCCGGGTGCGCCCGCACGTAGTCGGTGGCGGTGCGAATGCCGTTCATGGCCGCGGCGCAGCCCATGAAGTTGATGATCACCCGGTTGACGGTGGGGGACAGGCCGAGCTGCTTGATCACGGCCACGTCCACGCCCGGGGCGATGAAGCCGGTGCTGGTGACGAACACCAGCTGGCCGATCTCCTCGCGCGGGTTCTCCAGCCCGGCGACGGCGCGGCCGGCCACGTCGACCGCCAGCGGCGTCGCGTGCTCGAAGAACAGGTTCATGCGGTCGCGGATGGTGCCGCGCTCGCCGCTGAACTTCATGAACTCCGGCTCCATCGGATCGATGGCCAGGCGGCGGGTGTCGATGCGGGTCTTCTGGTAGACCCGCGGGATGCGCGCCTGCTGCGCGGGATCGTCGAACAGCGCGGCCACCTGCGCAGCGGCCTCGGACTGGTCGTAGATCCGGACCGGCGAACCGGTCGCAATGGACTCGATGACGGCAACGGTGGTCGGCGGCGTGGGCGGCAGCACGGTCTCGGCGAAGCCGTAACCCCGTTCGGCGCCAGCGGTGTTCAGCGCGGCCGGCATGGGCGCGAAGCCCCCCTCGTCGAATGTGATAGACACGAAATCTCCCCTTCTTTCGAAAAGCGGTGATCGAGCGTTTGCGGATGGCTCGATCACCTGTCGATCAACTAACTGGAACGGCTAGACCGTTCCGATTCCGGTGAATCCCTGGGCCGTGTAGACGACACAGGTTTTGAGTGCCAATGGCGAGAAGTGCTCCTTGAAGAAGCCCCAGTTCCGTTCCTTCGCATCATCCGAGGGCGCCAGGATGTACGTCTGGATCTGCTTCGGGAAACGGTCGGTGAAGAAACTCTTCGCCGGATGCCATTCGACGCCGAATTTCGCTGCCTCTTCGCGCAATACATCCTCGGTGGCGATATTGGCGAAGCCGCTGCGCTGATACGGCAGCACGTGGTGGACGCGGTGCGAGCTCAAGCCGGCCGACAGGAAGCAGTCGACGTACTTGTTGCCGACCACCTTCAGGTCGTAGGCCTGCTCGATCTGGTTGATGGCCCAGTCGTCGGTATTGGACTCCAGCTCCTCGGTGTGCACCTCGAAGTCGTGCGAGGCCACCACCAGGAACGTCGACACCCACAGGGTGGCGACGAATTGCAGTGCCCAGGCCCAGAAGTCGCCCATCACGGTGAAGACGATGAGCTCGCCCAGCAGCAGGAAGCGCACGCCGAACGATCCGATGAAGTGCGGCAGTGCGCCACCCCAGGTGCCGTACATGTCCTTGATGCCCACCTTGCGGGTGAGGCGGCAGACATCCAGCAGGCGCATGATCATGCCGGTGACCGTGTGCCCGAACTTGTGCGCGGTGTGCACGGGAATCCGGAACAGGCGCGGAATGCGCATCATCATGGTGAAGACGTTCTTCTTGATGTCGACTTCACTCTGGGTGTGCGGGTGGTGCAGCAGCGCGTGGCCGTCGGCGGTGACGAAAGACAGTGCGACGTAATTGAAGTCGAACGCGTTCGTCCAGATCTTGTTCCAGCCCTTCTGCGCCCGGTGGATGCCGTAGTGGCCGAAGCCGGCCAGCGAGGAACGCAGCAGCACCATCAGAATCACGAAGAGCGGCAACGGCATCCAGCTGGTGTCCCACAGTCGCAGGCCCTGCACCGCGAAGTACGCGATGGCCAGGGTGATGGTCACGATATTGAAGATCGTGTCCATCTTGCGGATGCGGGCGGCCAGCTCGGGATCCTTGAGCCGGGCCTTCACCTTGTGGAGCAGATCTTCCTTGTCCGTGGTGAAGGAGTACTTGGGGGTGTCGCGCCAGCTGTCGAAGCCTTCCTTGAACAGGAAGTCCGGCGCGTTCGCCTTGGGGTGGATGTCCTCGGGCAGGGCCTGACGGTCCAGCGAGTACTTCTTGATGATCTTCTCGATCGCCTCCGGGTTCTTGTGGTACGAACCGATAATGGAGGTGATGTCCCGGTTTTTCGTTCGGCCGATGAAGAACTCGCCGCCGGGATGCTTGGAGATCCAGTCGCTGAGGTCGTAGGCTTTGCCGTTGTACACCCATACGTTGGAGAGCGGAGGCGGACCCGATGGATCGGGAGGCGGCCGACGGAACTCCTCTTCCACTTCGGGGTGTTCGGTCGTCATTTCATCCCTCCGGCATTCACCATCGTGTTCGAGCTGTTGGACTGTAGAGTCCGTGCAACGCCTTGCATTTCACTGAACAATCTCTTAAACAGATAACTTCGTTAGCGTCATTCGGCGTGCCCCGAATGACGGGGGCAGCGCCGTAACCGCGCCGGTCAGGGCGCAAAAAAGGCAGAGCCGGTCCAGGGAAGCAGGCGACAAGTGTTGCCGCCCTTGAGTTTTCCCCGGACCGGCTCGATGGCCGAACGCCAGGCTGGGGTTTACCCCGCGGGCTTGACCGCCTTGACTTCCTTGCCCCAGTCGGACAGCGTCACCTTGATGGTGCCGGTGTCCTTGGTGACCACGGCCTGAACCAGGTTCGGGCCGTCGCCCGGGGAAGCGGCCTCGGACGGCAGAGTGGTGCCCGAACCGCTCGCCGGCGGAGCGACATCCTTGATGTACAGGGTGATCGGGAGGCTGGTGCTGCCCTCGCCGGCCTTGGGGACGATCGGGTCGATGACCGACGCGTCGATGGTGCCGGTGACCTTCACGACGTCGACGCCGTTGATCTTCTCGCGGCCCTCGGCCTTCGGGTTCTGGACCTTCGCGATGAGATTGGCCAGACCACGGTCCTTGTCCAGGATGACGCCCGGATCGTAGACCTTCTCCGCCGGGCCGACCTCGGCGTAGTTCGAGTTGCCGCCGATCTTGGCGTACAGCTTCTTGTCGGTGACGATGAACTTCGTGTCGGTGAAGTCCTTGCCCTCTTCCAGGCGGACCTTCGCCTCACCGATGGCGTAACCGACGCCCTGGGGCTGGTTGGTCACGTCGGCCTTGACGGTCTCCACCGGAAGGTTGCTCACATTGGAGACGGCCAGGTCCAGGTGCACGGCCTGCAGGGTCTGCGTGGTGCGCGAGGACTCCTGGATGAGCTGCGAGCCCTCCGGCAGGGCCGTACCGGCCGGCACTCCGGTGGAGGTGGTGCCGCCATCCTTGGAATCATCACTGCTGCACCCGGATACGAGTGCGGCGAACAGCGAAACCGCAGCCACAGCCGCGATGCCCGCACGCTTGGTGCGCGACCCGCCCGTGACCCGCTTTCGCGAAATCAAGTCATTCATCTACAACCCCCGTTGAGAGTGGTTCGACCCATGGTGAGGAACGGCGGTCACCGCTCCGCGTCGTAGTATGCAGCACTTTTGGCCAGCGCGGCAGCTACCGGCGATGATCATAAGCGGCGCAACCAAATCCGCGCGCGGTGCCCTCCGATCAGCGAGAAACGTACTCGCGCAGTGTTATACGCCACCACGGAATAAACCGTTAACGTTATTCGGCAAATTCTTGGCAAAACTTTGCGAAGCGTGCGGCAATGTGTGAGCGCTATAGAAACTTCCGCGCCGCGGCCGTTCTTCTCTGCTGCCGCTGCCGAGTTGACGGGTCGGTCGCGCGGGGGCCGATGCGACCCGGCTCATGCGACCGCCCGAATCCGGATTCGGCGTGCAACTGAACGGCTACCCCCGTGGCGAAGCTCATGGGTCAGAGCATGGCACGACCCACCGACAAGGACGGCCTCCTCGCCACAGCGGTCCGACTCTCCACCACACCGTCCTCCCGGTCGTGCCGGTCGGCGTCGCCGGGCGATGGATTCGGGGCCCGCGTACTGCCGCGCACTCGTGTCCTGCGTGTTCCGGCAGCTGCCGAGACGTGTCGGTGGCATGGGTTATGGGGTGGGTTGTCCGGGGCTGCAAGGGATTTCGGGCGCGTGGAGGTTGTCGGTGGGGGGTTCTACGGTCCTCGCCATGACGATTACCGAGCAGGGCTACCGGTACGCCCGTTCTTCTGGTTTGTGGTCCGGGCGTTTGGGTTTGGCCACTTCGGGCGGGGTGACCACGAGCGGGCCCGAGGCGCATCCGCATTTCTTCAGTGGGCTGCTGACACAGGCCGGTCCGGCCGCGGCGGGGCTGCTGGCGCTGGCGGATGTGGCGCAGGCGAGCTATCCGAATCCGACGCCGCCGATGTGGGCTCGGGATCCGGTGATCACGTGTGCGGGGGATCGGCTGCAGTTGGAGTCGTTCTCGTCGTGCTGCGGGGTGTACGCGCGGTTGACGGTCCTGGGGAATGCGCTGGACGGGGAGATCGTCACGCACGGGACCACCAATGTGGATGTGAACGGGCCACTGCGGGAGGCGCTGGCCCGGGTCGGCGGGAACGATCCGCTGCATTTCGCGGTGGGGGATGACGAACTGGCGGTGACCACCGGGGATGGGGCGGTGGTGGAGAAGAAGGTGCCGCTCCCGGATCGGTGGCTGCGCGGCTTCGCCGAAGTGCAGGTGGCCGCCGTCGGCTTCGATCTGCGGGCGGAACTGCCCGCGACGGAGGCGATCCGGTTTCTGCGGTCGCTGCCGAAGGGCAGCCGGGACGTGATGTGGGCGGTGCCCGCCGGGCGGGGGCTGCGGGTGTCGCCGCGGCCGCAGGTGGGGGCGGTGTGCCTGAGCGGCAGCCGGCGGTTGGGCACCATGCTGCCGCTGCTGCGGTTCGCGAAGGCGCTGCGGGTGTACGGCCCCGTGGTGGGTGCGGGGTCGCAGCCGGTCGCGAGTGCGTGGGAGCTGGAGCTGCCCGGCATGCGCTATGTGCTCACGCTGTCGCCGGAGGTATGGAGGGGATTCTCCGGAGAGGGCGGCGTGCTCGAGGACCTGGCGTCCGAGGAAGCGGCCGGAGACGCCGAATTGCTCGGCGCCCTCCTGGATTTCGAGCCCAGGCTGGAACCCGATCTGCTCGCCGACCGCTCCGGCCTGGATGCGGCGCGAGTGCGCTCGGCCCTGGTGCAACTGGGCACGGCGGGCCGGGTCGGCTACGACGTCACCGAGGCGGCGTACTTCCACCGCGAGTTGCCCTACGACGCGAGCCGCGTCGCCGAACTGAACCCGCGCCTGCGCTCGGCCCGGAAACTGGTCGCCGAGAACCGCGTCCAGCTCACCGGCCCCGACACCGCCATCGTCACAGCCAGCGAAACCCCCAGGCAGGTCCAGTTCTCCGGCGACACCGCCACCTGCACCTGCCCCTGGTGGCTGGACACCCGCGGCGGCCGCGGCCCCTGCAAACACGTCCTCGCCGTCCGCATGATCCGCGCCGAAAGCTGCGGTGCGCCAGCCGAGAGCCGTGGCCTCCACCTGCGCTGAGAAGGGCGCTCATCAAGGATTCCGGGAACCGCGCACTCCGTGCCGGGGTGTTGCGGTCCGGAATGGCTTGCCGTCCATCCCCTTCGGGCTGGAAATCGTTGTCACTGGAAAGAAGTCGTGATCCGCACGGTCTGTGCGGGTACGCGTGTAGTCATCGGATCGAACGCGGGGACCGGGTGGTTCGCGCTGGGGAGCATCATGAATTGGGATGAACTGAGCCGGCTCATCAGGCGGGATGACGCGGCGGCGGTCGTCGCCGCCGTGCAGGGCCTCGACGAGGCCACGCGCAAGGAGGCCGCGGGCAAGCTGGCCGGGCTTATTCGCCGCTGGGACGACATTCGGGACTGGGAAGCGTGGCAGCGTACCAACCAGAACCTGCTCATCGCCGGAGCCGCCTGTCTCAGCGGTCCGGCTGCGGCCGCCACCTGGCTGATGCGGTCGAATCTCGAGCTCCGCTGGAATATCGATGTCGCGAAGGTGGCCGGGATGGTGTTCGAAGCCACCACATTCCGGGGAACCGAATGGCAGCTCGAGGTCGCGCGCCGGATGGCGGCGAAGCTTCGGGGCACGGCGAATCGGGCCGACACCGAACTCCGGCACTGGCGTATCGCGGCGGAGATCTTCATCCGCACGAATACCGAGCCGCCCACTGACGACGGCTTCGTGCTGGTGTGGGTCCGCTCGAATGCCTGGCCGCAGCTGAGTGCCGACCCGTTCCGGAACACGCTGGCCCCCAGGCTCTTCGAGGTCGACGGCGTCGGTCCGCTGCTGCAGTGGGAGCGCAAGGGCGACGCACCGCGCGCCGTCGCACTGCGTGCGGCCGCGGCAGCGGGCGAGCTGGATCGCGCCGCCCTGCTCGACGGCTGCGTGCGCCGGCTGCTGCGCGGCGGCACCGCCCAGCAGTTGCGCTGGTATGTCCTGGTGCACGACCTGTTCGCCCCCGCCGTCGACGAGCTCCGCCCGCACGAGCGCGACTACCTGCGGCTGCTGCCGACCGCGCCATCGACCGTGGCGGACTTGGCATTTCGCCAGCTGAAGACGCTCGACGACGCCAAGGGCCTGGACCGGACCGTGGTGGAGGAAGCCGCGACCAGCCTGCTGTTCCGCACCGAGAAGAAGCTGCTCAATGGCACCCTCACCTGGCTGGACCGCACCGCCCGCCGCCGCGACCGCGTCGATATGACGGTGTGCGTCGTATGCGCGCTGTTCTCCCACGAATCCCTCGACCTGGTGGACCGCGCGACGGCCATCGCGGCCAAGCACGTCGACCGGGTGAGTCCCGAAGTGCGCGAGGAGGTCCGGGCCGCCGCTGCCACGCTGCCCGCTTTCCTGGCCGAGCGCATGATCGCGGCCTACGGCGCGGAGATCCTCGACGCCGATGCCCTGCCCGCCCTGACCGACGAGTTCGTGGTGGACCAGGTGCGCGCCATCACGACCCTCGAGCAGCTGGCCGACGCGCTGACCGCCTCCGACCGCTCGCGGGAATACGGCAGCGGTGACATCGAACAGCAGCTGGCCGGTCTGGTCGAACTGTCCCACCATGATCGGGAGCGCACGAAAACCGTCCTCGCACAGGCGCTTCCCCACGTTCAATACGCCGAGACCGGCGTGCAGTCGGTGGTGCGCACGCTGCTGAACCCGAGGTCTCGTCCGCAGCCGGGCCGCCGCAACGACTACGAGACGATTCCCGCGCGCGTGCTCTCCGATCGGATCGACGAAATCGCCTGCGGCGTAGCCGAGAACAGGCTGCCGCTGCTGCTCGCCACCCCGACCCGAGTAGATGGCCTGATCGACCCGGACATACTGCTGGCCCGGGTGCAACGCTATGAGGAGCTCGGCCTCGAGCCCGGCCCCTTGGACCTGAAACAAGCTCTGCTCCGCCTGCCTCGCGACACCACGCCCACCGATATCGAGGCCGGCGCAGCGCCTCTCACGTCGAACGCCGGCCGCGCTCTCGCGGAATGGTTGTCCGGCCCCGCGGGACCCGATCCCGAAATCGACTGCGGCCCGGTCACTCCCGCTCGCAAGTCCAAGCCCTGGCACTTCTACAACCGCTTCTCCGGCTACTACTACCACCGGCAGCCCGAGACGCGGGTGCTCGCCAGGGTCCGCACACCGGAGCTCGAGCCCGCGCGCAGCCGCTGGTCTCGCCTACTGCATCGCGACCGTGTCGACAGCCTCGACGAACTGTTCTCGCTGCCGGGCACGAACGGCAGCGCCCTCCCCGGAGGCTGGTATCAGAGCGACTGCGCCCAGTGGCCCAGCCTGCTGCCCTCGCATCCGGAGGTGATCGCCGCCCACCTGCTCGCCGGACATGGCGATATGTCCGCGGCGCTCCCGGGTCTGGCCCTGGCAGCCGGTCCGTACGGCGCGGCCACCGCGACGGTGCTCGCCCACGGCTTGACGAGCTCCACCCTGGAGCAGCGCGCGGTCTCCGTGGACGCCCTGCTCACCTTCATCGCGCGCGACCGGCTCCCGGCCGTCGCGCTGGGGACCGCGATTCGCCTTCTCGCCCAGCATGATTCGGACTTCAAGCTCGGCCGTCTCGCCACCTCGCTGTCCGACGCCACGCGCGCCGGGGCGGCGGCCGCGCTCTGGCCGGTTTTCGCGGTCGCCCTCCCGGCGCTGATCCCGGCCGCGCGTCCGGGCCTGCCCGATCTGATCGCCCTGGCCACCCAGTCCGCCGCGGCGGCCGGGGCCTGGCAGCCCATCCCGGAGATCACCGAACTCGCCGGCCGCCCCGGATCGAGTCGGATCGTGCGCGAGGCGAAGCGACTGCACGCGCAACTCGAGGCCCGATAGCGCAGCGGGACAGGCTCGACAGCGCGGTGGAGAAACGAGCGTGGCGGCGAACCCTGTTCGCCGCCACCTCTTCGTTCGTATTCAGCTGTACAGCGATCCTCAGTAGACCGGACCCGTGTACTTCTCGCCCGGTCCCTGTCCCGGAGCGTCCGGATGCGCCGACGCTTCACGGAACGCGCGCTGCAGCGACTGCAGTCCATCACGAATAGGCCCGGCATGCGGTCCGAGGTACTCGACCGACGCCGTGACCAGACCGGCCAGCGCGGTGATCACCCGGCGGGCCTCGTCCAGATCCAGGTGCGGGCTGCTCGACGGGTCCGCTTCGCCCAGTCCGAGCTTCTCGGCGGCCGAACTCATGAGCATGACGGCGGCCCGGCTGATGACCTCGACGGCCGGGATCTCGGCCAGTTCGCGTACGGTGGCCTCACCCTCGATGAGTCCCGAATCCTGGTTCGTAGTCGCCTCGCTCATGGGGAAAAGCATGGCACCGACGGGGTTGTCCCTGGTCGTGTGGGTGCCCGATTCGGAGTTATGTGCGAGGGCTGTTAGACTGACCTGCGACGACCGCCCCAGGTAGGTTCCTGTAACTCAGCTCGGGGCATCAAGTGGAGCCCGACTCCCACCGTCTACCGGTACTACACCAGGTTCGACGGTCCGGTCGCCCATCTTTTACCGGATGGGTTGTTCATGTGGGTTCGTCCTGCGTGAGGTGCGTTGCGATTCGTTCGCGCCGCAGATCGGTCGACTCGGGCCCTGTGTTGGTGAAATACCAATGCAGGGCTTTCGTGTTGAAATTGGGGTTGCAGTTATTGCTTGCGGTCGTTGGACGAACCGCTTGACCTAGGAGGCCCCATCAGCACTGAGACCCGCATCAACGATCGCATCCGCGTACCCGAGGTCCGTCTTATCGGACCGGGCGGTGAACAGGTTGGGATCGTGCGTGTTGAAGATGCACTACGTGTCGCCCAGGAGGCGGACCTCGATCTCGTCGAGGTCGCACCGGACGCACGCCCGCCGGTCTGCAAGATCATGGACTACGGCAAGTTCAAGTACGAGACCGCCCAGAAGGCGCGGGAATCTCGGAAGAACCAGGTCCAGACCGTGATCAAGGAGCAGAAGCTCCGCCCGAAGATCGACGATCACGACTACGAGACCAAGAAGGGTCACGTCCTGCGCTTCCTGCAGGCGGGCTCGAAGGTCAAGGTCACGATCATGTTCCGTGGTCGTGAGCAGTCGCGTCCGGAGCTCGGTTTCCGGTTGCTGCAGCGGCTGGCCTCCGACGTCGCCGAGTTCGGTTTCGTCGAAACGTCGGCCAAGCAGGACGGCCGGAACATGACCATGGTCCTCGCGCCGCACAAGGGCGCGAAGACGCGGGTGAAGGCTCAGAACGACGCGAGCTCGACGCCGCAGCGCAGCAGTGCGCCGGCGCCGGCCGCGGCTGATGCCCCGGTTGCCGAAGCTGCCGCTCCGGCCGCCGACCCGCAGCAGTAATAACGAACAGCATTGGCGGAGGCGCGTTTTCGGCGCGCCTCCGGCACGAGAGATTGGTGAATCCATGCCGAAGATGAAGAGCCACAGCGGCGCCTCGAAGCGATTCAAGGTGTCGGGCAGCGGCAAGCTGCTGCGTCAGCAGGCGAACCGCCGCCACCTGCTCGAGCACAAGCCGACCACCCGGACTCGTCGTCTGGACGGCGTGGAGGTCGTCGCGAAGGCGGACGTCGCGCGCGTCAAGAAGCTGCTCGCCAAGTAAATACAGGCTGAGCCAGCCGTACGCGCTCCGTCCGCGGAACGCAACTACCAACCTCCGGGCGCAACCGCAGCGCCCCCTATCGATCAAGGACTGAAAAGTGGCACGCGTCAAAAGGGCCGTCAACGCTCAGAAGAAGCGCCGTTCCGTTCTCGAGGCCTCCAAGGGCTACCGCGGTCAGCGGTCGCGCCTGTACCGCAAGGCCAAGGAACAGCAGCTGCACTCGCTCACCTACGCCTACCGCGACCGTCGCGCGCGCAAGGGTGACTTCCGTCAGCTGTGGATCACTCGTATCAACGCCGCCGCGCGTCTGAACGACATGACCTACAACCGCTTCATGCAGGGCCTCAAGGCCGCCGGCATCGAGGTGGACCGCAAGAACCTCGCCGAGCTCGCCGTCTCCGACGCCGACGCTTTCGCGGCCCTCGTGGCTGCGGCGAAGGCCGCCCTGCCGGCCGACGTCAACGCCCCGGCCGCCTGATTCGGCCTGCGTGACAACGCATTCGGAACGACCCGTGGAAGCGCTCTCCGAGCGCAATCCGCGGGTCGTTTCTTTCGTCAAGCTGCATCGCGGGCAGCAGCGCCGCAAGACCGGGTTGTTCCTGGCCGAGGGCGCGAATTCCGTGGAGTCCGCGTTGGACACCGGGCGGATCGAGGAGTTGTTCTACTCCTCGCGCGCGGCCGAACGCGAGCACGAGCTCGTGGCGGGGGCCGTCGCGCAGGGGGTGCGCGCCACGCTGGTGAGCGATCGGGCCGCGGAGATGCTGGGGGAGACGGTGACTCCGCCCGGTCTGGTCGCGGTCTGCCGTCAGGTGGATGTGCCGCTCGCCGAGGTGCTCGAGGCCGGGCCGCGCATGCTCGCCGTACCCGTCGAAATCGCCGATCCCGGTAATGCGGGCACGCTGATCCGGGTGGCCGACGCGGTGGGCGCGGATGGTGTCGTGCTGGCCGGTGATTCGGTCGATCCGCACAATGGCAAATGCGTACGCGCCTGTGCCGGAAGCCTTTTCCATGTGCCGGTGGCGCGCTCCCGCGATATCGACGGCACCCTGGACGCGCTCGAGGCGGCGGGGATCGCGATCCTGGCGACCACCGCGCGCGGTGAGGTCGACCTCGACGACGCCGACGAAATCCTTGCCGGCCCCGTCGCGTGGCTGTTCGGCAATGAGGCGCACGGCCTGGATCGCGCGGTCGCCCAGCGCGCCACGCACCGGGTGCGGATTCCCATTCACGGGCGCGCCGAAAGCCTCAATCTGGCTGCCGCCGCGTCGATCTGCCTCTACGCGAGTTCTCGCGTCCAGCACGCGAAGTAGCCGCTCACGATCCGCGGCGAAATCCCCGTCATCCCGGCGCGCTTTTGGCCGGGATCCACACAATCAGCGCGCGCCTGCCGGTGTGGATTCCGGCTGAAGGCATGCCGGAATGACGGGGGTGCTCAGCATCCTTCGGTTTCCTCGAGGTTGTCCATGATCTCCTGCGCCCAGTCGGCGGGGACGGCGTCGGGGCCGATGACGCGCATGGCGGCCATCATGGTGAGCAGCATGCCGGTGGCCATGAAATTGCGCGCCTGCAATGGGGACGCGCCCGTCAGTTCGCGGATGAGGAAGTACATGCGGCCGTAGCGTTCGCGCACGGCATCGCCGATGACCGGGTCGTTGCTGGCGGCCATGCCGTGCATGAGGACCACGGGCAGATCGCGTTCGGTGAGGAAGACGCGGTAGCCGTCGCCCATGGCATCGAGTTTGGCGTGGGTGTCGGCGTCGGGGGCGGCGGCCGCGACGCTGGTGCGGAAGATGTCCTCGATGCGGCCGCACACGTGCAGGGTGGCCGCCAGGAACAGCTGCTGCTTGGAGCCGAAGAGGCGGATCACGTACGGCTGGGAGACGCCGGAGCGGCGCGCGATCTCATCGGTTTTGGTTGCGGCGTAACCGGATTCGGCGAAGGCGCTGACGGCGGCGTCGAGCACCTGTTCGCCGCGCTCGCTCGCTGTCATCCGGGTCCTGGTCATGGGATGCGCTCCTTCGGTTCGATGGGCTGTTGACATGTTATCAGTCAATGCATACTCTTCGGGGCATAAGTTATCAGTGGATAACAACAAAGGACTTGGCATGACTTCCACCCTCACCGCCGACGGCCCCGGGGCGGGCCTGGCGAAACCGAAACCGCTCGCGGCCGTCATTGCGGCCGTGGGAATTCCGATGTTCATGGTGACGCTCGACAACCTCGTGGTGACGAACGCGCTGCCGATCATCCGGACCGAGCTGAACGCTTCCCTGACCGACCTGCAGTGGTTCGTGAACGCCTACACGCTGGCCTTCGCGTCCATGCTGCTCACGGCGGCGGCGCTGGGCGACCGGCTCGGGCGGCGGCGGGTTTTCCTCGCCGGCATCGCGCTGTTCACCGTGGCATCGGCGGCCTGCGCCCTGGCCACCGAACCGTGGCAGCTCATCGCGGCGCGGGCCGTGCAGGGCTTCGGCGGGGCGGCGGTGCTGCCACTGTCCCTGACGCTGCTGTCGGCGGCCGTGCCGGAGAAGATGCGCAGCGCCGCCATCGGCATCTGGGGCGGCATCACCGGCCTCGGCGTGGCGCTCGGGCCGGTGGTCGGCGGCGCGGTCGTCGAGGGCCTGAGCTGGCAGTGGATCTTCTGGCTGAACGTGCCGATCGGCATCCTCGCGGTACCGTTCGCCGCCCGCATGTTGAGCGAATCCTTCGGCGGCGTACGGCGATTGGACCTGCCCGGCCTGCTGCTGTCCTCCGGCGGCGTGCTCGCGGTGGTCTGGGGCGTCGTGCACGGCGCCGACGACGGCTGGACCTCCGGCAAGGTGCTCGGCGGATTGATCGGCGGCGCAGTGCTTCTCGCCGCCTTCATCGCCTGGGAACTGCGCAACCCCGAACCCATGCTGCCCCTGCGGCTGTTCCGCTCCCGCGGCTTCAGCGTGATCAACACGATCATCCTCACCTTCTCGGTGGGTGTATTCGGTGCGATCTTCCTGCTGGCCCAGTTCTTCCAGGTGGTGCAGGGCTATTCGCCGCTCGAGGCCGGAGTGCGGACGCTGCCGTGGACCATGGCCCCCATGGTGGTCGCCCCCATCGCCGGCCTGATCGTCGACAAGGTCGGACCGCGCATCCTGGTCGGAGTCGGACAGTTCTTCCTGGCCGTGGCGCTGGGCTGGATGGCCCTGGTCACCAGCGTCGACATGGCCTACAGCTCGCTGCTCCTCCCGTTCGTCCTGGGCGGTGTCGGCATGGGCCTGACCTTCGCCCCGAGCGCCACCGTCGTCATGGCCAGCGCCGCCCCCGACGACCGCGCCATGGCCTCCGGCGTCAACAGCACCCTGCGCGAAGTCGGTGTGGCCCTGGGCATTGCGGTCCTCGCCTCCGTCTTCGCCTCCCACGGCTCCTACGTCAGCCCGCAGTCCTACGTGGACGGGCTCGTTCCCGCCGTGTGGGTGGGCGCGGCAGTGGTCGCGGTGGGCGCGGTCATCTCGCTGTTCCTCCCCGGCCGCCGAGCCATCACGGCGGCAACCGAAACAACGGGCGACACACCAGCATTCGCCCACTGACCAGCATCGGCACCGGCCCCCACCGGTGCCGATTTCCTTTTCACCACCGCTTCACCCCCGAAATCCCCGGAGCCCCAGCATGTTCGAGACCCTGCTCCTGTTGATCGTTCCCACCCTGGCCTTCCGCCTGCTCGGCGCCCTCGGCGTCACTCGCTTCACCACCTGGCGCGTATCGGCGGCGCACGGCCTGGCCGTCATGCTCCTCATGACCGGCAGCTCCCACTTCGCCCCCGACTCACAAACATTCATGCCCAGCCACACCGACCTCACCGCCATGGTCCCGTCCTTCGCCCCCGCCCCGGGCGCGATGGTCTACCTCACCGGCGTGCTGGAACTCCTGGGCGCCCTCGGCCTCGTCCTCACCGCTACCCGTGCCTACGCCGGAATCGCCCTGGCCCTCCTGTTCGTCCTCCTGCTGCCCGCGAATATCTTTGCGGCCGTGGATGATGTGCCGCTCAACGGCGACCCGGCCACGCCGCTCTGGTTCCGGATTCCCGAGCAGATCATCTACATCGCGGTCGCCCTGTGGGCCGCCCTCGGCACCGCCGAAGCCCGCGCGGCGCTACTGCGCGAGCGGTCGGACCACTCCGATGCACAGGTGCAGTAGCTCGCGGCGCGGGGGCAGGGACATCAATTGCATGGTGACGCTGACCGGTCCGCGCGCTCCAGCTTCTGGATGGTGCGAGCGGCGAGAAAAGCCTTCTACCCCAGTGCCTCCCGGGTCAGCCCCAGCCGCTTGCGATGGAATTCGATGTAGTCGCCGAGACTGGGCAGCGGCAGCGTCGGCTCGTTCATGCCCCGGCCGCGGCCTTACGTGCGGCCTCGATCTCATTGATGTGCTCCTCGGTCCACATCCGCAGTGCGCGAATGGGTCCGGCGAGGCTGTGGCCCAGCGGTGTGAGGGTGTACTCGACGCGCGGGGGAATGGTGGGATGCACTGTGCGCGTGAGGAATCCGTCGGTTTCCAGGCTGCGCAGGGTCTGCGTGAGCATTTTCTGTGAGACCCCGCCGATGCGACGGGAGAGCTCGGTGTAGCGCATGGTGCCCGCGTCGAGGAGGGCGTCGATGACGAGGACCGTCCACTTGCCGGCAATGTGGTCGAGCACCTGGCGGGTGGGGCATTTGGGAGAGAACACATCGGCGGGCAGGCCGGAGGATTCGACGAGCGTTGACACTCTGAAGAGAGTAACGCACTAATTAGTGCCTTCTTCCCAAAGGATCGCCACTCTCCAATAGTTAGTGAAATGAAAACGAACTCGCCTGCACCCCACACCCTTTCGGTCGCCGAAGCCATTCGCACCCGCCGCACCGTCCGGCACTACCTGCCGGATCCTGTCCCCGCCGAGCACCTCGGGACGCTCACGGAACTGGCCATGGAAGCTCCCTCGAGCTGGAACCTGCAAGATCGCTCACTTGTCGTCGTCACCGATCCCGAAGTGCGAGAAGGACTTACCGGGGCCACCGGTGGGCAGCCGCAGCCTCAGGAGGCTCCGGTGATGCTCGTCTTCGTCGCCGAACCGCAAGCCTGGCGGGAGGATCGTGCCGATGTCTACGAACTCGCCCGCCGCAACGACGCCTGGAAGGAAGACTTCATCACCTTCTTCTCGGCGGCCTCGGAAGAGTTCCAGCAGAGCCTCGCCGCCCGCGGCCTGCTGCGCGAATACGCGGTCAAGGACGCCATGATCGCGGCCTCCTACGTCATGCTCGCCGCCACCGAACTCGGCCTGGCCACCTCGCCGATGAACGGCTGGGACGAGGACAGGGTGAAGAAGGTCATCGGCATCGAGGACCGGGACGATCTGGCCATCGCCCTGCTCATGTCCGTCGGGTACGCGGCGGAACAGCGCCTGCACCCGGGGCGCAGACCGCTGGGGCGGACCGTGCACCGCGATCGTTATGCGCGGGCCTGAGCCGCGGCGTACCGGCCCGGGATGTAGCAAGCGGGCTGGTTGATTCCGATTGACGAGCACAGGGCGTGGGACCTGCGGGTATCGTCCGACCTTCGAAACCCGCACATTTCCGCAGCGCCTCAGGTCAGCCGGAATCGACCCAGGTGAATATAGATGTCTTCCACCGAAACTCCGCAGGCGTCCGACGCCGCAGCCGCCACCGCGTCGCCGGGCGCCCGTCTCGCCGTGTGGGAACGGGCCAGTTCGATACCGCTGGCCGGGCTGGCCCTCGTCTTTCTGGTGGCGTACGCGTGGCATGTGCTCGACGCCGGGCGGCATCCGGAGTTGGACGTGTGGCTGACCGGGGTGGACGTCGCGGTGTGGGTGATCTTCGTCGCGGACTATCTGACTCGGCTGTGGCTGGCGGATGATCGGCGGCGGTTCGTGCTGGGCAATCCGGTCGACCTGGTGATCGTGCTGCTGCCGCCGCTGCGGCCGCTGCGATTGCTGCGCGCCGCGCTGCTGGTGATCGAGGCGATCGACCGGCACACCCGGTTCCGGGCGCGGGCGCGGATGTCGGTCATGGTCGGGCTGAGTTCGATTCTGCTGATCGTGCTGTGCAGCCTGGCCATGTACGACGCGGAACGTGGTGCGCCGGAGAGCAATATCGAGAACTTCGGGGACGCGGCGTGGTGGTCGGTGGTGTCGGTGACCACGGTCGGATACGGGGATCGGTATCCGGTGACGGTGGAGGGGCGGCTGGTGGCGTTGGCGCTCATGACGTTCGGGATCGGGTTGATCTCGTTCGCCATCGGCACCACGACCAGCTGGGTGATGGACAAGTTGAAGACGGTGGAGGTGTCGGCCGAGCGCACGGATCGGGAGATCGGGGTGCTGGTCGAGGAGATTCGCTCGCTGCGTGCTGAGGTCAGCGCCTTGCGCACCGAACGGGCCGATTCCGGGGAAGCCACGGTCGACGTGCGGAAATGAATGTGAACCGGGCTGGGTACATCCCCTACGATTCGACCAGGAAGAATGTGGGCGGGCAATCAGCCCGGACTCGTACCAGCAGGGAGAGACGACCATCGTGGCCGATGACATCGACCGTGCCGAGCAGACTGCGGCCTTGAGCGAGGAATCGCTCGCCGCCGCCGCGGAAGCCGCCGAGAAGGCGTTTGCCGCAGCGTCCGATCTGGACGAGCTCGCGGCTGCGAAAACCGAGTTCATGGGCGGTAAGTCGCCGATCTCGCTGGCGCAGCGGTCGCTGGGCACCCTGCCCAAGGAAGAGAAGGCCGAGGCCGGCAAGCGCGTGAACGTGGCGCGCGGCCGGGTGTCGACGGCGTTCGAGGCGCGCCAGCAGGAGCTGCTCGCCGAGCGCGACGCGGCCGTGCTGGTCGCCGAGGCCATCGATGTGACGGCTCCCGCGCGGCGCGGTCCGGTGGGTGCGCGCCATCCCATCGCGGTGCTGAGCGAGCGCGTCGCGGACGTGTTCGTGGCCATGGGCTGGGAGGTTGCCGAAGGCCCCGAGGTCGAGACCGAGCACTTCAATTTCGACGCGCTCAACTTCCTGCCCGATCATCCGGCGCGCACCATGCAGGACACCTTCCACATCGCGCCGGAGGGCTCGCGGCAGGTGCTGCGCACGCACACCTCGCCGGTTCAGGTGCGGTCCATGCTGTCTCGCGAACTGCCGATCTATGTGGTGTGCCCGGGGCGGACCTTCCGCACCGACGAGCTCGACGCCACGCACACCCCGGTGTTCTCGCAGGTCGAGGGTCTGGCCATCGACAAGGGGCTGACCATGGCGCACCTCAAGGGCACCCTGGACGGTTTCGCGCGGGCGCTGTTCGGCCCGAACACCACCACCCGTATGCGGCCGTCGTTCTTCCCGTTCACCGAGCCGTCGGCCGAGGTCGACGTGTGGTTCGAGGACAAGAAGGGCGGGCCCGGCTGGGTCGAGTGGGGCGGCTGCGGCATGGTCAACCCGAAGGTGCTCATCGCCTCCGGCATCGACCCGCAGGTGTACAGCGGTTTCGCGTTCGGCATGGGTCTGGAGCGGACCCTGCAGTTCCGCAACGGCCTGTCCGATATGCGCGACATCGTCGAAGGCGATGTGCGCTTCACGCTGCCGTTCGGCATCCAGTCCTGACCTGACCCCTTCGATACGAGGAAGCGAAACGTCAAGTGCGAGTAGCGCAATCCTGGCTGACGGAAATCCTGCGGCGGACCACTCCCGAGTGGTCGGTCACCGCGGAGGAGCTCGATGCCGGTTTCGTCCGGGTCGGGCTGGAGGTCGAAGAGGTCGATCCGCTGCAGCGGGTCGAAGGTGACATCGAGAAGCCCCTCGTGGTGGGCCGGGTCGCCGAGATCACCGAGCTGACCGAGTTCAAGAAGCCGATCCGCTTCTGCAAGGTCGATGTCGGCAATCCCGAGCTGCAGGAGATCGTCTGTGGCGCACGGAATTTCGTCGTCGGCGATCTGGTGGTCGTGGTGCTGCCGGGCGGCGTGCTGCCCGGCGGCTTCAAGATCACCTCACGGAAGACCTACGGGCACACCAGCAATGGCATGATCTGCTCGGTCGCCGAACTCGGCATCGGCAAGGATCACAATGGCATCCTGGTGCTCGAGCCCGGCACCGCCGAACCCGGCACCGACGCCAATGAACTGCTGGGCCTGGACGATACGGTCATCGAACTGGCCATCACCCCCGACCGCGGCTACGCCTTCTCCGCGCGCGGCCTGGCACGGGAGCTCGCCTGCGGATTCGACCTGGAATACAGCGATCCCGCCATCCGGACCCTGCCCGACTCCGAAACACAGGCGTGGGCGGTGAAGATCGAGCCGGAGTCGCTGTGCACCCGCTTCGCGGTGCGCCGCGTCACCGGCATCGATCCCAAGGCCGTCAGCCCCTGGTGGCTGCAGCGCCGGCTGCTGCTGTCGGGTGTGCGCCCGATCTCCCCGGCCGTCGACGTCACCAACTACGTGATGCTCGAACTCGGCCAGCCGCTGCACGCCTTCGACGCCGCGAAGGTGCACGGCGGCTTCGTGGTTCGCCGCGCCAACAAGGGTGAGACCCTGCGCACCCTCGACGACGCCGAGCGCACCCTCGACGCCGAAGACGTGGTGATCGCCGACGATTCCGGCGTCATCTCCCTCGCCGGCGTCATGGGCGGCGCGAGCACCGAGGTCGGCGACAACTCCACCGACATCCTGCTCGAGGCCGCGACCTGGAACCCGGTCGCCATCGCCCGCACCACGCGTCGGCACAAGCTCGGCTCCGAGGCCAGCCGCCGCTTCGAACGCGTCGTCGACCCCGAGGTCAATATCGCCGCGCTCGACCGCGCCGCCACCCTGCTGGCCGAAATCGCCGGTGGCACAGTCGAACCCGTGCTCACCGACGTGCGCGTGCCGGTTCCGGCCGTCGCGCCGATCAGCATGAACATCGACCTCGCCGACCGCACCGCGGGCGTGCAGTACGCCCCCGGCACCTCCAGCCGTCGCCTGCAGCAGGTCGGCTGCGCGGTGGATGTCGGCGTCAGCGACGCCGGGCACGCCCAGTTGGTCGTCACCCCGCCGAGCTGGCGGCCCGACCTCACCCAGCCCGCCGACCTGGTGGAGGAGGTGCTGCGCCTGGAGGGCCTCGACAAGATCCCGTCCGTGCTGCCCACCGCCCCCGCCGGCCGCGGCCTGACCCCCGAGCAGCGCCGCCGCCGCGCCGTCAGCAAGGCCCTGGCCTTCTCCGGCGCGGTCGAGGTGCCCTCGCCGGTCTTCATGTCCGCCACCGTGTTCGACACCTGGGGCCTGGACGCCGACGACCCGCGCCGCAAGACGCTGAAGGTGCTCAACCCGCTCGACGCGGAGCGCCCCGACCTGTCCTCGACCCTGCTGCCGGGGCTGCTGGAAGTGGCCGCACGCAATATCTCGCGCGGCGAGCGCGACATCGCGATCTACGGCATCGGTCAGGTCGTCCTGCCCACTGCCGAGACCACGGCCGTCGAGCCGCTCCCGGTGGACCGTCGCCCCACCGAGGACGAGATCGGCGTGCTGCTGAAGTCGTTGCCCGCCCAGCCGATTCACATCGGCGCGGTGCTCACCGGCCGCCGCGAGCCGCGTGGTCCGTGGGGTCCGGGTCGTCCCGTCGAGGCTTCGGACGCCTTCGCCCTCGTCGACGCCATCGCCGACGCGGCCGGAGTCAGCATCGAGCGCCGCAGTGCCGCGCACCTGCCCTGGCATCCGGGCCGCTGCGCCGAACTGCTCGTCGACGGCGTGGTCGTCGGCCACGCGGGCGAACTGCACCCGGCCGTCCTGGAGCGTTCGGGCCTGCCCCCGCGCACCTGCGCCGTCGAGCTCGACCTGGATGCTCTGCCGCTGCGCGAAATCCGTCCCGCCCCTGTGGTTTCCGCCTTCCCGGCGGTCCTGCAGGACGTGTCGGTCAGCGTCGAGAAGGCCACCCCCGCCGCCGCCGTCGAATCCGCCCTCCGCACGGGCGCAGGCGAACTGCTGGAAAGCATTTCGCTCTTCGACGTCTACGAAGGCGCGCAGGCCGGCGAGGGCCGCAAGTCCCTCACCTACGCCCTGCGCTTCCGCGCCATCGACCGCACCCTCACCGAGGATGAGGCCAGCGCGGCCCGCGATGCCGCGGTGGCCAATGCCGCGGCCACTGTGGGAGCGGTACTGCGCGGGTAGTTTCCGCTGATAGCGGCCCGTCGTGCGACACACCGAGAACGGTGCCACGGCGGGCCGCTTTCGCGTACGATCAGGGCATCACTTCGGTGATGGGTTGATAAGGAACGAGTGCCGGATGCGACCCGACGCCCGCCCGTTGCAGGTTACCTAGCCCTGTAAATCAACCGGACCAGGTACAGGATCCCGGCGACTGTGGCAGCGCCTATCGCAAACGACGCCCAGTCGACCGGGGTTTCCTGTTTCATGGAATGCTTCCCCATGATCCCGCCTCACCTCCTCTCCTTTCTCAGGGGCGGCGTGGACCAGGTCCATTCGCCGCCACCCCCCGCTCTAGAGGAAGCTGCAGTCACGATACTTGTCCGCTATGGATTTGCGGGTTGCTTTGGCGCGTCTCGCTTTTCGATACCCAGCGGTCGGGTAGGAAAGGGATATGCGGCATCCGGCTACGCCTATTTTGAATGTGCTGACTTACCTGCCTGATCGGCGGATCGTGTCGACGCCTGCCATGTTCGGGGTCGAGTACGAGGATCTGTCGCTGGCTACGGCCGATGGGGAGACGGTCAATGCCTGGTTTGTGCGGGCGGTGGGGAAACCGGTGGGGCACTTGCTGTTCGCGCATGGGAATGCGGGGAATATCGGGGATCGGTCGCCGGTGTTGGCCATGCTCGCCGCGGTCGGGTTCGATGTGCTGATTTTCGACTATCGGGGGTATGGGCGGAGTTCGGGGCGGCCTACTGAGCGAGGGACCTATCTGGATGCTCGGGCTGCTCGGGAGGCGCTGCTCGCACAGGCTGGAGTGGACGCGAATCGAGTTGTGTACCTGGGGAAGTCGCTCGGCGGGGGTGTGATGGTGGAGCTGGCTACGGCGTATCCGCCTGCGGCGCTGGTGCTCATGTCCACGTTCACCGGGCTCAGGGATGCGGCGGCGGCTGTATATCCGTTCCTGCCGAAGATTTTCGTGCCGGGGGCGTATCCGAGTTTGCGGCGGGTCCGCGATCTGCGGTGTCCGGTGCTGATCATGCACGGGGACAATGACGAGCTGTTGCCGGTGTGGATGGGGCGGGCGCTGTTCGAGGCGGCGGCGGAGCCGAAGGAGCTCGTCATCTATCCGGGTGGCGGGCACAACGATCTGATCGGGGTGCCGGGGTGGGCGGAGACCGTGGCGAGCTGGGTGCGGCGCACGCTGGGATAGGGCGAAATGTCCGGGTTCAGCTCATGCTCAGGTGGAGCTGCGTAGCCTGGCTGCATGAACGATTCCACGGGTTTGGCGGGGGAGTTGGCGAAATTGCCGGACGCCGAGCTGGCGGCCGTGGTCGAGGCGGCCACGGACGGGCGGGCAGGGCTGGCGGCGCTGCACGCGGTGGCGGCGTCGGTGGCCGCCACCGTCGGTCATGCGCCCATCGCGGTGAATGTGAGCACTGACACGCCTATTGATGCGGAGCTCGTGCCACACGAGACGCCGGGCACATTCGAGCAGGTCGGAGCCACACCGGGAGTGTCTGGGATACCGGTACCGCCGGCCGGTATGCCGTCGGGGACGGTTGGTGGCGGGTATACGACATCCGGCGTCCCTACTTTCGAGTCAGTTCGCGATAAGGTCGAGCAGCGCTACGGCACAGCGCAGGGGATGGGCGACCTCGATCGGCAGACACCGGCAGGCCGTAGCGCCGAGGAACAGTGGGATGCGCGGGCGAAAGCCGCGCGGGAGCGCCTGGAACAGATCCGGAAATCGGTGCACGGCAACGACAACGGCTGACGATCCGGGCGGTCCGTCTTATCGATGGGTGGAATACCTGTGACCGAACCGCGCGAGATCGCCGAACGGCTGCTCGACCTGCAAGTCGACTTCATCGTCGCCGAGGTGACCGGCGAGCGCTTCGCCGAAGTCATCGCCCGCGACACCGATGCGGTGATCGGCGTCGCCGACACCATCATCTTCCGCGATGTGGTGGAGATCGATCAGGCCAAGCAGACGGTCGCGAATGTGATCGACCTGATCGGCGGCAGTCCGGTGCTGCGCGAATCGGTCGGCACC
Source organism: Nocardia huaxiensis (assembly GCF_013744875.1). NCBI lineage: Bacteria > Bacillati > Actinomycetota > Actinomycetes > Mycobacteriales > Nocardiaceae > Nocardia > Nocardia huaxiensis. The sequence goes on from NZ_CP059399.1 coordinate 3,952,771, forward strand.
TTCGCCGACTCGATCTACGACAATATCGCCGAGAACAACCAGTACACCCTCGGCGACGTGGTCGAGCGGGAGCCGGTCGAGCAGCTGCTGGAAAAGATCTTCGGCATGCACCAGGCGCAGGAGCGCATCCTGGAGCGCCTCACCGACAGCCCGCTCGTGGCCACCGTGGCCTCGAAGTTCGTCGATCACCTGATCTCCGACTTCATGGAGACCAACAAGCAGATCGCGGGCAAGATCCCGGGCGTCTCCTCGCTGGTGTCGCTGGGCACCTCGGCCGCCAAGCAGGCCCGCAAGGCCGCCGAGAAGGCCGCCGGCGAGGGCAGCTTCCTGGGCGAAATGGCCGGCAAGGGCGCGGTTTTCGCGCTCAAGCGGACCAATAACGCCATCCGCGACATGCTGCGCAATGCCCCCGTGCACGATGCCGCCATGGAGTTCTGGGACCTGCATGCCGGGGAGCCGGTGAGCGGCCTGAAGGAATACCTGTCCCAGAAGGACCTGCAGGAACTGGCGCTCATCATCTACCAGATCGCCGTCACCACACGGGAAAAGGAGTACTTCTCCGTGCTCGTGGACGAGTGCGTGGAGGTGTTCTTCACCAAGTACGGCGATCACACCCTCGCCGCCATGCTGCCCGAACTGGGCCTGTCCAATGAGACCATCGCCGCCGAGATCCTGCGCTACGGTCCCGTCGTGGTGGAGGCCGCCAAGCGAAACGGTGTGCTGGCCAAGCTGATTCGCGAGCGCCTGGAGCCCTTCTTCCTCTCCGAGCCGGTGCTCGCGGTTCTCGCCGGCAACTGAACGCCGAAACCTCGATCGTCATGGCGAATCCGGGCCGGGCACCGATCTGGTGTCCGGCCCGTGTCGTGCGCGCACTGCTGCGACTCGGCGGGCGCGTGCTGTCCGGTTGGGGCACAGTGGTATCAGGTCGTGCCGAAGGGAGGACCACGGTGGAGCTGCCGATCATCGGAGAGCATCTCACGGTCCGGTCGTCCGATCCGCTGCTGATCATCGAGGCGGGCGAGTACGAGCTGCACATCGAAGGTGAACTGGCCGTGCACGATCCGAGTGCGCAGACCCTGCACCGCATCCCCGGGGAACCGCACACCGACGAGCTGGTGCAGGCCCTCGATGGCGAGATCACCTATGCCGCAGCCACATCCGACGGGCAGCTGCGCATCGACCTGGACAGCGGGCAACGGCTGGTGGTCGAACCGGACCGCTTCTTCGAAGCCTGGACGGTCACCGCACCCGGCCGCTACCTGGTGGTGTGCATGCCCGGCGGTGAGCTCGCGGTGTGGTCGCAGGAGTCCTGAGCGGGATCGCCGCCGGAGGTCCGGGTGTGCCCTGTGCCACCGCGGCCGATGAGCGTCAGGTGTGCGCTCACCGGCCACGGGGCCGGCGTTTCCACGAGGTACCGGTGCCGTCGCCGACTCGCCGTGTCGGCAACCCCTCGGCGCGTGCCCCGGATCGCCGTCGAACGATGACGGTGGCCCGGGTTCGTGCCGTCCCCTCCCGGGCACCCGCGGTGGCCGTACTGCATCGCACGGCGTCGAAAGCATCCCGGCTGGCGCGGGTGGCCGTCAAGCTGGAGTCCTGTCCCATTTTGTCCCTGTTTAGGGTTGGCTCAGAATTTGCTGAATCGGGCGATATGGGTTACCGGATGCGCGCGACACCGTGGGGCGCGGTAGTTTTGCAGCGATATCACTGGTACGTACCTGTTCAGGAGGTAAGGCATGACCGCCCGCTCGGCGATTGCCGGTTATCTGCGCGCCCGTCGCGAAGCGACCGGGCTCACACGCGCTGAACTGGCGAAGCGGGCCGGGGTCTCCGAGGCGCTGATCCAGAAGATCGAGCAGGGCACCCGTGCGCCGACCTCCACCGCCCTGGGCGTGCTCTTCGATGCCCTCGAGGTGCCGGTGCAGTTCCGCGAACACGCTGCCAACATCCTGCAATCCGAACTGACCAAACTCGGATCCGATTGGGGCGCACCCGAACCCGCGGAGATGGACTTCCTGGACGGGTTGCCGCACCCGGCGTGCTATCAGGCCATGCCGGGTATGGACGTGGTCGCCGCCAACGAGGCGTACCTGCGGGCGTTCCCGGGACTCGAGCCCGGCGGCAACATCATCGTGTGGATGCTGACGAATCCCGTTGCGCGCGAAGTGATCGACGATTGGGAGCGGGAGGCGCACCTGCAGGTGCACGCCTTCCGGCACATGGCCCCGGGCCTGGTGCCGGGTGAGCGCATCGCGGAGGTATCCGCGCTGTGCGCCACCTCCCCGGACTGGGATCGGCTGTGGCACACCGATATTCCGCCGGAGGATGTGCCGCGCAAGCCCATGCGGGTGCGTGATCCGGACACCGGCGAGTGGGTGACCATGCACATTCAGGTGTTCCGCTTCGAGATGCCGCGCCGCCCGTGGTGGATGTACTCGCTGGTGCCGATGCGCTGAGGGCTCAGCGATTCCCGGCCGCGCGGCTCAGCACGGCCATCGGGAACCGGCGTGAGCTCAGCGCCCGGTAGGTGGCGAAGTCCGGGTAGCCGGCGACCAGTGTGCGCCAGTGCTTTTCGTACTCGGCCTCGTCGGTGACCACGCGGACGTCCACCGGCCAGGTGTCGCGGCCGACCTGTACCGCCGGTGCGGCGGTGGTGAGCAGGTTCTTCCACCAGTTGGGGACGCCGGGATGGCCGCCATTGGAACCGCATACGAGCAGATCGTCGCCGTCGCGCACGAGCATGAGCATGACCGGGCGCGGTTCGCCGGACTTGCGGCCGGTGAGCAGCAGCCGGAAGACCGGCTTGCCCTGCAGCGTGGTGAAGCGGCTGCCGCCGAAGCGCGCGTAGAGGCGACTGTGCAGGCGGGCGTAGAAGTGCGCCAGCGGGGCCAGATAGGTGCTGGAGTAGTGGTTGAACCGCCCGCTCAGCGTGAGATCGGTCCCGGAAGTGTTGGCAGACATACGCATCCCTGTCCGTGTGCGGGGTTGTCGCGCCTCACAATACAGAGTGTCAGTGAACAATTCGGGGCGACCAGTGACATCCCGCCGGTCAGTTCACGCAGGGGATGCCCGAGCCGATCGTCGTGGTGACCGGCTTGCCGGCATCGGGCGCGTTACTGGTGGTGGTCGCCGAGTTCGAGGTGGTGGTCGTGGTGCTCGAGGTCGACGCGGCCGGGTCCAGGGCGTCCGGGAGGCTGAAATCGCTGCCCAGCACCAGTTGTACGTGACCGGCCTCGACATCGGTGGACTGTTTGACCGGGATGCCGCCGAGCATGTCGGACAGCTGCTCGGCGTCGGTCTGCGAGCCGCTGCCGTAGTAGACCGTCGACGCCGTGTAGTCGTAGGTGCTGCCCGTGCCGATCGTGCCCGCGGTGAATCCCTTGGCGGCCAAGATCTTCGAGACCTTCGACGCCATGCCCGACTCGCTGCCCGCGTTCACCACATCGAGGGTGCTGACCGGGGTGACGGTCGGACCGGTGGGCGTCGTGGGCGCGGTGACCCCGAACGCCGCCCGCACCTCCCGCTTGATGGCCGCCGGATCCACGATATTCACGTCCTGGCCATTGATGTTGTCGTAGCGCAGCACCGGCAGCGTGCGGAATTCCACCTGCGGTGAGGCGGCGCGGCCCAGGTCGGTGACGAAGTCGGTGAGGTTCCAGCCCTTCGACAGCACGATGTCCTTGTGCGCCACATCCATGAGCTGCTTGAGCCGCACGGGATTGGTGAAGGTGCCGGAACTCTTCAGCGAGTTGGCGACCGAGGTGAGGAACGCCTGCTGCCGATGCGTGCGATCCAGATCGCCATTGGGCAGTCCGTGCCGCTGCCGCACGAAGGCGAGGGCCTGTGCGGCGTCGAGATGCTGTCTGCCCGCGGGGAATACGGCCCCGGAGTAATAGCTGTCGTCTACCGCATTGTTCAGGCAGACGTCCACGCCGCCGAGCGTGTCGGCCAGATCGTAGAACCCGGCGAGGGAGACCTCCGCGAACCGGTTGACGGTGACGCCGGTCAGCTCCTCCACCGTTTGCTTGATCGATGCTCGTCCGGCGTCGCGGCCCTGGCGCTCGAGCTCGACCTTGTCGGTCACGCCCTTGGCCTCGAGCTTCTCCTCCTCGCTCCACTTCTTCAGGCCGTACGCCTCTTTGATCTTGATGTTGGTATAGCCGGGGATGCCGCTCACCCGCACGTAGTCGTCACGCGGAATGGAGAACGCGACGATCTTCTTCATGTCCTTCGGAATGTGGATCAGAATGAGCGAATTGGCGTTGTAACCGCCCTCGGAGCCGTCGCCCGCGTGCAGCTGATCCAGGATCTCCTTGGGCAGGTCGTTGCCGTTCAGATCCTTGCGGGTGTCCAGGCCGATCAGCAGCATATTGATATCGCCGTCGAGGCTGGCCACGGTTTCCACGTCCGAGCGGGTGAAGCCGCTGTCGAAACTGCCCTCGCCGTACCAGACGACACCGGTGACCGTCACGACCGTGACCGCGGCCAGGGTCATGAACCCGCGCCCGGCCACCCGTAGCCACCGGGTCTGCCCGCCGGGCTTGCGATGCGAGCCGCGGCGGCGCCGCGGGGCGGGAGACTCGGATGCTCGGGGATTGCCGGCGCGGCCGCGCACAATCGGGAGTTCTTCGGTCTTGTCGTCGTACATGGCCCTGTCGAGTGTGCCGGAGCGACGGCCCGCTGTCAGATTCTCTTTTGGTCACCCGAACGGTTTGCCCCCGCGCACGGACACGCGTAGTGGCTGATGTCACTCGGCAGCACCCGCTTGTGTATGAGCTTGCACAGTCGTGCATAATCATCACATGGCGGATACCTCTGGTGGGCCCACGGTGCGGGTCGCGGTGGCTGGTGCGAGCGGATACGCGGGCGGTGAGGTCCTGCGACTGCTGTTGGCGCATCCAGCCTATCGAAGCGGGCGTCTCGAGATCGGGGCGCTGACCGCCGGGTCCAATGCGGGAACCACGCTGGGCTCCCTGCAGCCGCATCTGCTGCCGCTGGCGGACCGGGTGCTCGCGCCGACCACCGTCGAGGAGCTGGCCGGACACGACGTGGTGTTCCTGGGACTGCCGCACGGCCAGTCCGCGGCCATCGCGCAGGCGCTGCCGGAATCGACCGTCATCATCGACTGCGGGGCCGACTTCCGGCTCTCCGACGGCGCGGCCTGGGAGAAGTACTACGGCACCCCGCACGCGGGCAGCTGGCCGTACGGGCTGCCGGAGCTGCCGGGCGGGCGGGCGAAGCTGACGGGGGCGACGCGGATCGCCGTCCCCGGCTGCTATCCGACCGTCGCGAGCCTGGCGCTGGCCCCGGCCATCGCGGCCGGAATCATCGAGCCGACGGTGAATGTGGTTGCGGTGAGCGGCACTTCGGGCGCGGGCCGCAAACTCGACGTGGGCCTGCTCGGCTCCGAGGTGATGGGGTCCATGCGGGCCTACAACATCGCGGGCGCGCACCGGCACACCCCGGAGATCTCCCAGAACCTGAAGGCGGCCGGCGGCGTCGACGTGGCGGTGTCCTTCACGCCCGTGCTCGCGCCGCTGCCGCGCGGCATTCTCGCCACCTGCACCGCGCCGGTGAAGGTGGATGCCGCCCAAGCCCGCGCCGTCTACGAAAAAGCCTATGCCGACGAGCCTTTCGTGCACCTGCTGCCCGAAGGCGTGCTGCCGCAGACCGGTTCGGTGCTCGGTTCCAATGCCGTCACCCTGCAGGTGGCCGTGGACGCCGACGCCGGGCTGCTGGTGGTCATCGGCGCGATCGACAACCTGACCAAGGGCACCGCGGGCGCTGCGGTGCAATCGATGAACCTGGCCCTCGGATTCGACGAGACCGCAGGACTTTCCACCGTAGGAGTGGCACCGTGACAACGAGCAACGATGGCAAGCTGGTCCGGTCCCAGGGCGTCACCGCGCCGCTGGGCTTCCGTGCCGCGGGTATCGCGGCCGGCATCAAGAAGAACGGAAAGCCGGACCTGGCACTGGTTTTCAACGAAGGACCCGACTACTCGGCGGCCGGTGTGTTCACCCGCAACAAGGTGAAGGCCGCGCCGGTGCTGTGGTCGCAGCAGGTGCTCACCGGCGGGCGGCTGCGCGCGGTCATCCTGAATTCCGGTGGGGCCAACGCCTGTACCGGTCCGGGCGGCTTCCAGGACACGCACGCCACCGCCGAGGAACTGGCGAAGGCGCTGAGCAACTGGGGAACCGAGACCGGCGCGGGTGAGATCGCGGTCTGCTCAACGGGTCTCATCGGTGATCGGCTGCCCATGGACAAGCTCATTCCGGGCATCACCGAGATCGTGCACGAGATGGGCGGCGGCCTCTCCGGCGGCGCGGAGGCCGCGCGGGCCATCATGACCACCGACACCGTGCCGAAAGAGGCCGCCTTCCACCACCGGGACAAGTGGAATGTGGGCGGGATGGGCAAGGGCGCGGGCATGCTCGCACCGTCGCTGGCCACCATGCTCATCGTGCTCACCACCGACGCCGTGGCCACGCCGCAGCAGCTGGATACCGCGCTGCGCAATGCCACCCGCCTCACCTTCGACCGCCTCGATGTGGACGGCTCCACCTCCACCAATGACACGGTGCTGCTGCTGGCCAATGGCGCCAGCGGCGTCGCGCCCAGCCAGGACGAGCTGAACGCGGCCGTGTACGCGGTGTGCGACGACATCGCCGAGCAGCTCATGTTCGACGCGGAGGGCGTCACCAAGCGGGTGCACATCACCGTCACCGGCGCTCTCGACGAGGAGCAGGCGCTGATCGGTGCACGCGCCATCTCGCGCGACAGCCTGGTCAAGACCGCGTTCTTCGGCTCCGACCCGAACTGGGGCCGGGTGCTGGCGTCCATCGGCATCGCGCCCATCGAACTGGATCCGAATCGGATCTCGGTGTCGTTCAACGGGTCTCCGGTGTGCGTCGACGGCGTCGGCGCGCCCGGCGCGCGGGAGGTGGATCTGTCCGGGCCCGACATCCAGGTGCTCGTCGAGCTCAACCTCGGCGACGGCCAGGCCACCATCCGCACCACCGACCTCTCGCACGGGTACGTCGAAGAGAATTCGGCCTACAGCTCATGAGCGCCGACATCTCCGGGCTCACGGCCCTCGACAAGGCGCACGTTCTCGCCGACGCGCTGCCGTGGCTGCAGAAGTTCCGCGACAAGATCGTGGTCGTGAAGTACGGCGGCAACGCCATGATCGACGACGAGCTCAAGCGGGCCTTCGCCGCCGACATGGCCTTCCTGCGCACCGTCGGCGTGCACCCGGTGGTGGTGCACGGCGGCGGCCCGCAGATCAGCGCCATGCTGAAAAAGCTCGGCCTGCAAGGCGAATTCCGCGGCGGCTTCCGCGTCACCACACCCGAGGTCATGGATGTGGTGCGCATGGTGCTGTTCGGTCAGGTCGGCCGGGAACTGGTGGGGCTCATCAATGCCCACGGCCCGTACGCGGTCGGCATCTCCGGTGAGGACGCGCGGCTGTTCACCGCCACCCGCCGCACCGTGAACGTGGACGGGTTGCCCACCGATATCGGCCTGGTCGGCGACGTCACCGAGGTCAATCCCGACGCGGTGCTGGATCTCATTGCGGCGGGCCGCATTCCGGTGGTCTCCACCATCGCCCCGGATGCGGACGGCGTGGTGCACAACATCAATGCCGACACCGCCGCGGCCGCTCTGGCCGAGGGCATCGGTGCGGAGAAATTGGTCATTCTCACGGATGTGGAAGGGCTGTACACGAATTGGCCGGACCGGTCCTCGCTGACCACCCGCATCGACACCGATGATCTTGCCAAGTTGCTGCCCAGCCTGGATGCGGGCATGGTGCCCAAGATGGAAGCCTGCCTGCGCGCCGTGGAAGGCGGAGTCCCCACCGCGCACGTGATCGACGGTCGCGTGCCGCATTCGGTCCTGCTCGAACTGTTCACCGGGGAGGGCATCGGCACGATGGTCACCCCCGCTCAGGAGATCTCATGAGTACAGCCGACATTCAGGTGCGGTGGTCGGCCGCACTGATGAACAACTACGGCACCCCGAAGGTGGCGCTGGTGCGCGGCGCGGGCGCGGTCGTCTACGACGCCGACGGCAAGCGCTACGTGGACCTCCTCGGTGGCATCGCCGTGAACAGCCTGGGGCATGCGCATCCGGCCATTCTGGAGGCCGTCACGCAGCAGCTCGGCACCCTCGGCCACGTGTCGAATCTGTATGCGAGCGAACCGGTTGTCGAACTGGCCGAGCGGCTGCTCGCGCACTTCGGGGACGGGCACGGCAAGGCGTTCTTCTGCAACTCCGGCACCGAGGCCAATGAGGCCGCGTTCAAGATGGCGCGCCTCACCGGCAAGACCAAGATCGTCGCCTGCGAGGAGGCGTTCCACGGACGCACCATGGGCGCACTGGCTTTGACCGGTCAGCCCGCCAAGCGAGCGCCGTTCGAGCCCATGCCCGCGGGCGTGGTGCACGTGCCCTACGGTGACGCCGCCGCGCTGGAGGCCGCCGTCGACGACCAGACCGCCGCGGTGTTCCTCGAACCCATGATGGGGGAGAGCGGCGTGGTGGTGCCGCCGGCCGACTATCTGGCCAAGGCGCGGGCGATCACCAAAGACCATGGGGCACTGCTGATTCTGGACGAGGTGCAGACCGGTATCGGGCGCACCGGGGCGTTCTACGCGCACCAGGCGGCGGGCATCGTGCCCGATGTGATCACCCTGGCCAAGGGGCTGGGCGGCGGGCTGCCGATCGGTGCGGTGCTGGCGCAGGGGCCGGCCGCGGAGCTGTTGCAGCCGGGCATGCACGGGACCACGTTCGGCGGCAATCCCGTCTGTGCCGCAGCGGCTTTGGCGGTGCTGCGCACCATCGACGAGGAAGGGCTGCTGGCGCACGTCGAATCCGTCGGCAAGATCATTGCCGGGGGCGTCGAGGAACTGGATCACCCGCTGGTCGACCACGTGCGCGGCGCGGGCCTGCTCATCGGCATTCAGCTGACCGAGAATGTTTCCGCCCAGGTGGAAGAGGCCGCGCGGGAGGCGGGGTACCTCGTGAATCCCGCCAAGCCCAATGTCATTCGGCTCGCGCCGCCGCTGGTGCTGACCGAGACCCAGGCCGAGAATTTCGTGTCCGACCTGCCGAGCATTCTGGATGCCGCGCAGGCCAAGGCGGAGGAGAGCAAGTGAGCATCCGGCATTTCCTGCGTGACGACGATGTCACCCCGGCCGAGCAGGCTGAAATCCTCTCGCTGGCCGCGGAATTGAAGAAGGCTCCGCTGTCCCGCCGCCCGCTCGATGGTCCGCGCGGCATCGCGGTCATGTTCGAGAAGAACTCCACGCGTACGCGTTTCTCCTTCGAGATGGGCATCGCGCAGCTCGGCGGGCACGCCGTCGTGGTGGACGGCCGCGACACCCAGCTGGGCCGCGAGGAGACCCTCGCCGACACCGGCCGCGTGCTGTCCCGCTATGTCGACGCCATTGTGTGGCGCACCTTCGAACAGGTTCGTCTCGACGAAATGGCGGGCGCGGCAACGGTTCCCGTGGTGAACGCGCTGTCCAACGAGTTCCACCCCTGCCAGGTGCTGGCCGACCTGCAGACGCTGCGGGAACGCAAGGGCGACGACCTCACCGGCCGCAACCTCACCTATCTGGGCGACGGCGCGAACAATATGGCGCACTCGCTCATGCTGGGCGGCGTCACCGCCGGTCTGAACGTAACCATTGCCGCCCCAGCGGGTTTCGAGCCGCTGCCGTGGATCGTGGAACTGGCCCAGAAGCGGGCCGCCGAAACCGGTGCGAAAATCACCATCACCAATGATCCCCTCGCGGCGGCCGACGGCGCGGACGCGCTCGTCACCGACACCTGGATGTCCATGGGCCAGGAGAACGACGGCCGCGACCGCGTCGCCCCCTTCCGGCCCTTCCAGGTGAACGCGGCGCTGCTGGCCCGCGCCGCCGCGGATGTGACCGTGCTGCACTGCCTTCCGGCGCACCGCAACGAGGAGATCACCGACGAGGTCATCGACGGCCCGCACAGTGCGGTCTGGGACGAGGCGGAGAACCGCCTGCACGCCCAGAAGGCGCTACTGGTGTGGCTGCTGGAGAAACACCTCGGCGGCGCGTCATGAGCAGCGGTGAGCGACGCGAGCGATCGTCGGCCAAATCCGGCCCGGCGATCGCTCGCACCCGCGCCGGCCGCCAGGCCCGGATCATCGCGATTCTGTCCCAGCACGAGGTCCGCAGCCAGACCGAACTGGCCGCCCTGCTGTCCGCCGAAGGCATCGAAACCACCCAGGCCACGCTCTCCCGTGACCTGGACGAACTCGGCGCGGTGAAACTCCGCGCCGCCGACGGCGGGGCCGGGGTCTACGTGGTGCCCGAGGACGGCAGCCCCGTCCGCGGCGTCACCGGCGGCACCGAACGCCTCTCCAAACTCCTCGGCGACCTGCTGGTGTCCACCGACGCCAGCGGCAGCATCGCCGTCCTGCGCACACCCCCGGGCGCGGCGCACTTCCTGGCCAGCGCCCTGGACCGGGCGGCGCTGCCCGAAATCGTCGGCACCATCGCCGGTGACGACACCATCGCCGTCATCGCCCGCGAACCCATGACCGGCGCAGAGCTCGCCGCGAAAATCGAACAACTGGCCTGAGCCGCGAAACCTGTTCGGGCGGGGCAGATGCCGGGCGCAACCCTGCCACCCGGCCTGCGTCGCAGCGCTATTCGGGGAATGGGGCCATGCGGATGAGCTGACGGAAGGCAGCGGTGGTCATGAGCCAGTGGCCGCGGCCGTGGGGGACCGCGGCGGCTTCGGTGGTGACCGCGGCCGTCATGTGGCGTTTGAAGTCGTAGCGGGGGTGGCGCGCAAGGAGATCGGTCACCCAGGCGGGGTCGAGGTCCCACATTCTGCCGCCGAAGACGTCGACCGCCGCGCCCGCGGAGACGAAGCCCAGATCGCCCAGGTCGTCGGCGACGCCGACGGTGAGGTGGGCGGCAATGGCCTTGCCGATGATGTCGGCCTGGTCCTGGGTCGCGCCCGAGGCGAGCGCGAAGTCCATGGCGCGTTCGGCTCCCGTGACCGCGAAACACCGTCCGGGGGTGGGATGTTCGAGGTTCAGGTCGTGCAGCAGGCAGGAGACGTAGGCCAGTTCGTCGTCGTAGGGGACGCCGTCCAGCTCCGAGAGGGCGCGGCCGAAGAAGTAACTGCGGTAGGAATGTTCGAGCACATGCGGCGTAAGGCATTCGCGCGCTTCGGTTTCCGCGGCCTTGGCCAGTTTCGAATCCGGTAGGCGCAGGTCGGTGAAATCCACCCGGCCCGGACCGCGGCGGCCGAGCGCGAGCTTGACCTGACCGGTGAGCATGCGGGGGAGCGCGGAAATCAGTGTGCCGGTGAGCTGGCGGCGTTGCCGCGCGCTCAGGGTGCCGCCCGTCGTGATCGCCCACTCCCAATCGATGCCCTTCGGCGCGCTCATGTCGACCTCCCACGTTGTTCCGGTGCTGCTGTCAGTACATCGGCTGCTCGGGTGGCCGACGAGTGGCATGAATGCCAGTGATGCTCGGATTTCTGCCAAAATGGCGGTGTGCGAAAGGTTGTGGCGCTCGCCCTGGACGGACTCATCACCTACGACCTGACCTGTGTCGTGCAGGCGTTCCGCTGGTGTCCCGGCAAGGACGGCGAACCGCTCGCCTTCCGGCTCGACACCTGTGGCGTGCGACCGGGCCGGGTCGAAACGCCCGACGGCTTCGCGATCCACGTCGACCACGGGCTCGAGGCGCTCACCGATGCCGACATCGTGGTGGTGCCGGGCCGCCTCCCCGGCCCCGTGCCCAGCGAGGTGCTCGACGCGCTGCGGGCGGCGTCCGCGCGCGGCGCGACCATGGTGAGCATCTGCATCGGGGCATTCGTGCTGGCCGAGGCCGGGATCCTGGATGGCCGGCCCGCCACCACCCACTGGGCCTTCTGCGCCGACTTCGCCCGCGCCTACCCGGCCGTCCGATTGGATTCCGGCGCACTGTATGTCGACGACGGCGACGTCCTCACCTCGGCGGGCCTGTCCGCCGGCTGGGACCTGTGCCTGCACATCGTCCGCCGCGAACTCGGCGCGTCCATCGCCGCAGACGTGGCCCGCTGGAATGTCCGCCCGCCCCACCGCGAGGGCGGCCAAGCCCAATACATCCCGAACCCAGTGCGCAACAACGGCATGCGCGGCCGCCTCGCCGCCACCCTGGACTGGGCCGCCGCCGACCCCGCCCCCGAGCTGGCAGTCCCCGCCCTGGCCGAACACGCCCTCATGAGCGAGCGCACCTTCATCCGCACCTTCAAATCCGAAGTCGGCACCACCCCCCGCCGCTGGCTCGACGCCCAGCGCACCGCCCGCGCCCGCGAACTCCTCGAAACCACCGAACTCCCGGTCGAAGTCGTCGCCTCCCAAGCCGGTTTCGGCAGCGTCACCGCCATGCGCGTCCACCTCCGCGCCGCCACCGGCACCACTCCGGCCGAGTACCGGCGCACACTGCGCCGATAGACCAGGCCGGTGCGCGATCGGAGGGCGGCGCTGGTTCTGGCAAGTCCCCTGGACCGTGCAGCGTGCTTCGAGGTGCGCACTGTCGGGGCTCGGGCCGGGGGCGTGGCCGTGGTGATCGGCGAGCCCGGGACCGGCGCAGAGGTGGCTGACAAGATCGAAGGGGCGGCGTGGATCCTGCTGTACGGCAGCAGAATTCCTGGATTGCGGCAGGGCTGTGGGTTTCCTGTGTAGTCGGCGGCGCGCCGGGACGGGTGCCGGTGCGGGCGTACTCTCGGACGCAGTCGACCCATAGCGAGGTACGCCATGTGCGAAGGCGGCAGACATATCGCGGCGTTCGAGGCCGGGACCAGCGAGTACCCGGCGGTCCCGGATGTCGTCTCGCGGAGTCTGCGGCGGACCGACGACGGGATGTGGGTGGTCTGGGCGTTCAAGGTGGCGCGGCTCGCGGAGGGGAATCTGTTCGTGCCGCTGCGCGGGTATCCGATCTATCCGGCCGATGCGGTCGCCGAATGCGGGCGCGGGCGCAGCCATCCCGCGCCGGATCTCGACTGCACCTGCGGGTTCCATGCGGCGTCGGAACCGTTGGAGCACATGTTCGGTGGTGCGCTGCGGCATCTCGAGGTGGCGTTGACGGGGCGGGTGCTGGTTTTCGACTGGTACGGCAATGGGATGCTGTTCCGGGCGGAGCGGCAGACCGTCATGGTGGTGGGGGAGACGCCGGTGCCGGTGCCGTACCTGCCTCCCGAGCCGCCCCCGCCCCCGCCGTCCGAGCCCAGCGGGCGTACCGCGCGATTGCGCCCACCGGATCCCGTCGACCGCGACCGGGTCCGGCTGCGGCTGCCCGTCGAGCCGCCGCCCCGCATCCGCCTGCGTGACGATGCCGGATACTGCCTTGTCGATCGAACCGCGCATGCCGGGGAAATGGCACCGGCGGAACAGGATTCGTATGCGCGACGCGGCCGTGTGGTCGCGGCGCTGAGCTGACCGCGACGCACGCCGGTCTACGGCAGTGTGCTGACCGACCTGTGCGGACGGTGCCCGGCCGTCGGATTCGTGTCCTGTCAGGCGTCGAGAGTCGGTCGCGGGCCGATCGTCGCTGCCGCGTTCGTGGCGGCCCACTCGGCGAAAGTGGTTGCGGGGCGGCCGGTTACCTGTTCGACGACGCGGTTCGGGGCGGGAGTCTGGGCGGCGAGGCCGCCGAGCACACTGTCGACGTACCACTCGGCGGTCTCACCCATGGCGGGGGTGAAAACGGCGACGGCCTCGTCGCGGGAGACCGGGACGAACGGGATGTCGTAGCCGAGGGCGGCGGCGAGTTGGGCTACCAGCTCTCTGCGGGTCAGGGCTTCGGGGCCGGTGAGGGGGTAGGTCTTGCCCGCGTGACCGTCCTCGAACAGTGCGGCGGCGGCCACGGCGGCGATGTCGTCCATGGCGATAGGGGTGCTCGCGGCATCCGGATGCGGTTCGCGGATCGTGCCCGTCGTGTGGATCTGCTGCGCCCAGATGCCGACGTTTTCGAAGAAGTCGCCCGGCCACAGGTGGGTCCACTCCAGCCCACTGTTCTCGACCGCCGAGGTGACTGTGCCCCACCAGCTTTCGGGCTCTCCGTCCAGCGCCACCACATGCCGGACCCCGGCCTTGTGCGCGAGCGCGAGCACGTCGGCGGTGGTGTCGGGACTGGGCGCCAGATACATGCGGTCCACCCCGTCGAACGCTCCGGCCAGGGTCTCCGGCCGACCGATGAAGCCCCGGACCGCCTCCACTTCGGTGGGCAGCGCCGCCTTGGCCGGGTTGGTGGTGAGAGCGCGAATATCCTTCGCGCCCAGGGAAAGTAGGTGGTCGACGACCTTGCGGCCGATATTCGCTGTCGCTCCGGTGACGAGGATCCGCATGGTTTCGATGCTGCCGCAGCGCAGGTCGATCGCGCATATGATTTGTGACCGGCATCTCACTCGGCGGAGCGGACCTGTTGGTCTGCGCTAACCCGCAGGTCACTTGGCAGTGCGACGGTGAGCGGATGCAGCAGATCACCGGTTCCGATCGCATCCAGGCGGTTCGCTGGTTCCACGCTGTCTGCGCGGCGATCGCCGCCCGGCTGCCCTTCGGGCTCGAGCGCTGGATTCCGGCCACGTTCGTGGGCTACCTCCTGGTCAGCGCCGCCATGTTCGGGGTGGACCTGCTCGTGCTGACCGTGCTGCACGGCACCTTCGGCGCGGGGCTGGGGATCGCGGTCACCGTGGGCTATGTGACGGCCTTCGGCGCGAGCTACGTCCTGAACCGGGTGCTCAATTTCTCCTCGCACGCCCCGGTGGGCCCGCAGGTGGCCCGCTACATCGTCGTGGTCGTCATCAACTATCTGGTGTTCATCCTCGGCGCGACCACCTGGCTGTCCGCCCTGGGCCTGGAATATCACCTGGCCCGGACACTGGCCGGGCTGGGTGAAGCTCTCTACATGTATGCCGCGCTGCGGTGGCTGGTCTTCCGCGACCTCACAACCCGAGATCGGTGAAGAACTGGTAGCTGGTGGGATCGCCGCTCATCTTCCAGTGCAGGCCCTGCAGGAAGAAGCAGGCCACGAAGTTGGTGGCGGCGAAAGTCACCAGGACGGTGAGGCTTACGGTGGCGGCCCGGCGCAGCGCGGCGGAAGTGGCTGCGACAGCGCCCGGTTCGGCGAACTGGGTGAGGAACAGGGCCACCCCGGCGGTGAAAGCCGCTGCGATGAAGGTGATCAGGGCCCAGGTGTAGAGGTGCAAGCCGAACAGCGCGCCGGCGTATCCGGGATCCGGGGGCACGATGTGCATGAGCACCTGCGAGGCCGACACGATGCCGCCGAGCAGCGCCGACATGATGGCCCAGCCCCAGCCGGAGGCGTACTCGCGGGTGGTCACCATCCCGGTGCGCGAGCGGGCGATGATGCAGGCCGGTCCGATCGCACTGAGCAGGAAGAACATTCGCTGCAGCAGGCACATGGGGCAGGGGTACTCGCCCAGGGCGAACTGGAACGTGTAGGCGCCGGCGAGGGTGCCGCAGATGCCGATGACGTAGGCGTGAGCGAACCAGAGTCCGAGCTTGTGGCTCAATCCGCTTGTCACGCTGGTGGTTCCGGTGGGAACGGGTGCGGTGATGGTGGTCATGACGGTGATTTCCTTGGGGGAGTGAGGCTTACAGTTCGATGCCGAACGGACGGCCGACGACGTGCGGCAGGAAGGCCAGCACGGTCAGCGCCAGGGTCGCCGAGCACAGGGCCATGGCGTACCCGCGCGGCCAGTTACGGATCACTGCCACCACGCACAGGAGGATGAGGAGGAACAGGAGGGTGTACATGGGGTCGGTCCTTGCCTTGTCAGTGAAATCGTTCCGATCTCACTGTCGTCCCCGGAGTTCCCCGCAGGTAGCGGGCGCGTGTCGATGCACCCATAGAACGGGGCTATGGGATGGCGGTCAGTTCAGCGGGGTGCCGATGATCAGGTGGATGTGATCGGCGTGCCCGCCGGAGGTGGCGTGAAAGGTCTTGAAGTGGAGCTGCTTCAGCTCACCGGTGTCCGGGCAGCAATGCTCGATCCGCTTTCCCCACAGAAAGGAGACGGTCCCCTTGTCCCAGAACCGGCGGAAATCCGGATAGGCGCAGAACTCCTCGATCAGCCCGGGCAGCCAGGCGGCACGGCTGTGTCTGCCCAGCCAGCCGCGGATCCATGCGACCGTGAGCTCCGCGTGCTCTTCCCAGTCCGTCAGCAGCTCCTTGGCTGCCGGGTTCGTGAACAGCCACTGCAGTAGATTGCTGTCCTGCTCCAAGCCGGGGTGGGCGTCGATGAAGGACTGATTGCAGGCCAGCACCTGCCAATTGCTGCCGATATATGCCATCAGGTTCGCGTCCTGCATGGCGAGCTCAGCGAGCATGTCCTCGGTCAGCTCGGCTCGCAGCTCCGCAGGCGACGGGGGTTTGTCGTCGAACACTTCCGCGAGATTCATCAGGTGGCGACGCTCGGTCCGGGTGAGTGGCCGCACCTGGCTCATGCAGCGCATGAGTGCGTCCAGGACCGCGAACGCGGGCCGATCGCGGACGCCGCTCTCGAGATGGGTGATGTAACTGGCGCTCACTCCTGCCGCGAACCCGAGCTTCTCGCGTGACAGACGTCGGTCACTGCGCAGCCGCCGCAACATTCCGCCGAGTGTCGGCAGCTCCGGGGCGTGGGTATCGATGCGTCGGTCCATGGTCTCGAGCTCAGCGTAACAGCAGTTCAGGGCGCGATTTGAACGGGCCGCGACCGGGGTGTCCGGTGCCGAGCGCGCTTGACCTACCCCCGGTTATGAATGGGATTGCATCGTCATGCATAATCATTTGCAGGACGACGGCTGCGGACCGCCCGGTTGCGCGGCAGCCAGGATTACCGGCCGGTCGGGACCAGACTTCATACGCACTATTCGAGGAGCACACGGACTATGACCAAGCGGGTCGTACTCGCCTACTCCGGCGGGCTGGACACCTCCGTTGCCATCAGCTGGATCGGCAAGGAGACCGGTGCCGAGGTGATCGCCGTCGCGATCGATCTCGGCCAGGGCGGCGAGGACATGAACGATGTGCGCCAGCGCGCACTCGACTGCGGCGCCGTCGAATCCATCGTGGTCGATGCCCGCGACGAATTCGCCAACGAGTACTGCCTGCCCACCATTCAGGCCAACGCGCTCTACATGGGCCGCTACCCGCTGGTGTCGGCCATCTCCCGCCCGCTCATCGTCAAGCACCTCGTCGAAGCCGCCGAATACCATGGCGCCGACACGGTTTCGCACGGCTGCACCGGCAAGGGCAACGACCAGGTCCGCTTCGAGGTCGGCATCGGCGCACTCGCGCCCGACCTGAAGGTCATCGCGCCGGTCCGCGACTACGCCTGGACCCGTGAGAAGGCCATCGAATTCGCGGGTGAGAACAACCTGCCGATCAATGTGTCCAAGAAGTCGCCGTTCTCCATCGACCAGAACCTCTGGGGCCGCGCCGTCGAAACCGGCTTCCTCGAGGACCTGTGGAACGCGCCCACCAAGGACGTCTACGACTACACCGTCGACCCGACCGTCAACTTCGAAGCGCCCGACGAGCTCATCGTCACCTTCGACAAGGGTGTGCCGGTCGCCATCGACGGCCGCCCCGTCACCATGCTCGAGGCCATCACCGAACTGAACAAGCGCGCCGGACGCCAGGGCGTCGGCCGCCTCGACATGGTCGAGGACCGGCTCGTCGGCATCAAGTCGCGGGAGATCTACGAGGCGCCGGGCGCCATCGCGCTCATCACCGCGCACCAGGAAATGGAAGCCGTCACCGTCGAGCGTGAGCTCGGCCGGTACAAGCGGCAGGTCGAGCAGCGCTGGGGCGAGCTGGTCTACGACGGCCTGTGGTTCTCGCCGCTCAAGCGCGCGCTGGACGCCTTCGTCGCCGAGACCCAGCAGCACGTGTCGGGTGATGTCCGGATGGTCCTGCACGGCGGTAACGTGGTCGTCAACGGTCGCCGCTCCGACGAGTCGCTGTACGACTTCAACCTGGCCACCTACGACGCGGGCGACACCTTCGACCAGTCCATGGCCAAGGGCTTCGTGCAGATCCACGGCCTGTCCTCGAAGGTCGCGGCGCGCCGGGATCTGAAGAAGTAAGGCCGATCGTCGCGGTCGGCCGGAGCGGAGAGCATCGTGCGGACCGACGACGACAGCTGGGACATCACCGAGAGCGTGGGCGCTACCGCGCTCGGGGTCGCGTGCATGCGGGCGGCGGAAACCCGTCGCCCGGATGCACTGTTCACCGATCCGTATGCGGAAGTCCTTGTCACGGCGGTGGATTCGCCGGTCTGGCAGCAGATGGGGCGCGGCGACTACGACGAGTCGGTCGCCGCGGTCTATCAGCAGCTGAACGATTTCATGGTGGCGCGGACGCTGTATTTCGACGAATACCTGCGGGCTGCCGTCGCATCCGGGATACGGCAGATCGTGATCGTGGCGTCCGGGTTGGATGCGCGAGCGTATCGGCTCGAATGGCCCTCCGGCACCGTGATTTACGAGATCGACCTGCCGAAAGTGCTGGATTTCAAGGCGAAAGCCCTCGCCGGTCGCGAGGGAGAGTTGCGCGTCGAACGGCGCACGGTGGCGGTGGATTTGCGACATGACTGGCCGGAAGCGTTGCGGGACAGCGGCTTCGATCCCGCTGCGCCGACCGCATGGCTGGCCGAAGGGCTGCTCCGATATCTGCCCGCCGACGCCCAGGACCAACTGCTCGGCAATATCGTGTCGCTCAGCGCGTCCGGCAGCCGGGTGGCGCTGAACATGTCCGGCGAACGTTCCGCCCAGGCATACCGCCTCGACGAAGAACGCACCCGCTTCATGGCCGAACAGGGCGTCCACGTCGACGTGAACCAGCTGTGGTATCCCTTCGAGGGCCGCAACCACCCGGTCGACTGGTTCCGGCAGCAGGGCTGGACCGTGACCCCCGCCGATCCGCAGGCCATCCTCGCCGCCCACGGGCGTGCGGTGTCCGAGCAGACGGCGGAGGAGATGGCCAGGCACATACTCATGACCGCAATCCGACCCGGAGGAGACAGCACACGATGACCGAGCAGCACGGCACCAACGAGGGCGCGCTCTGGGGCGGTCGCTTCGCATCCGGTCCCGCCGCGGCCATGGCGGCCCTGAGCAAGTCCACCCACTTCGACTGGGTGCTCGCCCCGTACGACATCCGCGCTTCGAAAGCCCATGCGCGCGTGCTGCACAAGGCCGGCCTGCTGTCCGCCGACGACCTCACCGCCATGCTGGCCGGGCTGGATCAGCTTGCCGCCGACGTGAATTCGGGCGCGTACGCCCCCGCCGACTCCGACGAGGACGTGCACGGCGCGCTGGAGCGCGGCCTCATCGAACGCGTCGGCACCGAACTCGGCGGCCGCCTGCGCGCGGGCCGCTCCCGCAACGACCAGGTCGCCACCCTGTTCCGCATGTGGCTGCGCGACGCCGTCCGCCGGGTCGCCGCAGGCGTCCTGGACGTGGTCGACGCGCTCGTGGAACAGGCTGCCGCGCACCCGGATGCGGTGATGCCCGGCAAGACCCACCTGCAGGCCGCCCAGCCCGTGCTGCTGGCCCACCACCTGCTCGCCCATGCGCACCCGCTGCTGCGTGACATCGACCGCCTGCGCGACTTCGACAAGCGCGCCGCCATCTCCCCGTACGGCTCGGGCGCACTGGCCGGTTCCTCGCTCGGCCTGGACCCGGAGGCGATCGCCGCCGACCTGGATTTCGATGCGGCAGCGGCCAATTCGATCGACGCCACCTCCTCCCGCGACTTCGCCGCCGAGGCCGCCTTCGTCCTGGCCATGACCGCCGTCGACCTCTCCCGCATGGCGGAGGAGGTGATCATCTGGAGCACACCGGAATTCGGCTACATCACCCTCGCCGACGCCTGGTCCACCGGTTCCTCGATCATGCCGCAGAAGAAGAACCCGGACGTCTCGGAGTTGACCCGAGGCAAGGCCGGCCGCCTGATCGGCAACCTCACCGGTCTGCTCGCCACCCTGAAGGCACAGCCCCTGGCTTACAACCGTGACCTCCAGGAAGACAAGGAACCGGTCTTCGACTCGGTAGCCCAGCTGGAGCTCCTGCTGCCCGCCATCGCCGGCCTGGTCTCCACGTTGACCTTCCACACCGACCGCATGGCCGAGCTGGCTCCGGCCGGCTTCACCCTCGCCACCGACATCGCCGAATGGCTTGTCCGCCAGGGCGTCCCGTTCCGCGTCGCCCACGAGGCGGCGGGCGGCTGCGTCCGCGCCGCCGAAGCCCGCGGCGTCGGCCTCGACGAACTCACCGACGAAGAATTCGCCGCCGTCGACCCGGCCCTCACCCCCGCCGTGCGCGAAGTCCTCACCGTCCAAGGCTCCATCGCCTCCCGCAACGCCCGCGGCGGCACCGCAGGCGTCCAGGTCGCCAAGCAACTCGAGGAAGTCCGCAGCGCCGCCACCGAACAGCGCGCCTGGCTGAACTGAGGTCGCCTCCGGGCTTCCGGTCTTCCAGCCCCGCACCCCAGGCGACCCGTTCGGCCGCTGCGGCAGGGTCTTCGGGCGGGGAATGCCGGCTGCGGTTGTGCGGTTGTGCGGCGGGTGACTCTTACCGCTGTATCCACACTGCAGGCCCGCGCGGGCAAGGAAGACCTGGTGCGGGAGCAGGCGCTGGCCCTGATCGAGCCGACGCTGGCCGAGCCGGGCTGCGTGAGCTATCAGCCCTATCAGCATCCGACTCGGCCGGGGGAGTGGGTGGTGGTCGAAAGCTGGGAATCGCGTGCGGCCTTCGAGGCGCACCTGACCAGCCCACACCTGCTCGCGGCCTTCGAGGCCGGGGTGGACCTGCTGGCAGGGCCGCCGGTGGAGCGCGTCTTCGAGAGCTGACTACGCTCACCGGCCGTCGCGGTATCGGAAGATCAACGGGGACAGGCCATTCCGCGTCGGCCTCACGGCGCGGGGGTACATCGGCCCGGTCGATCAGGGTTCGAGCACGTAGCGGCCGCGGGTTCCGCCGTTCGCCATGGCGTGGTGGGCGGTGGCGGCCTCGGCCAGCGGCAGCACCGCGTGCACGCGGGCGGGCAGCCGGCCGGCGGCGGCGTGCGCCAGCAGCTGCGCCAGGCGTCGTCCGTCCGACTGCACCATCAGGATTTTCACCGTGATTCCGCGCTCGGCCGCGGGCGTCAGGTTCGGCCGGACGCCGACGAAGATTCCGCCGTCGCGGACCGGGGTCAGGCTCCATGTCTGCTGTGCGGTGGTGTCGACGACCGCGTCCCAGCCCGGCTCGGCTTCGGTGCGGAAGCCGGCACCGAGAGCGCGGACGAAGGATTCGTCTTCGGCGCGGGCCAGTCCGGTCACCTGCCAGCCGCGGTCGGGGGCGAGTGCGGCCACATTGGCGCCGACCGCACCGGCCGCGCCCGTCACCAGCAGCCGGTTGCCGTCGGCGGGCGCGTCGCCGAGCAGGTCGACGATCTGCGCCGCACTCGAGCCGCTGAGCGGGACCGTCGACGCCGCGACCAGGTCGAGGTCGTCGGGCACCACGGCGAGATCGGCGGCGGGCACGACGAGTTGTTCTGCGTAAGTGCCGAAGTCGCGGTCGAAACCGAGGACCATGCCGGCCACTCGCGTTCCGGCGGCCAAGTCCACGCCCGGGCCGGTGGCGAGTACGGTGCCGGCGAAGTCCCAGCCCAGACCGGTGTGCGAGGGCTGGTTGATCATGCCCATCCGGTGGAAGAACCCGCCCGCGACTCCGAGGTCGGTGGGGTTGACCGGGGCGGCCGCGACCGCGACGCGGACCTCACCGGGGCCGGGCTCGGCGACCGGCACATCGATGATCTCGATCGAGTCGGGTCCGCTCGGGGTGCGGACGACCGCGGCACGGAAGGTCGGGTTGTTCATTGTCGTTGCCTCCATCAGCTCGTTTCTGATGGGTTCGACACTGCGCCTCAGGTTTTGGAAGGAACTTGGAGCGGACTTGGAACCTGATCGGCGCGGGCTCTGGCATCCGCGGACCAGGCGGAAGCGTTCCACCGGCCGGCGATGGCGGCGGCCCGGGTGAAGTGCGCGGCGGCCGCATCGGTGCGGCCCAGGAACAGGGCGAGCTCGCCGAGCGTATGGGCGACCGGACGCAGGGCCAGCGACACGCTTTCCGCGCCCGCCGGGGGACCGTCCCGATGCGGAAGCAGATCCGCATAGCTCTGCTCGGCGGCGTCGCGGTCGTTCGCCGCAATGGCCGCCAGGGCGCGCAGGCTGGTCAGGAAGGTGAAGAAGAAGTCGGGCCGGATCGGGGCCGGTGCGGTGCGCACCCGATCCGCCTCGTCGCCGCGGCCCGCGTCGTAGAGCGCGAGGGTGAGCAGGTCGGCCGCCATCGGGCCGAGCGCCGCATGCAGCGCGCGCACATCGTCGAGGTGCGCGCCCAGCGTGCCGTCATTGATCCAGATGGCCGCGAGCGCGAACCGCAGGAAGCCCGCGGCGTGCACCGACCCGGCGCGTTCCATGCGTTCGGTGGCGGCGAGGTAGAGGCGCTCGGCGTCGGCGAGACGGCCTTCGATGAGCAGCAGGGTCGCCAGCGAGATCTCGGTGGCGCCAATGGCTTCCGGCATCCGGTAGGCGCGGGCGAGGCCGAGCGCCTCCTCGGTGACGCGGCGCACGGTCGCCGGATCGTTGGCGGCGGCCGCGTGCGCGGCCTGCTCGAGCAGCCCGGTCACGCGGTAGACGGGCAGGTCGTGCGCGACGCCGATCTCCACCAGCTCGCGGGAGTGCTCGGCCCGCCCGGACTCGCGCGCGAACACCAGCAGCGCCGCGGCCCGGAGATGGGGTGTGGCGGCGAGTTCGAGCGCTTCCCGCGCCGCCGCCATGACGGTCGGATCGTTCTCGCCCACCAGTTCGTGGGCGTAGGCGACGAGCAGATGGCAGCGCGTCTCGGCGGCGAGATCGGCCCGCCCGAGCAGACCGCGGAGACGGTCGACGACGGGGCGGTCGACCGTGCCGTAGGCGCGGGCCTGCCAGGGGGTGGGTTCGGTCCAGGCGGTGAACGCGGCGATCATCAGGTCCTCGCGTCCGAACGACTCGGCGTACTCCACGGCCTGTTCGCGGGTGCGTCTGGCTGCGGCGAAGGCCCCGGCTCTGACCTGCGCGCGCAGCAACCTGCCGAGCAGGCCGACCCGCTCGTCCGGATCACTGGAATTGGCGACGGCGTCGCCGAGCAGCGCGGCCGCCACATCGTGGGCGTAGCGCGCCTCGGCCAGCTCCGCGGCCCGCGCGCAATAACCCACGGCCTTCGGCGAACCCGCGCGCGCATGATGGTGGGCCAGGGCCGCGATATCGCCGGAACCCTCCAGCGCAGCGGCGATGCGGGCGTGCATCCTGGTGATCCGCATCCGGCTGACACCGGTCATGAGCGTGTCGCGGACCAGCGCGTGCACGAATCGGACCCGCCCGGGTCCGGGCTCCTCGAGCAGTCCGGCGATGACACCGGCGTCCAGCGCGTCCAGCACGCCGTCCTCGTCGGTGTCGGCGGCCCGCACGAGCACGTCCACCGAGCTTTCCCGGCCCGCCACGGCAGCCAGCCGCAGGACCGACACACCGCTCTCGGGCAGCCGGGCGAACCTGCGCCGCAACACATCCCGGACACCCTCGGGAACCTCGGAGAGCGCGACGAGCGCGCCCTCGCCGTGCAGCAGCCGTGCGGTCTCCCGCACGTAGAACGGGTTGCCTCCGGTCCGCTCGGCGATCCCGGCCACCGTCGCGTCATCGGCCTCGCACTCGGTGCGGACCAGCTCCGCGATCGCGTCGCGATCGAGTCCGGGCAGGTCCAGCCGGAGCGGCGCGGTGCGGGCGAGGGAGGCGAGGGTCGCGGCCAGGCGCTCGCTCTCGTCCGCGCGGTACGCCGCGACGATCAGGATCGGATCCCGGGTGCCGACGCCGCCGAGCAGTTCCAGCGTGGCGGCGTCGGCCCGATGCAGGTCGTCCAGCAGTACGGCAACCGGACGGTCCGCGGCGATCGCCGACAGCCACGCCCACACGGCCCGCCGCAAGCGGAAACGACCGGCCGCCGCGTCCCCGTTCACGGTCACTGAGTCCGACAGCAAGGGCGCGAGATCGTCGGCGAAGTCGCCGGGCGGCACGCTGCCGGCCAGACTGCGCAGCACCTCGACCCAGGCCCAGGCGGGCGGCGCGCTGTCCACGTCGGGACAGCGTCCGGCGGCCACCAGCCAGCCCTGCCGTGCCAGCCGGGTGCCGAACTGCTCGAGCAGTTTCGATTTGCCGAGTCCGGCTTCTCCGGTGACGAGCGCGACGCGCACGCTCGCGCGGACGGTTTCCCCGGCGGCCGCCAGCAGCGCCGCCAGCTCGCTGTCCCTGCCCACGAACGGTACGGTGCAAGGCTTTTCGGTGGGAGGAGGCGGCGGCACGATCGCCGCGGACCGGGGTGCGTCCGTCGCGGCCGGCGGGACGGCGGCGCGCAGGATGTCCGTGCGCTGGGTGAGGATCGCCTCCTCCAGCGCCACCAGATCCGGCCCGGGGTCCAGGCCCAGTTCCTCGGCGAGGGTGGCGCGGGCGCGGCGGAGCGCGGCGAGCGAATCGGCTTGGCGGCCACTGCTCCACAGCGCGAGGGCGTGCAGTCGCCAGCCTTCCTCGCGCAGCGGATGGTCGCGGGTGAAGGTTTCCGTATCGGGCACCACCGTCGCGGGGTCGCCGAGCCGCAGTCCGGTCGCGATGTGCAGTTCGCGGGCGACCAGGCGCAGCTCGTCGAGCCGCGCGGTCTCCGCGGCGACCCACGGCTCGTCGGCGACCTCGGCGTACGCGGGCCCCCGCCACAAGGCCAGCGCCTCGGCCAGCCGTGCGCGAGCTGCGCGCGGATCGGCGAGGGTGCGGGCCGCATCGAGCAGTTCCTCGAAACGCCAGGCGTCCACCGCTTCCCGCGGCAGCCGCAGGGCGTAGCCGGGCGAGGCGCTCACCAGCACGCGGGCCGGCGCGCGCGGCGGGCGGCCGGGTTCGAGCAGGCGTCGCAGATTGGACACATACGCCTGCAGGGACGCCAGGGCGCGCGCCGGTGGTTCGCCGCGCCACAGATCCTCGATCATCCGGTCGACCGGCACCACCTGCCCGCGCGCGGCCACCAGCAGCGCCAATACGCCGCGCTGGCGCGGCCCGCCGAGTGGCAGCGACTCGCTATCCACCTCTGCCGCAAACGAACCCAGCACCCGCACGAACACCATGACGCGTCACATCGTACGCGTGCGGGGAGATTTCGAGCGCTCCAAGCCGGTTCCCAGTCGTTTCCAAACCTTCGCGAGCAGGCTTCCGGCAGTCGAAACACTTGGAGGACAGGAACAATGAGCGTCGATACCCAGGATATGAGAATCGTCCACCGCGCATTCCGCCGCGAGTCCCGGCTGCTGATCGAACTCGTCGCCGCGGTCGCTCCGGGTGACATCACGCGCGCCGCGGTCCTCGCCGGCCACTACCGGGACTACCGGCTCGGGCTGCAGAACCACCACGAGGGCGAAGACGAGTTGCTGTGGCCGCCACTGCTTTCCCGGGTCGACCCCGGCACCGACATCATCCTGCGCATGCAGGCCCAGCACGAACGCATCGAGACCGTCCTGACCAAACTGGACGCCGCGGTCCCGGCATGGGAGAGCACCGCCGGAGCAGATGAACGCGACACCGTCGTGGCGCTCCTCGTCGACCACCGCGCGGTCCTGCTCGAACACCTCGACGATGAAGAAGCAGCACTGCTCCCGCTGGCGGCCGACTACATCACCGAAAAGGAATGGGCTTCCCTGGGCGAACACATGGTGGCCAACACCCCCAAGCTCACCCTGCTCACTCTCCTCGGGCTCGTCCTCGAGGACGCCGACCGAGCCGAACGCGCCACCCTCCTCGGCGGGCTCCCCACCCCGGTCCGCGCCATCTGGCATGTCCTCGGCCACCCCCGATACACCCGCCACATCCGCCGCGTCCGCGCGGCCTGACCTCACCTACCGGACAAAGGATTTCATCATGCTGTCGATCATCGGCACCTCCCTCGCCGCCCTCATCGCCCTCGCGGTCTTCATCATGGGCACCAGCTTCTTCTGGGCGCCCCAGGGCGCGACCGGCTTCGGCATCCCGAACACCCCGATCCAGGACCCAGCCTTCCGCGCCTGGCTCCGCGTCAAGGGCGTCCGCGACATGGTCTGCGCCATAACCATTCTCATCCTGCTCGCCGCCGGAAACACCACACTGCTCGGCGCTCTCCTGCTGGCCCTGGCCCTCATACCCCTCGGCGACGCGACCATCGTGCTGCTCACCAAGGGCCCGAAGTCGGCCGCCTACGGCGTTCACGCCACCACCGCGGCCATCGTGCTGACAGCAGCAACGCTCCTGCTGATCGCCTGAACCTCCGCTTGGCCTTTGGGTGGCTGCGGTTCGCGCTGCCGCGAAAAGGAGGTAGCGCTGAAAACTCCGGATCGAGACGAATGGTCCGCGCGATCTGCGCCATCCTCTGCCGCAATCGAGTCAGGGGATGGTCGGGGAACTCCGCATCCCACCGCTGTTCATCCGCGCGGTTGAAAGGCAGAACACCTTGGACGTGCGGAGCGTAGGGATGCGGTGTGATGACGTTTTCAAACGACGGCGATCACCGATGCTTCGATGAGACTGCCACTGGCCGAGTGGAATTCGGTGAGTCGTCGGCGCAATGTATCGAGGTCTTCGAGTGGCGCCGGTAGATCGGGCGCGAGTTCGTAGTATTGGAGAACAGCCAGGTCGCCGGTGTCGGGATCGACCCAGGTGTTGTCGGACTCGGTTTGAAAACCGGTGGTGTCGAATGAGATTGGCACCAGCTCACGGTATCCGGCCTGAACGGTGAGGTGTTGCAATGACCGCCTGAATCCACACCGAATTGAGTGCGATTCAGCGTGGTGCCGAGGCTTCGATCGCCTGTTTCATCTCTGTGATGCCGAATTCGGTACGGATGCGGATCTCCGGCGCGGCGGTTTCGGGCAGGATATCGGTGATCCACACCAGCCGCCCTTGCCCGCCCTCGTCGTGAACCTCGAACGAGGCATGGTGGTAATCCAGTGCAGGCCGGGCACCTTCCACGACGGCGTAAGCCAATCGACGTGACCGGTCGTCGATGGTGATGATCAGTTCCCGGATCACATGTCCATCGGGGAAGGTCAGGAATCGGTGGGCTCCGTCCACCCGGGTGTCGGTGACTCGACCGGGAAGTAGGCGTTCGTGTACGGCGGCGACGTCGCGTATGACATCCCAAGTGTGTTGTGGCGAAGCATTGATCAGGATTTCGTGGCGGACGGATGCCATCGCGGCGAGAGCTCCACTCGTGTCGGGGCAGGGCATGGCCAACATATCCGCACGCACTCACATGCCGCGTTGCGGGCTGAGCGGCCGGTGCGGGCCTGGGGAATATCGGCGGGGCGGGTTACTCGGACGCGTGGTGATCAGATCAGGCGTAGAGTTGATGACCCGCGGCGACAGGAGTTGAAAATGTCCCTACGCGCCAGACCAGCGATAGTCCGGACTGCTGCGGTCGCTGTGGTTGCGGGTGTCGGCACGCTCTTCGGCACGGTCGGTCCAGCGTTCGCCGACGTCGAACCCGGTGATTACACGTCCACGACGTGGTCGGCCGGCATTGTGCTCCTGCAACGGGACGCGCGCGTCGAGGGCGGGGAGCTGGTTTTGATCGGGCGTTACCCCATTCATTCGACGCCCGACGGGGGTTATGTAGATCTATTTCCCGGCCACCGAGTCGTGCTGATCAGCGACGGACACGGTGGGTACGCGGGCCCGGCGTATTTCGGTGGAGTGGAGATCGGCGCCATCACGTTGACCCCGCGACGTTGATCGATCGACCACGCGATCGCTGATGAGGGTCGGGCCGTTCGACCGGGCAACTCGGGCTGGTCCGAATGCACTGACCTGCCGGGTGGAGCGCGAATGGTTGTGGTGGAACGTAGCCTGCCCGGTGAGCGGCGGAACGGTGATGCTCGACGGGGAGGAAAACGACAGTTGGCCGAATCGACACAGACCGCGGTCACGATCGAGCAAGCGTGGCAAGCGCTTCCGCAGTGGGTCGCCGAGTGCCTGGACAGTGCGGCCGCTATGGCTGCGGCCCTGGGCGCGGATGCCGAGGACTACGGTTCGGATCCCCTTACTGCATTCGGGGCTTGGCAGGACTATCTCGACAGTCTTCCTCTCGACGAGTTCGAGCACAGCGACTGGGTGACACTCAAAGCTGACGTGGTCGCCTTTGTGTCCAGTGTTCTGTTGCGGCGCTTCGATTGCGAATGGCATATCGTCGCGGACGAATCCGAGAAGAGGGGGTATCACTACGTCATCGCCTCGACCTCTGACGACGGTCTGCTCCGGCTTCTCGACCTGTTCGGACTGGTATTCCACGCACTCGACAGCGGTGAAACGCAGTTGCTGAACCTGCTCACGGAGGCACTGGCTCAACTCGGAATTCCGGCGATACTGCGAGTGGTCGGCATGCCTCGGGCCGCGGGCGAAATCGACCCGAGGTCTGTGGTGCCCACGCATTCGTGAGCACCACAGGTTTTCGGTCAACCGCGCCGGTAGTTCTGGTGTTTGGCGGCGGGGACGGCGGTGCGGCCGGGGCCGTGTACCTTGCCGGTGAAGGCCGGCTGTTTGTCAGTTTTGCCGCGACGTTCCTTGCGGGAGAGGGGGCGGTCGGCGGGGTTGAGGGCTTGTGGGGCCGGGGATTGGGGATGGGTTCGCATGCTGTCCTCCCAGGGATGCGTGACCGACTCACCGGGGCGAGGCCGGTCGGAATCGGAATGCCATGCGCGGCAAGGGGTATTGCCTTGCCGGGTGGCGGTGAGAAACGGTGCTCCGGGCCGGGGACGGCACACGGGCGAGCACGGGCTCAGGAGAACAGCTGGATCCACATGTCAGCCACCATATCCAGACGGGCGGGGATCGTGCATCCTATTTTTTTTCGGGGCGTGTGTGCGGGGACACGGGGGATGGGTTGGCTACGCTCCGGCAATGACTCTGCTGCTCTTGGGTTTGGCCATTGCGTGCGAGGTGACGGCGACGGTGTCGTTGAAGCTGTCGGAGGGGTTCAGCAAGCTGCTGCCGTCGGTTGTGGTGGTGTTCGGGTACGGGTTCGCGTTCTTCTTTCTGTCGCAGGCGTTGAAGCGGGGGATGCCGGTGGGTGTGGCGTACGGGATCTGGTCGGCCATCGGGGTTGTGGCGGTGGCGATCATCGGGGCGCTGTTCCTCGACGAGCATGTGACGCCTGTTCAGATCGGGGGGATCGGGCTGGTGATTGCCGGAGTGCTGGCGCTGGAACTCGGTGGGGCGCACTGACACTCCGGCGGAGCAGGTCAATCCTGGACGCGCACAAGGTATCCGGCGTCGGCGAGGGTGGTGAGGACGTCGTCGCGGTGGGCGGGGCCTCGGGTTTCGAGGGTGAGAAGAACTTCTACCTCGTCGATGGCGAGCCAGGCGCCGGTGCGGGAGTGGGCTACGTCGAGGACGCTGGCGCCGGTGCGGCCGAGTTCGGCGAGGAGAGCGCCGAGGCTGCCAGGGCGGTCGGAGATGGTGACGCGGGCCGCCAGGTAGCGGCCCGCGGCGCTGAGGCCGTGGCCGATGACCCGGGTCAGGAGGAGAGGGTCGATATTGCCGCCGGAGAGGACGGCGCAGACGGGGCCGCGCAGGCCCAGTTCGGTTGGGGTGCAGGACATCAGGGCGGCCACGGCGGCGGCGCCCGCGGGTTCGACGATGAGTTTGGCGCGTTCCATGCACAACAGCAGGGCCTTGGACAACGACTCCTCGTCCACGGTGAGGATCGTGGGGGTGAGGTCCGCGATATGGCCGAAGGGCACTTCGCCGGGGAGGCCGACCGCGATGCCGTCGGCCATGGTCGACATGCGTTCCAGGCGAACCGGTTTCCCGGCCGACAGGGACTCCGGCCAGGCCGCGGCATCGGCCGCCTGCACGCCGATCACTCGCACGTGCGGGGCGCGTTCCCGCAGTGCCACCGCGATTCCGGCGAGCAGCCCACCGCCGCCGGTCGGCACCAGCACCGTGCCGACATCCGGTATCTGGTCGAGGATTTCGAGGGCCACGGTGGCCTGGCCGGCCACGATATCGGGGTGATCGAACGGGTGCACCAGGGTGGCCCCGGTCTGATCGGCGAATTCCCGTGCAGCGGCCAGCGATTCGTCGATGGTCTCGCCGACCTGATGCACGGTCGCGCCATAGGCCTTGGTGGCCACCAGCTTCGGCAGGGCCGCGCCCACCGGCATGAAGACCGTGGACTCGATCCCCAGTGAGGTCGCCGACCACGCCACGCCCTGAGCGTGATTGCCGGCGCTGGCCGCCACCACGCCGCGCGCCCGATCGGCGTCGGGCAGATTGGCGATGCGGTTGTACGCGCCGCGCGGCTTGAACGACCCGGTTCGCTGCAGGTTCTCGCATTTGAGCCACACGTCGTGGCCGGTGCGGTCGGCCAGTACCCGTGAGGCCACCACCGGGGTCCGGCGAATCACCGGTGCCAGCAGGGCTGCCGCGGAATCGATCTGCGCCATGACGTCCATGGCGGTCATGCTGCCAGGAGTTCGCTGGCCTGTCTCGTGCCACTCCGCATCGAACTGGACTGTTGCGTGGCGCCGGGGATGGGGCAATCGTGGGTCATGACCACTCCCAGCGCATTGCCCGCGGAGGTCACCGGCGTCCTGGACCGGTACTTCACCGCGGAGCTGTCCACCCACGCCCGCGACCACACGCCGGTGACCGTGCCGGTCGCGCCGCTCTGGCTGCCCGAACGCGGGCAGATCCTGGTGACCACTGGAATCGGCGTCCCGCACAAGGCTTTTCGTGCCCGCCGCGATCCCCGGGTGGCGCTGCTGTATTCGAATCCGGTGGCCAGCGGCCTCGACGATCCGCCCGCCGTGCTGGTGCAGGGCAATGCCTCGGTCTCCGAAATCGTCACGTGGGACGACGAATTGGCGCGGCAGTTCCACAAGGTGTGGACCGCGCAACCCAAGGGCGTGGGCGCCGACCCGATCACCAAGCGACTGTTCTGGTGGTACTACATGCGCCTCGAGATCCACATTCGGCCGGTGCGCATCCGCTGGTGGCCGGGCCGCGATATGACGGCCGCGCCGCACGAGGAGGTCCTGCTGTGATCACCAACCTGGCCGAACAGCTCGATACCGCGCTGCGGCGCTTTCCCGACGGCGCCGTGCTCATCGCCAATGATCCCGACGGATATCCGGTGAGCCTGCGCTGCGAACCGCGGCTCGAGGGCCGCGCCCTGGTCGTGGACCGGCCCACATGGTTCGCCGCGGTCGACGGCGTCGCCGCGCTGCTGGGCCACAGCCACGACGAGCAGGGCTGGAAACTGCAATCCGTGACCTCCCGGGGCACACTCGAAACCCGCGACGGCACACTGGTTTTCACCCCGAAGACGGTGACGGACAATACCGGCTCACCCGGTCAGCTGATCGCCATGGTGCGCAACGGTCACCGCGCCGCCACGGCCTACCTGCGCCGCCGCAACCTTCCGCGACCCGCCATCCCGTGGGACACGATCAAAGCGGCGCGTGCCGCGGTTTCCGGACAAAAGTGATTTAAGGTCTTCCCAAGTCGCGCCGCAGCCGGATCCGTGGCAGCGGCGTCGTGCCGTCGTGCTCTGCCTCCACCATCGCGGAAGTGAGGAAAGCTGTGCCGAACGCAGGGAAAGTCGCTCTATCGCTCGTCTTTTCGACTGTTTTCGGCCTGGCGGCCATGATGACCGTGCCTGTCGGCGGCCAGCGCGCGACCGCCGAGCCGCCCACCCTGGGCGCCTGCAATGCCGGTGACTTCCGCTGGACCGCCGTCGACGGCGGCATCACCATGACCTCGCGGCTCATGACCTTCACCTCCGTCGGCCGGCTCTGGGACTGCTGGGGCGTGCCCGGCGTCACCGGCGGCACCTTCACCGGAGTCCATGTGGCGGTATCGGATTGCATGCATCCGGCCGACGGCCCGCTCACCGTCGACATCACCTGGTCCAATGGCGAGACCAGCCGGCTGTGGGGGCCGTGGCCGGTCGGCATGATGCAGCCGACCGTCGGCCCGCTGGAAGTGGTCGCCGGTTTCGGGCAGGGTGGCCGGGTCCGGGTCACCGCCTGGTACGAGATGATGACGATGGAGCAGATCAACGGCTGCATGGGCTCCGGAATCACCACCGGCACAGGGCGAATGACCGCGGCAATGGAGTGAGGCAGAGTCGCTCGGTGATAGCCAGGGACAAATGTCAGGTCCCTGATGTGGCGTGCAAAACCCTTTGAAAATTGTGTATTTAAGCCCACCGGTCCAAATCTGCTTTTCCGAGTCGGAAATACGTACGGTGGATGACATGCAGCTCTCCCGGTTCACCGACCTCGGTTTGCGGGCGCTCATGCGGTTGGCTGTCAGCGACGGCGCTGAGGAGCGCGTCACCACCAAACTCATTGCGCGCCAAGTCAATGCCTCCGAGAACTATGTCGCGAAGGCAGTGTCGAGGCTCGCCGAACTGGGGTACGTGGAATCGCAGCGCGGTCGCTCCGGCGGGGTCTTCCTCACCGAAGCCGGGCGCACGGTCACGGTCGGCACCATTGTCCGGCGACTCGAAGGTGAATGCGAAGTCATCGACTGCGTCGGTGACAACCCCTGCCCGCTCGCGGGTGCCTGCCGTTTGCGGGGCATCCTCGCCGGCGCGCAGGAAGCCTTCTATCGCGAACTCGACCGCTATGTGCTCGCCGATCTGGTGACGCCCAGAACCGTGGAGCTGCTGTATCAGCCGGTGTTCCCGGCGAGAGAACTTGTCAACGATTAGGAGCAGGCCATGACGATCGCACCGGATTCCGCGCTGCACACCGTTCCCGAACTGGAACCCGAGCACGCCGAATTGATCCGGGCGACGCTGCCGCTGGTCGCGGCGCGCATCGACGACATCACCCCGCTGTTCTACCGCAAGATGTTCACCGCCCATCCGGAGCTGATCCGGGACCGCTTCAATCGCGGCAATCAGGCCCAGGGCGCCCAGCAGCGGGCCCTGGCCGCCTCCATCGCCACCTATGCCACGCATCTGGTCGACCCGGCGCTGCCGCATCCGCGGGAACTGCTCTCGCGCATCGGCCACAAGCACGCCTCGCTCGGCGTCACCCCCGCCGAGTACCACCTGGTGCACAAGTACCTGTTCGAGGCGATCGTCGAGGTGCTGGGCGCGGACGTGGTGACCGCACCCATCGCCGCCGCCTGGGATCGGGTGTACTGGCTGATGGCCACCACCCTCATCGATTTCGAGGGCGAACTCTACGACGCCGCCGGGGTGGAGCCCGGTGACGTGTTCCGCGAGACCACGGTGCTCGAGCGCATCGACGACCCCTCCGGTGTCGCCACCTTCGTGCTGGCCTCCGCGGATCCGGCCCGTCCGCTGCCGGATTTCGCTCCCGGCCAATACATTTCGGTGGGTGCGGATCTGCCGGACGGCGCCCGGCAGCTGCGGCAGTACAGCCTGGTGAACCGTCCGGGTGCGGGGCGGCTGGCGTTCGCGGTGCGCCGGGTGACCGGGGACGCCCAGTCTCCGGCCGGTGAAGTCTCGAACTGGTTGCACGACACCGTGAATGCGGGAGACCGGCTCCAGATCACGCTGCCCTTCGGCGATCTCGTCATCGATACCGCCGCCACCAACCCGCTGGTGCTCATCTCCGCCGGCATCGGCGTGACCCCCATGGCGGGCATTCTCGAATACCTTGTGGCACAGACCCCGCAGCGGCCGGTGACCATTCTGCACGCCGATCGCTCCGCGGCCACGCATCCGCTGCGCGAGCAGATCGTCGATTCGGTCGGCGCGCTGGAGAATGCCTGCTACAAGGTCTGGTACGAGACGGCCGGCGGCCGCATGAACCTGGGCGAGGTCGACCTCCCCGCCGACGCCGACTACTACCTGTGCGGCGGCAACGGCTTCCTGCAGTCGGTCCGCGCCCAGCTGTTCGCTGCCGGAATCCCCGGCGAGCAGGTGCATTTCGAGCTCTTCTCGCCCAACGACTGGCTGCTCGACGCGGAGTAGCATCCGTCATCCCGGCGCGCTTTTGGCCGGGATCCACACCGTTGGTGCTTCAACGGTTTTCGTGGATTCCGGCCAAAAGCATGCCGGAATGACGAGGAGAGGCAGTCCTTCTCAGCTGTTGCGACCGCGCTCCGCGAGTTCGAGCACCTGCGCGAACCACGGCGTGTACCCGCTGGGATCGGCGGTCATCCCCGCCCGCAGCTCCCCGACGGGCATCCACGCGATGTCCTCCACCTCCGCCGGATCCGGCCGCAGCGAGCCACCGTCGAGCCGCCCGATCAGCACGTGATCGAATTCGTGCTCGACCCGCCCGGTGCCGGGATCGGCGGCCTGATAGCGGAAGGTGCCGACCTCGGTCAGTTCGGCCTCCACGCCCAGCTCCTCCCGCAAGCGGGTCGCCGCGGCCTCGGCCACGGGCTGTCCGGGCGCGGGATGACCACAGCAGCTGTTGGTCCACAGCAGCGGGAAGCGGGTCTTCACCGCGGCGCGCTGCTGCATGAGCACCCGGCCCGCCTCGTCGAAGAGCAGGACCGAGAAGGCCCGATGCAGCTGTCCGGGCGCGGTGTGCGCCGCGGCCACCGATTGCGATCCGGCCGGGCGGCCCTGCTCGTCCACCAGCTCGACGAGCAGCGCCTCACGGTCGGGAGCCTGCGGAGTGTTGGATGCGTCGAGGGTGCCGGTCACCTCCCCACCTTATCGGCGGTGATCATGAGGTATTGGAAGCTGCCCTCCTTGTACGAGGTCAGGAAGGGCTTCTCGACGCCGGTGGCGAGTTCCGAATGAGTCCGCAGCTCCCAGTACGGAATGGTGGCGGGGGTCAGATCGGTGACCGCGACGGGCACCAGATTATTGGCCGCCATGGCCTTGAAGTACTCGCTGCGCGGATGGATATTGCAGCCGTAGTGCGCGTCGATCCAGCTCACGGACGCCGACCGCGCACCGAACACGTCATTGCTGCACCCGGTGATGACCACGTACCGGCCGCCCGGTTCCAGCAGTCGTGAGAATTCCGCGAACAGCTCGAAAAGGTCCACGTACATGGTGGTTTCATTGGTCCAGATGCCGCGCATGCAGCCCGCGTCGAAACCGGTGTCGAGCATGTTCTTGAAATGGAAGGTCACCTTGTCGGTGACGCCGCGCTCCTTGGCCTGATCATTGGCGAAACCGGCCTGGTATTCGGAGATGGTGACCCCGTCCACCCGGCAGCCGAAACGCTGATTGGCCATGAAACTCGTGCCGCCGCGCCCGGACCCGCCGTCCATGAGCCGATCGCCGGGCCGGACATCGCCGAGCTGGTCGAGCAGCAGATCGGCCTGGGCGGTCTCGAGCCGGTGCAGTTCCTTCACCAGCCGCTCCTGCCGGGTCTCCTCCGGCCCCTCCAGCACCGACAGATCGGGCTCGCCGATGCCGTAGTGATGGTGGTACAGCCCGTCCACCTCACCGAGTTTCGTATTGACCCGATCGTCGTTGGGGTTGTTGTTCCAGTAGGCGGCCACCGACTTCTGGTAGTCGGTGCGCAGCACGCCGTCGGCATCGGGATGGAGCACGGTCATGGCAGATCATCCTCTCGATACGGAAGTAATGCGGGAGAAGCCGCTGGAAGGCACCCGCGCGCTACGAGGTCGTGCGGCTGGAACGCACCACCCGGGCGGACCGCGAACCGAGCCCGGTCGGGCCGGAGGGAATCCGGGGCCGCGCGGGCAGCGCCGCAGGGGCCGGTTCGGGTTCGCTCACTCGTGAATCATCAAGGGCTGCTGGGGATCCCGATGGGGGAGATTCCGAGCAGCCCTCCGGAAAGGGTCGTGCCGGCACGGTCGTGCTGCCGGTCAGTCGGACTGCCGGGCGACCAGCACATTGTCGAGAATGCCGAGCGCGTCGGGGACCAGGACGGCCGCGCTGTAGTAGCAGCTGACCAGGTAGGAGATGATCGATTGGTCGTCGATTCCCTTGAAGCGGACATTCAGGCTGGGCTCGTACTCGTCCGGAATTCCGGTCTGGTGCAGGCCGATCACGCCCTGATCCTTCTCGCCGGTGCGCATGGCCAGGATCGAGGTGGTCTGGGTGTCGCTGACCGGGATCTTGCCGCACGGGTAGATGGGCACGCCGCGCCAGGCGGGCACGCGATGGCCGTCCACGTCCACCGGATCCGGATAGATGCCGCGCTTGCTGCACTCGCGCATGAGCGCCGCGATCGCCTTGGGGTGGGCCAGGAACAGTTTGGTGCTGCGCCGCATGGACAGCAGCTCGTCCATGTCGTCCGGGGTGGGCGGGCCGGACTCGGTGTAGATGCGCTGCTTGAGATCGCAGTTGTGCAGCAGGCCGAAGTCGGGATTGTTCACCAGGTCGTATTCGCGCCGCTCGTAGAGGGCCTCGATGGTCAGGCGCAGCTGCTGTTCGATCTGATCGTGCGGATCGTTGAACAGGTCCGCGACGCGGGTGTGCACCCGCAGCACCGACTGGCCGATGCTGAGCTCGTATTCGCGCGGCCGGTCGTCGTAGTCGACGAAGGTGCCGTCGA
The DNA here is from genome assembly GCF_013744875.1 of Nocardia huaxiensis. Classification (NCBI taxonomy): domain Bacteria; kingdom Bacillati; phylum Actinomycetota; class Actinomycetes; order Mycobacteriales; family Nocardiaceae; genus Nocardia; species Nocardia huaxiensis. The sequence continues at coordinate 3,989,367 of NZ_CP059399.1, forward strand.
GCAGCGGCTCGCCGGAATGACCCGAGGAGATGAGGATCTCGGCCTCGCCGTACTTGTTCTGCGGCTTGCTCGGCTGTGCGGCAACGGCTTCCAGGTGGTTGGCCAGCGTCGGAATATTGTCCTTGAGCTCGTTGAGGGTGGGCCGCGTCAGCACCAGCACGGTGGTGGGCGTGACGGTCTTCACCGTGACCGGCCAGAACGCGTCCTGAGCGGTGAGCAATTCGTCGCCGAAATAGTCACCGCCGGACAGCATTCCGAGTTTGGTGGTCTCGCCGTATTCGCCGGTGCCGATCTTGGTGAGCTTGCCGTGCACGATGAGCAGCACCTCGTCGACACTGTTGCCGAATTCGGCGACCACCGTTCCCGGCGGTAGATCGCGCTGCTCGAAGCGACCGGCGATGGTGCTCAATGCCTCTTCGTCGTCGAATCCACGCAGTTGCGGCAGTTCCTGCAGTTCGACCGGGATAACCCGGGCTTGGGAACCGTCGATGATGAATTCCACCTCGCCATTGCCGAGGGTGTGGGTGAGCCGGCGGTTCACCCGGTAGATGCCGCCTTTGACCTGGATCCACGGCAGGCTGCGGGTCAGCCAGCGGGAGCTGATCCCTTGCATCTGGGGTTCGGATTTGGTGGTGTGGGCCAGCTGGTGAGCGGCAGCGGTGCTGAGGCTCCTGCGGGCGCCGTTCTGGGTCTCGATGGGCAATTCGATGGTCATGCTGCGGTCCTCAACTCGAATGGGCCACCGCGAGTAGGCGAGCGGTGGATTCCACGGCGATGTGTGCAGGTTCCGAAATGAACCTACACAAACTAGACAATTGAGTGAAAAGACAAGCGCGACAGTGCGTTCCAGCGCCCTCGATGGTAGGCGCAGGCCGCATGCGGGCGCAGCGAAATGCATAAACATGATTTCTCGCTCATGGCTATAGCGGGGGTAAGGATGTTTGCGTCATCGCATTTCCGTATGAACCGCTGTCGAACTGGTCGTCACGGAAAACGGCTCGACCGGCGCGGGGTGGGGTGGGTGTGTCGGCATTCGCAGAATTCGCATTCGGCACCGGGACCGGTGCATAAAAACTGGCCGGTTGGTTGGCATCATTGGCGCGCATGGTGCTGGTCACAAGGTCAGCGCAGTAGGCTGGCCGTATGGCAAGCTCGTCGGGACCGGTCAGCAGGGGAGACGCAGGTCACGAGCAGCTGGGTACGTCTGGGAGTGGAGCCGTGAAATTCAATAGGAAGTCCGTCGTCGGGCCGATGCAGCGCCTCGTGGCGACCGCCCAGAACGGGCTCGAGGTGATCCGCTTCGGGGGATTGGTGCACGATATCGAGTCGTCGCCGTACGAAGTGGTCGAGCGCAAGCGCATGTACCGGCTGCGGCACTACTTCCCGGACGACACCACCTCGAACCGGCCGGTCGTGGTGCTCGTGCCGCCCATCATGGTCACCGCCGAGATCTGGGACGTGAACGGCGAGGACGGCGCGGTCGGCATTCTGCACCAGGGCGGAATCGATTGCTGGGTGGTCGATTTCGGCTCGCCCGCCACCGAAGAGGGCGGCTGGGACCGGGATCTGGCCGACCACGTGCTCGCGGTCAGCAGCGCCATCGACACCGTCAACGAATTGACCGGCCGCAGTGTGCATCTCATGGGCTACTCGCAGGGCGGGCTGTTCGCCTACCAGGCCAGCGCCTACCGCTACGGCAAGGGCATCGAGTCCATCGTCACCTTCGGCAGCCCCGTGGACGTGGTGGCGGGCATGCCGTTCGGGCTGCCGCACGGACTGGCCGCCGATGTCGCCGACTTCCTGTCCGACCATGTGCTGCCGCGCCTGCCCATCACCGACTCCATGGTGAAACTCGGCTTCCAGGCCCTGGATCCGGTCAAGACCGCCAAGGCGCGGCTGGACTTCCTGCGCCAGCTGCACGACCGGGAAGCATTGCTGCCCAAGGAACGTCAGCGCCGCTTCCTCGAAGGCGACGGCTGGCTGGGCTATCCCGGCCCGGCGCTCACCGACCTGCTCGACCAGTTCGTCAAGCACAATCGAATGATGCTGGGCGGCTTCGTCATTCGCGATCAGCCGATCTCGCTGGCGGAGATCAAGTCGCCGATCCTGGCCTTCGTGGGCGAGGTCGACGACATCGGCCAGCCCGGCGCCGTGCGCGGCATCGTGCGCGCCGCGCCCAATGCCGACGTGTACGAAGCCAGCGTGGTGGCAGGGCATTTCGGTCTCGTCTCCGGTTCGGTGGCCACCCGCCAGACCTGGCCTGTCGTCCGCGACTGGGTGAACTGGCTGGGCGGGCGCGGCGAACTGCCCGCCGGGGTCGAGCGCATGACCGAACACGTGAAGAGCAAGCGGCCCAGCTCGCCGCTCACCCGCGTGGTGCACGCCGTGGGCAGCCTGGCCGAGGCCGGCACCGGACTGGGCAAGACCATCGAGGGCGTCACCGCGCAAACCCTGCGCGGCACCGTGGAACTCACCGGCGAGGCCGCCCGCGCGCTGCCGCGTCTCACCCGGCTCGGCATGATCCAGCCGCACACCCGAGTCTCGCTGGGCCGCTTGCTCGCCGAGCAGGCCCGCCGCGCGCCGTCGCGGGAACTGTTCCTGTTCGACGACCGCGTGCACACCACCCAGGCGGTCAACCAGCGCATCGACAATGTGGTGCGCGGGCTCATCTCGGTGGGCGTGCGCCCGGCCACCCGCGTCGGCGTGGTCATGGAGACCCGGCCCAGCGCCATGGCCGCCATCGCCGCGCTCTCGCGGCTGGGCGCGGTCGCGGTGCTGCTCGCCCCGGGCAGTGAACTGTCCCAGGTCATCGAGTTGACCGGCACCAAACTGCTCATCACCGACCCGGAGAACCTGCACGCGGCGGCCGCCACCGGCGCCCGGGTGCTGGTGCTCGGCGGCGGCGAGTCGCGCGGGCTGGACATTCCGCCGGGCTGCGACGTCGTCGACATGGAGCAGATCGATCCGGCGCAGGTGCAGCTGCCCGCCTGGTATCGGCCGAACCCGGGCCTGGCGCGCGAGCTGGCATTCATCCTCGTCACCGGCACCGGGGACAAGTTCGACGTCAAGTACGTGACCAACCACCGCTGGGCGCTGTCCGCCTTCGGCACCGCCTCGGCCGCCGACCTGGGCCGCCGCGACACCGTGTACTGCCTTGCGCCGCTGCATCATTCGTCCGGACTGCTGGTGAGCCTGGGCGGCGCCATCGCCGGCGGCAGCCGCATCGCGCTGGCGCGCTCGCTGGATCCGGCGCGCTTCGCCGAGGAGGTGCACCGCTACGGCGTCACCGTGGTCACCTACACCTGGACCATGCTGCGCGACATCCTCGACGCCGACACCTTCCCGAACGGGCACCCGCACCCCATCCGGCTGTTCATCGGCTCCGGCATGCCCGCGGGCCTGTGGCGGCGCACCCAGGAACGCTTCGAACCCGCACGGGTGCTGGAGTTCTACGCCTCCATCGAGGGAGATGTGGTGCTGGCCAACGTATCCGGCGCCAAGATCGGCTCCAAGGGCCGCCCGGTACCCGGCACCGCCAAGGTCGAACTCATCGGCTACGACCCGGTCACCGACGAAATCCTCACCGAGGAATCGGGTTTCGCGCGCCGCTGCGCCGACAACGAGGTGGGGCTGCTCATCGGCACCATCTCCGGCACCGTGGACGTGTCGGCGGGCGGGCTGCGCGGCGTCTTCGCCCCCGGCGACGCCTGGATGCCCACCGAGAACCTCTTCCGCCGCGACAGCGACGGCGACTACTGGCTGATGGATCGGCGCGACACCGTCATCCACACTCCGCGCGGGCCGGTGTTCACCCAGCCCATCGTGGACGTGCTCAACGACATCACCGCCATCGACATGGAGGTGGCGTACGGGCTGCCGGCCGGTGACCGCGTGCTCGCGGTCGCCGCGGTCAGTGTGCGCGCCGGATTCCGTTTGGAGGCAAAGGATGTCAGCGAAGCCGTGCGCGCACTGGCCCCGGATCAGCGGCCCGATATCGTCTACCTGATCGACGACATCCCGCGCAGCTCCACCTTCCGGCCCTCCACCCGCGCCGTGCAGGCCGCCGGTCGCCCGGAGCCGGGGGAGCGGACCTGGTGGTACAACCGGCAGACCGAAGCCTACGAGGCGCTCACTGCCGAACTCGCGGCGCAGCTGTTCCTCTGACACGGGCTCACTTTTCGCAACGAGAAGGCCCCCGGTGCGTACGCACCGGGGGCCTTCTCGTAAGTCGGGGCGGCGGGTCCGGGAACCGGCCGTGTCAGACGGTGAAGCTGGTGACGCCGTCGATGACGCGGGCGATCTGCTCGTCGGTGAGTCCCGGCCACAGCGGCAGGCGCACAACGGTTCCGGAGAACTCGGCGCTGCGCACGCAGGGCACCGGGGTGCGGCCCAGCTTCAACCCGGCCGGGCTGGAGTCGAGCGGGATGTAGTGGAACGGGGCTACGATGCCCCGCTGCGCCAGGTGCGCGATGAGGTCGTCGCGCCGGTGCTCGGTGGGCACGCGCAGGTAGTACAGGTGCGCGGTGTGCTCGCGGTCCGCCGGCACCGTCATGAGCCGGATGTCGTTGCGCGCGGCCCACTCCGGCAGCGCCGCGGCGTAGGAGTTCCACACCCGGTGCCGGTTCTGCTGGATGGTGTCGAACTCGGCCAGCTGCGCGTCCAGCACGGCGGCGTTCAATTCACTGGGCAGATAGGAGGATCCGATGTCCTGCCACGAGTACTTGTCCACCGCGCCGCGCAGGAACCGCGCCCGGTCGGTGCCCTTCTCGCGGATGATTTCCGCACGGCCCATGAGGATTTCGTCGGTGAGCAGGATCGCCCCGCCCTCACCGCAGTGAATGTTCTTGGTGTCGTGGAAACTCAGCGCGCCCACGGTCCCGATGGTGCCGAGCGGCCTGCCGCGCCACGAACCGCCCAGCCCGTGCGCATTGTCCTCGATGATGGCGAAACCGTGTGTATCCGCCAGCGCCCGTAGACCTTCCATATCCGCGCCCACGCCGCCGTAGTGGATCACCACCACGGCCTTGGTGCGCTCGGTGATCGCGGTCGCCACCGACTCCGGATCGAGATTGCCGGTCGCCGGGTCGATATCGGCGAACACGACCGTCGACCCGCGCAGCGCCATGGATGTGGCGGTGGAGGTGAACGCGAAACTCGGGACGATCACCTCGTCCTCGGGCCCGAGTTCCAAGAGCAGCCCGGCCATTTCGAGCGCGGAGGTGCACGAGGTGGTCAGCAGGGCGTGCGGCGCCGCGGTGATGGCCTTCAGCTTCGCGGTGGCCGCGGCGGTGAACTGTCCGTCGCCATGACTGTGGTCGGAGTCCAGCACGGTCTTCAGATTGCCCAGTTCGCGCGCCGCGCGATAGGGACGGCTGAAGATGATGCGGTCCGTGCTCACCGGAATCGGTCCCCTCACGGCGGTAGGTAGCCAGTTCTGGCTCGTTGCCTTTGCCGGATGGCAGAGCCCGAGCGGTCGAACTCTAACACGGTGCGAACTGCCGTCCGACTTGCCTGTAGGGTCTGGAACTCGTGGTCGACGTTGCAGGTACCGATAATCGGCGCGCGGTGTTGCGGTGGGGAGGCATCACGGCGCTCGGCGTGATGCTCGGCTATGCGGCAGTGCTGCTGGCCGATATCCGGCACTTCTATACCGACGACACCGAATCCCAGTACGCGCCCATGTGGGTGATGCTCGGCCGCGCGCTGCGCGAGGGCCGGTTCCCGGTGCTGGTGCCCGAACAGTGGATGTCGGGCAACTACACCATGGAGGAGGCGGGCCTGTTCAACCCGCCGCAGCTGCTGATCGACCTGATCGCGCCCTCGGTGCCGAACCTGGCCGTCTACGCCACCATCGTCAAACTGCTGTTCTCCATTCTGGCCGGGCTCGGCGTGTACCGGGTGTGCCTGGCCTACGGCGCGCGCCCCGAGTGGTCGGCGGTCGCGGGCGTGGCCTTCCCGTTCTCCGGGTTCTTCCTCTTCTTCGACACCGCCAGCTGGATGACCGCGCTCACCGGCACCGCCTACATGCTGCACGCGTGGGCGTCGTCGGTGCGCTACGTGCGCGGCCCCGGCGGGAGCGACGGGCCCGGAGGCGGCAGCCTGCGTAACCACGGAGGGACCCGTGGACGCCGACATGGATACGGCGGGCCTATTCCGGTCTTCGTCTTTCTCTACCTTGCGATTTCGGTGCAGTACATCTTCCCGGCGGTGGAGTCGGTGCTCATGCTGGCGGCCGTGGCCGTCGGCGAGATGGTGCTGAGCGGCCGGGCCTCGGGCGGCTCGTGGAAGTCGTGGGCCGCGTGGCGCTTCTGGCTGCTGTCGTGGGCGCCGGTCGGGCGGCTGGCCGCCGTCGCGCTGTGTGCGGGCCTGGCCGGGCTGCTGACCTTCCTGCCGTCCATGCTGTCGGCCAAGGTGAGCTGGCGCGGCACCGCGCAGATCAATAACGACCAGTTCCTCACGGTGCCGTGGTCGGAATCGCTGAACGCCAGCCTGCCGTCGGCCATGCCGGCGTTCAGTTCCTGGTGGGGTTATGTGCAGCCGCTGCCCATGACCTATATCGCCTGGTTCCTGATTCCGGCGCTGGCCTTCGTGGATTGGCGTCGGGCGCGCGAACATTGGAAGGAGTTCATCTCCATCGCACTGTTCGCGATCATGGCCCTCATGTGGACCGCCGGGCCCGGCACCATCGGGCCGCTGCGCTGGCCCGCCCGCGTGCTGCCCATGGTGGCCATCGGCCTGCTGGTGTTGGTGTGCGTGCTGCTGGGCCGCTTCGGCACGGTGCGCGAGTGGCGCAATCGCGCGGTCGCGGCGGGCGTGCTGATCCTGCTGCTGTGGGTGCGGACCTTCTCCGCCGACCCGCACGACGTGATCGAACATGTGATCGCCGCGCTCGTGGTCGCCGGGCTCACCGCCGGCGTCGTGTGGCTGGCCCGCACGCGCGGCAGCGCCGCGGCCGCGCTCATGACGCTGGCCGCGGTCTTCCCGATCGCCTGGTACCAGGTGCACAACATCCAGCCCAACCTCATGCAGTGGCATCTGCCCGCCGATCGTCAGGAGGCCATGGCGGCCTTCCCGAAGTTCGAGGGCACCACCCTGCAGCTGGGCGATCGCGGTCTGCTGCAGCGTGGCGACGATTCCCTCGACCGCGCCTACGGCTCCCTGGTCTTCGGCAACTACGCCAAGGATCTGGAACTGCAGTACGTGCAGGGCTACACCCCCAACGGGCACTTCTACTTCGGTGAAATGCTGTGCATGCGCTGGGACGGCAGCACCTGCCCGGACGCCTACCGCCGCCTGTTCGCACCGGACCCGGCCACCGGCCGCACCGTCGCCGATCTCATGTTGCTGGATCGAATCGTTCTGCAGCGCGCCATGTTCCCCGACGCGCGCAACCAGCCCGCACCGGACGGCTGGCACTGGGCCGACTATCCGGGCCACGAGCAGTGGATCTCGGTGCTGGAACGCGACAACGGCTTCATCTCCACCGTGAACGGCCGCGTCTCCGACACGCAGGGTGTGACCGCCACTTCGCTCGGTGAGACCGCCACCAGCAGCAAGGTCCGGGTGTCCGCCGCGGACGGCGGCCGCGTGGTCTTCGCCCGCCTGGGCTGGCCCGGCTACCGCGCCACCCTCAACGGCAAGCCGATCCCGATCGACACGGTGTCGAGAGTCTTTGTCTCCGTGAACATTCCCGCCGGCACCAGCAATGCCGAACTGGAGCTGACCTGGCGTCCGCCGGGCTGGAAGATCGGCGTCGCCACCGGCGCGGCCGGCCTCGCGGGCCTGGCGCTGCTGCAGTGGTTCTACGTGCGCTCCCGGCGCGCGGACGACGACGAAAACGGCGAGGAGCCCACCGCATCGGAACCCGCACTGGCAGAATCCCTCTCGTGAGCACCGCCGACATCTCACCGCAGGCGGCCACCGACGAGGCGGCCGCGATGGAGGAACCCGGACTGCTGCTACGCCTGGTGCGGCGGCAGGAGATCGCCTTCGCCCTGGTCGGCGGGTTCAATACGGCACTGGGCATGGTGCTCACGGTCTTCTGGCTGACCGTGCTCGACGGTCACGTCTCCGAGCATCTCGCCGTGGCGCTGGCGCCCGCGCTGGCCTACGCGGTCAGCATCGTGGTCGCCTTCGTCCTGCACCGCACGCTGGTGTTCCGGGTGCGCGGCCACGTGCTGCGCGACTTCGTGGCCTTCGTGGGCGTGAATTCCGGTGGGCTGCTGCTGAATCTGATCCTGCTGCAGGTCGCCGTGTCACTGCTGCACGCGCCCGCCAAACCCGCCGCGGTGGTCGTCATGGGCCTGGTCGCCATCGTGAGCTTCTTCGGCCACCGCCACATCTCCTTCCGCCGCACCCACGAGCGGTGAGATCCACGCCACACGGGCAGCGGGCCGGCTGAGATCCTGGCATAGTTCGAGACAGCGGAAGCCGTTGTCCCACAACTACGCAGGAAATCGTGAGTACCAGCTTCATCTATCGGCACGGGTCCATCTACGAGTTGCTGATGCGAGGCTTGTACGGGCGTCACTACGACGCCCGTTTCCGGGCCATCGCGGATCTGATTCCGGACGAGGCCGAGGTGCTCGACCTGTGCTGCGGACCGGCCACCCTCTACACCCGGCATCTGCGCCGGAAATCGGTGCGCTACACCGGACTCGACATCAACGAGGGCTTCATCGCCGGTCTCACCGCGGCCGGCGGGCACGGGCAGGTCTGGAATCTGCATGGAGAGCAACCGCTTCCGGCCGCCGACTACGTGCTCATGCAGGCCAGCCTCTACCACTTCCTGCCCGACCCCGAACCGGTGCTCGACCGCATGCTGGCGGCGGCACGCGCCCGGGTGATCATCGCCGAACCGGTGCGCAATCTGACCACCAGCCGCAATCGCGTGATCACCAGGCTGGGTGGGCGTTTCACCAATCCGGGCGATGGCGAGCAGCCGCGGCGCTTCACCGAGGAAACCCTCGACGAGCTCTTCCGCGGCTATCCCGAACAGGTCGAACAGCGCACCCTCATCGCGGGTGGGCGGGAGAAGCTGTACGTGCTGAAGGCGTGACGCCCTCGTCGGCCCGCGCGGCGCGCTCCCGCCGCGGCGTCGGCGAATCCACGGTCATGTACAGCGGTTTGCCCACCAGAATGTGCAGCGCCACACCGAGATACTCGGCGATCAGCCCGAGCGAGAACAGCATCGCGCCCGAACACAGCAGCAGCACCACGATGGTCGAGGTCCAGCCCTCGGGCGCCCAATCGTCCAGGGTCAGCGCCTCGTACACGATGAACGCCGCCAGCGCCGCACCCGCCAGCGCGAGCGTGCCGCCCAGCAGGCTCACCAGGCGCAGGCCGCGAGTTCCGCTGCACAGCACCATCTTCCAGAACAGCGAGAACAGCCGCCGATAGTTGTAGCCGGACTCTTCCCGGCCCTCGGCGCGCAGTGTCACCGGCACCTGCGCGACGGTGTCCACCACCCAGGTGAGCGCCACATCCAGGTACACGCCATTGGAGGCGACCTCGGCCAGCTGGCGGCCGATATCGCCGCGAATCAACCGGAAGCTCTCGAACCGGGTGGAATCCGGGAAGGCGAACACCGTGGCCAGCACGATCTTCGCGCCGCGCGAGGTGAGATTGCGCAGGAAGCCGTGCGGACGGGTATTGGTCGGCTTCGAATAGATCAGATCGGCGCGCTGTTCCAGCGCCGCGTCCAGGAACCGGCCGATGAACACCGGATCGTGCTGACCGTCCTCGTCCATGGTGACGATCCAGTCGCCGCGCGCCGCCGACATGCCCGCGATGGTCGCCGCGTCCTGCCCGAAATTGCGGCTCAGCCACACCGTGCGCACCTCGCCGAAGGACTGCTCCAGCTCCTGCAGCACCACATCGGAGCGATCCGGCCCGTGATCGTGCACGAGCAGGATCTCCGACACCACGAATTCGGCGCCGCCCGGCGTCTCGGTGACATCGGTCAGCTTGTGCAGTTCGGCGACGAGATCGCCGATGGTGTGCTCACCGCGATAGACGGGCACCACCACCGAGACCGCATGCGGTCGATCGATCCCGGCCCGGGACGGTGGCCCGGACAGGTCGTCGGCGTGGTAGGTGCGTCGGGAGGGAATCGGCATCAGCTGGATCGACTTTCGATGACGGTGCGTGCCGGTGCGTCCTGCGGAAATGCGGAGCCCGAACCGCGTGAACTCTAGCACGACAGCGTATTCGGTCCCGGTCGCGGTGCTCGTCATGAACCCGTCACGGCGCGTTCACCCGCCCCGTGACGGCGCTGCCGAACCGGGAATCGCGCTGTAGGTTGGGGACTCGTGACGGACAGTGCACTATCGACGCCGTCGGCCGGAGTCGCTCCGGTCCGGGAGGTCGCCGCGACGGAATCGGATTCGCGACGGGACGTGATCCGGTGGGGAGCGGTCACCGTGGCCGGAGTGCTGCTCGGATACGCGGCGGTGTTGCTGGCCAACCTGCGGCACTTCTACACCGACGACACCGAATCCCAGTACACCGGACTGTGGGTGGCCATGGGCCGGGCACTGCGGGCGGGGGAGTTCCCGGTGCTGTGGCCCGAGCAGTGGATGTCGGGCAACAACACCATGGACGATGCGGGCCTGTTCAATCCGGCCCAGCTGCTCATCGATCTCATCGCCCCGTCCTTCGACAATATGGCCGTGTACGCGACGCTGGTGAAGCTCGTGTTCTCGATCATCGCGGCGCTGGGCGTGTACCGGATCTGCCTGGCGTACGGCGGCCGTCCGGCCTGGTCGGCGGTGGCCGGGGTGGCGTTCCCGCTGTCCGGGTTCTTCCTGTTCTTCGACGAGGCCAGCTGGATGACGGCGCTCACCGGCACCGCCTGGCTGGTGCACGCGTGGGCGTCGTCGGTGCGGTACGTGCGCGGCCGGGGCGGGCCGATTCCGGTGTTCGTCTTTCTCTACCTGACGATTTCGACGCAGTACATCTTCCCCGCCATCGAGGCGGCGATCATGCTGTTCGCGGTCGCGGTCGGGGAGATGGTGTTCACCGGCCGTGCCGGCGGCGGCTCGTGGAAGTCGTGGGCGCCGGTCGGGCGGCTGGCCGCCGTCGCCGCGTGCGCGGGACTCGCGGGGCTGCTGACCTTCCTGCCGTCCATGCTGTCGGCCAAGGTGACCTGGCGCGGGACCGCGCAGATCAATAACGACCAGTTCCTGACGATTCCGTGGTCGGAATCGCTCAATGCCAGCTTGCCGTCCACACTGCCCGCCTTCACCTCCTGGTGGGGGTATGTGCAGCCATTGCCGGTCACCTATATCGCCTGGTTCCTGATTCCGGCGCTGGCCTTCATCGACTGGGATCGGGCGCGCTCGGCGTGGAAGGAACTGAGCGCGGTCGGCATCTTCGCCGTCGTCATGCTCATGTGGTCGGCCGGGCCCGGATCCATCGGACCCCTGCGCTGGCCCGCGCGGCTGCTGCCCATGCTCGCCATCGCGCTGCTGGTGCTGGTGTGCGTGCTGCTCGGGCGGTTCGGCACCCTCCGCAATCCGCGCGGTCGCGGCATCGCCGCACTGGTGCTGATCCTGGCGCTGTGGGTGCGGTCGTTCTCCGCCGATCCACACAATGTGATCCGGCATGTGCTGGCCGCGGCGCTGCTCATCGGCGTGGGCGCGGGCGTGCTGTGGCTGACCCGCACCCGGGGCGTGGCCGCCGCGTGCGCGCTCGCGATCGTCGCGATGTTCCCCATCGCGTTCTGGCAGGTCGAGGCCGCGCAGCCGACGCCCATGAGCTACAACATGCCGACGAACCGGTCCGAGGCCGCCCGCGCCTTCCCCGATTTTCCGGGCACCACCATTCAGCTGGCCGACCGCGGGCTGTTGCAGCCCGGCGACAAGAGCCTCGACGGGGCTTACCGCGCACTGGTTTTCGGCAACTACGCGAAATCCCTGGAACTGGACTATGTGAACGGCTACACCCCGACCGGGCACTTCTACTTCGGTGAATTGCTGTGCATGCGTTGGGATTCGAGTGTATGCCCGGACGCCTACAAGCGCCTGTTCACGCCCGAGGCGAGTACCGGCCGCCCGCTGGTGGACCTGATGAAACTGGATCGCGTGGTGCTGCAACGCGCGCTGTTCCCGGATGTGCGTGACCAGCCTGCCCCCGACGGCTGGAAGTGGGTGGATCAGCCTGCCGCGCAGAGCCGCTACATCTTCGTGCTCGAACGCGAGAACGGCCTGGTCTCCACGGTGAACGGCCGCGTCTCGGCCGAGAAGAACGCCACCGCCACCTCGCTGTCGGAGACCGGCACCACCAGCCGGGTCCGCGTGTCCTCGGCCTCGGGCGGCCAGGTCGTCTTCGCCCGCCTGGGCTGGCCGGGCTACCGCGCCACCCTGAACGGGAATCCGGTCCCGATCAAGACCGTCGCGAAATCCTTCGTGGCCGTGGACATTCCAGCCGGAACCCAGAACGCCGAACTGGTGCTCACCTGGCGTCCGCCGGGCTGGAAGATCGGCCTGGCCACCGGCGCGGCCGGGCTGGCCGGACTCGCCGTACTCCAGTGGCTCTACATTCGCTCGCGGCGTACCCGCGCCGAGGAGACCGCCGCCGCGCCGGAACGCGAACCTGTGGGCACGGTTTCGTGAGTGTCGCCGAGGTGGCGCGCGGGCCGGTGACGCGGACCGGTAGGTTGTGAGCCATGTCGGAGGAAATCCTGGACGCCACCCTGCTCAGCCTGCTCGCCTGCCCGCAGGACAAGGGCCCGCTGCTGCTGGTCCGCGACGACAAGGGCGACAGCGTGCTCTACAACCCCCGCCTGCGCCGCGCCTACCCGATCGACAATGGCATCCCGGTGCTGCTGGCCGACGAGTCGCGCGAGGTCTCCGACGAAGAGCACACCGGCTTCCTCACCCAGAACTGAGACCCGCCGGGCGACGCAGCGCCTTCCGTCATCCCCGCGTGCTTTTGGCGGGGATCCACGGCATCCTCAGAGCTCGCCGGTCAGATAGTGCTGCAGCGTCGGCCCGACCGTCGCGACGAGTTCGTCGATGGGCAGCGACGCCAGCGGTTCCAGCTGCACGATCTTGCGCATCACGAGCAGTCCCGCCAGCTGCGACGCGGCCAGCGTGACGCGTTTCCCGCCGGTTCCGGGCGGCGAATCCACCCGTGCGCGAACATCTTTCAGCACGATCTCGAGCATGAACGCCCGCGCCAGGGCCGGATCGCCGCTGCCCAGCAGCGTCCGGAACGCGGCAATGGCCTGCACACCGTGCGGGGAGTCCCACACCGTCAGCACCGCGCGAACAATGGTCTCGCCCAGGCGATCCAGCGGCGCGGCCGCGATCTGCGAGGTCACCACCGTCGGATCGATCGGCAATTCCAGTGCGGCGGTGAACAATTCCTGTTTGGTGCCGAAATAGTGATGCACCAGCGCCGGATCCACGCTCGCCGCCGTGGCGATGGAGCGGATCGACGCCTTGTCGAACCCCACCTCGGCGAAGCGCACCCGGGCGGCGTCCAGAATCGCCTCCCGGGTGCCGGAGCGGCCGGGTCGCCGGCCGCTGCGGATTCCGTTGCTGTCCGTCACGCGGTCCGCCGCCGTAGCGTCGCCGCGCCCAAAGCCAATGCCACAAGGGCGAATCCTGCCACGATCGCCAGATCCCGCCACATCGCCCCGGTCACGCCGCTGTGCTGGGCCACCTGCTGCAGCGCGTCCACCGCGTAGCTGAGCGGCAGCACATTGCTGATCGCCTCCAGCCAGCCCGGCAGCTGCCCGCGCGGCACCAGCAGCCCGCACAGGAAGAACTGCGGCAGCACGATCACCGGCATGAACTGCACGGCCTGAAACTCGGTGCGCGCGAACGCACTTGCCAGCAGTCCGAGAGCCACGCCCAGCACGGCGTCCACCACCGCGATCAGCACCACCAGCAGGGGACTGCCCGCCGAATCCAGGTCCAGCAGCCAGAACGCCACCACGCAGGCGATGACGGCCTGCCCCATGGCCGCCGCCGAGAACGCCGTCCCGTATCCGGCCAGCAGATCGAATTTCGACAGCGGCGTGGTCATGAGCCGCTCCAGCGTGCCCGAAACTCGTTCGCGCTGCATGGCAATCGCGGTGATGAGGAACATGACCACGAACGGCAGCACCCCGAGCATGGTGATGCCGACCCGGTCGAACAGCCGCGGCTGCCCCGGCATGGTGGGGTAGTTCTGGTACACGAAATACAGCAGCGTCATGAGCAGCGCGGGCACCACCAGAATCATGGCGACGGTGCGATGGTCGGCGCGCAGCTGGCGCAGAATGCGCACGGTGGTGGCGGTGTAGCAGCGCAGCGGCTGCGGCCCGGCCGGCCGGGCGAGGGTCGTGGCGGTCACAGCTTTTCTCCCTTACGGATCAGGGCGAGGAAGGCGTTCTCGAGGCTGGATTCGCCGGTGTCGGAACGCAATTGGCCGGGGCTGAGCTGGGCCAGCAGGTGGCCGTCGCGCATGAGCAGCAGCCGGTCGCAGTGTTCGGCCTCGTCCATGACGTGACTGGACACCAGCAGGGTGCGGCCCTGCGCGGCCAGGGCGTGGAACTGCTCCCACAGATCCGCGCGCAGCACCGGATCCAATCCGACGGTGGGCTCGTCGAGCACCAGCAGCTCCGGATCGGCCACCAGCGCGCAGGCCAGCGAGACTCGGGTGCGCTGCCCGCCCGACAGCTCGTCGCCGCGCTGCCCGGCATGACCGCTCAAACCGACCGCGGCAATGGCGGTTTCGACATCGTCGGCCGAACATCCGTACAGCGCACCGAAATACGAGACATTGGCGTGCACGGTGAGGTCGTCGTAGATGCTCGCGGCCTGGGTCATATAGCCGACCTGCCGTCGCAGCCCGGGTGATCCGGCCTCCTCGCCGAGCACCGTCACGGTGCCGGACGCGGTGATCTGCGTGCCCACGATGCTGCGCATGAGCGTGGTCTTGCCGCAGCCTGACGGGCCCAGCAGCCCGGTGATGCTGCCGCGCGGCACGCTCAGCGAGATGTCGTGCAGCACCTGCCGCCCGCCGCGGCGGACCTCCAGATGGTCGATGGCGATGGCGGGCGGGGAAGCGGACGCCGTCATGGTCCCCTCAATTCATCGAGTGTTGAATTCACTACGTGATGAATTCTGCGCCGCGGGGTGGCGAGAACGCAAGACCCCGGCGTGAGACACGCCGGGGTCCCGGTGGGGAGTGCTCAGTGATGGCCGCTGTGTTCCGGCGGTTTACCCGCCTGACCACCTGGTTCGATGACCACGAACTGACCCATCATGCCGAGGTCCTCGTGCCAGAGCAGGTGGCAGTGGAACATGTAGGGCGTGTCGGGGTCGGCCGGGCCGTCGAAGCGCACGGCCAGTTTCATCTCGGTGCCCGGTGGCAGGAACACGGTGTCCTTGGCTCCGCTCAGAGCTGTCGCCGGTGGCTTCCCGTTCACCTCCGCCACCGCGAACTGCAGATCGTGAATGTGGAAGTTGTGCGGCATGCCGTCGCTGTTGCGCACGGTCCACAGTTCGGTCTCGCCCCGGGTGACGGTCTCGTCGATCCGGCTCATATCCATCTCGCGCCCATTGATTTTCGCGAACTCGAGGTCGAAAGTCCGCTCCCGCACGGCATCTCGCGCGTTCGGCAACTGCGGCTCGACCAGCGTGGCGGGCAAGGCGGCCGAGGGCCGCAAGGTCGGTGCGGCCCGCAGCTGGAGGATGTCGAAGGTGTCGTCCCCGCCGGTGAAGCGCTGACCCCAGAAATCCAGTCCGGCATCGACCTTGTTGCCCCGCAACACCACTCGCTCCCCGGCCTGCATGCGCACCACGATCTCGGCGCGCTCACCCGGCGAGAGCTGAATGCGATCCAACTGCGCGGGCCGCGCCAGCAATCCGCCGTCGGTGCCGATGAGCGCGAACCGACGGTCATCGGAGAACCCGAAGTTGTAGGTGCGCGCGGTGGAGGCATTGACCAGCCGCAACCGCACCAGCTCGTCCCGCACCTCCCGATAGGGCGCGAGCACCCCGTTCACCATGGTCAGATCGCCGAGCACCCCGACATCGGAGAACATGCCGCGCGCGGTGTCGAACTCGCTGCCGCGAAACTTCAAGTCCTGCACGATGATCGGCAGATCGTCCACCCCGTAGGTGTGCGGCAGTGCCAGCCCGTCAGCGGCGGCATCATCGAGAACGAACATCCCCGCCAGCCCGCGCCGCACATGAGATTCGGTGGCCCCGTGCGGATGTGGGTGATACCAGAGCGTCGCCGCGGGCTGATCCACCGTCCACTCCGGTGTCCACGTCCCGCCCGCGTCCACCATCTGATGCGGCCCGCCGTCCATCTCCGCCGGCACATGCATCCCGTGCCAGTGCACCGACGACGCCTCATCGAGGGTGTTGCGCACCCGCACCCGCACCGTCTCCCCGCGCCGCGCCCGCAGCGTCGGCCCCAGGTAATCCCCGTTGAACCCCCACGTCGAGGTCGCCTGCCCGTCCCGGAATTCCCGCTGCCCCGAACGCATTTCGAGATCGAACACCCGCGTACCGTCCGCCTCGACCCGTGATTCGGCCAGCGGCGGCACCGGCATCTCCCGATCGAAACCCACCGCCCCCACCGTGGACACATCCGTCGTCGAGTACACCCAGAAGAACCCGCCACCCACCAGCAGCGCCCCGGCCGCCAGAAAAGCGCCGAGCCAGACCAGGATTCGCCGCGCCCGCGACCTTCGCCCATTTCCCATGCGCCGACGGTAGAGAAACCCCACCCCCACCCACATCCGGCACCGCCCCCACTTCCCACCCCAACCTCCGCCCCGCCGAGTCGGGGATTACCACGAGACGGCCCGGATCCCAGAGCCGCGCCGCCGCCTCCGCCCGCCGCTATCGAGCGTGAAGCGGCGATGTTCCCTCTCCCGTCACTCCGTCACCCCGTCATCCCCGCGTGCTTTTGGCGGGGATCCACACAGTCTGCGGCAGAACCGATTTCGGTGGATCCCGGCCAAAAGCGCGCCGGGATGACGAATGCGTGTGCACTGTCGGGGTACGTGGAAATCACGGTGGCCAGTCATGACAAATCTCTGACGCGTCGCGTTTCGACGGCCTGTCGGCGGTCGTGGTCGTGCCGGGCCGACGACAATCGCGTTCATGACAGCCCCCGCATTCGCCCAGGCAGGCCGGCCATGCGCGTATTGCTGACCGGCGCGGCCGGATTCATCGGCTCGCACATTCGCGACGCCCTGGTCACGGCAGGGCACGAGGTCGTGGCCGTGGACCTGATGCTCGCCGCCGCGCACGGCCCGGACGCCACCGCACCTGCCGGTATCGACCAGGTCGATGTGCGCGATCCCGCGGCCCTGGACGGCTGCCTGCGCGGCATCGACGCGGTGTGTCACCAGGCCGCCGTGGTGGGTGCGGGCGTCAGCGCCCAGGACGCTCCCGCGTACGCCAGCCACAATGATCTCGGCACCGCTGTCCTGCTGGCCGCCATGGAGCGCGCGAAATGCCGGCGGCTGGTTCTCGCCTCGTCCATGGTGGTCTACGGCGAAGGCCGATACCTCGACTCCCGGGGTGTGGAAGTGGTGCCCGGCCCCCGCGGCGCCGACGATCTCCAAGCGGGCCGCTTCGATCATCGAGATCCCGCGGGCGCGCCGCTGACGTGGGCTGCGATCGACGAGGACGCCCCGCTGCGCCCGCGCAGCCTCTACGCGGCGAGCAAAGCCGCACAGGAGCATTACGCCGCCGCGTGGGTCGCCGCGACCGGCGGCACCGTCACGGCCCTGCGCTACCACAATGTCTACGGCGATGACATGCCCAAGGACACACCCTATTCCGGGGTGGCGGCGATATTCCGGTCCGCGCTGGAGGCAGGCGAATCGCCGCGCGTCTTCGAGGACGGCTGCCAGGCAAGGGATTTCGTTCATGTGCGAGATATCGCCGCCGCCAATCTCGCCGCGCTCGAACAACCGCTCTCCGGATTTGTGCCGCTGAATATCGCCTCCGGTCACCCCATCACGGTGGGTGAGGTCGCGTCTGTGCTGGCCGCCGCCCACGACGGAAAGCAGCCCGTCGTGACCGGTGAGTATCGCTCGGGCGATGTCCGCCACATCGTAGCCAGCCCGGAAAGAGCCCACCGCACATTGGGTTTCGCCGCAGCCATCGAACCTCGCGACGGCCTGGCCGCATTCGCGTTCGCCCCGCTGCGGGCTACCGCCGGCGGTGACGCTCCGGCCTGGCGCTGAGCGTGTCGGGCCGATCGGGGCACGTTACGCGGAGACCTGCTGAGCAGGCGGCAGCGGCAGGGTGATTTCGAATCGTGCTCCCGCGGTGTGGTTCTCGACGCGGATGTCGCCGCTGTGGGCTGCGATCAGCCCGGCGGCGATGGCCAGGCCCATGCCGCTGCTGCTGCCCAGCTCGGCCGCGCCGGGGGAGCGGGCCGAGCTGCCGCGGTAGGCGACTTCGAAGATGCGGGGGAGGTCCTTGGCGGCGACGCCGGGTCCGGTGTCGTCGACGCGGGCCCAGGCGTGGCCGTCGGTGATTCCGGAGGAGATGTCGATGCGGCCGCCCGGCGGGGTGTGGGCGATGGCGTTGACGACCAGGTTGGTGAGGACTCGGCCGAGGGCACGGTCATTGCCCGCCACCATGATTCGATTCTCGGGCTGCTGGGCGGTGAGGGTGATGCGGGCGCGCAGGGCGGTGGGCTGGTTGGCGGCGAGCACCTCGTCGACGAGTTCGCGCAGATCCAGTGGTTCCAGTTCCAGCCGCAACGCGCCGGAGTTGATCTTCGACATCTCGAAGAGGTCGTCCACCATGGCCGAGAGCCGATGCGTATCGCGCACAATGCCATCCGCGTACCGCTTCACATCCCGGGGCTGATCCACCACCCCGTCCGCGAGCGCCTCCGCCATGGCGCGAATGCCGGCCAGGGGAGTGCGCAGGTCGTGGCTCACCCAGGCCACCAGTTCGCGCCGGGATTGTTCGGCGGCGCGCTCCTTGTCGCGCATCTGCCGCTCCCACACCGTGGCCCGCGCCTGTTCGCGACCGAGCAGGATCGCGGCGGGCACCGTCACCGCGGTCACCACCGCCAGCACGACGGCGGTGCGCTCGAATTCGTCGCCGAACATGAGACCGCTCACCGCGACCACCCCGGCCAGCGTCGCCAGCGTCGGAATCAATACCAGCACAGCCATACTCGTGGTCATGGCCCGGCCGCGGGTGTAGCGCAGCAGCAGCGCGCCGACCAGCACCACCGGCACCGATCCCGCCAGCGCGTACCCGACCAGCCCGGTGGTGTCAGTCGGCACCGTCGTCTCCCGTCGTGGACTCCACTCGGCCCCAGGCGTACCCGCGCCCCCAGACGGTTTCGATCCGGTGGGCCGCGCCCAGTTTGGCGCGCAACCGCTTGATGTGCACGGTCACCGTGGACAGATCCCCGAAACTCCACCCCCACACCTCGGCCAGCAGTTCGGTGCGGCTGAACACCCGCCGCTGGTGCGCGAGCAGGAAGGCGAGCAGATCGAATTCGCGCGCCGTCAACTCCACCGGTGTTCCCGCGACCAGCACCGCACGTGCCGCCTTCCGCAATTCCACGTCATCGCCGCGCAGCACCTCCTCCACGGCGGGTGCGGGCCGGGCCCGCCGCAGCACCGACGCCACCCGCAGGGCCAGTTCCCGTGGGCTGAACGGCTTGGTCACGTAATCGTCGGCCCCCGACTGCAATCCGATGACCCGATCGTCCTCCTCGCCGAGCGCCGTGAGCAGAATGATCGGCATATCCGCGTGTGGCCCCGACCGCACCTGCCGGCACAGTTCGATCCCGTCCGGCGCGGGCATCATCACATCCAGGATCGCCAGCGCGATCTCATTGCGCGCCAGCACTTCCGCCGTCGCGGGCCCGTCCGCGGTCTCCACCACGGTCAACCCGTCCCGCTCCAGATACCGGCGCACCACCTCGCGGACCACCGGATCGTCATCGGCCACCAGAATGCGCATGGTCCTCACCAATTCGTCAGAACAAAATGATTGATCAACAGTGCCCCCGCGGCCTGCACCCCCAGCCACACCCGCGCGTCCCCGCGCGTGAGCAGCCCGGTGCCCGCCGCCACCCACACCCCGAACGGCAGCCAAATCCGTTCCGTCTCAGCCTTACTCAAGCCACTGGCATCTGCGAGCAGAATCGCCCCCACCCCCGCCGCCGCGAGCAACGCCGCCGGATCCACCACCGCCCGCCACCGCGCGAGACCGTCCCGGCCCGCCTCGACCATGCGTTGACCGCCGCTTGCCGAGGGGTTCTTCGTCGCGGAGGGCTGCGATTCGGTGGACGCTTCGTGCGTCGATGTGGCGGTGACGACGGCGCGCCGATCATACGAGACCGCGTCGGCGGCAACGGCATTCGGGGTTTTCGGCTCGTCCGGGGCGGCGCGGGCCGTGCGGGCGTGCGGCTCGGGGGACGTGTCCTCGGCCGTGATCGTGTGCGAGGGGGTGTCGGCACTGTATGCATCGCGGTAGGCGTCGGCGGTGTCGCGCGGGCGCGGCGGTGACCACAATGCCGTGAGATGGAGACCGCGTAGCACGCGGGGCAGGGCGGCCGCGCCGGCGAGGCCGACCGCGCACACGGTCGCGGCGAGGTTCGCCCAGACCCAGTAGGAGTACGGGCGCTCGCTGGCGATGCCCTGGTAATACCGTTGCACTACAAGGTGATAGCCGTCCAGCCACCAGAACCCGGCGAATGCGAAGAGGGCGACCACCGCAAGCGCGCCGAGCACGGCGGGCAGCAGTGGGCGGAAGCTGCGGGCCGTCAGGACCGCGAGTGCGGGGACCGCCATCAGCACCATGCCGTAGCTCAGAAACAGCCCGAAGCCGAACGCGATGCCCGCGGCGACGGCCGCGAGCACCCACCCCTCCCATTGCCGGGTCGCGACGGCCAGTGCGGCCACAGCCCAGGCCGTGACGCCGGTGAACAGGGCGTCCGCCGACACCGCCAGCCAGATCGCGGCCGGGGTGAGGGCGAGGAAAGGCGCTGCGGCGCGGGCGGTTTCCACCGCGCCCAGCGCGCGCAAGGTCACGAGCACGGCCGCGGCGGCGCTGCTGCCGCCGAGCAGGCAGAGCAGTCCGGCCCATGCGCCGCCGCCGAGTCCGAGGCGGTCCAGCAGCACGAACGCCAGCAGCGCGCCCGGAGGGTGTCCGGAGACGTGGGTGGTCCAGGAATCCGGCTGGAAATCCAGGATGCGGCCGGAGAATCCGCGCACCATGGCCCCGATGTCGTGGACGACGCCGACCTCGTGGAGGTATTCGTCGCGGGTGGTGAGCCGTCCGGCGAAGCCGCGCTGCCAGCCGTCCACCATGGCCAGGGCGAACGCCCACGCCGCCGCCGTCAGCCAGGTCGCGCCCAGTAGTTGCCGCCACGGCAGGCGGCGCGCGGCGATCGGACCGCAGGCGACGACCGCGACCGCGATCCCGAGAGCCGGGCCGGTGCCCCAGCCGATATGCGGCAGCCAGGTCCCGAACAGCGGCGCGGCCCCCGCGTACAACCGGCTGCGCCACGGTTCGCCCATTATTCGCGGAACAGTGACGGCCAGCGCGACCAGCAGGACCGCGCCCGCGGCCCAGCGCACCTCGGCCCGGCGCGTCAGGCCACGCGCCTCGAGAGTCGGGAGAGTGTTCCGCACGAATCCCAACACTAGGCCGCCGCCCCGCGTTTTCCCCCTGAACTGGGCGTCCGCACCGCGCCCGTCATACTTTCGTCATCCGTGTCGGGGGTTCCGAACAGGCTCATCGGCCCTACGGTCGAGCCGTGACCGAATCGAACGAGGAATCCGGCGTCACGGTCGTGATCCCGTGTCGCGATGAAGCCGGCGCCCTGCCGGGCGTACTTTCGGCAATCCCCTCCGGCTATCGGGTGATCGTGGTGGACAACGGTTCCACCGACAGCACCGCCGCCGTCGCTCGCGCCGCCGGCGCCACCGTCGTCCCCGAACCCGTGCCCGGCTACGGCAGCGCGGTGCACACCGGAATTCTGGCCGCCCGCACCGGGATCGTCGCCGTCCTGGACGGTGACGGCTCCATGGACCCGCGCGAACTCCCCACTCTCGTAGCCGAATTGGCCCCGGACATCGACATGGTCGTCGGCCGCCGCCGCCCCGCCGCGTCCTCCGCCTGGCCCTGGCACGCCCGCCTCGGCAACCTGCTCGTCGCCCTGCGCCTGCGCCGCCGCTACGGCCTGCCCGTCCACGATGTCGCTGCCATGCGTGTCACCCACCGCGACCGTCTGCTGGCCCTCGGCCCCCTGCACCCCCGCTCCGGCTACCCCCTCGCCCTCCTGGTCGCCGCCGCCGGCGCGGGCTGGCGCCTGATCGAACGCGACATCACCTACCGCCCGAGAACCCATGGCGCATCCAAGGTTTCCGGCTCACTGCGCGGCACGCTCCGCGCCGCCAAGGACTTCTGGAGTGTCCGATGACCCAGCATCCTGGCACCGACTCCGCCGCCGCGCCGCACCTCGCGGCCGCCGTGACACCGCTCGCCCTGCAGGCGCCGCTCGCCGGGCCAGCGCACGCCCCACAGCAGGGCGTTGGCGCGAGGCGGACTTCGCCGGTCAACGCCCACCACTCAGAGTGTCTTCCTGCGGGCGCTGTCGATGACGCCAGGCGATCAGCGGATCCCGCCGTACGGTCCGTCGTGGACGTGACCCTGGTCGTGATCGCCAAGGCGCCCATTGCCGGTTTCGCCAAAACTCGCCTGACACCACCCTTTTCGCCGAGCGAGGCCGCTGAACTGGCCGCCGCAGCGCTGCTCGATACGCTGGATTCGGTCCGTGCGGCCCCGGTCCGGAACCGGGTGGTGGCATGGACCGGAGATCTCGCGCACGCCGCGAAGTCCGAGGAAATCGCCACGGCGCTACGGGATTTCGTGGTGATCCCGCAACGCGGCGACGACTTCGCCCGGCGGCTGGTCCAGGCGCACGCGGACGCGGGCGCACTGGGTTGCCCGATTCTCCAGATCGGCATGGACACACCGCAGTTGACGGCCGCCGACCTCACCGCTGCGGCGAGTCGCCTGGTGCGAACCGGCGACACTGTTCTCGGCCCCGCCGCGGACGGCGGCTGGTGGGCGCTGGGTGTGACCGACCCGCACGCGGCCCGGGTGCTCGCGGATGTACCCATGTCTACCCCGAGGACCGGTGTACTGACTCGGGAAGCCTTGCGCGCCAGCGGATATCGCGTCCACAACCTGTCGGTCCACACCGATGTCGACACGTATCCCGACGCACTCGAGGTGGCAGCGAAGGCGACCGGTCGTTTCGCTGACCTCGTGCGGCGTCACACCGCCGAAGGGCGGCATCCGAACGGAAGCGGACCGGCGGATCGCCCGCGTCCGGCGCTCGCGTCATACGGTGCCCGCACGCCGGAACCTGAACCAGTGAGTCGAGCATGAGCAATAGAACTGGTGGCGAACAGATTTCGGCGGACCAGAGCGAGCCGGAACCGGCCTACCTGCTTCCGGGAGCCATATCGCGGCGCATCTCCTCCGCGCGTGGCCCAGCGGTGGCGGCCCGAGCCGGAATCGTTCTGGGCATCGCCGTCACGGTCTGCTTCCTGACCGGTTTGATCAGCCATTGGATCCAGCACCCGCCGGGATGGTTCGCCTGGCCCGCGCATCCGGTCTGGCTGTACCGTGTCACCCAGGGCGCGCATGTCATCACCGGGGTGGTGGCCATCCCACTGCTGCTGGTGAAGCTCTGGTCGGTGTATCCACGCCTGTTCGCGCGACCCTTGCTCGGTAATCCCTTCCACCTGCTGGAGCGCGGATCCATTGCACTGCTTGTAGGTTCGGTCATCTTCCAGCTGTTCACCGGGCTCCTCAATATCGCCCAGGTCTACCCCTGGAAGTTCTTCTTCACCACCACCCACTACGCCGTGGCCTACCTTGCGGCAGGCGCGCTGGCCGTGCATCTGGCGGTGAAGCTGCCCGTGGTGCGCTCGGCGCTGTCTCGTCGCTGCGACGAAGCGGAAACCTCCGAGCGCGCGGGCGCGTCGCGACGGACGGTGCTGTTCGCCGGGGGAGCGGCCGCCCTCGTCGCGGGCCTGTCGGTGGCGGGGCAGACCGTCCCGTTCCTGCGCGGTCTGGCCGTGCTGGCCCCGCGCAGTGGTGAAGGGCCACAAGGTGTTCCGGTCAACCGCACGGCCGCGGCCGCAGGGGTGGCCGGGCGGGCCACCGCGGCTGATTACGCCCTGACGGTCACGGCCGGCGACCGCACGCGCGCCTTCACCCGTGCCGACCTCGAATCCCTGCCACAGCACGCGGCCGACCTGCCGATCGCGTGCGTGGAGGGCTGGAGCGCCTCGGCCCGCTGGTCGGGTGTGCGCCTGCGCGACCTGCTCGCGGCCGTCGGCGAATACCGCGGCGGCGCGGTGCGATTCAGCTCGCTGGAGGGCGGCGGCATCTATCGCACCTCGACCCTGCCGCACACGCACGTCATTGCCGCCGACACCCTGATCGCCCTGCGCCTCAACGGCGCGGATCTGAATCTCGACCACGGATATCCGTGCCGCCTTATCGCCCCGAACCGTCCGGGAGTCCTGCAGACTAAATGGCTGTCGACCATCGAGGAGCTGCCGTGATCGCCGCCCGGGTCCTGCTCGCCCTCGCCGGGGTCTGGCTCGCCGCGTACGGCATCTCCGAACTGCTGGATTTCCCTCCGGCCGACCTGAAGTCGGCGGCCCTGTGGTTCGCGGGCGGAATCCTCGTGCACGACGGCATTTTCGCGCCCCTGTGCGCGGCTGCCGGTGTCACCGCCCGCCGATTCCTGCCGCCCCGCCTGTGGGCGCCCCTGGCCTGCGGTGCGGTCTGCACGGTCACGCTGCTCCTGCTCGCGGTCCCGGTGACGAGCCTCGACGGTGCGATTTCCGGCAACCCGACACTGCGCGACCGCCCGTACGCGCTCGGACTCGCGCTGGCCCTGCTCGCGATCTGGTTGCTGGTGGCCGCCGTAATTCTGCTGCGGCACAGAGTATTCCGTCAGAGAACCCTGAAAGGTGAAGAGTAATGCCCGATTTCGCCGACCTGCGTGCCCTGTTCATCAACTGCACGCTGAAACGCTCTCCCGCGCGCAGCAATACGCAGGGCCTGATCGATCTCAGCGC
Organism: Nocardia huaxiensis; assembly: GCF_013744875.1. Taxonomy (NCBI): domain Bacteria; kingdom Bacillati; phylum Actinomycetota; class Actinomycetes; order Mycobacteriales; family Nocardiaceae; genus Nocardia; species Nocardia huaxiensis. Next base: position 4,014,472 of record NZ_CP059399.1, read on the forward strand.
CCGCATAATGGCGAAGAACGGCGTCACCGTCTCGCATATCCGCCCCGTCGACCACGATATCGCCACCGGCGTCTGGCCGGATATGACCGAGCACGGCTGGGAAACCGACGAGTGGCCCGCCCTGCAGCGCCAGGTCATGGACGCCCACATCCTGGTGCTGGCGGGCCCGATCTGGCTGGGCGACAACAGTTCGGTCATGAAGCAGGTGATCGAGCGCCTGTACGCCAACTCCAGCGTGCTCAACGAGGCCGGCCAGTACGCCTACTACGGCCGGGTCGGCGGCTGCCTCATCACCGGCAACGAGGACGGCATCAAACACTGCGCCATGAACGTCCTCTACAGCCTGCAGCACATCGGCTATGCCATTCCGCCGCAGGCGGATGCGGGCTGGATCGGCGAGGCGGGTCCGGGCCCGTCCTATCTCGACCCCGGTTCCGGCGGCCCGGAGAACGATTTCACCAACCGCAACACCACCTTCATGACCTGGAACCTCATGCATCTGGCCCGCCTGCTGGTGGACGCGGGCGGATTTCCCGCACACGGCAACCAGCGCAGCGAGTGGGACGCGGGCTGTCGCTTCGATTTCGAGAATCCGGAATACCGTTGAACAGACTGTCTGGTCGGCAATTGCCCTCGGGAGGCACTACGATCTGCCGGTGACCAGCAACAACCCCCATACGGCCGCGGAGGCTGCCGAGGACGCCGCCGAAGGTGGTCAGCTCAAAGCCTCCACCCTGGAACTGTTCTTCGATCTCGTCTTCGTCTTCACCATCACCCAGCTGACCCACGCCTTCACCCACCATCCGGGCTGGCAGGCCGTCGGTCAGATCGCCATCATGTTCGGCGTCATCTGGTGGATGTACGACGGCTACGTCTGGCTCACCAACGAGGTGGCCCCCAACAGCTCCAATCGCCGCACCTTCCTGCTGGTCGGCATGTTCGGCTTCTTCGTGCTGGCGCTGGCGATTCCGGACGCTTTCACCGGTTCCGGCCTCGCCTTCGGGCTGGCCTACGTGCTCGTGAACACCGTGCACACCGGGCTTTTCGCGGTCTCCGGCGGCAAGGCGGCGCTCGCGGCCGTCCTGCGACTGGCTCCGCTCAACGCGGTCTCCGCGGGCCTGGTACTGGGCGGCGGCCTCATCCACGGCTGGCCGCGCTACCTGCTCTGGACGCTGGCGCTGGTGGTGCAGATCGTCAGCCCGTATCTCATGGATCCGGGCGGCTTCACCATTCGCGCCAGCCACTTCTGCGAACGGCACGGCCTGGTAGTCATTGTGGCGCTGGGCGAGTCGGTCGTGGCGATGGGCGTGGGCCTGGCGGGCATGGACATCACCGTCGGGCTGATCGCCATGGTCGCGATTTCACTGACTCTCGGATACGTCCTGTGGTGGGCGTACTTCGGCCTCGACGACGAACGCGGCGAACACGCGCTCAGCGCCCTGCCCGGTCCCGAACGCGCCCGCCCGGCCGTGCTCGCCTACGGCTACTCGCTGTACCTGCTCATGCTCGGCATCATTCTGACCGCCGCCGGGATCAAGATGACCATCGCGCACGGCAACGAGCCCGCCTCGGCCGCCGCCGCGCTGGCGCTGTCCGGCGGCGTGGCGCTGTTCTTCCTGGGGCAGTGCACTTTCCGGCTCACTCTGAAACTGCCGCGCGCCTGGTTCCGGCTGCTCGGCGCGGTGGCGGTGCTCGCCACCGCGGCCGTCGGCACCCTCTGGGTGGCCTGGGGTCAGCTGGTGGTGCTGGTGGTCGTCGCGTACGGCTTCGTCATCGCGGACGACATCTTCAGCATTCGCTCCGGTGACCGCAGCTCCTACACCCAGCGGACCAGTTTCGGGCAGCACTGAGCCGCTCGATTCCGTTCCGGCCTCAATTCCGTTCCGGCACAGCGCAACCGTCGGGTCCGCAGGCGTCCGCGCCGCCCACGATCTCGAGCTCCGGCGCGTGATCGCTCCACGCCTGTTCCAGGGCCTGGGTGAACACCTCCGGCGGCTGCGCGCCCGACACGCCGTACTTGCGATCGAGCACGAAGAACGGCACGCCGCGCGCACCGAGCCGGGCGGCCTCGGCCTCGTCGGCGCGCACCGCGTCGGCGTAGGCGGTCGGATCGTCGAGCACCGCGCGCACGCCCGCCTCGTCGAATCCGGCCTCGACGGCGACGCGGACCAGGCGCTCGGCATCACCGAACAGCGGCTGCTCGGAAGCGAAATTGGCGGCGTACAGGGCGTCGATCATGGCGTCCTGCCTGCCCAATTCCAGGGCGTGATGCAGCAGCCGGTGCATGTCGAAGCTGTTGCCGAAGTCGCGGCCCTCGGTCCGGTAGGTCAGCCCCACGGCCTCGGCCTGCGCGGCGATACCGCGTTCGTTCGCGGCGGCCTGCGCCTCGCTGATCCCGTACTTCTCCGCGATATGCGGCACGACGGCGTCGCTGTGATCCTTGGCCAGCGTCGGATCCAACTCGAAGGACCGGTGCACGACCCGCACGCTGTCGCGATGCGGGAACGCCTCCAGAGCCTCCTCGAACCGCCGCTTCCCCAGGTAGCAGAACGGGCAGTTGATATCGGTCCAGATTTCGACCTCGACAGCCATCACACCTCATTCGTCGAACGTTTGCGCTGGCCAGGGATCCGGCCGCCGGATTCTGCAACCACCGTGACGGCCGCGAGATTCCCAGTGGCGCAGGTCACACCGAGCAGTTGTCACGTCCCGGGCGGCTGTCCTGTCCCATAGCCGACCCCAACGAACGAGCCACCCGGGAGCACGCCATGAACACCCACGAGATCGTCATCCTCGGCGCCGGCTACACCGGCCTGATCGCCGCCGCGCGCCTGGCCCGCAACACCCGCAAGCTGAACACCCGCATCACCCTGGTGAACCCGTCGCCGCGCTTCACCGAACGCCTGCGCATGCACCAGGTCGCCGCCGGGCAGGAACTCACCGACTACCGGATCCCGGAACTCCTGGACGGCACCGGCGTCGAATTCCGCCAGGCCGCCGCCACCGCCATCGATCCCACCGCGCGCCGGGTCACCCTCGACGACGGCGCGATCCTGACCTACGACACCCTGGTCTACGCCCTCGGCAGTGCCACCGACACCAGCATCGTGCCCGGCGCGGCCGACCATGCGTGGACCCTGAACGATCCCCGTGCGGCACACCACTTCTCGCGACGCCTGCCCGAAATCGCCGCTGCCGGAGGCACAGTCACCGTCTGCGGTGGTGGGCTCACCGGCATCGAAGCGGCCGCCGAAATCGCCGAAGCGCACCCCGGTCTCACCGTGAACCTGGTCAGCGCAACCGAACTCGGCGCGATGATGGGCGACAAGGCCCGCGCCCACCTGAACAAGGTCCTGGACCGCCTGGGCGTGGTGCGCACGATCGGCGTCAAGGTCACCAAGGTGCTGCCCGACGCCGTGCGCCTGGACACCGGCGAACTCCTCGCCTCGGACCTGACCCTGTGGACCACCGGCGTCAAGGTCTCGCCGCTGGCCGCGCAGGCCGGAATCGCCACCGACGCACGGGGTCTCGTCCTCACCGACCCCACCCTGCGCTCGGTCTCGCACCCCGACATCCACGCCATCGGCGACGCCGCCCTGGTGCGTCAGGCCTGGGGTCAGATCCACGGCACCTGCCAGAGCGGCGTGGTCACCGCCGACTACACCGCCACCGTCATCGCCCGGCTGCTGCGCGGAAAGGCCGTGCGGCCCTTGCGTTTCGGCTACTTCCACCAGCCGGTCAGCCTGGGCCGCAAGGACGGCGTCATCCAGTTCACCAAGGCCGACGACACACCGAACCGGTGGTACCTCAAGGGCAAGGCCGCGGTGATCTACAAGGAGCAGGTCAGCAGCACCCCGCCGGTGGCCGCGAAAATGACCCGCTACGTGAAACTCCCGGTGCAGCTGTCGAAGGGCGGCCGCGCCACCCGCAAGGCCGCGTGACGATCCACGGCATGGGCCGGAGCGCCGCCGGGTAATCCGGCCCCATGTGGACGTCCCCGACTCCAGACCGGTAGGTATGAGTCCATGCAGGACCACAGCACCGACACGCCGAGCGAGACCGCGCCCGCGCGCGATGCGACGATCGACCCGTTCGTCGAACACCGCCGGCTGCTCTTCGGCACCGCCTATCGCATGCTGGGCAGCGTCGCCGACGCCGAGGACATCCTGCAGGACACCTGGCTGAAATGGAATGCGGTGGACCGGAATTCGGTGGAACACCCGAAGTCCTACCTGGTGCGCACCGTCACCAACCTCTCGCTCAACCGTCTCACCTCCGCCCGCGCCACCCGCGAGACCTACGTCGGCCCGTGGCTACCCGAACCCCTGCTCACCACGACCGCCGACGCCGCAGAGGAGACCGAGATGGCCGACACCGTGTCGACCGCCATGCTCGTCGTCCTCGAAACGCTCAACCCGACCGAGCGCGCCGTCTTCGTGCTGCGCGAGGTCTTCGGCTACTCCTACGCCGAGATCGGCGGCTTCCTCGACCGGCCCGAGGCCACCGTGCGCCAGATCTCGCACCGCGCCCGCTCGCATGTGCACTCCCGCCGCCCACGCTTCGACGCCGATGACGCCGCGCGCCAGGAGATCACCGAGAAGTTCATGGCCGCCTGCCACGGCGGCGACCTCAATGCGCTCATGTCGCTGCTGGCTCCCGAGGTCACGCTGTGGAACGACGGTGGCGGCCTCATCACCGCGGCCCGCCGCCCGCTGCACGGACCGGATCATGTGGCGCGCTGGATGCTCGGCGTCATGGCCAAGCCGGCGTCCGCGGGCATCCGCCTCGAATCCGCCGTCGTCAATGGCGAATTGAGCATTATCGGCAGCATCGGCGACTATCGCCTGGGCGCGCTCACCTACGACATACGTGAGGGCCGCATCGAGAACCTGCGCTTCCAGGTGAACCCGCAGAAGCTGAGCGGCATTCAGGCGGCGGGGGAGCCCACCGCCTGAGGGCCCCGGGACGGTGGGAGAGAATCGGTAACCGTGTCAGCCGAGGAACTCGCCGTCGAACCCCTGAGCGCGGCCCGGCGACTGCTCGGCGCGACCCTGTGGTCTGGTGCGATCGGCCTGCGCATCGTGGAGGTCGAGGCCTATGGCGGCGACCCGGCCGGACCGTGGCCCGACCCGGCCGCGCACTCCTATCCCGGCCCGACCGCCCGCAATGCCGTCATGTTCGGCCCGCCCGGAATGCTCTACGTCTACCTCAGCTACGGCATGCACACCTGCGTGAACGTCACCACCGGACCCGACGGCACCGCCAGTGCCGTGCTGCTGCGCGCGGGCGAGATCATCGAGGGCCACGAGATCGTCCGCACCCGCCGGCGCGCCGCTCGCAAGGACGCCGACTTGGCAAGGGGGCCCGGCAATCTCGGCAGCGCGCTCGGAATCACCCTGGACGACTACGGAACTCCGCTGTTCGCCCCGGATTCGTCCATCCGTCTGCAGCTCGGCCCCGAAATCACCGACCCCGCAGGCATTTCCGTCGGTCCTCGGGTGGGCGTGAGTGTGGCCGCCGACGTGCCGTGGCGACTGTGGCTGCCGGACTCCCCGGCGGTGTCGGCCTACCGCCGCAGCCCGCGCGCCCCGCGCCTCGAACGCCCCGCATGATCATGCCCTTTTCCCTTACTGTGGATGGATATACCGCGCTGTCCCAGGGGGTTTCATGTTCGAACGCTTCACCGACCGCGCCCGCCGCACCGTCGTGCTGGCGCAGGAGGAGGCCCGCGCCCTCGACCACAACTACATCGGCACCGAGCACCTGCTGCTCGGCCTGATCGCCGAGCGGGAAGGGCTGGCCGCGCGGGCGCTGAACGAACTCGGCATCGAGGGCGAGGCAGTGCGCGACCGGATCGAAGCGATCATCGGCAGGGGCAACACGCCGCCCAGCGGGCATGTGCCGTTCACGCCGCGATCGAAGACGGTGCTGGAGCTGTCGCTGCGCGAGGCACTCCAGGTGGGGGACAACCACATCGGCACCGAGCACCTGCTGCTGGCCCTGGTCACCGAGGGCGAGGGCATCGCCGCGCAGGTGCTCACCAAAATGGGCGCCGACCGGGACCGGTTGCGCGACAAGCTCTTTCAGCTCATCGGCACCCGGCCCGCGCCCACCGGTCAGGACGAGCCCCCGCCGCCTGCGGGTTACGTCAGGGTGTCCGTGGCCGAAGTCCTGCAGCGGCTCGCGTCGGTGGAACGCCGTGTCGCCGAACTCGAGTCGCGGCTCGGCCCGGAAGATGCCGACGGAGCGGACGCGTCCACCGGCACCTCGTAGAACTCGGCGAACAGCTCCCGTAGCCGCTGCGCCGGCACCTCCGTCCCGGTCTCATCGGTGTAGCGCTGGACGTACCGAGCGAACTCGACCTGCTGCTGCCGGGACAGTGCCAGCCCGTACTCCTGCTCCAGCAGATACGCGATACCGCCCTTGCCGGACTGCGAATTGACCCGGATCACCGCATCATAGGAGCGCCCCACATCGGCCGGGTCGATCGGCAGATACGGTATACGCCAGTCGATTTCGCGCTCGGATACCCCCAGCCGATCGGCGCGCGCCCGATGCTCGGCGAAACCCTTCTTGATCGCGTCCTGATGCGTCCCCGAGAAGGCCGTGTACACCAGATCGCCCGCGTACGGATGCCGCTCGGGCACCGGCAGCCGCGTGCAGTGCTCAACGGTCCGGCGCACCCCGTCGATATCGGAGAAGTCGATCATCGGATCAACCCCCTGTGCGTGCAGATTCAGCGCCAGCGTCGCCAGATCCACATTTCCGGTGCGCTCACCATTGCCGAACACGCAGCCCTCCACCCGCTGCGCGCCCGCCAGCATCGCCAATTCCGCACAGGCCACCCCGGTTCCGCGATCATTGTGCGGATGCACCGACAGGATCACGCTGTCCCGCCGCGCCAGATTCCGGTGCATGTACTCGATCTGATCGGCGTACACATTCGGCGTCGCCACCTCGACCGTGGTCGGCAGATTCAGGGTCACCGGCCGCTGCGGCGTGGCCTGCCACAGCGTAGTCATCCGATCGCACACCTCCAGTGCGTAATCCGGCTCGGTCAGCATGAAAACCTCGGGGGAGAACTGGAATCGCACATTCGGCAGGCCCCCGGCCAGCTCCAGAATCCGGCGGCCACCCGCGACGATGATGTCGGTCAGCTCGTCCCGCGACGCCCCCAGCACCACCTCCCGCCACACCGGCGCGGTCGCGGTGTACATGTGGATGACCACCCGATTGGACAGTCCCCGAACGGATTCCACGCTGCGCTCGATCAGGTCCGCACGCGCCGGGGTGAACACCACGATGGTGACATCCTCCGGCGCGAGACTCTCCGTGCCGATCAGTCGCACGAAATCGAAATCGGTCTGCGAGGCGCTCGGATACCCGACCTCGATCTCCTTGTAGCCCATGGCCACCAACATCTCGAAGAACCGCCGCTTGCGCGCCGGATCCATGGGCTCGGCCAGCGCCTGATTGCCGTCGCGCAGATCGACCGGCACCCACAGAGGTGCGGCGGTGATCCGGTTGGAGGGCCAGGTGCGTTCCGTCAGCGGCACCGAAACCCGTTGATACACATCGCGATACCGATGCGACGGCATTACGGACGGCTGCTGGGCATTCCAGTTCGCGGGAGCGGAGACGGAACTCGGGGGAGTGGTAACAGAAGAGATGTTCACTGCGTGCTCTTTCGCGTCGATTCTCGTGACCGGCGCAGCACAACAGCCCCGCATACGGGGTGCCGGTCGATCAGACCCCGCCGCGGCAGCGAAGGAGGAGAAGGGCACCCGAAAGCATGTGGCCTAGACTAGAAGACAATCACTCCTCAGACAAGTAGAGAGGCCGGAGACCGATGGCCCAGGTACAACGGCATCCCCTCGCCGCACAGGCCGCCGAGGTACTGCTCACCCGCATACGCGCCGGGGAATGGGAACTCGGCCACCGCCTGCCCGGCGAGACCACCCTCGCCGCCCAGCTCGGCGTCGGCCGCTCCACCCTGCGCGAGGCCATCCGCGAACTCGCCGGCCAGGGGGTGCTCGAAAGCCGCCAGGGCGCAGGCGTTTTCCTCACCGCCCTCGATGTCACCGAGGACTGGGACACCATCCTGCGCCGCGCCGACATCGTCACCGTCATCGAGGCCCGCATCGCCATCGAGGCCGAAGCCGCCGCCCTGGCCGCCCGCCGCCGCACCCCCGCCGACCTGCGCACCATGCTCAAGGCCCTGAACCTGCGCGCCGAATCCGGCCCGGAGATCCCCACCCTCGTCGACGCCGACACCGCGTTCCACCGCACGGTCATCGCCGCCTCCCACAACGACATCCTGCTGGAGATGTTCAACGCCTTCGTCCCGCGCTCGAGGCACGCCATGATCGACATGCTCCGCATCCACCCCGTCCCCGATGCCCGCGCCGACCACGACGCCCACGAAACCCTCTACGACGCCATCCGCGCCCGCGACCCCGAAGCCGCCGCCACCGCCAGCCGCGTCCACCTCACCGCCCTGAAGACTGCCTTCGACCGCTAGCCCGCCGCCTTCGCCCAGGTTCGTGAAGCGCTGCCCCACAACACAATCCCCTCCGCAGTCGATGACGATCGGCGGCGGGCGTGCTCGACAGCACTCCCCGCTCACCGCCGGGGCATGAGCCATGCGCCCTCGACCACACGCCATTTCGGGCAAGCAGGTAGTCGGCTTCGGCCGTGATCGCCACCCACCGTCCGCCTGACCGATCAGGCGGACGCCCGGTTCACCGCGTCGACGTGAGCCACGCGCCTTCGATCACCCTGCGCGGCAGATAGTCGGATTCGACGGTGATCGGGAAGCCTTGATCGGCGGCGCGGCACGCCAGGCCGAGCACCTCGAAGTTCAGCTGCCCATCGAACTGGTCGCTCCTGGATCCGGAGCTGTAGAAGGTGCTGTACCGGGTCAATGCCTCGGCAAGGGCGGAATCGAATCCCGCGTGGTCGCCCGCTACCAGCCGTTCCAGCAGCCGCGTCCGTGGCTGTTCCACATACTGCGCATAGTCGCCCGAGCCGGGCGCTTCCAATGCCGCCCGCAGCGCATCGCGGGGGTCCCCGCCCTGCACGAGTGCCCGAATCGCCTGTGCGAAACCGGTTGGCGGCTCCTCGCTCTCGCGCCGGAATCGGCGAACGCTCGCGAGGATGTCGAGAGCCGCCGCCGATCGAGTCGTCCATGCCAGCGCGACCGCATGGGTATAGGCGCTGCCGGAGGCGTAGCTGTCATCCACCTCGCCGGCGGGGAGTTCGGTGGTCCGGCCCTCGACGGTCACCGCGATCATGCTGCCGGGCGGAGCGGTCACCAGCTTGAAGGCCTGAGCTGCTGCCTCGGTTGCCCGCGTGAGGACCTCCCAGCTGCGCGGATCCTCGAACCGGGGATCGAGCACGGACCGGTAGCCCTGTTCCGCGCGAAGATCGGACGCGATGCAGTACACGACGTTGAACCACCCCGACAGACTGCCGTCGAACCGCTGGATGGCGTCGATCCTGCGCTGCGCCACGCGCGGATTCCGGTCCAGCCACTCGGCGGCGACTTCGGCTGCGCACTCGGGCCGGGCGATCGGTCCTCCGTCGGCCCGGGGTACCACCGGCCCCGCTCCGGTGACCAGCCGCACCGGCAGGTACCCGGATTCGACCCCGATCGGCATTCCAGCCATATGCGCGAGCGCCGCCAACCCGACCGCCTCCCACGAGATCAGATCCTTGGCCAGCTGCCGATACCCGCCCTCGCGCATGTCCCGGACCCGGGCACTCGCCGCGTCCCGATGCCGCCGCAACACCCTGATCAGCGCATCATCGAACAGGTCCGCATCGCGGCGCTCGATCGCCCGCAGAGCCGGCCCGACATGCCCGTCCAGCGTCCGCGTATCCATGTCCTGCCCCGACCAAAGCGCCACCAGCGCTTGCCCTTCCGCATGGTCGTCCGGGCAGAGCTCCGCCAGCTGCTCGAGCACCGCGTCGAATCGCAGACCGAGCGCCGGCCACCAGGCCGCGTCCCACTCTCGGACCGTCAGCGCCTCGTCACCCTTCGTGAAGCGGAAGTAGTGCGAGGCGTACCCCGCATTGGCGAAGCAGTCGGAGTGCTTCGGCGCGGCCTGACCTTCGACGAAGTCCCGGAACAGCACGACCGCGCTCCGCAGGGCCAGCCAGGTCTCCCGCTCTTCGACCTCCGGATCGAGCTCGACCGTCCGCGCACCGACATACTCGAGCAGCACCTCGCCGAGCCACCGCACCCCCGACAGTCCGCCCGCCTCCGCCGCCCGCGCCTGCTCGGCATACCTGGTGCGCACAAATTCGATTGCGGCGGAAGGGGTTTGCTCGGGCACACTGTGTCGATCGACGCGCATGGGACGCGATGCTATTGCCCGGTGCGCGAGTCCACCATCGAGGTACGGAAAGATAGGGAGCCGTGACCGGCGACATCATTGACGAACTGACCTGGCGCGGACTGATCGCGCAGTCCACCGATCTGGACGCCCTGCGCGCGGATCTGGCCAAAGGCCCGTTGACGCTCTATGCCGGCTTCGACCCCACCGCGGCCTCCCTGCATGCCGGGCACCTGGTCCCGCTGCTGGCGCTGAAGCGCTTCCAGGCCGCGGGCCATCGCCCGATCGTGCTCGCGGGCGGCGCGACCGGCATGATCGGCGACCCCCGCGATGTCGGCGAGCGCACCATGAACTCCTCCGACACGGTGGCCGAGTGGGCGGGCCGCATCCGCTCCCAGCTCGAGCGTTTCGTCGACCTCGACGATTCCCCGACCGGCGCGATCATCGCCAACAATATGGACTGGACCGGCTCGCTGAGCACTGTCGACTTCCTGCGTGACATCGGCAAGCACTTCTCGGTGAACGTCATGCTGGCTCGCGACACGGTGAAGCGCCGCCTGGAGTCCGACGGCATCTCCTACACCGAGTTCTCCTACATGCTGCTACAGGCCAACGACTTCGTGCAGCTGCGCCGCACGCACGGCTGCCGCCTGCAGGTCGGCGGCTCGGATCAGTGGGGCAACATCATCGCCGGCGTGGAGCTCAATCGCCGCGTCGACGGCGAACACGTGCACGCCCTGACCGTCCCCCTGGTGACCTCGGCCGACGGCAAGAAGTTCGGCAAGTCCACCGGCGGCGGCAGCCTCTGGCTCGACCCGGAGATGACCAGCCCCTACGCCTGGTACCAGTACTTCGTGAACACGGCCGACGTCGATGTGGTCCGCTACCTGCGCTGGTTCACCTTCCTGTCCCGCGAGGAACTGGACGAGCTCGAGCAGGCCACGACCGAGCGCCCGCACGCCCGCGAGGCCCAGCGCCGGCTCGCCGCCGAAATGACGACCCTCGTGCACGGCGAGGAGCACACCCGCTCGGTGCAGCTGGCCAGCCAGGCCCTGTTCGGTCGCGGCGAACTCCGCGAGCTGAACGAGTCCACGCTGTCCGCGGCGCTGACCGAGGCGGCGGTCGACGGCAAGGTCGCCGAGGCCAAGCCCGGCGACACCATCGTCGACCTGCTGGTGGCCTCCGGCCTGTCGGAGAGCCGGGGCGCGGCCCGCCGCGCTGTCAATGAGGGTGGCGCATCGGTGAACAACGAGAAGATCTCCGATCTGGAGTGGACCCCGTCGGACGCCGACTACCTGCACGGAAGCTGGCTGGTCCTGCGCCGCGGCAAGAAGAACTTCGCCGGCGTGCGCCGAGCGGGTCAGTAGGGACGAACCGGACGGAAGGTCCGAAAAGCCCGATACGAAAACAAGATCGCCGAGAGCTGGGTCACAAAACAGTGCCCCGACCCGGCGATCTTGTCGTTTCGGGGGTCCGCGACCTGCGCAGACACCGCCGTCACCAGGCGATTTGCATCTGCGTTTTCCTGGGCGTAACTTAGTCCAGGTCAGAGCGACACGGACACCGACCGGATGCCAGACGCCCAGCTCAGAGGCTGGAAACGCGGGCCCGGAAACGAGGTTGTACGAGGAGCGCCTGACAATGAACACCCAGCCGAGATCTCGAACTTGACTCTGTTGAGTCTCGCGGTTAGGCTGGAAAAGTTGCCCGGTTGGACATCTGATCAGTTTAGATAGAAGACCTGTGCGTGTGTTCTTTGAGAACTCAATAGTGTGTCGATGAATGTCAGTGCCAATAATTTATTGGTTTCGGCATCCGCCCCCCGTGTGGGTGTCGAACATTTAGTCAGCTTAATTTCCGAGCTGGCGTTTATTTTGCTGGGTTTTCGGACTCACGTTTACTTCTGATTGCCTCCTTCGGGAGGGAATTGAGAGTCTTCAACGGAGAGTTTGATCCTGGCTCAGGACGAACGCTGGCGGCGTGCTTAACACATGCAAGTCGAGCGGTAAGGCCCTTCGGGGTACACGAGCGGCGAACGGGTGAGTAACACGTGGGTGATCTGCCTCGCACTCTGGGATAAGCCTGGGAAACTGGGTCTAATACCGGATATGAGCAGCCTCTGCATGGGGGTTGTTGGAAAGGTTTACTGGTGCGAGATGGGCCCGCGGCCTATCAGCTTGTTGGTGGGGTAATGGCCTACCAAGGCGACGACGGGTAGCCGGCCTGAGAGGGCGACCGGCCACACTGGGACTGAGACACGGCCCAGACTCCTACGGGAGGCAGCAGTGGGGAATATTGCACAATGGGCGAAAGCCTGATGCAGCGACGCCGCGTGAGGGATGACGGCCTTCGGGTTGTAAACCTCTTTCGACAGGGACGAAGCGCAAGTGACGGTACCTGTAGAAGAAGCACCGGCCAACTACGTGCCAGCAGCCGCGGTAATACGTAGGGTGCGAGCGTTGTCCGGAATTACTGGGCGTAAAGAGCTTGTAGGCGGTCTGTCACGTCGATTGTGAAAACTCGCGGCTCAACCGCGAGCCTGCAGTCGATACGGGCAGACTAGAGTACTTCAGGGGAGACTGGAATTCCTGGTGTAGCGGTGAAATGCGCAGATATCAGGAGGAACACCGGTGGCGAAGGCGGGTCTCTGGGAAGTAACTGACGCTGAGAAGCGAAAGCGTGGGTAGCGAACAGGATTAGATACCCTGGTAGTCCACGCCGTAAACGGTGGGTACTAGGTGTGGGTTTCCTTCCACGGGATCCGTGCCGTAGCTAACGCATTAAGTACCCCGCCTGGGGAGTACGGCCGCAAGGCTAAAACTCAAAGGAATTGACGGGGGCCCGCACAAGCGGCGGAGCATGTGGATTAATTCGATGCAACGCGAAGAACCTTACCTGGGTTTGACATACACCGGAAAGCCATAGAGATATGGCCCCCCTTGTGGTCGGTGTACAGGTGGTGCATGGCTGTCGTCAGCTCGTGTCGTGAGATGTTGGGTTAAGTCCCGCAACGAGCGCAACCCTTATCTTATGTTGCCAGCGCGTAATGGCGGGGACTCGTGAGAGACTGCCGGGGTCAACTCGGAGGAAGGTGGGGACGACGTCAAGTCATCATGCCCCTTATGTCCAGGGCTTCACACATGCTACAATGGCCGGTACAGAGGGCTGCGATACCGTGAGGTGGAGCGAATCCCTTAAAGCCGGTCTCAGTTCGGATCGGGGTCTGCAACTCGACCCCGTGAAGTTGGAGTCGCTAGTAATCGCAGATCAGCAACGCTGCGGTGAATACGTTCCCGGGCCTTGTACACACCGCCCGTCACGTCATGAAAGTCGGTAACACCCGAAGCCAGTGGCCTAACCCTTGTGGAGGGAGCTGTCGAAGGTGGGATTGGCGATTGGGACGAAGTCGTAACAAGGTAGCCGTACCGGAAGGTGCGGCTGGATCACCTCCTTTCTAAGGAGCATCTAGCGCATGTCACCTCGAACAGTCGAGAGAGACTGCGCCAGAGCCGTTTCGGACTCACACGTAGTCCGGCGGAGCTCATGGGTGGAACACTGACAACCTCTTTCCATCAAGTTCGGTCCCATGTGGCCGGCAGGGAAGATATATCGGCACACTGTTGGGTCCTGAAAGAACAGACGTTCTTTCCAGGCAAAAAACGACGAGACTGGCTTTCAGTCATACCGCGGGGAATTGCTCCGGCTGGTGCTGAGTCAAGAGTTGGTCTTGTGTGTTGTTTGAGAACTGCACAGTGGACGCGAGCATCTTTGTTAGTAAGTGTGTAAGAGCGTACGGTGGATGCCTTGGCACCAGGAGCCGATGAAGGACGTAGGAGGCTGCGATAAGCCTCGGGGAGCTGTCAACCGAGCTGAGATCCGAGGATTTCCGAATGGGGAAACCCAGCACGAGTGATGTCGTGTTACCCGCGCCTGAATATATAGGGCGTGTGGAGGGAACGTGGGGAAGTGAAACATCTCAGTACCCACAGGAAGAGAAAACAACAGTGATTCCGTGAGTAGTGGCGAGCGAAAGCGGAAGAGGCTAAACCAGGAGCGCGTGATAGCCGGCAGGCGTTTCGTTCTTGGGGTTGTGGGACCTATCTTCCTAGTTCTGCCGAACTAGGCAACAGTAAGAAACCAGAGCGTTAGTCGAATTGGTCTGGGACGGCCAACCGTAGAGGGTGAGAGTCCTGTAGACGAAAACGATCTGGCTGTTGTGATGGGCACCCGAGTAGCAGCGGGCCCGTGAAATCTGCTGTGAATCTGTCGGGACCACCCGATAAGCCTGAATACTACCTGGTGACCGATAGCGGACTAGTACCGTGAGGGAAAGGTGAAAAGTACCCCGGGAGGGGAGTGAAATAGTACCTGAAACCGTGCGCTTACAATCCGTCAGAGCCCTCATTGTGGGGTGATGGCGTGCCTTTTGAAGAATGAGCCTGCGAGTCATCGGTGTGTGGCGAGGTTAACCCGTGTGGGGGAGCCGTAGCGAAAGCGAGTCCGAATAGGGCGAGTGAGTCGCACACTATGGACCCGAAGCGGAGTGATCTACCCATGGCCAGGGTGAAGCGACGGTAAGACGTCGTGGAGGCCCGAACCCACTTAGGTTGAAAACTGAGGGGATGAGCTGTGGGTAGGGGTGAAAGGCCAATCAAACTCCGTGATAGCTGGTTCTCCCCGAAATGCATTTAGGTGCAGCGTCGCGTGTTTCTCACCGGAGGTAGAGCTACTGGATGGCCTAGGGGGCCCACAAGCTTACCGAAGTCAGCCAAACTCCGAATGCCGGTGAGTGAGAGCGCGGCAGTGAGACTGTGGGGGATAAGCTTCATAGTCGAGAGGGAAACAGCCCAGATCGCCGGCTAAGGCCCCTAAGCGTGTACTAAGTGGAAAAGGATGTGGGGTCGCGAAGACAACCAGGAGGTTGGCTTAGAAGCAGCCACCCTTGAAAGAGTGCGTAATAGCTCACTGGTCAAGTGATCCTGCGCCGACAATGTAGCGGGGCTCAAGTACACCGCCGAAGCCGCGGCATTCACACATTATCCCGCCTTCGGGCCAGGAGTGTGGATGGGTAGGGGAGCGTCGTGTAGCCAGGGAAGCGGCGGAGTGATCCAGCCGTGGAGGCTGCGCGAGTGAGAATGCAGGCATGAGTAGCGAAAGACGAGTGAGAAACTCGTCCGCCGAATGACCAAGGGTTCCTGGGCCAGGTTAATCCGCCCAGGGTGAGTCGGGACCTAAGGCGAGGCCGACAGGCGTAGTCGATGGACAACGGGTTGATATTCCCGTACCCGTGTATCCGCGCCCAATGGCGAATCAGTTGTGCTAAGTATCCAAAAGCGGATGGACCTCCTTCGGGAGGCCGGAAGTGGCTGCATACGACCCTGGCTGTAGTAGTCAAGCGATGGGGTGACGCAGGAAGGTAGCTGGGCCAGGTGATGGAATACCTGGTGTAAGCCTGTAGGGCGTGGTGTAGGCAAATCCGCACCGCATACAGCCTGAGAGGTGATGCGTAGCCGATTGAGGCGAATTCAGTGATCCTATGCTGCCGAGAAAAGCCTCTAGTGAGTTGATACACGGCCCGTACCCCAAACCGACACAGGTGGTCAGGTAGAGAATACCAAGGCGATCGAGATAACTGTGGTTAAGGAACTCGGCAAAATGCCCCCGTAACTTCGGGAGAAGGGGGACCTTGCTTGGTGACATCCCTTGCGGATCGAGCTGAGTGAGGTCGCAGAGACCAGAGAGAAGCGACTGTTTACTAAAAACACAGGTCCGTGCGAAGTCGTAAGACGATGTATACGGACTGACGCCTGCCCGGTGCCGGAAGGTTAAGAGGACCGGTTAGCGCTTCGGCGCGAAGCTGAGAATTTAAGCCCCGGTAAACGGCGGTGGTAACTATAACCATCCTAAGGTAGCGAAATTCCTTGTCGGGTAAGTTCCGACCTGCACGAATGGCGTAACGACTTCTCTGCTGTCTCAACCACAGACTCGGCGAAATTGCAGTACGAGTAAAGATGCTCGTTACGCGCGGCAGGACGAAAAGACCCCGGGACCTTCACTATAGCTTGGTATTGGTGTTCGGTACGGTTTGTGTAGGATAGGTGGGAGACTGTGAAGCAGACACGCCAGTGTTTGTGGAGTCGTCGTTGAAATACCACTCTGATCGTATTGGACCTCTAACCTCGGACCCTGATCGGGTTCAGGGACAGTGCCTGGTGGGTAGTTTAACTGGGGCGGTTGCCTCCCAAAATGTAACGGAGGCGCCCAAAGGTTCCCTCAGCCTGGTTGGCAATCAGGTGTCGAGTGCAAGTGCACAAGGGAGCTTGACTGTGAGACCGACAGGTCGAGCAGGGACGAAAGTCGGGACTAGTGATCCGGCACCGGCAAGTGGAAGCGGTGTCGCTCAACGGATAAAAGGTACCCCGGGGATAACAGGCTGATCTTCCCCAAGAGTCCATATCGACGGGATGGTTTGGCACCTCGATGTCGGCTCGTCGCATCCTGGGGCTGGAGTAGGTCCCAAGGGTTGGGCTGTTCGCCCATTAAAGCGGCACGCGAGCTGGGTTTAGAACGTCGTGAGACAGTTCGGTCTCTATCCGCCGCGCGCGTCAGAAACTTGAGGAAGGCTGTCCCTAGTACGAGAGGACCGGGACGGACGAACCTCTGGTGTGCCAGTTGTTCCGCCAGGAGCACGGCTGGTTTGCTACGTTCGGAAGGGATAACCGCTGAAAGCATCTAAGCGGGAAGCCTGTTCCAAGATGAGGTTTCTCACCACCTTGAGTGGGTAAGGCCCCCGACAGACCATCGGGTTGATAGGCCGGAACTGGAAGCCAGGTAACTGGTGCAGGTGACCGGTACTAATAGGCCGAGGACTTACCAACAAAGAAGCTACGCGTCCACTGTGCGGTATCTGAAACAACACACACTGTGTTGGCGGATACGAAAGGGGCTGCGCCCCTTTCCATCCCCGATACGGGAGGAGGTCGGGGGCTAAGCCCCCGAACCCCCTTATGTGACAGTTTCATAGAGTTACGGCGGCTATAGCGGTGGGGAAACGCCCGGTCCCATTCCGAACCCGGAAGCTAAGGCCACCTGCGCCGATGGTACTGCACTCGACAGGGTGTGGGAGAGTAGGACACCGCCGGAACATCCTTCGCAAAAGGGGACCCAGATCTGGGTCCCCTTTTCGCGTTTTACCACCTGGTACCGCGTGGACGCTCCATGGTTCGCGCGTGATTGAATTTATGTCGGCGGGAACGTCCCGCCGGCCCTCACGCGCGCCAGCGCCGCGGCCGGGTACGGCAGCAGAGCTACTTACAGAGAGGGATCACCGTGGCGGAGCAGAACGACGGCCGCAAACCCTTCCGCCGTAACAGCGGCGGATCCGGCCAGGGCGGCTTCGACCGTCCCCGGCGTGACAGCAACGAGGGCGGCCGAGGCGGCTTCGGCGGCGACCGGGACCGGGATCGCGGCGGATACCGCGGCGGTTCCGAGGGCGGCAGCCGCGGTGGTTTCAACCGCTCGCGCGACGACCGTGACGGTAATCGCGGCGGCGGCTTCAATCGCTCCGGCGAGGGTCGTGACGACCGCGGTGGTTTCAACCGTTCCCGTGATGACCGCGAGGGCGGCCGGGGTGGCTTCAACCGCTCGGGTGACAACCGTGGCGGCTTCAATCGTTCCCGCGATGACCGCGGTGAGCGCGGTGGCTTCAATCGCTCCGGTGAGGGTCGCGACGATCGCGGCGGGTTCAACCGCTCCGGCGGTCGTGACGACCGTGGCGGCTTCAACCGTTCCCGTGACGATCGCGGTGAGCGCGGTGGCTTCAATCGCTCCGGCGAGGGCCGTGATGATCGCGGTGGGTTCAACCGTTCGCGTGACGACCGCGGTGAGCGCGGTGGATTCAACCGTGCCGGTGGTCGCGACGACCGTGGTGATCGGGGCGGTTTCAACCGCTCCGGCGGCCGTGACGAGCGGGGTGGGTTCAATCGCTCGGGTGGTCGCGATGATCGTGGTGACCGGGGCGGGTTCAACCGTTCGGGCGAGGGCCGTGGTGACAACCGGGGTGGATTCAATCGTTCCCGTGACGACCGCGAGGGTGGTCGTGGCGGTTTCAACCGCGACGGCGGCGGCCGCGACTTCGGACGCGATCGCGCCGATCGTGGCGACCGTGATGATCGGAAGAGCTTCGGCCGCAGCGGTTTCGGCGACAAGCGTGAGAACTCCCGCGGTGGCTTCGACCGCAATGACCGTCCGGACCGCGATCGTGGCGAGCGCGCGGATCGGGAGCGCAGTGAGCGTCCCGAGCGGTCGTTCGGTGACTCGGAGCGGCGGCGTGGCGGTGAGGGCGCGCGGGCCGGTGGCGGCGAGCGTCGCTCCGGTCGTCCGGATGAGCCGACGCTGCCGGACGATGTGCAGGCCGCGGATCTGGAACCGGCTGTGCGCCGGGATCTGCTGAGCCTGGACAAGAGCAATGCCGAGTCGGTCGCCCGCCATCTGGTGATGGTGGCGCAGCTGCTCGACGAGGATCCGGAGCTGGCGCTGGCGCATGCGCGGGCGGCCCGGCAGCGGGCCGGTCGGATCGCCGTGGTGCGCGAGACCGCCGGTGTCGCGGCCTACCACGCCGGTGAGTGGGCCGAGGCGCTGTCGGAGCTGCGGACCGCGCGGCGCATGTCGGGTGGTTCCGGGCTGCTGGCCGTCATGGCCGACTGCGAACGCGGTCTGGGTCGTCCCGAGCGCGCCATCGAACTGGGCCGCTCCGATGAGGCGCGGGCGCTGACCGGTGACGAAGCCACCGAGCTGCGCATCGTGGTCGCGGGCGCGCGCATGGATCTGGGCCAGTACGACCAGGCCGTGGTGACGCTGCAGACCGCCGAGCTGGATCCGCAGCGGACCGGTTCGGCCGCCGCCCGGTTGTTCTACGCCTACGCGGAGGCGCTGCTGGCCGCCGGTCGTAGCGAGGAAGCCTTGAGCTGGTTCATGAATGCCGCGTCCGCTGACCTGGATGGCGAGACCGACGCCGAGGATCGCGCCGCCGATCTGGCGGAAGGCGGTGACGGCCAAGCGTTCTCGTACGACGAGGACGATGCGGACGACGCCGGCCAGGACGAGGACGAGGACGAGGACACCGACGAAGGTGCCGCCGCCACGGATGACGGCACTCGGCCCGCAAAGTCGGCGGACACCACCGAGAACTGAGTAACATCGTGAAATCGACCGCGCAGCCCTCCTTTCCGGGAAGGCTGCGCGGTCGAGTCGTCTATGGCAGAGATGATGTGAGAGGGGCGGCGTAATGCGGCTAAGGGATCGGTTCGGCGCACTGCTACTGGATCTGGACGGCACCCTGTTCCGAGGTCATGAGGTGATTCCCGGTGCGCCCGAGGCGCTTTCGGCGTCCGCCGACGGCCAGCGGCTGCTGTATGTCACCAACAATGCCAGCCGTTCGGCGACCGGTGTCGCCGGTCATCTGCGCGAACTCGGTTTCGCCGCAACCGAGGACGAGGTGGTGACCAGCGCCCAGGCCGCCGCCCATCTCCTCGCCTCCCGCCTGTCGCCCGGTGCGACGGTTCTCGTCGTCGGCACCGACGATCTGGTGGCCGAGATCGAAGCCGTTGGCCTGCAAGCGATCCGCCGGTTCAATGGCATCGCCCCCGCCGGTGTCGTCCAGGGCCACAATCCCAATACGGCCTGGGCGGATCTGGCCGAGGCCGCCTACGCCCTGCGCGCCGGAGCTTTCTGGGTGGCCGCGAATACCGATGCCACCCTTCCGAACGAACGCGGCCTGGCTCCCGGCAACGGTTCCATGGTCGCCGCCCTGCGCACCGCTTCCGACCGTGATCCGATCGTGGCGGGAAAACCGTTCGCCCCCTTGATGGAAGACGCCTTGACCCGCGCCGCCACTCGCGACGCCCTGGTGGTCGGCGACCGTCTGAACACCGACATCGACGGCGCGCACACGGTCGGCCTGGAGTCCCTCATGGTCCTCACCGGGGTCAGCACGCTGGCGGATCTGCGCGCCCAGCCCGCGGATCGGCTGCCCACCTATGTCGCGGAATCCCTGGACGCCCTGAATCATCCGGTCGCCGACACCGCCCCGATCCCGTCCGGCGCCGATATCGCCGACGAGATCACCGCGCGCCTGCGCGCGCATCCGGGTCGCGCCGTTCCGGTTTCGCCCCCGCCCGCCGCACGGGACTGACCCGCTTGCGGCGCTACGGCTTCCGGGCTTCGAACAGGCTCCGGCTGGAATAGGCGACGAACGGGCCGTTGGCGCGAATCTCGCGGTCCAGGTCGCGCAGCCGGTCGAGGTACTGCTCGACGGTGAACCCGGGAACCATCCAGATCACCTTGCGCAAGAAGTACACGACCGCCCCGATGTCGTGGAATTCCATCCGCAGTCGCTCGGACCGGGCTTGCACGATCTCCAGCCCGGCCGTGCGCGCCTCGGCGGCTTCGGCGCCGGGATCACGTTTCGTGCGGGCCTCGGGTTGCGGTCCGAGGAAGTACTCCACCAGTTCGAAGACGCTGGCGGGCCCGACATGCTGTGCGAAGTAGATCCCGCCGGGTTCGAGCACCCGGGCGATCTCTTCCCACCACACGGTCGCGGGATGCCGGCTCGTCACCAGATCGAAGGCCCCGTCGGCGAACGGCAGTGGCGGTTCGTCCGGATCGGCGACGACCACCGCTCCGCGCGGATGCAGCAGCCGGGTCGCCTTCTGAATATTGGGCGGCCACGATTCGGTGGCGACCATGGTCGGCGGCAAGACCTCGGCCTCGGCGAGCACCTCACCCCCGCCGGTCTGAATATCGAGCGCCGCCCGGGCGCCGGCCAGGCGCTGCGCCTGCCGGCGCTGATATCCCCACGAGGGTCGCTGCTCGGTGGCGCGGCCGTCCAGCCAGGAGAAGTCCCATCCGTCCACGGAGACCGACGCCGCTTCGGCCACCAGCTCATCGAAGTTGCGGTCCATTTGCTTGATGCTGGCACACCGCCGCAACTTCTTTTCCGCCAACACGGCGCGATCTTCGGGTGACCGACGGTGGGATTGCTATCCGGGACGGTACGTGTGTTCGAATGGGAGTTCGGGTAGCGTTGTCGCCACCATGACTATGCCGACGCCTCGCCCGCCTATGCCTGGACAGTCCGTCCAGGGACAGCCCGAGCCGGGACCCCGTCCGGGGGTTCCGATGCCCGGGCAGCATCTCGCGGGCGCGAATCAGGAGTTCGCCGACCCGGAGCGGGTCAGGGCGGATGTCGACGCATTGCTGGCCGAATTGGCCGCGGGCGCGCGGGATTCGGTGACCGAGGGCACGGATATCGTGCGGCGGGCCCGGATTCTGGAGCAGGCGCACGATGTGCTGGTGCAGGCCCTGGCCACGGTGGACAAGATCTGAGGTGGCCAGACGCGCACGGGTGGACGCGGAACTGGTTCGCCGCGGATTGGCGCGATCGCGGGAACACGCGGTCGAGCTGATCAATGCGGGCCGCGTCCTGATCAATGGAAGTGTCGCCACCAAACCGGCAACGGGGGTGGAGGCGGGGACGCCGCTGCTGGTGCGGGACGAACCCGATGAGGTGCAGTGGGCCTCGCGTGGAGCGCACAAGCTGCTGGGGGCGCTGGAGGCGTTCGGATCGCAGGGTGTGACGGTCGAGGGCAAGCGCTGCCTGGATGCCGGCGCGTCCACCGGCGGGTTCACCGATGTGCTGCTCTCGCGTGGCGCGAAAGAGGTCGTGGCCGCGGATGTCGGTTACGGGCAACTGATCTGGCGACTACAGAACGATGATCGTGTGCGCGTGCACGATCGGACGAACGTGCGGGCGCTGACACCCGAACTCATCGGCGGCACAGTCGAATTGGTGGTCGCGGATCTGTCGTTCATCGGGCTGGGCCTGGTGCTGCCCGCGCTGGCGGCCTGCTGCGAGCCGGAGGCGGATCTGCTGCCGATGGTGAAGCCGCAGTTCGAGGTCGGCAAGGAACGGCTGGGATCCGGTGGGGTGGTGCGGGATCCGGCGCTGCGAGCCGAGGCGGTGCGTGAGGTCGCCGCCGCCGCAGCGCGTCAGGGGTTGCGCACCCTCGGTGTGGTCGCCAGCCCGCTGCCCGGGCCCTCCGGAAATGTCGAGTACTTCCTGTGGCTGCGCAAGGTCGCCGATCCGGCGACCGGTGAATCTGTCACCGGCTACGCCTACGATGCGAGTGAACAGGAACGGGTGACGGCGCTGATCGAACGCGCGGTGGAGGAGGGTCCGCAGTGAACTCGCCGGAGAGTGAGTGGGCTGTGCCGCAAGGCGCGTCCACGGAGCGGCGTGCGCGGGAAATTCACACCGAGCGGCGTGCGCGGGAAATCCTGCTGGTCGCCCATCCGGGGCGGTCGGAGCTCACCGAGACCGCGCATCGTGTCGCCAAGATCTTCGATGCGGCCGGTATCGGGTTGCGGGTGCTCGAGGACGAGGCCTACAGCACCCGTTTCGATCTGGACGATGCAGGCGAAGCGGACGGCTATCCGGTTCGTGTCATGGAGCACGGGCCGGCCGCGGCCATCGGCTGCGAGATGGTGCTCGCCCTGGGCGGCGACGGCACGTTCCTGCGCGCGGCGGAGCTGGCGCGTGAGGCGTCGGTGCCGGTGCTGGGAATCAATCTGGGGCGCATCGGATTTCTCACCGAGGCCGAGGCCGAGCATCTGGACGAGGCGCTATCCCAGGTGGTGCGCCGCGACTACACGCTCGAAGAGCGCATGACCATCGATGTCACCGTGCAGATCGACGATGTGGTGGTCGAGCGCGGCTGGGCGCTCAACGAGGCCAGTATCGAGAACGCCACGCGCATGGGCGTTCTCGAGGTGGTGCTGGAGGTCGACGGCCGTCCGGTGTCGTCGTTCGGGTGCGACGGTGTGCTGATCGCCACTCCCACCGGTTCCACCGCATATGCCTTCTCGGCGGGCGGTCCGGTGGTGTGGCCGGAACTCGAAGCGCTGCTGGTGATTCCGAGCAATGCCCACGCCCTGTTCGCGCGACCCCTGGTGACCAGCCCGGATTCGCTGATCGCGGTGGAAACCGTTGCGACGGGCCATGATGCGATAGTTTTCCTCGATGGCCGGCGCACCCTCGCATTGCCGCGGGGCGGCCGGGTCGAGGCGGTCCGCGGGGCCGAACCGGTGCGGTGGGTGCGGCTGGATTCCGCGCCGTTCGCCGATCGGATGGTGCGCAAATTCCAATTGCCCGTGACAGGCTGGCGGGGCCGACGGCGGACGGAGAGCACGAGTGCTGACAGAGATCAGGATTGACGGGCTGGGCGTAATTTCCACCGCCACCGCGCAATTCCATGAGGGTTTGACCGTTTTGACCGGTGAGACCGGTGCGGGCAAGACCATGGTGGTGACGAGCCTGCACCTCCTCAGCGGTGCGCGCGCCGATGCGGGCCGGGTGCGGCTCGGCGCGTCGCGAGCGGTGGTGGAGGGGCGCTTCACCGTCGACGAAGTCCACGACAGCGCACGGTCGGAAGCTCAGGAGGTGCTCGAATCCTCCGGGGCCGAACCTGATGACGACGGCAGCATCATCGCGGTGCGCACCGTCGGCAGCGACGGGCGGTCCCGCGCGCATCTGGGCGGACGCAGCGTGCCCGCCTCGGTGCTGGGCGATTTCACGACGCCGCTGCTCACCGTGCACGGTCAGAACGATCAGCTGCGGTTGCAGCGGCCGGATCAGCAGTTGCACGCGCTGGACCAATTCGCTTCGGACACCGTCGATTCGCTGCTGCGCAAGTATCAGAAGGCCCGCAAGACCTGGCTGGACGCGCGCAATCAGCTGCTCGAGCGCACCGCCAAGAGCCGCGAACTCGCGCTCGAGGCCGATCATCTCACCCAGTCGCTCAATGAGATCGACGCCGTCGCACCGGAACCCGGTGAGGATGTGCACCTGGTGGCGGAGGTGCGGCGGCTCTCGGATCTGGATTCGCTGCGGGAGGCGGCGTCCACCGCGCACGATGCGCTGGCCGGCCCGGCCGACAGCCCGGGTGAGGACGCGGGTGCGCTGGATCTGCTGGGCACCGCGCGCGCTCGCATCGAAGCCTCCGACGATCCGGCGCTGGCCGGGCTCGGACCGCGTCTGGGCGAGGCGATTTCGGTCGTGGTCGATCTGGCCACCGAGCTCAGCTCGTACCTGTCGGATCTGCCGTCCGATCCGGGTGCGCTGGAGTCCATGCTCACCCGCCAGGCCGAATTGAAGACGCTCACCAGGAAATACGCCCCGGATATCGACGGCGTCATCAAGTGGGCCGATGAGGCGCGCACCCGGCTGTCCTCCCTCGACGTGTCCGAGGAAGCCCTGGCCGCCCTGGCCGCCGAGGTGGAGACCGCCGCCGAGAAGGTTCGCGAAACCGCCCGCAAGCTGACCGCCGCGCGCACCAAGGCGGCGGGCAAGCTGGCCGCGGCCGTGAGCACCGAACTGGGCGGCCTGGCCATGGGCCGGGCGCGGCTCGAGGTGGCGGTGGGCCCCATGCTCGCGGGCGTGCAGGATTCCGCGCCGCTGGTCATCGACGGCAAGGAACTGCACGCCGGTTCGACCGGTGTCGACGAGGTGGAGTTCCGTCTGGCCGCGCATTCGGGAGCGCACCCACTTCCCTTGAGCAAGAGCGCGTCCGGCGGTGAGCTCTCCCGCATCATGCTCGCGCTCGAGGTGGTGCTGGCCAGTTCCGAGCACGGCACCACCATGGTCTTCGACGAGGTCGACGCCGGTGTCGGTGGTCGCGCCGCCGTCGAGATCGGCCGCCGCCTGGCCCGGCTGGCCCGCACCCACCAGGTCATTGTGGTGACGCACCTGCCGCAGGTGGCGGCCTTCGCCGACACCCATCTGGTGGTGGACAAGGTCGACGACGGCAAGGGCGTGAAGTCCGGTGTCCGCGCCCTCACCCAGGATGAGCGCGTGGTCGAACTGGCCCGCATGCTCGCCGGTCTGGGCGACACCGAAACCGGCCGCGCTCACGCGTGGGAGCTGCTCACCACCGCGCACGCCGAAAAGGTCACCGCCGCAAGCTGATCGGAAGAGATGAGGCGGACTCCCGGGGAATCCGCCGGCACTCGGTCGGCGGCGGGATGCGCGACCTGCCGGAAGGAGACGTGATCGGCCGTCGCGCTCAGGATTTCGCGACGTCCTCGGTTTCGGCGAGTGCGCCGCGGATGAGGGCGCGGGCCGCCCAGCGCATGGTTTCGGTGGTGGCTTCGGTGTCCAGCCCGCAGGTGTCGCGGGCGGTGACGACGGCCTCCATGCCGTAGACCATGGTGAGCGCGTTGGCGAGGCGGTCGAGCTGCTCGGGGGTGAGGCGATCGGCCAAGGGGGCGATGGCGATTCGGGCCATTTCCAGGCGGGTGGTGCCGCGTACGGGGACGCGGTCGGCCTCGGGGATCTCCAGCTGGTCGAACCAGCGGTCCAGGGCGGCGCGCAGGACCGTGCGCCAGACGGTTTCATCGGCGAGCTGCATTTCGGCGGTGGAGCGGACGACGGTGTCCATGCGCTCTTCCGCTGTGCCGGAGAGGGATTCGAGTATTCCCGGATAGTCGCGGGCCTGGGTGTGCTGGCGGCTGGCGACATCGGCCCACAGGGAGGCGGTGTTCGGGAAGTAGCGGTAGGCGGTGGCGGGGGAGACACGGGCGGTTTCGGCGACCTCGGCGATGGAGGGGGAGCGGCCGTCGCGGGCGAGTTCGACCGCTGCGTCGAGGAGAGCCTCACGAGTTCGCTGCTTCTGATTCTGCCGACCACTCGTGAGAAATTTCTCTTGACGTGAGACACTCATCTCACGAAGATAGCACTGTCTCGTGAAAAAGGAGGAAGTCATCATGACTAGGGACGAGATAGACGCATTGTTCGCACGGCACGCCGCGGCCGAGCACGAGAAGGATGTGGACGCCATCATGGACACCCTCGCCGAGGGTGTCGAGCACGAGGTGGTCGGTGACCCGCGGGGGGTGCTCACCGACCGGGAAGCCATCGTGCAGCGGTACCTCGAGCTGTTCGACGGGCTCACCGAGGACAAGCTGGAGTCGACCCGGCGGTACTACGGGGACGACTTCTTCGTCGACGAATCCCATTGGTACGGACGGGCAACCGGCATGTTCATGGGTATCCCGGGCGGTAACCGGCCCGTCGATTTCCGCATCCTGCACGTCTGCGATCTGCGTGACGGCCGCATGTCCCGCGAGCAGGTGTGGCTGGATATGGCCGCCATCATGCAGCAACTCGCACCGGCACAGTGAACCGATGGCCCCGGGGCATGCGCTCCGGGGCCTCGCTTATCGGCCGACTACTCCGAACCTATTGGGCGGCTGTACCTTCACGCCGCCGAGAACGAGCTGTATCCGACTGAAAGTAGAGCCTTGACCATGATTCGTATGCGTTCACTTGCCGCCGCCGTGGCCATTGCCGGGGGCCTCGCCGCCGGTTTCGCCGGAAACTCCGTCGCGGCTCCGGCGCTGGTGGCGGGCACCGGCAGTGCGGCCGTCGGTCAGCCGTCGACCCAGCACGGGCCGTACGAGCAGCTCAGCGCCTGCGAGAGCCGTGGCAACCAGGGCATCGAGAACGGTGAGTGGAACGATTACGACTGCGTCGGTGGCCCCGGCGCGTGGTACGTGCAGCCCAAGTAGGGGCAATGCGGAGCGGGCCGGTCGCGATTGTCGCGACCGGCCCGCTTCCGTTGCGGGAGAGGCTACTTGGTGGCCTTGCGGACGCCGCTGATGAAGGTGTTGATCAGGCTCTTGAGGCCGAGTTCGAGGACCTTGGCCGGCACGGGCAGGCTGGGCTCGGACTCCATGGTGTAGACGAGCTTGGTGCCGCCGGGGGCGTCGGCGAAGGTGACGGTGCCGACATGCCGCTTCACCGGGGCGCCGGCGACGATGCGGTAGACGAAGCGTTCATTGGGGACCAGTTCGGTGGTCTCCTCGGTGACGCCGAGACCGGCCAGGCCGAGGTGGTACTGCGCACCCACGCCGGAGGGGATGCCGGCGCCCGGCTTCTTCAGCTTGATCTGGACGGGCAGGTTGCCATTGAGGCTGTCGCGCTCGGTGAAGAGCTTGTACACGACCTCGCGCGGGGCGGAGATGACTGTTTCGACCGTGGTGCTGGGCATGACCGGAGCATATCCTTACCGCGCGGTAAGGACCTAGTGCTAGAACGGTCGTCTCGTTGACTCACAATGGACATCCGGGGTGCAATCTGGCATCACTGTGACGAATGGGGAGGATGTTGCGGCGCGCCTCAACCATTGGTTGAGACTTTGCGGTAATCATCGATCGTTATGAAGATGCTGGCCCTGCTGTCGCGCACTACCGAAACGATGCCCGGAATCAGCGGGCTGGCCCGGGTCGACCGCAATACCCGGCGTCTGCTGCAGCGCGTCGGACCCGGTGATGTGGTGGTCCTGGACGAGATGGACTTGGATCGGCTCACCGCCGACCGGCTCGTGGAGGCCGGGGTCGCGGTGGTGGTCAACGCCTCGCCCTCGATTTCCGGGCGGTATCCGAATCTCGGGCCGGAAGTGCTGGTGGCCAATGGGATTCTGCTGCTGGACGCGGTCAGCTCCGATGTTTTCACCAAGATCAAGGACGGGCAGAAGGTCCGGGTGGACGAGGGCATCGTCTACGCCGACAAGCTGTCGAAGAAGGAACCCGAGGCGCTGGTCGAGGGCATCGAGCTCACCGAGGCCGGCATCGCCGAGCGCATGATCGAGGCCCGCAACGGGCTGGCCGATCATCTGGAAGCCTTCGCGGGCAACACGATCGAGTTCATCCGCACCGAAAGTTCCTTGCTCATCGACGGAATCGGCGTGCCGGACGTGGTGCTCGATATGAAGAAGAGACATGTCGTGATCGTGGCCGACGCACCCGATCACGCCGAGGATCTGAAGCGGATCAAGCCGTTCATCAAGGAGTACGCGCCGATTCTGATCGGCGTGGGGCGGGGCGCGGATACGTTGACGCGCAATGGATATCGGCCCGATCTGATCGTCGGCGATCCGGAGGAGATCACCGCCACCACGCTCAAGTGCGGGGCCGAGGTGATCCTGCCGGCCGATACCGACGGGCACGCAAAGGGTTTGGAGCGCATCCAGGATCTCGGGATCGGCGCGACCACCTTCCCGTCCTCGGGCGCGCCCGCGGATCTGGCGCTGCTGCTGGCCGATCACCACGGGGCCGCGCTCATCGTGACCGTCGGCGCCGCAGCATCTCTCGACGATTTCTTCGATCGCGGCCGCCGCGATTCGAATCCGGCGACCTTCCTGACCCGGTTGAAGATGGGCACCAAGCTCATGGACGCGAAAGCCGTTGCGTCCCTGTACCGGCACCGCGGCAACGGGTGGGCGGTGGCCTTGGTGGTGCTGGCCGCGCTGGTGGCCTTGATTGTCGCGCTACTGGCCACACACATGGGCGGTGAACTGGTCACCTCCACGGCCGACACCTGGGATCGGTTCTCGGCCTGGGTTCAGGGATTCTTCGACCAGCACAGGTAGGGACGCATGATTTCCATTCGCCAGCACGCGATTTCGCTTGCGGCCGTATTTCTGGCGCTCGCGGTCGGCGTGGTGCTCGGGACCCGCACGCACGGTGACGGGTTGTTCCCGGGGACGGGGGAGACCGCGAAGATCGACCAGCTGACCGCCGAAAATGCCCGGCTCTCAGAGCAAGTCAAGGCGGCGGACTCGTTCCTGGCGGGTGCGGCGGGCAAACTGCTCACCGGGAGCCTCGCCAATCGCACTGTGCTGGTGTTCACCACGCCCGATGTGGATACCGCGGACGCGGATGCCGTCACCGCGGCGCTCACCACCGCGGGGGCCACGGTCACCGGGCGGGTGGGGCTGACGGGCGCCTTCACCGATTCCTCAGAGGCCGATCGGCTCCGGACGACCCTGCTGAATATCGTCCCGGCGGGCGCGGTGCTGAAACCCGATGCCGCCGATCAGGGCAGTCTGGCCGGGGATCTGCTCGGACAGGCGCTGCTGGCCGATCCGGTCAGCGGGCAGCCGCGCGGTACCGACCAGGAACGCGGGCTGGCGCTGGAGACCCTGCGCGGCGGCGGGTTCCTGACCTTCGGTGACGTCAAGCCCGCGCAACTGGCCGTCGTGGTCACCGGCGACGGGGCCAAAGCCGACGAGAACAACCGCGGGACGATCGCCGCGCGCTTCGCCGGCGGACTGCGGGCGCACAGTGCCGGTGTGGTGCTGACGGGTCGCCACGGCGCCGCCGAAGGGGCCGGGCCGATCGCCGTGGTGCGCTCGGAGGCCGCGCTGGCAACGGTCACCACCGTCGACAATGTGGATCACGAGATCGGGCGGATCACCACCGTGCTCGGTCTCACCGAGCAGTTGAACGGTGGTACCGGGCGATACGGGACGGGTGCCAAGGCGACCTCGCTCACAGTCGCGGCCATGCCGCGCTGACAATCCAGCCATTCATCCGCAACCACATGTGCGTGGCGTCCGTGGGCCTCCCGGATCCGTGTTACTGTGAAGACCCGTGGGTAATTCACGGATTCCGGCGCGCGCGGCCACGAAACACATCTTCGTCAGCGGCGGTGTCGCCTCTTCACTCGGTAAGGGTTTGACCGCCTCCAGCCTCGGTCAGCTGCTTACGTCGCGCGGTTTGCGCGTCACGATGCAGAAGCTGGATCCGTACCTGAACGTCGATCCCGGCACCATGAACCCCTTCCAGCACGGTGAGGTGTTCGTGACCGAGGACGGCGCGGAGACGGACCTCGATGTGGGTCACTACGAACGCTTCCTCGACCGCGATCTGTCGGGGGACGCGAATGTGACCACCGGCCAGGTGTATTCGAAGGTGATCGCCAAGGAGCGGCGCGGCGAGTACCTCGGTGACACCGTGCAGGTGATTCCGCACATCACCGATGAGATCAAGTACCGGATTCTCGCCATGGCGGGGCCCGATCTGCACGGGCAGACTCCGGATGTGGTGATCACCGAAATCGGTGGCACCGTGGGCGATATCGAGTCGCAGCCGTTCCTGGAGGCGGCGCGGCAGATCCGCCACGAGGTCGGGCGTGACAACTGCTTCTTCCTGCATGTCACGCTGGTGCCGTTCCTCGGCCCGTCGGGCGAGCTCAAGACCAAGCCGACCCAGCACTCGGTGGCGGCGCTGCGCAATATCGGCATCCAGCCCGACGCGCTGATCCTGCGCTGCGACCGCGAGGTGCCGCAGCCGCTCAAGAACAAGATCGCGCTCATGTGCGACGTGGATGTGGACGCCTGCATCTCCACACCGGACGCGCCGTCGATCTACGACATTCCGAAGGTGCTGCACCGCGAGGGGCTCGACGCCTATGTCGTGCGCCGTCTGGGCCTGCCGTTCCGCGATGTGGACTGGACCGTGTGGGGCGACCTGCTGGACCGCGTGCACAACCCGCGCGAGCAGGTCACCATCGCGCTGGTCGGCAAGTACGTCGACCTGCCGGACGCCTACCTATCGGTCACCGAGGCGCTGCGCGCGGGTGGTTTCGCCGCGCGGGCCAAGGTGAACATCCGCTGGGTGCAGTCCGACGAGTGCGAGACCGAAGCCGGTGCGCAGCAGCATCTTTCGGATGTGGACGGCATCCTCATCCCGGGTGGCTTCGGCATTCGCGGCATCGAGGGCAAGGTGGGCGCGATCCGCTACGCCCGCAAGCGCGGCATTCCGCTGCTGGGCCTGTGCCTGGGCCTGCAGTGCGTGGTGATCGAGGCGGCGCGTTCGGCCGGTCTCAAGGACGCCAACTCGACCGAGTTCGAGCCGGACTGCAAGTACCCGGTCATCTCCACCATGGCCGATCAGGAGCAGGCCGTCGCCGGTGAAGCCGATCTGGGCGGCACCATGCGTCTGGGCGCCTACCCGGCCGTTCTGGAGAAGGGTTCGGTCGTCGCGCAGGCGTACGGCGCCACCGAGGTGTCCGAACGTCACCGCCACCGCTTCGAGGTGAACAACACCTACCGCGACAAGATCGCCAAGAGCGGCCTGAAGTTCTCCGGCACCTCCCCGGACGGCCACCTGGTCGAGTTCGTGGAGTACCCGCAGGACAAGCACCCCTTCCTGGTCGCCACCCAGGCGCACCCGGAGCTCAAGTCCCGCCCGACCCGCCCGCACCCGCTGTTCGCGGCACTGGTCAACGCCTCGCTGAATTACAAGGCCGCCGAACGGCTTCCGGTCGAGATCCCGAATGAGGTTCCGGCGGACGAGGGTGAGAAAGTTTCGAAGTGACTTCCACTTCCGGTGACCTGGCCGCTGATTCGAACAACGCCTCCGGCGAAATCGGATCAGCGCCCGGGACACACGAGTTCGACACCGTTTCCAGTCGCACGGTCTACTCCGGGGCGATTCTCGCCCTGCGGCTGGATCAGGTGGCCATGCCCGGCGGGCGGGTCGCCGAACGCGAGGTGATCGAACACCACGCCGCGGTCGCGGTGGCGGCGCTGGATGCGGACGACAATCTGGTGCTGATCAACCAGTACCGGCATCCGATCGGGCGGCGACTGCTGGAGTTGCCCGCCGGGCTGCTCGACAAGCAGGGCGAGGACCCCCTCGAAGCCGCCAAGCGTGAGCTGGCCGAGGAGACCGGGCTGGCGGCGCGGGAGTGGTCGGTGCTGGTGGATGTGGCGCTCTCGCCGGGGTTCACCGATGAGGCGCTGCGGGTCTACCTGGCCACCGGCCTCTACGAAACCGATCGTCCCGACCCGGAATTGGAAGAAGCCGACATCGAGATCCGGCGGGTGCCGCTGTCCGAAGCGGTGCGCGCGGCGTTGGCGGGGGAAATCACCAATGCGACGGCGGTCGCCGGTGTTCTGGCTCTCAATACCGCTCGCGCTACCGGCGCGACATTGCGCCCTGCCGACGCGCCTTGGCCCGGCATGCCCACCGCCTTTCTCGACCGGAAAGCCTCCGACTCGTAAATCGGCCCACTCGGCGCGCCATGGCCTGCCTTCCCGGAACGCCAAGCACGCCAGGCGTAATCGTGTTCGAACGGGTCAACGCCGCTTCGTGACGGTGACTCCTCGACCGGGACGCCAGTGCTGGATGACCAGCAGTTCGGCGTCCTGGTCCACGGAGGTGAGTACCGCGTCGGTGAGGTCGAGGCGGAAATCGTGTATGCCGGGATCCGAGCCCAGGGGTTCCTTGGCGGCTCCGGTGATTTCGACCGCCACTCCCATGACCTTGGCGTCGCCCTCGCCGGGGTGGGCGTGGATGGCGCAGCGGCCGTCGCGCTGTAGGTCAATGGCTTTGCGGGCCGCGGGCATGGAGCCGAACATGAGGTCGGGGCCGAGGAAGGTGACCTCGGAGCCGCTGACTCTCGGTGCGCCGTCGTGGCGCAGTGTTGCCAGGATGTGGGTTTTGTGCGCTTCGAAGCGGTGGCGTATGTGTGCCGCCAGTTCCGGTGCTTCGCTCTCGAATTCGAGCCACGTCGCCATGTATTGAGGATGCCAGTGGGCACCGACACATTCGGGTGTCGTCGATCATGGGCGGGGTTGGTATTCGATCTTGATGCGGCGCGCTGGGTTTCGCTCGGGGTGATGTCGGTGGGGGCTGCCATGATGTGACGCGTGCATGGGAGCGCGAGGTGCTGAGGCGGCAGATCGACGCCTATCTCGACCATTTGGCGGTCGAGCGCGGAGCCGCGCGCAATACGCTGGAGGCGTACAAGCGGGATCTGGAGCGGTATCGGGCGTTTCTGGGGGAGCGGGGGATCGAGACGCTCGCGCGGGTGGCGGAGACGGATATCGGGGATTTCATGGTGGCCCTGCGGGCGGGGGATGCCGATCATCCTGCGCTGGCGGCCAGTTCGGCGGCGCGGGCGCTGGTCGCGGTGCGGGGGTTGCATCGGTTCGCCACGGCCGAGGGGATCGCGGACGCGGATGTGGCGCATCCGGTGAAGCCACCCACGCCGGCGCGCAGGTTGCCGAAAGCTCTACCGTACGAACAGGTTTCGCGATTGTTGGAGGCGGCGGGCGGGGAGGCCGCGGACGGGCCGCGCGGGCTGCGGGATCGGGCGCTGCTGGAGTTGCTGTATTCGACGGGGGCGCGGATTTCGGAGCTGGTGGGGCTGGATGTCGACGATATCGACACCGGCGAACGCGCAGTGGTGTTGCGCGGCAAGGGCGGTAAGCAACGCATGGTGCCCATCGGGCGGCCCGCGCTGGCGGCGTTGGACGCGTATCTGGTGCGCGGGCGGCCCGCGCTGTCCACGCGCGGCCGGGGCAACAGCGCACTGTTCCTGAATCATCGCGGCGGGCGGCTATCGCGTCAGAGTGCTTGGCAGACCCTGCAATCCGCCGCCGAACGGGCCGGAATCGCTGCTCAGGTGTCCCCGCACACGCTGCGGCATTCGTTCGCCACACATCTGCTGGACGGTGGCGCGGATGTGCGTGTGGTGCAGGAGTTACTCGGTCATGCCTCGGTGACCACCACGCAGATCTACACTCTGGTGACTGTCGGGACACTGCACGAGGTCTGGGCCACGGCCCATCCACGTGCCCGCTGACAGGTCTGAAGTGCAGGTTTACAGTGCGTGTCCGAGCGTTGGTCTTGCGCGAACAGGCGGTAGCGTCTAATGGGACCGGACCGCACGCGCGGTCGGGCGCGTCGTTCGCCGGCACCACCGGCGGGCGAGTAAGGGCAGGAACGTCGAAGGAGCAGCGGACGTGACGACAGCCGGTGGTGCGGGCCAGCGGATCGAAACCGCCGCGCAAACACTGTGGGAAGCACCCGATGTGGTGGCCGACAGCGCGGAACTCGGTCCGACCGGGCGTCCGCTGCGGGAGATTCCGGAGCCTCCGCAGGCCGATCGCACGGGTGATGCGCTCATCGTGGCCATGTGTAATCAGAAGGGTGGGGTCGGGAAAACCACCTCGACCATCAATCTCGGTGCGGCGCTGGCGGAATACGGGCGCAAGGTGCTGCTGGTGGATCTCGATCCGCAGGGGGCGCTGTCGGCGGGACTCGGTGTGGCGCACCATGATCTCGATCAGACCGTGCACAACCTGCTGACCGGCAACGGGCGGGTGTCGGTCGACGATGTGCTGATCAGTACCAAGGTCGACGGAATGGATCTGCTGCCCAGCAATATCGACCTGTCGGCGGCCGAGATCCAGCTCGTCAACGAGGTGGGCCGCGAGCAGACGCTGGGGCGGGCGCTGGCGCCACTACGCAATCGGTACGACTACATCCTCATCGACTGCCAGCCTTCGCTGGGCCTGCTCACCGTGAACGCGCTGGCCTGCGCGGACGGCGTCATCATTCCCATGGAATGCGAGTATTTCTCGCTGCGCGGGCTGGCCCTGCTCAACGACACCGTGGAGAAGGTGCGGGACCGGTTGAATCCGGCGCTGACCCTGTACGGCATCGTGGTCACCATGTTCGATGCCCGTCTGCTGCATTCGCGTCAGGTCATGACGCGCGTGGTCGAGGTGTTCGGCGACCTCGTGTACGACACCGTCATCGCGCGCACCGTCCGTTTCCCGGACGCCAGTGTCGCGGGTGAGCCGATCACCACCTGGGCGCCGAAATCCGGTGGCGCGGAAGCCTATCGGGCCATGGCGCGGGAAGTCATCCACCGGTCGGGCCGTTGAGCGATTCCCCCGAGACAGCGCCCGCGCTCGATACGGCGGGTGCGGATACCGGCGCGCCGGGAGGCAGCGCCACACCGGCCTCGAGCGGAGTCCTGGCGGATATCGCCGCGTCCGACGCGACGTCGGCGGTGGTCGGGGACATGGTCGCGGCCGCACCGGCGCCCCCTCTGCCGACCTACACTGCGGCATCGGAAGATCCGGACAAGTCGGGCAAATTCCACCTGCGGCTGGCCAACTTCGAGGGGCCGTTCGATCTGCTGCTGCAGCTGATCAGCTCGCGGCGGCTCGACGTCACCGAGATCGCGCTGCACAAGGTGACCGACGAATTCATCGCCCACACCAAGGCATTGACCGCGAGTCTGTCCGAAGAGCAGGGATTGCGGGCCGACAAGATTCTCGACCTGACCACCGAATTCCTGGTCGTCGCAGCGACTCTGCTGGATTTGAAGGCGGCGCGACTGCTGCCCTCGGGCG
Organism: Nocardia huaxiensis; assembly: GCF_013744875.1. NCBI lineage: Bacteria > Bacillati > Actinomycetota > Actinomycetes > Mycobacteriales > Nocardiaceae > Nocardia > Nocardia huaxiensis. The sequence goes on from NZ_CP059399.1 coordinate 4,049,861, forward strand.
AGGTCACCGACGAGGAGGATCTGGAACTCCTGGAAGCGCGCGACCTGCTGTTCGCGCGGCTGCTGCAGTACCGGGCATTCAAACAGGTCGCGGAACTGCTCGGCGAACTCGAAGCGGCGGCGCTACAGCGGTATCCGCGCGCGGTCTCCCTGGAAGATCGCTACCTGGAACTTTTGCCCGAGGTTACGCTGGGTATGGACGCAGCAGGCTTCGCCCAGGTCGCCGCCGCTGCCTTCCGGCCCCGTCCGGCACCCCGGGTCGGGCTGGATCACATTCACCAGCACGCCATTTCGGTGGCCGAACAGGCCGCCCTCGTACTGGAGATGCTGAAGAGTCGCGGCGCCGGCGGCTGGACGACCTTCAAGGAACTGGTCGCCGACTGCGACGTCCCGGTCCAGATCGTCGCCCGCTTCCTGGCGCTGCTCGAGCTGTATCGCGGCAAGACGATCGAATTCGACCAGCCCGACCCCCTCGGTCCACTGTCGGTCAGTTGGATCGGGGAGCTGGAAGACCAACCGGCCGCCACGCCGGTGACCATCGAGGAGGACTACGGATGACCGACTCGCCTGAGAGCTCCCGCACGCTCAGCGAGGACGAGAACGATTCGCTCGAGCCAGAGGAGGCCGACTCCGCTGAGAGCTTGCTCACCGAGGAGGACGAGCTCGAGGAGTTGAGCGAGGAGGAGTTCCGGTCGGCGTTGGAGGCGATGCTGCTCGTGGTGGATGCGCCCGCGCCGGCGCCGATGCTGGCGTCGGCCCTGCAAGTGCATCCGATTCGGGTGGAGACGGCGCTGCGGGAGATGTCGGAGGAGCTGACCGCGCGGCGCAGTGGCATGGATCTCAGGTTCGTGGGGGATGGGTGGCGTTACTACACGCGGACGGAATACGCGCCCTACGTGGAACGTATGCTGTTGGACGGCGCACGTTCGAAGCTCACCCGCGCTGCTTTGGAAACCCTGGCGGTGATCGCCTATCGTCAACCGGTTACCCGAGCCCGAGTGAGTGCGGTGCGCGGTGTGAATGTGGATGGCGTGATCCGGACCCTGCTGGCGCGGGGGCTGATCGCGGAGGCCGGAACGGACCCGGAGACCAACGGCACTTTGTACTCCACGACCGAACTGTTCCTGGAACGGATCGGCCTTGCGTCATTGACGGACCTTCCGCCATTGGCGCCGCTGCTCCCGGGCGTCGACCTGATCGACGAGATCAATGAAAGCCTGGACACGGACCCCAGGTACACCAGGCTGAAAAAGCCTGCCGAGGCCGGCATCGACCTCGGCACCGAGGATTGAAACTAGGACAACGTGAATACACCCGCTCGCCGAGATGGCACACCGGAACGTAGACAACGTGGAGGCGAACCGCCCAGGGGCGGTTCCCGCACCGCACGCGACCGGACCGACAGGTCCGACCGAGCGCGTGGCGGCAATTCATATGGGGGCTCGAGGGACGACTCGTACGGCTCGCGCGGAGGCGCTGGAGCCTACGGATCCCGTGGCACGGGCTCGCGCGGCGGCTCCGATTCGCGTGGCGGATCTCGCGGAAACAGCGGATCGTACGGCGGGTCGCGCAGCGGCGGTGACTCCTACGGCAGCTCGCGGAGCGGTTCCGGATCGTATGGTGAATCGCGGGGCGGCTCGCGGAGCGGTTCGGGTTCGTACGGCGGCTCGCGAGGCGGGTCTGATTCGTACGGTTCGCGTGGCGGCTCCGGCTCCTACAGCGGTTCGCGCGGCAATGCCGGTCCCTCGCGTGGCGGATCGCAGTCGCGGGGCGGCAGCGGATTCGGTGGTTCGCGTGGAGGTTCGGATTCGAATGGCGCGCGTGGGGGTTCGGACTCCTACGGTTCGCGCGGTGGTTCCGATTCGCGTGGGCAGGGTCGCGGTGCGGTCGGCGCGCGCGGTGGAGATGCGCGAAACACTCAGGGGCGCACGGGCTTCGGGCCGGATCGCGCCGGGTTCGGGCGTGATCGCAATGCCGATCGCGGCCGGATCGGCGGTGGGCGCCCGTTCGCGTCGAGCGCGCCCAAGGGCAAGAAGCAGCAGCCGAAGCCGGATCGCAACGCTCCCGCGTCGGTGCTGCTGAGCAATGCCAAGCCGGCCCGTCGCCAGAACGTGGAGGTGCCCGAGGCCAAGGAGCTGCAGAAGCTGCCGTGGGGCGAGGGCGAGCGGCTGCAGAAGGTGCTGGCCAAGGCCGGTGTGGCCTCGCGCCGCGCGGCCGAGGAGATGATCGATGCCGGGCGCATCGAGGTCGACGGCGTGATCGTGCAGGAGCAGGGTTTGCGCATCGATCCGCAGACCGCGGTCATCCGCGTCGACGGCGTGCGCGTGGTGGTGCGCGACGAGCAGGTGTACCTGGCGTTGAACAAGCCCAAGGGCTGGCAGTCCACCATGTCCGACGAGATGGGCCGCCCCTGTGTGGGCGACATTGTGGCGGAACGGGTTTCGGCCGGGCAGCGGCTGTTCCACGTGGGGCGTCTGGACGCCGACACCGAGGGCCTGCTGCTGCTCACCAATGACGGCGAGCTGGCGCACCGCCTCATGCACCCGTCGTTCGAGGTGCCCAAGACCTACCTGGCCACGGTCAACGGCGAGGTCAATCACCGTGTGGTCGGCAAGCAGCTCAAGGACGGCATCGAGCTCGAGGACGGTCCCGCCAAGGTGGACAAGTTCGTGGTGCTCGAGGTCGGCAATGGCAAGTCGCTGGTGAAGGTGGTGCTGCACGAGGGCCGCAAGCACATCGTGCGCCGCCTGCTCGCCGGGGTCGGCCATCCGGTGACCGCGCTGGTTCGTACTCATATCGGTTCGATCGCACTGGGCGATCAGCGGCCGGGCACCCTGCGGGTGCTGGGCCGGGACGAAATCGGGAAGCTCTACGAGGCGGTGTCGTTGTGAACGGTGTGGGAAGTCTGATCGACGCGACCGGCGCGCTGACCGGCAGTGCGTCGCTGGTCGTCGCCATGGACGGCCCGTCGGGCACCGGCAAGTCGAGCGTGTCGCGCCAGCTGGCGACCCGGCTCGAGGCCCGCTACCTCGACACCGGCGCGATGTACCGGGTGGCGACGCTGCGCGTGCTGCGCAGCGGCGTGGACCTCGACGATGCCGCCGCCATCGCGGTGGCGGTGAAGGAACTGCCGCTGACCATCGGGACCGATCCGAGCCGGGAAGTGATCCAGCTCGACGGTGAGGATGTGTCCTCGGAGATTCGCGGCAATGCGGTCACCAAGGCCGTGTCCGCGGTGTCGGCCGTGCCGGAGGTGCGCGAGCAGCTCGTCGCCCTGCAGCGGGAGATCGCCGCGACCGCGGGCCGGATCGTGGTCGAGGGCCGCGATATCGGCACCGTCGTGCTCACCGGCGCGGATGTGAAGATCTATCTGACCGCGTCCGCGGAGGCTCGGGCGTCGCGCCGCAATGCGCAGAACATCGCCGAGGGTCGCGGCGACGATTACGAAGCGGTGCTGGCCGATGTGCAGCGTCGCGACAACCTCGATTCCACGCGCGCGGTGTCCCCGCTGCGTCCGGCCGCGGACGCGATTCTGGTGGACACCAGCGACCTGAACAAGGACGAGGTCATCGACGAGCTGTACCGGGTTGTGGCACAGCAGATTTCGGCAGGAGGCGCGCAGTGACGGACACCTTCGCCGGTGACGGCATCTGGTCGGACGAAACCGATTGGGAGATCGCCGAATTCGAGGGTGAGCAGGATGCCGAGCATGTCGCCATGCCGACGCTCGCCATCGTCGGCCGCCCGAATGTCGGCAAATCGACTCTGGTGAACCGGATTCTGGGCCGCCGTGAAGCGGTGGTCGAGGACATCCCGGGCGTGACCCGGGACCGCATTTCCTACGAGGCCACCTGGGCCGGTCGCCGATTCCTGGTGCAGGACACCGGCGGCTGGGAGCCCGACGCCAAGGGCCTGCAGCAGTCGGTGGCCCGCCAGGCCGAGGTCGCCATGCGCACCGCGGACGCGATCCTGGTGGTCGTGGACGCGACCGTGGGCGCGACCTCCACCGATGAAGCGGTGGCGAAGGTGTTGCGCCGCTCCAAGACTCCGGTGATCCTGGTCGCCAACAAGGTCGACAACCAGAAGCTCGAAGCCGACGCCGCCGAGCTGTGGTCGCTGGGTCTCGGTGAGCCGCGCATGGTGTCGGCCGCGCACGGCCGTGGCACCGGCGATCTGCTCGACGATGTGCTGTCGGTGCTGCCCGAGACGCCGCGTGAGGATTCCGGCATTCACGGCGGACCGCGTCGCGTGGCGCTGGTGGGCAAGCCGAATGTCGGCAAGTCCAGCCTGATCAACAAGCTCTCCGGTGAAGAGCGCTCGGTCGTGCACAATGTCGCCGGCACCACCGTCGACCCGGTCGACTCGCTGGTCGAATTGGGCGGCAAGCCCTGGAAATTCGTGGACACCGCCGGTCTGCGCCGCAAGGTCGGCAATGCCAGCGGCCACGAGTTCTACGCCTCGCTGCGCACCAAGTCGGCCATCGAGGCCGCCGAGGTGGCTGTCATGCTCATCGACGCCTCCGAGCCGATCACCGAGCAGGATCTGCGCGTGATCAGCATGGTCGCCGAGACCGGCCGCGCCCTCGTGATCGCCTACAACAAGTGGGATCTGGTCGACGAGGACCGGCGCGAAATGCTCGAGCGTGAGATCGACCGCGAAATGGTCCAGGTGCGCTGGGCGCAACGGGTGAACATCTCCGCGCACACCGGCCGTGCGGTCCAGAAGCTGGTTCCGGCAATGGAAACCGCGCTGGAGTCCTGGGACAAGCGCATTTCCACCGGCCGCCTGAACAACTGGCTCAAAGAGGTCATCGCGGCCACGCCGCCGCCCATGCGGGGCGGTCGCCTGCCGCGCGTGCTCTTCGCCACCCAGGCGTCCACCCGCCCGCCGACGTTCGTGCTCTTCACGACGGGCTTCCTGGAGGCCGGTTACCGCCGCTTCATCGAGCGAAAGCTGCGCGAGGAGTTCAACTTCGACGGTTCGCCGGTGCGCGTGAACGTGCGCGTGCGCGAGAAGCGGGAACGCAAGAAGTAGACGCGAGCGGTACGGCGGCCCGGGTGCGGTGTGAACCGCACCCGGGCCGCTTGTTTTCTGCGGCCTTCCGGCTCGCTCCTGCGCAGTTGCGGTGAATGTGCCCGCGATCCGATTCCACCCTCGCCGAACCGGAGCACCGGAGGTTCGGATCGGAGTACCGTGCGAAAGATCCGCCGACTGTTGGGGGCCGAATGCTGCGCGCTGGAGAGGTTTTCGCGGGGTACGTCATCGAGCGCTGGCTCGGTGACGGCGATCTGGGTGAGTCGTATCTGGCTCGGCACATGCGATTGCCACGACATGTCGTGATCCAGCTGCTGCACCCGGAATTCGGTGCGGATGCGCAGGTCCGGGCCCGCTTCGAGCAGGAGGCCGAGCAGGCGGCGCGGCTGGATCATCCGAATGTGGTGCCGGTGCCGGACTGCGGGTTCGAGGGTGACCGGTTGTGGATCGTCTCCCCGTACATCGATGGGGCGGACGCGTCGAGTGCGGTCGCCATGCTGCCGCCCGTGGGGGCCGTGCACATTGTCGCGGAGGTGGCGGCGGCGCTCGACTACGCGCATGCGGCCGGTGTGCTGCACCGCGATGTGCGACCGGCGACCATCGTGCTGGCGCGGCCGGCACCCGGATACGGGGCGCGAATCCTGCTGTCGAACTTCGGCATCGGGTTCCTGCGCGGGGAGACGACGGCGCTGCCGTGGAGCGGGATGCGGACCGGCGCGCTGGGTTGCGTGTCGCCGGAACAATTGTCGGGGCAGGGGGCCGAGCCGCGGTCGGATCAGTACTCCCTCGCATGCTGTCTGTACTGGCTGTTGAGTGGGTCGGCGCCGTTCGAGGGGGTGCATGCCGCCGAGGTGATCGACGGGCACCTGCACCGCCCGCCGCCCTCGGTGAGTGCCCGGCGGTCGATGGTGCCCGCGGCCATGGACGAGGTGCTGGCGCGCGCCCTGGCCAAGGATCCGGCCGAAAGATTCGGGTCCTGTGCGGAATTCGCCGCCGAGGCGGCGCGAGTATTGACCGAAGCCCCGGCAGCGGTCGCCAAGGCATCGTCCGGGCCGGTGGCGGCGAATGTGGAAAAGCGCCTGGCGCAGGTGAATTCGAAGTACATGCAGGCGCGGGCGGCCGCGCGCCGGGCAATGCCCGAGCCGGATCGTCAGGGCCGGGGACGGCTGGTGGCGGGGGCGATCGTGCTGGTCGTGCTGCTCGGCGCGGTGGTTGGAATCGCCTGGCTGGATGAGGATTCGGGGACGAACGCCCCGGCCGAATCGGGTACGGTCGCGGCCACGCCGACCTCCGGCGGCGCGCCGCGCGGCGCGAGCCTCGAGGCGATGCCCCCCGATTCCGGCTTCACGCCGCTGTCGCTGATCGATCCCCGGGGGCAGGCGGTGCCGGATGTGACCGCCGGACCGTATCCGGCCGACTTCGGCACGGGAGCGACCTGCGCTCCGGCGAGCATCGCCATGGCGGGTGCGCTCGCGGGCGAATACCAGCTGTCGGGACGCAGTGTGCTCGGCGGGATTCGGCTGGCGCTCGATCACTTCACCCGCGCGAATCCGGGCTGCCCCGTGTCGATCCGGGAGTTCGACACCGGCGGAATGCCCGCCACCGCCGCGCAGATCGTGCCGAACCTGGCGGCGGACCCCTCCACGCTGGCGGTGATCGGCCCGGTCTTCTCCGCCGAAACCCTGGCCGCCGGAACCACTCTCAACGATGCCGGGCTGCCGTTCCTGACACCATCGGCGGGCGGCTCGGCGCTGACCACGGCGGGCTGGCACGGCTTCCTCCGCGGCACGGCGAGCACCGATGTGCAGGCGTCCGCGCTGGGCGGCTATCTGACCACGACCGCACACTACGGCCGGGTGTGCGTGCTGTCGGACGGAACGGAATCCGGACTGTCACTGGCACAGGGCATTACATCCGCAGCGGGTGGGATTGTCGACCAGTCCTGTTCGGCCGCACTGCCGCCCGGCGCGGACCCCGCCGCCCTGATCGCTACGATCGCCGCCGCGGCCCCCGACGCCATCGTCTACGGCGGCTACGCGAGTGCCGCCGCCCCGATGCTGCTGAGCCTGCGCGCGGCGGGCATCACCGCGCCGTTCCTCGCCGGTGACGACGCCTTCGACCCGGCGTTCACCCACGCGGTCGGCGATGCGGGCAAGGGGTCGGTCCTGGCGTGCGCGTGCGCTCCCGTCACCGCCGGTTTCCGCGCCGACTATACGGCCGCGACCGGCGAATCCCCCGGCATCTACGCCGCGGAAGCCTACGATCTGACCGCGATCGTGCTGCGCGGCATCGCCTCCGGTCATACCACGCGCGCCGACCTGCTCACCTACCTGCGGGCCTACCGGGGAACCGGCATCGCCCACTCCTACGGCTGGACCGAGACGGGCGAACCAGCCGACCCTCGAATCTGGTTGTACCGGGCCGGATAGCGCCGCAGACCGGTGCGCGATACGAGCGTGTCCGAATCCCGCCGCCGTTGCCCCGGATCGACGGCCGAGTGCGAGCGGATCGGAGTACCGTGCAGAGGTCCGCGGATTCGAGGGGGCACGATGTTGCGCGCTGGGGACGTCTTCGCCGGGTACCTCATTCAACGCCGGCTGGGCAGCGGCGGCATGGGGGAGGTGTATCTGGCCAAGCATCCGCGCCTGCCCCGCTCGGTGGCCGTGAAGTTGCTGAATCGGGATTTCGTGGCGGACGACGAGATCCGCGGGCGGTTCGAGCGCGAGGCGGATCTCATTGCCCGGCTGGACCATCCGAATATCGTGTCGGTGCTGGATCGGGGTGTCGAGGACGATCGGCTGTGGATCTCCATGCAGTACGTCGACGGCGCGGACGCTTCGACGCTCACCCCGGCCACCCTGCCGCCGGAACAGGCGGTGCACATCGTCGCCGAGGTGGCGAAGGCGCTCGACTACGCACATTCGGTAGGTGTCCTGCACCGCGATGTCAAACCCGCGAACATCATGCTGGCCCAGCACGCCCCCGGATACGGGGAACGAGTGCTGCTGGCCGACTTCGGCATAGCCCGCCTGCTGGGCGCGACCAACAATCTGACCCGCACCGGATCGCTCACCGTCACGCTGGCCTACGCCTCACCCGAGCAACTGTCGGGCGTGACCCTGGATGCCCGATCCGACCAGTATTCGCTGGCCTGCACCCTGTTCTGGCTGCTGTGCGGCTCGACCCCGTTCGAATCCGCCGAGCCCACCGCGGTGATCACCGGCCACCTGCACTTCCCGCCGCCACCGGTGAGCGCGCGCCGGGCGGGCTTGCCCGCGACCATCGACGCGGTGCTGATCCGCGCGCTCGGAAAACGACCCGACGACCGCTTCGGATCGTGCACCGAATTCGCCACGGCCGCCGGACAGGCACTCGCGTTCTCGGCGGGAACACCGGATTCCGCTGCCGCGCAGGCAAATCCGGCGGGTGAGCCGCCGGAGTCCGCGGTGACAGTGGGGTATCCCTCGGGGATCCCCCCTACCTTGTCGGATCCTGCCGCAGCACACCGGAATCCAGTGGACCAGGGAAGATGGCGGGATCCGGCGGCGCAACCGGTGGTACCGCAACAGGGTTGGATGCCCCCACAGCCCTCTGGGAATTCCGGGCCGGGGTACGCCATTCCGGGCGGCCCGCCGCCCCCGGCAAGCTCGCCGCCGTCCGGTCCGCCGCACTCGAGCGGAAGCCGCGCCAAGTGGTGGCTCGCGGCCGGTGCGGCCGCGGTGGTCGTGGTGATCGCCGTGACCGTAGGCATTCTGCGCTGGGGCGCAAAGGATTCCGGATCGCAGGACAATGCGGCCGCCGCGGGCTCTGCGGTGAGCACGGTGCAACCGGTGCCGCTGATCTCCGGCATCGAGCCGATCGGACGGCTCGACGCACAGGGCAATCTCGAATCCTCTTTCGGTGCAGGCCCCTACCCGGCCGAAACGACATCGGCGACCTGCACGCCGCAGACCATTGCGATCGCGGGCCCGCTGTCGGGCCCGAACGCGCCGCTGGGCCGCAATGTGCTCGGCGGGCTGCGGCTGGCGGTGGATCAGTTCACCAAGCGAAATCCGGACTGCTCGATCACCGTGCGGGAATTCGACACGCTGGGCCAGCCGCAGACGTCGGCGCAAGTGATACCACAGATCGTGAACGACCCGTCGGTGATCGCCCTGATCGGCCCGGTGTTCTCCGGTGAGACGAAGGCCAATGGCAAGGTCCTCAGTGATGCGGGCCTGCCGTTCCTGACGCCCTCCGCGACCAATGCGACACTCTCCCAACAGGGTTGGCGCACCTTCTTCCGCGGGCTGGCGAGCGATGACATCCAGGGTCCGGCGCTGGGCCGCTATCTGGCCGGCAGCGTTGGTGTCACTCGCGCGTGCGTCATCTCGGACGACACCGAATACGGTGTCGGTATTGCCGCGGCCATGACTACCGAGCTGGGAACCGCTGCGCTGCCGTCTTGTTCCGGCACCATTCCACTGGGCAAGGACGCGAGCGACATGGTCGGCAAGATTGCGGCGGCGGCGCCGGACGCGGTGTATTACGGCGGCTACTACTCCGAATCCGCGCCGATTCTGAAGCAGTTGCGCAAGGCGGGGGTGTTCGCCCAGTTCTACTCCGGCGACGGCAGTTTCGATCCGGAGTTCGTCAGTGGTGCGGGTTCCGACGGGTCCGGCACCACGCTCACGTGTGCGTGCGGCCCGGCCGCGTCCGGCTTCGACACCGATTACCGGTCGCTGATCGGATCGGCGCCCGGCGTGTACTCCGTGGAGGCGTACGACCTCGCCACGATCGTGCTGGGCGGCATCGCATCCGGTAAGACCTCGCGCGCCGACCTGCTCGCCTACCTGAAGGGTTTCGATGGCGTGGGTCTGGCCGGTTATTACCGCTGGGCCGACAACGGTGAACCGGCCGAACCGCGCGTGTGGCTGTATCAGGTGAGCTGACGATGCGTCAGGCCCCGGCTGTGCCCCCGATGAAGACTTCGTAGCCGTCCAGGAGCCGGTCCAGGAAGAAGGCGAAATCGGCTTCGTCCCAGTCGATGTCGTCGCTGTCGAAGGCGCGGTGGGAGATGGCGCTGTGGACGGCGGGGTAGCGGGTGGGGTCGACCACCCGCAGGAGCATCTCCTGATAGTCGATCTCGTGGGATCTGCTGACCATGTCGCGGAGGAAGCGGGTGCGGCCGATGACGGACAGCGAAAGATTCAGCAGGAGTTGGAGTTTCAATGGCTCGGCGACGGGTACGGCGGCCAGTGTGGACATGCCGGCTTCCAGCCAGGCCATATTGTTGGGGCCCAGCGGGGGTGAGTTCATGGGGATGTCGAGCCACCACGGGTGGGCTCGGATCGCCCGGTGTTCGGCCCAGGCCCAGGCTTCCAGGCCGGTCCGCCAGCCCGCCTCGCGGGGGATTGCCGGTGGTTCGCCGATGGCGCGATCCAGTAGCAGATCGACGAGTGTGTCCTTGCTGTCGACGTAGCGGTAGAGGGACATGGTGGTGAAGCCGAGTTCTTTGGCGACGCGGGCCATGGAGAGCGCGGCGTAGCCCTCGGCGTCGGCGACGGTAATGGCGGCCTGGACGATCTGATCCAGCGACAGGCCGCGTTTGGGCCCGCGGCTGCCCGTGCCGGTGTGGTCCCACAGCAGTTCCATGGACTTGGGGAGTGGGGCCCGGTCGGGCGTGTGCATGCGGCCTCCTGTCGTGGGTTCCTCTCACATCTTGCGCCATGCCCGAAACTGTGTAGCCTGTACACATCGAGTGTATGTCATACACAGTTTTTGATCGGGGTTCTCATGGCCACTCCCACACGGCCCGTCATCGAGGTGTCCGGGCTCGTCAAATCCTTCGGAAAACAGCGGGTGCTGCGTGGCATCGACGCGAATGTGCCTGCCGGAAGCGTGTTTTCGCTACTCGGCCCGAACGGGGCGGGTAAGACCACCATGGTGCGCATCCTCACCACGCTGGGGCGGCCCGATGGGGGACAGGTGCGCGTGGCCGGGCTCGATCCGGTGCGCGAACCCGACGCCGTGCGCGCCGTCATCGGGGTGACGGGGCAGAACACCGCCGTGGACGGAACGCTCACCGGCGCGGAGAATCTGCGGCTGGTCGGCAGGCTGTTGCATCTCGGATCGGGTGAAACATCCAAGCGCACAGCGCGATTGCTCGAGCAGTTCGGGCTGGCGGAGGCCGCGCACAAGCGGGTCGGCTCCTACTCCGGCGGCATGCGGCGACGGCTGGATCTGGCGATGAGTCTCATGGGCGACCCGCGGATCGTCTTCCTGGACGAGCCCACCACCGGCCTCGATCCGCGCAGCCGCCGGGAATTGTGGCAGGTGATCAGGGGTTTGGTCGCCGACGGTGTGACGGTTTTCCTCACCACCCAGTATCTGGAGGAGGCCGATCAGCTGGCCGACCGCATCGCGGTGCTGGACGACGGCCGCATTGTCGCCGAGGGGACCGCCGAGGAACTCAAGCAGCTGGTGCCCGGCGGGCACATCCGGCTGAGTTTCGCCGACGAGGACGGCCTCGCCGCGGCGGCGCGGGCGGTCCCGGTGGCCGAGGTCGACGCGGAACAGCTTGTGCTGCAAGTCCCTTCGGACGGCAGCGTCGGCGATATCCGCAAACTCCTCGACCACTTCGACGATCACGCCGTCACCATCGACCGCCTGGACATCCACACCCCCGATCTCGACGACGTCTTCTTCGCGCTCACCGGCGCCACCACGAAAGGTGCACAGTCGTGACGACTCTCGTTCGCGGAGCCCAGGATTCGGCCGCCATGGTGGGCCGCAACCTGCGGCACAGCCTGCGCAGCCCGGACACCATGATCATGACGATCGCGGTGCCGGTCATGATCCTGCTCATGTTCACCTACGTCTTCGGTGGCGCGATGAACGTCGGCGGCGACTACCTCGATTATGTGGTGCCCGGAATCATCCTGCTGTGCGCGGGATTCGGCTCGGCCGGCACCGCGGTGAGCGTGTCCACCGATATGCAGGACGGCATCATCGACCGCTTCCGCACCATGGCGGTATCCCGCACCTCGGTGCTCGCCGGGCATGTCCTGGAGAGCCTGCTGCGCAATCTGCTCACCACCGGCCTGGTCATACTCATCGCGGTGGCACTGGGTTTCCGCCCCACCGCGGACCCGATCCGCTGGCTGGGCGTGCTCGGCGTGTTGTCGCTGTTCATCCTGGCGCTGTCCTGGCTGGCCGCCGCGTTCGGATTGCTCGCCCGGAATCCGGAGGCCGCCAATGGTTTCACCTTCTTCTTCATGTTCCTGCCCTATGTGAGCAGCGCTTTCGTGCCGCTGCACACGCTGCCGAGCTGGCTGCGCGGGTTCGGCGAGTATCAGCCCGCGACGCCCGTCGCCGAGGCGGTGCGCGGCCTGCTCATGGGGACGCCGGTGGGGAACAATGGCGTGCTGGCCGTGATCTGGTGTGCCGGAATCGGTTTCGCCGGCTACCTGGCGGCGGGGGTGCTCTATCGGCGGCGCGGCGTGAGCTGACATCGCCCTACGCCGATATGCGCATCTGAGCATGTATCTCGCGCATGTCGCGAAGCGGCCCATCCTATGTCGGCCCCGGTGAATTCGCCGGGGCCACAACGCCATTGTTGGGTATCGCACACTCCCTCCCAAGCAAGCGCTTGGGTTGATAACGTCGAAAGGGCAGGAGGACGGTGACGGGCATCGGTCGTCGAGGATCGACAAGCGCTCGCACACACTAAGGGGACCGCGCTGGAACGCGGCCCGTTCTGGGCTATCAATGGGGATGTGACCGGGGGCAATTCATTTGTGCCGACGTCGTTTTCGGCGTCCGTGTGTGTTTGCCGCGCCCGTCTCCGGCAAAGCAATACCCAAAGGACGGCTCATGACTGAAACACTGCGCACACCCGATGCGAACCACCCGCTGCTCCCCTTGGCGCGGGCGTACACGAACTACTTCACGCCCGAAGTCAGTGGCCTGGAGAATCTTCCGGCCTCGGGGCCCGCGCTGGTCATCGGCAATCACTCGTCGATCTACTGGGCGCCGGAGGTGTGGATCACCTTCATGGCCATGATGGACCGCCGTCCGGACGAGCCGACCTTCGGTGTCGCGCACGAAATCCTTTTGCGCGCACCGCTTCTCGGTGAGAGCCTGCGGCAGTTCGGCGTGATCGCGGCCTCGCAGGAGGCGGCGAGCGCGGGGCTGAAGGACGGCGGCGCGGTCATGGTGTACCCGGGCGGTGACTGGGAGGCGTGCCGGCCGTGGACCGAGCGCGACAAGATCGACTTCGCCGGGCGCAAGGGCTTCATCCGGCTCGCGCTCAAGCTGGGCGTGCCGGTGATCCCGGCGGTCGCCAATGGCGGCCACGATTCCATCTTCATCGTCAGCCGCGGTGAGCGCACCGCGCGACTGCTCCAGCTGGACAAGCTGTTCCGGGCCAAGGTGTTCCCGTACACCGTCGGCCTGCCCTTCGGCGTGGCCCCGATCCTGCCGCAGATTCCGCTGCCCGCCTCGGTGCACGTGAGTTTCCTGCCGGCCCTGGACTGGTCGACGCAGGTGGGCGATCCGGATGACGAGGCGCTGGTGGACTCGTACTACGAGCAGACGGTGGCGACCATGCAGACCGAACTCGACCGGCTGCGCGCCGAGGATCCGAATCCGGTGGCGACCGGAATCAAGAAGCATGTGGCCGGTTTGCCCGGCCCGCTGTCGGGTCTGGCGAATCTGCTGTAACCCGCGATCGGGGTGCGGGGCGACTCTCGGGTGTGGTGGGCCCGGGAGCCGTCCCGTTGGTTATCGCAACCCGGCGCGTGCCGCTCACCAGCACCTAGCTAATTGGACGCTAGCGTAGTTCCACATGAGTGAGGGCCAGCCGTTCCGGGACGCGCGTGCGGACGAGCACGCGCGTCAGCTCGAGGAACAGCGTCTGCAAGCGTGGAGCAACTATCTGAAGGCGAGTGCGGGCATCGCCGACAGCCGCATCCAGGCCAACCTCACCGGCTGGAAGCGCTGGCTGCATCACCTGCCGGGCGCGTCCATCGACAAGGCCACCGCTCGGCGCGACGCGCTGCGGCGGGAGCTGTCCGAGCACGGGGTCGGGGCCGACGATCGGCTCTGGGGCGTGCTGTCGGGGGCGCGGGTGCGCAGTCTGGGGACGTCGGTCTGCCTCGAGACCACCATCGCGGACCTCGTGCGGGAGTACGAGCCGACCGCGCCGCACTGGACGCGGCAGCTGGAGCGGGTCGCGCAGGCGGCCGGGGAGGCGCGACCGCTGGCCGCCACCGGGGACCGGGCGGTGGTGGCGGAGGTGATCGAACAGCTGCTGCCCGTCACCCGCATCGCGCCGGACGAGCAGGCGCGGCAGCGGCTCACCGATCATCTGCCGGGCACGCTGCGGCCCGTTCCCGCCGACATCACCACCCTGCGGCGCAGTGACACACTCGTGGAGGTGGTGTTCGACATCTACGCCGACACCATCAAACTCGACAACATCACCGTCAATCCCGAACTGCGCGGGACGGGATTGGGGAGTGCGGTGCTGGCGCACCTGTGCCGGTCCGCCGACGCGCATCACCTCTATATCGTCGGGCAGCTGGTGCCGACCTTCCGTGACGATGATTCGGCGGTGCCGCGGCTCGCGGATTGGTGCCGCCGCCACGGGTTTTCGGTCAACGAGCGGCTCGGCGGGCGGATCGTGCGCAGCCCGGCCAGCGTCGGCGCCTGATCGGCCGGGTGCGGTCGGCGGCGCGGGTATCGCCGTGCGTCATGACCACTTCCACTCGGCGACGACGGGAATGTCCTCGCCGTGTTCGCGGGTCCAGGCGCGGGCCTGCCAGCGCGCGTCCTCCATCTCCTGACGCAGTCCCGCGGCCTTCTCGCGCAGCTCCGGCACGCGGTCGATGACATCCATGACCAGGTGGTAGCGGTCCAGGTCATTGAGCATCACCATGTCGAAAGGCGTTGTGGTGGTGCCCTTTTCCTTGTAGCCGCGGACGTGCAGGCCGTCGTGGTTGGTGCGCCGGTAGGTGAGACGGTGCACCAGCCACGGGTAGCCGTGGAAGGCGAAGACGATCGGGCGATCCCGGGTGAACAGGGTGTCGAACTCGCGGTCGGGGAGCCCGTGCGGATGCTCGTCCTGCGGCAGCAGTCGCATGAGGTCGACCACGTTCACCACCCGCACCCGCAACTCCGGTAGCTGTTCGCGCAGAATCGACACTGCCGCAAGGGTTTCCAAGGTCGGGACGTCTCCCGCGCAGGCGAGTACCACATCGGGGGACATGCCCTCGTCGTCATTGTTGCCGGCCCAGTCCCAGATGCCGATGCCGCGGGCGCAGTGCGTCGCGGCGTCCGCCACCGACAGCCAGCTCTCCTGCGGTTGTTTGCCCGCCACAACGACATTCACGTAGTGGCGGGAACGCAGGCAGTGATCGTAGGTGGAGAGCAGGGTATTGGCGTCCGGCGGCAGATACACCCGCACGATCTCCGGGCTCTTGTTGAGCACCACGTCCAGGAATCCCGGGTCCTGATGGGTGAATCCATTGTGGTCCTGCCGCCAAACATGCGAGGAGAGCAGGTAATTGAGGCTGGCGATGGGTCGCCGCCAGGGAATCGCCGCGCTGGCGTCGAGCCATTTGGCGTGCTGGTTGAACATGGCGTCGACAATGTGGATGAACGCCTCGTAGCAGGTGAAGACGCCGTGCCGGCCGGTCAGAAGATAGCCCTCGAGCAGGCCCTGGCACATGTGCTCGGACAGCACTTCGACCGCGCGGCCGGTGCGGTCGAGTTTCACGTCGTGTTCGGCGATCTCGGCCTGCCAGTCGCGGCCGGTGACCTCGAGAATGTCCTGTAGCCGGTTGCTGGCCAGTTCGTCGGGGGCGAAGGTGAGGAAGTTGTCCGGGTTGAGCCGGGTGACCTCGCGCAGCCAGCCGCCGAGCACTCGCGTCGCCTCGTGTTTGACCGCGCCGGGGGACGGCACGTCGACGCCGGAGTCGCGCCAGTCGGGTAGGCGCAGATCCCGCAGCAGCACCCCGCCATTGCTCACCGGATTGGCGCTCATGCGGCGGCCGCCGGACGGATTCAATTCCAGCAGTGCGGCATGGGGGCGGCCGTCGGCGTCGAACAGTTCCTCCGGGCGATAGGACTTCAGCCACTGCTCCAGCACCTCGCGATGCCGCGGATTGCCGCGCGCCGCGGCGAGGGGCACCTGATGGGCGCGGAAGGTGCCCTCGACCTGTTCGCCGTCCACGATCGGCGGGCAGGTCCAGCCCTTCGGGGTGCGCAGGATGATCATGGGCCAGGCGGGCCGGGCATCGGAGCCGCGTTCCCGGGCGGCGGTCTGAATGGCCGCGATGCGGTCCAGGCATTCGTCGATGGCGCTCGCCATGGCCTGATGCACCGTGCCCGGATCGTCGCCGGTCACCGGAATCGGGTGGTAGCCGTAGCCGCGCAGCAGGCTGAGCAGTTCCGATTCCGGAATGCGCGCCAGGATGGTCGGATTGGCGATCTTGTACTCATTGAGCGCGAGAATGGGCACGACCGCGCCGTCGCGTCCGGCATTGAGGAATTTGTTCGCGTGCCAGCTGCCCGCGAGCGGACCGGTCTCGGCCTCGCCGTCGCCGATCACGCAGAACACCGTCAGATCCGGATTGTCGAGCGCGGCGCCGTAGGCGTGCAGCAGCGAATACCCCAGCTCGCCGCCCTCGTGGAAGGAGCCCGGCGTGTCGGGTGCGCAGTGGCTGGGCACGCCGCCCGGAAAGGAGAACTGGGCGAACAGCGCGCGCATGCCCTCCGCGTCCTGCGGAATGTGGCTGTAGAGCTCGGAATAGGTGCCCTCGAGCCAGGCGCACGCATTGGGTCCGGGCCCGCCGTGACCCGGCCCGGCCACGAACACCGCGTCCAGATCCCGTTCCCGGATGGCCCGATTGGCATGCACCCACACCAGATTCAGTCCCGGCACGGTGCCGAAGTGGCCGAGCAATCGTGGCTTGATGTGCTCGGGCAGCAACGGTTCGCGTACCAGCGGGTTGTGCAGGAGGTAGATCTGTCCCACCGAGAGGTAGTTGGCGGCCCGCCACCAGGCGTCGAGGGCCTCGAGCTCGGCGCGGGTGAGGGGGCCGGGTGCGTCGGTGAGCCGATAGGCGACGGGCGCGAGGGTTTCTCCGCTGCTCGAGGTGTCATTGTCGCCCGCCGTGTCGGCGACGTCGATCGAGGTTCCCGGCGTCAATGAGCGTTCGCTGCTGGATGTCACGGTGCGCCTTTCGCAGGGGGACGGGCGGCTACCTCTCCAACTTCGGATGCTACCGGTGGTTTCGTCGGGTTCGGGAATACCGTGGACGATGGCACCGCTGAGGATTCGGAAACCGACCGTGTGACCTACTACCGAGAGGTACCGCCTTGCAGGAAGTCACCCTCAATAACGGCAGCACCGTTCCGCAGCTCGGGTTCGGCGTGTGGCAGGTCGAGGACGACCAGGCCTACAGCGCCGTGACCACGGCCTTCGAGGCCGGATACCGGCATATCGACACCGCCCGCATCTACGAGAACGAGACCGGTGTCGGCCGCGCCATCCGGGATTCCGGACTGCCGCGGGGCGAGGTGTTCCTCACCACCAAACTCTGGAACAGCGATCAGGGTTACGACGCGGCGCTGACGGCGTTCGACGCGAGCCTGGATCGGCTGGGCACCGACTATGTCGACCTGTATCTGATCCACTGGCCCACCCCCGAGCACGATCGCTATGTCGACACCTGGCGGGCACTGGAGAAGATCTACGCCGATGGGCGCGCCAAGGCCATCGGCGTCTCGAACTTCACCGAGGCCACGTTGAAGCGGCTGGTGGACGAGACCGATATCGTGCCCGTGCTCAACCAGATCGAGCTGCACCCGTACTTCCAGCAGCGCGAGATGCGTTCGGTCGCAGGCTCTCTCGGCATCGCCACCGAGGCGTGGAGCCCGCTCGGCCAGGGTGGCGCGCTGTTGTCGGAACCGGTGCTGGCGCGCCTCGCCGAGCAGTACGGCAAGACGCCCGCGCAGATCGTGCTGCGCTGGCATCTGCAGATCGGCAATATTGTGATTCCGAAATCGGTGACGCCGTCCCGTATTTCGGAGAACATCGACGTTTTCGACTTCGCGCTGTCGGAGGCCGATCTGGCCCTGATCGACGATCTCGATAATCCGGGCGGGCGCATCGGACCGAATCCGGATACCTTCAATCTGGCGTGAGACCGATCAGTTTTCTACGGTGATGCCGAGGGCGGCGGCGAAAGTCGGCGCCAGCGACAGCAATTGACGGGGATTGATCTTCGCGCCCTTCATGCCGTCGATGCCCTCGGCGATATCGATTTCCACCGCGCCCCGGAAATCGGTTTTCGCCAGCCGTGCGCGATTCATGACGAGGCGGTTGATGGTGGAGCCGTCGAAACTGACGCCGGTCAGGCGGGCATCACCGAAATCGACGTGGCGCAGCACGCAGTCGACGAAACTGACCTGCTGCAGGGTGGCGGTGCGGAAGTTGACCGAATCGAGTTTGCAGCCTTCGAACCGCACCCGGCGCAGGTCGGCGCCGCCGAGGTCGAGGCCGGACATGGCGCCGGCCACGAATTCGGCGTCGCGCCAAGAGGTGTCGCCCGCATCGGTGCCGACCCAGCGCACATTGTGCAGCCACACGTCGTTGAAGGCGCTGTGACGCAGGCTGCCGTGGTCGATGGTGAGCGAGGTGAAGGCGGTTTCGGCGAAGCGGGCCGACTGGATGATCTGCTCGTCGAGGTGCTGACCGTCGAAGTGGGCGCAGTCGTATTCGCCGCCGGTGCGGGGGAGGTCGGTGCTGGGTTCGAGGTGCCGGGCGTAAGGGAGGTCTGCCAGTTCGCGCGCCATGGTGGTCCACCGTAGTGGAGTCCGCCGACAAGCTCGGGTGTGGGGGTTTTGTCTGAATCTAATATTCAGGGTGATGTCCCGATTGCGCGAATTCTTCTATTTATCGCGATATTTCGCGGAAATAGCCTCTCGCTATCGGTGTGGTGCGGGCGTAGTGTGTTCTCCGGTCGTCATTCATCCACTCACCGAATTGAGATTGAGGATTAGGCCGTTGCCTTCCACTTCAGGTTATTGCTGGGATACCTCTGTGCAAAACCCGGATCCCAGTGCTCCTGCGGGAACTCTGATCGTCAATGCCGACGGCTCCGACGCCGTCATCGTCCGGGAACTCGACTGTGCGATGCTCACCATCGCCAGCATCGCGGTGCTGTCCATCGCGCTGGCGCTGATGGTGCTCATCAGCAATGCCGACTTCGGCGACGGCCAGCAGCCGACGCCCGGCCCGGCCGGAAACTGCCAGCCGTTCTGCCCGGTGACCGGGGGCTGACGCGCGCTGCCCGGCGAATACGCCTTGTGCATACTGCCGGGCGCGCACCATGATTCCTGGAATTCTGCCGGGGTCGCGGCCGGGAACGAGATGGCAGATTGCTTCTCATTCTCGGCGCATCGACACCCCGGAGCCTCATGTACCCCAGGACCCCTGCCCGGCGCGCCGCCCTGCGCGCGTCGGCGTCCCTGCTCGCCCTGCTGGCCTGCGCCGCGTCGACGGCCGGAACAGCTGCGGCGCAGCCGGATTCGCGCACCTGGTATGTGAGCGGCGGTGCGCCGTCGGGGGGCACCGGCGCGGCGGACTCGCCGTTCGAATCGCTCGCCCGCGCGGAGACGGCGTCCGGGGCCGGGGACACCATCGTGGTGCAGCCGTCGATGGCGGTGCTGGACGGCGGAATCGCGCTCAAGGCCGGTCAGAAGCTGGTCGGCGCTGGTGATTCCGTGGTCGGCGCGGCCAATGGTGTTGCGCTGCCCCGGATTACGAATACGACCGGCAACCACGACGGCGATGCGGTGCGCTTGGCTCCCGGGGCCGAGGTGCGCAATCTGGTGGTCGACGGGGCGCGTCGCGGCGGGATCTACGGCCGGGACGCCGCGGATGTGGTGATCGCCGGCAATGTGGTCACCGGCACCAATCGGAATTGCGCGGACGGGTTCATCATCGGGCCGTTCACGCTGCCGCCGACCATTCCGATCGGTGTGAGCGCGGACCCGCTGCCGAATTTCATCACCCTCAACAATGGGTGGGCGGCGATCATGACCGACTTCACGACGGCCGCCGGAAATGTCGCGATCGACGGGAACCTGGTACACAACACCGCCTGCGGCGACGGCATCGACGTGCGGGCGCACGGCACCAGCCGGGTGCACGCCGACCTCACCGGCAACGCGCTGCGCGATATCAACCTCGGGCTCGCCAAGCTGTCCGTGCTGGCCATGGGCCTGCAGGCCGGGGACTCCGCGCAACTCGACGCGAACCTGATCGGCAATTCGCAGATCGGCATCGCCCCGCTCGAGACCTCCCCGCTCAACCACCTGGCCGACAGCGAAGGCGTCTTCATCAACGCCCTGGGCCGCGCCCGCCTCGACGTGATCATGGACCGCAATGAATTCCGCGACGGCCACGGCAACTTCTCGGCCAACGGCCTCGAGTACGTCACCACCAGCGGCACCCCCGACAGCCGGGTGACGGTCACCAACAGCACCTTCGACACCGTGCGCGGCGACATCATCGAGAACTACAACCTCAGCGCCGACGGTGCCCGCCAGTCCCTCACCCTCGACAATGTCCGCGCCCACCGTTCCAGCTTCCCCGCCGGCGCCCTCAACCCGATCATCCCCGCCAACCTCGGAAGCTGCCTGGTCGCAACGAATTTCGGCCGCACCGGCCACACCGACCTGACCGTCACCAATTCCTCCTTCGGCGATTGCAGCGCCGACGGCGTCGGCCTGATCGCCTACACCCCGACCGGTTCCGGTCCCGCCACCGCCGAACTCGTCTTCGACATCCGTGACACCACCATCGCGGGAACGGCCGCCAATGGCCTCAACATCATCAATATCGGCGACACCGCCACTCTGCGCGGCACCGTCGAGCGCACCGACATCTCCGCGGCCCAGGGCTCGCTGATACGGACCCGCAATAGCGGCGGCACCAATGTCGCCGTCGAATTCGGCCCCGGAACCCTCGAGGGAGCGGCCGTGCCCTGCCTCGCTTCCACGCACCCGCGCATCGATATGGCCGATTCGGTCATACGATCATGTCCATGAAGGTTCTCGGTGCGTGCCCGCTGGATTGCCCGGATGCTTGCTCCTGGGAAGTGACCGTCGAGGACGGCGTCGCGGTGGGGTTGCGGGGGAACAAGGCACATCCCGTCACCCGCGGGGCGCTGTGCGTGAAGGTGAACCGGTACCTCGAACAGGTGGGGTCGCCGGGACGGATCCGGTATCCGATGCGGCGGGTCGGGGCCAAGGGGGAGGGGAAGTTCGAGCGGATCAGCTGGGACGAGGCCCTCGAGGAGATCGCGCGGCGGGTCGGCGGGGTCGTCGAGGAGTACGGGGGCGAGGCGGTCTGGCCGTTTCACGGGACCGGGAGCCTGGGGTACATCCAGGGGCTGGAAGGGTTCGTGGGGCGGCGGTTCTTCAATGTGCTCGGTGCGAGCCTGATGAAGGGGACCATCTGCTCGATCGCGGGGACGATGGGGCTGAAGTACACGCTCGGGACGTCCGGGGGGATGGATCCGGAGGATTTCGCCAAGTCGCAGTTGATTCTGCTGTGGGGGACGAACCCGATGACCTCCGGACATCACCTGTGGAAGTTCATTCAGGACAGCGGGGCCCACACCGTGGCCATCGATCCGGTGCGGACGAAGACGGCCGAACGGTGCGATGAGCATCTCGCGCCGCTGCCGGGGACCGACGCGGCGCTGGCGCTGGGGTTGCTGCATGTGATCGTGTCGCTGGGGGCGCAGGATGAGCAGTTCATTGCCGAGCAGACGGTGGGCTGGCCCGAATTCCGCGCACGCATAGCGGAATACCCGCCGGAGCGGGTCGCGGCGATCACCGGGCTGCCGGTGGAGCAGATCGTGGCGCTGGGGGAGCGGATCGCGCGGACGCGGCCGACCGCCATCCGGGCCTCGCAGGGAATGCAGCGGCATGCCGGTGGCGGGATGGCGCTGCGCCTGCTGGCCTGCCTGCCGGGCGTGACCGGGGACTGGGCGATTCCCGGTGGGGGACTGCACTATTCGACCAGCGGGCACTTCCGGCTCGACGACGCCGAACTGCTGCGCATGGATCTGCTGCCGCATCCGGTGCGGACGCTGTCGCAGACGCGTGTGGGAGACGCGTTGCTGGACAATGACGGTACGCCGGTCAAGGCGATGTTCGTGATCGCCGCCAACCCGGTCGGATCCAATCCCGACCAGCGGCGGGTGATCGAGGGGCTGTCGCGGGAAGACCTGTTCACTGTTGTGCTGGAACACTTCTCGACCGACACCGTGGACTACGCCGACATCGTGCTGCCCGCCACCATGCAGCCCGAACATCTCGATGTGATCGCCGGATACGGGCACCTGTACCTGCTCTGGAACGAGCCCGCCGTCGCGCCGCCCGGCGAATGTCTGCCCACCACAGAGATTTTCCGGCGGCTGGCGCGGCGCATGGGATTGACCGAGCCCGCGCTCTACGACTCGGACGAGGATCTGGCTCGGCAGCTGCTGAAGGGCTACGACGTGGAACGGCTTCGCGCCGAAGGGTTCCTGAAAATCGACAAGCCGCCGGTGCCCGCGGGCAAACTGCAATTCGTCTCCGAGCGGGCCGCGCTCGACGGCCACGATCCGATGCCGGACTACACCGCGCCCGCCGACCCCGGTGACGGGCTGGTGCTCATCTCGGCCGCCTCGCACTACTTCCTCAACAGCAGTTTCGGCTCGAACCCCGAATTGGTGCGCCGCGCAGGCGAATCCCGCGTCACCCTGCATCCCGATGACGCGGCCGTCCGCGGAATCACCGATGGCGCACCGATTCTGGTGTCCAATGACCGCGGCTCCTTCGAGGCGGTGGCCGAGGTGTCCGACCACGTCCGTCCCGGCGTGGCGGCGACCACCAAGGGCCGGTGGGCCAAGCACAACAGGGGTGCCACGGTGAACGCCACCATCGCCGAACGCGATTCGGATTACGGTGGCGGCGCCGTTTTCCACGACAACCGGGTGCGCATCACCCCGCGATAACCCCGCACACGGTCGGACACCCCGGCGATTCGGTCCCCGGAACTACGTAGTTCCCTAGTAGGATCAGGCCCGGGGCGCACCGGAGGTGTTCGACCGTGACCAACCTGCTCGTGATCCTGACGGCGGTGACGTTATCGCTCGCCGTGCTCTACGCGGCCGCTCGCGCCGTGCGCCCCGCCCCCGCCGACACCACGCAGCTGCCGTTCCTCTCCGGCCATGCCGCCCGCGAACACGCGGTCTCCCGCTACCACGTCCGCTGGTACACGATCACCATGATCTTCCTGGCCTTCGACATGGAAATGGCCTTCATGTACCTGTGGGCCGTGGTCGTCGCCGATATCGGCGCCAGCGCGGTGATCGAAATGTTCGGCTTCCTGGCCGTGCTGTTGATCGGAGTCCTCTACGCCTGGCGCGAAGGCGCACTGCGATGGACCTGAAAGCCTGGCTCCTGCGCCGCGCCGCCATCACCCCGTACGTGGTGACAGCGCCCGGCGGCACCGCCACCCGCCTGGCCGTGGAGGCGGCCTGCCGCGCCGCGGACTGGACTCCCGCTCACAGCCCTGCCGCCGCAAACCTCCTGGTCGTAGCCGGTCGATTCGAAGAACCCTTCGCCGCATACGCACACCGCATTCACAACTCGATGCCCCGACCCCGACTCCGCGTCGACATTCCCGGCCCCGACACCGCCGCAGACGCCCTCGCCGCCGCAGCCGAACGCCTGCGCTCGGG
This sequence comes from Nocardia huaxiensis, assembly GCF_013744875.1. Classification (NCBI taxonomy): domain Bacteria; kingdom Bacillati; phylum Actinomycetota; class Actinomycetes; order Mycobacteriales; family Nocardiaceae; genus Nocardia; species Nocardia huaxiensis. The sequence goes on from NZ_CP059399.1 coordinate 4,073,682, forward strand.
CGACAGCGACCACCCTGAACCCGAGCCGGCCGTGCACCACGGCGGCGACAGCCATGCCGGGCACACCGGACATGACGCTCACGAAGATCACATGGGCGGCATGCATGATCACGGTGGCCATGGGATGGGGATGGCGTTGCCGGGCGGGTTGGCCATGGCGGATCGGGCCGAGGATCGGGACGGGCTGCGGCTGGATGTGCTGAATGTGCCGCTCGGGCCGGTACTGGCGTGGTGGCCTGCCGGGCTGGTGGTGGATACCCGGCTGCAGGGTGACATCGTATCCGGCGCAACGGTTTCCGTGCTGGAGCCCGCTGTCGACACCGAGTCGTTCTGGCTGGGTCCGTGGCTGCGGGCCGCACGCGGCGAACAGGTGTCGACGGGGGAGGCCGGGCGGTGGTTGGTAGCCCGGCGCCTGGATTCGGCGGCGGATCTGCTGGCGGTCGCGGGATGGGCGGACGAGGCTCGCGCGGCGCAAAGGATGCGGGACGACGCGCTGAGCGGTGAACTGTGGCCGCAACCCCGCAACCGCCGGCCGCTGTCCGGACAGGACGGCGCGGGTGCCGCGGCGGCATCGCGTGCGGATTTCGATGTGCGCCTGGACCGGTGGGCACGGCGGGTGTCGAGATCTCGGCTGTTGCGCTGGTCCCTGCGGGGTATCGGGCGGATTCCGGATGCGCGGGGCGTGCCGAGCGGGTTGGCGGGGGATGCGCACGACCGCCTGCGGTGGTTGATCGACGGGCTTGTCGGTGTCGATCTGCGGGGTGAACTGCCTTTGGAGCCGGGTGGATTCGTGGCCGCTCAGATGCGCAGGACGGACTGGATCATCGAGGCACTGCCCGCGCTGCTGACGGGAGCGGAGCTCGGGGAGGCGCGTCTGATCGTGGCGAGTCTCGGCCCGGATCAACAAGCCCGCACACGGACGACGGTGGAGGCGGCCGATGGCTGAAATGTCGGGGCAGAGCATGATTCAGGTCGCGCCGTGGTGGGTGGCGGTGCTGGCGCCGGTCGTCGTCTTCGTCGCGGTGGGTGCGGTCGAGACGGCGGACACGGTAGCGCGAGCACGAGCCGCGGGCGGCTCGGTGGCGGTAGCGCTGGGAGCGCCCGCCCGCCGGTGTGCGCTGCTGCTGGTGCAGCAGCGGCGATCCGTCGTGGGGGCTGACGTATTGCTCTGGCGGGCAGCGGGTTTCGTGCTGCTGATCGCGGCGGTGGCGGCAGCGGCGCTGGTGCCGTTCGGTGCGTGGGTGGTGCTGGACGGTGGGGTGACACTGGCCTGGTTCAATGCGCTCGAGGTCGTGGCCTGGGCGGCGGTATGGATGGCCGGGTGGGGTGCGGATTCGGTCTTTTCGCTGGTGGGTGGGTATCGGTTCGTCGCACAGGGGTTGGCCTACGAGCTGCCGCACATGTTCGCGCTGACCTGTGCGGCCATTGGGGCCGGGTCGTTGAGTGTCGCCGATATTGTTGCCGCGCAGCAGGATCGGTGGTTCGTGGTGATCATGCCGGTGGCGTTCGTGGTGTATCTGCTGTCGGTGCCCGCGATGTCGTTCTGTGCGCCGTTCGGGACGGCGGCGGGCGGGGATATCGCGGGCGGGGTGCTCGAGCAGACGTCCGGGGTGGACCGGCTGGTGCTGGTGGTGGCGCGGCGGGCGCTGTTCGTGGCGGCGGCGGCGATGGCGGTGCCGCTGTTTCTCGGAGGCGGGGCGGGGCCGTGGTTGCCGGGGTGGGCGTGGTCGCTGGTGAAGACGGTGGCGGTGCTGGGAGTGCTGGTGTGGATGGGGCGGCGGTGGCCGGCCATCCGGATGTCGCGATACATGGAGATCGCCTGGATCGTGCTGTTGCCGCTGATTCTGGTTCAGGCGCTGGTGGTTTCGCTCGTGGTGATCCGGTGAGGAGGGCATCGTGGCGGCACAGGTGATGTTCTGGATCTGCGCGGTCGGTGCGGTCGCGGCCGGGATCGCGGTGTTCCGGGTCGATTCCATGGCGCGGGCCACCTTCGCGCTGCTGGTGTCGTTCCTGTTTACGGCGGGCACCGTATTCCTGGTCGAGCTGGCCTATCTCGGCGTGCTGGTGGTGCTCATGATGATCATGGAGATGGTCGTCATGGTGGTCTTCATGGTCATGTACATGATGAATCCGGCCGGGCTCATGCCGATGACCATGGTGCACAACAGCAGAGCCGCCGCAGCCATCTCGGCTGCGGTGTTCCTGGCGCTGACGGCCGTTGCGCTGCTGGTGGATTGGCCGGAGCGCGACGGTGAACGATCGGCCGATCCGACGGCCGCCCTGGGCGAGGCCATCATGGGCTCGAAGATGCTGGTGATGATCGTCGTCGGCCTGGTGCTGTTCGCCACCATCGTGGCCACGGTGGTGCTGGCCACCCATCGTGGCCGCTACGACCGATACGGCGACGGTCTCGACCGGCGACCGGCCGACGATCCGGTGGAAGGCGGTGTGGGGCAGTGAATCTCCCCGAATTCCTGATCCTGGCGGCGGCGCTGTTCAGCGTCGGCCTCTACGGCGTGCTGTCCCAGCAGTCCATCGTCATGGTCATGATGGGCCTGGAGCTCATGATCAACGGCGTGATCGTGGCGGCGGCGGCCTTCTGGTATTTCGTGCGCCCCGCCGCCGACGCACAGGTGTTGATCCTGGTGGCCGTCACCGCCATGGCCGTGGAGATGGCCGCCGGATTCGCCGTCACCACAGCGATTTTCCGATCCCGCGATATCGACGTGGTCGATGCGGCCGCGGACCTGAAGGGCTGAGGCCGTGCTCTGGTGGATGATCGCGCTACCGGCCGTGGCGGGTGCGGCGCTGCTGCTGTGCGGTCGTCGCGCCGATCGGCTCGCGCCCGCGGCGGCGATCACGGTGGCGGCCGCGACGACCGTGCTGGCCGTACTCAATGTCGTTGACCGGCAGAGTGTTTCGGCCACCTTCCTGCACGGCATCCCGGTGGCCCTGCGCGTCGACGGCCTGTCGGCCGTCATGATCGTCACCGTCGCCGCGATCGTCACCGCCGTATTGCTGTTCGCCGCAGGCGATCTCCGCCGCGACGAGCCTGCCGCCCGCTTCCACGGCCTCATGCTGCTGTTCGCGGCCGCCATGCTGACCACGGTGACCGCCGAGAACCTGCTCACCCTGCTGTTCGCCTGGGAACTCATGGGCGCGGCCTCCTACGCCCTCATCGGTTTCCACTGGCGCGACGAACACCGCGCCGCCTCCGGCCTGGTGGCCTTCTTGACCACGCGCACAGCCGATCTCGGCCTGTACCTCGCCGCCGCGGCCGCCTTCGCGGGCGGCGCGTCCGCCCTCACCCTGGACCACCTCGCCCGCCTCGACAATGGCTGGCGCGACGCCGTCGCCGCCGGACTCCTGCTGGCCGCCTTGGGAAAATCCGCCCAGCTCCCCTTCAGCTTCTGGCTCTCGCGCGCCATGGCGGGCCCGAGTCCGGTGTCGGCCCTGCTGCATTCGGCCACCATGGTCGCCGCCGGCGCCTACCTCCTGCTCCGCCTGGCGCCACTGCTGGATGCCACCGGCTGGGCCGCCCCGGCCGCGGCGTGGATCGGCGCGCTCACCGCTCTCGCCCTGGGCGCGGTGGCGGTCTGCCAATCCGACCTCAAACAACTCCTGGCCGCCTCGACCTGCTCCCAGGTCGGCCTGATGGTGCTGGCCGCGGGCGCGGGCGGGGTGGCTGCGGGCACCGGCCAGCTGGTCGCCCATGCGGTCACCAAGAGCCTGCTGTTCCTGGGCGCGGGCGCCTGGCTCACCGCCCTCGGCACCAAGAACCTCACCGGCCTGCGGGGTGCCGCACGGGCCTATCCCGTTGTGGGCGTGACCTTCACGATCGGCGCGCTGAGCCTGGCCGGGGTACCGCCGTTCGCGCTGTGGCCCGCCAAGGACGCGGTCCTGGCCACCGCGCGCGACTTCTCCACCGCCCTGTACCTGGTCGGCTTCGCGGCCGCGATCCTCAGCGCCGTCTACGCCGGGCGGGCACTCACACTGGTGTGGGCAGCCGCCACCTCCGAGCGAGCAGCCCCGAGCTCCAGCGGTACGGCGACGAGCGCAAGCCACTGGGACGAGGAGCAGGCCGGAACTCGCCGGGTGAGCGTCGCGGCCGCGACGGCGCTGGCGGTGCCGGCGATCGGTACGCTCGCCGCCGGGGCGGGCGTGGTCCCGGCGGTACGCGACGGATTCGTCGATCTCGTCGACGCTGGTTCGGCGGTGGCGACCACCGGATGGGAGCTCGGGATTTCCGGGGCGGTTGCGGTGTGCGCGGTCGTACTGGTGGCCATGGTGATTCGCAGGCGGGGCGATCTGCCCGCCCCGGCGTTGCCGGCGGGCTGGTTCGGGCTCGAGCGAGTGGTCGATCGTTGCGTTGTCCGGCCGGTATTCGCGATTGCTCGTGGCGCGGCCGGTCTCGACGATCGGGTGCTCGATCGTGGTGTGCGGGTGGCATCGCGGCTGACGGTGGACTCGGCTCGCGAGATCGACCGCCGGGTCGAGCGCGCCGTCGACGGTGCGGTACGGGGAATCGGCACTGCCGCACGGGATCTCGGGCGGTGGGCGCGGCGGCCGGAGACCGGGCTGGTGCATCAGTACTACGCGCAGGCGATTGTCGGGATCGTGGTGCTGGCCGTGCTGCTGCTGGTGGCGCGATGAGTCGTCGGTTGCGAGGAGAGTCGAGGTGAGCGTGCTCAGCGTGCTGGTATTCCTGCCGTTGGCGGCGGCGGTCGTCCTGCTGACCGTGCCGCGGCTCGGTGATGGCGCGGTGCGATGGCTGTGGGTCGCGGTGAGCGCGGTCGAACTGGCCCTCACGGTCGCGCTGTGGCTGCGGTATCGCGAGAACTCCCCTGCCGCTGGGGCATTCGCCTTCGAGGAGCAGGTCGACTGGATTCCGAGCCTCGGCGCCAGCTATCACATCGGGGTGGACGGGCTCAGCCTGCCGCTGATCGCCATGACCGCCCTGCTGTTCCTGGCCTGTGCGGTGTACTCGCTGCGGCAGACTCGGCGGGTTCGGCTGTACGCGGCGCTGTTCCTGTTCCTGGAGACCGTCTGCCTGGGCGTGTTCGTCTCCCTGGATCTGGTGCTGTTCTTCGTCTTCTTCGATCTGTCGATCGTCGGGATGTACTTCGTCATCAATGGCTGGGGGCACGCGCGGGCCCGGCAGGCGGCGCTGCAATTCTTCCTGTACACCTTCATCGGGTCGCTGGCGCTGCTGCTGGGCTTCATCGTGCTGTATCTGGCCGCGGAGCCGCACACCTTCGACCTGGTGGAGCTGGCAAGGGCGAATCCGCTGGCGGGCAATGCCGTTCGAGGCGGGATCGCACTGGCGGCGATCGTGGCGGGGCTGGCGATCAAGACGCCGACGGTGCCGTTCCACACCTGGCTGCCGCCCGCGCACACCGAAGCGCCCGCCGCCGGGTCGGCCATTCTCGCGGGCGTACTGCTGAAGCTCGGCACCTACGGTTTCGTGCGGATCGCCATGCCGCTGCTGCCTGATTCGTGGCGGCGGTACGCGCTGGTGATCGTGATCGTCGGCGTGATCAGCGTGCTCTACGGCGCGCTGGTCGCCCTGGCGCAGCACAACTTCAAGCGCATGATCGCCTTCACCTCGGTCAACCACATGGGCTACATCGTGCTCGCCGTCGGCGCGGCCGGACTGGTGGCGGGCAATAGCGAGGACGCCCGCACGCTGGCCATCACCGGTGCGGTCACCCAGATGGTGAGCCACGGATTGATCACCGGCGCACTGTTTCTGCTCGCGGGCGTGCTCTACGAGCGCCGGAACACCTACGACATCAACGCCTTCGGGGGCTTGGCGGGTCAGGCCCCGATCTTCGCCGCGGCCACCGCCGCAGCCGCCTTCGCCTCGCTGGGCCTGCCCGGTTTCTCGGGGTTCATTGCCGAATTCCAGATCTTCCTGGGCTCTTTCGCGCCCGCACCGGTGCTCACCGCACTGGCCTTCCCCGGCATCCTGATCACGGCGGCCCTGCTGCTGCGCGCCTACCAGAAGATCTTCCTCGGGCAGCCCGGCACCGGAGAATTCGCGGATCTCGCACCGCGAGAGGCATTTTCGATCATCCCGCTGCTGGTGGCCTCGCTTGCGATCGGCGTCTTCCCGCGCTTGCTGCTCGACATCATCGAACCCGCGTCGCACACGCTGGGCCTGCTGGTGGTGCGCTGACATGGGCGGCATGGAGCAGATGACCGAAGAGGCCATGGCGCGCGACCTGCTCGCCCTGGCCCCCGAGGGCGCGCTCGCCCTCGCGGCAATCCTGGGTCTGCTGCTCGGCTCGTTCCTACCACGCCGAAAACAGTGGATGGTGCGGATACTCGCGGCCGGCGGGGCCATCGCCGTATTCGCGACCACCCTGCCGGTGTGGCACGACGAGTCCACGCTCTTCGACGACAGCTACGCCATCGACACCGCCACCAACACCGTGCGTGTCGTGGTGGCGGCCGCGATCCTGCTGCTGCTCGCGCTGTCGGTCCCCGAAACCCGCGGGCACGCACGCGAATCCGAGTACATCGTGCTGCTGGTGCTGGCCGGGCTGGGCGCGATCCTGCTGGCGGGCGCGAACGATCTGCTCGTCCTGATCGTCGCCTACCTGCTCGCCGGCATCCCGCTCTACGCACTCACCGCCTTCGGCAAGGACGCCTCCGGCACCGAGGCCGCACTCAAGTACTACCTGTTCGGCGCACTGTCGGGAACCATCATGTTGTTCGGCGCCGCACTGGTTTTCGGCGCGGGCCGCGCCACCGCCTACCCCATGCTCGCCGAAGCGGCCCCGACCGCGCCCAGCGCCGCCCTTGCGCTCGGCACGGTCGCCGTCCTCACCGGGCTGCTGTTCAAAGCCGGTGCGGTGCCCCTGCACTTCTGGGTACCCGACGTCACCCAGGGCACCCGCCCGGAAGTCGCCGCGCTGGTGACCACGGTCCCGAAACTCGGTGCGGTGGTGGCGATCTACCGTCTGGCCACCACCGTCCTCGAACCGAGCGCACTGGACTGGCGGCTGCTGCTCGCCGTGCCGGCCGCCCTCACCATGACCCTCGGCAATTTCGCCGCCTTCTTCCAAACCGATGTGCGCCGCCTGCTCGGCTACTCGACAATCAGCCAGGTCGGCTATCTGCTCGTCGGTGTCGCCGCCGGGCCCGGCCCACTCGCACTGTCGGGCGTACTGCTCTACCTCGCCGCCTACGCCGTCACGAATCTCGGCGCCTTCGCGGTCGTCTGCGCCCTGCCGCGTCTGCGCGCCCTCACCGACTACGCGGGCCTGCTGCGTCGGCGCCCGGCCCTGACCATCGCCCTGATCGTGTGCCTGCTCGGCCTGGTGGGCACGCCGCCCACGGGCATTTTCGTCGGCAAGCTGGCCGTCTTCACCGCCGCGATGGACGCTGGCCTCGGCTGGCTCGTGGTCCTGGCCCTGCTCAATACGGTCGCGAGTGTCTTCTACTACCTGCGCTGGATCACCCCGGCCCTGCGTGGCCGCGCCACCGGCGAATCCGGCGATCCGGCCCTGGCCGTTCCCCGCGTGATCGCCTACCTGGCCGCGACGGTGTCGGTCCTCGCCGGCGTGTTCGCCGGGCCGATCCTGAACGCCGTCGAGGGCGCCACGCCCATTCGCTGACCACGGCAGCGACCCGGCAACCGGAACCTTTGTGCCGCAATCCCTTGTGGTATCGGGTCGTGGAGAAATAAAGTTAGGTATATCAAACTTTGCTGTTTGGTAAGGCGGTACAATGGTTGCTCCATCGCGGCGGCAATTCCTGGCAGGCGGCGCACTGCTCGGAGCAGCGGGCGCTGCTGCCGTGCCCGCCATCGCGGCCTCGGGGCAGGGGACCGGGCAGGGGCCGCGGCACAGCAAGACCTCGGACATGAGTCACGGTGGGGGAGTGGAGGGTCCGACCTTCCGGCTCGGAACCACGGTCGACCACCAGGCCAACGGCTTCCACCCCACCGAGATCCTGCGCGACTTCGACTACGGCCGGGTATCGACGCTGCCCGACGGCCGCACCCTGCGCACCTACGAAATCGCCAGCAGCGATGAGGAATTGGAGATCGCACCCGGCGTGCGCTTCCCGGCGTGGACGTTCAACGGCCGCATTCCCGGCCCGACCCTGCGCTGCACCGAGGGCGACGAACTGCGCTTCAACTTCACCAACGGCTCGGACCATCCGCACACCATCCACTTCCACGGCCTGCACCCCGCCGACATGGACGGCGTCCCCGGCGCCGGGCCCGGTGTCATCGAACCGGGGCAGAGTTTCACCTACGCCTTCGACGCCCGGCCCTTCGGCCTGCACCTCTATCACTGCCATGTGAGCCCGCTGGCCGAGCACATCGCGCGCGGGCTGTACGGCACCTTCATCATCGACCCGCCCACCCCGCGTGCGCCCGCCGACGAACTGGTGATGGTGATGCACGGCTTCAACACCACCTTCGACGGCGAGGGCAATCAGCTGTACGCGGTGAACGGCATCCCGTTCCACTACGTACACGAGCCGGTGCGCGTGAAACGCAATGAGCTGGTGCGCATCTACCTGGTGAACGCCCTGGAATACGATCCCATCAACAGTTTTCACATCCACGGCAATTTCTTCGAGTACTTCCCGACCGGAACCCGTTTGGAACCAGCGGAATTCACCGACACCATCATGCAGGCGCAGGGTCAGCGCGGCATCTGTGAACTGCGATTCCCGTTCACCGGCACATTCATGTTCCACGCCCACAAGACCGAATTCGCCGAATTGGGCTGGATGGGCTTCTTCGAAGTGGTGGAATGATGGCCGAACACACTGGAGCGCAATCGGATTCCCGTACTCCGGCCTGGCTGTCCTGGGTCGGCGTGGTGGGAATCATCGCGATCGTGCTCACCACGCTGGGGTTGCTCGGCGGGCGGGCGCTGCCCGATCGGGTCGGCCCGCCCGTCGAGGAGGTCGCCGTCGAGCACGCGGTGCTCACCGACGGGAGAATCGCGGTGACCGTGCGGAATACGGGCCCGGATCCGGTGACCATCGCGCAGGTGTTCGTCAACGACGCCTATGTCGACTTCGCGGGCGGCGAGGACGCGATCGGCCGAATGCGCAGCGCCACCCTGGATCTGGACTATCCGTGGCAGGAGGGCCAGCCGTATCTGATCTCCATGCTCACCTCCACGGGTGTGGTGCTCGAGCACGAGATCGCGGTGGCGGTGACCACGCCCCGCCCGGGGGCCTCGTTCTACGGGCTGATGGCCCTGCTGGGCGTCTACGTCGGCGTGATCCCCGTCCTGCTGGGCATGCTGCTGCTGCCGGTGCTGCGCCGCTCGGGCTCGGGTGCGCTGCGGCTGCTGCTGGCGCTCACGGTCGGTCTGCTCGCCTTCCTGGCCGTCGACGGCACCACCGAGGGGTTGGAGCTGGCGCAGGAGTCGGGCGCGGCGTTCGGCGGCGTGCAGTTGGTCGTGTTCGGCGCGGCGGCGGCGTTCCTCGCGCTCATGGCGGTCGATCGCTTCCTGAAGGCGCGACGGGCGCGGGAAGCGGATGGCACCGGCCCGCGCTTGGCGCTGATGATCGCCATCGGCATCGGCCTGCACAATCTGGGTGAGGGCCTGGCCATCGGATCTGCCTATGCGGTAGGCGAATTGGCGCTCGGCGCCTTCCTGGTGCTCGGTTTCGCCATCCACAACACCACCGAGGGTGTGGCCATTGTGGCGCCGCTGGTGCGGCAGCGGCCCTCGGTCGTGCGGCTGCTGCTGCTCGGCCTGATCGCGGGCGGACCGGCCATCATCGGTGCGGTGGTGGGCGCGAGTGTGAACAATGCCGAACTGTCCGCGCTGCTGCTGGGCATCGGGGTCGGCGCCATCGCCCAGGTCATCGTGCAGATCGCGCCCGCTCTGCGCGCTCCCGGCCGGGATCGCGCCGACGGCGCCGTGCTGGGCGGCGTGCTGGCCGGAATTCTGGTCATGTATGTGACCGGCTTGCTGGTGAGCGCCTGAAAGGCCGGCCATGACAGACCCGCCGGGCATTCCACGCCGCACCGTCCTCGGGTGCGCCGCCGCCTGCGCGCTGGCCGCCAGCGCGGGGTGCAGTGCGGGCCGCGCCGAAGATCCGGCCCCCTTCACCGCCGCCGCCACCGACATCCCGGTGGGCGGCGGCGTCGTGTACGCCGAGCGCTCGACGATCATCACGCAGCCGAATCCCGGTGAGTTCCAGGCATTCTCGACGGCCTGCCCGCATCAGGGCTGCGCGGTCACCGAGATCCGCGACGGGCAGCTCGTCTGCCCCTGTCACGGCAGTCGCTTCCGGCTCGCCGATGGTTCCGTCGAGCGCGGTCCTGCCCGGGATGCACTGTCCCGCCGCGCAATCCAGGTCAGTGGAACCGATCTGCGCATCACCTGACCGGGCGCGGGCGGTCCGCGGCGCTCGCGGCGTCAAGCCGGGTGGCTTCTCCTATTTGCCCACCTCTGTTCACGAATGTTCGGGCCGGAACCGGGTAGGCGGCCAGGAGAAGCAACGACAAGGAGTTATTCCCCATGACTACTGCACTACAGCCACGCGGCGGTGGTGGCGGCGTCGGGCGGCCGAATGCCAGCAGTCTGGCCGAGGTGCTCGACACCATCCTCGACAAGGGCCTCGTGATCGACGCGTACGTGCGCGTGTCGCTGGTCGGGATCGAGATCCTGACCATCGACGCCCGGGTGGTGGTCGCCAGCGTCGACACCTACCTGCGTTTCGCCGAAGCCGTCAACCGCCTCGATATCGCGAGCCAGGACCAGAAACCCGGCCTGCCCGATGTCGTGAAGGACGTGGCCTCCGGGGGCAAGTCGTCCGCCACCAAGGACGCCATCCAGTCCGCGACCGAGCAACTGGGCAAGGCCCTGTCCGACGACAAGGGCGACAAGGGCGATGCCAAGCAACTGCTCGAGAACGCCGGCCAGCAGATTCTCGGCATGCTGACGCAGGACAAGGACAAAGACAAGGACAAGGAAGAAGAACCAGCCAAGCCCACCAGGCAGACCAGCTCGCGCCGGAAGACCCAGTCATGACCACCGCGGAAACCTCAGGAACACAGGAAGTTTCGAACACCGCCCTGCTGATCTACGGCATCGTGCGCGCCGACGCCGAGCCGAAAGCCGAAGGCATCGGCAAGAATCCGGCCCCCGTGCAGACGATCAAGCACGGCAAGATCGCCGCGCTCGTCAGCGAGGTGCCGGTGGATCAGCCGCTGGAGCGCGCGGAGGACCTGCAGGCGTTCTCCCGCGTCGTCGACGGTCTGGTCGCCGACATGCCGGTCATCCCCATTCGTTTCGGTGCCGCGCTGGCCGATCCGGCCGCGGTGGAGGAGGGCCTGCTGGAACCGAACGCCGATCGCTTCGAGGCCGCGCTCGACGAATTGGCCGGGCACGCCGAGTATCTGGTGAAGGGCCAGTACGTCGAGCAGACCGTGCTGCGGGAAATCCTGCAGGAGAACGAACATGCCGCCGCCCTGCGCGAGACGCTGCGCGACGCACCCCTGGACGTGGGTCGCGACGAACGCATCGCCCTCGGCGAAATGATCAACTCCGCACTGGAATACAAGCGTCAGGTCGACGGATCCACCATCGTGGAGGCGCTGCGGCAGCTCACCGAACATCTCGCGCTGCGCCCGCCCACCCACGAGGAGGAGGTCGCCGACATCGCCGTGCTGCTGCCCCTCGACAAGGAGGAGGAACTGGTCCGCGTCGTCAACGACATCGGCGCGCAGTGGACCAACCGGGTCGACATGCGCGTCGTAGGACCCTTGGCCGCCTGGGATTTCGTCGCCGCCGAGGCGCCGGAACAATGATCGGCACGCTGCTCACGCTCCCGCTGCTACCCGTCAAGGGGGTGCTGGCGCTGGCGGAGGTCATCGCCGAAGAGGTCGACAAGGAGCTCTACGGCATGCCCGCCATCCGCCGCCGCCTCGACGAACTACAGCGCCTGCGTGCGGCCGGGCAGATCGAGGAAGACGACTACCGGCAGGCCGAACAGGAGCTGATCGGCCGCATGCTGCACCGGGGAGGGTGACCATCGTGACCGATGAGCAGCGTTCTCGCACCGGGAAATCCGCCGCCGGCGACCGCCTCTCCGCGAGCCAGACGGCGGCGGCCGGCACCCGGCACATCGCCGAGCTGACCGGCAAGGAGGTGGTCGGCGCGACCGGCGTCCGGCCGCGCGACGACGGCTGGACCGTCGAGGTGGAGGTGCTCGAGGACGCGCACATCCCGTCCTCCGCCGATGTGCTCGCCCTCTACGAACTGGAACTCGACGAGAACGGAGAGCTCCTGTCGTACCGCCGTATTCGGCGCGGGCGGCGCTGCGCGATCGGGGACGATCGGTCATGACCCTGTCCTCCGGCGCGTACTCGGCGCGGCCCGCCCGCAGCGGCTCCGAACCCGCCAACCTCGGTGACATCCTCGAGCGCGTGCTCGACAAGGGCCTGGTCATCGCGGGCGACATTCGGGTGAACCTGCTCGACATCGAATTGCTCACCATCAAACTGCGATTGGTGGTCGCCTCGCTGGAAACCGCACGCGAGGTGGGCATCGACTGGTGGGAGCGTGACCCCTGGCTGCGGGGTGACCGGGCGCTGGCCCGGGACCCCGACGGCGAACGCGCCATCGCGGCCAACCAGCCCCGTGGCCTCGCGTCCGCCGACGAATTGCGTTCGGAGAACGACAGATTGCGACAGCGCATCGCAGAATTGGAGGGCCGAGATGGCTGACGTAGAGGTATCCCAGCTCCCCGGGCGGCTGCCCGGAACACCGACCACCCTGCCCGGCATGCCGGAGGCGACCACCTCCGAGGAGCCGATGGGACCGACCGCTGTGTGGATCTACGCCGTGCACCACAGCGCCGACACCGGTCCCATCGGTATCGGGGAGAACCGCACCGGCGTGCGCAGCAATCGCGCCGTCACCGGCGTGAGCGGGGAGGAGGTGCGCGTGGTGGAGGCCGACGGCCTGGCCGCCGTGGTCGGCTCGGTCCCGCTGACCGACTTCGCCCCGGATGCGTTGCAGCGCAACCTGAACGACCTGGACTGGCTGGCCGGCACCGCGCAAGCGCACAATGCCGTCATCGAATCCGTCGCCGCCGGGCGAACGGTCGTGCCGGTGCGCCTGGCGGTGCTGTGCCATGACGACGACGGGGTGCGCGCCATGCTGGCCGAGCGGCACGACGACTTCACCGAGGCACTGAGCCTGGTGGAAGGCCGCGCGGAGTGGGGCGTGAAGGTCTTCGCGCACCCCGAGCCCGCCGAGGAGCCCGGTCAGCGCCCCGCCTCCGGGGCCGACTATCTGCGTGGCCGTCGAGATGCCCTGCACCGCAACGAGACCGAGCGTGACGAGGCCGCCCGCGCCGCCGACGAACTGTTCCAGGCGCTGTGCCCGTACGCGGTGGCGTCGCGGCATCGTCCGCTCACCGATTCGTCGCTGGCGGGCCGGGAGACCCCGATGCTGCTCAATGCCGCCTACCTGGTGGACGAAGCCCGCGCTGACGAATTCCGCACGGCGCTGGACGAATTCACCGATCATCCGCTGCTGGAAGTGGAACCCACCGGCCCCTGGCTGCCCTACTCCTTCGTGGGCGCCATCGGAGACGGCAACCCATGACGCGAACGCGCCCGCCCGCCCTCACCCCGGAGCGGGCCGCGTCGCGCCACCCCGCCGCTCCACGAAACCCGTACGCCGACCGCGAGATCGCGCTCATCGACCTGATCGATCGGGTGCTGGCGGGCGGCGTGGTCATCTCCGGCGACATTGTGCTGTCCATCGCCGGAGTCGACCTGGTGCACATCTCGCTGCGCACCCTCATCTCCTCCGTCGCCTCTCTCCTGGATGCCCGAGCCACACCTGATGACCGAGAATCTCCGCGCCAAGAACGCCAGTGACAGAATCGAACTCGACCCGACCACCGTGGAACGCGGCCTGGCCACGCTGGTGCTCACCATTGTCGAACTGCTGCGCCAGCTGATGGAGCGACAGGCCGTGCGCCGCATGGAGGCGGGCGATCTCACCGACCGTCAGATCGAGGAAGTGGGCGTGACGCTCATGCGCCTCGACGACGCCATGAACGACCTGCGCGCCCACTTCGACCTCAGCCCGGAGGATCTGAATATCGACCTCGGGCCCCTGGGGCCGCTGCTTCCGCGAAACCTCTGAGCCATAGCCGAACTCGTGTGGCTCGGCCGATAGCGTTGAGCCACTGATGGTTTCAGCAGTGTTGGTTTCCGCAGTGTTGGTGTCAGCCGCCCAGTGTTCCGAGCGGGCCGCTGCCCGATCCGAGCGGACCGGCGTTGTGCGCCGGGTTCGTCTTGGACTTGGCCATCGCCCGGGTGACAGCCGCCGCCACCAGTAGCACGACCCCGACGATGAGGGCCGCCACCCATGCGGGTGTCGCCAGTGCGATCAGCAGCACCACCGCCGCGACCAGTCCGCCCCCGCCGTACAGCGCCAGAACCCCCGCCGCCGCAGTCAATTTGGCGCGGGCCCCGACCTGCGGCATGCGCCCGACGGTCTCGTTGATCGCCACCTGAACCTGTTCGCGCACCAGCTCGGCCAGCTGATCGGTTCCCAGCCCCGTCACATCCGAGAGCGGGAACCCGCCCTGTCCACGCCCGCCAGGCATCTCCACCATGTCCGTATTCCTCCTCACGACAGCGACTCCTACTCAGCGCCTACCCGAATGCCACCCCGCTATGCGCCGACACACGGTCGCGCCCGACATTGCGCTGTTCTGTCGCCCGCCACCGCTACTCTGCCCGACATGGTCAAACCGGAGTCGGCCCTGCGCCGCCTGATGCGGGATACGGGAAAGCTCCTGCAGCCCTACGGGTTCGAAGGTGACGAGCCCACCTGGGTGCGCGTCGAGGACGACGGGGTGGCCGCGGTCGGCCGCACCCGGGTGCAGCGCACCTGGACGGGCGGCGCGCAGGTCATGCGATTCGGGTTGACCTTGAACGCCACTCCGGTGGCCTGGTGGGAGTTCTGCAACTGGCGCGCCGCCCGCCACGGCGCGGCGCCGGTCGAGCTCGCGGCGGCCACCGGTCCGGGGCTGCTGACCGAGGCCGGGCTCCCGGAGGCCATGACCACGCTCTGGTCCATGAGCCCGGATGCCGCCGGACATGTGTCGCAGGCCGAGATCGACACCATCCGGGCCGAACTGCCCCGCCGCGTGCACGCCTACGCCCGCCGGGCGCTGCGACTACTGGAGCCTGGCTGTTACCTGGAAGAGCTTGTCGCGCTGCCGGATCCGCGCTTCGCGACCTGGGAGGCGATCGTGGTGCTGCTGGCCGGCGACGGGCCCGGCGCACGACTCGAGGACGCCTGCGAGCAACTGCGGCGGTGCTGCGCGGAACCGGATCGGGCCTACGTGGAGGACGTGATCGGTTACGCGCAGCACCGGACCGCTCTCGTCTGAGCGCGGATCAGACGAGGGCCTTCTGCTTGCGGATTCGGCGCCGCACATCGCCCATCATGGATTTGGTGCCGGCGAATCGCAGGAAGCGGGGAATGAAGCGGTTCACGAAACCCACAAAGAGGAAAAGGTTTTCGAAGCGGCGCTGATCGGTGGCACTCCACGGCACGCCCATCTGCTCCCGGAAATACGGCGGCAGGAATCCGGCGGTGAGGAAGCGCAGCAGGCCGCCGAACACCAGGCGCAGATACCAGTGGATCATGCGCAGGTGCAGCAGGTCGTCGACGTAGGCGCGGAAGGCGTCGTCGACGATCACCTGCTCGCACGCCGCGAGCCAGTACTCGTCGAAATCGGCGCGGGTGGCGGGCCACAGCTCCGGCGGCACCTGCAGCGTGGTGCCGAAGGTCTCCCCGCCCTGGTAGAACGCCTCCTTCTGCTCGGCGTTCATCTTGCCGTGGATGAGCTGATGGGAGTCCTCGAAACCGATGTAGATGCAGGCCGCCACATACAGCTGCAGCTTGCGGTCGAAGGCGTTGTACTTGACCTTGGCGCCCGGCTTCGAAACCACCTGCCGGTGCGCCACATTCACCGCCTCGCGGAATTCGGCCTTCTCCTCGTCACTCCCGAGAATCGCCACCGCGAGGTAGGAAGCGGTGGTGCGCAAGCGTTTCCACGGATGCACCATCAGCGCGCCGGATTCGACCGTGCTCTCCATGACACCGGCCGCCACCGCGGGATGGGCGAACTGCATGGCCACATTGGCGGCGGCGCCCGCGAACATCCAGAAGTCGAGTGCGTCGCCGAGCTGCGCCGGGCGCTTGCGCTGCGAGCGGTGGATCTCCGGGATGCGGATGCGGACCTGCTCGAGGGTCAGCGGTGAATGAGGCTGCGGGTCATCGTAATTCGGTTCCCAAGGCTGCGCTGCCGTGGTCATGGGAGCCCCTTTCTGGGTAGAGCTGTACGCACGACTCCGCCCATTATGTTACTGAGAATTCTCGCTGATGGAACCGGTTCTCCGGAAGAATTTTCCAGCAAATAAGGCACTCGGACGCATCTAAGTCGCTTATGGTTCTCTAGAGGTGGAGGAAAGTCGGGGCCGGTGAACCGCAAATCCGACTGGCGTGCAAGGGGTTCCGAGTAAGATCGGCGAGCAGCGTGATCACCGCAGGTTCGGGTCCGCTCCCGAGAGGCTCGACGGTGCTCCGCCGGATCGGGGACCGCATGTCCGTCTCTCGCGCACTCACCGTCCTATCAGTCCTTCCAGCCCTGTTCGTCGCAGGTCAGGGCATTGCCGCAGCCGCGCCGGAGAATCTCGAACCAGAGCAGGCGCGGGATCCGCACGTGCTGCGCCTCGGCACCGACACGGTACCGCTGCCCGAGTTCGTCGACACCCGGACTCGCGAGACCGCACAGGCCGCCATCGATCAGGCCGCGCGGCAGATCTCCGACGCCTACGACAGTGTGGGATTCTCCGAATCGCCGGCCGACCGCCGGATCGCGACCACGGTGGCCGGGGGAGCCATCGGCCTCTATGTCGGCAAGGCGATCGTGACCTTCCCGATCGCTGTCGCGGGATGCGGCGTGGGGATGGTCGTCGGCGGGATCGCGGGCGGCATTGCCGGCGGCGTGCCCTCCGTCGGAGTCGGCGCGCCGCTGGGGGCGGCGATCGGCGGGCTGGCCGGATGTGTGATCGGCGGCGTGGCGGCCACGGTGCCCGCGGAAGTGGTCGGGATGACCGGCGGCGCGGTCATCGGTGGCGCCATCGGCAATGCGCTCGGCGCGGGAACCGATGAGCCGCAACCCGATTCCAACCCCGCGCCGGTCGCCCAGCCGAATCTCGCGCCGGTCGCGCAGCCCGATCCGCCGCTGCTCGATGCCGTCGCTGCCGTGCATCCGGAGGCCGAGGCCGCCGTCACCTCCCTGCGCGGTGCCATCGCGGCCGTGCCCCCGCTGGATCCCGCGGCCTTCGGACCGTTCGCCGATTCGGCCAATGCGCTGCTGAGCGCGGTGCGGGCAGCCGTGTAACCCGGGTCGCACAACCGGTTCCGCCAATCTTCTCGCCGGGCTTTGCGAGCCCGGTCACACCTGTGCGATAGTGAGCCGAACTATTGAAACTGTCCGGTCTCACAATGGGCCGGAGATAGGGGTCGGTCGATGAGGACCAGCCGTTCGCGCGGGCGGGTGCTGCGGTTCGGAACCGCCGTGGCCTGCGCTGTCGTCGCAGCCATGACCATTGGCGCGCCGGTGCAGGCCGCACCGGAGGAAGCGTCGCCACTGCCCATCGAGCCGGTGAAGGTCCTGCCGCTGCCGCCGGAACTGGATCCCGCCTTCTACAACCCGTCGGCGGCCGTGCTCGCCGCGACCGCGCCCGGCGGCATCATCGCGGCCCGGCAGGTCAATGTCGCCAACTTCGGCCTGATCCCGCTCAATGTCGACGCGTGGCAGGTGTCCTACCGCTCCAACAACTCTCGCGACGAGGCCGTCGCCGCGGTGGCCACCCTGCTCAAGCCGCGCGGTACCGCCGCGCAGCCGCGCAAGCTGCTCTCGGTGCAGATCGCCGAGGACTCGACCGCCGGCTACTGCAGTCCCTCCTATGCGCTGCAACACCTTTCGGCCGCGCCGTTCCTCGGGCAGATCGTCGCGCCCGCCGAATTCCTGTTCGCCCAGGCGGTGCTGCAACAGGGCATGGCCGTGGTGATCCCGGATCATCAGGGGCCCAACAACGCGTACGCGGCGGGCCCGCTCGGCGCGCGCATCACCCTCGACGGCATTCGGGCCGCGACCTCCTTCGCGCCGCTCGAAGTCGGCGAGGGCGCACCGGTGGGCCTCTACGGCTACTCCGGCGGTTCGATGCCGACCGCACACGCCGCCGAGATCCGCAAAACCTATGCGCCGGAACTGAATATCGTCGGTGCTGCCGCCGGCGGCGTGGGCGCGGACCTGGGTGCGACCCTGCTGATGGCGAACAATCAGGCCACCGCCGGTCTGGTGCTCGGCGCGGTCATGGGCCTGGCCAACGAGTACCCCGACTTCGACGCCATGCTGGATCAGAAACTCAACCTGCTCGGGCAGGCGCTGCGGGTGATCAAGTCGCCGCTGTGCGTCCAGTACCACTCGTCGGTGCTGCCGTTCCTCAATATCACCGGTCTGATCGACAGCCCGGACCCGCTGCGGGAACCGGCGGTCGCGGCCATGCTCGAGGACACCCGCCTGGGTAAATCCGTCCCGGACATGCCGATGTTCATCTGGCATTCACGCTGGGACGAGATCCTGCCGCTGCCGTCCACCAACCAGCTCGTCGACACCTACTGCGCCGACCCGGGCGCACAGGTGACCTACACCCGCGACTGGGCCAGCGAGCACGTCATCGCCGAGGTGACCGGCGGTCCGGCCGCGCTCATGTGGCTGTTCGATCGGCTCAATGGCGTTCCGGCGCAAGCGGGTTGCAGCACCACCGACGTGAGCTCCATGCTCGGCACCCCCGGTGAGCTGGAGATGATGGGCGGCGTCATCGGGGAGACCCTGGCCTCGTTCTTCGGCAAGGCCATCGGAACCTAGCAGTTTCCGCCGGTCACCAGCCCGTCAAAAATCTTTTGACGGGCTCGTGTACTGTTCGGGCCATGCACGATCCCGGACACCTCGATGCGGCCATGCTGCGCGACTGGCTGCAGTCCGCACCGCCGCCCCCGGCCGCGGAACCCGAAGCCGCACAGGCGAATCTGATCCGTGCGGTGCTCGACAAGCAGGCGAGCGGGGAACCCCTGCCCACCGGTGTCCTCTATGCCTGCGTGCTCGCGCTGACCGCGGCCCGCAGCGAACTGGACCGGCTCGAACTGGATCTCATGCGGGCCGCCGCCGACAGCGGGCACAGCTGGGCCGTCATCGCCGAAGCCTTCGGCTACCGCTCGAAACAGGCCGCGCACGCGCGCGCCAGCGCCCTGCATCATCGGCTCGAATACCGTGCCGCGAGTCCGGACCGGGAGCAGTGATGCGGCTTCGCATCGAACGTGACGCTCTCACACGGGGTTTGGCGATGGTGGGATCCAGCGTCCCCATCAGGCCACCGGTGCCCGCGCTCGGCGGCGTACTGCTGGAGGCCGCCGCCGACGGTCTGTTCCTCTCCGGGTTCGACTACGAGGTCTCCTCCCGGGCGACCCTGGAGTCCGTCTCGACCGGCGACACCGGATCGGTGCTCGTCTCGGGGCGGCTGCTCGCCGAGATCGCCAAGGTGCTCCCCGGCGGACCGGTCGACCTCATCCGCGACGGCGCCCGGCTGCGCATCGCCAGCGGGCAGACACGATTCGCGTTGCCGCTCATGCCCGTCGAGGACTATCCCGCATTGCCCGCACTGCCCGCGCCCACCGGCATCGCCGATCGTGCCGAGTTCGCCGACGCGGTCGCCCGGGTGGCGGTGGCCGCCGGTAGGGACGACACGCTGCCCATGCTCACCGGTATCAACGTCGAATTTCATCCGGGCTTCCTGCGGCTGGTGAGCACCGACAGATTCCGGATCGTCATCCGTGAACTGCCTTGGACGCCAACGGAACCGGCCGCCGAAACCGCCGCGACGCTCGTTCCCGCCCGCAGTCTCGCCGCCGCGGCCAAGGCGATTCCCGGCGATCACATCGAGATCGCCTGCGACCCAGGGCAATCCATTCTGGGTGTGCGCTCGGGCGGCAGCCATCACACGATGCGTCTGCTCGATACCCCGTATGCGCCCTATCAGCGCTACCTCACCGAAACCTGCACGGCCACAGCGACAATCAGTACTCCGGCACTGATCGAGGCCATCAAGCGCGTCTCGCTCATGGCACCGCGCGGGGCGCAGATCCGCATGACCTTCTTCCCGTCCACCGTGCTGCTGGACGCCGGTGACGACACTGCCGGTGCGGCAGAGGAAACCATCCCCTGCGACTTCGACGGCGATCCCCTCGCCATCGCCTTCAACCCCCGCTATCTTCTCGACGGCCTGAACACCCTGCACGCCCCGTTGGTCGAAATCGCCACGAACGGCCCGATTCGCGCCGCGGCCCTGCGTGATCCGGCCGCAGGTGAGTACGAGCTGCGTCAGCGGTACATCCTCATGCCGGTGCGCCCACCCGCGTGAGCGTTCACGGCCGGAAGACCGCGCGAATACAGCCGTCGCGCTTGTGCTTGAAGATCTCGTACCCGTGCACCGCCTCGTCCAAGGGCATGTCGTGGGTGATGAGGTACGAGGGGTCCAGGTCGCCCTGCTGGACATAGTCGAGCATGCGGGGCACATAGCGCTGGCCCTGCTGCTGTGAGGTGCGAATGGTCAGGCCCTTGTTGGTGAGGACGCCCATCGGGAATTTGTCTGTCACACCGTAGATTCCGAGCACCGCGACCGTTCCGCCCTTGCGGCAGGCCAGAATCGCCTCGCGCAGGGCCGTGGCGCGGTCGGTGTGCAGGCGCAGCGCCTGTTTGGTGCGATCGTAGAGATGCTGCACGCCGGTGCCGTGTCCCTCCATGCCGACGGCGTCGACGCAGGCGTCGGGCCCGCGTCCGCCGGTGCGGTCGCGCAGCGTGTCCAGCACGCTGTCGACGGCGGTGTAGTCGATTGTCTCCGCGCCGAACTGTTTGTGCGCCAGGGCAAGTCGTTCCGGACGGCGGTCGATCATGATCACCCGCTCCGCGCCGAGGAGGTGGGCGGCGTGCCCGGCCATGAGACCGACGCCGCCGCTGCCCCACACCGCCACCGTGTCGCCGGGGGAGATGTCGCAGAACTCCGCGCCCATCAGCCCGGTCGGCACCGCGTCGGACAGGAACAGGGCCTGCTCGTCGGTGACGTTCTCGGGCACCGGGAAGCAGTTGACGTCGCCGAACGGCACCCGCACGAGCTCGGCATGCGAGCCCTGGTAGCCGCCGAACGGGTGCGTGTACCCGTAGATCCCGCCGGTCGGATAGCCCAGAATCGGTTGCTGCAGTGCGGCATTCGGATTACTGGTGTCGCACAGCGAGGGCAGGTCGTGGTGGCAGTACCAGCACGCTCCACACGAGATGAACGACGGAACCACCACGCGCTCACCGACGCTGCGGTGGGTGACCTCGGAGCCGACCTCGGCGATCTCGCCCATGAATTCGTGGCCGATCAGAATTCCTCGACCCGGTGCCGCGGTGCGTCGATGGTCACCGTCTGCCCGCGGTCGCCACGAGGAGCTGACGAGATGACTTTTCTGACCAGGTCCGAGACCGTCGACCGGGCCTTGTCCCTGGCCTCCGCAATGTGAATCACGCGCGTTCCCTTCGAATGTCGGGCGTCGGCGGGTTCCTTGCCTACACGAGCTACCGCCATGCCTCGCCATTGAGGCGCCGTCGCCGTTGACGGGCGGGTTTCGGAACCGGACCGAATATTCAGGCATTCCTCGCATACCCCGCCGGTTCGATGCCAAGCAGACGATCCAGCGCCGCGGCCCGGTTCGCCCGGCGCAGCTCTCCCCGCTCTGCGATCAGTGCACTCGGCCGAACAGCCAGTAGCCCGGTGACAGGTGGTTCTCGCCCACGAGGAATTCGACGACACCGGCGGTGAGTTCTTCCTCGTCGATCCGGCCGTTGCCATCGGTGTCGGTGTGGTCGAAGATGTCGTCGGCCTCCTCCGGCCCGATGCCCAAACCCTGCGCCACCGAACGGAATTGTGCTCGGGTGAGGGTGGATTCAGGGGTGTCGAGCAAGCCCATGATGGCGTGCACGAGGGTGGCGGCGCCGGCGGTGAGCCGGTCGGTGTCGCGCTCGGCGCCGACGGCGAGGAACTCGTGCAGATCGATGCTGCCGTCGCCGTCCTGGTCGTAGTAGCGGATGAGGTCTCGTGCCAGCCGCTCGTAACCGTCGCGGACCTGGACGGCGACGGGATGGCCGAGGGGGCGTCCGAAGCTCTGGATCAATCGGAGGGCGTGCGCGCGGAAATCGTCCAGCTCGATCCGGCCGTTGCGGGTGGCGTCCAGGACCCGGAAGCGGTGCGCCTTTTCCAGGACGCGCGGGTCGTCGGTGCGGGGGCCGGCGCCGTCGGTCGAGACGAGGTCGGCGGCCCAGCGGGTAGCGGTTCGCGCGGCGGGCTCGAGCAGCGCCAGATGGTCGAACGTCTCGAAATCATGGAATGTGACGCTGGTGCCGCGATCCGACAGTGCGGTGGCGAAGTCCCTGCCCCGGGCCGTGCTGAGCACCGGGTCGGCGCCGCCGGTGCAGAGGAAGATCGGGCGGTCATAGGACGTGGCCGGGGGACTGGTCGATTCCAGCACTTCGATGAGCGGCTGCCATGCCGCGATGCCGGTGATCCCCGATTCGTCATAGGTCGTCTCGCGGCACAGCGCATTGAGCTGTCTCATGGACGAACTCTTGGCGGCGGCGACCAGTTCCCGGCCCTTCGGCGCGAGCCGCACGTCGGGCGCGAACTCCGGCCGCCGAGTTTGCAGGCCGGCCAGAATCGTGGGCAGCAGGGCATGAACCGGTTGTTGCCCGTTCGCCGTGGCGGCCTGGACGAAGTCGAGGAATCGCACCGGCGGCGCCAGGGCTACGGTGCCGCGCAGATCCAGGTGCGGAGCGTAGGCCGTGCACAACGCGGCCGCGAACAGCGACCCGTGCCCGCCCTGGGAGAACCCGCCGATCACGGTGCGCTGGTCGACGGCCAGATCCATGGCGTGCACGGCCAGCGCGATATCGATGATGTCGTCCGCGATGGCCTCACCGTCGAGATACGGATGTGGCTCGGGGGTGCCGATTCCCTCGTAATCGGTTGCGGCGACGACGAATCCGGCCTGCAGCCACTGCGCGACATGGTTCTTCTCCGCCCTGATCAACCCCACCCGCGACGGGGCATTGTGCTCGTTGATCCCGACCGTGCAGTGCGCCCAGGTCAGCACCGGAGCCGTCGCCTCCGTGCGCTTCGGGACGAAGACCGACCCGCTCACCGCGCGCATCTCGCCCGAATAGTTCGGCGCCGCATAGTCGATGCGATACGCCTGCTCGGCGCCTTCGGGCCACAGCGATCCCTCG
Source organism: Nocardia huaxiensis (assembly GCF_013744875.1). NCBI lineage: Bacteria > Bacillati > Actinomycetota > Actinomycetes > Mycobacteriales > Nocardiaceae > Nocardia > Nocardia huaxiensis. The sequence goes on from NZ_CP059399.1 coordinate 4,097,094, forward strand.
AGCGGTTCCACTTCGAGCAGCGTGCCGTGAGTTGTTCCGGAGCAGTCGATTACAGCTGTCACGTCGAACCTCCACGGATGTCGCGGGGCGGAACTTGGCAACCTCTGAGACGCGCGGTCAGCTTCCACGAGGTGAAGAATGGCCGTGAACAGTACGTCAACGCTGGAGATCAGGATAGCTGGAAGCTATATCCGCAGTTGGATGCGCTGCCCCCGGCGCTGTCCGGGCCGCGCCGAAAGTTTGCTGAAGAAAGTTCGAGAAAAGACTGGAACGGAATGATTCGTTCCGCTAGAGTATTGATCAGAACAAAGCATTCCGTTCTGGAACACGAGGAGAACCTGATGTCCGACATCCGCCCCTTCCGCATTGAGATCCCGCAGGCCGACCTCGACGACCTGAACTACCGTCTGACCCACACCCGCTTCGCCGCCGAGCTACCCGCCGAGACGTTCGCGGGCAAGGTGGATCTGGGCATTCCGGTCCCGCCCGGCTGGGAGTACGGCGTCCCGGGTGCGTTCGTGCAGCCGTTGATCCAGCGGTGGCGTGACGAATTCGACTGGCGCGCAGTCGAAAAGAAGCTCAACGCGTACCCGCACTACCTGACCGAGATCGATGGGCAGACCATCCACTTCATCCATGTCCCCTCGGCGAATCCGGATGCGACACCGCTGATGCTGACCCATGGCTGGCCCAGCTCCTTCGTGGAGTACCTCGGCCTGATCGACAGGCTCACCGACGAATTCCACCTGGTCATCCCGTCCTACCCCGGCTTCACGTTCTCCGGCCCGACCCGCGACATCGGCTGGACGCCCGAGCGCATGGCTGCCGCCTACGTCGAGCTCATGCGCCGCCTCGGCTACGAGCGCTACGGCGTGCACGGCAATGACGGCGGCGCCATCGTCTCCCCCGAAATGGGCCGTCTCGCACCGGAAAACGTGATCGGCGTGCACGTCAACCAGATCTTCTCCTTCCCCAAGGGTGAGCCCGGCGAATTCGACGGCCTCAGCGAGCAGGAGCTGGCCTTCATCCAGTTCGGCCAGAAGTTCCTGGAACACTCCATCCACGACTTCGCCCAGCGCGCCCAGCCCAGCACCCTCGCGCACGGCCTGTCGGATTCCCCCGCCGGCCAGCTCGCCTGGAGCGGCCAGCTGCTGGGCACCCTCGACCCCGACGACATCCTCACCAACGTCGCCCTCTACTGGTTCACCAACACCTCGGCCTCCTCGGCCCGCTTCTACTACGAGAACGCCCGCGGCGCACACGCCACCGAACCCACCACCGTCCCCATCGGCCTGGCCTCCTTCGGCTACGACTTCAAGCCGCCCCGCAAGTTCGCCGACCGCGACCACGCCAATATCGTCCAGTGGAACGAGTACAGCGAAGGCGGCCACTGGGCCGCCTACGAGGTCCCCGAGATCCTGGCCGCCGACATCCGCGGCTTCTTCGCAAAACTGAAGTAGCGCAGCACAACCCGCCGCGCCCCGATCGAATCATCGATCGGGGCGCACTTGACTGGGGGTCAAATGGCGACCGGGTGTCACCAACGGTGGGCGACGTCGACGACCACGCGAGAGCCACTGCCCGGCCCATCGAGCGTGAAGACCCGGAACGGGAGGCGTGCGCGCACACCCAGCCCGACGGTGGTCTGACCCTCGAAGGACCCCGCCCACGCAACCTGGCGGAAGGTGTCATAGCCGGTCACATCGGTCAGCTCATTGCGATTGCCAGGCTCATAGGTCGAGTTGCCATCGCTGTCGTAGGCCGGGGCGTACACAACCACCTGCAGAAAAGCGCCACCACGCAACGCAACCGGCGCCCCCGACGCATCCATATACACCTGATCGACATAACTGACGAGATAGCCCGTAACCGGCCCCGCGACGTCGACAACCATGCGATCGAAGCAGTCGTGCCGACCGGACCGAATACCCGTCATCGGAGCCGTGGAGTGATTCGAACTCGACTTCTCGAGCGAACCCCACACCAGCCCGCAGTACGGTGCCGCACTCGCCCGGCCAACCGGAACCAGCAAGGTCAGCACCAGCGCAGAGAGCGCGATCAGAATCGAGAGTATGCGACGCATGCCGCGACCAGCCTTCAGCAGAGAGTCTTCAGTTACCCGATAAATCGGGTGAACCGAAGCGGCCGTTAGACACGGGAGCGTCGCTTCTGGATCTCGAAGCAGCCAGCAGCTCGTCTCGGCCGGTCACCGTTCGATCGTGTAGCAGTGACACTTTCGCGCACGAAGAGTGTGCACGAGGCCGCAAGCTGCGCACCACGATCCCCGAGCAGAAGTCTCCCGACACTCCGGGGCGGTTCAAATCTCGCAAGCGACGTGTTCTCCGACGGCGGTGGCGGCTGATTTCGCCGCGCGGAGCTTCAGCGGTGAGCGTCGGCTCCGAAAGTGTGCCATCGGTGGGTTGCGGAAGGTGTTCCGAGTTCTGTTCTTGCGGTGGGGTTTTCGGTGTAGAACGTGAGGTAGCGGTAGAGCGTGTCCCTGTTGACTGCGAAGCGAGGGCATTCGAGCACTACCCGGCCGGGCAATGGCGGCAGTGGATCGAGCCGCCACGGCCGCACCGGCTTGCCGCCGAGCGTCAGGCCGGGTGCGGTCTCGTGATAGGTCCATCCCGCGCTGTGGGTCTCACCGGTCACTTCGATGATCGGGAATCGGTGGCAGCCACGACGTATCAGGCGAACGTCGTTCCAGCTGAGGGTGGTTCGGGAACTCCAGTCGTCGTGGATGATCTCGCTACGGGTCAGGATGAGTTTGCTGGGTCGGAGCCGCCGGGTGAGGGTTAGCGCGGGTTCCGCGGCGGACAGCACGCCCAGCGCCGAGAAGATCAACGCCAGGGGCCAGTGTGTCCCCCATGCGGCAGCTGTGGTCTGGCCCGCGGCGAGGAAGAATATCGCCGCGAAGCACAGCCACATCGCCTGGCGCAGACCGAAGTACGCGGCCGAACCGGGCACGATGGTCGCCGCAACTCCGTGCTCGCGGTCATTGGTGACCGAGGATCGCGCAGCGACGCGCGGATCCGCCCAGACACCGGCCACCACCAGAACCACCATCGCGAGCCCGAACAACCCGACGTAGGTCGCAGCCGCCTGTGCGGTGCTGTTGTCGCTGCGCCACATCGCCACGGCAATGACGATGCACAGCACTGTCAGGCCGGCGGTGGCGAGCGTCGCGACGACGCGCCTGCGCACCAGCTGGGGAGGTTCGGGCCATGGACCCGGGTCTTCGTAGTTGTCAGAAGATCGCATTCCACGCCTTCGAGATTCCGCCTCCGATGGCGCTTCCGGCGCTCTCCAGCGCGTCCACGCCACCGTTCACCGCAGCACCCACGCTCAACCCGTCCGTGTACAGGGCATCAACCGCACCCGAGGTGAACAGACCCGCCGCAGCGCCTACGAGTGTTCCAGCGACAGCACCAGCCACGGTTCCCGGGCCCGGCACGATTGAGCCGACAAACGCGCCCGCAGCGGCACCCGCCGCGACCGAGGCGCCGAAGCCAGCCGCGCCGGAGACGACCGCTTGCTCGACGGGTTTGCCGTTGTAGATGTCGTAGGCAATGCCTGCGACTGCGAGCGCGCCACCGGCCCCCAACCCGATTTTCACGCCTCGGGCTTTGGCGGTCTGCGCGGTTTCCAGTGCTTCGCCCGCTTTGAGCAGCTGTGCCCGTTGCCAGTCCACATCCCGATACAGTGTCGCGCGTGGTGTGCCTGCCGGAGCGTTCTTGGCTTCGATCAGAGTTTTCAGGGCGTCGCTCGACAGTAGGGCAGCATTGGCCAGCAGCAACGAGGAGTGCTTGGCGATCAGAGCACCGACTGCGCCGTTGATCATGTCGCCGACAACGAGGAACCACTTGTCCTTGAGGTCGTTCACCACATTCTGCAGCATTCTGACCCAGAAGGACTCCTTCTGGCGGACCTGATTGGCTGCCGTGACGGCCGTGTCGTACGCGGCCACCTTCTCGGAGTCACCGTCGGTAGGTTCCTCGATGACCTGTTCCTTGACCACCAATCCCGCAGTGGTCGCGTTGGTTCGAATGGTCGCCATCTCGGCCTGCGCCTGCTCTATGTCGCCGGCGAGAGTGTCGAATTGGGTGGCGTATCCCTGGACCTGGATGACGAAGTCGTCGACCTTGACGCAGGTGTTGCGTGCGTTTTCGGCGAAACCGTCGCCGGCCTTTCCCTCCCAACCCGACTCCGCGAGGTTCTTCACCTTGGCCAGATCATCCGCGGCTGTTGTCAATTGGCAGGCCAGGCTGTCCCGCAGCCACGTTCCGACCGCGCGGACGCTTGCCGGGTCACCATCGATCTTGGTATCGATTCCCACCGTCACCCCTGCTGTGCCCAGGTCTGACGCAGAATCTCATCGGCGGTCGTATCGTCCTGTTCCTTGTACTGCTTGGCAGCCTCGGTAACGGCATCCGCGCTGGCAGCCATCCCGACAACGAGCTGTCCGGCACTGTCGAGCAATACCGACAGCAACGCCAGCACCGACGGAGTCGCCACACCGGCGTCCACCGTCTCGGGCGACTTGCTGGCCGTGCTGTCGAGTTCTGTGCTGGAGGTCGCCAGCGTGGTCGCAATCGTCACCATCGAGTTCTGATCGATGAAGAGCTCACTCATGCCTGGCTGGTCCCCCGTAGTTCTTCGGGAATGTAGAGATCGAGGAGGAGCAGATCGAACGGCCGGACCTCCTGCAGCGCGTCCAGCGCGACCGTCGGAGTCCACATCCACGGCTGATCCGCCCCGCAACACTCGAGCAGTCGATCCAAAGCCGAGTAGGCCAGACAGGCAATCCGCCCATCCCGGGTCTGCCGCAACATGATCTGCGCGTCCTCGACCCGCTCAACCTCCTGCAAAACCGGTAGATACACCACAGGGGGGAAGTTCTTCGGCAACGGCTGCGGAGCAGACCGGGACGCCGAGGCCTGCCCCCCGAAACGATCAAGGCCCTCGAAATCGGTCACACGCTGGACGCTACCAGGTTGCTACTGAACTCTGTCGACAAGCTTCTCAGCACCAACACCGCCGAGCCGGACGAGACCACGATCCACGTCGAATCGTCAAGTGTCTCTTGAGAATAAGCCGACAAGGTTGTCCTGAGTCGTCGTCGCATTGACAGCGGCTTTGCCTCGCATACGAGGCGCTTGCCAGGCTGCGACGACACCATGCTTGGCAACTCTGAATATGCAGGAGGATTTGTGGGGCCCATTACCTCGCCCTTAAGTTGGCGCTCGTTGGATTGCCGTCGGAGTGCGGGCTCTTGAAGAACGTGTCGATCATGAGGATTGGCGAGTTGTTGCCGCTCGCATCGGACGTGATCGTGGTGTGGGAGCTACCGTCATGGAACCTGTCCTCGGTCACAGCAGCGGGACGGCGCGGGTCGACGCCCAGCTGACGCAGCTGCGTGGAGCAACAGGTTTGGCGCCATGGCCGACTGCCGCAATCGACTGGATCAGGGGGGAAGAGCAGTTCCGCACGTGGTGGGGCCCTGACGCAATCGCCGGTACCGACGACGATCCCGAGCGCTCTGCCCCCCAGGGACGGCAATGGGAATCGAGACCGTGATGACGATGGCGAGAGCTGGTTCTTGTCAACTCCGGCCCAAGCCTGACCCAGTGATTCCGTTCGAAAGTTGACCCCTGGAGCTACGACACCATCGGCTCCTAGCCGATGAACGACGTTCCCCCCAGCGTGCCACCGAACCGGCTTGAGACGCGGGGTAGATACTCATCTGATGCACGTCGGAAGACTCCTCGACAATGCTCGATTCGTGGGTGTGGCCACGACGTGCTCCGCAGTCGGCCTTCTACTGCTCGGCTGTACTGGCGTCGACACGACAGGATTCGATGCCGCGCTGACCGATGAGGAACTCATCCTGGGGACTGTTCAGGCCGTATACCAGCGGATGAACAATGGCGGGACCGACACACTCGACCATCTGGTCTGCGCACAGAACCTGCCATCGACGGTCGGTGCGGCGGGCGCCGGGCCACTCGAACGGCTCCGCGGAATGAAGTTGGACAGTGTCGGTGACATCGTGATCGAGGATGACCCGGCAACTGCGATTGTCGGTGATTCAGCGACCGCGGTGATCCATCAGCACTCGTTGACCGATCCACGGGAAATCTCGACCTACACGGCGCAGTTCAAACGTGAGGGCATACAGTGGACGTGGTGTTGACCCGCTTCGCCTGAACGCACGCTGCTACCGCACAGTGCGCGGATTGTTCAGTCGTTGGTCTTGGCCGCGGGGACGCGGCCGAGGTCGCGGTCCTTGAGCCGATAGCTGTCGCCTTTGAGGGAGATGACTTCGGCGTGGTGGACCAGCCGGTCGATCATGGCAGCGGCGACGATGTCGTCGCCGAACACCTCTCCCCAGCGGCCGAAGGGTTTGTTGCTGGTGACTATCAGACTCGCCCGTTCATAGCGGGAAGAGACGAGTTGGAAGAACAGGTTGGCGGCCTCGGACTCGAAAGGGATATAGCCGACTTCGTCGACCACGAGCAGCGGAATCCGGCCCAGCTTGATCAGCTCTGCCTGCAGTTTTCCGGCTTGATGGGACTCGGCCAGCCTGGCGACCCATTCCGCGGCGGTCGCGAACGCGACCCGATGCCCGGCCTGACAGGCGCGGATGGACAGCCCGATCGACAGGTGGGTTTTGCCGGTTCCGGGCGGGCCCAGGAACACCACGTTCTCCTTGGCGGTGATGAAGTCCAGGGTTCCCAGATGGGTGATGGTGTCTCGCTTCAATGACCGTTGGTGGTCGAAGTCGAACTCTTCCAGGGATTTCCGGGACGGGAACCGGGCGGCGCGGATGCGTCCTTCACCGCCGTGAGCCTCACGGGCGGCGACCTCGCGCTGCAGACAGGCCGCCAGGAATTCCTCGTGACTCCAGCTTTCCGCGCGGGCGCGTTCGGCGAGCCGGTCGACCGCGCCGGCGAGCGTTGGAGCTTTGAGAGCTCTGGCCAGATAGGCGATTTCGGAGCCGACGTTGCGGGCACCGTTGGGGGAGGTTTTGGTGGCCATCAGGCGATCCCTTCGCTGTCGAGGTCGAACAACCGGTCGTAATCGGACAGGCGGCGATGCTCGACGCTGGTGTCGAACACCGGCACCGCCGCCAGGCGCCGCGCCCGCCGCATCTCGGCCGCCGCGGCGACATGCGCGGGATCGCTGAGGGTCTGATGCGCCGCCCAGCACCGCCGATGCCGGCCGACTTCGCTGCCACCGCAGGTGATCACCACCTGCTGCAGATTTGCGCGGATATCGACGTTGCGGCCGATCACCGAGGGATGGACCGAATAGTCGTTGGAATCCAGGCGCACATAGTGATCACGCGGCAGCCGCGTCGATAGTCGCCACCCGACGACCGGGTCGACCGGCGGCAACTCGAGCATTGCACTGCGATCAGCGACCCAGCGGTCGACCGGGCGGCACCCGAGGCGGCGATGCTGACGCTGGTTGGCCTTGTCGAGCCAGTCGAGGAGTTGGGTGTTGAAATCGGTTGGGCCAGTGAAGGTTCGGCCGGGCAGGAACGAGGTTTCCAGATAACCGTTGGCCCGCTCGACCAGGCCCTTGGCTTCGGGATCGCCTGGTCGGCACTGGATCACCTTGACGCCCAGGGTTCCGCGGAAGGCGTTCATCGCATCGGTCAGCTGGGGCTTGCCTCCACGCCATTGACCGACTGCAGATTCGTTGTCCCACACCAATACTCGCGGCACTCGACCCCACCGGGAGATCAGTTCCCAATGACCGGCCAGCAGATCCGGGCTTTAGCGCGTCGGGATCATCACCGCCGCGATCATCCGTGAATACCCGGTCACCATGACCAGCACCGGAGGCCGACCTGCATGCCCGAACCCGAGCGGGACATCGGCGGGCGGGAACCAGAGGTCGCATTGAGCGAGTTCACCGGCCTGATACTCGGTCCGCGAGGCCGGATCGGGTGGTTTGAACAGTGGCCGCAGCTGCGCGACCCGGTCGAAGAACACCGTCTTGCCGTGCTGCCAGCCGACCCGTTCCATGATCACCGTTGTCGGCATGGTCGGGAACTCGGCCAGCAGCATCCGGATCTGCGGCTCGAACGCGTCGACGGCCGAGCCTTTCGGCGCGCGTTGATATTTCGGCGGTTCGTGGGAGGCCAAGGCCTTCTTCACGGTGTTCTTCGACACTTGCAGATGCCGGGCTATCGCCCGGATCGGCATGCCCTCAGCGCGATGCAGCCTGCGGATCTCCGCCCAATCCTCCACGTTCAACACCTCGTGATTCGCCACAGGGTGGTGGGTCAGCCTTCACCCGGAACCAGAGGTTCAGTATTGAGCCGGAAGCGACAGTTCTGTCGCCAAAAGTGGTGGTGCTGAACCAAATGTTCGGTCGGGTCGCATTTGCGGAGCTTGGATCTCCCGACGGATTTCATCGCGACCTCAGACGATTGGGGTATGGAGAAGCCGTCGGTGGAGTTCTTCGAGCAGGTCGTCGAGGCCGCGCCCTGCGCTGCCGATGAGATCGGCTATGTCGGTGATCGAATCGACAATGATGTAGCGCCAGCGAAGAAGGTGGGCCGCCTACCTCCAGCGTGGGCCTTGGGGCTGGATTCTTCGCGAATCACCTGAGGTCGCGGATCTGTCTGATTTCAAGATCCGCGACTTCGCCGAGCTTCCGAATATCGTTGCGGCTGAGAACGATTCAGTTGGCCGATCAGAGAGTTGACGGTGGTGTGCCAGTTGTAGAGGCGGTCGTCGAGGCTGCGCACGGCCGGAAGTGAGTCCCACTTCCGAAGGGATTGCCGAACGGCTTTGAGTGCGGCCGAGGTCAGGGAGCGAAGCAGGCGGGGCAGATCGGCCCGGTCAAGCTACAGGGAAAGCTCAGTGGCCCCAGATTGGCCCCAAATCTCCGAGCGGTGGACTAACATGTAAACCCCTTCCGACCGAGGTCGGAAGGGGTTTACTATCTGTCGGGCTGACAGGATTTGAACCTGCGACCACTTGACCCCCAGATTCGCACCTGCGCCATTCGCGCACGTCACACCCGTTGAGCATGTTGCCTACGACCCCAACGACCAAGCGACGTGTGCTGTTGCGCGGGCTGTGCGGCCACCGTTTGGCCACCACGATCTTGTTGAGAAGACCCAGCGTAGACCGTGAGCGCCTTGTCGACTCCGAACCAACCGAGACCACTCGCGCGTTATCAATCCGGGTGGGGGCTGCGGCAGGGCGAGCTCCGGATTGCACCACGGTCGACCGTGCGGTGCCCCCTGCCGCCGGTCGACTGCCGCTGGACGAACAGCGCCGATGGCTGGAAAAGATCGACAGACCCGGTCGCCGCCTGCATCTCGATCCGCACTATGTATTTCTTTGGACAGAACAGCATCGGTAGAAGTTCGGAACCTCTAGTGCTGTTGCAAAATCAGGTAGGTTCCGAAGTAGCGGCCTGCGAAGGTACGGCTGGACCGACTACCAACAGCGGCATCGGACTGGTGTGTTCCCGCAAGTTCGCAGGTCATCCAGGGGCGGCGCCGGACCTCCGCGTCCGGCGAGAATCTCAACGGCCCTTGATCCTCGGCGGGAGCGCCGGTGGTAAAGGCGGCGCCGGACCTCCGCGTCCGGCGAGAATCTCAACGATCAGCCGTTGCAGCACCCGTTCGCGCACGGTGGCGGCGCCGGACCTCCGGGTCCGGCGAGAATCCCAACCTGTTTCGGAACACACGCGGCCGCGCCATCGGCACGAGGCGGCGCCGGACGTCCGGGTTTGTCGGCGAGAATCTCAGCGCCGCGCGGAAGCCGAGTTTGTGGGCGGAAATGCAGGATCGGCGCCGGACCTCCGGGTACGGCCAGAGTCTCAACTTTGGTGTGGCCATGCTGAAACATGTTGGGGTGTGAGGTTATTCGGAGTTGGGTTGATTGTCAGAGGGTAAGGCTACGTTGGACGGGTGGTTCTTTGGGCGCACAGTGCACGTCAGTCGGTCAACGCGAATGGTGTTCTATCGCTGGGGCCTCGACATGAACTGAGTGATCATTGCCGGTCGACTGCGGAGTGGGCGGCGCGCTTTGCCTCCGTCTTCGGTGCTGGGGAGCTCGCCTATGTACTAGGGCTGTTCCACGATGCAGGGAAGGCAGCGTGCGCCTGGCAGCAGCGTCTTCTTGAGGTCGAGGGGACCGACGACCGAGTCGGGATCGGACATAAGGAGCTCGGTGCGCGTCGGGTCTTTCCGGTCGCAGGGTTGGCGTCGATGGCGATCCTGGGTCACCACGGTGGGCTCACGAGCGTCGCCGATCTAGCCCAGCTTTTGACGTCTCAGGAGGACCGAACGGAGGCTGACTCGATCAGCCGGTTCCTGTCGGCGATACCGGAAGCGACCGTCGCTCCGCACGGTCCGGAACTGTTTCCGAAGCGGTTTCGATTCGGTGCGGACAACCTCACGATGGAGATGCGATTGCGGATGGTGTTTTCGGCGCTGGTTGATGCCGATCATCTCGATACTGCCGCCCATCGCCGCGGCTGGCGCGGTCCTCGGGTTGCCGCGCCGGTCGACATGGCGATCTTGGCGGAGCGTTTCGAGCGGAGGCGTGCGGCACGGATCGCCGGGCATGATGACAGCGGGATCGGGTTCCTCCGCTCGCAGGTGTACAAGGCCGCAGTCGATGCATCGAGTTGGGAGCCAGGGCTTTTCCGGCTGGCTGCGCCGACTGGGCTAGGAAAGACCTACGCGCAAGGAGCGTTCGCGCTGCACCACGCGGCGCGCTGGGGCAAGCGGCGCGTCGTGGTGGCTGTCCCGTTCATTACGATCACCGAACAGAACGCTGGCGTGTATCGGCAGATGCTCGATGACGTCGATCAGTGCATGGTGCTCGAGCATCATTCCAACGTTCGGTTCGACGAAGGTGAAGACGGATCGAAGCAGACCAGTGCGCAGCGGTGGGCTCGGCTGGCTGCCGACAACTGGGATGCCCCTTTCGTCGTGACGACCACGGTTCAACTGTTCGAGTCACTGTTCGGTAGGAAGCCCTCGCAGATCCGCAAGTTGCATCGACTCGCCGGTGCGGTCGTGGTTCTCGATGAGGTTCAGGCGCTGCCGAACCGGCTGCTCCTGCCAATCTTGAGCGGACTTCGGACCCTGACAGAACAATTCGGTACCACGGTCCTGCTGACGTCGGCGACCCAGCCACAGTTCCAAGCGTTGTCGGTGTGGAAGGCCGGTGAGAGTAGCGACGGCGTACAGATCAGGGAGGTCATCGACGACCCTCAACCATTGTTCGAGCAGGCTCGTCGCGTCCGATACCAGTGGCGATTCGACCCCCAGCCAACCTGGGACGAGATCGCTGACGAGCTCATCCAACAACGCCAGGCCATGGTGATCGTCAACTCGGTCCGTGACGCACGGAACCTGTATCGACTGATGTCACAGGAGCGCGACCACGTCTGGCATCTGTCCACACGAATGTGTCCCCAGCACCGCCGCGCAGTCCTGAAGGTTGTGACCGACCGACTCAGGGAAGGACTGCCCACCCTGGTGGTCGCGACACAACTGGTGGAGGCCGGAGTGGACCTGTCGTTTCCGGTGGTATGGCGGGCCCTGGCACCGGCCGATTCCATTCAACAGGCGGGTGGGCGCGCCAATCGCAGCGGTGAATTCGCTTCCGGTGGAACAGTTGTCGTGTTCGATCCGGCAGACGGACGTCGGCCGGCGGACTACGAACTCGCCTGCGCGCTGACCGTCAAGTACTTCGGTCCCGGCGGTGCCGAGCTCGACGACCAAGGGGCATTGGGGCGTTACTACCGGGAGCTCTACAGCGATCTTCAACTCGACCATTGTCCGTTGGATCGTTCAAAAGCCCCTGCCGGGCAGGTGATTCAGCAGCACCGTGAGAAGCTGGACTACCTCGCGGTGAGCGAAGGCCCCCTCCTCGATCCCGGACGTTCCGCGAAACGCGATGCCAAACTGGCCTTTCGGATGATCCCCGACGACTCAGCGCCAGTGGTTGTCGTGGATCACGAGGAAGCCGAACATGTGGAATCGCTGTTGGCCGAGTTGGTGGCAGGCACGATCAAGGCCGGAGCAGCACTTCGGCAGTTGCAGCCGTGGATCGTTCAGCTGCGCAACACAATTGCGAGCAAGCCGGAAGTAGCGGCGTTGATGGATGACGTAGTCGGTGAATCGCCCCGGTGAGTCCAGGGACTTCGTCATCTGTGAAGGATGGAAGTCGTGTCGTCGAGGAAGAAGTACCCGGTCGAGCTGCGTGAGCGAGCGATCCGGATGTTCGTGGAGATCCAGGATCAACACGAGTCGGAGTGGGCCGCGATGAAAGCGGTCGCCGATCTGCTCGGCGTGGGGACCCCGGAAACGGTCCGCAAGTGGGTGCGTCAGGGCCAGATCGACGGTGGAACCCGTCCCGGGGTGAGCACCGATGAGTCCGCGGAGTTGAAGCGGTTGCGGCGTGAGAACGCAGAACTCAAGCGCGCCAACGGAATTCTGAAAGCCGCGTCGGTTTTCTTCGCGGCCGAACTGGACCGGCCCCAACGCTGACCGTCAGGTTCATCAGCGAACATCAAGGCCGTCGCGAACACGGCGGCCTGCGATGGGGTGTCGAGTCGATCTGCGCCGCGCTCACCGAGCTCGGCGTCAAGATCGCCCCATCGACCTACTACGAACATCGCAACCGGACCCCGACCCAGCGCGAACAGCGTGACCAGGAATTGAATGTGCAGATCACGCGCGTGCACAACGAGAACTACCGGGTCTACGGGGCCCGGAAAGTGTGGCTGCAGCTCAACCGCGAGGGCATCGGCGTCGCCCGTTGCCGGGTGGAACGGCTGATGCGTGGTCTCGGATTACGAGGTGCGGTGCGCGGCAAGGTCAAACGGACCACGATCGCGGACCCGGCCGCGCCGCGGTCGGCGGATCTGGTGCGACGCAAGTTCTCTCCTGCGGCACCGAATCGGTTGTGGGTAGCCGATTTCACCTACGTCTCGACGTGGTCGGGATGGGTATATGTCGCGTTCGTCGTGGACGCCTACGCCCGTCGGATCATCGGCTGGCGCACCTCCACGTCGATGACGACCGGGTTGGTGCTCGACGCGATCGAGCATGCCATCTGGACTCGGAACCGCGATGGATGGGATGTGAAAGATGTTGTCCACCACAATGATAGGGGATCTCAATATACCTCGATCGCGTTCACCGAACGCCTCGCCGAGGCCGGGATCCAACCCTCTGTAGGGGCGGTCGGCTCCTCTTATGACAACGCACTCGCCGAGACGATCAACGGTCTCTACAAGACCGAACTGATCAAACCTCGAGGCCCGTGGCGCACGGTCGATCACGTCGAGTTGGCCACCGCCGAATGGGTCGACTGGTTCAATCACCGTCGCCTCTACCGCAATTGCGGTGACATGCCACCTGCCGAACTGGAAGCCGCCTACTACGCTCAACAACCAGCCCAGCAACTCGCTGAGCTGTCACACCAATAAGTCTCCGGACACACCGGGACGATTCACGGGGATCTTCGTCGCTGGAAAGGGCTCTACGACTGGGATCCGACGACTTGCCGTGGTGTCGGCCTCGATGAAGGCCAGATGGAAACCATCTTCTAACCCGTTGAAGAACCGCGTGCTCGGCTGGAATCGAGTCGCGTGATACGGGGGACCGCAGTTAGATTGTCATCGGGTCGGTAGGTTCGGAACCTGTAGTGCTGCAACAAACCCAGAAAGGTTCCGAAGTAGCGATCTGGGGAAATGCGACAGGGCTGAGCCTCCAACGGTGTTCCTGAGCCCGTGTGGGCGCACTTATCGCAGGTCATCCAGGGCGGCGCCGGACCTCCGGGTCCGGCGAGAATCTCAACGACACGGGGAGTTCTCCAGCTCGTAGAGCAGCGACGCGGCGCCGGACCTCCGGGTCCGGCGAGAATCTCAACCGATTCTCCCCCGATCAGCGGGCGGTGGTGCGGCGCGGCGCCGGACCTCCGGGTCCGGCGAGAATCTCAACTCTTTCCATGTGCCCGAATACATCCCGGGCCCAAAGCGGCGCCGGACCTCCGGGTCCGGCGAGAATCTCAACACCTGGGAAGAAACCACCAAGGGTCACATCCGGGTGGCGGCGCCGGACCTCCGGGTCCGGCGAGAATCTCAACCTTGCCGCGTGCGTCCATTTCCAGGGTTCGGCCCTGCGGCGCCGGACCTCCGGGTCCGGCGAGAATCTCAACGATCCGATGAGCGGACTTCGCGACGGCTGCCCGTTGCGGCGCCGGACCTCCGGGTCCGGCGAGAATCTCAACACTGACGCGCACGGCTATTGCTGGCCGGGCCTGGAGCGGCGCCGGACCTCCGGGTCCGGCGAGAATCTCAACTTCCCGATCGAGGCCAAAAACCTCGTCACCGCACTGGCGGCGCCGGACCTCCGGGTCCGGCGAGAATCTCAACCGGCACCTGCTTGACCTACCAGGCCGGCCCGAAGAGCGGCGCCGGACCTCCGGGTCCGGCGAGAATCTCAACGGTTGGAGCATCAGCAAGGTTGGACGACTCGAACGGCGGCGCCGGACCTCCGGGTCCGGCGAGAATCTCAACTCGCTGGTGACCTGTGCGATGCGGGCGCGTCGTTGCGGCGCCGGACCTCCGGGTCCGGCGAGAATCTCAACCGGTACGACCGCTTGCGTGAGGTCACGTTCTGGACGCGGCGCCGGACCTCCGGGTCCGGCGAGAATCTCAACATCACCTGGTCGAGCAGCTTGATACCGTCCCACCGCAGCGGCGCCGGACCTCCGGGTCCGGCGAGAATCTCAACGGCTACAACCCCGCCGCCCGGAAATGGCGTGTGATGCGGCGCCGGACCTCCGGGTCCGGCGAGTATCTCAATAGATGGGATGTGATGTGATGAGCGAGGAACCAAGCATCGGCGTCGGGCCTCCGGGTTCGGCGAGAATCTCAACACATGGTTAGACCTTCCGAAGGTTGCACGTGCCGAGGCTCATTTGGTGGATTCCCTTGGCATCCACCAAATGAGCCCGAATCGCTTTCATAGGGCCGCGGATAGATCGGGTCCTTGAGACCTCAAATTCATACCATCCAGCTGGTATTTCTGATCGAAAGCGTCTGCTGGGAAACGCTTTTGCCTCCTTTCGGGTTCCGGTCAGGCTAAAGTCCAGTGGCTGGAAGTTCCAATCATGTGAAGGGGATCGAATGGGGGGAAGTCGCAACCAAAGATGCTGGCGGTGAGGATGCTGCCAGGGAAACGCATAAGGCTTCAGCGGGGCAGGTCAAACGGTTCGCGTGGCTGACAGCGGAGCAGGTCTTCGTCAAGGCACTGGTTGCAGGTTGTTTTTGGGTGGTAGAGAAGATTCTGAGTCGTTGATCGGAGCACTCGCCAGGTGCGCCGGGTATGTCTGTTTGGCACATCTCCAAACCTGTCGGTGCTGTAGTGCATGATTCGCAGGGTGAGTGCAGGGGATCTTGAATGTGCCTAGTTAGCAATCATTTTCGTTGGAAGGGGGCTGTGTGCCCGTCGTAGTTCAGGTTCGTGGGCCTGGCGCGTTGTTCACGCGACCAGGGTTAACCGCGGAACGGATGACCTATTCGGTGATGACGCCGACAGCTGCTACCGGTGTGCTCACCGCTATTTTCTGGAAACCGGAGATTCGGTACCGAATTCAGCGTATCGAGGTGCTCAACCCGGTGAAGACATTCACGTTGCGGCGCAACGAGACTACCGACCTTCCCTCTCTCGGGGACGCGGTGTCGCGTGGCCGGACCGTGGACACGGCCGCGAATCGGGTGCAGCGGAATGCGTTGTGTCTCAAGGATGTCGAGTATCGAATCCATGCGCACATCGAGGTGCAGGCTGGGGCTGGCAAGAACGAGGCGGCGTACCGGGATCAGTTGCGGCGCAGGGTAGAGAGGGGCAGCTGCTTCAGCCAGCCGTATCTCGGGACGCGTGAGTTTCCGGCGGAGTTCGGTGTCGCCGATGATCGGAAGCCGATTGCCTTGTCGGGAGATTTGGGAGTGATGCTGCACAGCATCGACTACTCCACGACTCCCCGGCAGTCCCGATGGTTCCGGGCGAAACTCCGAGACGGTGTCATGGAGGTCCCCCGCGACGGTATCGGCGACGACGCGTTACCGGAGGCGTGAATGCTGCTGGAGCGCTTGGTGTCCTACGCGCGGGAGCATCGTGGAACCGTGCCAGCGTTTCATCGTGACCGCGAGTTCCGTTGGAAGTTGGATGTTTCCGCGACGGCTCGGGGTATCGACTCGGTACCGACATTGGTGCCGCTGAAGGATCCGGACAAACCGCGCAGGGGAATCGTTCACACGACTCCTTCATCGACCCGCACCGTCGGGGTCTCGCCGAACTTAGCTGCCGACGACGCCCAGTACGTTTTTGGGTGGATCGACGACAACACCGACCAGGCCCGAGCGCAACAGTGCCACGAGGCATTCGTGCAGTTGATCCACGAATGGGCCGAATCGGTGCCGACCGAGATCGATCCGGTTCCCCACACGTTGTCCGCGCTGTTCCGATCGGGGCTGTTGGCGAGTCTCGAACAACCGGAAGAGTTACGAGCCAAGGACGGCGTGCTCATCACCGTGAACGGGGTCCCCGCCTACCGCAGTGTCTCCGCAGCCGACTACTGGCGCACCCATGTCGGTACGAAGAAGGGGACCGGACGTACCGGTGCCTGCATGATCTGTCAACAGGTCCGGCCGTTGGCCAATACCATTCCCGGAAAGGTACCTGCCCCTCTGGTGCCGGGCGCTAGCAATGACGCGGCACTGGTCAGTATCAACGAGCGCGTGTTCGGCTACGACCTGGAAGCCCAGCTCACCCATACACCGATCTGTATGGGCTGCGCCGATGACTTGATGGTCGGGCTGACCACGGTGCTGTCCTCGAGTAGCAGCCTCACACTCTCCGGACAGGACACCCGGCTGGCATGGTGGGTCTCCGGCAGCGACGAATCCGATTGGATGGATCTGCTGCTCGAACCCGACCCTGACCAGGTCAATCAGCTGTTCCTCGACGTGCACCGAGGCAGGGAGCGCACCAGCCGGCTGACCGGTCGATTCTGTTGGATGGCGGTGGGCGGCAACATCTCCCGGATCATGGTCAGGCAATGGGTTGATATCGCTCTCACCTGTGCCGATGACAGCGCTGTCAGTCACGACGAGAACGTGCTGGCCTGGTTTCGCGACCACAAGAACACTCCGCGGCGCACCGCGCCTATCCGGCGCTCGGATGGCACGGAGATCCCTGCGGGACAGTGGATTCACAGCCCCGGACGGTTTGCCGCCTGTTTGGGGCGATGGGATGGGGCCACCAAGCAGTATCGCCCCTTTGGTGCCAAGAACGCCGACCGCCCGGAACAGGCTCTGCTGCAACTGCTTCGGGTCGCAGTCCTCAACGAACCGGTACCCGTCGCGATTCAAACCCATCTGATCCACCGCATCCGCAACGACGGCCGGGTCGATGACTGTCGCGCCTCTCTGATCCGTCTCGCCCTCACCCGTAGCCCCGCCCGACCGAAGGACACCTCCATACCGATGGCCCTCGATGAAACCTGCACCGACCCCGCCTATCTCGCCGGACGCCTCTTTGCTGTCCTTGAACAAACTCAGCGCGCCGCTCACCGTGCGCCTAGAGCAAGGTCCGCCGACTCCGGCTCTTTGAACTCTGGGGACGATGGTCAGCCGGAGAACTCGAACCGTTCCCCGGTAAACAGCACCTACGGGGACCGCTATTTCCGCCGCGCGATCGAGACGCCGCAACCTGTTGTGCTGCAAGGGATCAAGCAGTCACAAGCCTGGCTGACCAAGATCCGCCGCCGAGACGGGGAGGCGCGTTCCCAGTGGTACTCCAACCGAATTCGCGCGATCGTGGATCCGATGACACCGTCGGCGTGGATTCCCCTGCGGAACAACCTGTGGCAGCAGGGCCAGTTCGTCCTCGGCTATAACCACCAACTCGCCCACCGGACCATGGGCGAGAACGCCGAAACGGTTTAACCACAGCGCTATTCACCCTTGGAAGGATTCATTATGTCCACGACCCTTGCTGCTCATCTCAACCCCGACGTTCGCCATGACATGGTCTTCTACTTCGATGTCACCGACGGCAATCCCAACGGTGACCCCGACGCCGGCAACCAACCAAGAACCGACCTCGAAACCGGACACGGACTGGTGACCGACGTATGCCTGAAACGCAAAATCCGCGACACCTTTCCCCTGATCGCCGCAGGGAACTCCCGCTACGGCATCTTCGTTGAGGCCGGGCACGCCCTCAACACTCGCCTCAAGGAATCCTTGACCGCGAACGGATTCGATGCCGCGCCCGCAAAAGAAGCCAAGGACGGTACCGGCAAGGCCAAATCCGGCAAGACCAAAGCGAAGCTGACCCCCGAACAGGTCGCCACGGCACGAGCGTGGCTGTGCGACCGATACGCCGACATCCGGTTGTTCGGCGCAGTGCTGTCCACCGGCGAGACAAACGCGCTCGGCAGTATCCGTGGCCCCTTGCAGTTCGGGATGGCACGGTCGATCGACCCGATCATTCCCACCGAGCACGCCATCACCCGCGTCACCCAGACCCGCCAGGAAGACATCGACCAGGGCGAGTCCACCGAGATGGGCTCGAAATGGACAGTGCCCTACGGTCTCTACCGCGTGGAGGTCACCTACTCGGCGGCGCGCGCCGCCCAAACAGGGGTCGATTCGAAAGATCTCGAACTGCTCTACCAGATTCTGGAGATGATGTTCGATCACGACAGTGCGGCGACCCGCGGTCGTATGACTGCTCGCGGCCTGCATGTGTTCAGCCACGACAACGCCTTCGGCAATGCGCCCGCCGCTACCCTGCTCGAACGGGTCCGCGTCGATGCTGGTGTCCGTCCGGTAGGCCACCCGGGTCCGCGTCGATTCACCGACTACACCGTCGATGTCGCCGATACCGAAGTCCTCCCGACAGGGGTCATCTATACCCGTGTGTTCGGCTGATCAATGGATGACCCGGCTTCCGGCGACGCACGGTGGAGCGTGCCGATCTCGGCTATCGAGCACTACGCCTACTGCCCAAGACAGGCGGTATTGATCTGGCAGGAGGCGTATTTCGAGTCCAACGCCGATACTGTCCGAGGCGATATAGCCCATGCGGCGGTCGATCGTGGCGGTACGCTCACCGGGCGTCGCGGAGCACGGGTGTGGCGGTCCCTGCCCGTTTACAGCAATATTCTGGCCATCCACGGCGTCTGCGACACCGTCGAGTGGACCGATGCCGGGCCGATACCGGTCGAACACAAATCCGGCCGATACGCACCCGGTGGCCCCGCCGACCTCCAAGTGGCAGCTCAAGTGCTCTGCCTGCGTGAGATGCTCGAGCAACCAGTTCCCCACGGACTGGTATTCGCCGGGAAGAGTCGCCGCCGGTACGAAGTTCAGGTGAACGAGGCGCTCGTCGCCTCGACGACCGAGACCATCGAGGCACTCCGGCACCAGATGATGGTGCCGATCCCACCCCCTCCGGTCAACGATCACCGGTGCAAGCGATGTTCACTCCGCCCCGGTTGCATGCCGGAAATCTCATCGAGTGGAGAGATCGACCTCTTCACCCCTCGCCGACCCAGAGACCTATGACTGAACTGCTGAAAACCCTGTTCGTCACCACCCCCGGCACCAGTTTGCATTTGGACGGTGACGCCCTGCGCGTGTACCACCCTGACAAGCCAGGGCGTCATCTCCTGCCACTCATCCGCCTGCACGACATCGTCGTCTTCAACGGTGTGACGGTGAGTAACGACCTGATGCATCGCTGCGCTGCCGACGGTCGCAGCCTGACCTGGCTGACCCGCAACGGCAAGTTCCTCGCTCGTGTCGCCGGGCCGGTCCCAGGCAACCCGCACCTGCGCATCCAACAGCTACACGCCCACATCGACACGGGCCACCAACTGCGCCTGGCACAAGCCATGGTCGCCGGCAAGCTGCACAACTACCGACAACTCCTACTGCGAACCGCACGAGACGCTACCGGCCGGCGTCAGGTCAGCCTGCGTGAAGTCGCGGAAAGCCATTCCGCCGCATTGCAATCGCTCCGCACCGCAACATCGCTCGACGAAGTCCGAGGTATCGAAGGCCGCGCTGCACGGGACTATTTCCAAAGCCTCCCCGACCTGGCCCCTGGTGCCTCGGTCGGACGCAATCGGCGACCACCCACCGATCCGATCAACTGCCTGCTGTCGTTCGGATACGGCCTTCTGCGCTCAGCGGTCCACGGCGCGCTCGAACAGGTCGGTCTCGACCCTTACATCGGATATCTCCACGGCATCCGCCCGGCCAAACCTGCTCTCGCACTGGATCTTATGGAAGAATTTCGGCCACTGCTTGTGGACCGACTAGTTCTCACCCTGTTCAACCGCGGCCAAATCAAGAACACCCACACCGAAACGTTCCCCGGTGGTCAGGTGCAGCTGACCACCGACGGACGCAAACTGTTCCTCGAACAATGGTCGATCGCACGCGAGAAGCCCTGGCCACATGTCCATCTCGATCGAGAAGTCCCAGCAGCCCTACTCCCGTTGGCCCAGGCGCGGTTACTGGCTCGGCACCTTCGCGACAGAACCGATACCTACGTACCGTGGACGGTGTCCTAAATGGAGCTACTCATCACCTACGACGTAGAAACCACGACACCTCAAGGCGCGCAGCGTCTTCGGCGTGTGGCCAAGATCTGCGAAGGCTACGGTCATCGAGTCCAGAAATCGGTCTTCGAAGTCACCTGCACACCTGTCACTCGACTCCGGCTCGAAGCAGATCTGGTCAACACCATTGATCCCGCTCGTGACAGCATCCGCATATACCATCTCGACCGCGGGACCTTCGATACCGCAAGACATCTCGGCGCAGCCATAGACCCACCCCACAGCGCACCACTGATCCTGTGACCACAGGACCTCGGAACCCCAAGTGCGACCCAAAATCCGGGCAGGTTCCGAACCGGCGGCCAGGACAAACGCCTACAGAATGCTCTTAAGCTGCTTGCATTTCGCCCCTACTAAGCGAAAAGGGCAGGTCATCCAGGGCGGCGCCGGACCTCCGGGTCCGGCGAGAATCTCAACTTCGCGAACCCGGTCCGATCGTTCACTTCGGACTGGCGGCGCCGGACCTCCGGGTCCGGCGAGAATCTCAACACCTCGCTGGCGATGCTGGGGTTGATGGGCGGCTGCGGCGCCGGACCTCCGGGTCCGGCGAGAATCTCAACCCCTGGCACATCACCGAAGAAGGCCCGACGCTGGCCGCGGCGCCGGACCTCCGGGTCCGGCGAGAATCTCAACTACGTGATCGCCCGCGAGGACCATTCCGGCCCCGAGCGGCGCCGGACCTCCGGGTCCGGCGAGAATCTCAACGACCTGCAGCAGCCTGAACAAGCCAGGCCCAGCTTCGCGGCGCCGGACCTCCGGGTCCGGCGAGAATCTCAACTGCAGGGATTGGATGGCGGACAGGCCGAGCTCGGCACCGCGGCGCCGGACCTCCGGGTCCGGCGAGAATCTCAACCATTCGGGCGCGGTGCTACGGTCCCAGGACAAAGCGGCGCCGGACCTCCGGGTCCGGCGAGAATCTCAACTATTTCATCAAACGCGGCGGTGTGATCAGCGGCGAGCGGCGCCGGACCTCCGGGTCCGGCGAGAATCTCAACAACGATCGCCGCCGGTAATCAGCACTGGGACAGCAGCGGCGCCGGACCTCCGGGTCCGGCGAGTATCTCAACACCTTCCCGAGTGGCGCAACGCCGCCGGCCGTCTGGCGGCGCCGGACCTCCGGGTCCGGCGAGAATCTCAACGGCGTCAGCGGAGGCTGGAACGTCACGCCACGGCAGCGGGCGGCGCCGGACCTCCGGGTCCGGCGAGAATCTCAACGAGCGAGTCGTATTCCAGCGCTTCGGCAGGCCCGGCCGCGGCGCCGGACCTCCGGGTCCGGCGAGAATCTCAACTCCGTGGGGCGGCTGCCGTCCCTGGTGCCTTCGAGCGGCGCCGGACCTCCGGGTCCGGCGAGAATCTCAACTACGCAAGGCAGAGCCCCCCGAGAAAAGAGATTGAGCGGCGCCGGACCTCCGGGTCCGGCGAGAATCTCAACGTTCTGGGTGCCGAGCAGGATCGCGGCCTCGGCGGGCGGCGCCGGACCTCCGGGTCCGGCGAGAATCTCAACTTCGCCGTGTTCAGCGCGTTCTGCGCACTGAGGTAGGTGCGGCGCCGGACCTCCGGGTCCGGCGAGAATCTCAACTGCCAGCTCCTTTCCACCAGAGGGCCGGTTTATTGCGGCGCCGGACCTCCGGGTCCGGCGAGAATCTCAACGTCGGGACTGGCGTCGCTAGCGCGGCCGAGACCGGGAGCGGCGCCGGACCTCCGGGTCCGGCGAGAATCTCAACCACAACAAGAAGGCCAGCGTCCAGGTGAGCAGGCGCGGCGCCGGACCTCCGGGTCCGGCGAGAATCTCAACCGGCACTGCAGCGTCAATAAGGGCCACACCGAAAAGTGGCGCCGGACCTCCGGGTCCGGCGAGAATCTCAACATCGGCAGCGGGGTCGGGTTGCTGGCGATGACCGTGCGCGGCGCCGGACCTCCGGGTCCGGCGAGAATCTCAACCCGGGCGATGGACTGCACGGGCAGCGGTGGCGTCGCGGCGCCGGACCTCCAGGGCCGGCGAGAATCTCAACAAACTCCACAGCAGCACCTCGTCCGGAACCCACTGCGGCGCCGGACCTCCGAGTCCGGCGAGAATCTCAACGAACTCGGGTTGCCTGAGTGGAAGTCAGGTATGTGCGGCGCCGGGCCTCCGGGTCCGGCGAGAATCTCAACGTAGGCATACCGCGGGTCGTCGTCGGCGGGGATCGGGCGGCGCCGGACCTCCGGGTCCGGCGAGAATCTCAACATGCTGAGCCAGCCACCATTTCGGCCGACGCTGTAGGCGGCGCCGGGCTCCGGGTCCGGCGAGAATCTCAGCTGGACCGTGTCGCTGTGTTGCTGGCCCCAGGATGCTGTGCTGCGCGAACCTCGGTGCTGTTCCGCTGTGGTGCAGCAGTTTTCGATTCAGAACGAATGCGGAATGAATGCACATTGGATGCACAATGAATGCACACAACTTCTGCGATTAAAGTGCGATGAAAAATCGCTTCTACCAGTGGGTTTGGTGGTGGTCCGTCTCTCGCTCGACCCCCACTCTCTCCCGCTTCGCTGAAGAGAGTGGGGGTCGAGCGAGAGACAAACCACCACCAAACAAGTAAGCAGAAGATCAAGAAGGGAAAGAAGGTAGTGGGGGAGAAGGGTAACCACAAGGAGGGGGACCACAAGGGGAGGACCACAACGGGAGGGCTTGGCATGGCACGGTGCGGTGGGGGCCGAGTTGCGTTGGGAGTCGGAACCACAAGGGGGAGGGTTGCGTACGCGATGTCACGTCGAACACGGGGAGCAGTTCAACCCAGGACCACAACGAAGGGGTCGCCTCTTACGCGGGGACCGCAGCGTCGCCTCTTACGCGGGGACCGCAGCGTCGCCTCTTACGCGGGGACCGCAGCGTCGCCTCTTACGCGGGGACCGCAGCGTCGCCTCTTACGCGGGGACCGCAGCGTCGCCTCTTACGCGGGGAGATTTTCCGGTGACCACAACGAGGGAATTCGTTAGGGGCGGAAGGGTTCCTGGCAGACGCCGCAGAGGATTGGTCCGGCGGCGATGATCTTTTTGTGTGCCCGGATCCGTCGGGGTGGTTGGCACTGGCAGGTCAGGGGCTGGCCGTTGCGATCAGGTTCGCCGACGGCGGTGTCGTCGGTGTCGTCGTCCTCGGTCTCGTCGGCCGCGGTGGCGGCGTCGGTGTCGTCGGTGGTGTGTTCGGGTCGGCGGTGGGCGACGATCGCGCGGTCGAGGATCGTGATTTCGCGCTGGTATTCGGTCGAGGTGGTGTCGGGCAGGGTGGTCAGCGACCATCCGGCGTGAGGGTGGCGGGCGGTGGTGAGGCCGATTTCCTCGGCGAGTTGTTTGAACTTCTTGTTGTGATAGCGGCCGTTGTCGCTGGCGGCGTTGATATCTCGGGTGAGCGCGATGCCGTGGACGGCTTCGTGGAGCAGGGTGGCGAGTACGTCGCGGGCGCCGCCGGCGAGTCCTTCGGCGCCGATGAACAGCTCCGGCAGCCACTGGCCGCGGTGCTCCCAGCGGTCGGGCCCGAAGTGTCCGCGCCGCACGCTGCGCCCGCGGCCGGTCGAGCCCGACGCGATGGACACGACTGCTTCGGGGACGTCGGGGTGGCGGGCGCGGATGCTGTCCCACACCTGGTCGATTGCTGTGGCCAAGGGGCCGCCGATGGGCATCTGAGCCTCCGGAGGGAAGGGGATTCTCCGCATAAGAGGGGACCGGGAAACCGGTCGCGGGAGATGCTTCCATTCTATCGCGAACTAACCGCTTAAGCGGGTGAAAAGTATTGCAGCAAAGCAACATTCAGGGGTTTCGCAGTGTTGCTACATCGGTTGCTTGCTGATGAAAGTGCAAGTGCAACAGTCAATTACGCCGATTTCGGAACATTCGCGAGTTTGTCGGTGGTCGCGTTTACCGTTGTGCAGGTCAGTATTTCGCGAGTGTCGGGGTCGGGGCATGAACGAATCCAGCACTGCTGGGCAGTGTTTCGCGTCGGAGATGACGGCGGCGCTCGGTCGCTATGACGAGTTCATCGACATTGCGGTCGAGGAGACCTTCCGCACCTGGCACAACACCTCGGGCCTGCGGTGTCTTGTGTGCCGGCATCC
The DNA here is from genome assembly GCF_013744875.1 of Nocardia huaxiensis. NCBI lineage: Bacteria > Bacillati > Actinomycetota > Actinomycetes > Mycobacteriales > Nocardiaceae > Nocardia > Nocardia huaxiensis. The sequence goes on from NZ_CP059399.1 coordinate 4,121,869, forward strand.
GGTCGTGGTCTACCGCTCGCGGGGCAAGAACCCCTACGTCCGCCACAGCAAGGGCCACGGTGTCACCGTGAGCGCCAAGGACCGCAGGTCCGCCGGCGAGACCTTCCAGCATCTGCGGTTCAAGTACTGGGTCCGCGACGAACTCCGCGCCCGCGGTGTCGCTGCTGAGATCGAGGTGTGGCAGGACGGGCGCCGCCCGGACGTGTTCGGCACACGCGAGGGCCGCGGCTACGCCGTCGAAATCCAATGGTCGCCACTGACTGTCGAGGAAGCCCGTACGCGTACCGAGCACCACCGAGCGGCCGGCGCCGAGGTGCTGTGGCTGACCCGTTCGTGCAACTGGGTCGAGCAACTTCCTGCGCTCGGGATCAAGTCCTTCACGCCGACTGCGGGCGGGCACTACTTCGCCCACACCGGATTCCTGCACCGCAGCCGCCGCGCCACGCTGCGCGTCGAGCCGATCGCCGTGCGCGAGTTCCTCGACGCCTGGATCGGCGGCGACCTCGCGTGGGGACACCGAGAGACCATGAAAGCAGGGTGGGCCACCGTGACCGACTGGACCGAATACACCGCCGAGCAGGCCAAGGACCTCACCCAGATGCGCCGCAAGGTCGAGGCCGCCGACACCCGCGCCGCCCAACAGGCCGAGGCGATCTGCAAGCAGAACAAGCGAATCGACGAACTCACCGCTGACATTGCCCGGCACCGGCGCGACCTCGCGTCCTGCGCCGCCGAACGCGACACAGCCACCGCCGATCTCGCGGCCGCCAACGCCGATCTGGCCGAAGCCAACCAGATCATCGCCGGACTTGACGCCACCCTGCAGGAGACGCGGAAGAACCTCGACACCGCCCAAGTGGACGCCGCTGATCAGGAACAGAGATACCGCAGCGCCGCAAAGGGGCTCACGTCTCGGACCCGCTGGATCCAGGTCATGTTGCTGGTCGCGTTCGTCTTCGCCCTGGCGGCCATCGCGGGATGGACCCAATGACCACAGCACGCCAACACCCCACAACCGAGGAGAGATGATGCGCCGCAACCGCTACCCAGGCACCTGCGCCGACTGCAAACAACCCATCGGGGTGAAGCAGGGATACCTGTTCGGCAGCAGTAATGCCGTCGTGTGTGAGGACTGCGTCTACGACTTCTACGGCCTGGAGCACAAGTACTTCGTTCGCATCGAGAACCCGGACACCGGCACCTCGTAACCCCGATGCGTCGTCCACCGGATCCGCAGGCGGCGTTCCGAATTCACCGACAGGAGGTCCACCATGGCGAAGGGCCGCAAGAACAAGAACGCGGCACCGCGACTGCAGACGGCCGCACAGGCCGTCGCGGTCGCCGAGGCGTACGAAATGGACACGCTGGAAATGCTCGCCCATCTCAACGGCAGTCCCGACCTCTCGAAAATCCTCGCCCAGATCGCACCCTGGTTGCAGGACGGCCGATTCACCGGTCGCGACAAGCAGAGGCTTATCCGCTCCCTCGGCCCCAACGGGCACACAGTCGTCAACACGCTGCAGGAAGTACTGCTGGACGCGGACCGGATCTTCCTTTGGCTGCAGCATCGCGTGGTGTATCGCGTGTATCCGGAGCTGGCAGAAAGCCTGCTTGGTACCGATACAGGAACGTCGATCCCGTGTGAGGTTCTGCGCCGGATTCCGCATCCGGACCCGTTCATCGCTTTTCCGACACCGATCCCCGGTCCGCCGCCGTTAATCGACCGGCCACTGGCGAAGCCGCCGGTCTACGTCGGAATGTTGGTGACCGGACTGACCAATGAACTCACCCTCTGCTCGACCGCCGACCCCCGCCTGCACATGCTGACGGTGGCCCTGGTCGGCCGCGTGTCATTCGTCGGGGCCGGCGAACCGCGCTACCCGTCCTTCGGCATCGAAATCCCCTGCATGGCACAGCGGTTCACCATCGACGAGATGATCGAAGCTCACCTCGCGATCAGGAGCTCGGCCGGCGACGCCACCGAACTTGAGCTCAGTGCCTACCGACTCGCAGTGAGCCTACTGTTGTACATATGCAGCGACCGCCGCGATATGAGTGGCGGCGCCGAAGTGCTCGGACGACGCACGAAGCATCACACGCCACAGGCCCCCAGCACCGTCGTCGATGTCGGATTCGACATCGGGCCCAAGCTCTTCGCTGCACGTACGCACGCATCCGAGGGCTCCACGGGATCCGGCAAACGGGTCCGGCCGCATATCCGGCGCGCGCACTGGCACACCTACTGGACCGGTCCGCGTGACCAATCCACCCCCGAGGTGCGCTGGTTACACCCCATCCTGGTCCATCCCTCCGAACGTGACGCCTCACGGTCGATCGTCATCGAAGACGGGCAGGACGTACAGATGGACGAGGGTCAGGATTGACATCACCCTCGTGAGACACCGCACCTTGGCTCGGGTCTGAGATTCCATGTGCAGAGCGACTTGCGCTCATGGATGTCTCCGGAAGTCCACGGATGTGCCACCTGTCCAACGAGATTGGGCACGTATTGGGCACGCGAGCACTTTACTGGTGAATCCGCACTGGTCAGAGTGTGCCCTCGGCAGGATTCGAACCTGCAGTGCATCACCATTGCCTCGTCGGTTCCCGAGCATCGATCCTATCGAGATTTTGTCCCCTATGGGACGCTGAAACTCACGAAAAACGGTGCGTAAGTGGACATTTGGGCACGTATACTGGCATGAAGAACCATTCGTGGTGGGGATCGAGGTGTCCGTCGATGACGCAAGTCGTACAGCCGAACCGGAAGCTGATCGCGGTCATGAAAGAGGCTGGCGTCCAGAACCATGGGCTCGCGGACAGGATGCAGGCGGCCAGCCGGATCGACGGAGGCAAGGCGGTGAAGACTTCGAACACAAATATCGCGAAGTACAAGGACGGCAGGACCGCGCAGCCCACTGTGCGCGTGTGTGAGGTCATGCTGAAAGTGCTGGGGGAGTTGGTCAAGCGGGACCTAACTCCTTCGGATATTGGGTTCCCGGATGTAAAAGTTGATGTGAAGTCGAATTTGGCAGTAGTCGAGTCGTTTGAAGACCCCCTGTTGATTGCTGAGCGACTACAGCGTATCGGTGAAATCGATGTAGACGACAGCGTTTTGGATATCGTGGAATTCGCGGTTGATGACATCATTGATCGCTACGAAGTGGAAGGCCCTGCAAGGCTTTCTCCAGCAGTCATTTCCATTCGTCGGCGGGTTGATGAATTGACTCGGCAAAGGCGGCATCCGAAACAGCTTCAGCATTTATATGAGCTGGCGGCGAAGTTATCTGGAATGTTGAGTTACATGGCGGTGAATCGGGGTCGGTTCCCTCTGGCGAGGGCCTATGCCAAGGAAGCATTCTATGTATCTGATCTTATTGACGACTCCCAGCTGAAGGCATGGATTAAGGGAACCGAGAGTTTTTGTGCCTACTACATGGGCAAGTATGCAATGGCGGCGGCCTTGGCTGAGGAGGGGATCCGGTACGCGCCAAACAGCCCGCAGGCAATTCGCTTATTATCCAATGGGCTGGCGCGAGCGCTAGGCAAAATGGGCGATCTCAAGGGGGTTCACGTCGCTATCGACCGAGCGGGCGCACTTGCGGAAGCCTTGGCGGTGCCTGATGGATTGACGCCGGCATTGACTTTCGATCCGTATGGTCACGCAAGACTGGCGGCGAACGCGGCGACAGCCTACCTCGCGGCGGGGGACCTTGAGCGGACATTGCAGTTTGGTCATCAGGTCGAGTCGCTTGTGGATGAATCAGACTCGGTATGGAGTCGATCATTGGTTCGTTTAGACATTGCCACAGCGTTGGTCAAGTTGGCTAGTCCAGACATCGAGCAAGCTGCCCACCTGGGCGCTGAGGCGCTCACGTTCTCCGAGGAACGGCCCATTCGATCCGTGTGGCAACGTGCTCATGAATTCGGTGCCGCGACCGAATCTTTCGATTCTTCCGAGGCTCGGGAATATCACGCTGTACTTCGTGCCTGGGCGGAACGTGCTCGGGACTTCTCGGCATCTGCGAAGGCTAGCTAGGATCAAAGTCTAACGTGGCTACGTCGTTCCATCGATAAGCCTTCGATTCTCGTCGAAGGCGAACTAGTTTGATGCTGCTGACCTCAATGGTTACGGGTGTGATATCCCGCGTTTGGAGAACCTTTTCGATTATCGAATCTGCGGACTGTTGGCAGTTACTGTAGCCAACGCCCAAATGTGGCCGGAAATTATCTGTATCAGTGAGCATGAGTTCGGGAAGCGCTTGCAATGTGGATTCTCTGACGATCTGATGCAACTTGAATAGCTCAGTCCAAGGGGAGACAGTAAACCGGACGGCTCCCTGTGAGCCTGACAGAGGACCAACGGTTATCCTGAAGGTGCTCACTTCGCTAATTCTCTTTTTTGCACAGTCGACGATGGCCTGGATGCTGGCCTCTGTAATATCCGCCGAACTTGCAATCCGTAGTACCGTGATATGGAGACCGTTCAGTGGGACTAAGTCTATACCCGCGACCTTGAGTTGAGCCTGGCAATTCGCCGCCATTTCAACCAGTTCGGGATCTTCGAAGGTCAGATACCAGAAGTACTTCTCATGGCCGGCGGGCCATTCATTGCGGCCCCAGTGGTTAACCATCTGCTCGATGTTTCGAAATGCGTTCCAATCGTTTTCGCGGATGGCCCGGTGATCTGACAGGGACCTCGGAAGCGATGCTGGGAACGCCCCTGATCTGGCATCTCTGATCATCCGTAGTGGCTCCTGTCCGTTCGGCACAACCCCAGCCTACTTGTGTCCCCGGAGTCAGATGTGCCGGTCGATGTGCCGTGTTCTGAGCACTCCTTCGCGAGTTTCCTGATGTGGCAAGGCATTTCAGGCCATGTCAGACCACGGAGGCACTTTCATGACACAGAGACGCAGTATGGACACACGCGTCCCGACGGGTCAGCTGATGAGCCTGCGCGACGCCGCTGCGCTCGCCCAGGTAGATATCAAGACCGTTCGCCGCTGGATCAATGGCGGGCATCTCAACGGTTACCGAATGGGGCCGCGGCTGCTGCGGGTGGAGCGGAGCGAGCTGCTCGCCATCGCAAAGCCCATCCCCACGGCATCTTCCGGTGGTGCGTCATGATGCGAGCACTGCTGATCGCTTTCGCGCTGATCCTGCTGGGCGCCCTGGTTCCTGGGCTTGCATCCACGTTGTTCGTCCTCATGATTTTGCTAGGCATCGGGTGGGTGGGCGCGAGGCACATGAAGGCGTCCTGTGCGCGGTGGCTGCAGGGCGGCCGGCGATGAAACCCCTGGACTTTTGCCGCCATTACACCGGGTTGTCAGCGTTGTCGGGTCGCGAGTACGACCCCGCTAACATGATCGCCCCGGATGCCTATGTCGCGTCGCTGCGGTGGCGGCTGGTGTTCGCTGCGGTGGCGGTGGTGTTCGGTGCCGGCGTCGTGGTCGGGGTGATGCTCGCCCAGGACGGAATCCGTGAGGTTTCACCGAATGTGTGTCGCGCGGATGAGGTTTCGCGCATCGACTGCGTGCGGGTGAGCTCGGCTGTGCCCACCTCCCTCGGGGTGTGGCGATGAACTGGACTGCCTTGTTCGGGCCGAAAGCCGTTTTGGAAGCCGAGAACGATCGACTGCGCCGCACGCTCGCCGAGCGGGACGCCCGCATCAGTGAGCTGTCGGCGGCGTTGGACGATGCCCTGGATCGCGAGCAGTTGCATTCGCTGTCGGCGCCCCACGAGCGGCTGACCCCGGCCGCGGTGCTGGATCGATTCGGCCACCACCGCGCCGAGCACCTCCCACAGCCGGGAGCGTCGTCGGAGCGAGGAACCGCGACGCAGGCGAGTGCCCGGCCCTGGATGACTCTGTTGGAGTCCACCGTCGCGGGTGTTCCGGTCGCACAAGATCGGAGGCGGTCGCGGTGAGCGCCTACGGGACTGCGGCCGTGCCGCAGCAGGATTCGGTGATCACCGCCGAGGCGGCGCGGGAGCTGACCGACACCATCCGCGCCCGGGCGGGGCAACTGTGGGAGTTGATCGAGCAGGCGTACCTCACCCGTGCTTGGGTCGCGCTGGACTACGACAGCTGGGACGCCTACTGTGCGGCCGAGTTCGACGGCGCCCGCCTGCGCATCCCCCGCGAGGAACGCTCGGAAATCGTTGCCTCCCTTCGCGAAATCGGAATGAGCACCCGTGCAATTGCTGCCGCGACAGGTCTCGGACAGGGGACCGTGCACCGCGAAATCGAGGGTCTGCGTACAGCTGTTCCAAATGGAACACCTGACTCGGTGGTCGGTTTGGACGGCAAGGGCTACCTGCCCGAACCGGTTGAGCGCGAACCGTTCCCCATCGATCAGGACGATGACCGCGACGCGGGGCGAGGTCCGGCCCCGCGTCGGCGTCGTCCGATCACCGAGTCGTTCGATACCGCCCGCTCGGAGTTGGTGACCAAGACCAACACCCTGGTCCGGCTGATCGACGATGACCGGTTCGACCGGTACGCCGCGCAGATCTCGCACGGGAACCTCGGCGATCTGCAGCGCGCCCGCGACGCCCTGGAACAGGTCATCGACCGTCTCTCCGAATCTTTCGACCATCCCGAGGAGGGATAACACTATGCATCTGATCGACCCCGACAACACGCCCGTGACCAGCCAGGTCATGGAGGTCGACAGCGCGCTCGCGCGGCGCTGGCTCGAACGCAACCCGCACAACCGGCCGATCCGCCAGGCCCGGGTGCAGCAGTACTACGAGGACATGATCTCGGGCCGTTGGCGACTCAACGGTGAGGCTATCAAGTTCGGTCCCGACGGCGAACTGCTCGACGGCCAGCACCGGCTGCAGGCGGTGGCGCGCACCACGGGCATGCGCTTCCCGATGCTGATCGTGCGCGGCCTGGCCCCCGACACCCAGGTCACCATGGATCAAGGTGCGCGGCGCACGCCCGGTGATCAGCTGACCTTGACCGGGATCGCCAGCCACAACATGACGATGGTCGCCGCCGCGCTGCGCGTCTACATGGTGTGGATGGAGGGCAACCTCTTCGGCGAGTTGGGGCGCGGGGGAGGGGTGTCGACCACGCGGGTGGTCGAATTCGCCTCCGCCTACCCGGAATTGGTAGCCATCGCCGACCGGTACACCGGTGTCGCCAAACGGTTGAAGGCGCGTCCGGCGGTGGCGTGCGCGGTCGCGATGCGGCTCACGGAGATCGACGCGTATGCCGCAACCGAATTCGTGCGGTTGTGGGACTCCGGTGCCGGATTGGCCGCCAATTCTCCGATCCTGGCGTTGCGTGAGCGGCTGGATTGGGCGCGGGTCAACAAGGTCCGGCTCAGTGACCGCGACCAGATCGGCACGATCGTCACCGCCTGGAACCTGTGGCGGCGCGGGCGCACGGTGACAAAACTGCAGCGCCCTAAGGGCGGATTCACTGCCGAGAACTTCCCGGAGCCGAGATGAACACCCCGCGCCGGGACCCGGCAGAACTGGCCGCGCTGCTCGCCGAACGCGACCACTTCGGCACTGTGGACGACGTCTTGAGCGACATGTTCGACGCCGCCTTCGAGGTGACACAGCAGAAGAGCTATCGCGACTGCGCCGCCGAGGACGCCAAGCGCAGGGTCTGGGAGGACCACCACAAGCCCGTGATGGCGGGATATTTCGCCGCCGCCGACGCCTACCGCGAGGAGCGATTCGGTAGCGAATACGCCGAGGATTCCCGTACACGCCTCGATGGCGTCTATGCCCATGACCCGGAAATGCGGGCACTGCTCGACAAGGCCCGTGCGGATCTGGCGGCCCGGCGCAAGGCGCGCACCCCGGCTGAACGAGATCGGCGGCGATCGCGATGAGCGGATTCATCGGGCCCGTCCCGCGCGATTACCGGGACTTTCATCCGGACCCGACCGGCCAGACCTACGGGATTCCCACCTATTTCTGGAAGACCGCCCCCGATCACCTGGTGACTCGCCGCCAGCTCAGTGCGGAAGGGCTGAACCCGGGTGGACAGGACATCGCCGCGCAGGTGGTCATCCTGCGGCGGCATCGCCAACCCCTGGTGGCGCACCTGTTCGACATCAACGGTGCCCAGCTGAAGCGGGAACCGACTCCGGCGCAACTGGATTCGCTACGCATCGCCCGCTGGGTGCGCTCCGCGGATGCGTGCGAGCGCCACGGCGTGGACCCGTCGGACCTGCGGGAAATGATCGCGAAGGCCCGCGCCGATCTGGCCGCCCGCCGTCAAGCCCAGCGTCCGGCAGTCGAGCGTGATCGGAGGCGGTCACGGTGAGCTGCGCGTGCGGAACCGAGCAGGCCAAGGGTCGCGGCATGTGCGCGACGCACTATGCGGCCTTCCGGAGACGTCAGATCGCCTATGGGCGCTGGCAGCCTCGGGTTCCGGCGGACGCGGTGCGCGCGCACGTGGAGGCGATGGGCGCGGCCGGGGTGAACCCGAATCAGCTGGCCAAGCTGACCGGAGTCGGCCAGCCCACGCTGTCGCGGATCATGGCCGCGGGCCCGGACAAGAAGATCGCGGCCTGGGTGGAACAAGCCGTGCTCGCGGTCCCGGTGCCCGAGCGGGCGGCCGAGGTGACCACCAACAGCGCGCTGGTGCCGATTCTCGGTGCCCGCCGGCGCTTTCAAGCCTTGGTGGCGTCGGGGTATCCGGCGGCGCAGCTGGCGCGGGAGCTGGGCATGACCCGCAACCACCGCACCATTCATTCGCTGATGGGTCATCGGGCCGACAGCGACGGCCGCATCACCCAGGAGATCGCGGCCGAGCGAGAACGCGCGGTCAAAGCCCTGTTCGACCGGTTACAGCTGGTTCCGGGCTCGTCGGCGCAGGCACGCGCGCTGGGGGAGCGGCGCGGGTGGCCGCTGCCGATCGAGTGGGACGAGAACGCCCTCGACGACCCGCACGCCCAACCGGTGCGGGCCCGCTGGACACCGGCGTCCGCGCGGGCTGAACGGCGCGAACAGGTCGCCGCGCTGACTGGATGCGGGCTGACCAAAGCCCAGATCGCGCAGCAGTTGGGCATCAACACCCGGCTGGTCGACCGCGACCGCCACCACCTGCGCACCCACGACACCAGCGACAGGCCGGCGGGCGGGTTCGCGGCCGAGGTTGCCGACATGGCCGCAGTCGCGGTGCAGGCCCGCCTCGACATCGACCGCCGGCGCACGCAAGGCGCGGCCGGATCGGGCGGCGCACCCCGTGATCGGAGGCGAACGCGATGAACCACAACGAAGGAACCAACCCGTACGCGGTGCTGGAACGGCGCCACCGCGTCCAGGTCATCGACGGCCTGCGCGCGAACGGCCTGACCTACACCGAGATCCGGGAACTGCTGGGTGTCACGCTGCGGCAGATCGAAACCGTCCTCGGTGAAGCAGAAGTGCTGCGGGCGAAGGGTTTTCGCACCAAGGAGATCGCCGCCGAAATTGGCGTGCCGCCCGGCTCATTGGGCCGGGTGCTGGCATCGCGGCGGCGTGGCACGCTGACCGCCCGCCAGGACGAGGCGGTCTCGGCGATCGTGCACATGCGCGGCATGCAGGTCGATGTCCTCGCCGAATACCTGAACGTGCTGGAGTCCAGCGCCTACGCGTTGCTTCGGGAACTGATCGCCAAAGGGCTTGTGTGTGAACTGAAGAAGGTCCAGCGCGGGCGGGCGTGGGCCTACGTGCCACCGAAGGTCGAGCACCGGTACCTGGGGTGGCGGACCAAGGACTGGTCCCCGCCGCTGAAGTTCGCCGAGCACTACCGGGCCGTCGCACAAGCCAGGATCATGCTCGTCGGCAGCGACCCGCGCGCGTTCATCTCCGAACGTGTTCTGCGCCAGGCCGCCGCCCGCGCCGCCCAGATCGCCGCCGAAAAGCGGCACGGCACACCGGTTCTGGAGTTCTCCAGCAGCTTGGAGCCGATGCCGGGCCGCCCGCACATCCACGACGGCCGGTTCCTGGGCGTGGTGCGCGGCACCTACGGCTGGTGGGCGCTGGAGGTCGAACTGTCGGTCAAAGACAACGCCTACATGGACATCGCCTTGCAGGGCGCGATCCGCGCCGCGGCCGACGCGCACCCCTACACGATGGTCGGCCTGCTGTATCTGTGCCGCAGCAAAGCGGTCAAGGACAACGTCGAGGCCGCCAGCGAACGGCTTCCGGCCGATCTGCAGGAATTGCCGCTGGATTTGGAGATCCAGGACTTCGACAAGCGGTGGGCCGAGTTCGTCAAGAACCGCATGGAGGCCCGCGCCGCCGCCCGCGAGGCAAAACGCCTGCGCCGCAACCTCATCGACATCACCCAGGAAGCATCATGAGCCCCACCTGCGTCCCCCTGATCACCCCCGAGGACTGCGGTCCCACCGCCGCGACCGCCGCCCCCGCGCCCTCTCCCGTCATCGACTTCACCCCGACTGACGGGCCGATGCCGCACATCACCGCCGAGGCCCCGCCCGGCACCCCGGAAGTCGTCCGCCAGGTCACCGACCCGGTCACCCAGCTCTCGGGCCCGGACCTCGCCCACACCGGCGACGTCGCACAGACCGCGCTGGTGTGCGGGGCGGTCCTGACCGCGATGCTCATCCTCATCGTGGCCGTGGCCGCGACCCGTCCGCTGGATCCGCATCGGCTGCGGAACTTCGCCGCTGCCGCGTGGGCGCTGCCGTTGTGTTCGGTGCTGGCGGGTGGGTCGTGGTCGACGCCGCTGAGCCTGCTGTGGGACGGCGCCACCCAGCTAGCGGCCGGCGATCTGGGCGGGCTGTCGATGATGGCGATCCTCGGGCTGCCCGCGACCATGGTGGCGGCGTCGCTGTGGTGGGCACACTTCTTGATCAAGACCGAGACCGTCGGGCTGAAGTCGTTGCGCCGCACCAAACGTGTGCAGGACTCCCTGACCGCGCGCCGCCACGCCGCGGCGGCGCGAGCGGCGAAGAAGGGCGCACCCCCGCACCGCGGCCACGACATCGTGCTCGGCACCCTCGCCGAGACAGTCAGCATCAAATCGCCGGGGTTGTGGCGCTCGCTGACCAAGCGGCATCAGCCGTGGTTGAGCATCCCGTACGCCGATGCCAAGAAGCCGCAGGGGCTGTTCGGTACCAGCGGCAGCGGCAAAACCGAGCTGATGCTGGAGTACGCCTCGGCCCGGTTCGACTACGAGTGGCGAGCCTGGCAGAAATGGTCCGGCGTGCCGGGGATGACCGGCACACACCTGCGCCCGCTACTGGTGATGATCTCGTGCAAGGGCGGGCAAGACGACCGCGAACTCGGGCTGAGCTTGCGGGACACCATGCGCGCCAAGGGGATTGACCCGAAGCGGATCGCGTTGATCGTGCCGGAGATGGACACCCTCGACATCTGGGACAAGACCCCGGCGCGGGATCTGCGGGCCATGCTCGCGGCCCTGCTCGCCGCGACCGCGGAGGCCACCACCGCCGAGGGCCAGCATTTCGAGAGCATGCAGACCCGCATCGCCGCGTTGGTCGTGGACAACCCCAGCGGCAAGCCGCGTAACCACCGCGAGTTCCTGGACCTGCTGGTGGAGGACAACCTCAAGAAGGCATGGCACTACGCTCCCGATGTGGTGCGCCAGATCGACGCCTTGCAGGCGGAGAAGGTGCCCCAGCTCGACGACGCGCTGATCAAGTGCACCAACCTGTTCGAAGACCTCAACGGACGGGTGGTGTTCGACGGCGGGCGCGACCTCGATGACCTCGACGTGCTGTTCATGACCGTGCCCGCCCTGGACAAGGACGCCGCCCGCGCCCAGGTCGCCACCACCCTGCGGTTGCTGCTGCAACGCGCCGGCCGCACCGCGAAAGCGCTGCGGCGCAGCGTGATCCTGTTCATCGACGAACTGTCCGCGTTGACCACCAAGCAAGGGACCATCGGGGTCGAGGACATCACCGAACGCGGCCGATCCCAGCGCATCTCGACGGTGTTCTGCGGCCAATCCCCGGAATCGGTCGCCTCCGACGCGTGGGCGCTGGGGCGGCTGTTGAAGACCTGCTCGGGCGGAATTCTGTTGGGCTACATGGAGAACGCGGGCGATCTGTGCAAACACGCCGGATCGATCCCGGTCATGCTGCCGTCGCGGCATCTGATCAAAGGCCAGCGCCACGGCGACGAAGGCCAAGTCTCCGTTGGCGAGAAGTGGCTGGTCGATCCCGCCCGGGTCAGCCAGTTCGGCACCGGCGACTTCGTGTTCTTCAAGAAGGGACACGCCCGCTACGGCCGCGTCGTGCTGCGCGCCCGGACCGACCAGGCCCGCCTGCCCGGCACCACACCCGCACCCGTCCGCAGCACAGGCGACGATCCGGCCCCCGCCACCTCATAACCCGCACTATCCGTGTCCGAAACCCAGTGGAGTACAACAACTATGCGTATCTTCCGTGACCACGACGACGACCCCGACCCCGACGAGGAACCACAGCGGCCCGGCAAGGGCTTCGGCCCGGACGAGGTCGCCGCCCAAGCCGACCTACTCGCCGACGAGATCGCCGACCATCTGGCCGACGTCGCCGCAGCCGCCGACGCCACCACTGCCGGCACCGACCAGCCCGCACCGGCCAAACCCACGCTGCGCCTCGTGCCACCCCTGGCGGCCCCGGCAGCAACCGACACCAGCGACACGGCAAAACACCCTGAGCCCGAGTCCGTTTCATCTGCAGCACCGCCGAGCTGGGGCCGAGTGTGGCGCGCCAGCGCGGCCGGTTCCTCGGTCGTGGTCGGTATCGCCGCAACCACGGCGTGGGGACAGCCCGCCGAGGTCGGCATCCCCGTCACCGTCTACGGGCTGGGCTGGATCGCCTACCTGCTCTGGGACACCGCCCACCGCCCCTCCCCGTCACTGGCCCTGGCCGCGTTCACCGAACGCCGCGCCGCCCGCGCCCAGCGCGACACCCCCTGACCCCCGCACCCCGCGGGACCAAGAAAGGAAACCCATGCCCTCCACCACTTCCCGAGCGATCGCCCTCGGCATCCCCATCGGGGTCATCGCCGGGATCGCGACCGTCGCGACGATCATCGCCGTCGACACCTGGAACCTCGACACCCGCATCTGCGACGCCGTCACCCGCTGGCGGATGACCCCGGACGACCGTGCCGCCCTCGACGCCACCCAGGCGTTGCTGGACTACCAGGCCCGCCAACGCGAACGTCAACGCGAACAGGTCGCGGCGCACAAACGGTCGAAGTTCCAGCCGGAGCTGTGCACCGGCGTTCCGGGGCGCCTGTCGGAGTTGCCGTTGTCGGCGCTGATCACCGAAATCCTCTACGCCCGTGGACGACTCGCCACCATATGGGGCACTTGGGGCGCGGACCCGGACACCGGCCGCCGCGACTACACCGCGATCACCCAGTGGACCGGCCACCTCGACGCTTTGCGCGCCGAGTTCGACCACCGCCGCCACGACCCGGCCGACGGAAAAACTCTGTCCCGGCTAGACCGCATGCGATGGCAGGCCGCCCATAGCGCCGTCCACGCCTACGACGAAATCCCCAGCCCCGCACCGATCCCGGCAGTCGACACCACCCCCGTCGCGCAGTCCTGACGAAAACCGCTCGCCCAGAAAGGAATCCGATGTTCGACAACCGGAACGAACCGATTCTGCCCATCCCCAGCGACCTCTACGACGAGATCGGCCACCTCGGCGACCGCGTGCAGGCCCTGCGCGCCGATATCACTCGGATCCGCCACCGGTACGCCGAGCTCGCGCAATCGCCGAAGTCGCTGCGCGTGGACGAACTCGGCCGGCCGATCGACCCGCGCGAGGCCGTGATCCTCACCCACCAGGCGCTGCGCGTGATCGACCGCGACCTGGAAACCGTCGAGAACGGCCTCCGCTACGCCCACGGCCCCGCCAGCCGGATCAGCCTCACCGACACCGCCGCCGAGCACCGCAACCAGCAGCTCGCCGCGCAACATCCGCCCGTCCACCGCACCCGATAGCCGAAAGCCCCAGAGATGAAAAGGAATCGAACACCCATGACGACCGAGATCGATCCCGTCGAGAAGCTGGTCGACGAGTTCACGACCTTCGTCACCGAGCTGGCCGACATGACGGTCAAGGAACGCCGCGCCTTCGCCCTGGATCTGCTCGACCCGGTAGTCCCGGTCGAGTTCTCCGACGGCGCGCTGCGCGGCCTGTGGCTCGCGCTGATGTTCCTCACGCGGCGGGCACCGGGCTCCGAGGCCGCGCTGGGCCGGCGACTGCTGGCCGTCGATCAGCAGCTGCCCGAGCACCTGCGCTGGCTCACCGCCGACCGCGACGACCTCACCGGCCCGGTCGCCGCAATACCCGACGACACCGCGGCCGAGGCATACCAGCGCTGTGCCGAGTTCGACCCATCCGCCCGCACCCACGCCTGCTTGGCCACGGTCAACCGAGTCATCGACCGTGCCGAAAACCTCGACCGATCCCTGATCTGACCCAAACCCGTTATCTCTGAAAGGAATTCACCCTCTCATGTCCGAAATGGATGAGATCTCCCGCGACACCGGCCGCACCTTCCGCGACGTGCTCACCGTGGCCGGGCAATGGCTACGCACCCTGCGCGAGCGCGACCACCACGCCGGCCGGCTGACCCGCAAGCAGCGCCGGGAGCTGGCCGAGCACATCACCGCCCAGATCGGGGCCCAGCGCATCGATGCCGCCTGGTACACCAAACGCGTCACCGACTACCGCGACGCGTACGCCACCGCCCGCTACCGGCACGCCACCGACCCGTTCTACACCGACCAGGACGCCGCGCACGACCGGGAACGGTTGTCCGCGATGCGGTTCGGGATCGAGGAAACGCTGTTGTCGAGTTCGCTGGAAACCGTGCAGCGCGGCCAGGTGGTCCTGGCCCTCGATCACGCCCAACGCCACCCGCAGCGCGGCACCCCGACCGTCGCAGGGATCTTCCAGGCCGTCGACGAGCGGAGCGCTCGCGAAGCCCGGTACGCGGCAGTCGAATCCGAGCAATGGGTCGAAGCCGGGCACCGGGAGATGGAACAGATGGCCGCCTCCATGACCATCGCCCAGCCCCGCCCGTCGGCTCCCGCCCCGCAACAGGCGCCGGCGAATACCGAAGCCGCGCAGCCGCAATCGCCCGTCGAGCGCGACGCCGCGATCGATCGTGACATCGCCCGCGCCAACGCGGCGCAGACCATCCGACACGTGGAATACACGCGGCTGCGGGATCAGGCCAGCGGTCGCCGTCCCGACCCCTACGGGCAGATCGCGCGCCGCGACGCCGCCGAGCAGGCCCGACGCGCGGGCATGACGACCGAGGAAATCCGGTGGGAATTCGCCAACGCCGAAACCAACTCCCGCTGCCAGGTGGCCGTGGTCGCCAGCGCGCGTGACGGGTCGCAGCAGGGGACGCGCGGCTACTTCGCGACCGAGGCCGACGCCGCGGCCTGGACCCGCGACGCGGTGCACACCCACGCGTGGGCGCCGGGCTCGGTCCTGAGCGTGCGCGCCCGCGAGTCCGGGCGCCGGCACCCGTTCTACCAGGCCGAGGGCAGCCCGATGGAGGTCGGCCGCAGCCTCGACGCCTGGAACCAGGAGATCGGCCGCGAGCACACCGACCCTCCCGACCAGGACAGAACCCGCGAAAAGGCCGCTCCGGCAGCTGGTTCGGAGGATCTGGAGCGACGGGTGCTGATGTTGCAGCGCGGCCTGGACGCGGTCACCGCCGACCGCGACACCCACAAGCAGCAGGCCGAGACGATGCGCGCGGAGCTGGACACGTTGAAGAACACCCAGCTGCGCACCAACCACGACCTGCGCGAGCTACGTGAACAACTCGACACCGCCCATGCCGACCGCGACCGCTACCGCGGCGAACGCGACGAAGCGGTCCGCAAACTGGCCCGCAACACCCCCGAGCAGGACCGCTACGGCAGCAGCGAACGCGTCGCCCGCGAACAGGCCGACACCGGCACCACAATGCCGCCGCCCAGCAACGGCGCGGGCCAGCCCCGTCCGCGCCCAGAGCGGAGCCGGTGACCATGCATATCGAGCACGAAGAAGCGATGCGCGCGGACTTCCACGACCGCTTCGCCGAAACCCTGAAAACATTGCTGCCCAACATCTCCGACGCTCAGCGCGCGCAGTGCGCGGCCCGGATCGCCGAGTATGAGCAGCGGTGGCATGCGGGTCCGTACGCCCAGGAGTGGGAGTTCCTGCACGCCGCCTACGCCGACTTCCGTGACCACCCGCAGGAAATGGCGCGCTTCGCCGCCGACCTGGACGCCAACCGCGAACTGTGGAAGGGCAACGGCTTGACCGATGTCATGCGGCGCAGCGTGGACCAGGCCCGCACCATCGCCGCCGAGGAACGCAGCGCCCTGGCCGTCCTGCGCGAGCAGCAGCCGATCCGGCGGGAGCGGTGAGCGCGATGGAACGAGAGCACGAAGAAGCCATGCGCGCCGACTTCCGGGAACGGACCGCGTTGCAGCTGTCCGGCTATCAACCTGGAGTGACCGAGGACCAGATCGACCAGATCTACGGCAAGGTCCGCCAGATCGACGACCGTTGGACCGCCGGCCCCCACGCGAGCCGGTGGCAGTACCTCTCCGACGCCTACGACGACTTCAGCGACCGTCCCGAGACCATGGACCGGTTCCTTGACAACATCGAGTTCAACCGCGCCCAGGGCTGGGACGGCGGCCTGGACGAGGTGCAACGCCGCAGCCTGTATCAGGCCAAGGAGCTGACCGAACCGCAGCGGGTGCGCCCGCGCGGGCGGGTGCAGCGGGAGCGCTGATCGGCATGAATCACGATCCGGCACACGGGCGTTCGTGGCAGCTGATCACCGCTGCCCTGACCGCGAAGATGGGGCCGGGCCGGGACCGGGCACGCTGGACATTGTTCCTGTGCCCGGTCCACGAGGCCGACGGCCAACCCCACACCCCCTCCCTCGGCGTCCGCTACGACCCACAACAAGAGAAAACGATCGTCCGCTGCTTCGCCCACTGCGACGACGAAGACGTCCTCGACAAACTCGGGCTCCGCGTACGCGACATGTGGGACCGGCTGCCTGACCGCAACCCCAGCCAGGCCCAGCAGTGCGGGCAACGCCGCCCGCCCGCAGCGGGGCAGCGTCAGCATCAGCAGCGGATGTCGTTGGCGGACAAGGCCATCGACTACACCCAACTGCCGCCGCCGTCCAGACCCGATCTCGGAGCAGCGATCGGGCCGACCGAGAACGTGTGCGCCTACCTTTACCGGCGCGCCGACGGCCGCGAGGAAGGCGTGGTGGTGCGCAGGACCACCCCGCACGAACGCGGCGACCAGAAGTCGTTCACCCAAGCGCGCTGGACCGGAACCGCCTGGGAACCCACCGGTTTCGCGTCGATCCCGTACCGGCTGCCGGAGGTGGTCGACGGCGTGCGGGCCGGTCGTGACATCTACGTGGTCGAAGGCGAGAAGGACGTGCAACGCGCCATGGACGCCGGGCTGGTCGCCACCTGCAACGCCCAGGGCGCCGGCAACTGGACCGAGCAGCACGCCAGGTGGCTGCACGGCGCGGGGCGGGTGATCGTGGTCGCCGACCGCGACCGCCCCGGCTACCGGCACGCCGCCAAGGTCGCCGACACCCTGCACGGCCACGTCGGTGAAGTCCGGGTGTTCGAGCCCGCGGTGGGCAAGGACCTGTCCGACCACCTCGACGCCGGCCACCGCATCGAGGACCTGGCCATGGTGCCCTACCTCGACCGCCACTACCGCCAACCCCGACCCGGCCCGCAACAACAGCGGCAGACCACCCGCAGCCGCTGATCACCCTCTAACCCCTTTGATCACACAGGAGAAAACCGTCATGACCCGAACCAACTTCGGCCAGCGCTTCACCCAGGCCGCCGCGAAGATCCCCTCGGCGTTCGGCAAGAACAGCACCCCCGGCACCACCGTGTACGGGCGCATCACCAACATCGGTGAACAGCCCAAACTCAAATACGGGGGCGCGCCCGGCGAGATCGACACCGACGAGCACGGCAACACCGTCATGCAGCTGTTCATCACCCTCGACACCCCCACCGGGGCGAAGAATCTCTACCCGACCAGCCGCATGGAACAGGCCATCGGGCAGGCGATGAACACCGCCGGCGCAACCAGTTTCGACGTCGGCGCCACGCTGTCGGTCACCTACACCGGCCCCGACCCGGACAACGTCAAGGCCCGCCTCTACACCGCCGTCTACACCCCCGCAGCTGCGAACGGCGGTGGCAGGTGACCGGCAACGACGCCGGATCGATCGTGGGGCGCACCAATGCCGTTGCGCCCCACGGCGAACACCGCGTCGCATCCGTCGCACCACTGGCTACCAGCCAGCACGGCCGCGACACCAGCCCCGCCACCCCCATTTCGCGGGAAGGAAACGTTCCCGCGGCACCCGGAGAGGAGACGATCATGCCCGCGATCCGCGACACCCGCGACAACATCACGCGACGGTCGCGCGACAGCCGTCGTGAACGCGACACCGACGCGACGAACCGCGGCGGCAAGGTCGTCGCGTGGGCGGGATTCGTCTTCGGGTCGGTGCTGTCGATCCTGATGAACTGGCTACACACCTGGTTGCCCGCCGAGACGATGCCGCCCGGCTGGAGCCCGGGAGTATGGCCCCAAATCGGTTCCGCTGTCTGGCCGGTGGCCCTGCTGCTGGCCGTCGAGGCCCTGGCACGCGTAAGATGGCGGCCCGGTCTGGCCTGGGCGTTGGCCCGCTACGGCGGTGTCGGAACCGTCGCCGCCGGCTCCGCGCTCATCTCCTACGGCCACGTCCACGACGTGCTGCAAAGCTGGGACTATGGCGCCCTCGGCTCCGCAGTGGGCCCCCTGGTCCTGGACGGGCTGATGGTCGCCAGCGGCTTCGCGCTGCTCTCAGAATCCGAACGGCCCCAACGCTTCACGGCCACCATGCCCTCCGGTGCGGACCGCCCGACGCTGTCGGCTCCGGTTGTGGTCGCGAGCATCTCCGATATTCCGTTGGCCGCAACCGGGAACGGTCCCGACGAGCGAGTAGCCGACACGGCAAGTCCTCCTGACAGTCCCACAGCGGTTGCCGAAGTGATGCCAGGAGCAGAATCGGTTGCGCGACAACAGGATGCGACACCGCGACAGACGGACACCGTCGATGCGACATCCAGCGACAGCAGTGCGACGCACCGCGACAGCGGCGCCCCGGCCTCGCGCGACGAACGGATTCTGCACCTGCACGACGCTGGTCTCACGACCCGGGATATCGCTGAGGAAATCGGCATTCACCACTCCACCGTCGCGCGGGTTGTCGCGCGGCATCGCGACAGCGACAGCGCCCGCGACACCTCCTCGGCCCTACGACTGATCCCGACTTCCGCGAACGGTGAGGAAACCGCATCATGACCGCCCTCAAAACGGCGACGAGCCAGACCGCCACCCACCGGCCCGCTTTGCGGCAGCGCCGATTCCGGCACGACGACACGATCGCGGTCGATCTGTTCAGCGGCTTCGGCGGCCTCACCGAAGGCATCGAACGGGCCGGATTCACCACGATCATGGCCGCCAACCACAACCCCTACAAGATCGAGATCCACGAGGCCAACCACGGCCACGTCGAACACTGGATCGCCGACCTGGTCGACCCCGAATCGGCCGACTACCACGACGTGCGCGACCTGCCCGCCGCCGATCTCCTCGCCGCCGGCATCTCGTGCGTGAACCACTCACAGGCGAACACGAAAAAGGCGTACCAGCAGGGTCTTTCTCTGTTCGACCTGGACGATCCGGACTTCGACGCCCGCGTCACCCGCTCCGAACGCGACCGGGCCACCGCCAGCTGTGTTTTGCACTACGCCGCCCGGCATCACCCGCGGTTGATCCTGATCGAATGCACCACCGAGCTCACGTCGTGGGGGACGGCGCTACCCGGGCGCCCCAAGGTCGGCGACGGATCGACCTACCGATGGTGGCTCAAGCAATTCGAGAACGAGGGCTACCGGTGGAAGGTGCTGTATCTGAACTCGCAGTTCTTCGGCACACCCCAGTCCCGCAACCGCCTCTACCTCGCGATGTGGGACCGCCGGCTACCCGCGCCCGATCTCGACCACCGCCCACTCTCCTGGTGTGGGCGCTGCGACCAGACCGTCGAGGCAGTCTGGAGCTGGCGCACCGGGATCCCGGCGTCCGGGTCGGTCAACTACCGCCGCCAATACGACTACCGGTGCCCGCGCTGCCGCCGCGAGGTCATCCCGCCGATGACCCCATCCCTCCATGCCCTGGACCTCTCCAGGTTGGGAGTCAGGATCGGCGACCGCACAAGGCCGTTGGCGGCGACCACGATGGCGCGCGCTGAGCGCTGCCGGCAGCGGTTCGCGGAGTTCCCCGCAATTCTCATGCCCGCCAAGGGCGTTCACGGGAGCGAGCGGCATCCCTGGCAGCCGATGGCGACCCAGACCAGCCAGCAGGGGACCGCGCTGTTGTCGACCGGGTACATCTTCGCCGCGCACCGCCACAACGGCGACGGCAAGCACTGGTCGCAGCCGATGGACACAGTCACCACGACCGAGGAGAAGGCACTGCTGTCGGCAGCGATCGACAACTACCAGGGCGCACCCCGTGGCCTGGGGCAACCCCTGCCGACCGCGGTCGCATCCGAGACGCTCGGACTAATTGCTGGTGTCGTGCCGTTCCGCAAGAACACCGTGCCAACCCTCGGACCAGAACCGATGCCGACCGTGACTTCCGACCAGATCCCGGGCTTGCTCACCGCCGACTATGCCGCAGCGCTGGCGGCGATACCGTTGGAGGACTGCCACTTCCGGATGCTGGGTCCGCACGAGATCGGCAGGGGCTGCGGTTTCGACACCACCTTCCCCGGGCACCCGGGCAAGTTCATCGTGTGGGGGTCCGCACGGGATCAATGCGACGGATTCGGCAACGCGGTATCGCCCTCGATCGGCGCATGGATCGGAGCGCGGCTACGCGCAGTGCTGCACACTCCGGAGGCGGTGACCGCATGACCACTATCGAACGGACCGACGGCCGGACCGGGGACCAGCTGCTCGAAGAGGTGTCGTGATGGCGTGTCTGATGTCGGCGTCACTGACCGAAGCGCAGGTCCGCGAGCGCAGCAAGACCGTCATACGGCGCATTGGCTGGCGCATGGTGGCCGTCGGTGACCGGCTGACCCTTCGTCGAAAAGTGATGGGACGCAAGCCCGGAGAACCGCTGATACGGATCACCGAGGCCGAAATCGTCGCCATCGATCGTGAACCGTTGGACACGATAAGTTCCGAAGACCTTGCTGCGGAGGGGTTCCCACAGATGACCCCTTGCGAGTTCGTCAAGGTCTTTTGCAACTCCCACAAAGGATGCCGCCCCGACAGCACCGTCACCCGCATCCAATGGCGCTATCTCGACGACGAACCGGCTACCCGAAGGATTGCGTCCGTCGCGAAGCCGGCGGCGGACCACGAGCTCGACGAGGCACACGGACGCACCGTGAAATACAACGGCCACCTCGACGGCGAGATTGGGGACCAGCACCCCGGCCGTCTGCCCCTGGCCAACATGAACGACGCCGAAACACAGACGGGACAAGAGTTATGAAGGGCGCAGTACCGATGCCGGATTTCGAGGCGTCGAAGTGGTACACGACCGAGGAAGTTGCGACATTCCTGCAAGTCGATCCGTCGAGCTTGAGGCGCTGGCGTACTGCGAGACCTCCGCAGGGCCCACCTTTCGTTCAAATCTCTGGCCGGGTCACTCGCTATAACGGTGCGGACCTGATTGCCTACCTGACGAAGCGGCGCATCGATCCGGCGGTGGCGTAATGGGCAATCAGGTGAGCTTGATGCCACTCGGAATACAGATCCGCGGCAATATCGAGGAACGGAAGCGCAGTAAGCCGTTTCTGGCGCGTGTCCGGTGGACGAATCCCGCGACCAAAAGGCGGGACAGCAAGTCTCAAGCTTTCGAAGATCGAGCGGAAGCAGAAGCATGGATCGAACGGATCCAGCAGGCTGCCTCGCGCGGGGTTGACCCAGCAATGGCCACCGCAACCCTGAAGGACTACGGGGATACGAACTGGGACATCGCGATGCGCGGAGTCGAGGCCAAAACCCTCGACCCGTATCGAGCCGGATGGCGCCGGCGCGTAGTCCCCACCCTCGGGCACCTCCCAATCACCATGATCACCGCCGGAATCGCTGATCGGGCCGTCGGCATGTGGATCGCCGAGGGGCACAGCAAGTCCACGATCAAGAACACCTTGGCGGCCCTGGGGCGGGTCATGGATCAAGCCGTGCGCGACGAGGTGATCGATCGCAATCGCGTCGATGTCTCCGGATGGCAGCGACAATACGCACGCCACGAGGACGAGCTGACTAATCCTCGTGCGCTGGCACTCCCGGACTGGCAAACGCTCACCGAGCTGGCGGACGCCCTGGTCTCGGCTTCGGCGAACCGGTTCCGCGGGTGGGGCGACGTCGTGCTCTTCACAGCCTGCACGGCAGCGCGCATAGGCGAGGTCGCTGGCTGCCGCGTCGGCGATATCGACACAAACAGCTGGCTGTGGACCTTGCGGCGTCAAACCACGCCGGGCCCGGGAGGTTTGAAAGACAAGGGGACCAAAGGCAAACGCGCCCGGACAGTTCCGATCATCCATGAACTTCGCCCGCTGGTGGTGTCGAGGATCGCCATGGCGCGCGCTCGGGTGGCATCGGTCCCCGGATACGAGCGGCTCGACGAAGCGGCCCGCCGCACGGCGCACGCCAATGCTCGACTGTTCGTCGGGCCCCGCAACGGTCGAATCCAGATCACTGTTCTGCGCCGCGCCACGAATTGGGATGCGGTGGTCGCCGAGCTCGGGTACGAGCATCTCCGGCGCCATAGCCTCCGGCATACCGGACTGACCTGGTTCGCCGACGCCGGCGTGAGTGAGCACCTACTGCAGGACATTGCGGGTCACTCGGATCCCCGGGTCACCAAGCTCTACCTTCATCCGGGCGCCGCCGCGTTCCAACAAGCAGGGAATCTACTGTCACTGCACCTGGCAGCGCCGAAGCGGCCACCAAATGGCCACCATCTCCGCTTGGTCAAGTAAACAGAAATCCCTCCGACCGAGGTCGGAGGGATTTTCTTGGTCGGGCTGACAGGATTTGAACCTGCGACCACTTGACCCCCAGAAATTCTGCTCGGGCGTTATCGCACGTCATACACGGTTCGCCCGACATCGCGACGTCTTCGCCGCCCGGGTATGTTCGGTGCCGAGCATCACGTGTGGTCCCAACTTGGTCCCAAGCTTTGCCGACTCCTCAGGGCGCGGATCGTTATGTAACACCGGCCTTGATGGTCGGCGATCGCCCTCCGGGGAGCGGGTTTCGACAAGCGGGGTGCTGTTCTTAGCCAAGTGGCCTGGGAGCTGTTCAGCCATGGGTGCGGCGTGTGGTCCCGTTGCGACAGCTTCAGAGTCGACCGCTGATTGGGGGATGGTCGCAATCTCGACGGTTCATGTCGGTGGCAGAAGTTACTCTCGCGCAATGGATTTCGTCTCATCATCCTTGCTGCAGCCGACTGTGGTGAGGGGAGGGTCCAACGAACGGTTAGGCAGTAGTGGGAAGGCTACCGCGCTGGCTCTATTTCCATGTTGATGCCTTCGGCCATCGAGGACGGCAGGGAACGCGACCTCGGCTGCGTGTGGATTGAACGGCGGTGTGGAGGGAGCATGCGGCGGTGGCTATGACATGGTGTGCCAATCTTCAGGAAACCTGCGGGTTCAGTTTGACGAAGTCGGGCGGCACCGTAGCCTTCTATGCATGGTGCTGTGTGCATGGTGGGGTCGGTGAGCTAGTGGGTGAAACCGAGCAGGCGAAGGGGCGCGAGGGAGCGCTTCTTGCGAAGCGATGGCTTGACCGGAGCACCCGAGTGTGCGCGGATCTTGTCAATCCGGATCGCCTTGCGGCAAAGAAGCTGACCCTGAAGAAGGCACACTATGAGGACTCTCAGTCGGTATTTTCGTTCGATCTTGGCGGACGATTGAGAGGCGGAGATCTCGAAGGTCAGTATTTTCTCGCTGAGTGCAAGAATTATGAAAAGGCGAGTGATCTAGGCACGCATTATCGGGCATTCTTGGCTCATTGCTATCGCGCAGTGGTGTTGGATCACATAATGGCTGATAACTTCTTTTGGATTGCGTTTGCGCCTCATGGCACCACCAAATGGGACAGCCTCACAACCGTCGATGAGGTGAAGTTCGCGGTGCTGAACAAGAATGTTGTGGACGTAAATTTCACGCCAGACCAGGATCCTGCTTCTTTCTTTTGTATGGATACGGCGAAAGCTGTCTCTGACAGGTTGTGGCTTATAATTCTTTCGGAGAAGCAGATTGAGCATCTGACGCTCTCCAGGGAACACCATGGTGTAATTGAGAAGTTCATCATCGAGAACGCGAGCGAGAGTGTGCGATGACTTCGTATGAAGACCTTCAGGAGGCCGCTCAGATATCCGACTACGATGAGTCGATCAGAAGAATCAAGCAACTGGCCGCCCAGGCAATATCTGGTGCGGATAGAGGTGCTCAGCTTCTCTTCACGGACAACTTCAATCATTCATATCTTCCGGATTTCGTTCTTCGCTGGAATGATCGGCCTGACCGCTTGGTATTTCTACGGGCAAGTTCCTATGCGCAAGAAATCGAGGAGGATGTTGTCAACCTTGCTGACAAGCAGCCCATATTTGTACAGTTGAGTGAGTTTCGGCCGTACGGCGATAGAGTTACGCCGCGCGATGCCCTTGATTCGCTTGGGCGATCGGCAAGTGCGACGAAAAGTCTGGTTACCAGTGTCCCTGCAATTGGTCTACTCGACGGGCCTAGGTCTCAGCGTACGGGCCGTATTTTCTCTTCCTACGTGATGCGTGGCGGCCGCGGACTAGTCGAGGACTCCGTGGCGCCGGCCATTGCGGAACGGGTTGAGACAGGGTTCACTGGCGCTCTCGAAGCAGATCGCGCACGGACTGCTGACGCACTCCAAGTTGTAGAGGATCTTCTGGACCCACGGTCAAGTGCTGAGTTTAGCCATCTCTTGGAGGCGGCGTGGATAAGTGGCGGCGCTGCGGTAATGGATTTTCCGGGAGCCGTTAGCTCCATCGGAGAAAGCCTTTCGTCTTCGCTGCTGCGTCAACTTCTCGATATTGTCCCCGAGGATGCTGATGACGCCGAGGAATTCTGGACTCAGGTTGGCAATGCAATCTCGCTCGAATCGTTCCAGGGATTGAATCTCGTCGGAACGCAGTCGAGGCTTCAGCTGATGATGGGAGTGGCGACTGAGAAGCTGATGGCGAGCCGATGCAGTATTCGCAAGACTGTTCGTTCGGACCTGCATGTTGATCCCCTAATATGGCAGGTCGAAAATGGAATCTTGTCACTCCGCGGTGGTGGATATCAAGGTTGGGTTGGAAAGGCTCCCTCAAGCTCGGAGGAAGAGCGTTGGTTGGATGAGCCGCCAACCTTGGCGAAGGTGTATACGCGTGCTGAGAACGCGAAACTCACCTTGACAGAGATCGGCGTTCGTGACGATCAGGGCATGGCAGTGAGGTTTTCTTCTAGCGATGGAACCGATATTGCTACTAGCGATCTAGTGCATCGAGTAAGTGAAACTCTGGGAACGTCGGTTCGTGTCGATAGTGCTTTCGCTCGGGTAAGTGGAAAATCGGTCAAGATCGATCTCATCGACGGCATAGCTTCAGGGCGTACAAACGCGCGTATCGGACTTTCGGAGCTAATGTGGAATGCGTGGAACATAATTGCGGGAATCGAGAGCGAGGATTTTAGGGAAGAGCTGAAGCGAACGCTTTCTATCGACGAGCTTGACGAAGGCTCCGCAGATACTCCAGAGTTGCGGCCCCCGTTCCCTATTCTTAAGGCGGAACTTCCGCCGAATTGGGTCTTCCCGGAGCTGGAATCAGGTAGGGCCGGTGACGATGACGACGGTCCGGGCTACAACTAGCCGGAGACCGAGTATGTTGCTCTGGCTGAAGCGAGTTCGCGCACCGCGGAGATGTGTTTACGAAGTCGGGGAGGTCTCGCCGCGCACCGCCTGGGCCTCACCAGACTCACGCCACGCGCTGCCGACGAAGACCTGGTGTCAAGGTCGAAATCTGGCTGTATGAGCCGAGGCTGGTGATTTTGTCGAGGCAGGGGCCAGCCCGGAAGCCGACGCACGGTGACTTCGCTGCGGTCACCCGTCGCTTCCATACCGCCGCTGAGCGCAAGCCTGTTTGGCGCGGCCTGCGGCTGCATGCGAGGTGGATGAGTTCGTAGCCGCCGTAAGGTCCCTGCCATGCCTACGGCGGTCACGGCTTTGAACAGTTTGAAGCCGGGATGCGAACGGGGCGTTCATGATTCGCCGAACAGTAGATCCATGCCGTAGCAGCGCAACAGATCTGACACCCATTGCTGGTCTGCGTGCGTGGCCGGGTCATCCGGATCGACACCTTCGTCGAAAAGGGCTTGACGTTCGTCTTCGTCGAAATCCATGCCAGTGATCCGCAGCAGCCGTTGGCCGCGGTTCGCCCGGCGAAGTGAATCGCCGCTACTCCGCCGGATTCGGTATGAGCATGTAAGGATCTGTCCTGTTCCGTTTCTCGATCTGTGCCCTGCACTCGGGCGCATCATGCCGCCGGCACCGGGTGCCCTCTTGTCGCAAATCCGACACGAGTGTGCTTCGTCCGCCACATCGTTAGCATGAGAAGCCGCTCATCTCCCATTCGCGCATGCGTTCGAATTGGCGGCCGCATGTCTGGTTCTGGCATCCGGACGGCCGAGCGATCGACAACGACGATCTCCTGCGTGCCGAGCGTGGCTGCGTCTTTCCGCCGCCGATCTTCTGCCCTGAAGGTTACGTGCTCTGCGAGAGCGGAGGAACCTTCGGGCGGATGGCATACCTCCTCAACGGCGCTGCCAGCCAATGCTGAGGCCACATCCTTCACGCCTGCGGCGCGTGCGTGGCGCTGTTCCAGCCTGCTCTGGCATCGGACCGTGGTCCTGTGGTTTTCAATGGACTGGATTGCCGCAATGGTTACCGATGACATGAGCTCCTCAGGCGGCAGTGAACCCCCATGAAAGATTGGGCAGTGCAAGGATTTTGGTGGATCATCAACCGGTGACATCAAGAACGGGGGCGACCGGTCCACGGCGCCGGTTGAATCGAATCCACTCCTTGACACCGCCGGCCACTCGCCGAACGCAAGTGAAGCGTGTGAGTCGGGAATTCTTCGGGTGGGGAGGCTGGGCGAAGTTGGCGTCGATGGTTACGACGATCGCAGCTCTGGCGGCACTGTGGTTTACGAACCAGTCGCTGCGAGCGACCAGTGACCAGGCTGGGTTGGCTCGGCAAACCGCCATCACCGACAGGTTCGCGAAGGCGATCGAACAGCTCGGTGACGAGAAACTGGATGTTCGATTGGGTGGTATCTACCTGCTTGAGCGGCTCGCGAGTGACTCGCCGAACGACCGCACGTCGATCGTTGAGGTGCTGAGCGCCTTCGTACGGACCCACGCTCCGAATGGACGCGAATGCGGTGTAAACCCTCAAGACGAGCCGCCAACGGACGTGCAAGCCGTTCTGACCGTCATCGGTCGGCGCGACCCGGATCGTACGGAGTTCGTCGACCTGTCGAATACCTGTTTAGCGAATGCCGAACTGGAAGGTGCCAACCTGGTGGGTGCCGAGTTATCCAAGGCGAACCTGACGAAGGCTGTGCTCGACCGCGCCAACCTTGCCGGAGCGACGATGAGGTACGTCGCGCTGAAGGAGTCGCATTTAATCGAAACCAACCTGGCATCTGCGCACCTGGATCATGCGAACCTGCAGGGCTCATATCTAATGTGGGCCAACCTCAGGAATGCCATCCTTGCAACTGCTGACCTACGGCATTCATTCTTGCTCGACGCGACGATGGAAGGGACGACTCTGATGTGGGCCGATGCTCGCGGCGCCAAGTTCAGCGAGCCAACCGGAGCTAGTTCAGGTTTTGAGTCAGTTGGTCCTGATGGAGGTTCACCTGTTGAACAACGGACTGCGAAGGGAGCGTTCTATCGGGACTGCAACTTCAGTGAAGTTCGGTTCGACGAATGGACGAGGTGGCCCGTGGATTTCAGGCCATAGGTTACCGATATTGACAGAGACCGAGGTGGCGGCCGCTGCGGCCTCGATGGCTGCGGCCCGGTAGCGGCAACTCAGGTATGGCTGTCCTTCATCACACTCGACTACCGTCCGCACGTCATCTGCGGGTCGCAGGCATGATCGATGACTGTCTGACTTCTGAGTGTGGGGCCGCCATCGGGGCAGAAGGCCGCGTAGATGGAATCAGCTAACCGGGGGCGTCTGTGTTCGCTCTCGCACGTTGGCCAGGTGATTTCGGGGTGTCCATTCATCAAGCCATTCAGGTTTGGGAAGGCTGTGGCCTGTGACGCCGAGGTCCAAGCGTGCTGCGGTACCGAAGTCCTTGCGCAATCGATAAGCCTCACGGTTGATCAGATTCCAATCGCTGACACTATTCAGCTTGTCTTGAGCGAACCACTCCAAAGTCCAGGTGCACCTATTGAGTTCGTCTCCGACCTCGATGGCATGGGTGCTTCCCAGCAATTGGACCTCCTGCCATCGCTGGATGCGCTCAAGCTCCAACTCGGCAAGCTGCGCAAGTTCGGCCTCATGTGTTGCCGCAGGCGCCAGCGTGCTTCTTCTCGACGAAACCAGTTGCCCTGCAAGGGCATGCATCTTCCTGGTGACGATCAGGTAGTCCGCGTAGGCAAGTAGCCGGCGCTCATCCCATCGCGCAGCCTGGGCGCGGTTCCATTTCGACCGTTCGTTGACGTACGACGCCAGGAAAGTGAGTGCGCCGCCGATGATCACGCCACTCAAGGTGCCGAGTAACTGAGAGAACACGATCAAATCGTATCCATTGCAATGGATCTCGTCACCACGCGAGACTTTGGGGGCGGTTCTTCCCGATGTGCCGTTGCACTCGGGTGCGCTGGACCGCCGCCAGATGACCTTGTCGGGGAGGGGTCGCCGCTACCAGCATGCGGAACGCATGCGGAATCAATGCGGAGTCGATTCGGAAGGCATGCAAATGAGATTCCGAAGACGCTAGGGTTGCTAGATGGCTTTGACCTGCACCTTCGGTGCGTGGTTGCTCGCTCGCTCGGCCGACACTCTCTCCCGCTTCGCTGAAGAGAGTGTCGGCCGAGCGAGCGAGCAACCACGAATGCTGTTGGGAGCCAATCAAGCTGAAGGTATGAGGAAGGAGGTGGTGACCAAAAGGGAGGGAACCACAAAGAGATGACCACAAATCGGGGACCACAAGGCGGGGGTTCAGGTGCGGACCTTGCGTTCCACGCATGGGCAATCTGCGATCGGACCACAAGCGGGAGGTCGGGCAGCAGCCGAGTAGCCCCTTGCGTCAGAGTGTCATTGAAGTTTGGGGGACCGTAAATGGAGGATGTTCCTCAGTGGTCGCTGTTCTCTGAAGGCTGTCGGTGCTGTGCGCTACGATGTTCGAAACTGGTGGAAATACCAGTCATTTGGAGAATTCCTATGGCAGACACCGGCATTCGCCCAAACGGGTGGCAAGTGCTACAGCCCCCACGTTCCGGCCCTTCAGGCATTGCACAGTCGAACGACCGTCTGAAGGTGCTGCTCGCGGAGTTGGGCATCCAACCCACGGGTCTTGCAAAGAGGATGAAGGTCTACAGCTCTCAGGACAACGGACCTGTTGTATCGCTGAAGAGTGCCAACATTCTCCGGTATCTATCAGGCGGAAATCGCCCGAAGCAGCGAACCATTGACGTGATGGTGGCCGTGCTCAGCATCGCTTCCGGCCGTGCGCTAACCGCTGCGGATATCGGGTATTCCGACCAGCCGGCGGGCGGCATCGACGCCGAGGTGGAGATGCCGAAGGCACGTCAAGATCCCTTCTCGCTGCCGTTCGAGACCGTCGATCCGGCGTTCATCGAGCACCTCACGGCGCTCCTGGATGCGCATGCCAGGATGGATGCGCTATCGGGGCCGCGGTATGTCCTGGGCACGCTCGATGGCGAACTTCAGTTGGTTCAGGATCTTTGCGGCAAGGCCCGCGGTGAGATGAGGCCCGCGCTGCTGCAAGTCGGCACGCGGTTCTGCGAGTTCGCTGGCTGGCTCTACCAAGATTCTGGGGATCTGCGGTGCGCGCTCTACTGGACGAACCGAGCGATGGACTACGCCGAGGAGCTGTACGATCCGCACCTCAGATCCTATGTCCTGCAACGGCGAAGCAACATCGCTACCGAGAGTGGTTATGCCCAGCAGGGATTGGGATTGGGTAATGCGGCTCTGCGTGAGTGGGATGCGATCCCGCCGGAGTTACGAGCTGTGGCGCTTCGGCAGCTGGCGAACGCCTACGCGATGACCGGCGAAGCGGATGAGTGCCGAAAGGCGCTGGACCAGGCCATGGAGCAAGTCTTATCTGTCGATGCTGCGGGGCCGAGCTCGTTGGCGCTGTACTGCACACCCTCCTATATCGAAATGGAGGCGGCGCAAAGCTGGGTTCGACTTGGGCAGCCTGAACGTGCGATCGAGACCTACACTATGGCGCTCAGCGACTGGCCGAAAGCACAGCGCCGTGATCAGGGACTGTGCACCGTACGGCTCGCGTCGGCGTGCATTGATGCCGGCCAGTTCGAGGCTGGTGCGCAGGCTGGCATTCAAGCTGCGTCAGTGATCCGTTCTGCCCCTTCGGCGAGAGCGCTCGGAGTCTTGAAGCACCTTGCACAGCGTGTCCGGCCTGTACAGGGCGATGCTATCCGCGAATTCGAGTCCGCAGTAACGGATTTGGTGTGACCTAGGGGGACAGCCGCTGGAGGTGCTCCTTGAAGGAGCGCGACAGCGATGCAAGTGCGCGCTCGCCCTTCTCGGATGTGCCGAGCGATGGGAAGCCGATAACGCCTGTCTCGGTGTACTCCTGCATCCCGGAGACAAGCAAGAAGGGGCGCTCGTCGGCGCGCCAATCGGCATCCTCGTAGCCAGGGCGCAACATCTGCGGCGCAACGTGAAGAAGGATCGACGTTTCCAGCTCGCCAGCGTGCATGTCTTCGTGGCCGTTGGTCTGCATCGCCGCTTCGCCGCGGGCCGCGTCCCAGTCCGTCCTGCCGGGGAAGAGCGTCATTGTTGGGTTGCCGGCATTGGCCTCTTGGACGACGTTTTGCAGCACGTAGTTTCCGCCATGGCCATTGACGATGACCAATTTGTCGACGCCGGAGGCCGTCAGTGAGTTGGCGATGTCCTGAATCATCGCGATGAGGGTGGAGGCACTGATGCTCACGGTGCCGGCGAACGCGGTGTGCTCGTGCGAGCACGAGAAGGTGATTGGGGGGAGCAGGAAGAGGCTGTAATCACCTGCGATCCGATCCGCGATGGCGGAGGCGATCACCGTGTCCGTGATTAACGGATGGAATCCGCCGTGCTGCTCGAAGCTGCCAACCGGCAGGACGGCGATGCGGGTACTGAGGCTCTGAACCTCTGTGGACGTCGCGGTCGTCAGCAGATCCTTCACCCGACCAACATACGCTTTCCGGGCAATCTTGATCATCGTTCACGTCCGGCGCTCGCGATGGCGCTCGGCTCGAAGGCGCGAGCGCCACCCGAGCGCTCAAGCTCCCGTGAGCAGTCTGCGCAAGGTGCCTACCTGCGAGTTCTCCTGGTTACCAACAGTTTTCGTCAGTTGGTATCGAAGGAGTGACCACAGTGACCCGTTCTAGAAAATCCCTGAAATCACCTGTACGACCGACGACGGCCAGCGAAGTGATGCTGACCGTCCAAGAGGCCGCAAAAGCGATCAAGGTGACCGATCGCACGATCCTGAATTGGATCAACGACGGCCTCCTGACTGGCTATCGCTTCGGCCCGAAGATCATTCGAATCGACCGCGCAGAGCTGCTGGAACTTGGCATTCCGTTCGGTGGCAGGGGCGTGGCATGAGGGCCCGCACCGCGCTTCTCGTGTTCGCCGCTATGTCGTTGGCTTTCGCGCTGATCGTGGCTCCCGAGGTCATCCTGGTTCCCGCGTTTCTGATCGGCCTGTACATCCTCGTACGTCCGCGCCGCAGCTGGCGGGGTGGTCGGCGATGAACAGTCAAGAGTACGCGCGCCGTCAGATCGGGTTGTCGCCCTATGGGCGGCCCGAGTACGACCCGAATGGGTTGCTGGAGGCGGGTTTTCAGGCCGCGCCGCTGCGGTGGCGGTTGCCGATTTTCGTCGGTCTGGTGCTGTTCGCGGCCGGGATCGTGGTCGGCATCCAGTTGGAGCAGCAGACCCCGACCATGCCGGCGTCGGTGAACGTCTGCCGCGCCGATGAGGCCAGCCGTATCGACTGCGTGCATGTCGACCGGCAGGCTCCGCTCACATCGGGGGTGACCCGATGACCAAGAGAAATCAGGCCGTCCGTGTCGGGCAGTGGTATCGGGACGCACTGCCTGGTCGCAGTGATATCCGCACGTTGCGGGTCGAGCAGGTCGGGCAGCCCAGCACCGACTCCAACGGGCGTACGCGGTGCGCGGTCGTGTGCACCGTCGTACGGAAGGAATCCGCCGGCGGTGTGGTGACCACGCCGATGCGGACGCTGACCATCGACGCGGCTCGGTTGAGTTCCAAGCTGTTCGAGCTGGTCCTGGAGGAGCGATGACCCCGCAGGACCGGCAGCCGGATCTGGCCGCGTTGCGCGCCGAAGAGCACCGCATGCGGGTGGTCGACGAGGTCATCGACGACATGCTCACCGCTGCCATCGAGTCGATGGAGCGCAAGGACTTTTGCGATTGCGGCAGCGAGCGGGCCAAGCAGCGGCACTGGGACGAGATCCACGAATCGGTGTGGACGGACTATGACGCCGCAAAGGATGCGGTGAACGAAGCCGTGTTCGGGCGCGCGTTCGTCGAGAAGCTCCAGGCGCAACGGGCAGCGCAGCTGGCGGCACGGCCGCAGATGCCTCGCGGTGGAATCGAGCGGTCGCGATGAACGCCCGGTTTCACGACCCCGCGGGGGAGCGGTACGGAATCCCCACCTATCCGTGGCGGGCAGCGCCGCAACACCTGCGCACGAAACGTCAACTGGCGCAGGAGAATCTACGTCCCGTCGATGAGTACGAGGCGCAGGTGCTGCGGAACAGTCGCTACGGACTGCTGCGGGCCTACCTGTACGACAGCGAGGCCGCGGTGCCTAAGCGGGAACCGACGCCGGCGCAACTGGAGTCGCTGCGGATCGCCCGCTGGGTGCGCTCGGTCGATGCGTGCGAGCGCCGCGGTGTGGACGCCAGCGACATGCGCGAGCTAATCGTGCAGGCTCGCGCCGACCTGGCCGCTCGCCGCGCCACGCAGGCGCCGGATCGCAGGGCGGAGCGCAGCCGATGAACCGCGAAAAGCCCAAGGGCACTGTGTATCTGCTGCACTTCGACCGACCGTATCGGCACGCCCGCCACTACACCGGTTGGACCGCTGATCTGGACGCGCGGCTGGCCGAGCATCGCGACGGGCGCGGTGCCCGGTTGATGGCCGTGATCCGCAACGCGGGCATCGGATTCCAGCTGGCGCGCACGTGGGACGGCACTCGCGGCCGCGAACGGCAGCTCAAACGGGAAGGCGGAGCGTCGCGCCGCTGCCCGATGTGCGGAGTGACACCGCGCCGCGAATCCGACCCCGAAGACCTGCGGGCGGTCGTGCTCCGGGCCCGCCGCGACATCGCCGCGCGCCATGCCGATCGCCCGCGCACCGGGCAGTGGGGACCGCCCTTGCCGAACTGGGCTCGGTCGCTGCCCGCGGCCGAACTCGATCGACGGCTCGACCAGGTCGAAGCCGCCTGGACCGACAAATCCAGCGATCGGAGGCGAACCCGATGAACCACAACAAGAAGGCGGACCGGTACACGGCATTGGAGCGACGTCACCGCGCCCAGATTATCGGTGGCCTGCGCGACAACGGACTGTCCTACGGGCAGATCCGCGAGCTGCTCGGCATCACCCTGCGGCAGGTGGAGAACTGCCTGGGTGAGGCAACTGCATTGCGGGAGCAGGGGTTTCGCATCAGCGAGATCGCCGCGGAGCTGGGGGTGCCGGCCGGGTCGATGGGCCGGGTGCTGCCGGGGCCGCGCAAGGGCAAGCTCACCGAGCGCCAGTCCGAGACCTTGACCGCGCTGATTCACATGCACGGCATGCAGATCGATGTGCTGGCCGAGTTCCTCAATGTCTACGAGTCCACGGCCTACGCGATCGTGCACGCGCTGATCGACTACGGGGCGGTGCATCCGCTGATGCAGGCCCAGCGCGGGCGGGCGTGGGCGGTCCCGAAACGCGATCCCGCCGGCCGGGTGCTGGGGTGGCGCCCCTCGGACTGGCAGCCCTCGCTGATGTTCGCCAACCATTACCGCGCGGTCGCGCAGGCCCGGATCATGCTGGTCGGCTCCGACCCGGATCTGTGGGTGTCGGAACGAATTCTGCGCCACGAAGCCGAGAAACACGCCCGCGTCGAGGCCGAACGGCAGCACACGCGACCAGTTCTGGAGTTCAGTAGCAGCCGCGAACCGATGCCGGGCCGCCCGCACGTGCATGACGGCTGGTTCCTCGGCGTGGTCGACGGCACCCACGGCTGGTGGGCGGTCGAGGTCGAACTCAGCAAGAAGGACCCCAGCTCCCTGGATACCGCCCTGCAGGGCGCGATCCGCGCCGCGCGAGAAGCGCAGCCGCACAAGCTGATCGGCCTCCTCTACCTGTGCCGCACGAAGGCGGTCATCAATGCCGTCGAGGCCGCGCACACCCGGCTGCCGGCGGAACTGGCCCGGATCAAGCTCCTGTTCGCCGTCGGCGACTTCGACGAGGACTGGGACGCCTTCGTCACCCGCCGCCGCGAGCTGCGCGCGGTGAAGAAGGCAAATCGGCTCCGCCGCAAGGCAACTCACCTTTCCCAGGAAGCATCATGAGCAGCGAATGCAAACCCCTGATCACCCCGCAGGACTGCGACCACGCCGACCCGCCGGTGATCTTCGACATCTCACCCACCACCACGACCACCCCCGCACCGCGCGGGAACGGTCTGGACCAGATCGGCCCGGAGACCCCGCCCGGCATGCCGGAGATCGTGCCCACGGGCTGGAGCGCCCCTGATCTGTCGCAGGCCGCCCACGTCACCGGCGTCTCACTGACCGCCGGGCTGGTGGTGGTCGCCATGTTGATCCTGATCATGGCGGTCGCCTACTGGTGGCCGCTGGAGCCGAACCGGTTGCGCAACTTCGCCTTCGGGGCGCTGGTGCTGCCGCTGCTGTCCGCGGTGGCCGGCGGCTCGTGGTCGAGCCCGTTCACCCTGTTCTGGACCGGCGCATGCGAGGTCGCGGCCGGGAACTGGGCGGGCGCGCGGATGATGCTCGCGCTGGGTGCGCCGGTCGCGATGCTGGCCGCCACCTACTGGTGGGCGAACCTGGTGCTCAAGACCAACACCCGAGGGTTGAAGGATCTCGAACGCACCGAACGGGTCAAGGAAGCCCTGGCCGCGCGCAAGTTCCGTGCCGCGGCCCGTGCGGCGAAGCTGGGCGCGCCCTACAGCGCCGGCGCCGCGATCGTGCTCGGCACCCTCGCCGACCGTGCCACCGCGCGTCCGCCGGGTCTGTGGCGCGAACTCACCCAGCCGCACCAGCATTGGCTGACCGTGCCGCACCGGGAGGTCAAGCGGCATCGCGGCATCGTGGCCGGTACCGGTGCCGGTAAGACCGAGCTGATCAAGCGCGACGCCATCGCGGTGTTCGACTACGAGTGGCGGGCCTGGCAGCGGTGGAAGGACGTGCCCGGCATGGCCGCCCGCCACCCGAAACCGCAGCTGGTGATCATCACCTGCAAGGGCGGCGAAGACGACAAGAACCTCGGCCTGGAAATCCTGTCCATCGCCATTGCGCTCGGCATTCCACGCGAGGAGATCGGCATGGTGATGCCGGGCGGGGACCGCCTGGATATCTGGGACAAGCAGACCATGCCCGCCCGCGACATGCGCGCCATCGTGGGTGATCTGCTCAACGCCGGCGAGGCCACCACCAGCGAGGGCCAGCACTTCGACGAGATGCGGCGCCGCGTAATCGATTTGGTCATCTGCGCCCCGATCGGCACCCCCGACGGACCGGCCGAGATTCTGCGGCGAATGAATCCCGATGTCATCAAAGACATGTGGGGCCACGCCCCCGACGTGGTGCGGCAAGTGGACGCCCTGCAGGCGGAGAGGGTGCCGCAGATCGACGACGCGCTCATCAAGTGCACCAACCTGTTCGAGCAGCTCACCGACGAGGCCGGGCAGATGGTGTTCGACCGGGGCGGCAAACGCATCGACGAGCTGACGGTGCTGTTCATGACCGTGCCCGCCCTGGACAAGGACGCCGCCCGCGCCCAAGTCGCGGCGTCCTTGCGGCTGGTCATGCAGCGCGCCGGCCGCACCAAGAAGCACCTGCGCCGCTCGGTCACCTGCTACCTCGACGAAGCCTCCGCCCTGACCACGAAGAAGGGATCGATCGGGCTGGAGGAAGTCGGCGAACGCGGCCGCTCCCAAGGGGTTTCGATGGTCTTCGCCGTCCAATCCCCCGAGGGCGCCGCTGCCGACAAGTGGTCGCTGGATCGGCTGTTGAAGGCGTGCGCGGGCGGGCTGCTGATCGGCTACGGCGAAAACCTCGGTGAGCTGTGCAAGCACTTCGGCTCGGTGCGCACCATCCTGCCCTCGCGGCACCTGATCAAAGGCCAGCGCACCGGCGACGAGGGCCAGGTGCAGGTGGGCGAGCGGTGGCTGGTGGATCCCGACCGGGTGCGCCGCTTCCAGACCGGCGAATTCGTCTACGCCAAGGCGGGCCGCGCCTGGTTCGGCCACATCGTCCCCATCGTGCTGGCCGAACTGTCCCCGCTGCCCGGCACCGCGGCCGCCGAAGCGCTGCGCCGCGCCAGCGCCACCGGCGACGCCGTCGACGGCGACCCCGCCCCGTCCGCTTCCTGACCTGAAATCGATTGGAGCACAACAACTATGCGCATCATCCGCAACTACGGCCACGATGACGACCACGAACACGATGACCATGACCCCCGCGAGGACCGCGAGTCCCGCGACCCGAAGGTGATGGGGGAGATCCTCGCCGATGAGGTCAGCGACTTCCTCGCCGCCGCCGCCCACGCCGCCGGCGCACCGTTTCCCCTCGGCCACGACGCCCCCACCGAACCCACGCCGGGCAAGCCCGTCCTGCGGCTGGTCACCACCGACGACACCCCCGGCGAACAGCCGATGCTCGGCGCGGGGCCGGGGGCCGGGTTGCGGCCGCGGTTGCTGCAAACCGGTATCGGCGGATCGGCACTGGTTCTCGCCGCTGTCGTGTTCGTCGTGTGGGGCCAGGCCGCCGTGGTCGCGGTCCCGCTGGCCGGCTACGGGCTGGGCTGGATCGCCTACCTGTGGTGGAACGCCGCCCTGCGCCCACCCATCCCACAGGTTCTGGCCGTGCTCGTCACCGCCGTCACTCGCAGCATCGCCGCCATCATCCGCGGCCTGTGCCGGGCGGTCAGCCGCCGCGTAGCCCGTCTCGCCGCCGCCCGTGCATGCCACGAATCCGCCCGCACCACCACCGCCTGACCAACATGGCAGAGGAGTGAAAGACCATGACCCACAACGCAACCCACACCATCCACCCCGCACCGATGATCACGGCCGACGAGATCACCGAATGGCTCGACGAGCTCGTCGCGCTGTACTTGGAACAGGCCGTCCGCTTCGCCTGCGAGGACCATGCCCGCTCGCTGGGACTGTTCGAGCGCGAGGACTCCACCGAGAGCTGGCAGTTCGGGCTGGTGCGCGGCATGTGGTACCAGCTGGCCACCGCCATCGTCCGCGCCCCGATCCCGCCCGCGGACAAGGGCCGGCTGTTCCTCGGCATCGAGGCCGAAACCCCTGCGGTGTTCCGAATGACCGACCCGGACCCCGACCACGTCCCGCCGTCCGACAGCGACACCTACGCCGAAACCGTCTACGCGCAGTACGCCCGCATCCTGCAGGCCAGCGACGCGCAGTCCTACATCGACTGGCAGTTCAGCAAACAGCTCCTCGGCCTGGACCCCGACGACGACACCGCCGACAGCATCGACGAATCCGGCTGCGAGGAGCGGGAATGAACGCCTTCGACTTCTTCGGTAGCTCTAGCTCTGCCGTCCCTGGGGTGGTGTGGACCGAAAAAGCCTGTGCCACTGTCTATCCCGACACCTTCTTCCCTTCCAGCCTGCGTGGGGTACATGCCGCCCAGCGGATCTGCGCGGGCTGCCCGGTACTGGCCGAGTGCGCGGAACTGGCGCTGCGCACGGACCTGGTGGAATGCGTAGTCGCCTCGGTGTGGATCCCGAACCCACACAACCGCCCGGAGATCGCCGACATCGCGCGCAGGCAGCTCGCCGATGTCGCCGCGAGTGGCGAGCCGGCCGCCCCGGTGAGCAAGGAACGGGGCCCGCAGGACAGGACTCAGCGGTGGAATGATCCCGACTTCCAGTCCCGAGTGAACGCCCTGCTCGATGCCCGGATGACCTGGGAGCGGATCGCGGTCAGGCTGGACTGCTCGGTCGAGACCGCCCGCAACGCCTACAAGGCCGCACAGGCGATCAAATCCTCCGCCCAGTCAGAAGCGGCGGCGTGATGTCCACCTTCATCACTTCCCAAGTCGCTGACCTGCACCTGCGCAAGGTCGAGTACCGGCACTCGCCCACGGGGTCGTCGGTGTGGGCCACGTTCGACAGTGGCGATCCGCGCGGGTTCGCCCCGATCATCACAGTCTTCTTGGAGATCGAGACCGCCCGGGAGCTGCTGACCGGTTTGGCGGTTGCGCTCGGTGAGCACGAGACCGCGTGCCGCGCCCTCGCCGCCCGCATCGAGGCGGTGCAGCCGTGAAACTGTTCCCGCATCACGCGATTGCCGCGGCCCGTGACGACCGGTTCGACACCTGCACCGGCAGCGACCTCGCCGCCCTGGTCCGCGACTACATCGACGCCGAATTCACTGGCCCGTTCGACCAGTGGATCAGCCCGGACGGTTTGGGCTTCTACGCCTGCGAATCGTGGTCCCAGGGCGCGACTCTGTCGGCCATCGCCCACGAGTTCAACCACGTCCCGACCTACGTGGTCGCAGCGTGGCTGATCGAGCACCGCATCCGCGAACGCCGCGACTGCTCATGGTGCTCACCCGCGTCGCTGCCCGACGCATCCCACCATCCCCTCACCGAAGGAACCGAAAACCTATGAACCAGCACACTGTTCGAGGCATCGCCATCGGCGTCGGCGCGGGAATCGCCGCCGGAGCCGTCGTGCTCGGCGGACTCGTCGCCGTCGTCGAATACGAGCTGCCCGACAAGGTCCGCGACGGCATCGCGCGCCGACGACTCGCACCGGGCGACCGCGCCGAACTCGATCGCCTGCGCGCCGCGCGGACCGCTGGCCGCCTCGCCGCCACCCGCACCGACCGTGAGCGGCACGCGAGGATCCGCGCGAAGTACGCGCCCCAGCTGCTGGCGACCGAGCACCGCCGTCACAGCCTGCAGTCACTGCCGGTGCCGGCGTTGATCGCCGAGATCGAGGCCGCCAGCGTCATCTGCCAGGACCCCACCAGCGCCTGGCAGGACCACAACACCTGGTGGGACCACCGCGCCGCACTGTTCGACGAGTTCGAGCGCCGCCGCCGCTGGGACGTGAAATGCGACCTCCCGGAACTGGATCGACTGCGCCTGGATGCCGCCGAGCACCTCATCTCCCTGCGCTACACCGCTGCGATGCCCGCGAACCGCTTGGCCCCGGTCACGACCGACCGCACCGCAAACGAGGAGTGAACACCCATGTCCCACAACGGTAATGACCCGATCCTGCCCGTTCCGTCCGATCTCTACAACGACATCGGCGGTATCGAGGACCGGGTGCGTCAGCTGCGCCGCGACATCCGCGTCATCCGCAATCAGTACGCCGAACTGCGGCAGTCCCCGGACGCGTTGCGCGTGGACGAGCTGGGCGAGCCGATCGCGCCCACCGACGCCATCGGCAGCGCCGAACACCCGCTGCAGTGGGCCGAATACCACCTCCAGGACACCAGCGAGGCCATTGATTCCGCCCACCAGTCCGCATCCCGGCTCAGCCTCACCGAGGCCGCCTGCGAGCACCGCGAACAGCAGCTCGAACAGCGGCAGACCCTGATCCAGCGCAGCCGTTAGCCCGAAACCCCTTATTACCGAAAGGAATTCACACTCTCATGTCCGAGATGGATGACATCACCCGCGAGACCAGCCGATTCGGTACCTCGATCGCGCACCTGCTCCAGCAGCTGGCCCACGCCACCGGCTGGCTCGACCGCCGGCGCATCAAGAAGAACATCAACCAGCTCGTGCGCGAGCAAACCCGCGAAGCCGAGCAGGCCCGCGCCATGGAGCTGCGGCGCACCACCCACGCCATCGAAGGCTACCGGCGTCACGCCGCGCAGGTCAGCGACCGCGCTGCCGACACCGGCCGCAGCACCGAAGACCGCACCCGCGACCGCAATTCGCTGGCGCAGCACTACGGCCACGTGCAGGAGCGGGTACTGCGGTCGGAGTTCCTGCGCCCGGTCGAGCGGGGCATCGCGTTGGACGGGCTGGCCGCGGCCACGACCTTCCCGGAATACGAGCTGGGCAACCTGTTCGGCAAGGCCCGCAAAGTCACCGGTATCGACGCCCTGCGCTACCGCGCCCAGGCCGCCCGCGCCTATACCGAGACCGGCATCGCCCGCCCGCCCGCCTACACCCGTCCCGCCCGCCGGGACCGTGCCACCGCAGTGCAGGACATCCGGCGCGCAGTCTGGGTGACCGGACACGGGGCGGACCGCGACGAACGAGAGGCCACCCGCGCGGCCGCGGCGCGGCGCGCCCACGATGCCGGGCTGACCGACCACGAGATCAACCGCGAGTTCGCCACCGCCGCCGACAACGCGCGGTTCGAGGTCCGGATGCAGACCCGCGACCGAGAGGGGCACGCCCACAACATGTTCGGGCTGCACCCGACCGAAGCCGCGGCCGCGGAATGGGCGCAGCGGCAAGCCGAATCGCCGCACTTCCGAGACGCCCACCACCTGGGGGTCGGTATCTCCGCCCGCGGTCAGCGCGAGCAACTGTTCACCGCGGCCGGCTCGCCCGGATTCGTCACCGACGAACTGAGCGCCTACCGCGACCAGCTGCGCCGCGACCGCGGACCCACCTCCACGCAGCCGGCCACCGCGCCCACCCCGGCGCCGACGCCGGAGTCCGATGGGAAGCGGCTGGCCGAGGTCGAACGCCAGCTCGCCGAACTGCGCAGCGACCGCGACAAGCTCGCCCGCGACGTGGGTGTGCTGCAGCGTGGCATGGACGCGATGACCGCGGACCGCGACGGTTACGCACGCCGACTTGGCGAGGCCGACGCGGTGATCACGACGTTGAAGAACGCCAACACTCGCCAGGGCGCCGAATTGAAGGACCTGCGCGAGAAGGTGATTCAGACCGGTGTCGAGCGCGACAAGTTCAAGACCGAACGCGACCAGGCCGTGCAGAAACTCGCCAAGCGCACCCCCGAACACCAGCGGTACGGCAGCAGCGAACGCATCGCTGCCGAGAAGTTCCGGCGCGGACACGAGACCGGACCAGCTTCGGCGTCGGCCGCCACAGCAGCGGAGCAGTCCGGACCGGCCAAACGCTATTCCGTCTACGTCGGCCGGGTCGATGTCGCCGAGCTGATGCGCCAGCACGGGGTGGCCTATCCCGACGACCTGCCGGACGATATCCGGCCTGGGAGCAGGGATTTCGACAGTGAGCACGATGCACAGCAGTGGGCCCGCCGATACGTCGCAGCCATGGACACCGGCGGCGCGGACATCGAGGTCGGGGTTCTGGATATGCACAAGGAGGTCGGGTCCCGGCTTCGCAACGAGACCCGCGGCACCCGTGACGGCGTGCTGAAGACCGTCGACGGATGGTCCGCCGGCCGCGTCGACCACCACGACACCACCAAGCTCACCCAGGAAGGCCACACCCCGCCGGTCAATGGCGCCGGCCAGCAGCGCCCGCGCCCAGAGCGGAGCCGGTGAACCCCTCATGCAACCCGAACACGAAGAACTCATGCGCAGCGACTTCCAGGACCGAACCGCACTCACCTGGCAGGCATACAAGCCCGACGCCACCGAGCAGACCCTGTTCGACATCTCGCGCCGCACCGCCGAATACGACCAGCGGTGGCTGAGCGGCCCGCACGCCGAGCACTGGCAGTTCCTCACCGACGCCTACTCCGACTGGCGGGCCCGCCCCGACACCATGGGCCGGTTCCTGGACAACCTCGAACACAACCGCCGCACCTACGGCGACACGGGCGGGTTCACCGAAACCCAACGCCAGAGCCTCATCCAAGCCGGCAACCTCGCCCGCGAAGAGCAAGCGTGTCAGCGGCTCTACCAGCAACAGCCCCAGCGCGATGTCGAGCGGTGGCGGTGAGCCATGGAACCCGAACACGAGGAAGCCATGCGCGCCGACTTCGCCGAGTGTGTCCGGCTGACCGACGAGATCTACCACGCCGAACACCTCGGCGCGACCAACCAGGAGCTCGACCAGTACGAACGCAGCATCAACCGGCTCGGCACCGCCTGGACACAAGGGCCGCACCACGAGGAGTGGCACTACCTGCGCCGTGCCTTCGCCGCCTGGACTAGCGACCCCGATGCAGCGCGTCGGCACCTGGAGTGGGCGCGCTACTGCCGCGACGAGGTCGGCCAGGATCAGCTCACCGCGGTGCAGTGGCGCAGCATCGAGCAGGCCCAAGAGCTGTCGGGCAACACCTTCGCCGTCGACTACGAGCGCAACGCACCCGATGTCTACCGGTGTGCGCCCGGCACACCGATCCCGAAATTCGGTGCCGACCGCGATCGTGCTCCGATCGAGCGAAGCCGGTGAGCAGCCATGGAACCGCAAGCCTCACACGGCCGTTCGTGGCAGCTGATCACCTCCGCGCTGACCGCCCGCATGGGACCAGGCAAGCCCGGAACTCGATGGACGCTGTATCTGTGCCCGGTCCACGAGGCCGACGGCCAGCACCACAATCCCTCGCTCGGTGTCCGCTACGACCCCGCCCAGGCCAAGACCATCGTGCGCTGCTTCGCCCACTGCGACGACGTGGACGTACTGGCCAGCCTGGATCTGCAGGTGCGCGACATGTGGGACCGGCTGCCCGACCGCAACCCGAAC
Organism: Nocardia huaxiensis; assembly: GCF_013744875.1. NCBI lineage: Bacteria > Bacillati > Actinomycetota > Actinomycetes > Mycobacteriales > Nocardiaceae > Nocardia > Nocardia huaxiensis. The sequence goes on from NZ_CP059399.1 coordinate 4,165,123, forward strand.
CAACCGAATCGGCGGCAGGAGACCCGCACTCCGCCGTCGCGGACTGCCGGAATGTCGTTGGCGGACAAGGCCATCGACTACGCCGCATTTCCGCGACCGGAGAAACCCGACCTCGGGGCACCGGTTGGGCCGGCGGAGAATGTCGAAGCCTACGTCTACCGCTGGGCCAACGGCAGCGTCGAAGGTGCGGTCACCCGCACCCGCACCCCGCACGAACGCGGCGAGGCCAAAGGGTTCTGGCAGGCCCGCTGGACCGGAACCAACTGGGAACGCACCGGTTTCGCACCGATCCCGTTCCGGCTCCCGGAAGTCGTCGACGCCGTCAACCAGGGCCGAGACATCTACGTGGTCGAGGGCGAGAAGGACGTGCAACGCGCCCACGCTGCGGGGCTGGTCGCCACCTGCAACGCGATGGGCGCGGGCAGCTGGACCCGTGAGCACGCCGCCTGGCTGGCCGGCGCCACTCGGGTGATTGTGGTCGCTGACTACGACCGGCCCGGCTACCGCCACGCCGACAAGGTCGCCCAGAGCCTGCACGGCCAGGTCGGCGAAGTCCGGGTGCTGCAGGCCGCGGTCGGCAAGGACCTGTCCGATCACCTCGACGCCGGCCTCGGCGTCGACGACCTGGCAATGGTGCCGTACCTGGATCGCCACTACCGCCAACCCATCACCCAGCAGCGGCCCGTAACCCGCAGCCGCTGAACCTATTTCCGATTGATCCCAAAGGAGAACAACCTCATGAGCAGCATCGACTTCGGGCAGCGGTTCAAGCAGGCCGCCGCCAAACCGCCGACCGCGTTCGGTAAGAACGCCACCCCCGGCACCACCGTCTACGGCCGCATCGCCGAAATCGGGGAACAGCCGCGGCTGAAGTTCAACGGCGCCCCCGGCGAGGTCCAGAAGGACAAGCAAGGCAACCCGGTGATGCAGGTGTACATCACCCTCGATACGCCCGCCGGACTGCGCAACCTCTACCCGACCTCGCGCATGGAACGCGCCATCGGCACCGCCATGGCCAAGGCCGGCGCCGACCAGTTCGCTGTCGGCGCGGGTCTGTCGGTGACCTATACCGGTACCGACCCCAGCGACGAACGCGCCCGCCTCTACACCGCCGTCTACACCCCGGTGGCCGCCCCGCAGGCAGGTGCGTGATGCCCAAGCTCACCATGCGCCCGCGCAGAGACGCCTACGCCATCGAGGCTCGATACTTCACGGCGCTGCCCGCCGACGAGTATTGCGAGGCCGTTCCCCCGCGGATCGAGATCGAATGGTCCGGCGAGTTCCTGATGGACCTCACCCTCAGCATCGGGGAAGCCCGAACCATCGTCGGTGAACTCACCCGCGCACTCGCCGAACACGACCGCACGCGTACCACCCGGCAGGAGTGAACGTGACCGGCAACGACGCCGGTGCGAACGCGGTGCGCAGCAACGACGCTGCGCACCGCAACGCACCAACCGACAAACACGCCGGTGCGCAGGCCCTCCCACGCACCGAAGCCGAAACCGCGGCCGTCCGATTCTTCTGGGGCGAGCTGATCCTCGTCGCGCTCATGTCGATCGCCGGCAATGCCGTCCACGCCGTGCTCAACGCACCGCCCGGACTGGCCGTGGTCGCGGCATTCGTGGCGATGTTCCCGCCCGTGGCGCTGCTGACCGCCACCCACGGCGTCGGCTTGCTGGTACGGGCGCGGGCGAACGCGACGCTGGCTTATTGGTCTGTTGTGGTCCTCACCAGCGCCATCGCCGCCATCGCGTTCCGGCTCTCGTTCGATGCCCTGCGCGATTTGGCCATCCAGGTCGGAATGACCGCCGATCTGGCATGGCTGGTTCCGTTGATCATCGACGGCGCGATCGGACAGGCCACCGTCGCCCTGCTCGTCCTCGCCCGCACCCCACGCACCGACAACACCCCGCCGAATCCGGCGGTGCGCAACGAGACCGAACCGGTGCGCACCCCCGACACCGTACGCACCGTGTCGGTGCGCGAGGTCCACACCGAAACCCGCTCCACCGCCACCGAACTCGGCCCTCCGTACTCCATGGCCGAGCTGGAAGCGGCGCACCCGAACGCCATTGAGATGGACAGTGCGCACGATCGGTGGACCGAAATCGCCGAATCGGTGTGCCATGCCGACCCCGCCGGCCGCCGCGACCCGGAGAAGGTCGCCGCCATCCTGCGGCTGAAATTCGAACAGAACTGGTCACATTCGCGAATCGCCGAGCATGTTGAACTCAGCTCGTCTGCGGTTACCCGCACCCTCACGGCGGCTCGGGAGCATATCGGCGGCGGAACGGAAGGAGGAGCCCTGCAATGGACGGAATGAGCCCAACGGGGATCCGTGAAACTGGCTGGTATACAACCGAAGAGGTTGCAGCCCTGCTGAAGGTCGACCCGTCCAGTCTGCGACGCTGGCGAACTGGTGAGCCACGGCAAGGCCCGCCGTTCGTTCAGATCTCGGGCAGGGTGACCCGGTACTACGGTGCAGATGTCATGGCCTACTTGAAGGGCAAGCGAATCGATCCGGCGGTCGCGTGATGGTGAACGGCAAGGTCCAGATCCCGCTCGGTGTCACGGTCACCGGCGACATAGAGGAGCGCGGCAAGGTGTCTTCCTTCCGCGCTCGGGTGCGCTGGAAGCATCCGGTCACCAAGAAGCGCGCTTCGAAGTCCGAGTCATTCGGCACCCGCGAGGAGGCTGAGGAGTGGATCGAGAAGATCAAGCAAGCGGCCGAGCGAGGCGTAGATCCGAAGACCGCCACGGCGACGCTCAAAGAGTACGGAAGTACGAACTGGGACATCGCAATGCGTGGAATCGAGCCCAAAACGTTGGACCCCTACCGAGCCGGCTGGCGGGTTCGGATAGTCCCGACGCTCGGGCACCTCCAGGTCACCATGATCACCGCAGGTGTCGCCGACCGTGCAGTGACACAGTGGATCTCCGAAGGGTGCAGTCGGTCCACGGTCAAGAACACCCTGGCAGCGCTGGGCAGGGTAATTGACCAAGCCGTTCGCGACGAATTGATCGATCGCAACCGAGTGGAAGTCAATGGGTGGCAGAAGCAATACAAGCGCTACGAGGACGAACTGGAGAATCCGCGGGAGCTGGCCCTGCCGAACTGGGAGGCGCTGACAACGCTCGCGGACGCACTGGTCGACTCCTCATCGGACCACTACTACGGATGGGGTGATGTGGTCACGTTCATGGCGTGCACCGCCACCCGCATCGGTGAAGTGTCCGGATGCCGAGTGCGCGACATCGACACCGACAAGTGGATCTGGAATCTGCGGCGCCAGACAACCCCAGGCCCGGGCGGGATGCAGGACAAGGGCACCAAAGGCAAACGCTCCCGATCGATTCCGATCATCGAGGAGGTACGGCCACTCGTGCAAAGAACGATTGCCCGCGCTCACGCCCGGATCGAATCCGATCCCGCGCTGAGGAATTCGGACGAAACCACGCGGCGTGAGGCTCTCCGGAACGCACGATTGTTCATCGGTCCCCGCGGAGGACGGATAGAGACCGGAGTGCTGCGCCGCGCCACGGATTGGGACAGGGTCGTCACCGAACTTGGGTATGAGCATCTTCGTCGTCACGATCTCCGGCACACCGGTCTGACATGGCTCGCTGATGCCGGCGTCCTGCCGCACCGCCTTCAACGGATCGCGGGGCACAGCGATCCGGCAATCACACAGCGGTATCTGCACCCCGACATCGAAGCCATACAGAACGACGGGGACAAGCTGTCTCTGCACCTCCGAGGCCGAGATGGTCCCAAGTTGGTCCCAAGGCTCCGCATCGTGAAATGAAGAAATCCCTCCTGACCGCTGGTCAGGAGGGATTTTCTTGGTCGGGCTGACAGGATTTGAACCTGCGACCACTTGACCCCCAGTCAAGTGCGCTACCAAGCTGCGCCACAGCCCGTTGCACTCGCTTGCGCTTTGTGCTCGATGAGATTACCCCACGACCCCCCTGTTGCTCCAAATCGGCTGGATTTCGGGCATTTCCGGGGGTGTCGGGGGACTGTGGGCCGGGGGTCAGCCCATGGATTCGAGGGTGCGGCCCTTGGTTTCTCGGATGAGGTAGTGGACGAAGGGGATGGAGAGGAGGGCGGCCAGGGCGTAGAGGGCGTAGGCGCCTGCGAGGGACCAGGAGGAGAGGGAGGGGAAGGAGACTGTGATGAGCCAGTTGGTGAGCCATTGGGCGCTGGCGGCTACCGAGAGGGCTATGGCTCGGATGTGGGAGGGGAACATTTCGCCGAGGAGGACCCAGACGACTACGCCCCAGGAGAGGGCGAAGAACAGGACGTACATGTTGGCTGAGATGAGGGCTATGACGCCTTGGGTCTGGGGCATGGTGGGGTCGTCTTCGGTGCCGGCGACGTAGGTGAACATCCAGGCGCAGAGGGCCAGCGCCAGGAACATGCCGGTGGAGCCGATGAGGAGCAGGGGTTTGCGGCCTATGCGGTCCACCAGGGCCATGGCTATGACTGTGCCGAGGATATTGATGATGGAGGAGATCATCGATACCAGAAGGGAATTGGAGGTGTCGATGCCCACCTGCTGCCAGAGCAGGGAGGAGTAGTAGAAGATGACGTTGATGCCCACCAGCTGCTGGAAGGCGGACAGGCCGATGCCTATCCAGACGATGGGGAGCAGGATGCTGCGCGAGTGGCTGAGCAGATCTGTTGGGCGGGAACGGACTTCGCCTGCCATGGCGGCGTGGATCTCGGCTACTCGCTCGTCGAGGTGGGCGGGGTCGTTCTCGACTTCGGCGAGGACTTTGCGGGCTTCGGCTTCGCGGCCGGTGGCGATGAGGTGGCGGGGGGATTCG